>NZ_QBKP01000001.1 GCF_003054195.1 Gemmobacter caeni
CCATCCGCCGTCTTCGAACGCCTCCGTCATGCGCATGACCACGATCCATGCCCAAGCTGAACGAAAGCGGCAGGACAGGTCCGTCTGCCGCGCGGAAAAGCGGCTCTGCCGGGCCAGAATGCTGCGGGTTCGAGGCTTGATCCACCCGACTTCGGCCGTTTGCGCGACGACAGACACCGCTCGGGGCGAAAAACGCTTGCCCAGCGAGCAAAATCAGGCGATCTTGAAGTCAAGCGGCAGGCCACTTGGGGAATGTCGGTTTCCACAGGGCGGGGCGCACAGGCATGACTCCCTTCGTTTTTGCGGCCGTGCTGATTTCCGCCGCCATGCACGCAAGCTGGAACGCGCTGGTGAAGGTGCAGGGCGACCGCTTCGCCTCGATCACGCTGACCTCGTTCGGCATGATGGTCTCGGCCGCGCCGTTCCTGTTGGTCGTCGATGTGCCGGGTCCGAAAGTGTGGCCCTGGATCATCGCGTCCGTCATCATCCATATCGGCTACCGGCTGTTCCTGATCCGTGCCTATGAGCATGGCGACCTGGCGCAGGCCTATCCGCTGGCGCGCGGCACCGCGCCGCTGATGACCGCCGTCGGCGGCGTCTTCGTGCTGTCGGAGGTGCCGAGCGGCCTGGCGATGCTGGGCATCCTGCTGCTTTCGCTCGGCACGCTCCTGATGTCGCTGCGTGGCGGGCAGGCGGCGGTGCCGAACCGCGCCGCGGTCGGCTATGCGCTGACGACGTCGCTGTGCATCGCCTGCTACACGCTGACGGACGGCAGCGGCGTGCGGCTGGCGCCGACGGCCGCGAGCTATGCGGCCTGGCTGTTCGTCTGCGACGGGCTGTGCGCCGTCGTCATCGGGTTCTTCTATCGCGGGCGTGGCCTTCTCGCCGCATCCGGACGCGAATGGGCCAGCGGGATCGTCGCCGGGGTTCTCAGCGCCGCCGCCTATGCCATTGCCATGTGGGCGATGACCCAGGCGCATGTCGCCTCCGTCGCCTCGCTCAGGGAGACCTCGATCCTGTTCGCCATGCTGATCTCCGTGTTCGCGCTCGGCGAGCGCATGACGGGTTGGCGCGGTGCCGCGGCGCTGTCCATCGTCGCCGGGGTCATCGCGCTGAGGATGGGGTAGCGCGCGAGCGGCGGCGGCGGGATCTACACTGTTGCCGCCAAGTCGAGATCGATCACCAGCAGGCCGTCGGTGCCGCCCGCGAGCGCCGCCACCAGCCGCGCGCCGGCGCGCTGATGTTCGGGATGCGCCAGATAGGCGTCGCGCGCGGCTTCGTCGTCGAAATCGACGGTGAAGCTGTGGGTGAAGCCCCGCGCGAAAGGCTCCGGGCTGACATTGGCGGAAAAACGCACCGGCCCCATGCCGCCGACATGTTCGCGTAGCGCCTCCAGGTCGGCACGGATCGCGGCTTTCTCGTCTGTCGGGACATCGTCAATAGATTCCTCAACTAACGCTCCGGCGCAAATACCGGATGGTTCAGCACTCACGATCACCTTCCCGGCGGGCACATAGAGTGTGACCTTCTCACCAGGCCTGATATTGGCGGCATGTAAGGCGTTAATGTAAACTTTGGTAGCACATGCTCCGCCATAAATTCCTTCGTCACGCTTTACGATTAGGATACCCTTGTCAGGGCCAGGATCTGAGAAAGACTTCGAGAAAACCCTACTAATCGCCACCTCTTTTGCTGAATCATTAGGTAAGGTTTTGGATGAGCATGCAGCAAGAATTGATGCGCAAGTTGTTAAAAATATTATGCCTTTAATCATGCCTAATGACTTTCATCAATGAGCCGCGTATCGAGCTAGGCCTCAAGTGGGAGAAAATAACATATTACCGTCTGTGATCCGGTCTTTGGTCAGGAGATAGTAAGCGTATCCACCAACGATCACGATGGCGACAAAGCCTGTCGCTATGGCCACATTGACCGCCATAGGAACACCTGCAACAAGAATGACTTCATTTGCTGCGATTGCATTCGAGAGGGCAATGGATTTGATGATGGGGAAACCCGCCACGGCTCCAGCAGTTGATTGCCCAATCAACGCGCCTGCTGTGGCTGACGCAGCGAATAGTTTTGCACTAACTGCACTTGTTACTGTTGCGGAGGCAAGCAAGACGCTGGTGGGGCCAAGGGCTAGGATTGAAACCGTTGCTGTAGCAGTGCCAAAAGTAGCCGCTATGAACGCGCCAGCGGTGGCTCCGGCTATAGCGGTAACTTTCGTAGCAATCGCCGTCGCCCCAGAAGCGACGATTGCGGTGCCCGCAGACGCAGACAGAAAGGCTGTCGCACCCGTGCCTACTACAGCGGCCCCTGCGATTTTAGCAGCAACAAAAGCATCCCGATGATCAATTACACCATCCCCATTGACATCAAGGGTCGCCATCATCTTGTTTTTCGCTGCGATGAGCTTCTTGGCTGGCATGCCTAGTCACTTCAATGGGTTGCGTCCACCTCAATAATTAGAAACTTTACTCGTTTTTTGCCCCTTCACAATAGGCTTTTGCCTGACGCGTACAAGAAAAGAGAGATTCCTCCCGTATATGAATTAGGAAGTAGAAACAGGAGCTTACCATGAAGGCGTTCAATATTTTTGGCTTAGCCGGAGGTTTTCTTTTCGCAACGCGTGGCTGGATCAGCCTTATGTTGGTGGTGTGGGTGGCAGGCCGGGTCAGTCATGGGCTGGCCATGGCCTTGTTCAAGGAGTGCCTGAAGGCAGGGTGGTTCGGTGGAACCCGGTGATGTGGTGGTGATCCGGGACTTTGACGAGGTGCCCGAGCATCTGTTCCGCGTCGCACAGGTGCTGGTGGGCGGCATTACGGGGGTGGCTCTGACAGGGCCGCTGGCGGGCGAATACGGGGAGCCGGAACGCTCGATGATACTCAGGGTTCTGGACCCCGAAGAGGCAGGGCAGGGAACCTCGTTATCCCTGTAAGCCAAGGCGAAGCATCAGAAAAATCAGGATCAACTCGAAACTGGGGCCTTTGCCCCAAAAGGAGGACGCATGTCCGTTCGTATTCAGTATGCCTATCTCAAGCAACAGACGTGGCTTTACCGCCGCAACTACCCCAAGGAACTGCAAGCCGTTCTCGGGCAGGCCTACAAGCAGTCGCTCAAGACCGGGGATGCCCGGATTGCAAAGGCACGGGCTGCCGAGGTCAATGCAAAGTATGAGGAGATCATTGCAAAGGCCAAGGCGGGGCAGAAGGTGGAGAAGCCCGAACCTGTCAAGGTTCAGCCTGCGGTCTTTACCCCGGTCGTGGTGGTGGGCAAAAAGACCGTGGCCGAACTGGCGCGGGACTACCTGAACCGCCGTTCGGGAGAGTTGCAGCAAGGCGGATTCAAGTCGGTGCGGTTCTCGGTGGGGCTGTTCGTCTCGGCCTTCGGGGCAAAACCGATCGGGGCAATACGCAGGGAAGATGCCCTGTCCTTCCAGCGGCGGGTTGCCCTTCTCGGCCCGAATGTCGGCAAGTCCGGCAAGACCAAGGGTTTCGGGCTGGACCGGTTGGTGGACCTGAGCACGGGGGACAGGATCAGCGCCAGAACCCAGAAGCGTACCGTGGGGCAGGTGGGGCACTTCATGGACTGGGCGGTCTATGAAGGTCAGCTTTCAGAGAACCCCTTTACGATGGTTCGGGTGGAGGTGAAGGGGAAACCCCGAAGCTATGCCGCCTTGACCGATGACGAGGTGCGCAGGTTGACCGCAGTGGAGGACGGGAGGATTGGCGCTGTCCTGACCACCTGCCTGTTGACCGGGATGCGGGCGGGAGAAGCTGTGGGACTGGTCAGGGAGGATCTGGTCTGAAAGGACAATCTGGGCTGGTTCGCCTGATCCCGAGGTTCTCGGGCTGACAGTGTTCTAGGAGTAAAGAGTATGACCGCCGAACTGACCGGCCTGATTATCAAGCTGGAAGCGCAAACCCGCCAGCTTCAACGCGACTTCTCCCGCGCCAATGCGATACAGGCCAAGGCGTCGCGCCAGATGGAACAGAAGGCCAAGCAAAGCGCCGACAAGATCGCCGCAACCTATGAAGGCATGGGTGGGCGGATCGGCGCGGCCTTCAAAAGCCTCCCCGATACCGCCTATGACCGCCTGCTGTCTGATCTGGCCGGGGCCTTCATGGCCGCCGCCACCAGCACCGGCACCGACCTGCGCGACAAGCTGGCCGAGGTGCTGGCCGCTGCGGACGTTCTGCCTGAGGCTTGCCGGGGGAATTTTGCGGAAGGGGTGGCGGTGGCGGCGTGATGGAAAGTTTTCAAAACGACTGTAATTTAGTCTGTTCACTGAAAATTCTGCCGCATATGTGGGCGAAAAATAAAAAACAGCCAAAAACGCAAAATCTTGAAATTGCCTACGGCAGAAAAATTCTGGCTCGTGCAGTCACGAATCACGGCAAAATGCCCTGACAGACGGCGGAAGGCCAACCCGGCCTCGGAAACTGAGAAGGCTTCCGCCCCTGTCCTGAGACTATCGACTACCAAACGCAATCAGACATGAGGTTCTGAAATGAACATTAAACTTTCGTCCATCACTGAAACCAACATCCAGAAGGAGGCCGATATGGCTATGGATAACACGAACACGCCCGAAACCGCAACCGCCGAGGCGGGCCACTTGGAGGCCGTCTATGGCGGTGGAACTCGGTTCGTCATGCGGGACGTCGCCTTTGATATGCTGTTGGACATGGACAGCCTTCAAAGTGCTGTGCGTCAGGCCTTGTGTGGCATCACGAACGGAACCACCGAAGCCTTTCTTGAGGTGTTTTCCGAATCCGAACATGCTGTCCCGGTGTATGAATTTTTTGTCGGTGAAACCGGCAAGTTTATGTTTGAACTGCGCGAGGCGACTGTGAAGGCCTTGACCCGGTCCGATACCGCCGCGCAGGCAGAGCTCGCGGATGTGCTGGTGCACTGGAATATTCTGCCGGAACGTCTGGCGGAGCTTTATCGCGCGACTGAGGAGGCCGAGCGTCTGGTGAATGACTTGGCCGAGAAGGCGCGGGGCGGCTCTGATATCGCGCTCGTGGCGCTTCTTACGGCTAAGGAATCTTGTCTGGCTATGGTCGCTGATATTGAGAAGCTGGCGGCCTGACCGCGACCAAAACGGGCGCCTTCACTGGCGCCCGTTTTTCTTTCCATCCCAACCGACATTCCTCGGCCCGCGCGTATGAATAGGTATGCGGTGGACACGCCGGGCCGAGGCTTCTGGCCGAATGTGTTGCGATCAGTCGGAAAGTGCGCGGGTCTATTCACGCCCATCAACCCCGACATGGCACGGCGGCAAAGTTCTCCGCTGCGCGGTGCCAGTTCTGGTTCGTTTCAAACCAATGGGAAGGGCGGGGCGTTTGCCTCGCCTTTTTCTTCATCCCGTGGAGAGTCGCAACTGTGGTTCCCGGCCCATGTGGAACACCCACAAGACTGTAACACATGGCGACACGGCCATGTTATTAAGTCTTTGATTTTAAAGGGAAAATTTGATTGGCTGGGGTGCTAGGATTCGAACCTAGGTATGGCGGTACCAAAAACCGCTGCCTTACCACTTGGCGACACCCCAACCGTGGGGCGGTGTTTAGTCAAAGCCGCGCCCCCTGACAAGAGGGTCTGAAAGGAATTTCGAAAGTTTTGTGAAATATGAAGGACTTGCGGGCCAAAGTTAAGTCTTTGGTGCACTGGGCAGGTCATACTGTGGAGGATTTGGCTGGGGTGCTAGGATTCGAACCTAGGTATGGCGGTACCAAAAACCGCTGCCTTACCACTTGGCGACACCCCAACCGTGCGGCGGTGTTTAGCCAAGCTTCGCGGAGGGTGCAAGAGGCTTTTGCAGGCTTTCCGACCTGTGCTAAGCCGCCCGCATGACCGAAGTGGATGCAATCATTCTTGGGGCCGGGGCGGCCGGGCTTTTTGCCGGGATCGAAGCGGCGCGGCGAGGCCGTCGCGTGCTGGTGGTCGATCATGCGAAGGCTGCGGGCGAGAAGATTCGCATCTCGGGCGGCGGGCGCTGCAACTTTACCAATCTCGACATCCGGGCCGAACGCTTTCTGTCGAGGAACCCGCATTTCGCGCTGTCGGCGCTGAAACGTTATACCCAATGGGATTTCATCGCGCGGCTGGATGCGGCGGGAATCGCCTGGCATGAAAAGACGCTGGGGCAGTTGTTCTGCGATGGCTCGGCCACTCAGATCGTGCAAATGCTGACCCGGCATCTGGCCCAGGCGGGTGGCATGCTGTGGCTCGGGACAGAGCTGGGGGCGGTGACGCGGGACGGGCCGGGTTTTCGCGTCGAGACCGCGCGCGGCGCGGTGATGGCGCAAAGCGTGGTGGTGGCGACGGGCGGCAAGTCGATCCCGAAGATGGGCGCGACCGGCTATGGCTATCGCATCGCCGAGAGCTTCGGTCTTGGGCTGGAAGAGACACGCCCGGCGCTCGTGCCGCTGACGCTCGCCGCGCAGGAGCTGGAGCGGACGAAGCTGCTGTCCGGCACGGCGGTGACCGGCAGCGCCAGCCATGGCCGCACGCGGTTCGACGAGGCGGTGCTGTTCACCCATCGCGGGCTGTCGGGGCCTGCGATCCTCCAGATCAGTTCCTATTGGCGCGAAGGTGATGCGATCACGCTGGACCTCGCAGGCGGTCAGGATGCCGGTGCGGTGCTGCGCGCCCAGCGGCAAAGCGGCGGGCGTATCGCGCTGCGCACGGCGCTGGCGCGGGTCGTGCCGGAAAAGCTCGCGCGGTATCTGGAGGAAGCTTCGGGCCTGACTGGCAATCTGGCCGATCAGCCGAACGCGGCGCTCGACCATCTGGCAGCGCTGGTCCATGCGCATCGCATCACGCCGGTGGGCAGTGAAGGCTATCGCACCGCCGAGGTGACGCTGGGCGGGGTCAGCACCGATATGCTGGATGCCCGCACGATGGAGGCGAAGGCTGTACCGGGGCTCTATTTCATCGGCGAGGTTGTGGATGTGACCGGCTGGCTGGGCGGCTACAATTTTCAATGGGCGTGGTCGTCGGGCTGGGCGGCGGGTCAGGTTATTTGAATCTGATAATGATGATTATGTAATATAAACTATCATGCGAAGCCTGAAAACCCTGTAACGCTTGCATTCCGGCCCGGCGAAGGCCAAAGAACGATCAGCAGCCACAAGGACCGCGCCCATGACCTTCTCCCGCGCCATCAAGATCGCCCCGTCGATCCTTTCCGCCGATTTCGCCAATTTCGGTGCCGAATGCGAAGCCATCGAGGCGCAAGGCTGCGACTGGGTGCATGTCGATGTGATGGACGGCCACTTCGTTCCGAATCTGACATTCGGGCCAGCCACTTGCGCGGCGATCCGCAAGCACATCAAGGGCGTGATGGACGTGCATCTGATGATCGCGCCGGTCGATCCTTACATCGATGCTTTCGCCCAGGCCGGTGCCGATGTTCTGACCGCGCATCTAGAGGCCGGGCCGCATATCCACCGCACGCTTCAGGCGATCCGCGCGCATGGCATCAAGGCGGGTCTGGCGCTGAACCCGGCGACCGGGCTGGATAGCCTGTCTTATCTGCTCGACATGGTGGATCTGGTCTGCGTGATGACGGTGAACCCCGGCTTTGGTGGCCAGAAGTTCATTCACAGCCAGGTCGGCAAGGTGCGCGCCCTGCGCGCCATGATCGGCGACCGGCCGATTCACATTGAAATCGACGGCGGTGTGACACCGGAAACCGCGCCTTTGGTGGCGGCAGCCGGGGCTGATGTTCTGGTCGCGGGTTCGGGCGTGTTCAAGGGTGGCTCGGTTGCTAATCCGGCGCCCTATGGCGAGAATATCCGGGCCATCCGTGCCGCGGCTGAGGCCGCCCGGCAAGCCTAATACATATTCAATACTTGCAATGTGATTTTTCCGGGGCTATTCCGGCCTGATCTGCCGTTCCGGCATGACGGAGTCTGCGATGCGCCTGAATCCACGCCGCTACCTGCCGATCCTGGATTGGGGATCGCGCTACACCGCCGAGACGCTGGGCAATGACCTGCTGGCGGCGGTGATCGTGACGATCATGCTGATCCCGCAATCGCTGGCCTATGCGCTGCTGGCGGGCCTGCCGCCCGAGGTCGGGCTTTACGCCTCGATCGCGCCCCTGGTGCTTTACGCGCTGTTTGGCACCTCGCGGACGCTGGCGGTGGGGCCGGTTGCGGTGGCAAGCCTGATGACGGCGGCGGCGGTGGCGCCGCTGGCGGCACAAGGCACGCCGGAATACCTTGGCGCGGCGGTAGCTCTGGCGATGCTGTCAGGCTTGATGCTGCTGGCGATGGGTGTGCTGCGGCTGGGGTTTCTGGCGAATTTCATCAGCCATCCGGTGATTTCCGGCTTCATCACCGCCTCAGGCATCCTGATCGCCGCCGGGCAACTTCCGCAGATCCTTGGCGTTTCAGCACGGGGCGAGACGCTGCCGCATCTGCTGTCCTCGCTGTGGGCAAAACTGAGTGACACCAAACCTTCGGCCCTCGTGATCGGCGGCGCGGTCATTGCTTTCCTGTTCTGGAGCCGCACGCGGCTGAAACCCTTGCTGATCGCGCGGTTCAACCTCAGCGCAAGGCTGGCGGGCGCGCTGTCGCGCGCGGCGCCCATTCTGGCCGTGGCGCTGACCATCCTCGCGGTCAAGCTGTTCGCCCTGACGCTGCCGGTGGTGGGCGACATCCCGCGTGGTCTGCCTGTGCCCACCCTGCCCCCGTTCGACCCGGTTCTGTGGTCACAGATCGCGGTGCCCGCGCTGCTGATTGCGCTGGTCGGCTATGTGGAGACGATCTCGGTCGCGCAGACTCTGGCCGCCAAACGCCGTCAGCGTATCGACCCGGATCAGGAGCTGATCGCGCTGGGCGCCGCGAATGTCGGCGCCGCCGTCTCGGGCGGCTTTCCGGTGACGGGCGGTTTCGCGCGATCTGTTGTGAACTTCGACGCAGGCGCCGAAACCCCGGCGGCGGGCGCCTTCACCGCCGTGGGCATGGCCGCCGCCACGCTGTTCCTCACGCCGCTGCTGGCCGATCTGCCGAAAGCCACGCTGTCGGCCACCATCATCGTGGCGGTGCTGAGCCTTGTTGATCTGGGCGCCCTGCCCCGGACCCTGCGCTACAGCCGTGCCGATTTTGCCGCAATGCTGGCCACCATTCTGGTGACGCTGGTTCTGGGGGTGGAAACCGGCATCAGCGCCGGGGTGGCGCTGTCACTCGGGCTGCATCTGTGGCGGTCATCGCGCCCGCATGTCGCGGTGGTGGGTCAGGTGCCGGGGACCGAGCATTTCCGCAATATCGACCGGCATAATGTGGTGACGGCGACCGATGTGCTGTCGATCCGCATCGACGAAAGCCTTTACTTCCCGAATGCGCGCTTTCTGGAAGATCGCCTTTTGGCCGAAATCGCCGATAACCCCGGCCTGCGCCATATCGTGCTGATCTGCAATGCGGTGAATGTGATCGACAGTTCGGCGCTGGAAACGCTGGAGGCGCTGAATGCCCGCCTGCGCGACGGCGGCGTGACGCTGCACCTGTCCGAGGTGAAAGGCCCGGTGATGGACCGCCTGTCGCGCAGCCATTTCCTGCACGAACTCAGCGGCCGGGTTTTCCTGACGCAGTATGATGCGATGGTGGCACTCGCACCCGCCCTCACCGCAGAAACCCGCGCGGCGGCACGGGTGGAAACGGCGAAGGCGGCGCGCTGATCAGACCACCGCGCGTTCGCGGAACGGGCGGTTTTCCAGCATCCGCGCGACCGACAGGTCGCTGAGGTCGATGCTCTGCCAGCCGCCGGTCAGCAGATGTTCGGCAATGCCGCGCCCGACGGCGGGCGATTGTTGCAGCCCGTGGCCGGAAAAACCGTTCATCAGAAACAGGTTCGGCAGTTCCGGGTGCGGCCCGAGAATCGCGTTCTGATCCAGCGTGTTATAGGCGTAATGCCCGACCCAGTGGCGCACCACCTTCACCGCGTCGAACCCCGGCGCGCGATTGTAAAGCTGCTCCCAGATGACATCCTCGAACAGATGCAGGTCGGGGTCGAAATCATCCGGATCGCAGGGGCCATCGTCCTGCGGCACGGTGGCGGTGATCCAGTGTTCATGCTCGGGGCGCAGATAGTAGCCCGCATCCACCAGCAGGGGCGCCTCTGGGTGGCGGGCGTTCGGCGCGTCAATTACGAAGACGGTGCGCTTGCGCGGCTCCACCGCCAGATCGAGGCCTGCCCAGCGGCAGATCTCGGCCGCGCGGGTGCCGGCGGCATTGATTGCGGCGGCGCAGGCGATGGTGCCGCGCTTTTCCAGCGTCACCGCCGTTACCCGCCCGCCTTCCACCGTCAGCCCGGTGGCGCGGTCGGTCACAAACTCCGCCCCCTGCGCCCTTGCCGCCGCGCGGAAGCCTGCGAGCAGGCCCATATTGTCAAACCAGCCTTCATCGCGGCTGCCGAAAGAGCCTGCGGTGATGTCGTCCACCTGCATCCATGGAAACCGCGCCTGCACTGCCTCGGGCGCCAGCACCTCGGTCGCGGCGCCATGGGCGCGCTGCATCGCGGCCACTTCCTCAAGGATCACCCGCCCCTCGTCGCTGTGGCTGAGGAACAGATAGCCGTTTTCCCTCAGACCCAGCGAGCCAACGCCCGCCTCGACCCCAAGGCTTTCGCGGAAATCACGGATGAAGCCCACGCCAAAGCGCGAGATTTCCACGTTCACCGCCGTGGTGAATTGCTGGCGGATCGAGGCGACGGAAAGCGCGGTGGAGGCTTGCGCGAAGCTGGTGTCACGCTCCGCCACCAGAACACGCAGGCCGGGCTGCATCCTGGTCAGCCAGAACGCTGCCGAAGCGCCCATGACCGCGCCGCCAATGATGATCACATCATACCGATCCTGCTGTTCCATTGCCTGCCTCTGCACCGTTTGGCCCGTGCTATCGCAGTCCGCCCGCCGCTGCCAGCCCATCCGCGACATGCCCCGCTTGCCCGCGCCAGTCATAAACTTTTGATTGAACGGTCAGTATTTCGCGCGCATATGCCCGTGGGAAGGTCGACAGGCCGCAGTGGAACAGGCAGCCTTGAAACAGATGACTCGGACCTTGCGAAAGGCATGCTGGTGACGCGGATTCTTGACCTGCTGAACGGAATCGCGACGGCCAAACAGACGGCTGAAGTCTGGTCCATGGCGACCGGATTCTTTGCCGATCTCGGTTTTGCCCGCGTGAACTACGGCTTCAGCCGGTTCCGGCACGGGGCCTCAATGGGGCGGCCAGAGGATATGCTGTTTCTCAGCACCTTCGACCCCGGCTATGGCCAGATGTATTTCGGAGGCGGCTTCTATGCCCGCACGCCGCTCTATCGCTGGGCGCTGGAGCATGACGGGCTTTGCACCTGGCGCTGGGTGGCCGAACGTCACGCCGCAGGCCAGCTTGCGCCGGACGAGGCGCAATCGGTGGCGCAGAATGCGGCGCTTGGCCTGACCGCAGGCATCACCATCAGCTTCCCTGAGGCCAGCCCGCGCCAGAAGGGTGCGTTGGGTCTGGCCGCTGACCCCGGACTGAACCATGACGATGTGGATGCGGTTGTCGCAGGCGAAGGCGCTGCCTTGCAGGCCGTTGCCCATGCCATGCATCTGCGCATCTGTCACCTGCCCTTCACTCCGCAGCGCCGCACGCTTTCGCAGCGCCAGCGCGAGGCGCTGGAATGGGTGGCCGAGGGCAAGACCACGCAGGAGGTCGCGCAGCGCATGGGGGTTTCCGTCGCCATGGTGGAAAAGCACTTGCGGCTGGCCCGGCAGGCGCTCAATGTGGAGACCACCGCCCAGGCCGTCGCCAAGGGCACCCTGCTGAACGAAATCCTGCATCACCGCCTGTCGCCGGTTCTGCGCGCAGCGGAATAGGCGCTTACGGAAGAAGGCTGGTGCTGAAAGACTGGTTCAGGCGTTTGGACGCTTCGGTCATAGCGGCCAGCGGATGCCTCAGGAACCCTGCAAGCCCCGCGCCGGAAAAAACCACGCCGACATCCGTCGCCTTGCGCCCGCGCCGATCCAGCACGCAGGTCAGAACGCCCGCCGTATCGCCGTAGCGGCTGTGAAACTGCACATCCGGCCAGGTGCCGACCACCACGGTCGATGTTTCAAGGAAGGTGACCATCCTGGTCAACCGGACCCGGCGCAGCCCTTCATATTGCGGAAAGATCGCTTTCTGGAAGGCCGAGACACAGGCCTCGTCGCGTGCCTTCCAGTCAGCGGCACGGAGGCTGTAATCGCGCTTCACCGTGACTGTATCCGCAAGGGCAGAACTGGCACAGAAAGCGGCTGCAAACAGAAGGATGGAAAAGCGCAACGGGAAGCTCCGGCCAGGGAATCGCACACATGCACTATCGTCCCCGGCGCGCCGCTGTCACCTGCAAAAGAAAACGGCGCCCGAAGGCGCCGTTTCTGTCGGTCTGGAAACCGGATCAGCCCTGAAGCGCCTTGGCGACTTCGGCGGCGAAATCCTCTTCCTTCTTCTCGATGCCTTCGCCGACGGCGACGCGGGCATAGCCGGTGATTTCAACGCCAGCCTCTTTCGCCGCAGCTTCCACGGTCAGGTCGGGGTTGATCACGAAGGCCTGACCCAGCAGCGTGTTCTCGGCGAGGAACTTCTTCATCCGGCCGGGAATGATGTTGTTGTGGATCACCTGCTCCGGCTTCGGCTTGGCCGAAGTGGCGTTTTCTTCCAGCGCCTTGGCGGTCTGCACAGCCAGTTCACGCTCCAGCACGGTCGGGTCCAGCGTGGCTTCCGACAGCGACAGCGGCGCGGTGGCGGCGATGTGCATGGCGAATTGTTTGCCGATGGCCTGCGCCTTGGCGGCGTCACCTTTCAGCGCGACCAGCACGCCGATCTTGCCCATGCCTTCGGTCGCGGCATTATGGACGTAGGAGACGACGGTATCGCCTTCCAGAACGTGCAGACGACGCAGGGTCATGTTCTCGCCGATACGGGCGATGGCATTGGTCAGCACCTGTTCCACGGTCTCGCCGTTCAGATCAGCGGCTTTCACCACTTCGATCGACTCGCCGGTTTGCAGGGCAACCTTGGTCACTTCGCGCACGAGGTTCTGGAAGTCCTCGTTCTTGGCCACGAAGTCGGTTTCCGAGTTGATCTCGACAGCCACGCCGCGGCCATTGCTGACGGCGACGCCGATCAGGCCCTCGGCCGCCACGCGGTCGGCCTTCTTGGCGGCTTTCGCCAGACCCTTGGTGCGCAGCCAGTCCACGGCGGCTTCCATGTCGCCATTGGTCTCGGTCAGCGCCTTCTTGGCGTCCATCATGCCCGCGCCGGTCGACTCGCGGAGCTCTTTCACCATCGCTGCGGTGATCGTCATGTGTATTCTCCCAGAAACGGATGATCCCGACGGGCTATGCGCCCGCCGGGTAACGTCTGTGCGACAAAGCTCAGGCTTCGGCGGCAGCCTCTTCCTCGGGCGCTTCTTCCAGCGCGCCAAGGTCGACGCCGGCGGCACCAAGCTGAGCCGACATGCCGTCAAGCGCGGCACGGGCCATCAGGTCACAGTAGAGCGAGATCGCGCGGGCGGCGTCGTCGTTGCCCGGGATCACATAATCCACGCCCTTGGGCGAGCAATTGGTGTCGACCACGGCCACGACCGGGATGCCCAGCTTCTGTGCCTCGAGGATCGCCAGATCCTCTTTACCCACGTCGATGATGAACAGCAGGTCCGGCACGCCGCCCATTTCACGGATGCCCCCCAGCGAAGCCTGAAGCTTGGCCTGCTCGCGTTCCATGTTCAGACGCTCTTTCTTGGTCAGACCTTCGGCGCCGGTGGCCAGCAGTTCGTCGAACTGCTTCAGGCGCTGGATCGACTGCGAAACGGTCTTCCAGTTGGTCAGCGTGCCACCGAGCCAGCGGTGGTTCATGTAGTATTGCGCGCATTTCTCGGCGGCTTCGGCGATCGGCTTCTGGGCCTGACGCTTGGTGCCGACGAAGAGGATGCGGCCGCCCTTGGCCACGGTATCGCGCACGACTTTCAGAGCCTGGTCCAGCATCGGGACGGTCTGGGTCAGGTCGACGATATGGATGCCGTTGCGGTCGCCGTAGATGTACTGACCCATCTTCGGGTTCCAGCGCTGGGTCTGGTGGCCGTAGTGAACGCCAGCTTCAAGCAGCTGACGCATGGAAAACTCGGGGAGCGCCATGTCCATTTCCTTTCCGGTTTGCGCCTCGGCGAAGCCTTGAGGGATCTCTCCCAACCGGCGGACCCGCGGGGATGTCTCCCCCGAAAGCCCAAGCCTCGCCTGTGAAGTGCGCCGCCTTTAGCGCCTGTGCCGGAGGATTGCAACCCCCTGCCCGGCTTTCGCGCCTCTGGCACCTGTCGGATGCCTCCGGCGGGGATATTTTTGCCAAGATGAAGACACACCGTCCTCCGCTTTCATCTTGGCCTTAAATATCCCCGCCGGAGGCTCCCGCAAGCGTCACTTGCGCAAAGGCCGGGCTTGGGCGACAAGGCAGACATGACACCTGACATCCTTTGCATTGGTTCGGTCCTGTGGGACATCATCGGCCGCTCGCCCGCCGTCATGCGGGTAGGATCGGACGTGCCGGGCCGCATCACCCGGCTGCCGGGCGGCGTGGCCATGAACATCGCCATGACACTGCGCCGTTTCGGGCTGGTGCCGGGTCTGATCACCGCCATCGGCCGCGATGCCGAGGGCGAGGAGCTGGTGGCCGCCTGTGCCCGGATGGGCATGGTGACCGATCATATCTACCGCTCCGAGGATCTGCCGACCGACCGCTACATGGCGGTCGAGGGCGCGAACGGGCTGGTGGCGGCAATTGCCGATGCGCATTCGCTGGAGGCGGCGGGCGACAAGATCCTGCGGCCGCTTTCAGATGGACGCCTGGGCAGTGCATCCGCGCCCTGGGCCGGGCCGATCGCGCTGGACGGCAACCTGACCGAGGCGCTGTTGTCCGAAATCGCCGCTTCGCCGCTCTTCGCCCTGTCGGACCTGCGGGTCGCCCCCGCGAGCCCCGGCAAGGCCGAACGCCTGCGCCCGCTGATGGCGCATCCGCGCGCGACGCTTTATGTCAATCTGGAGGAAGCGGGGCTGCTTTGCGCCGCCGAATTCGCCGCTGCCCCCGCGGCGGCCGAAGGCCTGCTGGCCCGCGGCGCGCATCGGGTGCTGGTCACCGATGGCGGGCGGCCATGTGCTGAAGGCAAGCGGGGCGCTGGCGTCATCTCGGATCGCCCGCCCGAGGTGCTGGTGACGCGGATCACCGGCGCGGGCGACACCTTCATGGCCGCGCATATCGTGGCCGAACAGCGCGGCGCCAGCCGCGAACAGGCGCTGGCCGCCGCCCTGCGCGCCGCCGCCATCTATGTATCAGGAGAAATCGGATCGTGACCCTGCCGCTGACATTCACCCCCGAGGTCCGGGCCGCGCTGGACGAGGGCCGCCCCGTGGTGGCACTGGAATCCACCATCATCACCCATGGCATGCCGTTCCCACAGAATGTGGAAGCCGCCCGCGCGGTGGAGGCCGAAGTGCGTGCGCATGGCGCCGTGCCCGCCACCATTGCGGTGATGGACGGGCGCATCCACATCGGGCTGTCTGATGCGGCGCTGGATGCGCTGGGGCAAGCTCAGGGTGTCATGAAACTCAGCCGCGCCGATCTGGCGGCCTGTCTGGCCATGGGGCGCATGGGGGCAACCACGGTGGCTGCCACCATGATCTGTGCCGCGCTGGCGGGGATCGAGGTCTTTGCCACCGGCGGTATCGGCGGCGTGCATCGCGGCGCCGATACAAGCTTCGACATTTCGGCCGATCTGCCGGAATTCGCACTGACTGCGGTGACCGTGGTGGCAGCCGGAGCCAAGGCCATCCTCGACCTGCCGAAGACGCTGGAGGTTCTGGAAACCCAGGGTGTGCCGGTCATCGCCTATGGTCAGGATGCCTTCCCCGCCTTCTGGTCCCGCGATTCCGGCCTGCGCGCGCCCCTGCGGATGGACAGCGCGGCCCAGATCGCGGCGGCACAGGTGATGCGCGGTCAACTGGGCCTCTCCGGCGGGCAACTGGTGGCCAACCCGATCCCGGCCGAGGCGGAAATCCCGCTGGACGAGATCGGCCCCGCCATCGAAACCGCGCTGGCCGAGGCCGAGGCGCAGGGCATCGCTGCCAAGGAGGTCACGCCCTTCCTGCTGGACCGCATCTTCGCGCTGACCGATGGCCGCTCGCTGGATGCCAATATCGCCCTTGTTCTGAACAATGCCCGGCTTGCTGCGCAGATCGCGGGCGAAATCGTCCGCCTGCGGGCGTAACGCAGCGGCAAACGGTTGAAACCGCCGCGCGCAGCACCATGCTCGCGCGGCAGGAGTGCCCGATGACCCCCGATCAGCCCACCGAACCCCACCGCCGCCGCAGCCTGTTTGCCGGACTTCGGGCCAGCTTCCTGACCGGGCTGGTCGTGGTTCTGCCCATCGGGCTGACGGTCTATCTGGTCTATGCGGTGATCGGCTGGATCGACAGCTGGATCATCCCGCTGATCCCGCACAACTGGCGCCCCGAGGCGCTGATGGGGTATTACTTCGGCCCCGGCATGGCCTATCCGGTGCGCGGCGTCGGCGTGGTGGTGTTTCTGCTGTTCACCATCCTTGCCGGATGGGTAGCCAAGGGCCTGATCGGCCGCACGCTGATCGCCCGGACCGAGGCGCTGGTCGACCGGATGCCGGTCGTCCGGTCAGTCTATGGCGGGTTCAAGCAAGTCACGGAAACCTTCTTCGCCAAATCCGAGCGCAGCTTTGATCGCACCTGTCTGGTGGAATTTCCCCGCCCCGGCTGCTGGGCCGTGGGATTTGTCGCCACCACGGCCAAGGGCGAGATCGCCGCGAAACTGCCGACCGACCGGCAGATGATCGCGGTTTTCGTGGCGCTGACCCCCTTTACCTCGGGCATCCTGCTGTATCTGCCCGAGGAAGATGTGATCCTTCTGGACATGAAGGCCGACGAAGCGGTGAAGCTGATCGTCTCAGCCGGGCTGGTGGCGCCGACCGCGAAAGATATGCGCGCCCTAGCCGAACAGGCCGCGCAGGTCGATTGAGCTTTCGCGGCCGATGCTGGCCTTGTGCCGGTGCAGGAAGCCCGCGCAGGCCTTGCGCCCCGCCGCCTTCAGCCGGGCCAGAAACGCCGGATCGGGGCTGAGCTTGCTGCCCGCGTCGAGTTCATTCATCAGCTTTTCATCTGACACCAGATGCAGGTTGATGTCCTTCATCGCGCCTTCGGGCATCCGCCCCTCGGCAATCAGCCGTTTGACAAAAGCGACCGAACGCAATTCGCCCAGCAGTGCGGCATTGAAACTGATTTCGTTGATCCGGTCCTGAATCTCGACCGGCGTCATCGGGATCGCGTCGCGCCGCAGCGGGTTGATGGCGATGACGAGGATATCGTCGGGCAGATGCGGCAGATACAGCGGGAACAGCGCCGGATTGCCGGTGAAACCGCCATCCCAGAACACTTCCATCTTGCCGGTCGCAGGATCTTCCAGCTCGATCGCCTGAAAGGCTGTGGGCAGGCAGGCAGAGGCAAGCAGCGTGGCCGGCGAAATCTCGGCGCCAGAGAACACCCGGATCTTGCCGCTGCGCACATTGGTGGCGCTGACGAACAGGTCAGGCCCCGCCGTGGAACAGACATGGGTGAAATCGAAACGCGCCACCACCTCGTGCAGCGGATTCTGCCAGAACGGCCCCCAGGAATAGGGGCTGAAGATTTGCGCCGCGATCCCGGCGGGGGAGACGGGCACCGCCGCCGCAGCGACCTCGGCCATGGCTGTCGCCATGGGAAAGGCCGCCGTGACCCAGCGCGCCACCCGCAGGTTGCCCAGCTGGCCGACATCGGTCCATAGCCGGTCAAGGCTTTCACGCGCGGCCTGCGGCCCGCCCTGCAACAGCCCCATCTTCAGCGCGGCTGCATTCAGCGCCCCCGCCGACGTGCCGGTGATCCCCGCGATTTCGATATCCGGCTCTTCCAGCAGCCGGTCGAGCACGCCCCAGGTGAAGGCGCCATGCGCGCCCCCGCCCTGCAAGGCCAGATTGAGGCGCAGCGTCACCGGGCCGCGCCCCTGCCGTTCATCGGGGCAGACTGCATCACATCGCGGTCCAGCCGCCATCGACGCTGATCGTCGTGCCGGTAATCTGGGCTGCGGCGGCGCTGGACAGGAAGACCACGGTGCCGCCGATTTCCTCAACCGTGGCGAACTGGCGCGAGGGCTGACGGTCCAGCATGACTTCGCGGATCACCGTCTCGCGATCCATGTTGTGCACCTTCATCTGGTCGGGGATCTGCGCCTCGACCAGCGGGGTCAGCACATAGCCGGGGCAGATCGCATTGCAGGTGATGCCCTTGCCCGCGGTTTCCAGCGCCACCGTCTTGGTCAGGCCGACAACGCCATGCTTGGCCGCGACATAGGCCGACTTGAACGGCGAGGCGGTCAGGCCATGCGCCGAGGCGATGTTGACGATCCGTCCCCAGCCCGCCTTGCGCATGCCCGGCAGCGCGGCCGCCGTGGTATGAAAGGCCGAGGTCAGGTTGATCGCGATGATCGCATTCCATTTCTCGACCGGAAAATCCTCGACCGGCGACACGAACTGGATACCGGCATTATTCACCAGAATATCGCAGCCGCCCGCCTTTTCGATCAGGCCACGGCAATCCTCGGCCTTCGACATGTCGGCGGCGATATAGCGCACATTCACACCATGTTCCGCCGCCAGTTTCGCGGCCAGCGCGTGATCCTCGTCGCGGTCGGTGAAGCTGTTGATCACCACATCGGCTCCGGCTTTTGCCAGTTCGATGGCGGTGCCAAGGCCGATCCCCGAATTCGATCCGGTGACGACCGCCCGTTTTCCCTTCAGCGTCATGTCGCTTCTCCTGTACTGGATACGCCGTCAACATAGGCGTTTGACGCGGCATCGCCAGCCTTTTCGTGCCGCATTGCAGCACAGTCCCGGGAACGTGAAAGCCAAAAAAAACGCCGGCACGAAGCCGGCGTTAAGTCTTTGAGGCAGGTTTCATACAGGCAAGAAACCTATCGAGCAGTGCCCCCTTTATACCGCGTGGCGCCGTGCAGTCCAAGTTAAAAGTTTGAAAATCCACGATTGCCGGAATAGTGTCCGGCCCAAGAAAAACAGGGCTGCGAAGGATTGTCGCCGGAATGATACAGGTTTTTTTCGGGAAATTTCGCGTGATCGCCCTGGCTGCGACGGCGATTCTCGGTGCGGCTCCGGTCTGGGGCGACTCACCCGCACATGGCATAGCTATGTATGGAGAACCTGCCCTCCCACCGGATTTTGTGTCCCTCCCCTATGTCAACCCCGAAGCGCCGAAGGGCGGCCGCATCGTGCTGGGGGAAAATGGCGGCTTCGACAGTCTCAACCCCTTCATCCTCAAGGGGGTGGCACCGCGCTACATCGCGCTCTACAGCACCGAAACCCTGCTGGCGCGCAGCTTTGATGAACCCTTCACCCTTTATGGCTTGCTGGCCGAATCCGTGACCACCGATTCGTCGCGCAGCTATGTGGAATTCACCCTGCGCGAGGGCGCGCGCTTTTCGGATGGCAGCCCCGTCACGCCCGAGGATGTGCTGTGGTCTTTTGCGACCCTGGGAACCGAGGGCCATCCGAAATACGCGAATGCCTGGGCCGCAATCGCCAAATCCGAAATCACCGGCCCGCGCAGTCTCCGCTTCACCTTTTCCAGCCCCAACCGCGAATTGCCACTGCTGCTGGGTCTGCGCCCGGTGCTGAAGAAGGCGCAATGGGAGGGCAAGGATTTCACCGCCTCCACGCTGGAGCCGCCCATTGGGTCGGGCCCCTATGTCGTCGCGGGTCTGGAGCCGGGGCGCTATCTCTCGCTCCGCCGGAACCCCGACTGGTGGGGCAAGGATCTGCCGGTCAATCGCGGACGGCAGAACTTTGATGAAATCCGGGTCGAATACTTCTCGCTCGACACGGCGCAGTTCGAGGCGTTCAAGGCGGGCGAGCTGTCGCTTTATCGCGAAACCAATCCGGTAAAATGGCTGCGCAACTTCGATTTTCCGGCAGTGACACGCGGCGACGTGGTGAAGGACGAAATCCCGCATGGCCGCCCCTCGGGGATCGAGGGTTTTGCCTTCAACACCCGCCGTCCGCTCTTTGCCGATTGGCGCGTGCGTGAGGCGCTGATCCTCGCTTTCGATTTTGAACAGGCCAATACGGTGCTGAATGACGGCGCTCTGCCGCGCATCGCCTCGTATTTCTCGAACTCGCCGCTGGGCATGCTGCCCGACACGCCCGCCGAAGGGCGCGAACGCGCCCTGCTGGAGCCTTTCGCAGGCGATCTGCTGCCCGGCACTCTGGAAGGCTACAGCCTGCCCAGGGGGGATGGCAGCGGCGCCAACCGCAAGAACCTGCGCGCGGCAACCAGACTGCTGGCCGATGCGGGCTGGACCGTGCAGGACGGCACGCTGCGCAACGCGGCGGGCACGGCGTTCAGCTTTGAAATCCTGCTGACCAACGGCCAGCTCGATATGATCGGGGCCGCCAGCATCTATGTCGAATCGCTGAAACGGCTGGGCATCAGGGCGCATGTCACCACCGTGGACAATGCGCAGTATGTCGAGCGGACAAATGCTTTCAACTTCGACATGACGCATTTCATCCGTGCGCTGTCGCTCAGCCCCGGAACGGAGCAGCGGCTTTACTGGGGATCGGCCGCCGCCACCGTGCCGGGATCGCGCAATTGGCCGGGCATCGCGTCGCCTGCTGTGGATGCCCTGATCGACGAAATGCTTTCCACCACCGAACCCGAGGAATTTGTCGCGGCGACACGCGCACTGGATCGTGTGCTTACAGCGGGTAGATATGTCGTGCCGCTGTGGTATTCTCCGGTCGCGCGCGTCGCGCATGACCGCCGCGTCACCCGGCCGGACCCCATGCCGCTTTATGGCGACTGGCCCGAGGTGACACCGGATGTGTGGTGGCAGGCGCAGTAAGAAACAAGAACGAAGAAACCGAGGCAGAGTGTTATGAATATCTGGAAACTGACGGCGGTTCTGGCGCTGGCTGTTCTGGCGGGCTGCAATACCGTGGATGGCGTGGGCCGCGATATTTCGGGCGGGGCAAACCGGGTCGCAGGCTGGTTCTGACCGGAAATCCGTTGTTGCGAATGTCATGGAACAGGACGGCATCGCGGATGCCGTCTTGCCTTTTGCCATGTGCAACGGGAAAAGGTTGCCCGCTGGTCAGGGCAGCGAGGTGACCCAGAGGATGGTCGCATCCTCGTCACTGAGCGAGATCACGTTATGCCCCATGGTCGCGTCATAATAAGCGCTGTCGCCCCGGCGCAGATCCACGGGTTCATAGAATTCGGAATAAAGCCGCACGATCCCGGTGAGGACATACAGGAACTCCTCGCCGTCGTGGCGCACCCAGCCGTCGAACTCCTCGGGTGTACGGGCGCGGATGGTGGCGCGATAGGGAAGCATCTGCTTTCCCTTCAGCGGCCCCGCCAGAAGTTCGTGTTCATAGGTCGTGGTGGCATGGGCCTGCCCCTCGCCCGCCTTGGTCACAGCAAGACGTCCGTTCACCTGCGCCCGCGCAGGCGGGGTAAAGAGTTGCGGCACCGAAATCGCCAGCCCGCCGGCCAGCTTCTTCAGCGCCTCATAGGTGGGCGACATCTGCCCGTTCTCGATCTTCGACAGGGTTGACCGCGCCAGCCCGGCCCGTTCCGCCGCCTGTTCCAGCGTCCAGCCCTTCGCCTTGCGCAACTCGCGCACGCGGGTGCCGAGGTCCAGCGGCTCGACAATCGTCTCCGCTCCGCTTTCGCGGGCAATACGGATCAGCGACGGGGGTTCGTTCCTGCTCATGGCACTGTGCATTACGGCAGGGCGCGGCGTCTTGCAACGCGCTCGCACGGGGAATAGCAAGGCCGGATGTTGTCCCTTACCGATCCTGGCGCGCCGATCCCGGTTCCGGCCGCGTTCAATCTGGCCGCGCATGTTCTTGCGGCAGGTGCTGCCACACCCGACAAGCCCGCGCTTCAGATCGTCCGCCCCACCGGCGCGGAGCGCTGGAGCTATGCGCGGCTGATCGCCGCCGTTCGGGGGGCCGCTACCGGCCTGCTGGCCGAGGGTCTGCATCCCGGCGACCGGGTGCTGCTGCGGCTGGGCAATGAACCGGCTTTCGCTGTGGCCTTCCTTGGCGCCATTGCCGCCGGTCTGGTGCCGGTGCCGACCTCGGCGCAGTTGACGGGAACCGAGATTACCGCGATGGCTTCCCGTCTGTCACCGGGTCTGGTGATCGCGGGGGACGGCGTCGCCCTGCCCGACCTGCCCGATATTCCGGTGCTGGCCGCTGCGCGGCTCGCCGCCATGACCGATCTGCCGCCTGCCGAATGGCACATGGGCCGGGCTGACCGGCCCGCCTATATCGTCTTTACCTCTGGCACCTCGGGGCGTCCGCAGGCGGTGGTGCATGCGCATCGCGCTATTCTGGGCCGCGGGCTGATGCACCAGGGATGGGAGGGGCTGGGCCCCGACGACCGTCTGATGCATGCCGGCGCCTTCAACTGGACCTATACGCTCGGCACCGGGCTGATGGACCCCTGGACGGTGGGCGCGACCGCGCTGATCCCCGGTGCCGGGGTGACGCCCGCGCAGTTGCCTCTGCTGCTGAAGCGTTTCGACGCCACGATCTTCGCCGCTGCCCCCGGTGTGATCCGCCAGATGCTGCGCGGCACCCTGCCCGCCCTGCCGCGCCTGCGCCATGGTCTCAGCGCCGGGGAAACCCTGATCCCCGCCCTGCGCAGCCAGTGGCAGGCCGCCACCGGCACCGACCTGCACGAGGCGCTGGGCATGTCGGAATGTTCCACCTTCATCTCGGGCAGCCCCGACCGTCCGGCGCCCGTGGGCTGCGCGGGCTTCCCGCAGGCCGGGCGCCGCATCGCGGTGCTGGGAGACGCTGGCCCGGTGCCGCGTGGCACGCCCGGCACGCTGGCGGTGGGGGCAGATGATCCGGGTCTCATGCTCGGCTATCTGGATGCGCCCGAGGCGACCGAGGCGCGGTTCCGTGGCGGCTGGTTCCTCACCGGCGATCAGGTCTGCATGCGCGAGGATGGCGCCATCACCTATCTGGGTCGCGACGACGACCAGATGAACCCCGGCGGCTATCGCGTCTCCCCCATGGAGATCGAGGCAGCGCTGGCGCATCTGCCGGGCGTCGAGGATCTGGCGGTGACCGAGGTCGAGGTGTCGCCCGGCAACCGCGTCATCGCCGCCTTTTACACCGGCCTCACCGCGCTGGACCCCGCGCCGCTGGAGACCGCCGCCGCCGCGTCGCTGGCCCGTTACAAGCAGCCGCGTATCTGGCAGCAGGTCGCCGCCCTTCCCCGCAACCCCAACGGCAAGCTGAACCGCCGTGCGCTTGCCGCGCTCTGGACCCCGCAATGATCCGTCTCGATGTCTTCGCCGATCCCGTCTGCCCGTGGTGCTATCTGGGCAAGGCCCAGCTTGACCGCGCGCTGGAGGCCAATCCCGACCATCCGTTCACATTGGAATGGCATCCGTTCCAGCTGAACCCCGGCCTGCCCGCCGAAGGGGTGGACCGTGCCGATTACATGCTGCGCCTCTTTGGCACGCAGGAGCGCGCGGTGCAGGCGCATCTGCGGCTGGAAGAGCTGGGCCGCGAGGCCGGGGTCAATTTCGATTTCGCGGCCATCACGCGCGTGCCCAACACGCTGGACGCCCATCGCCTGATGCACTGGGCCGGGTTGGAAGGGCGGCAGGGCGCCGTGATCTCTGCCATGTTCCGTGCTTACTGGCGCGAGGGACGCGATATTGGCGACCGGGCGGTTTTGGCCGATCTCGCCGAAGCCGCCGGAATGGATCGCGCCATGGTCGCCCGCCTGCTGGACAGCGACGCCGACCGCGACACGGTGCTGGGCCGTGACGCCCATGCGCGCGAGCGCGGTGTAAATGCAGTGCCGACCTTCATCATTGCCGATACCTATGTGGTATCGGGCGCCCAGAAGCCCGCATTCTGGGCCGATGTGATCCGCGACATCGCGGAAAGAGGAGACGAGTGACCATGACGACGCGCAGGCTGTCACAACCCGAATTCATCGCCATGATCGCGTTTCTTTTCGCGCTCATCGCCTTTTCCATCGACGCCATGCTGCCCGCGCTGCCGCAAATCGCGCTGGAACTGACGCCCGACGCCACGAACCGCGCGCAGCTGATCGTGACCAGCTTCGTTCTGGGCATGGGGCTGGGCACTTTCTTTGCCGGGCCGCTGTCGGACAGTCTTGGGCGCAAGCGTGTCATCCTCGGGGGGGGAGCGATCTATGCGGTGGCGGCTATCGTCGCGCATTTCGCGCCGACGCTGGAAACCGTGCTGGCGGCGCGCGTGGTACAAGGCATCGGTGCGGCCGGGCCGCGTGTCGTGTCGCTGGCGCTGGTGCGCGACCTCTACAAGGGACGCGAGATGGCGCGGATCGTCAGCTTCGCCATGATGATCTTCACCCTCGTCCCCGCCGTGGCACCGCTGATCGGCAGTTTCATCATCGCGGGCTTCGGCTGGCGCGCGATCTTCCTTGGCTTCCTGTGCTTCGCGGCAGTGCCGCTGCTGTGGCTGACCCTGCGCCAGCCTGAAACGCTGCTGCCTGCCGCCCGCCGACCGCTGAGCGTGCCTGCACTGGTGCAGGCGCTGCGCGAGGTTCTGACCAACCGCATCGTGGTCATCGCGATGCTGGCGCAGACCTTCTGCTTTGCCGCGCTGTTCGGCACGCTGTCCTCGACCCAGCAGATCTTCGACACCACCTTTGGCCGCGCCGAAAGCTTTCCGTTCTGGTTCGCGCTGATTGCCATTCTGTCGGGCAGCGCCAGCGTCATCAACGCCACGCTGGTGGTGCGGCTGGGCATGCGGCTTCTGATCAGCACGACACTGGCCGCGCAAGTCGCCCTGTCGCTGTGTTTTGCCCTGATTTCCGCCAGCGACCTGCTGCCCCCCGACCTTTACTTCGGTGTCTATGTGTTCTGGACCATCACCGTCTTCATGGTGGCGGGCCTGACGCTGGGCAATCTGAACGCCCTCGCGCTGGAGCCGGTGGGTCATATCGCCGGGATGGCGGCCTCGGTCACCGGCTCGCTGGCGACGGTGGTCGCGGTTGCAATCGCCGCCCCGCTGGGTCTTGCCTTCGACGGCACGCCCGTTCCGCTGGCCTTCGGGGTCTGTGCCCTGACGGCTGCGGGCTTCCTGCTGATGAAACTCATGCCGGGCCGCTGATTGCGGCCCGATTCTTTTTTCCATTTCCGGGCGAGTTTTCTGCGCCCGACAATGATTTTTCACATTTTCGCCCCGCTTGACCATTAACCACAGGGCCACAGGGGCAAGACACATCCATTTTGCAGAGGACAACACATGACGACCATTACCCTCACCGGCTTTCAGGTCGGTTACTCGGCCTCGACTCCGAATGCTATTTCTGCGTCGACCATCGACATCGTGGCGAATACCGGCTTCGGCTTCGAATACAGCTTCGATGCGCCCGTAAGCGGTGACTATTCTTCCATCACCATCACCAAGATCGTCGGTTCGGCCTATGGCGTGAACGTCGACGGCGGGCCGGTCAACCTGAATACCCAGGCGGCCATCGCCGAAGTGAACTGGGGCGGCACGAACTTCACCAAGATCATGCGCGTGACGACCTCGGACGGTAATGACCACTTCTTCGTCATCGACGGTGATGAACTGCCGGCTTTCGCGGATATCAACGCCTACAACGCTTTCCTGGCTGACGCCTATGCCAGCTCGGATGTGAGCGAATGGTCTAGCACCCGTCTCGGGCCGGGCTTCCGTCTGTATCCGAAAAACTTCGACTCGATGTCGGGCACGGCCGAAAACGATCTGATCATCGGGATCGACGGCGTGCATGACTGGAGCGAATCCTATCTGAGCGCGGGCATCGGCGATGACACCGTGTCCGGCACGGTGGGCGATGACAAGCTGCGCCTTGGCTCGGGTGCCGATTTTGCGGATGGCCGCGGCGGCAATGACCGTATCTTCGGGGAAGCGGGCAACGACAGCATTAACGGCGGCACCGGGGCCGATACCGTTGACGGCGGGACCGGCAACGACTCCATCAGTGGTGGCGCCGACAATGACCGTCTGCTGGGCCGGATCGGGGATGACACGATCAGCGGCGATGCTGGCAACGATTATATCCATGGCGGCTCCGGCACCAACCTGCTGGATGGCGGCACCGGCGACGACACCGTGACCGGCGGCAGTGGCGTCGACCAGATCTTTGGCGGCGTCGGCAACGACCGCGTCCTGGCCGGTGGCGGCAGCGATCTGGTGGATGGCGGCGATGGCAATGACAAGCTCAGCGGTGGCTCCGGCAATGACACGCTCTACGGTGGCGATGGCAATGACACCGTCAGCGGCGGTTCCGGCAATGACGTGATCCAAGGCGGCGCGGGCACGAATACGCTCGCTGGCGATGCCGGAAACGATACGATCAACGGCGGCAGCGATGCCGACAAGATCACGGGCGGCTCCGGTAACGACCAGATCACCGGCCAGTCCGGGGACGATGTGATCAACGGCGACAGCGGCGACGATCAGATCGACGCGGGCCTCGGCAACGATACCGTTCTGGGCGGTGCCGATAACGATACGATGTTCCTGGGCGGCGGCAACGACCGTGGCGATGGTGGCAGCGGCAACGATGCGATCACCGGGGGCAGCGGCACCGATACGCTGATCGGCGGCACCGGCAACGACACGCTGGATGGCGGTTCGGGCGATGACCGGCTGAGCGGCGGTCGCGGTGCCGATACCTTCGTCTTCGGCGACAACGGCGGTTCGGATACGATCACCGATTTCCGCGATGGCGTCGACACGCTGCTGATCGACACCAACCTGGGTGTGTCGAACTTCACCGAACTGCGCGATCTGGGCGAGGCCGTGGGCCGCAACCTCGTGTTCACCTTCGAAACGGGCGACACGCTGACCCTGCGCAATACCAAGATCTCGCAGCTGGCGGGTGACGTGGTGTTCGACGACTTCCTGCTCTGACCGGCAGTCGACAGATGTGAAAGGCCCGGGCCAGCGCCCGGGCCTTTTTCATTTGCCTTTTGGTTTCAGCACCTTTTCCGCCAGATCGCGGGCGATGCCAAAGGCGCCGCGAATGCGGTCTCCCTCGGTCGGCCAATCAACAGCCAGCACGATCTTGTTGCCTGCGACCTTGGCCCCGCCCTGCTGGGCCTGAAGATATTCCACCAGCCCCGCCGGATTAGCGAATTTGTCATTGTGGAACTGCACCGTGGCGCCTTTCGGCCCCGCATTCAGCCGCGAGATGCCCGCCTTCTTGCACATCGCCTTGATGCGCACGACCAGCATGAGCGTGTTCACCTCTTTCGGCAGCGGCCCGAAACGGTCGATCAGTTCGGCGGCGAAACCCTCCAGCTCCACCTTGCTCGCCAGATGGCTGAGCCTGCGGTAAAGCCCCAGCCGGATATCCAGATCGGGCACATACTCCTCGGGGATCAGCACGGGAACGCCAAGGTTGATCTGCGGCGCCCATTGATCGTCGACCGGCGCGAGGCCGGTGATCTCGCCCGATTTGATCTTGGAAATCGTCTCTTCCAGCATCTGCTGGTAAAGTTCGTAGCCGACTTCCTTGATATGGCCTGACTGTTCCTCGCCCAGCAGGTTCCCCGCCCCGCGCAGGTCGAGGTCGTGGCTGGCAAGGTTGAACCCGGCACCGAGGCTGTCGAGGCTCGCCAGCAGCTTCAGCCTCTTCTGCGCCTGCGGCGTCAGCGGGCTGCGCGGTTTGGTGGTCAGATAGCAATAGGCCCGGGTTTTCGACCGGCCGACGCGACCCCGGATCTGGTAAAGCTGGCTGAGGCCGAACATGTCGGCGCGGTGCACGATCATCGTGTTCGCTGTCGGAATATCGAGCCCGCTTTCCACGATCGTGGTGGCCAGCAGCACGTCGTATTTCCCGTCGTAGAACTCGTTCATCCGCTCATCAAGATCACCCGCCGCCAGCTGGCCATGCGCCACGACATAGCTGACCTCCGGCACATGGGTCCGCAGGAAATCCTCAATCTCGGGCAGATCGGCCACGCGCGGCACCACGAAGAAGCTTTGCCCGCCGCGATAGCGTTCGCGCAACAGTGCCTCGCGCAGCGTCACGGTATCGAACTCGCTGACATAAGTACGGATCGCCAGCCGGTCCACTGGCGGGGTGGCGATGATCGAGAGGTCGCGCACGCCCGTGAGCGACAGTTGCAACGTGCGCGGGATCGGCGTCGCGGTCAGCGTCAGCACATGCACCTCGGCGCGCATTTCCTTCAGCCGCTCCTTGTGGCTGACGCCGAAATGCTGTTCCTCGTCGATGATCAGCAGCCCGAGGTTCCTGAACTTCACCCCCTTCGCCAGCAGCGCATGGGTGCCGACGCAGATGTCCACGGTGCCATCTTCCAGCCCCTTGCGGGTGGCGGCGGCATCCCTGGCGGAGACGAAGCGCGACAAGGGCCGCACCTCGATCGGGAAGCCGCGGAAGCGTTCGGCGAAGCTGCGGTAATGCTGGCGCGCCAGAAGCGTGGTCGGGCAGATCACCGCCACCTGCATCCCGGCCATGGCGGCGACAAAGGCGGCGCGCATCGCGACCTCGGTCTTGCCGAAGCCCACGTCGCCCACGACCAGCCGGTCCATCGGATTGCCGGCCTCAAGATCCGCCACCACATCGGAAATCGCGTTCAGCTGATCGTCGGTTTCCTGATAGGGGAAGCGCGCGGCAAAGGCCTCCCATGCCGAATGCGGCGCCTCAAGGATCGGCGCATGGCGCAGGTGACGTTCTGCGGCAATCCGCATCAGCCGGTCGGCAATCTCGCGGATACGCTCCTTGAGCTTTGCCTTCTTCGCTTGCCATGCCCCGCCGCCCAGACGGTCCAGCAGCCCGTCCTCATGACCATAGCGGCTGAGGAGTTCGATATTCTCGACCGGCAGATAAAGCTTGGCATCCTCGGCATAGACCAGATGCACATATTCATGCGGCGGGCCGGGGCGGTTGCGCGGCGGTTCGGGCACGCGCAGGGTTTCGAGCCCCACGAACCGCCCGACACCATGTTCGACATGCACCACCAGATCGCCGGGGCTCAGCGTGCCAAGGTCTTGCAGGAAGTTCTCGGCCCGTTTCTTGCGGCGCGGCTTGCCCAGCAGGCGGTCGCCCAGCACATCCTGTTCGGAAATCACCGCAAGGCCCGGCGCGGTAAAGCCCTCGTCCAGCGCCCAGACCGCGAGGAACAGCCCGCCCTTGCCTTCCGGCACTGCGCGCAGATCGGCGACTTCAGCGGTGGCCGAAAGCCCCTGATCCTCCATCAGCCCCTTCAGCCGCTCGCGCGCCCCTTCGGACCACGAAGCAATCACCACCTGCCGCTCTGTCCGCAGGCTGCGCACATGATCGGCCAGCGCACCGAACAGGCTCAGGCTTTCGACCTGTCGCTCGGGCGCGAAATTGCGCCCGATCCGCCCGCCCGCATCCAGAACGCCCGGACCGGGGCTTTGCGGCAAAGGCGAAAGCTGGATCACCCGATGCCCGGCAATCGAAGCCTCGAAGGCGGCGTCATCCAGATAAAGCGCCTCGGGCGGACACGGTTTGTAAACCGTATCCATGCGCCCCTTGACGCCCAGATGTTCACGCCGCGCCTCATATTGGTCGGCGATCCCCTCCCAGCGCGACAGCCGTGCGGGTGTCACCTGATCGTCCAGCATGACGCTGGCATCGGGGAGATAGTGGAACAGCGTCTCCAGCCGGTCATGGAACCACGGCAGCCAGTGCTCCATCCCCTGATGTTTGCGGCCCGCGCTGACCGCCTCGTACAGCGGATCATCCGTCGTGGCACCGAATTCGATGCGATAGGTCTGGCGGAAGCGGGTGATCGCCGCCTCGTCCAGCATGACCTCCGACACCGGCGCCAGATCGACGGCCGTCAGCTTTTCGGTCGTGCGCTGGCTTTCAGGGTCGAAGCGGCGGATGCCATCCAGCACATCGCCGAAGAAATCCAGCCGCACCGGCCCACCCTCGCCCGGCGGATAGATGTCAACGATACCGCCGCGCAGCGCGTAATCGCCGGGTTCGGTCACGGTGGTCGTCGGTGAAAACCCCATGCGCGCCAGGTAGTCGCGCAAGGCGCCCTCGTTCACCCGTTCGCCCACACGGGCAGAGAAGGACGCCGCCCGCACCACCTCGCGCGCGGGCAGGCGCTGCGTCACCGCGTTCAGCGTGGTCAGCAGGATGAAGCGATCCGCCACCCCATGCGCCAGCAGCGCAAGTGTCGCCATCCGGCGGGCCGAGATTTCGGGATTGGGCGACACCCGGTCATAGGGCAGGCAGTCCCAAGCCGGGAAATCCAGCACCAGCGCATCGGGCGCCATGAAGGCCAGCGCGCGGCGCATCGCCTCCATCCGCTTGTCGTCGCGCGCGACATGCACCACGGCCCGGCCACGCGACAGTTCCTTCGCCAGCAGGCAGGCATCATATCCCTCTGGCGCACCGCCGAGGACGATCTTCATCTGTTCCGACATGAGCCCCGATCTAACCCCTGCGTCGCCGAAGTAAAGCCTTGCCCGGAACCGCCTAGCCCAGAACGCCGATATGCATGTTCTGGTACATCCCCCACAGCGAGGTCAGCAGAATGGCGATCATCCCGATCAGCTGCGTCCCCATCCGCAGATGCACCAGCCGCCGCACCAGCACCTCGCCCCGGTGGTCGCCATCCGCGATGCGGTGGGCGCTGCGGACCGAAAGGGTCGAGACGACCACCATGGGACAGAACAGACAGAAGGCGGCCTGGGCGAACTCGATCCCGTAGTAAAAGCCCAGAACCACCAGCAGCGTCAGGATGAAGGCCACGAACCCCGCGATCCACAGACCCGAGACATGGGTGATGTAAAGCAGCCGGTTCACATTGACCCGCGCCATCGCCTCCAGATCCTCCAGCGCCTGACCGCCGCTGCGACGCGCGCGCAGCACTAGATCGAAGGGCACCCCCAACACCCAATGGCTTGTCATCGACCATTGCACCGCCAGCATGATCCAGAACCACAGGTTCGAGAATGACCGCATGTCGATCAGTTCGAATATGGTTTCATACCACTGCATGCAACTCTCCGGTCGTGTCCCGCCGTTCGGAAACGGCCGCCCCGGCAAATGGCGGGACTGCGGCATTCCTATCCTTGCAGCGCAGGCTTTTCCATGGCAGGCAGAAAAAAATCCGGCGCGGGGTGGCTGGCCCATCCCCGCAAATCAGGACTTGCCGCAAGGACATGACGATGCATCCCAGCCAGGCCGCCTTTCCCGCCACCCGTTTCCGCCGTGTCCGCCGCACGGAAAGCCTGCGCCGGCTGACACAGGAAAATGTGTTGACAACCAATGACCTGATCTGGCCGATCTTCATTCGCGACGGCGAGAATATCCGCGAACCCGTGATGTCGATGCCCGGTGTCGACCGGCTGTCGATCGACCTCGCGGTGCAGGCGGCGGAAGAGGCGGCGGCGCTTGGCATCCCGGCGCTCTGCCTCTTTCCCTATACCGATCCTTCTGTCAAAACCGAGACCTGCGAAGAGGCCTGGAACCCCGACAACCTGACCAACCGCTGCATCCGTGCCATCAAGGCGGCAGTGCCGGAAATCGCGGTGATGACCGACATCGCGCTCGATCCCTATAACTCCAACGGCCATGACGGCCTTGTGCGCGACGGCATCATCCTGAATGATGAAACGGTCGAGGCGCTGGTCCGCATGGCGCTGGCGCAGGCCGACAGCGGCGCTGACATCCTCGGCCCCTCCGACATGATGGATGGCCGGATCGGCGCGATCCGCGCGGCGATGGAAGCCGCGGGCCACAAGGACGTGGCGATCCTGTCCTATTCCGCCAAATATGCCAGCGCGTTCTACGGGCCGTTCCGCGATGCCGTGGGCGCCTCGGGCGCGCTGAAGGGGGACAAGAAGACCTATCAGATGAACCCCGGCAACAGCGACGAAGCCCTGCGCCTGATCGAGCGTGACCTGCGCGAGGGCGCTGATATGGTGATGGTCAAGCCGGGCATGCCCTATCTCGATATCTGTCGCCGCGTGAAAGACAGCTTTGGCGTACCGACCTATGCCTACCAGGTCTCCGGTGAATATGCGATGATCCGGGGCGCGGCCCTGAACGGCTGGATCGATGGCGAAAAGGCCATGGTTGAAAGCCTTCTGGGCTTCAAACGCGCTGGCTGCGACGGCATCCTGACCTATTTCGCCCCCGCCGTCGCGCGGCTCCTGCGGGCCTGACGGGCGGTCTTTCGCCGGAACCGGCCCTGCCGCCGGTCAAGGGCAAGTGACATGCGCCACCTGATCCGCTATATGTGGATTGGACGGCCCGTCAGAGGCCATGCGGCAGCGCCGCAAGCAATGAGAGGCAGAGCATGATCGACAGACGCACCTTTCTTCTGTGCTCGGGCGCGGCCTTCGCGCTGGGCGCCTGCGGCAATGGCGTGGGCGGGCGTGGCAGCGCCACAATCGACGCCCGTGTGGACGAGACGCGGAACTACCTGTTCAACCGCTACCCCGGCACGCGCGATCTCGCCTCCAAGGCTTACGGCGTGCTTTACATGCCGCTGGTGACCGAGGCGGGCTTCGGGATCGGCGGCGCCTTCGGTCGCGGGGCGCTGCGCATCAATGACGTGACGGTGGATTACTATTCCGCCGCGAAGGCCTCCATCGGGCTTCAGATCGGTGCTCAGCAATATGCCCATGCACTGTTCTTCATGACGCAGGATGCACTCAGCGATTTCCGCCGCTCGCCGGGCTGGGCTGCTGGTGCTGACCTGAAATACGCCACTCCGGAACAGGGCGCCTCCATTGGCAAGGACACGACCGAAATCGACCCGGTGATCGCGCTGGTCTTCGGTCAGGCGGGCCTGATCGCGGGAGCCACGCTGTCGGGCACCAAATACACCCGCATCATCCCGTAAAGCGAAAGGGGCAGGAAAACCCGCCCCATTTGCTTCTTGCCGAAATACTCCGGGGTCCGGGGCAGCGCCCCGGTCCTGTCGGTTCAGTCCCGCGTCAGGCGCCGGATCAGGCTCGATGTGTCATTGCGCCCGCCGCCCATGTTCTGCACTTCCTTGTAGAACTGGTCCACCAACGCGGTAACAGGCAGCGACGCGCCGATCTGGTCAGCGGTTTCCAGACAGATCTTCAGATCCTTGCGCATCCAGTCCACCGCAAAGCCGAAATCGAACTGACCGGACAGCATGGTCTTGTGGCGGTTGGCCATCTGCCAGCTTCCGGCTGCCCCCTGGCTGATCACCTCGACCACCGCCTCGCCGTCAAGCCCCGCCTTCTGCCCGAAGGCCAGCGCCTCCGACAGGCCCTGTACCAGGCCGGCAATGCAGATCTGGTTCATCATCTTGGCAATCTGCCCGGCGCCGCTGTCGCCCAGACGGCGGCAGATGCGGGCATAGGCGGCTATCACCGGCTCGGCCCGGTCATATTCGGCCTGGGCACCCCCGCACATCACGGAAAGCACGCCATTCTGCGCCCCGGCCTGCCCGCCGGACACAGGCGCATCGACGAATCCCTTGCCTTCCCCGGCGGCGACCGCCGAAAGTTCACGCGTTACCTGTGCCGAAACCGTGGTGTGGTCGACGAAGATCGCACCGCGCTCCATCCCTGAAAAGGCGCCATCCGCGCCAAGGCAGACGCTGCGCAGGTCGTCATCATTGCCGACGCAGACCATCACGAATTCCGCCCCCTGGGCCGCCGCGCGCGGCGTGGCGCCCCAGCCACCGCCAAATTCCGCAACCCAGGCCTTCGCCTTCGCCTCGGTCCGGTTATAGACCATCACCTCATGGCCCTTCGCCACCAGATGTCCCGCCATCGGATAGCCCATGACCCCAAGGCCGAGAAATGCCACCTTCGCCATCGTGAACCCTCCTGCAATTGCCCCCGGACGCAGGATCGACTAGGAACGCATCTCGGGTTCAAGGTCAAGGACGCGCCCCATGCTCATGGTTTTCCGCTGGATGCTCCGCATTTTCACGGGGCTTGTCGTTCTGGCCGGTCTGGCGCTGGTCGGGGCGTATTATTTCCTGTCGCGGTCCCTGCCGGATTACAACGAGGATTTTACCCTGCAGGGGCTGCATGCCCCGGTCGAAATCGTGCGCAATAATGACAATGTGCCGCATATCTTCGGCTCGGATGACCGGGACGTCTATTTTGCGCTGGGCTTCACCCATGCCCAGGACAGGCTGTGGCAGATGACCATGCTGCGCCGCACCGCGCAGGGGCGACTGTCCGAGGTCTTTGGCAACCGGACCCTGAAGATTGACGAGCTGATGCGGCGCTATGACCTCTATCGCTATGCGACTGAGGCGGTGGCCGTTCAGGATGACCCGACCCGCGCCGCGCTGGAGGCCTATGCAGAAGGCGTCAATGCCTGGATTTCCGAGGTGAATCGCGGCGCCCGCGGGCGTGGCGCGCCGGAGTTCTTCTTTTTCTCGAACGAGATCGCTGCATGGCAGCCCGCCGACAGTCTGGCCATCCTCAAACTGATGGCCTTGCAACTGACGGGCCAACTGGAGGATGAGGTGATCCGCGCCCGGATGTCGCTGACCCTGCCGGAGCAGCGCCTGCGCGACATTCTGCCCGATAATCCGGGTCAGGCCATCGCCGCCCTGCCCGACTATGCGCAGATCGTGCCCGGCCCCTTCCCGCAGGGCGCCCCGCGCCGCTATGCGGAAGATCCGCTGTCGCCCTTCCCGCGCCGGGGCTTTTCGGGGGCCTCCAATGCCTGGGCGGCGGCTCCGTCACGGGCGGCTGCCGGCGGCACGCTTCTGGCCAATGACCCGCATCTGGGCTTCACGGCGCCGACGCTTTGGTATCTGGCCCGGCTGGAACTGCGCTCGGGCGGTGTGATCGGCGCGACGATTCCGGGCGTGCCCGTCGTGCTTGCGGGCCGGTCCGAGGCTTTGGGCTGGGGTCTGACCACTGCTTATGTCGACGATCAGGATCTGCATATCGAAGAGGTCAATCCCGCCAATTCCGAAGAATACCGCACCCCGGACGGCTGGAAGAAATTCGAAACCCGCCGCACCATCATTCAGGTCAAGGATGCGGCCCCGGTCACCATCACCCTGCGCTGGACCGACAATGGCCCGGTGCTGCCCGGCTCGCATTACGATCTGGCCACTATCACCCCGCCCGGCCATGTCATGTCGCTCAGCTGGACCGCGCTGACAGCGCAGGACACTTCGATGACCGCCGCCATCCGCCTGATGGGTGCAAAAAGCACTGCCGAGGCGATGGAGGCAGGCCGCCTGTTCGTGGCCCCCGCGCAGAATCTGATGCTCGCTGACCGCGAGGGCATCGCCATGCAGATCATTGGCGCGGTGCCGCAACGCGATGCGCGCAACCAGACCCGCGGCCGGATGCCCTCGCCCGGCTGGCTGGCCGAAAACCGCTGGCTCGGAACCTTTCCCTACGAGGAAAACCCGCGCTTCGTGAAACCCGCGACCGGCATTCTGGGCAATACCAACAACAAGACGGTGGACCAGCCCTTCCCCCGGCACCTGTCCTACAACTGGGGCGATACACAGCGCGTGCAACGCTGGCTGACGCTGATGAAGACGCGCGAGGTGCATACCCGTGAAAGCTTCATCGAGGCGCAGCTCGATACCGTCAGCCCGACTGCCCGCGCCATCCTGCCCCTGGTCGGCGCAGATCTGTGGTTCACCGGCGAGGCCGCCCCCGAGGGCACGCCCGAACGGCTGCGCCAGCGCGCGCTGGAACTGATGGCCAAGTGGAACGGCGAGATGAACGAACATCTTCCCGAACCGCTGATCTATCAGGCCTGGATGCGGGCGCTGCAAGACCGGCTGATCCGTGACGAGATCGGGCCGCTGGCGGATTCCTTCACCAAGATCGAGCCGGTGTTCCTGGAACGCGTCTACCGCAATATCGACGGCGCAGGTGCATGGTGTGATGTCATCCAGTCGGCACAGGTGGAGACCTGCACCGACATGGCCCGCATCGCACTGGATCAGGCGCTGCTGGAGCTGTCCGAGAAATACGGCCGCAATCTGGAAAGCTGGCGCTGGGGCGATGTGCATCAGGCGGCCCACGACCATCCGGTGCTGGGGAATGTGCCGATCCTGCGCTATTTCGTGAATATCCGCCAAAGCACCAGCGGCGACGACAATACGCTGATGCGGGGCAGCCCAAAGGGCACCGGCCCCGACCCCTGGCTGAACGTCCATGGTGCGGGTTATCGCGGCGTCTATGATTTCGCCGATCCCGACAGTTCGGTCTTCATCATTGCCACCGGGCAGTCGGGGCACCCGCTCAGCCGTCACTATGACAATCTGGGTGAACGCTGGCGGCGGGGCGAGTACATCCCGATGTCGCTCGACCCGGTTCTGGCCCGCGCGGCCTCGGTCGGCGACAGCCACCTGCGCCCGCCTGCGCCCTGAGCCTCACAAATTAGGGCGGAAATGCGGCGACATTCAGGCGCCACTTTTGTCCTGCCTTGCACGCATCGCGCAAACCATTGATAAAAATGAGTAGTTTCCGTGTCCGATATGGAAACGGACATTTTCCGACTGCCACATGGCGTCCATGCCTTGAATTTGCCACAAACCTCACGGGGGCGCAAAGAGTGACCGGACCTGCAAAGGGCCGCGCTCAGGCTATGGGGACAGTCATGGCAGACAGCAGACTATACGAATATAATCTTGAAGGCGTGAAGTTCACCGCCGAACTCTACATCGGCCAGTCGGGCGAGGTCGAAGCGAAGGTCACGATGCTGGAGGGGCATGCCGACTTCAATACGATGTATTGGGGCGATGACTCCTTCGTGGGCGACAGCGCGACGGTCGACAACCCGAACCACCAGCCGATCGACCTTGAGGCCGCAGGCATCAAGTGTCAGGACGTGCAATTCGACCACGCGCAGAAGATGTCGGCCCCCGGCTTCGAATGGGAAGGCGCGGACAAGCCGACCTATCTGGAAGCGGGCGAAACCGGTTTCGTCACGCTTTCGGGGGAAACCAACCTCGACAATGTGGATGTGCTGGGCTTCTGGGGCACCAACGCCTCGACCCCGGATGGCGAGATGAATGCGGTCGCCGGGGACGGTATTGCGGATTGCGGTGAAGACGACTGCGATCACGACCACGGCGGGGAAGATGACGAGGACGGCGATGATTGCGACGGCGGCAAGTCGCATCACGGTGGCAAACATTGCGGTGGCAAGGATGACCACGGCAAGGACGACGATGACGACAAATCCTGCGGTGGCTGGGGCAAGTGGGATCGTGACGACGACCACGGCGGCAAAGGCGGCTGGGGTAAGGGCTCCGACTGGGGCAAAGGTCACGACTGGGGCAAAGGCAACGATTGGGGTAAGGGCAACGACTGGAGCCATGGCGGCAGCTGGGGCAAGGGCGATTGCGGCACCGGCAAGGATGTCGGCTGGGGCAAAGGCGCTTCCTGGGGTAAGGACTGGGGCCATGGCAAGGGCGGCGAGGCCGATTGCGGCGGCAGCAGCAAGGCCCTGGGCTGGTTCAAGCCGCTGGGCGGCGGTCTGGCCTCGAAGTTCATCAACCTCGATCCGGCCAAGTTCTATGAATCCTGCATGACCCAGAAAGATGCGGACGAAGATCAGGACCAGAGCCACCAGAACGAGGACGACGACGATCATCCCGGTGGCGGCCACGGCGGCTGGCACGCCTTCCTGTGACCTGAAACAGAACGGGCGGCCTCCTGGCCGCCCGATTTCATCACAGTTCGCGGTAGCGTTTTTCCTGCCGCGCGGTCCAGCGCACCCGGATGGCCCAGCCCTCTTCGCCCTGCACTTCTTCCTGCACCACGCCTTCGGCATGCAGCCAGGCGCGCCTGCGCCCCTCGGCAAAGCCAAGCATCAGATCACGGTCGGACTTCTCTTCATCAAATGCGCGGCTGACAGCCTCCAGCAGCGTATCAATGCCCTCGCCGGTCAGCGCCGAAACGGCGAAAACCCCGTCGCGCGTGGCACTTTGCGCCAGCAACGCCTCATGCGTGGTGGGGTCCAGCAGATCGAGCTTGTTCCAGACCTCGACCTTCGGCGTTTCCGCCTTCACCCCGAGACTTTGCAGAATATCGGCCACATCCGCTGCCTGTTCGGCGGTTTCGGGATGGGCAATATCGCGCACATGCAGGATCAGATCGGCCTCAAGCACCTCTTCCAGCGTGGCGCGGAAGGCGGCGACCAGTTGCGTCGGCAGGTCCGAGATGAAGCCCACCGTATCCGACAGGATCACCTTGCGCCCCGAGGGCAGCGTGACACCGCGCATCGTCGGGTCCAGCGTCGCGAACAGCATATCCTTGGCCAGCACCTCGGCCCCGGTCATCCGGTTGAACAGCGTCGATTTGCCTGCGTTGGTGTAGCCCACCAGCGCCACCACCGGAAACGGCACCTTGCGCCGGGCACTGCGGTGCAGTTCGCGCGTTTTCACCACCTTTTCCAGCTGGCGGCGAATGCGGATCACCTGATCGTCGATGGCGCGACGGTCGGCCTCTTTCTGCGTCTCACCGGGGCCGCCGACGAAGCCGAAGCCGCCGCGCTGACGTTCCAGGTGGGTCCAGGCCCGCACCAGCCGCGTGCGCTGATAGCTGAGCGCCGCGAGTTCGACCTGCAAGACCCCTTCCCGCGTCCGGGCGCGATCCGCGAAGATTTCAAGGATCAGGCTGGTGCGATCCAGCAGCTTGACGCCCCATTCCTTTTCCAGATTGCGTTGCTGGATCGGCGAAACCGGGCCGTCGATCAGCACTAGTTCCACCTCTTCAGCGTGAAACTTCGCCTTCAGTTCGGCCAGCTTGCCCGATCCGAACAGCGTGCCGGGGTGCACACGCGGCAGGCGCACGACCTCGGCTCCCAGAACCTCCATCCCCGGCAGGGCGACGGCGAGCGATTCGGCTTCGGCCAGGCGAAGCTCGGGCAGGCGTCGGGACGATTCCGCCCGGATATCGGGGTGGAGAATCCAGGCACGCGTGGGTTGCGCGGCCGTCTCATGCAGATCAACCCCACCGTCGCGGGACGGCGGGGCGAAGCTGTCTTCATCCTCGGGAAGATCGGAAATCAGTCTTCACCCTCGTAAAGATTGATCGGCGCGCCCGGCATAATGGTGGAAATCGCGTGTTTGTACACAAGTTGCGATTGACCGTCGCGGCGCAGCAGAACGCAGAAGTTGTCAAACCAGGTGATAACGCCTTGCAGCTTCACCCCGTTGATCAAAAAGATGGTAACCGGAACCTTCGCCTTCCGGACATGATTCAGGAAAGCGTCCTGCAAATTCTGTTTATCGGCAGCCATTCTTTATTGCCTTTTTTTGTCGCGCGGTTCTGTCCGCCGCCCCTTCCCAGTCGTTCCGTCAGGCAGCGGAATCAGTATGTCTGGCAAATCTGCCAGATTCCAGCCCCAAAATCAGGCCGTTATCGCCCACATGAACATTACTTCCGCCATTGCTCGGGTGCCAGAAGCGCCAGAAGGGCCAGCGCCTCGACCCGCCCCAGCACCATGGCGAAGCCCAGAACCAGCTTGGCGGGCGTGCCAAGTGCCGAAAACAGAACGGCACTTTCTCCGGCGAAGCTGGCAATCGGTCCGGTGGTGGACAGGGCGGAAATCGCAAGGATCAGTGACTGGTCGAACCCCTGCCCGGTCAGCGTCAGCGCCGCGACAATGACCGCGATTGAAACGGCAAACAGCATGAAGAACACCCAGGCCAGCCGCGCGCCCTCTCCCCGCAGCCGCCGCGCCACCGTGCCCTGCCCGCCGATGGAATGCGGATGGATCAGCCGTTCCATCTCGCGCTGGCCATGGCGGAACAGCGCATAGACCCGCAGGAGCTTTACCCCGCCCGCCGTGGTGGCGACACCGCCACCGATCATCGCAAGGCCCAGAAGGATCAGCCCGTGCGTCTCCAGCCCCGACCAGAGCTGCGCTGCCGCCCATTGCGACGAAGGCAGCCCGGTGGTCGTCAGGAAGGACAGGGTGGTGAAAGCCGTGCCCCAGAGCACGCGCAGAAACGAGACGAGGTTCTGCCCCTCGGCATTCTCGATGGCACCGACCCAGTGACGCAGGAACAGCACGCCTGTGACCACGAAGACGATGGCAGCGGCCATGCGCAGTTCGGGGTCATACGGCAGGCTGCGGGCGCGCTCGCCCAGGGCCGGGCCGGCCGGATAGGCGCGGCGGGTGATGGCGGGCAACAGGAACAGCGCGATCAGGATCTCGCCCGGAATGCCCGAACCGGAAACACCTGCATTGCCGCCGGGCATGATGCCGCTCGTCGAAACCGTGGCCATCGCCAGACACAGCGCGCGGAACCCGGCCTCGCCCATCAGCACAAGCCCGCACCACAATACCAGTGTGAACCCCGCATAGGCCGGGAAAAGCTGTACCGCGAAGCGGGTCACGCGTTGCGACGGGTCCGCGATGCGGGTGATTTGCGGTGCGCCTGCGCCCGGTGTGCCGCGCCCGGCCAGAACCTCCATCCCGCCAAGGTTCATCGGCAGCAGCACAGCGACGCCCATCAGCAGTATGAAGAAGCCACCCAGCCAGCCGACCAGTGCCCGCCACAGATGCAGCGAATCCGACAGCCTCCCCGGCGTTTCATAAACAGTGGCACCTGTGGTCGTGAAGCTTGACAGCATCTCGAACCAGGCATTGACGAAAGAGGTGTCACGCACCGCCTCGTTCAGCGGAACCGCCAGCATCAGCGGCAGCACCAGATAGGCCCCGACCAGCGCCTTCAGATGGCTGTGCCGGGCATCGCGCGGCTGCCAGTTGGCCGTGGCCAGCGCAATCATGCCGGTCAGGATGGAAAAGATCAGCGCGCCATAGGCAAAGGCGCGCCCCACCGGATAGTCGCGATGGGCAAAGGCATAGGCCGCAGGAACCAGCATCGCAGCCGTCGCAATCCCCATCAGGATCACCAGAAGCGGCAGGTTCAGCAGGCGGCGCATCGGCATCGGCCGCGCCCTCAGAAGAAGTCGATGGAGACTTGCAGCAGCCGCTCCACCTCGGGCACGTCCTTGGCCATGGCAAACATGGCGATGGCATCGCCCTCGTCGATGCGCAGATCGCCAGTGGGCTTCATCACCTTGTCGCCCTTCATCACCGCGCCGACCAGCACGCCTTCGGGAAACTCGATGTCGCGGATCAGCCGCCCGGCCAGCGGCGAAGTGCCCAGAACCTGCGCCTCGATCACCTCGGCCTCGGCATCGCCGATGGAATAGATCGCCCGCACCCGGCCATGCCGGATATGCCGCAGGATCGACGAAACCGTGGTGGCGCGCGGGTTGATATAGGCGTCGATGTCCAGCTCCGCCATCAGGGGCACCAGCGTCGGATCGTTCACCAGCGCAATCGCCATGGGGCAGCCCGCCGATTTTGCCCGGACCGAGACCAGCATGTTGGTCTTGTCGTCATCGGTCACCGCCAGCACCGCATCAGCACGGTCAATGGCGGCTTCCATCAGCAGGTCGATATCCATTCCATCGCCGTTGAGAACGATGGTGCGTTCCAGATTGTCGGCAGCAAATTCTGCGCGGGCGCGGCTTTTCTCGATCACCTTGGCGCGGATGCGGTCGGTTCGTGCCTCCAGCGCTTTGGCGACCTCCAGCCCAACATTGCCGCCACCGATGATGACCACCCGCTCCTGCTTCTTGGCGGCCTTGCCGAAGATATCCAGCGTGCGGCCCACATCGTCGATATGGGTGAAGACATAAATCTGATCTTCCGCGAACAGCTGGTCGCCCGGTTCGGGCGTAAACAGCCGCCCCTGCCGCCGCACGCCCACAACGATGGCGCGCAGGGTGGAAAAAAGCTCGTTCAGCTGCCGCAGCGGCGTGTTCAGCACCGGGCAATCCTCGGCCAGAACAATACCCAGAAGCTGCGCCCGGCCATCAAAGAAGCTTTCTGTATCGAAAGTCGTGGGCGCCGCCAGCCGCTGCATCGCCGCCTCGGCCACTTCCTTCTCGGGGCTGATCACCACGTCGATGGGCAGATGGTCGCGGCGGTAGAGATCGGAATAGATCGCATCCAGATAGTTCTGCGCCCGAAGCCGCGCGATCTTGCGCGGCACGTTGAACACGGAATGCGCCACCTGACAGGTGACCATGTTCACCTCGTCCGAATGGGTGGCGGCGATGATCATGTCTGCATCGCGCGCGCCCGCCCGGTCCAGCACATCGGGATAGCTGGCGAAGCCGGTAATCCCCTGCACATCCAGCGTTTCTGTCGCCCGGCGCACCAGATCGGCGCTCATGTCGACCACGGTCACATCGTTGCGTTCGCCCGAGAGGTGGCGGGCGATCTGCCAGCCCACCTGTCCCGCCCCGCAGATGATCACCTTCATCGGAAACTCCCGGCCCTGATCGGGTCAAGGCATGGCATGGGCGGCCGATGGGGTCAAGAAGCGCGCGGCCCTCCCTGACCTGTGGTCAGGGTCGCCGCGTGTGAACCTCGTGCCCCTGCCCGGCTTCGCCTTCGATGCGCCAGCCCCCTTCCAGCCGCCCCGGCCCTACCTGTCGCAGCACGCCCAGCAGATGCCCGCCCATGACCGAGCCGATGACCAGCCTGTCACCGTCGATCAGACAGATGCCTGGCATCGGGTTGTCGCCGTCGCCCGCATAGGTCGCGGTGCAGGCGCCGGTCGCGTCAGTGGCCAGTTCCATCACATCGGTATAGGACGAGCCATCCAGATCGGTGCCCGCCACGTCATAGATGCCCGGCAGGATCGGCTCGGCCAGAGCCGCGCCCGCCGTCAGGAAAACCAGACCGAGGCCGAAGGCGCCGCGCATCTCAGTCCTCGCCCTCGTCATCCTCGTCCATCTCGCCCGCGCCGCGCGCCTTGGCGCCGGTCACCACGCCAAGCGATTTCAGCTTGCGATGCAGGGCCGAGCGCTCCATGCCGACGAAATTCGCCGTCCGGCTGATATTGCCGCCGAAACGGTTGATCTGGGTCAGCAGATATTCCTTCTCGAACAGCTCGCGCGCCTCGCGCAACGGCAGGGTGGCCAGCTGGCCCCCGATCACCAGCCGCCCGTCATCGCTGCCGCCGCTTTCCTGTCCCGGCAGCTCGCGCGCTTCGATGGGGCCGGAACCGTCACCGAGAATCAGGATGCGCTCGATCACATTGCGCAACTGGCGCACGTTACCCGGCCAGAGCATCGTTTGCAGCATCGCCTCGGCATCCGAGGTCAGCTCGCGCTGCGGCAGGCCCTGGCTGCGGTGGAACATCTCGATGAAATGCCGGGTCAGTTCCGGGATGTCATCGCGGCGTTCCTCCAGCGAGGGCACGGCAATCGGCACCACATTCAGCCGGTCATACAACTCCTGCCGGAAGCGCCCGGCGGCAATTTCCGCCCGCAGGTCGCGGGTGGTGGAGCTGATGACCCGCAGGTCCACGCGCACCTTGTCTTGTCCGCCCGCGCGGGTGAACTGCTGTTCCACCAGAACACGCAGGATTTTCGACTGGGTGCCCAGCGGCATGTCGGCCACTTCGTCGAAGTAGACGATGCCGCCATGCGCCTGCTCCAGAAGCCCCGGTTCGACACCGCGTTCAGGCGTCTCGCGACCGAACAGCACCTCTTCCATCCGCTCGGGTTCGATGGTGGCCGAGGTGACGGTGATGAAGGGCGCACCGGCACGATTGGAATGGGTGTGGATATAGCGCGCCGCCAGTTCCTTGCCCGATCCGGCCGGGCCGGTCAGCATGACCCGTCCGTTCGACTTCGTCACCTTGTCCAGCTGGCCCTTCAGCGCCCGGAAGGCCACCGACCCGCCCAGCATTTCCGACGAGGTGACATCGCGGCGGCGCAATTCGCTGTTTTCGCGGCGCAGGCGCGAGGTTTCCATCGCGCGGCTGACCACGACCATCAGCTGATCAATGTTGAACGGCTTTTCAATGAAATCGTAGGCGCCCTGTTTGATGGCCGCCACCGCGATCTCGATATTGCCATGCCCCGAGATGATGACCACCGGCACATCCGGGTTGTCGCGCTTGACGGTCTTCAGAATGTCGATCCCGTCCATCCGGCTGTCCTTCAGCCAGATGTCGAGGATCATCAGCGCCGGTTGTTCGGCATTGATCTCGGCCATGCAGTCGTCGGCATTGGCCGCCAGCCTGACCTGAAACCCCTCGTCGCGCAGGATATCACCGATCAACTCGCGGATATCCCGCTCGTCGTCGACTATGAGAATGCTGCTCATGCGTCCTCCTGGCCTTCCGTGGCCGTTGTTCTGCCCCGTCCGCGTGCCGGCCGCACCGCCCTTGGCAGGCGGATTTCGGCCATGGCGCCGACGTGGGAATTGCCTTCGAACAGCGGGGCATCGGTCAGCACAAGCGCCCCGCCATGTTCCTCGATGATCTTCTTGACGATGGGCAGGCCGAGGCCCGTGCCCTTGTCGCGCGTGGTCACATAGGGCTCGAACAGCCGCGCGCGGTCGGGCGGCAGGCCGATGCCATTATCGGCGATGGTGATATGCGCTTCCTGCGCATCCACCACCAGTGCCACCCGGATTTCCGGGCGGTAGCCTTCGGGCGCGCCCTTCTCGATCAGCCCCTCGACCGCCTCGCCCGCGTTCTTGATCAGATTGGTCAGCGCCTGCCCGATCATGGTGGCATCCAGTTCCATCGGCAGCGGCGTGTCGGGCAGGTTGGCGGTCAGCGTGACATCGGGCAGCCCCATGTCCTGCAACACCACCGCATCGCGGACCAGCTTTACCAGATCGGTTTCGCGCCGGTCCGGTTCGGGCATACGGGCGAATTTGGAAAACTCGTCCACGATCCGGCGCAGGTCATTGGTCTGCCGCACGATGACTTCGGCATACTGGTCAAGGTCGGCCGCCTGATCACCCACCAACGGGCGGAACTTGCGCTTGATGCGTTCCGCCGAAAGCTGGATCGGGGTCAGCGGGTTCTTGATCTCATGCGCGATGCGGCGGGCAACGTCGCCCCAGGCCGCCATGCGCTGCGCGCTGACAAGCTCGGTCACATCGTCGAAGGCCACAACGAAGCCTTCCAGCTTGCCGCTGTCGTTGCGCCGCACCGCCATCCGCACCAGAAGGCTTTCCATGCGGCCATTGCGGGTCAGTCGGATCTCCTCCTGCACCGCCGCGCCGCCGCCCTGGCGCAGCCGGTCGAACAGCGCCGCAAACTCCGGCACCGCCACCGCCAGCGCCATATCCGACTGACCGTCGCGGAAATCGAGCAGCCGCTCCGCCGCGCGATTGACGAAATCCACATCGCCCTCGGCATCAAGGCCGATCACCCCGGCTGTGACGGAGGACAGCACGCTGTCGAACAGCCGCCGCCGCCGCTCCGATTGCCGGTGGCTTTCCATCAGCGCGTCGCGCTGGCCCTTCAGCTCGCGCGTCATGGTGTTGAACACCCGGCCGAGGGTGGCGATTTCGTCGTCGCCCTCCTCCTCGATCACCTGCACGTTCAGGTCGCCCTCGCCCACACGCGCCGCAGCCGAAGCCAGCCGCCCCACCGGCCGGCTGAGCCGTTCGGCAAACCACAGCCCCAGCCAGATCGCCGCCAGAATGAGGATCAGCGCGAACCCCAGATACAGCAGCCCGAATTCGAACAGGATGCGCCCGCGCGCCTTTTCGACCTGCTGATAGAAGCGTACGGTTTCCTTGGTTTCATCCAGCAGGCTCAGCAGATTTCCATCCACCTCGCGCGAGATATAGAGGTAACGGTCGGCAAAGGCATCCAGATGCACCAGCGCGCGGAATTCGTTGTTGTTCCAATCCTGTATAACGACAACCTCACCCTTCTGCGCGCGGGCGATCTCGTCCGGTGCGGGCTTTTCGAAGTCGAACAGATAGGATTTGTCGCCGCGCGTGCGCAGTTCGCCACCGCCATCAATCAGGAAGGCCTCACGCAATCCGCGCTGCACCCGCTCCTGCGCATCGGTCAGCACCGGGCGCAGCTGGTCATCCTCCAGAAAGAAGGTCGATTGCTTCGTGACATTGATATAGGCGGCCAGTGCCTCGGCATCCTGCACCAGCGCCTCGCGGTGTTCCCGTTCATAGGCTTCGGCAGCAGCCATCGAGGCCCCGACCACACGCTGCACCCGATCCGAGAACCAGCCCTCCAGCCCGACATTCACCGTCAGCACGGCGAAGACCGCCACCAGAACCGTAGGGATCAGCGCCACCAGTGCAAAGACCCCGGTCAGTCTGAGATGCAGTGCCGATCCGGCGGATTGCCTGCGGCGATCCGCGATCATGCGGATCACCCGCGCCAGAACGAGGGCGGCAACGACCAGTGCGTAAACAAAATCCGCCAGCAGGATGACCCGCAGGCTGGACGAGCTGGCGCCATCGTTCATCGGCCCAAGGACCAGCAGGGTCGCAATCACCAGCACCGGGGCCAGCACAACCAGACCAAGGGTCATGGCCGTCTGCACCCGCCGCTGTCGCCGCAACCGGGAAAGCCGGATCATCCAGCCGCTGTTCGCCGCAGCGCGCACTCTTGCCCCCAATCCGTCCGGGGCCCTGTGTCCCCGCAGCCATATCTTGCGGCGTGAGTCGGGCAAAACCCGAAAGACACGCCATATGTTGCGGTTTTACATCAGTTTGCGGCGGCGTGTCACGCGAATATCCAGCTCGGTGATCTTCTTGCGCAAGGTATTGCGATTGATCCCAAGCAGATCGGCACATTTCGCCTGATTGCCCCCCGTGGCATCCAGCGCAATCTCGATCAGGGGCGCCTCAACCTCGCGCAGGATCCGGCCATAAACACCGGGCGGTGGCAGTTGCCCGCCGTGCAGATCGAAGTAGCGCTTCAGATGCCGCGCGACCGAAGCGGACAGTTTGTCGCTTTCGCCGATGCCCTTCATCGGTTCGGGCAGCGGCAGGCTGCCGATGGCCGATTCGACCTCGACGCGGCTGATCTCGGGTTCCGAGGAGGTCACCATCAGCCGCTTCAGCGTGTTTTCCAGCTGGCGCACATTGCCCGGCCAGCTATAGGCCCGCACCAGTTCGCGGGCCTCCGGCGAAAGCCGCCGCACCGCGCCGAAGTCACGCTCGCCCCGCGCAAGGAAATGCTCGGCCAGAAGCGGGATGTCATCCACCCGCTCCCGCAGGCTCGGCACATGCAGCGTCACGCCGCCCAGACGGTAGAACAGATCCTGCCGGAAGGCGCCCGCCTCCATCCGGCCCGCAAGATCGGCCTGCGAGGTTGCCATGATGCGCGGCGCATTGTCGCCCAGCATGTCGAGCATGCGGACGATGCGCGCCTGGGCCTCGTCATCCAGATCTGCCACCTCGTCGAACACAAGGCTGCCACCGCGCGCCCTGGACAAAAGCGTCGCAGGCCCTTCCAGCCCTTGCAGATCTGCGGCCTGCGCCACCACGAAGGGCATGGTGCGCCGGTCTGAAAAATCGTGGATCGCACGCGCGATGAGGCTTTTGCCAGTGCCGCTTTCCCCGGTGATCAGCACCGCCAGATCGGTGTTCATCACCCGCGCGACCAGCCGGTACAGCGCCTGCATGGCCGGCGTCCGCCCCACCAGCGGCAGGTCGTCGGCGGAATCGCGCGGCGCACTTGCCTGCTTGGCCGGGCGGCGCTTCACATCCAGCGCGCGGGCCGACCGCTTCATCAGATCGGGCAGATCAAAGGGTTTGGGCAGATAGTCGAACGCCTCGGCCTCGGCGGCCTGAATTGCCGTCATGATGGTGTTCTGAGCCGAAATCACGATAACCGGCAAACCGGGCCGCATCCGCCCGATCTTCGGCAGCGCCTCAAGCCCGTTGCCATCGGGCATGATGACGTCCGAAATCACCAGATCGCCCTTCCCCTCTTCGACCCAGCGCATCAGCGTCACCAGCGAGGAGGTCGCATGCACCTTGCACCCCGCGCGGGTCAGTGCCTGGGTCAGCACCGTGCGGATCGTGCGATCATCGTCGGCAACCAGAACCGTACCATCCATCAGCCAGCTTCCTTCTTCTGCAAGTCACGCGGCGCCACGGGCAGCGACACGCGGAATACGGTGCGGCCGGGGACGGAATCGACCCCGATCCAGCCTTCATGTTCGGTCACGATCTTCGACACCAGCGCGAGGCCCAGCCCCGTGCCGTTTTCCTTGCCCGAGACGAAGGGCTCGAAGATCTCGGCGGCGATGCCGGGCGGCAGGCCGGGGCCATCGTCGATGATTTCCACCTGAAGCGGCAGCGCCTTGCCGGTGCCATCCCGGCGGCGCAGGCGCAGCGACAGGTCATAGCGGGTGCGCAGCGTGATCGTGCCCCCCTGCGGCCCCGCCGCCTCGGCCGCGTTCTTGATGAGGTTGAGGAACACCTGCATCAACTGGTCGGGGTCGGCATGGGTCGGCGGCAGCGAGGGGTCGTATTCCTCGACAAAGCGCATCTTGGCGGCAAACCCCATCATCGCCGACTTGCGCGCCCGGTCCAGCGCGTCGTGGATGTTGACCACACGGCGATCCGGCGGACGGACATTGCCGAACTGCTCCACCTGTTCCAGCAGCTTCACGATGCGGCGGGTTTCCTCGACAATCAGATCGGTCAGTTCGCGGTCCTCTGCCGAGAGGCCCATGGACAGAAGCTGCGCCGCCCCGGCAATGCCTGCCAGCGGGTTCTTGATTTCATGCGCCAGCATCTCGGCCATGCCGATCGCCGATTTTGCCGCTGTCTTGGCCGCCCCTGCCCGGCCCAGCCGGTCGGCAATCTCGCGTGGGGAAATCAGCAGCATCAGCACATCGGGGTTGTCGGCCATCGGCGCGATCTGCACCGTGCATTGCACTGGCGGACGCTCGCCCGTCGTCACATCGACATCATTGATGAACAGTGCCGACTGGTTGGCACGGGCCCGCGCGAAAGCCTCGTCCATTTCGGCGTCGATATGAATGCGGTCAAAGACCGGCTGGCCCTTCAGGCTGCGGGCCGAGGCATTGAGAAACAGCTCAGCCGCCGGGTTGGTTTCCAGAATGCCGCTCTTTTCGTCGACCAGCAGCGCCGGAATCGGCATCGAGGCCCAGACGACACCCGGAACCGGATAGGGCTGCCGGTATCCTTTCATGCCGCCGCCCTTTCCTGCTGCCGGAAGGTCTCGCGCAGAGCGCGCGAAACCTGCGCAGGCACTTCGCCGGTGATGATCGGCCCTCGCGCGGCCTCAAGCCCCGCCACCTCCAGATACCAGCCCAGATGTTTGCGCGCGATGCGCAGCCCGAGGTCGACGCCATAGAAGGCCAGCATCGCCTCGTAATGCCCGATCACCAGATCGGCCAGGGCATCGCCCTGCGGCACCTGCGGCAGCGGTTTGCCATAAAGCGCCGCCGCCACCTGCGCCAGCAGCCAGGGTCGCCCCTGCGCGCCACGCCCGATCATCACCCCATCGGCGCCGGACTGCCGCAGTGCCTCGGTCGCCGCTTCGGCATCCACGATGTCGCCATTGGCGATCAGCGGCACGCTCACCACCTGTTTTACCGCGCGGATCGCCGCCCAGTCGGCCTGACCCTTGTAGAACTGGCAGCGCGTGCGGCCGTGGATGGTGACCATGCGCACGCCTGCGGCTTCGGCCCGCCGGGCAAGTTCCGGCGCATTCATCAGATCATCGTCCCAGCCCAGCCGGGTCTTGAGCGTCACCGGAACCTGCACCGCGCCCACCACCGCCTCGATCAGCCGCAGCGCATGGTCCAGATCCTTCATCAGCGCCGAACCGGAATAGCCGTTCGTCACCTTCTTCGCCGGGCAACCCATGTTGATGTCAATCACGCGGGCGCCCTGTCCCTCGACATAGCGCGCGGCTTCGGCCATCCACCATGGATCACGCCCCGCAAGCTGCACCGAGGTCGCGGCCTCGCCAAAGCCCAGCTCCGCCCGCGCGCGGGCCAGCGGGCGGGCCTGCACGACCTCCTGGCTCGCGACCATCTCGCTTACGACCAGCCCTGCGCCGAACGAACCGACCAGCCGGCGGAACGGCAGATCGGTAATCCCGGCTAGCGGTGCCAGCAGCACCGGAGGGTCAAGCTGGATGTCGGCCAATTGCAGAGGCACCTTGGGCGTTCCTTGTCTGTTAATTCGGCAGCTACCCCTGCCACGGGCGGGTGACAACGGCAAGACGCCGCAAATCTGTGCGGAAAACCGACATCGCACAAATTATAGGCAATTATTAGCCCCGCTGCCACCGCATTGTCAGCACGCGGGCCTTGGCCTATGCAATGCGGCATAGACGTCAGGCCAAGGGAGACCCGCATGACGACAGCCGCCATCATCGTCGCCGCAGGGCGCGGCCGCCGCGCGGGGGGCGAGATTCCAAAGCAATGGCAAAGCCTTGCCGGGCGTCCTGTGCTGGCCCATACGCTCGATGCCTTTGCCGGGCTGCGCCGGGTGCTGGTGATCCGTCCCGGGGATCGCGCGAGGGCCGAGGCTTTGGGCAGCGACGCCCTGCTGGTGGACGGCGCCGATACCCGAGCCGGATCGGTGCGCAACGCGCTGGAGGCTCTGGCGGGCAGCGATGTGACCCGCGTGCTGATCCACGATGGCGCACGCCCACTGGTTTCACCTGCTCTGATCGCCCGGATCGCCGCGGCGCTGGATCATGGCCCTGCCGCCGCCCCGGCGCTTGCCGTCACCGATGCGCTGTGGCGTGGCGAGGCCGGCGTGGTCAGCGGAACGCAGTCGCGCGAGGGGTTGTGGCGCGCGCAGACGCCACAGGGCTTTCGGCTGGCGGAAATCCTTGCCGCCCATCGCGCCCATCCCGGCGAGGCCGCCGATGATGTGGAGGTTGCGCGTGCAGCCGGTCTGCCGGTTGCCATCGTGCCCGGCGAAGAGGACAATATCAAACTTACCTTCCCCGGCGATTTCGCGCGGGCGGAGGCCATTCTGAAAGGGCGCGGCATGGAGATACGGCTGGGCAACGGTTTTGACGTTCACGCTTTCACCGAGGGCGATCACGTCTGGCTGTGCGGGGTAAAGGTGCCGCATGACAAGGCGCTGCTGGGCCATTCCGACGCCGATGTCGGGATGCACGCGCTGACCGATGCGATTTACGGCGCACTGGCGCAGGGCGATATCGGGCGGCATTTCCCCCCGTCGGACCCGCAATGGAAAGGCGCCGAAAGCCATATCTTCCTGAGACATGCCATTGAAATGACGCGCGAAATGGGATTTACACTGTCCAACTGCGACGTGACCCTGATCTGCGAACGCCCCAAGGTTGGCCCGCATGCCGAAGCGATGCGTCGCGCGCTGGCTGCGATCATGGGGGTTGAGATTCACCGCGTCAGCGTCAAGGCGACCACCTCTGAACGGCTGGGTTTCACCGGCCGCCAGGAAGGTATCGCCGCCATCGCCACAGCCACGCTGGTGCAGCAATGATCCGGGTTCTGAATACCTTCTTCGGTCTTGGGCTGTTGCGCCCCGCGCCGGGCACCTGGGGCTCGGCCGGGGCCATCGTTCTGGGCGTTGCCATCGACCGATACCTTGGCTTCCCCGCATTGGTTCTGGCCACGATTCTGGTGACTTGTCTTGGTTTCCTCACCTGTCGCGCGGCGCTTGCCGACCGACCGGGCGAAGACCCGTCCGAGATCGTCATCGACGAGGTGGCAGGACAATGGCTCGCCCTCCTGTTCCCCGCCTTCGCCTTCTGGCAGCGCGGGCTGGAGGATTGGGCCGTGACAGCCTATCCCGGCTGGGTCGCGGCCTTCCTGTTCTTCCGCCTGTTCGACATCTGGAAGCCCTGGCTCGTCGGCCGGGCCGACCGGCGCGACGACTGGAAAGGCGTGATGCTGGATGACCTTTGGGCGGGGCTCTTCGCCGGCATCGCAGTCATCATTGCGGCGGGAATCGCCCACGGAGTGATCATGCGATGAACGTTTCAGATCTTCTTGATCTTGCACGGAAATCCGGTGCGATCCTCGCAACTGCGGAAAGCTGCACAGGCGGCATGATCGCAGTGGCTCTGACCGATATCGCCGGGTCATCCGATGTGTTCGACCGGGGTTTCGTGACCTATTCCAATGCCGCCAAGCAGGATATGCTGGGTGTCCGCGCCGAGACGCTCGCCGCCCATGGCGCAGTGTCAGAGGAGGTCGCGCGCGAGATGGCTGATGGCGCCCGCGCGCATTCCCGTGCCACGCTGGCCGTCTCGGTCACCGGCATCGCCGGACCGGGCGGATCAGAGTTCAAGCCGGAAGGTCGCGTCTGTTTCGGTCTGTCGCAGGAAGGCCGAGCAACCCTTTCCGAAACCGTGGAATTTGGTCCGCGTGGCCGGGCGGCGGTGCGCGCGGCCACGCGGGATCATGCGCTGGCGCTAATCGCGGCGGCCCTCGCCGATCCGCCCGTCGTTTGACAGCAGGATCGCGGCCGGACGGGTGAAGGGAATCGCGCCCAGAACCGCAAGGATGATCACCGTCATCGGCACAGCGAGCACTGCGCCCGGCAGACCCCAGAGCGAATACCAGGATGCAAGGCTGACCAGCACCATCATCGGGCTGAGGTTGATGCGGCGTCCCATCACATGCGGCTCAATCAGCGAGCCGATGATGAATTGCAGCGCCGACAGGATCGCCATGGTCAGGAAGGCATGCTTCAGATCGCCGGTCTGCGCCAGCGCCATCAGCGAGGGCGCCACCACCCCGGCGGCGGACCCCAGATAGGGCGTGTAGTTCAAGACCCCGATATAGATGGCCCAGAAGCCCGCCAGCTCGATCCCCATGATCTTCAGCCCGAAATAGGACAGTGCGCCGAGGATGATGTTGATGACGGTCTTGACCGCCAGAAAGCCGCCGATCCGGCTGTTGATATCGGTCGACAGCGCGATGAGCTGCGCGGCCCGGTCGCCCTGCGGATAGGCCATGTGCAGCTTCTTCACGAAGCCGGTGTATTCCAGCATCAGGAACGAGGTATAAAGCAGGATCAGCACGATCAGCCCGCCAAGGCTACCCAGGGCGCCCAGCGACTGCCGGGCCACGCCCTGAAGGTCGACATTGCTGGTGACAATCTTGCTCAGCCCGCCGGGAATGTGCTTGTCGATCTCGAACCGCGCATCAAGTTCGGCCACCAGACCGAGGATATTGCTGGAATAGGCCGGAAGGCGCTGCACCAGAACCTCGCCATTCGAGCGCAGCGTCGCCACCAGCAGGAAGATCGCCACCACGAACAGTGCGAGCACCGCGCCATGTCGCAGGATCAGCGGCAGACGACGCAGGCCCGGCACCCGGCTCATCCAGTCCACCACCGTCCAGAGCACGAAAGCCACCACCGTGGCAAAGGCCAGCGGCACCAGTACGCCCTGCGCGATGTAAAGCATCCAGACGACAAGCGCGAACAGCCCCACCGCCGCAAATGCCGTGATCACGGCCAGTGGCCGCGTCTCGATGCGTTTGGTCATCATTCCTCCCGTTCAGGCCGTCCGGCCCGGGCCATAAAGTTCCACCGCGCGCCGCTCGAAGGCGCGCACCACCCGCTGCATGGCCTCGTTGAACACAACACCGATAATGCCCTGCAAGATCGCGTTGCGAAACTCGAAATCCACGAAAAACTCCACCTCGCAGCCACCTTCCACATCGCGGAAGGCCCAGTTGCTGCGCATATGGCGGAACGGCCCGTCCAGATATTCGGTGTCGATCCGCATGTCGGCAGGCCAGAGCGTCACCCGGCTGCCGAACCTTTCGCGGAACACCTTGAACGAGATCACCAGATCCGCCTCCATCAGCTCGCCCCCGCCCGCCACAGGCTTGCGCGACCGGATGCGTGCCGCCGCCGTCCAGGGCAGGAACTTCGGATAGGAGCCGACATCCGCCACGAGGTCATACATCTGCTGCGCCGTCCATGGCAGCACCCGTTTCTCGTGATGTGTGGGCATGTCACCCCTTTCCGCGATGGCCTTCCCCCGGTATTGGGAAATGGATGCAGGGAAATCAAGGGGGAGCCATGCCGCAGCGTCCTTATGTGATCGACCAGATGATCTCGGCCAAGGCCATTGCGGCGCGGGTCGAGGCGCTGGCACGCGAGATCACCACGCATTTTTCCGGGACGGACAAGCTGGTGGTCGTAGGGCTTCTGCGCGGGTCTTTCGTGTTCATCGCCGATCTGGTGCGCGAGATTGATCTGCCGGTCGAAGTGGATTTCCTTGAGGCGTCGAGCTATGGAAATGCCATGGAATCCAGCCGGGAAGTTCGCATTCTCAAGGACTTGCGCGGCGAGATTGCCGGGCGCGATGTGCTGGTGGTGGAAGACATCGTCGATACCGGCTTCACGCTGAGCCATGTCGTCCGGCTGCTGCGCTCGCGCGAGCCGAAGCGGATGGAGGTTTGCGCTCTGCTTGACAAACCTTCGCGCCGTGAGGTCGATATCCGCGCCACCTGGACCGGATTTGAAATTCCCGATGAATTTGTCGTGGGTTACGGCATCGACTTCGCGCAACGGAACCGCAATCTGCCCTTCATTGGCAAGGTGCGGTTCACCGACCCGGAATGATCCTCCCGGATTACCTGCGCCCCGGCCTGCGGATCGTGTTCTGTGGCACTGCCGCCGGAACCGCCTCGGCCAGGCACGGGCATTACTATGCCGGGCCCGGCAATCGCTTCTGGCCGATGCTGCACGAAACCGGGCTGACCCCGCGCCGGTTGCGGCCTGACGAAGATCACCTTTTGCCGGATTACGGCCATGGCCTCACCGATCTGGCAAAAACCGCCTTCGGGCCGGATGCCAGAATTCCGGCGCAAAGCTATGATCCGGCTTCGCTATTTGGAAAGATCAACGATGTTCAACCCACCGTTCTGGCCTTCACCAGCCTGACCGCTGCCCGATTGGCGCTGGGGCGCCCCGAAGCCGCCGCAGGCCCGCTGGCCAGCGAAAGCGGCCTGCCCGGAATCCGGCTTTTTGCTTTGCCTTCGCCCTCGGCCCTTGCGAAAAGCCATTTCAGCGCGACACCATGGCATCGGCTGGCAGAGGAAATACGCGGATGAACATGCACTGGCTGCTTCGCATGGCGCGCTGGGCGCGCAATCCTCCGTCGGAGGGCCGGGTAAAACTGGTTCTGGGGGTGATTGCGGCCTGTCTGGTTCTTGCCGGGATCGAATGGGTCTGGGGCTGGCCTGACTGGCTGACGACCCAGAAAATCCCGCGGATGCCGTGATCACGCAGCCGTGACCATCCCTGCGGGGTGCCGCGACGAAAAATTCGCGCTAGCATGAGCCGGATCATTCGATGGAGACGCCGATGCGCCTGCTGCCCAGCCTCGCTGCCCTCGCCCTGCTTGCCGCCGGGACCGGCTGGTGGCTCACCGCACCGAAGCCGCTGCCCGACAGTACCTTCGCCGGGGTAACCGGGGATGCCACCCATGGTGAACAGGTGTTCACCGCCGCAGGCTGCGCCTCTTGCCACATGGCGCCCGGGGCGGAAGGTGAAGCGCAGCGGGTCCTCAGCGGCGGGCAGCGCTTTGCCTCGCCGTTCGGCACCTTCCTCGCGCCCAATATCTCGCCCGATCCGACCCATGGCATCGGCGGCTGGACGTTGGCGCAATTCGGCAATGCCGTGATGCGCGGCGTGTCGCCCGAGGGCGAACATTACTATCCCGCCTTTCCCTACAGCGCCTTCAACAAGATGACGGTGCAGGATCTGGCAGATCTGAAGGCGTTCATGGATGCTCTGCCGCCCGATGCCACGCCCAGCCTGCCGCATGAGGTGGGCTTTCCCTTCAACATCCGGCGCAGCCTTGGCGGCTGGAAGCTGCTGTTCCTGCGCGACGACTGGGTGATCGACGGCACATTGAGCGAACCCGAAACCCGCGGCCGCTATATCGCCGAGGCGCTGGCGCATTGCGGCGAATGCCACACGCCGCGCAACCTGCTGGGCGGGCTGGAGCGTGGCCGCTGGCTGGCTGGGGCACCCAACCCTTCTGGCCAAGGCACGATCCCCAACATCACCCCCGCGAAACTGGGGTGGAGCGAGGATGAGATCGTCGAATACCTGACCTCGGGCTTCACGCCGGAGTTCGACAGCGTGGGCGGTCATATGGCGCATGTGGTGGAGAACATGAGCCGGTTGCCGGAGAGCGACCGTCAGGCGGTGGCCGCCTATCTGAAGAAAGTGCCCGCATCGGAATAAGGCGCGCTGCCGGAGGAGGGCGCCAAAATTCTTGAGCAAGAATTTTGGCCCCGGCCCCGCTGGCGCGCGCTGCTCAGGCCTGGCTCAGCTTCGCCAGCCGCGCCGCGCGCAGGCGCGCGAAATCGTCACCGGCGTGATAGCTCGACCGGGTCAGCGGCGTGGCCGACACCATCAGGAACCCCTTGCCGAAGGCTGCCTTTTCGTAAGCTGCGAATTCCTCGGGCGTGACGAAACGGTCGACCCGGTGATGTTTCGGCGTCGGTTGCAGATATTGCCCGATGGTCAGGAAATCGACATCGGCAGAGCGCATGTCATCCATCACCTGCCGCACACCCTGTGCATCCTCACCGAGCCCCACCATGATGCCGGATTTGGTGAAGATCGCCGGGTCCATCTCTTTCACCCGCTGCAACAACCGCAGCGAATGAAAATAGCGCGCGCCGGGCCGCACGGTCGGGTAAAGACCCGGCACGGTTTCAAGGTTGTGGTTGAACACATCGGGCTTGGCCTCAACCACGACCTCCAGCGCGCTTGCATCGCATTTCAGGAAATCCGGGGTCAGGATTTCAATGGTGGTCTCGGGTGCGCGATGGCGGATGGCGCGGATGGTCTGGGCGAAATGCTCTGCCCCGCCGTCGGCCAGATCGTCCCGGTCCACACTGGTGATGACCACATGCTTGAGGCCCAGCGTCTGCACCGCATGGGCCACGCGGCCGGGTTCGAACACATCCAGCGCATCAGGGCGGCCGGTCGCCACATTGCAGAAGCTGCATCCGCGGGTGCAGATGTCGCCCATGATCATCATGGTGGCGTGCCCCGCGCTCCAGCATTCGCCGACATTGGGGCAGCCCGCTTCCTCGCAGACCGTGACAAGCTTGTTCGCCTTCAGGATGTCGCGTGTATCCTTGTAGCCCTGCGAAGTGGGCGCCTTGACCCGGATCCACGAAGGTTTCTTCGGCTGCTCCTGATCGGGGCGGTGCGCCTTTTCCGGGTGGCGCTGATCGGGAAGCTTGAGGTCGCGCATCGGATTTTTCCCCCTGACGGCCGCGTGTCACCGGACATAAGCCTTTTGGCACGGGCTGACAACATGTCGTCGGCCCCCGAGGGATTGTAATCAGTGGAGGCTCTCATGCCCAAGAAAATCATTGCCGAGGCTTTCGGCACCATGGTCCTTGTCCTGTTCGGCTGCGGATCGGCCGTTCTGATGGGCGATCACATCGGAATGATGGGAATTGCGCTGGCCTTCGGCCTGTCCATCGTTGCGGCGGCCTATGGGATCGGGGCGATCTCGGGCGCGCATCTCAACCCGGCGGTGTCGCTGGGCATGGTGACGGCGGGGCGGATGCAGATCGGCGCCTTTGTCGGCCATGTCGCGGGTCAGGTCATTGGCGCGATCCTCGGCGCGGCGGTGCTTTATATGATCGCGAGCGGCCGCGCCGGATATTCGATTGCCGTAGACGGGCTGGGGCAGAACGGGTTCGGTCCGGGCTATCTGGGCGAATACGGTCTGGGTGCGGCGCTGGTCTTTGAATTCGTGATGACCTTCATCTTCGTGACGGTCATCCTTGGCGCCACCGGCCCCGGCTCGGTTGCCGGGTTTGCCGGTCTCGCCATCGGCCTGACGCTGGTGGGTATCCACCTTGTCGGCATCAATGTGACCGGCGTTTCGGTCAACCCGGCGCGCAGCCTTGCCCCGGCGCTGTTCGTCGGTGGCAAGGCGCTGGCAGACCTCTGGGTCTTCATCGTGGCGCCTCTGGCGGGCGGAGCGCTGGCGGGTATGGTCAACGCGCTTGGCTTCACCCGCGCCTGAGCGCTGCGTGGGCGGCCCTGCGCGGGGCCGCCTTACCCGATCAGCGGACCGGCGCGGCCATAGGTTTCGTCATAATGCCGACGCAGCCGTTGCAGCGCGATCCGCAGTACGATCTTGCCCGAGCGCGCGGCCCAGCCCATGCGCTTTTCCGCGACCTCCAGCCCTTCCAGATGACAGCAGACCCGCAGCGCGACGTCGCCCAGCCCCGGCCCCAGATCGCGCAGGGCAAGCGCCACGCGATCCCGCGCCGCCAACGGCGCAGCTGAGCCCGGACGGGGCTCGACCATCTCACCGGCAGGCAGGAACCCATCCCAGCCCTGCGGGATGCGCCCGCCGATATGGGCCAGTTCGAAATCCTCGCGCAGGCGTTCCGCCGCCTGCACCAGTTCCGGCTCCAGAAAGGCGCGGCCATCCTTGTCGCGCCGTCGTGCCAGAACCGCGACCGGGCTTTCAGTCAGTGTATAACGCAGGCGCCGCGCCGCCGCGCCACCTTCGGCCTCCACAGGATCGGCAGTGCCAAAGGCTGCGGCAGCTTCGGCCAGACCAAAGGCGCCGTGATGCGCCTGACGGCGGCGATCCTCCTCCTCCACCAGCCGTTTCAGCGCCGCGCGGCCCTGGGTGGTGATTTCGTAACTGGTCAGCCGTCCCTGCTTACGCACACCGATCCAGTCTTTCAGCGCGAAGGCCTGTGCCACCGCCCGGTCCAGAACCGCCGTCTGCACCATCTTGCCATCCCGCCCCGTGCGCAGGACAGCAGCCTTTTGCATTTCAGGGGCGATGGCCATGACGGCGCCGGGTTCTGCCATACGGCGCAGCACGCGCCGCGCCTCGCGGTCGATCCCGGCTTCATCCAGTGTGACGGGGGTCGGGCGGATCGGGGCGGTCATCTCGGGGGCGTCCTTTCTGTCGGGGTCCGGGGTTACGGAACCAGCCCCCTGCGCCCGCGCCAGCGCGGCCAGCGCCTCGTCCACCAGCGGATCATCGCGCCGCGCCTCGTAGCGGCGCACCTGACGCATGACGGTCGAGGCTGCCAGCCCCTCGCGCCGTGCCAGTTGCCGCAACGACAACCCGTCCTCGGTGTGGTCGAGATACAGCCGCACGGCATCCGGCAGCCATGCGGGTAGGGTGAAATCGGCACTCAGGTTCGGTTCCATGCTCTTTGTCCTGTGGCCCGCCCCCGGCCACCTGCCCCGTTCTTGGACATATGCAACCGTGGGTGGCTTTGGTTACCCGTTCGTTAACAAAAGCGCCAACGCCGGGATGAGCCGGATAATTGTTTACGATCTATGAACAAAAGCTGCGGCTTCCGCGCGGTGACTCCGGCGATGACGCAACGCGAGGTTGCGCCGTGTCATTGTTTCCAGATCGAACACGGGAGACTGCCATGACCGATTTCCGCGCCCTGCTTGCCGACCTGCGCCGCCCGCGCCTTCTGATCCGCGCCGCCCGCTACGGGATGACGGATTACCGCCGCGACCGGGATCTGAAACGGTTGTTGCGTCAGGACAAGCCACTGGGCCCGGAAAAGACCCTGCCCCGGCTGATCGACGAAGAGGAGCGGCTGGAAAGCATCCGCCGCGCGGGCGATGCCAGCTATTCGCTGAACCAGCATATCGAGGTATTGATTGCGCTGATGTCGGAATTGCACCTGTTGCCACGCCCGCAACAATCGATCTGACCGGCCGACAGATGGCAAAAGGGCCGCCCCGTGCCGGGCGGCCCTTCATCGTTTCACATTTCGCGACGATCAGATGAAAGCGTCCGGCTCGGCCGCCTTCTTCTGCGCGACATAGGCGTCCAGCGCCTCGCGGATGCCCTCGTCCAGCGCCGGGGCCTGATAATCGCCCAGCAGTTTCTTCACCCGTTCCGAGGCCAGTTGCTCGGTGTCGCGGGCGCCTTCCTCGTCCCAGGTCTCGAAGGGCTTGTAGTCCAGCAGGTCCGAGCGCCAGAAAGCGGTCTTGAAATTCGCCTGGGTATGGGCGCAGCCGAGGTAATGGCCGCCCGGACCGACCTCGCGGATCGCATCCATCCCCTGCCCGTTTTCGTCCACCGAGACGCCCTTCGCCAGATGGTGCAGCGTGCCAAGCTGGTCGGCATCCATCACGAATTTCTCGTAGCTGGAAACCAGGCCGCCTTCGAGCCAGCCGCAGGCGTGCAGCATGAAGTTCACGCCCGCCAGCAGCGCCATGTTCAGGCTGTTCGAGGTCTCGTAAGCCGCCTGCGCATCCGGCAGTTTCGAGCCGCAGAACGACCCGCCCGAACGGTAGGGCAGCCCCAGACGCCGCGCGAGCTGGCCCGCGCCATAGGTGATATGCGCGGCTTCCGGCGTCCCGAAGGTCGGCGCGCCCGAGTTCATGTCGATCGAGGTCACGAAGGCGCCAAAGATCACCGGCGCGCCGGGACGGATCAGCTGGCTGTAGGCCACGCCCGCCAGAACCTCGGCCAGAACCTGCGTCAGCGTGCCTGCCACCGTAACGGGCGCCATGGCACCACCCACGATGAAGGGCGAAATGATCGCGGCCTGCCCGGCCTTGGCGTAAACCTCCAGCGCCCCCATCATCACGCTGTCAAAGGTCAGCGGGCTGTTGATGTTGATGAGGCTGGTCATCACGGTGTTCTGGTCGACGAAATCCGACCCGAACAGGATTTTCGCCATTTCGACCGAATCCGCCGCACGCACCGGCTCGGTCACAGAGCCCATGAAAGGCTTGTCCGACAGCGTCATATGGGCGTGCAGCATGTCGAGGTGACGCTTGTTCACCGCCACGTCGGTCGGTTCGCAAACCGTGCCGCCGCTGTGGTGCAGCCATTTCGACATATAACCCAGCTTCACGAAATTGCGGAAATCCTCGATGGTCGCATAGCGGCGGCCACCCTCACGGTCGCGCACGAAGGGCGGGCCGTAAACCGGCGCCAGCACCAGCGACTTGCCGCCGATTTCCACATTGCGCTCGGGGTTGCGGGCATGCTGGGTAAAGCTCGACGGGGCGGTGGCGCAAAGCTTGCGGGCCAGACCGCGCGGGATATGCACGCGCTCGCCGCGCACATCGGCGCCTGCCGCCTTCCACAACGCCAGCGCGCCGGGGTTTTCAAGGAAATTGACGCCGATCTCTTCTAGAACCGTCTCGGCATTCCATTCGATGATCTGAAGCGCTTCCTCGTTCAGGATCTCGAAATTCGGGATATTGCGCTCGATGAAGCGCGCGGTGTCAAAGCTGATCCCGGTCCGCTCGGCGCGCCGCGCCGCCCCGCCGCCACCGCCGCGCGCCCGACGCCCTGCTGTTGCCACATCGCTCATGTCCAAACCTCCGAAATGCGCGATCCCGCGCGCCGAACTTGCCCCTATATGCCGCCAAGCCGCGACCGGCCGCTCCCCGTTTGCGTCGCATCCGTCCCAAAAACGACATCGGGCGCCACAGCACGGCACGACAACCGTCTTTCATCTTGGCACAAATATCCCACGGGGGTGCGGGGGTGTGAAACCCCCGCGTTCCGCCACCCGTCACAGGCGATTCCGCCTTGCGATTCTGGCCCTGCAAAGCTAATTCCCGGCCATGACACATCCGCATCAACGCCTCCTGATCATCGACTTCGGCAGCCAGGTCACGCAGCTTATCGCGCGGCGCCTGCGCGAGCTGAAAGTCTATTGTGAAATCCACCCGTTCAACCGCGTGAACGAGGCCTTCCTGAGGGAGTTCGCACCGAAAGCGGTGATCTTCTCGGGCGGTCCCGCCTCGGTCTATGCCGAAGGCGCGCCGATGCCTCCGGCGGGCGTGTTCGATCTTGGCGTGCCGATCCTTGGCATCTGCTATGGCCAGCAGGTGATGATGCACAGCCTTGGTGGTCATGTCGAAGGTGGCCATGGCACCGCTGAATTCGGCCGCGCCAGGGTTACCCCGACGGACGACCGGCTGCCGCTGCTGGAGGGCTGGTTCGCGGAAGGCCCCGAACAGGTCTGGATGTCGCATGGCGACCATGTGTCGAAAATTGCGCCGGGCTTTCAGGTCTATGGCACCTCGCCCAATGCGCCCTTCGCCATTACCGCCGATGTGTCGCGCAACTTCTATGCCGTGCAGTTCCACCCCGAGGTGCATCACACTCCGAAAGGCGCGAAACTCTACGAGAATTTCGTGCGTCTGGCGGGCTTCACCGGCGACTGGACCATGGCCTCCTACCGCGAGGATGCGATCCAGAAGATCCGTGATCAGGTCGGCGACCGCAAGGTGATCTGCGCGCTTTCGGGGGGCGTTGACAGCTCTGTCGCCGCGATCCTGATCCACGAGGCCATTGGCGAGCAACTGACCTGTGTGTTCGTCGATCACGGGCTGATGCGGCTGAACGAGGCCGAGGAAGTCGTGACGATGTTCCGCGAGGCCTACAACCTGCCGCTCATCCATGCCGACGAATCCGATCTGTTCCTCGGCGCGCTGGAAGGCGTGTCCGACCCCGAGGTGAAGCGCAAGACCATCGGGCGGCTGTTCATCGAAGTATTCGAGAAACATGCCAAGGCCATCGGCGGCGCTGATTTCCTGGCCCAGGGCACGCTTTACCCCGATGTCATCGAATCGGTGTCGTTCAGCGGCGGCCCCTCGGTCACGATCAAATCGCACCACAATGTCGGCGGCCTGCCCGAGAAAATGGGCATGAAGCTGGTGGAACCGCTGCGCGAGCTGTTCAAGGACGAGGTGCGCGCGCTGGGTCGCGAACTTGGCCTGCCCGCCAAATTCATCGGCCGCCACCCCTTCCCCGGCCCCGGCCTCGCCATCCGCTGCCCCGGCGAGATCACCCGCGACAAGCTGGAAATCCTGCGCCGCGCCGATGCGGTCTATATCGACCAGATCCGCAAGCACGGGCTTTACGATGAAATCTGGCAGGCCTTCGCTGCCATTCTGCCGATGCGCACCGTCGGCGTGATGGGCGACGGGCGCACCTATGATTACGCCGTGGGCCTGCGCGCCGTGACCAGCGTTGATGGCATGACCGCCGATTACTACCCCTTCACCCACGATTTCCTTGGGGAAACCGCGACGCGGATCATCAACGAGGTCAAGGGCGTGAACCGGGTGTTCTACGACTGCACCTCGAAACCGCCGGGGACGATCGAACTGGAATGATCCGTCTTCGGGGCCAACTCGTCTGTGTCAGCGATACCGAACGCGCGGCCGTGCTGGCGCATGTGGCGGACCATGTTGCGCTGACGCGGGCCGAGCCCGGCTGTCTGAGCTTCGAGATCGCGGAAACCGACGATCCCTTCGTTTTCGAGGTGATGGAAAGCTTCCGCGACCGTGCGGCCTTCGACAGCCATCAGACCCGCACCCGCGGCAGCGCGTGGTTTGCCGCCACGCGCGGCATCCTGCGCGATTTCCGCATCGAGGAAATCGGCGACTGATCCGGTTCGCAGGGCTGGACATTCCCCCCGCCGCGCGCCACCACTTTGCGGCGCGACGGGGAGGAACGGGCGATGCAGCAGCAACAACCGCTGAAGGCGGCGATCTGGATGATCGGCTCGATCCTGTCGTTTACGGCCATGGCCATCGCCGGCCGGGCGGTAGCCGGGGTGCATGACACGTTCGAGATCATGCTCTGGCGCTCGGTCACCGGCATTGTGCTCGTGGTCGGGGGGGCGGCGTTGTTCGGTCGGCTGGGCGAGGTGCAGACCAGGCGCCTGCCGCTGCATCTGGCCCGCAACATCTCGCATTTCACCGGGCAGAACCTGTGGTTCTGGGCGCTGACCAGCATTCCGCTGGCGCAGGTCTTCGCACTGGAGTTTACCTCACCGCTTTGGGTCGTGCTGCTGTCACCTCTGTTCCTTGGTGAAAAGCTGACCCCGGTGCGTGCGCTGGCAGCGGGACTTGGTTTTGCGGGCGCATTGATCGTGGCGCGGCCGGATTTCGGGGCGCTCAATCCGGGCGTGGTGGCTGCCGCCGCTTCGGCCATCGGCTTTGCCGGATCGGTCATCATGACCAAACAGCTGACGCGCAATGAAAGCCTTGTGTCGATCCTGTTCTGGCTCACACTGATGCAGACCGGGCTGGGCCTCGCGGCCGCCGGGATGGATGGCCAGATTGCCCTGCCGACCCAGGCCACCCTGCCCTGGCTCGTGCTGATCGGTGCCTGTGGCGTCGTTGCGCATCTGTGTCTGACCAAGGCGCTGTCGCTGGCCTCCGCCTCGGTCGTCGTGCCAGTTGATTTTGCCCGCCTCCCGATCATCGCACTGGTCGGTATGGCGCTGTATCACGAAGCGCTTGACGGCTGGGTTCTGGTTGGTGGCCTGATCATTCTGGGCGCAAATCTTTTGAACATCCGGGCGGCCACCCGCGCTAATTTGTCACATCGTAACGTAACGAATCCCTGACGTGGCGTCATTGATTGACCGAAAAGCCCGGCACACCCTAGGCTTTCAGTCAACCGGCGGAGGATGCGGCCGGGTTTCAGGAATGAGGGGAGGACGTCATGAAAAGCATCATGACATCTGTTGCGGCTCTGGCCGCCTGCGCAGGCGCGGCGCAGGCCGGGGGAATTGACCGTTCGGGGCAGCCGATCGGCGTGATCTTCGAGACAGGCAACTACGTCGAACTGAGCTATGGTCAGATCAACCCGAGCGTGACGGGCAACGATCTGGCAATCTATGGTGGCCGTCCGACCGGCAGCGTGGCTGACAAGCACAGCCTGCCCGGACTCGCCCTCAAATACGACTTCAATGACAAGCTGTCGGGCGCCCTGATCTACGATCAGGCTTATGGGGCAGACATCCTGTATGATCCTGCGCAATCGGTGATGCTGGGCGGTACCGAGGCGAAGGTGAACAGCCAGGGCCTGACCGCCCTGCTGCGCTACAAGTTCAACGAGAATTTCTCGGTCCATGGCGGTGTTCGGGCTTCCAAGGCTTCGGGGCATGTGACGCTGAAGGGGCTGGCCTATGGCCCGGCTTTCAACCCGGCGGACCCGACGACCTATCGCTCGCTCAATGGCTATTCCGTCGATCTGGCCGATGACTGGGCCGCGGGCTATGTCATTGGTGCGGCCTATGAAAAACCGGAAATCGCGCTGCGTGTCGCGCTGACCTACTTCTCGAAGATCAGCCACAAGTTCGACTCGGTCGAAACCCTGCCCGGCGGTGCTGCGGCAGCGGCGGGCGCAGCCACGGTGGCCGCCATCACCGAAACCGATACGCCGCAGGCCGTGAACCTCGATTTCCAGACCGGCGTCGCTAAGGATACCCTGGTCTTCGGTTCGGTCCGCTGGGTGGACTGGAGCGATTTTCAGGTGGCGCCGAGCACCTTCTTCGGCCCCACCGCAGGCAGTCTGACCGATCTGGAAGACACCACGACCTACACGCTGGGCGTCGGGCGCCGGTTCAATGAAAACTGGTCGGGGTCGATCTTTGCGACGTGGGAGCCGGGTGGCAGCAAGCTCGTGTCGCCGCTGGCGCCGACGAATGGCTACAAGGGGATCGGTGTCGCGGCGGTCTATACCCGTGATAACATGAAGGTGACGATGGGCGCCCGTTACCTGCGTCTTGGCGATGCGGACCCGGAAACCGGCACGCCCGATGTGGCCCGCGCCAATATGCGCGACAACACCGCCATCGCCGTCGGTGTGAAGGTCGGCTTTACCTTCTGATCACCGGATCATCCCGACCGGAAAGCCCCGCACCCGTTGCGGGGCTTTCTTTTTCGCGTGTATCCGGTTTCGCCCCGCGTTAGGAAGACGGCAAGGATCAAGCGAAGGCGGTTGGAATGATCTACGGCTCGGCACAGGACTGGCGAAAGGCAGAGCGGCGGCGCGTGCTGATGTTCGGCATGTCGGGCCTTGGCAAGACGCATCTGTCTTCGATGCTGCGCGGTGCGGGCGGCTGGTTCCATTACTCCATCGACTACCGGATCGGCACCCGCTACATGGGCGAATACATCGCCGACAACTTCAAACGTGAAGCGATGAAAGTGCCGTTCCTGCGGGAACTGCTGCTGACGGATTCCGTCTATATCGCCTCGAACATCACCTTTGATAACCTCGCCCCGCTGTCCACCTACCTTGGCAAGCCCGGCAATCCGGCGAAAGGCGGCCTGCCCTTTGCCGAATACATGCGCCGGCAGGACCAGCACCGCGAGGCCGAGGTGGCGGCGCTTCTGGATACCATGCGTTTCATCGACCGCGCCGATGACATCTATGGCTACGGCAATTTCGTCTGCGATTCCGGCGGCTCGATCTGCGAGGTGGTGGACCCGTGGAACCCGGCCGATCCCGTGATGACGGCGCTGTCGCAGAACCTGCTGATGGTCTGGATCAAGGGGTCTGATGCTCATACGGCCGAACTGGTCCGCCGCTTCGACCGGGCACCCAAGCCCATGTATTACCAGCCGCATTTTCTGGAACGAATGTGGGACGAATACCGCAGCATGACGGGCGAGGATGCCATGCAGGTCGACCCGGACGCCTTTGTCCGCTGGACCTATGCCCAGGCTCTTGCCCATCGCCAGCCCCGATATGCCGCCATGGCCGACTGGGGTGTGACGGTCACCGCCGAAGAGGTCGCCGAGGTGCGCGACGAGGCGGGTTTCATCGACCTGATCGCCAGGGCCATTGAAGCGCGCGCCCCGCGCACATAACTGCTCCGCCGAACGGAGAAAGACATGCCGATTACCCTGCCTGAAACCCTGCCCGCCTTCGATGTGCTGAGCCGCGAGGGCATCATGGTCATGAGCCCCGAGCGCGCCGCGCGTCAGGACATCCGCCCCCTGCGCATCGGTCTGCTGAACCTGATGCCCAAGAAGATCCAGACCGAGAACCAGTTCGCCCGGCTGATCGGCGCGACGCCCTTGCAGATCGACTTTCAACTGATCCGCATGAGCGAACATCAGACGAAGAACACCGCCGCCGAACATATGGAAACCTTCTACCGCCCGTTCTCCGAAGTGGAGGAGACCGGCGAGAAGTTTGACGGCCTGATCATCACTGGCGCGCCCATCGAACATCTGCCCTTCGACGAGGTGACCTATTGGGAAGAATTGCGCCGGGTCTTTGCCTGGACGCAGACCCATGTGCATTCCACCTTCGGCGTCTGCTGGGGTGGCATGGCGATGATCTACCACTTCCACGGCGTGCAGAAACATATTCTGGATCACAAGGCCTTCGGCTGCTTCCGGCACCGCAACCTTGCCCCCGCCTCGCCCTATCTGCGCGGGTTCTCGGATGATTTCGTCATCCCGGTCAGCCGCTGGACCGAGATCCGGCAGCCCGAGGTAGCGGCACGCCCGGCGTTGCGGACCCTGCTTGGCTCTGACGAGGTCGGCCCCTGTCTGGTTGAAGACCCCGCGCATCGCGCGCTCTACATCTTCAACCATTTCGAATATGACAGCGACACGCTGAAACAGGAGTATGACCGCGATGTAGCGCAGGGCACGCCGATCAACGTGCCGATGAACTACTACCCCGACGACGATCCCTCCCGTCCGCCGCTGAACCGCTGGCGCAGCCATGCGCATCTGCTTTACGGCAACTGGATCAACGAGATCTATCAGACCACGCCGTTCAAGCCGGAGGAGATCGGTGCTTGAAAGCCTGATCGCCGGGGGGGCGCTGGCGGCTTTCGGGGCCTTTGGCACCCGCCGCCGTGCCGCCCGGCGCGAGGCACGGCGTAAGGCGGCCTTTCCCCCCCTGGGGCGGCTGGTGACCGTGGAAGGCCACAGACTGCATCTGTTGCAGATGGGCAGCGGTCCCGATCTGGTGATGATCCATGGAGCCAGCGCCAACCTGCGCGAGTTCGCCATGGACCTGGCGCCGCGTCTGGCGGGGCGGTTTCGCATCACGCTGATTGACCGGCCCGGCCTCGGCTGGTCAGATCCTGTGCCGGAAGATACGCCGGGGGAACAGGCGCGCCTGATGCGGCTGGCGGCGGAAAGCGCGGGTGTCGCCCGGCCACTGGTGCTCGGCCATTCCTACGGCGGCGCGGTGGCGCTGGCCTGGGCGTTGCAGGCACAGGTGTCCGGGGTGCTGATGCTGGCTGGGGCCGCGATGCCGTGGGAGGGCGGGCTCGGCCCCTGGTACCGGCTGACCGCCTCTGGCATGGGCCGTGCACTGGTCATTCCGCTGGTCAGCGCTTTCGTGCCAGCCCGCCAGATCGACCGCAGCATCGCGGCCACCTTCCTGCCGCAACAGCCGCCGCCCGGCTATTCCAAGGCCGCCGGTGTCGGGCTTCTGCTGCGCCGCGACACACTGGCCCGCAATGCGCGTCAGGTGAATGCGCTGCTGCCGCATATCAGGGCCATGCAACCACAATACCATACAATTGGCGCGCCTGTCGAAATCCTGCATGGTGATGCCGATACAATCGTGCCGGCCCATGTTCATGCCGGGCCGCTGGCAACCCTGTTGCCCGATGCGGCGGTCACCCTGCTGCCCGGCCTTGGCCATATGCCGCACCAGACCCACCCCGAGGCTGTCGAGGCCGCCGTGATGCGCCTTGCGGCCCGTGCGGGCCTGCGCCTAGAGTAACCCAGAGTTCGGTATCCGTGGAGACTGTGATGGACCTGCCTTTCGACGGCGCGATCAGCCGCTATTTCAAGGAAGACGCCCCGAAATCGGTGCGCAAGGCCATTGAACAGGGCGGCAAGAATGACATTCTGTCAAAGGGCTATGCCTACCGCGAGGAAATCTCGAAGAAAGACTACGAGGCGCGGATGGAGGCGCTGCAACCGCAGCTCGTGCGCCTGCAATCCGACATCAAGTCAACCGGCAAACGGGTGATCCTTGTGTTTGAGGGCCGCGATGCGGCGGGCAAGGGCGGCACCATCAAGGCGCTGACCGAAAACCTCAACCCGCGTGGCGCGCAGGTTGTTGCGCTGTCGAAACCCTCGGACCGCGAAAGCTCGCAATGGTATTTCCAGCGCTATATCGACTGGTTTCCGGCGGCCGGAGAAATGGTGATCTTCGACCGCAGTTGGTACAATCGCGCGATTGTCGAGCCGGTCTTCGGCTTCTGCACCCAGAACCAGAAGGAAGGCTTCTTCCGTCAACTGCCGGAGTTTGAACAGATGATCGTGCAGGAGGGCATCACCTTCCTGAAATTCTGGCTGGATGTCAGCCAGCCAGAGCAACTGCGCCGCATGCTCGCCCGGGAAAGCGACCCGCTGAAACAATGGAAGCTGTCACCCATCGACGTCGAGGGGCTGACCAAATGGCAGCCCTATTGCGAGGCGATCGCCGAAACCTTCGAACGCAGCCACACCGGCTTTGCCCCCTGGACGGTGATCCGGTCGGATGACAAGAAACGCGCGCGGATCGCGGCGATCCAGACCGTGCTCAACGCGCTGGAGTTCAAGGGCAAGGATCGCGGCGCCATCGGCCTGCCCGATCCGGCGATCTGCGGCGGGCCGGAAATGTGGTCTGACGGGGCGGATGACTAAGCGCGGCTATCATCACGGCAATCTGCGGCAGGCGCTGGTCGAGGCGTCGCTGGCGCTGATCGCCGAAAAAAGCCCGCAGGGCTTTACCTTGTCGGAAGCGGCAAAGGCGGCGGATGTGACACCCGCCGCTGTCTACCGCCATTTCGCGGGGCGGGACGACCTGCTGGCCGAAGTGGCGCGGCAGGGCTATGAGATCTTTGCCGCGCTGATGGAATATGCCTATGACGACGGCAAGCCTTCGGCGCTGGCGGCGTTCGAGGCGACGGGTCGGGCCTATCTGGCCTTCGCCCGCAAATATCCCGGTCACTACATGGCGATGTTCGAAAGCGGGCTGTCGCCGCAGGCTTACCCGGACCTCGCGCAGGCCTCTGCCAAGGCGCGGTCGGTGCTGGAACGGGCGGCCGCGCATCTGTCAGAGCATATGCCGCCCGACCGGCGCCCCCCGGCCTCGATGTTCTCGGCCCATATCTGGGCGATGAGTCACGGCGTGGTCGAGCTGTTCATGCGCGGCAATGGCGCGAAAAGCCCCTTCCCGGCCGAAGACCTGCTGGAAGCCGGGATCGGGATTTATCTGCGTGGACTTGGCCTGTTACGGCCGGATCAGTAGAAACCGGCATCCTGACCAATGCGAAAGCCCTTGGCGCGGATGCGTTCCAATACAATCGGCAGGGCGCGGGCGTGATCCTCGATACAATTCTGCCTGAGGAACCAGGTCAGGAATTTCGCATGCGGCCAGTCGCGTGACATCGCCGCAGCGATGGCCTCGGCCAGTCGCGACGGATCGGTCAGCGTGATTGCGTTCTGCCCGAAATCGGTCTGCCCCGCCAGGACGACCGGCTTGCGATGCAGAAACGCCTCGAACCCCACGGCAGAAGTGACGGTCAGCACGCAGGCACAGGCGGCCAGCAGATCGTGGATCGACGCATCGGTGACATAGACGCCCTGCCCCGGATCATGGCGCGCGCGCAGCCAGTCCAGCTCCTCGGGCGTATTGTTCGGATGCGGTTTGATACAAAGCGCGCGGGCGCCCTTTGTGGCAATCGCCGCCTCCACCAGTTCCGGCACTGTCAGGTAATGGCGGTGAAAGCGGGGCGGTTTGAAATCCTGCGCGAACAGCGCAAGGCAGCCCGCAGGCAGATCTTCCCCCCGTTCCGCTTGCGGGAACTTCGAGAAATTGGCGCCGATGAATTGCTCCGCCAGTCGCGCATGGAACTTCTGCGCGAAACGATCCGCCACCAGCCTTTCATCAAAGACACGCAGCCGGTGGCTGGAGTTGTTGCGACTGCCGATTTCATCGAAATACCAGTAGCCCCGCAGATAGCCGGGGACCGAGTGAAAGGCGTTGGGCGCGTATCCCGGCCGGTCTTCCATGAAGACATGCAGATGCCCCCCCTGCGCCACCGCCAGGGACGCCCCCTCGGCACTATAGGGCACGACCTCGACGCCCCAGCCAGCCTCCGCCGCATGATCCGCCAGCGCCCCCAACAGGCGAAAGCCGCCACGGCACAGCGTGGCGGCCAGCTTGTCGCGAGCGTGGAAGATCAGCGTCGGCGGCAAGGCGTCCAGACGTGCGCGGGTCAGCCAACTGCCGTCCCGCGCCTGCAAGCGCATCAGCGGAACATCACCAGCGCGCCGGGGCTCCATGCCACGCGGGCACGGGTGCCGATCTCCAGCACCGGGCGGCCAAAGACGTTGCGCATCGAAATCCGCAGCGCCTCGGTGGTGCCATCCAGCTTCACATCGTAATAGGTCATGTCACCGAAATAGACGACCTCCTCGATGGTGCCCATGACCTCGCGGTCGGTGGCGGTCTGGCTGTCGTAGAGGATGGTCAGCGTCTCGGGGCGGAAGCCGACGACGGCGCCCTGCCCGGCCTCGCCCGCCATCACCTGATCGGTGCTCAGCGTCATGCGGCCGAAGCCCTGCGCCTCCACCTCGATGCCGCCCGCGCCTTCCGACAGAACCTCGGCTGGCAGAAAATTCATCGTGCCGATGAAATTCGCCACCTTCCGGCTGTTCGGACGACGATAGAGCGTTTCCGGGTCGGCAAGCTGGGCGATCTGTCCCTCGAACATCACGGCGATACGGTCCGACATGACCAGCGCCTCTTCCTGGTCATGGGTGACCAGAACGAAGGTGATGCCGACCTCGCGTTGCAGCTTGATCAGTTCAACCTGCATCTGTTCGCGGATTTTCTTGTCCAGCGCCGAAAGCGGCTCGTCCAGCAGCAGCACCTTGGGCTTGAGGATCAGCGCGCGGGCCAGCGCCACGCGCTGCCGCTGGCCGCCTGAAAGCGCATGGGCGGCGCGTTTGCCGTATCCCTTCAGGCCCACCATCTCCAGCGCCTCAGCCACAGCCTTGGCCTTTTCGTCCTTTGATCGCGGATCGCGGCGCAGGCCGAAGCCCACGTTTTCCTCGACCGTCAGGTGGGGGAAGATGGCGTAGCTCTGGAAGACCATGTTGGTCGGCCGCTTGTTGGCCGGAACATCGTCCATCTTCTTGTCGTCGATCAGCACCGCACCGGAGGAAATATCCTCGAACCCCGCGATGGTGCGCAGCAGCGTGGTCTTGCCACAGCCCGAGGGGCCCAGAAGCGAGAAGAACTCTCCCGCCTTGATCGTGGCGTTGATCCCGCGCAGGGCGTGGTAATCGCCATAATATTTATGGACGTCCCGGAACTCGATCATGTTCGGCTTTTCGGTCGTGGTCACAGGAAGCCTCCGGTATCCTTGCCGCCCGATTTTGCGATGCCGCGGCGGCGGAAATATTCAGCGATGGTCAGAAGAACGATGGAGATACAGACGAGGATGGTGCCAAGCGCCATCACCGCCGGAACCTTGGCCGGGAAGCGGAACTGCCCGAAGATATAGACCGACAGCACGGTCTGATTGCCGCCAAGGAAATAGGCGATGATGAATTCATCCAGGCTGATGGTGAAGCTGATCAAGAGCGACGAGATGATACCAGGCATCACCAGCGGCAGGATGATCAGCCGGAAGGTCGAGGCCGGGGTTTCACCCAGATCATATGCAGCTTCCTCCAGCGAGCGGTCAAGCGACTGGAAGGCCGAGGTCAGGATCGCCACCGCAAAGGGCGTGCAGATCAGCACATGCCCCAGAATGATGGTGAACAAGGACAGCGGCACGCCAATCGCGATCAGCACGACCAGCAGCGCCATCGATACGATCATTTCCGGCAGCACCATGGGCAGCATGATCAGGCCCAGGATGCCGGGCTTGCCCGGAAACTTGTAGCGGGTCGAGGCGCGGGCCGCGAAGATGCCGAGGATGGTGGAAAACACCGCCGCCGAAACCGCGATGGTCAGCGAATTGCGGAAGGCGATGAACAGGGTCTTGTCCGCCCACATCTCGGCGAACCAGTTGGTCGTGAACCCTTGCAGCGGGAAGGCAATGACGCGGCTGTCGTTGAAGGCAAACAGCGGCAGCAGCACGATCGGTGCATAGAGGAAGGCCAGATAGGCCAGCGCGTAAATGCGCAGCGACGGGTTCTTCCTCATTTGCTCTGCCCCCTCAGGAAGCGGCGGTTCAGCAGAAGGAACACCACCGATACCACGGTCACGATCAGCATGGCGGTCACCGCGATGGCCGATCCCAGCGCCTTGTCGTTCTGCTTCAGCATGATCGCCTCGATCCGGTTGGCGATCATGGGAAGCTTGCCGCCGCCAATCAGTTCGGGCGTCACATAGTCACCGATGGTCGGGATAAAGACGATGAGCACCGCCGCAATGACACCTGGCATCGACAGCGGCAGCGTGACACGGATGAAGGTCATCAGCTTCGACTCGCCCAGATCCTGCCCGGCTTCCAGAAGCGAGCGGTCGATCTTTTCAAGGCTCACGAAGATCGGCAGGATGGCGAAGGCCGCATAGGCATGGGCCAGCGTCATGATCATCGAGCCGAGCGAATAGTTGATGATGGTCAGCGGCTCGCCGATGATACCAAGGCTCATCAGCCCCGAATTGATCACGCCGTTATAGCCAAGGATCACCTTCCACAGGAAGACGCGGATCAGGTAGGAGGTCCAGAACGGAATGGTGATCAGGAAGATCCACATCGACTTGCGTTCCGGCTTCACATGGAAGCTGACGAAATAGGCCACCGGATAGGCCAGCAACACCGTTACCAGCGTCACTACGCTGGACACCGTCAGCGACCGTATCATCAGCGCCTGGTCGATACGGCCGGTCCAGACCTTCAGGTAATTGTCGAAGGTCAGGCCCGAGGAGAGACCCACCTTGCTGTCGACCATCAAAGAATAAAGCACCACTGCCGCCAGCGGGGCGGCAAGCAGCAGGATCGCATAGATCGCCGTGGGCGATACGAGCGCAAGCCCGTTGGCCGCTTCGGAATTTCTGAAGCGGCCGCGTGCAGCCCCCTGTTCCATCATGCCCCCTGTCCAGAACGGCCCGGCACCTTAGGGCGCCTGTTGCCAATTGCTTGTTCCTTATACCCGATTTTCTGGCATAGGGCCGCTCACAAGAAAAGGGGAGAAATCGGATATCCGGCCTGCGAGGCCGGAACAGACCATGGACATATCTTTGCAAGGCCATGAAATCTCGCAAAAAATAATTTGATCATTTTTTCATGTGCCGCCGGACCTGTCGCTGCGGAATTGCCGCAAAATCCGACAGGTCGGCCAGGCTTCGCACAAAGCCCGGCAGCCTTGAAAACAGCGCCGCAACAGGCATGGGCCGGAATCAGACCGCCATATCCGACGGCGGATGCCCCAGAAGCCGCGCCAGAGTCGCAACCGCGCTGGCATAGCGATCCGCAGGAATTGCCCCCGCCAGCGCGATGCGCAGCGCATGCGGCGCCCGGCCATGGATCAGCGCATATTCATCGGCCTGCCGGATCAGCACGCCCTCCGCCTCCGCCTGCCGGGCGAAGGTCGAGGCCCGCCAGCCCGAAGGCAGCGGCACCCACAGGAAGGGCAACCCCGCCTGCCAGCGGATATCGAACCGCCCCAGCGCATTCACCGCCGTCATCAACCGGCTGGCAAACACCTCCTGCACCTTGCGGCGGATCTCCTGCGCGGCCCCGCTTTCCAGCAGTTCCAGTGCCAGATCCGACACCGGCCGCGCCAGCGCGAAGAACCCGTGCTGCGCCGTCAGCCGCCCCGCCTCGCCCATGCCTGAGGGGCAGACCACATAACCGAACCGAAGAGCCGCCGAGACCGATTTGGACATCGACCCCACATACCACGTCCGTTCCGGCGCGATGGCATGCAGCGTGGGCAGATTGCTTTCCGTGATCGAATAGCAATCATCCTCGATGATCTGAAGGTCATAGCGGCGGGCGATGGCGGCGATTTCGGCGCGCCGCGCCGCCCCCATCCGGCAGGCCGTCGGGTTCTGCGCCTCGGGCGTCAGGACAAGGATCTGCGCACCATGGCGTCGGCAGGCGGCCTCCAGCGCGTCGGGCAACATGCCTTCGTCGTCGATTTCCACCCCCACCACATCGGCGCGCACCAGTCGCGCGGCATGACGGATGCCGGGATAGGCCAGATCTTCGGTCAGGATCACCGGCCGGTCGCCGCGCAGGCAACAAAGAAAGACCAGCAGCAGCGCATTCTGCCCGCCATGGGTCAGCGCGATATCCTCCGGCCCGAAGGCGCCCAGAAGACGGTCGGACAGCCAGTCACAAATGGCGGCGCGCAAAGGCGCCTCGCCCCGCTGCGAGGGATAATCATGCCAGGCCGCATCCAGTCCCTGCCCGATCTTCTGCAACGCTTCCGAAAAGGCCGCACCCTGACCGACATCGGGCAGTTGCGGCGACCGCAGATCAACCAGCCACGGCTCGTCACTGAGGTCACGCTCCTGAAACAGTGCCTGCGTCGGCCCCAGACGCGGCGCACGGGCGGCAACGAACGTGCCGCGCCCCACCGTCGCGGCCAGCAGCCCCTCCTGCGTCGCAAGCTGATAGGCGCGGCTCACCGTGCCCGGCGTCACATGCAGCCGCCAGGCCAGATCGCGCACGGTCGGGAGCTGCGCACCGGGCGCGAGCTCTCCCAGACGGATCGCCTCGCGCAATGCGCGGGTCAGGGCGAGATATTTCGGCCCCGGATGGCTGTCGAGGTCCGGCTGCCAATTTGTATCAGTCACAATCTAGCCCTCGCATTCGCCACGCCGCCATTGTATCAATGACGCATAACCGAAACCGAGGTTTGTATCAATACAAAAGGTGCCATGATGACCCGGACCGATCTGACCGCCCCCATGCTTTCGCTGCCGCCGGTGTCGCGGCTGGTGTTTGCCGTGGCGCATAAGGTGATGACCTGGGAACTGCGCCGTCAGGCGCGCCGTGGCATCGCAAAGCTCGACACCCATCTGCTGCGCGACATCGGCCTCGACCCGATGACCGCCGCGCAAGAGGCACAAAAGCCGTTCTGGCGCGACTGACCCCATTCCCTTCCTGTCGTACCCCTGACTGGGCCGGTTTTCCGGCCCTCTTTTTTTGCCTGCTTTTGCCCGCGCACCCGCCGCAAAGCAAAAGGCCCGCGGAACACCGCGGGCCTTTCGTAAAACCGGAAAACCGGATCAGCGCTTCGAGAACTGGAACGAACGACGGGCCTTGGCCTTGCCGTATTTCTTCCGTTCCACAACGCGCGAGTCGCGGGTCAGGAAGCCCGCCGCTTTCAGCGCACCGCGCAGCGAGGGTTCGTAGAGTTGCAGCGCCTTCGAAATGCCGTGCTTCACCGCACCGGCCTGACCCGACAGACCACCACCGGCAACGGTGGCGTAAACGTCGAACTGGCCTTCGACATTGGCAACTTGGAACGGCTGACGCAGGATCATCTGCAGCACCGGGCGGGCGAAGTAAGCCGCCATTTCCTTGCCATTGACGGTGACCTTGCCCGAGCCGGGCTTGATCCAGACGCGGGCAACCGCGTCCTTCCGCTTGCCGGTGGCGTAGGAACGGCCCAGCGAATCGCGCTTCGGCTCACGCACGGGCGCTTCGGCAACCGCGGCAGCCTCGCCCGAGACGGCCGCTTTCAGATCGTCGAGGGATTTGATGTCAGCCATGATCAGGCGCTCCGGGTGTTCTTGGGATTCAGAGCCTTCACGTCCAGGACGGTCGGCTGCTGCGCTTCATGCGGATGCTCGGCCCCGGCGTAAACGCGCAGGTTGGTCATCTGCTGCTTGCCCAGACGGTTACGGGTGATCATGCGCTCGACGGCCTTGGTCACCACGCGCTCGGGATGCGCGCCTTCCAGCACTTCGCGCGCGGTGCGCGACTTGATGCCGCCCGGATGGCCGGTGTGCCAGTAGTAACGCTTGTCATTGCGCTTGTTGCCGGTCATCTGCACCTTGTCGGCGTTGATGACGATGACATTGTCACCCATGTCCATGTGGGGGGTGAAGGTCGGCTTGTTCTTGCCGCGCAGGATATTGGCGACAATCGTGGCGAGGCGGCCCAGAACGACGCCTTCAGCGTCGATCAGGATCCACTTCTTCTCGATATCCGCCGGAGTAGCGGTGAAGGTTTTCATATCAGACCCATGGAATTGTCGGGACGCGGACGCCCCTCTATCTCGGATGCGGGCTTTTCCTGCATTTCCACGCGCCGGTCAAGCGTCGCGCAATCAATAATTTTCAGCAAAAACATATACATACGAAATAGGTATCAAAATACCCCAAAATCCGCCTTCATCTTGGCCCAAATATCCCCGCCGGAGGCCCCCGGAACCGGGCGGCGCAGCCCGCCCGGTGACAGAAAAGCTTGCCGCCGCAGGCGGCGCCATCTGAAAAGTTACCGAAGCACCGGGGGTTTCGCAGGGTCCATGCCGGGCGCCTGCGGCGCGGGTGGCTCTGCCGCCACCGTCACCGGCAGATCGAAGCGCAGCGCGACGCGGGCCATGGCTGCTAGCACCGCCGTGTCCCCGTCCAGGAAGGCCACATCCATCTCGCCCGCCTCGACGCCCGAGAAGGTCAGCGCCTCGGCCGCCGCACGGGCGAGCGCGGTCTGTGCGCCTTCCACCGCATCGACGAAAGCCAGCATATGCCCCTGCCGCCCGCCCTCATAGATCACCGCCGCCAGCAGCGCATGCGCCGCCAGACCACCCGCTCGGGCGAGTTTCGCATCCAGCCCCTCGATCAGGCCTTGCGGCAGCCCGCGCGGCGGCTCGAACCGCTCGGGCCGCGCCTCGGCTTCCTCGGGGCCATGGGCCAGCGTTTCGGCCAGCCAGTCCACCGCGAAGGGTGGCAGCAGCATCGAGGACGGCGCCACCCCGAGATTCACCCCCAGCCCGATGCCCTGCCCGGCCAGCAGCCCGGCGATCACCCGCCCCGGCAGCGCCGCATAGGGCGCGGGCATGCCGGTGAAAGCGCCCAGCCGCTCCTCGGTGTCGAACACCAGAACCACCGGCCCGTCCTCAAGATCAAAGACACGCGGCGCCAGCGTCTCGCCCTCGGCTTCCTTTTCCAGCAGCAGGATCATCTCGCCATCGGCGAGCCGCTCATAGAACCGCAGACGCGGCGCGTCATCGCCGTCGGGCGCGGCGGCCATGGCCTCATAGGCAAGATCAAGCGGGGTCATCGGGGCCCTCCATCGCGGCGCGGATGCGGGCGCGCAGCTCGGGCAACAGCTCGGCGGCGAACCACGGGTTGCGTTTCAGCCACCCGCTATTGCGCCAAGAGGGATGAGGCAAGGGGATAATCCCGCGCGCCACCGTGCTGCGCCAATCCGCCACCACCTGTGCAACCGGGCGACGGTCGTCCAGATGCCAGCGGATTGCCGCCCCGCCCACCGCCAGCACCAGCCGTGCCGCGCGATGTTCAGCCAGCACCCGCGCCCGCCAGGTCTGTGCGCAAACGGGCGGCGGCGGCAGGTCGCTGCCCCTGGCATCGTAACCGGGAAAGCAGAAGGCCATCGGCAGGATTGCAATGCGGCTCCGGTCATAGAAGGCAGCCTCGTCCAGCCCCATCCAGTCGCGCAGCCGATCGCCCGAAGGATCGGTGAAGGGCTTGCCCGACTGATGCACCCGCAGCCCCGGTGCCTGCCCCGCGACGATCACCCGTGCCCGCGCGCCATGCCACAGCACCGGGCGCGGCACATGCGCGGTTGCCGTCGCCGCAAAGCGCGCAGCGCACAGCCGGCAGGCGGCGATTTCCGCGGCGAGTTCCTGCATCCCCTCCGGTGCCTCGTTGCAACACCGGCGCCGCCCCGCCCCTGCGTGCCGTTGCCGCGCCATACCCCCGAGGATAGGACAGCACAAAGACCAGCGCCATGGTGAACTGATGTATCGCGTTTCCAGCTTCATCCTGCATTTCGCCCGTGCCCTGCTGGCGGGCAGCCTCGTGGCGACCCTCTGGGTCAATCTCGATCCCGCCAGCTATTACGATGTGATGGAGCATGGGCTGTTCCCGCTGCCTTTCCCCGGCTGGATCGTTGCCGACCATGTGCGTGCGACCCTGATCACGCTGACTTCTGACCTGCTGATGGCGTTCTTCTTCTTCCTGCTGGGCAAAGAGCTTTGGGAGGCCAACATGCTGGAGCGCGGTGCCCTGCACGGGCGGCGCGGAGCGCTGCCCTTCATGGCCACCATGGGCGCGGTCGGTGGGGCGGTGCTGGTCTGGCTGCTGGTCTCGGCCCTGATCGAAACGGCGGAAGAGGCCAGTTTCGGCAGCGGCTGGGCGGTGCCCGTCGGCTGCGACGTGGTGATCGGCTATGCGATCGGGCGGCGGCTGTTCGGGCCGCAGCATCCGGCGCTGCACATGTTGCTGCTGATCACCATCGGGGCGGAACTGGCGGGGTTGCTGGCGCTGGCCCTGATGCGCCCGGACGAGGCGCTGCGCCTGCTGTGGCTGCTGCTGCCCCTTGCGGCGGCGGCGGGGGTCTGGCTGCTTTACGGTCGCCATGCCCGGTCGGAGCGGGAAACCGAACGTCAGCGGGCGCTGCACCTCTGGCCCTATGTAGTGGCAGGCGCGCTGAGCTGGACCGGCGTCGCGGCGGCGGGCCTTCCGGGCGCGCTGGGGCTGCTTCCGGTCATTCCGGCCATTCCGCATGCTCGTCGTGCCTTCGGCCTGTTCGCCGAGGCAGAGGAGTTTCTGCACGATCCGCTCAACCGCTTTGCCCATCTGCTGATGCGGCCGCTGGTGGGCGTACTGTTTCTGTTCGGCCTGACGCGCGGCGGCATCGACCTTGGTGCCTTTGCCCCTACCACGCTCGTGACGCTTGCCGCCTTCTGGATCGGCAAGCCGCTGGGCCTGATGGCGGGCACGCTGATCGCGCTGCGCCTGTTCGGCCTGCCGCTGCCGCAGGGGCTGACCCTTGCCGACATGGCCCGCATCGGCGCCATCGCCGGAAGCGGCTTCACCGTGCCGGTCCTGTCGCTGGATACCGCCATCCCCGGTGGCGCCATGGCCGAGGCCGCCCGCCTTGGCCTCGCCCTGACCCTGCTGGCGGGGCCGCTGCTTCTTCTGCTGTCCCGCGCCCGTCCGTCCCGCTGACGATTGCCAAACCCGGCCTGCGGCTGACATAATATAGCCTGATTGCTTTTGCATATCGGTGCGGTAAAGCGTGACGAGGTATTAAGGAATATGCCCTATCCGGGGAGACAACCGGAACGGATCGAACGCATCAGGCAGATGCGGTGAGGCCCCGATGATCGAGTTCGAGAACGTCAGCAAGTCCTTCTGGACCGGCAAGCAGCGCAAGGTCATCCTTGACCAGGCGTCGTTCCGGGTCGAGATCGGCAAATCGCTCGGCATTCTGGCGAAGAACGGCACCGGCAAGACCACCATCATCAACATGATGGCCGGGCTGGAAAAGCCTGACGAGGGCCGCGTCATCCGCACCTCGCGCATTTCCTTCCCTCTGGGCTTCATGGGCGGCGTGGTGAACAAGCACACCGCCACCGAAAACTCACGCTACATCGCCCGGCTTTACGGCCTTGACCCCGATTACGTCGAAAGCTTCTGCCGCTGGCTGTGCGGGCTGAACGAATATTTCGACATGCCGGTGGGCACCTATTCCGCCGGGATGCGCTCGCGGTTCAGCTTCGCGCTGATGCTGGCGCTGGATTTCGACATCTACCTGATCGACGAGGGTATGCCCGCCACCACGGACCCCGAGTTCAACCGCAAGGCCGGGTCGATCCTGAAGCAACGTCTGCAAAACACCACCGTTGTCGTGGTCTCGCATCAGGCCTCGACACTGGAAAGATTCTGCCACCAGGCCGCCGTTCTGGCGGGTGGTCGGCTTTACATGTTCGACTCTCTGGAAGAAGCGAAACGTCTTTATGACTACAAAGCTAACGGCTAAGCGATTCCGCATTCGTCGCCCCGATCCGGTGCAACCGCTGCCCTCGCGCGCGGCGGAGAAGCCTGCGCCGAAGGACGGCATGCTGTTCGAGCAGCCGGAAGACGGTTTCGGCGACATGACCTTTGTCACGCCACGCCCGCAGGACCAGGGGACGACCCGCGATATCGGGCCGACCGATCTTGAGGCGATCCGTCGCGAGGGGCTGACCGGGCGGCAACTCCGGCTGGCACGCCGTCTGGCACAGAAGCATGAAATGCCCGCCACATCTGATTTCGATGCGGTGCGGCTGCTGCGGCAGGCGGGGATTGATCCGTTCCAGCGGACCAACCTGATCGAACTGGTTGGTGGCACTGAAACCGAAGCGGGCGGGGATGGCGGAGGGTTGCCGCCTGCGCCGGGCAGCCGCGCGCTGGTGCCCGAGGGCGACGGTGTAAAACTGCCGCAGACCATCAAGCCGGTGCAGGTTCCCTCGACCGAAGTGCGGGCCGAGACGAACCATGCGGCCGAAATCATGCGCATCCAGCGCGATCTGGCCCGCCGCCGCCGCCGCCGCGCGGCGCTGCTGTCGCTGCGACTGATGTTCTTCATCGGCCTGCCCACGCTGCTGACAGGCTTTTACTTCTTCTTTGTCGCGACTCCGATGTATGCGACAAAAACCGAATTCGTGATCCAGCAATCCGGCGACAGCATGGGCGCGGGCCGCGCAGGGGGCCTGGGAGGCCTGCTGACAGGCACCGGCTTTGCCACCTCACAGGATTCGATCACGGTGCAGGGGTATCTGCAATCACGGGATGCGATGTTGCGGCTCGACGCCGATCACGGTTTCCGCGCGCATTTCGAAAGCGACCAGATCGACCCGATCCAGCGCCTTGCCCCGGACGCCAGTTTCGAATCCGCCTACAAGGCCTATACCCGCCACATCCACATCTCCTATGACCCGAGCGAGGGCATCATCAAGATGGAAGTCGTGGCGGCCAACCCCGAGAAATCTGCCGAATTTGCCCGTGCCCTCGTCGGCTATGCAGAGGAACAGGTGGATCAGTTGACCCACCGCCTGCGCGAGGACCAGATGAAGGGTGCCCGCGAAACCTATGAGAATACCGAACGTGATATGCTGGCGGCACAGCAGAAGGTGGTCGACCTTCAGGAACGCTACAAGGTGCTCAGCTCCGAGGTCGAGGTCAGCCTGATCACCACGCAGATCGGCAATCTGGACACCCAGCTGACCGCCGACCGGCTGTCGCTGCAACAGATGGAAAGCAACGCCAATCCCAACAAGGCGCGGATGGAGCCGCTGAAACGCCGGATCGCCACGCTGGAAAGCGAAATCGCCAATCTGCGCGCCAAGCTGACCGAGGCGGGCGATGGCCAGCAAAGCCTTGCTGTCGTGCAGGGGGAACTGATGGTGGCGCAATCCGATGTGGAAACCCGCCGCCTTCTGCTGGCGCAGGCACTTCAGGCGATGGAGGCTGCGCGGATCGAGGTCAACCGTCAGGTGCGGTATCTCTCGCTTTCGGTGAGCCCGATTCCGCCGGACGAGCCCACCTACCCCCGCGCATTTGAATATACCATGGTTGCACTGTTCATCTTTGCCGGTATCTACCTGATGATCTCGATGACTGTCGCCATCCTGCGCGAACAGGTCTCGGCATAAGGAGAGACGGATGAAACAGGTGCAGATCGGCGGCTTGACCGCCGGTAACGACCAGCCGCTGCTGGTCATCGCGGGGCCCTGCCAGCTGGAAAGTCTGGACCACGCCCAGATGATCGCGGGCCGCATGGCCGAGGCCTGTGCGGCCGCCGGGGCGCAGTATGTGTTCAAGGCCAGCTACGACAAGGCCAACCGCACCAGCCTGAAAGGCAAGCGTGGTCTGGGCATGGATGCCGGGCTGAAGGTGCTGGAGGCGGTGCGCGCCATGGGCATGCCGGTCCTGACCGACATTCATGATGCCGAACAGGCCCGCGCGGCAGCGCAGGTGGTGGATGTGATCCAGATTCCTGCCTTCCTCTGCCGCCAGACCGATCTGCTGATCGCCGCCGGGGAAACCGGCGCGGCGGTGAACATCAAGAAGGGCCAGTTCCTCGCGCCCTGGGACATGGCGAATGTGGCCGAAAAGGTGGAAAGCACCGGCAACGACCGCATCCTGCTGACGGAACGCGGCGTCAGCTTTGGCTACAACACGCTGGTCGCCGACATGCGCAGCCTGCCGACCATGGCGCGCTCTGGCTGGCCGGTGATCATGGATGCCACCCATTCGGTGCAACAGCCCGGCGGTCAGGGCGGCAGTTCCGGCGGGCAGCGCGAATTTGCCCCGGTCATGGCGCGCTGCGCCGTCTCCATCGGGATCGCGGGCGTGTTCATCGAAACGCATGAAGCGCCGGACAGCGCGCCTTCGGACGGGCCAAACATGATTCCGCTGGATCAGATGCCTGCGCTCATCGACAGCCTGATGGCTTTCGACCGGCTGGCGAAGGCCGATCCGCTGCGCGTCTGAACAAACCCTGCAACGCCCGGGACGCTCGGGCGCCTCCCGGCATCAGTGGCAGGCGGAGGCCCTAGGCCTCTGCCGCGTTCGTGCGGGCGGCAAGGCTGCCCCCGGCCCAGGCTTTCAGCACCCGGAACAGCACCAGAGGGACCAGCCCCAGCGCCAGAACCAGAACGATGGTTCCGGTGACATCAAAGCCCTGAAGGAACAGCGCCGAGGCGAAAGCCGCCAGCGGGAAGGTAAAGGCCCCCCACATCGGGCTGAAACCGCTGACCGTGATCCAGCGGGCCGCCCCGACCAGCGCGAGGAAGATGGCCCCCGAGACGGCCAGAAACGCCAGGGCCCAGTCATTCAAGCCCAGAAGGCTCGCGACGCCGGACAGCAGGCAGGCAGGAGACAGGTGAATCGCCAGAAGCGGCCGAAGCGGCGCCGGCGGAATACGGCGGAACAGTTGCAACAGCGAAACCGCCCAGATCGCCAGCGCGGCCAGGCCGGTGGCGGCAAAAATCAGCAGCGACAGCCCGATCAGCCCCAGGGGCGCGGCGCTCAGCCCGCCGATGATGAAGCCCACGAAATGCAGATGCCAGGCAGGGGTCACCTCGCGCGCCTCGGCCGGGCCGGTGGCAAAACTGTAGATCAGCGCAGCAGCCAGCGCGGCATGCAGGCCAAGACCCGCAAAAAGCAGCCCCTGCGCCATGGCCGGAACATAGGGCAGAATTGCGACGGAGGTCAGCAGCAAGCCCAGCGACCCCGCCGCAAGGCCCGCCCGGCCCGGCAGCACCCGCAGATCCTCGAACAACACCGAAGGGCGGCGGGTCAGCTTTACCAGATAGCCGAAGGCCGCGAACAGCCAGAGCGCGACGGCAGCACCCAGCACCATATCGCCGATCTCCGCAGGCAGCCCCAGCGCCGGCAGCCCGCGCCGCAGGGCAAGACCCAGGCCAAGAGCGCCCATCAGAACCGGAAACACCGCGGGCGGCATCCGCGCGAACAGCGCCGGGCGGCGCGGCGGAAACTCGGGCGGCGGATAGACGCGCGGCCGGTTCATCTGCGGTGCGGGCTTGGGGTCGGGCATGGGCACCTCCGGTTCGGGTTGTCCCAGCCCTAGCCTATCGGAGGAAACCGCGAAAGTGCGGCAAAGCCGCACCCTGCCGGATCAGCGCAGATAGGGAAACCAATCCTCGCGCAGGCGCTGCCCCGGCTGCATCTCGTGCCCCGGATAGGGCGGCGAGGTTCGGCCCGGCCGCTCCACATAGCGCGCATCGTCCCCCACCAGCCGCAGGCTGAAGGCGCGCCGCCGCGTAGCGGCATTGTTGCCGCGCGCGCCATGCAGTGTGCGATAGTTGAAGGCCACGGCATCGCCCGGCTCCATCTGCCATTCGCGCACCGGCATGCCTTCGGCATCCGGGTCGGGGACCGGCATGTATTTTTCGCTGTTGGGGTAGAAGCTCGTCTCGGCCAGCCAGCGCGTCGGCAGCACTTCCTTTTCCCACCGATGCGAACCCGCGACACAACGCAGGCTGGCCTCGCGCACCGGGTCCAGCGGCGACCAGAAGCTGACCGTCTGCTGCCCCTCGACGAAGTAATACGGGCCGTCCTGATGCCACGGCGTCGGTTTCGAGGTGCCCGGCTCTTTCACCAGCACATGATCGTGGAACATCTGCACCCGGTCAGACGCCATCAGCTGCGCCGCCACCTCGGCCACGGCGCTTTCGCGGATCACACGCTCGAACTCGGGAATGCGACCCCAGTTGCAATAGTCATCGAAGAAGCGGCCGCCCTCGCCGGGTTTGAGGTTCTCGGCCGCATAGGGACCTGGTTCAGCCATATTGCGCTCCACCCCGGCGCGCAGATCCTCCACCCAGTCGGCCCAGAGGCCACGGACCAGCACCACTCCTTCGGTCTGGTAGGTTTCGATCATTTCGGGGGTGATCTCGATCTTCGCCATCGCGGGCCTCCTGTTGCGCTTGGCAGAAAGGTGACGCGTGGCTAACATAGTTTCAAATAATATCTTCGCATGTTCGAGATAGATAAATGCTATCAGTTACCCTGCGCCAACTGGAGTATGCCGTGGCCGTGGCCCGCAACGGCGGCGTGACGGCTGCCGCGCAGGCACTGAACATCAGCCAGCCCGCGCTGTCGGTCGCCCTGTCTCAGCTGGAGGCGCAGCTCGGCAAACCGTTGTTCCTGCGGCGCCCACGCGGCCCCGCCGTTCCCACCGCCTTTGGCCGCGATTTTCTGGAAGCGGCAGAGACCCAGCTGGCCTCCATGGCGCGGCTGATGGCGGGGGATGCCGCGCCCGCCGCCCCGGTGCGGCTTGCGGTGTTCGAGGATCTGGCGCCGGTGATCCTCGGTCCCCTGCTGGCAGCGCTGCCCGCCGACCTTCCCGTCACCCCCGGAGTGCTGGGGTTCGAGGCGATGACCGATGGCCTTGGTCGCGGCCAGATCGACCTTGCCCTGACATGGGATCTGGGCCTGCCGCTCAGCGTGACGCGGGAAGAGGTCGCCCGTGTGAAGCCGCATGCCGTCATGGGTCCGCGTCACCGGCTGGCGCTGCGCGCCGGGGTGTCGCTGGCGGAACTGGCCGATGTACCGCTTATCCTCGCCGATCAGGGGCTGTCAGTCGGGCATATGCGGGCGCTGTTCGCCCGGCGCGGCCTTGCACCCCGCATCGCCCATCGCACCGCGACGCTGGAGTTGATGCGCTCTTTCGCAGCCAACGGGCTGGGGGTCGGGCTCAGCTACACCGCGCCGGTGCCGGGACAAAGCTATGATGGCGCCGCGCTGGTGACGCGCCCGGTGCTGGATGCCGGTGCGGGCGAGCCACTGGTGCTTGCCGTCGCGCGCGACAATGCGCTGTCGCCTGCGGGCGAGCGGCTGGCCCGTCTGATCGCCGCGCGACGGGGCTTCTTGCCGAAAGGCTGAACCCCGGTCAGGATCGCCCGAAACAACAGGGAGATTCCGATGAGCGGCCACGCCTACGAGACCGGACGCCTCAACCTGCCCTTCGTGGGCATTTCCACCTTCGGCAAGCGCCCCTATCAGGCCGACTGGAGCCGGATCGAGGCTGATGCCGCCGTGATGGGGGCGCCGTTCGACTTCGGCACCCAGTTCCGTGCGGGCGCGCGCTTTGGCCCACGGGCGGTGCGCGAGGCGTCCACCCTGTTCAGCTTTGGCCATGCCGGCGCCTATGATCACGAGGACGATTGTACCTATCTTGGCAGCGATGTTCGCATCGTGGATATCGGCGACGCCGACATTGTGCATACCGACACCGAGACGAGCCACGCCAATATTGAGGCCGGAGTCCGCGCCATCCTGAAGGCAGGCGCCTTGCCCGTGGTGATCGGTGGCGACCATTCGGTGAACATCCCCTGCATCCGCGCCTTCGACGATCAGGGCCCGATCCACATTCTGCAAATCGACGCGCATCTGGATTTCGTCGATGTGCGTCACGGTGTCCGGCACGGCCATGGCAATCCGATGCGGCGCGCGGCGGAGAAGGATTATGTGACCGGGATCACCGCGCTGGGCATCCGCAATGTTTCTTCCACGACGCAAGAGGGATATGAGGCCGCGCGCGCCATGGGCGACGACATCCTCAGCGTGCGACAGGTGCGGAAGCTGGGTTGCGACGGGGTTCTGGCCCGAATCCCGAAGGGTGCGCGGCTTTACGTCACCATCGACATCGACGGCTTCTGCCCCTCGATCGCGCCGGGCACCGGCACACCTTCGCACGGCGGGTTCCTTTACTACGAGGTGCTGGAGATCCTGCAAGGTGTCGCCCGTGACCACGAGATTGTCGGCATTGATCTGGTCGAGGTGGCGCCAGACTACGACCCGAGTCAGTCAACGGCCATCCTCGCCGCGCAGGTCTTGCTGAATTTCCTCGGTTTCATCTTCCATGCGCGGTCACAGCGGTAACACAAGGCCGGTCGGCCCAAGGTTCACCAGCCTGGCGCCCGTGCCGAGCTTGAACCCGGCAAGGCCCGGATTGCCCGCATCGACAGGCCCAAGGTCGATGCGGGTCACGCCGCGCCCCCGCAGCAGCAAAGCAGCGTGCCAGAGCATCGCGCGATGCGCCTCGATCCGGCGCCCCTCTGCGCTGGTCCAGGCGATCAGATAGGTCGCCGCCGCGCCATGGATCAGGAACAGCATGGCAGCCAGCATCCCGCCCTTGCGGGACACATGCAGGATCAGCCGCTCCCCCCGCCAGGCGGCGAGAAAGGCGGCCCCCAGATTGCGGTAACCGCGCGCCCTGCCCTGCGCCATGTCCTTGTTCAAAAGGCCTTGCAGGATTGCATCGTGACCCTCTGAAATATCTGTGCATTCTGACCAATTCAGATGACCGCGCCATTTCGGGGCCAGTGCCTTGCGCAAGACCTCTGACGTCGGACTCACATCCCATTCTGCATGGTGCCGCGCCGTGATCAGCGGCAGAATCCCCGCTGCTGTGCTGGTCGCCACTGTCACCCCGGCATGACGTGCCAGAGGCGCGAGGCATATACTGGGCGGCGGTCGGTGAACCATCCGCAGGCCGCGCCGTGTAATCACCTGCACCGGGACGTTGTGCAGCAGCGCACGCTCTGCCCGCGCCCCGAGTCGTACCAGAGCCGCCCCATAGCTGCGGCTTTGCTGCAAGGGCGGCGCGGGGACCAGTATGTCCCATTCGGAATCGGTCAGACTTTTCATTCCGCCATTAACCGGCAGGAAAGTTTAAGATGCGATGAAGCGGTCATGGAGAAGTTGCCACAACCGCCTCGCCTGACACTTTGGGTGCCCGCGCTGATCGCACTGGCGCTATCGCTGCTGTTCCTCGCCGGGCTGGCGCTTGTTTCAGCGATAGAGCAGCGAACGGCCGTTGTGGAACAGGTGCAGCTTGGCCGGATCGGCAGTCAGATGCACCGCGCTGTGCCGAAGCCCCTGATGGATACCCGGCAGCTTCGCCACCACCGGCGCCGCCTCGCCCGCGCGTTTGAAATAAAGCAGCGTCACCTCGCCAAGCGCCTCGGTAATTTCCACCTCGCCGGTGTAAAGCGCGGGGGTGTCACTGGGCACCATATCCTCGGGCCGCACCCCAAGGTTCACCGCCAGCCCCAGATCCGCGTCCCCGGTGGGGATCGCCGCGATGGCCTCGCCGCCGCCATCCAGCTTGACCCGCGTCTCGGCGCCGGTGGCGACAATCTTGCCGGGCAGCAGATTCATGGCAGGGCTGCCGATGAATTGCGCCACGAATTCGTTCTCGGGCCGTTCATAAAGCTCCAGCGGGGTGCCAACCTGTGCGATACCGCCACCGGCCAGAACCACGATACGGCTGGCCAGCGTCATCGCCTCCACCTGATCATGCGTGACGTAGATCATGGTCGATCCGGGCATCGCCTCTTTCAACTGTGCAATCTCGATCCGTGTCGCCACCCGCAAGGCAGCGTCGAGGTTCGAGAGCGGTTCGTCGAACAGATAGACCTTCGGGTCGCGCACGATCGCCCGCCCGATGGCCACGCGCTGCCGCTGCCCCCCGGAAAGCGCCTTGGGCAGACGATCCAGATAGGGCGTCAGTTGCAGGATACGCGCGGCATTGTCGACCGCCGCGTCAATCTCCGCCTGCGGCTTCTTCGCGATTTTCAGCGCAAATTCCATATTCTGCCGTACGGTCATATGCGGATACAGCGCATAGGACTGGAAGACCATGGCGATGCCGCGCTGCGCAGGCGGCACTTCATTCATACGCACACCGTCAATGGTGAAATTGCCGCCGGTGATGCGCTCCAGCCCTGCGATCATCCGCAACAGCGTGGACTTTCCGCAGCCCGAGGGCCCGACAAACACGATCAACTCGCCCGTCTTGATATCGAGGTCGATGTTCTTCAGAACCTTGACCTCACCATAGGCCTTTTCGACCCCGGTCAGCTTCAGATCGGCCATAAGCGCCCCTCCCTCAGACCCGACGGGCCAGGCAATAGTGCCATGGACCCAGGTTAGCCTTTCCTTCGATCACCGGCTGCGCGCCAAGAGCACCGCCAATCGCCTCCCACCGCCCATCGGGCAGGTGAATGTCTTGCGATGCTTCTCCCAGATTGAACGCACAGAAGATTTCTTCCGCGCCCTGCCGGGTGAAGCGGATCACCGGGCCCTCGGCCGTGATTCCGGTCATATCGCCATAGCGCAGCACCGGATGGGCGCGGCGGAAGGCCAGCGCGGCGCGGTAGAATTCCAGCATGGAGTCCGCCACGCCTGCCTGTGCGCCAACGGCCCGCGCCAGATGCGGTGGCGTCACCGGCAGCCAGGCGCGCGGACCCGCAGTAAAGCCACCCTGCGCATTGTCCTTCTGCCAGGTCATCGGTGTGCGTGCGCCATCACGACCCTTGAACTCGGGCCAGAACTCTATTCCGTAGGGGTCTTGCAGATCCTCAAAGGCAATTTCTGCCTCGGGCAGCCCCAGCTCCTCGCCCTGATACAGGCAAACCGAGCCACGCAGGCACATCAGGAGCGCGGTATAAGCCTTTGCACCCTCTTCCGAAAGTTGCCAGCGGGTGATGTGGCGCACCGTGTCGTGATTTGAATAGCTCCAGCACGGCCATGCATCCGGCGCAGCAGCGGCCATACGGGCAAAGGTCGCCTCCACCCCCTCGGCGGTCAGGCGCCTGGGTTGCAGCATCTCGAACGGGTAGCACATCTGCACCTTGTCGCCGCCCGAAGTATATTCGGCCATGATCTCCAGCCCGCGCTGCGCATCGCCGACCTCGCCCACCGCGGCCGCACCGTAAGGCGCCAGAACGGAACGGAATTTCCGCAGAAATTCAAGGTTCTCCGGCTGGTTCTTGTCGAACAGGTGCATCTGGTGGTTATAGGGGTTCACCGCGGGCGCAATGGAATCGTTGCGCAGTTCCTTTGGCAGCGCAGGATTGTCTCGCAAGTATTTGTCTGCGAAATAGAAATTGATGGTGTCCAGTCGAAAACCATCCACTCCGCGTTCCAGCCAGAACCGCGCAACGTCAAGCTGCGCTTCCTGCACATCCGGGTTGTGGAAGTTCAGATCGGGTTGCGAGGTCAGGAAGTTGTGCAGGTAATATTGCTCGCGCCGTGCATCCCAGCTCCAGGCCGAGCCGCCGAAGATTGACAGCCAGTTGTTCGGCGGCGTGCCATCAGGCTTCGGATCGGCCCAGACATACCAGTCGGCCTTCGGGTTATCCCGGCTCTGCCGGCTTTCGCGGAACCACGGATGCCGGTCGGAACTGTGCGACAGCACGAGGTCGATCATCACCCGCAGACCCAGATCATGTGCCCGCGTCACCAGCGCATCGAAATCGGCCAGTGTGCCGAACATCGGATCGACGTCGCAATAATCGCTGACGTCATAGCCGAAGTCCTTCATCGGCGAGGTGAAGAACGGGCTGATCCAGATGGCATCGGCGCCGAGGGTCGCGATGTGATCCAGCCGCGAGGTGATGCCCGGCAGGTCGCCGATACCGTCGCCGTTGCTGTCCTGAAAGCTGCGCGGGTAGATCTGATAGATCACCGCGCCGCGCCACCAGTCGGGGTCTTTGGGAAGGGTCATGGGTCTCTCACTTCACGGAGCCGGCCAGCAGGCCGCGCACCAGGTATTTCTGCATTGCGAAGAACACGATCAGCGGCACAGCGATGGACACGAAGGCCGAGGCGGCAAGAATTTCCCACTCGCCCCCTTTCGACCCCATCAGCTCGCGCAGGAGGCCGGTCATCACCAGCTGGTCGGGGTTGTTGCCCAGGAAGACGGTGGCGACCAGCAGGTCGTTCCAGGTCCAGAGGAACTGAAAGATCGCAAAAGAAGCCAGCGCCGGAAAGCTGAGCGGAAGGATGATCTTGAGGAAGATCTGGAAGTCGGTCGCGCCATCGACGCGCGCGCTTTCGATGATCTCGCGCGGCAGGCCGACCATGTAGTTGCGCAGAAGGTAGATCGCCAGCGGCAGGCCGAAGCCGGAATGCGCGAGCCAGATCCCGATGTATTCCTTGCCGATGCCCAGTTGGTTGTGCAGCTTCAGAAGCGGGATCAAGGCCATCTGCAAGGGCACGACCAGCAGGCCCACCACAGCGGCGATCAGCAGCGCGCGGCCCGGAAACTCCATCCACGCCAGTGCGTAGGCCGCGAAGGCCGCGATCAGGATGGGGATGATGGTGGCGGGAATGGTTACCGTCATGGTGTTGAGGAAGGCGCGGCCCAGCCCTTCAGCAAACATCACGCGGCGGTAATTGTCGAGCGTGAAGCGCGGCGGGGTGACGGAGCTGACGAAGATGCGGGGCGAGCGGCCCTCGAACTGCGCGGGCGCGGTCAGGCGGTAGTCCCCATTGGCCTGCACCGCCAGCTTTACCCCGTCCTTCAGATCGGCCTCGGCCCCCGGCGCGAAGGCATCCGGCGCGCGGGAGTTCACGCCGAAGGCCGTGACCTCGCCCCCTGCGCCGTCAAACACATTACCGTCGATCACCCAGAGCGGTCCGTCCTGCCGTTGCGTATCTGCATCCCCGGCGCGATAGACGATGTTCTGTTCAGCCGGGAACAGCGACCGCCACCAGCCCGAGGTGGTGATCTGGTCGCGATCACGAAAGGACGAGACCAGCAACCCGATGGTCGGCAGCACCCACAGAAGCACCAGCGCGGCGGTGGCCAGATGCACGGCCCAGACCAGCGAGGACTTGGTTCCTGCGATATTGTCCATCAGCGCATCTCCTTCCGGGCATTGCGGATGTTCCAGATCATGATCGGCGTCACCATCAGCATGATGACCAACGCCACGACCGAGGCGCGCCCGGTATCATTGCCGCGGAACATCCAGTCGAACATAAGGTTCGCCAGCACCTGCGTGCCCCACTGGCCATTGGTCATCGCCAGCACGATGTCGAAAACCTTCAGCACGGTGATGGTGATCGTGGTCCAGACCACTGCAATGGTGCCCCAGATCTGCGGCACCTTGATGCGGGCGAAGATCTGCAAGGGAGAAGCACCGTCGAGGATCGCGGCCTCCACCGTTTCCTCGGGGATGCCGCGCAGTGCTGCGGACAGGATCACCATGGCAAAGCCGGTCTGAATCCAGATCAGCACAATCATCAGCATGAAGCTGTTGCCCGGCTCCAGCGTCAGCCAGGTTTGAGGCTGCCCGCCCAGCGAGACCCAGATCGCGTTGAGCATGCCGATCTCGGTCTGGCCATCGCCGCGATAGTCGTAGATGAATTTCCAGATCACCGAGGCCCCGACGAAGGAAATCGCCATCGGCATGAAGATCATCGCCTTGGCAAAATTGCCCCAGCGGATACGGTCGGTCAGGGCGGCGGCGATCAGACCGAAGAAGGTCGATGCGGCGGGCACCACCAGCAGCCACAGAAGGTTGTTGCGCATCGATTCCCGAAACTTTGAATCGCTGACCAGCCACGAATAATTGTCGAAGCCGACATAGGTCTGGCCGGTGGAATCGTGGAACGAATACCAGACCGACACGAAAACCGGATAAACCAGATAGACCGCCAGCAGCAGCACGGCAGGCAGCAGGAACAGCCAGGGCCGGATCTGGGCCGCACGGGCGATATTGCGCCCGGCATCTGCCCCGCGTGGTGGCAGCAGCGTATCGAGGATCAGGTTCGACAGAAAGAAATAGGCGACGCATCCGAAGACACCGATCACGATGGTGCCGCCCGCCATCAGTAGCTGTTCCATGTTTCCCCCAAGCCTCCAAGACAGCCGCAGACTCCCCGCCCGGATTGCTCCGGGCGGGATGCACTCGTTACATCGCGCGTTTTACTTCAGCGTATCCCAGGTCTTCTGGATCTCGGCCGCCACGGCCGCCGCATCCTTGCCACCGGAATAATCGACCATGCCGGTCCAGAAGGCCCCGGCGCCGATTGGTCCGGGCATCAGGTCAGAGGCGTCAAAGCGGAAGGTGGTGGCGTTCAGCAGGATGTCGCCCATCTTCTTCAGCGTCTCGTCGCCGTAAGCCTCGGGGTTGACGCCCTTGTGCGGGGTCAGGAAGCCCTTCTGCGCCATCCAGACCTCATGCGCGATGGGCGTTTCGAGGAACTGGATGAAGGCGCGCGCGGCGGGGCTGTCCTTCATCATCCCGAACACCGTGCCCGCGCCCAGCACTGGCTGGCCCAGATCCTTGCCCGCATAGGCCGGGAAGTAGAAGAAATCGGCATCCTGCCCGATCACCGTGCCTTCGGGGAAGAAGGACGGAATGAAGCTGGCCTGACGGTGCATGTAGCAGGCTGGCGGCGAGGCAAACAGGCCCTTCGGGCTGTCACGGAAATCGGTGGAGGCGACACCGCCCGCGCCCCCCGCCACCCAGGCATCGTTGCGCGCGAAGGCGCCATATTCCTCGATGGCATTGACCACGATGGGATCATCGAACTTCAGATCATTGCTGACCCAGCGGTCATAATTCTCGGGCGTGGTGGTGCGCAGCATCATGTCCTCGACCCAGTCGGTCGCGGGCCAGCCGGTCGCCCCGCCCGAGCCAAGCCCGATGCACCACGGCGTGCCGCCGTCATCGACGATCTGCTGCGACAGCGCCTTCAGCTCCTCCATGGTCTTTGGCGCTTCATAGCCCGCGTCCTCGAAATTCTCGGGCACATACCAGACCAGCGATTTCAGGTCGGCCTTGTAGAAGAAACCGTAAAGTCCCGGCGTGCCATCCTTGCCGGGGAAGGTCGCCAGATCGACCCAGCTTTGGCCGGCAGCATAGTTTTCGGCCACCCATTTCGCGGTCTCGTCGCCCAGCGGCACCACAAAGCCCTTGCTGGCCAGATCGCGCAGCAGGCCAGGCTGCGGGAAAACCGCGATATCGGGCGGCGAGCCCGCCTGCGCGTCAATAACGATCTGCTGTTCAAAACTGTCGGAGCCGCTGTAATTCACCTTGGCGCCGGTTGCCGCCTCGAAATAGGCGATGACGCTTTCGACCAGATCCTTGTCAGGCCCAAGCCAAGGGCCAAGGATCGTCAGTTCCTGCCCCGACAGATCCTGTCTGAACGCCTCGAAGCTGTCCCAGTTCAGCCGCGCATCCTCGCCCGGCGCGAATTTCAGGTCACGCGCCCCGGCCTGCCCGCCCATCAGCGCCAGAACCGCCACACCGGCGCACAGGCTCCGTTTCATTGTCATCCTCCCGTTCCTCCTCCATCGGTGCTTCATTCCGGCACCGTCCCCGTCGCGGAATCACATTTCAAACCGCTTTGGATTGGCACAGCTAAGACATCCCCGGCCCGGCTGTCAACGAATCTTCGACAAAAGTCGCACGCAACCCTTGAGATCACGGCGGAAAAACAGATGATTTGGGCTTTGACGCCCCCGCCCCGGACGGCTAACATCCCGGCGAATTTGAAACGCTTTGGCTGCACGCACATGAATCTCAAGGAGCTGGCCCGCAAACTCGACCTGTCACCCACAACGGTGAGCCGGGCCCTGAACGGCTATCCCGAAGTGAACGAGGCCACTCGCGAAAGAGTAGCTGCCGCAGCCAAAAAATACAACTATCAGCCGAATACCCGCGCCATCCGGCTGGCGACAGGGCGCGCCATGGCCGTGGGCCATGTCATTCCGCTGGCGACACGGCACGAGATCGTCAACCCGGTCTTCGCCGATTTCATCGCCGGTGCGGGTGAAGTCTATTCCCGCAACGGCTATGATCTGCTGCTGTCCGTCGTTTCGGACGATGATGAGGAACGCGCGTATCGCGAACTCAAATCTCGGGGGACGGTCGACGGGGTGATCGTGCATTCGCCACGGATGCGCGATGAGCGCATTCCGCTGCTGCACGACCTTGGCATCCCCTTTGTCGTCCATGGCCGCGCCACCGACAGCCCGCGCCCCTACCCCTGGGTTGATGTGAACAACCGGCGCGCCTTCCAGCGGGCCACCGAATTCCTGCTGGATCTCGGCCATCGCAGGATCGCACTGATGAACGGGCTGGAATTCATGGATTTCGCGCTACGTCGCCGGGCCGGATATGAGGCTGCGCTGGCTGCACGCGGCATTCCTGTTGATCCCGCGATCATGGCCAGCGAGGAAATGACGGAAACCAGCGGTCACCGGCTCGGGGCGGCGCTGCTGTCCGGCCCCAACCCGCCCACGGCCTTTCTGGTTTCGTCCATCATCATGGGCCTTGGCATCCGCCGCGCGATTGAAGAGCGCGGTCTGCAAATGGGCCGGGATGTTTCCGTCATCGTTCACGATGACGAGCTGAGCTATCTGCGCAACGGTGACGACCTGCCAATCTTCACTGCCACCCGGTCTTCCGTGCGCGAGGCCGGGCGGCAGGCGGCGGCCATGCTGATCGGGCTGATCCGGGGTGAGGCGGGGGCGCCGCGCGAGTTGCTGATGGAGGCAGAGTTGATCATCGGTCAATCCACAGGCCCGCATCGTGGCTGATCCGATCCCGCCGCGCGCCACCTTCCCGCCAGGCTTCGTGTTCGGTGCCGCCACCGCCGCTTATCAGGTGGAGGGCACGCGCTTCGGCGGCTGTGGCCCCTCGCACTGGGAGACTTTCGCCGCCACCCCTGGCAATGTGGTGCGGGCCGAGGATGGCGCCACCGCCTGCGACCATTACCACCGCTGGCCCGAGGATCTGGACCTTGCCGCCCGCGCCCACATGGATGCCTGGCGCTTTTCGACCAACTGGTCGCGGGTGATGCCGGATGGCGTGACGGTAAACCCCGAGGGTCTGGATTTCTATGACCGGCTTGTCGATGGCATGCTGGCGCGCGGGCTCAAACCGTTCCTGACGCTCTATCACTGGGATCTGCCCGCTGCGCTGGCCGATCTGGGTGGCTGGCGCAACCGCGACACCTGCGCGCGTTTCGCCGATTTCGCCGAGGTGATGGCCCGCCGAATTGGCGACCGCGTCGCTACCACCGCCACGATCAATGAACCGTGGTGCGTGGCATGGCTGTCGCATTTCCTCGGAGCCCATGCGCCGGGCCTGCGCGACATCCGCGCCGCCGCCCGCGCCATGCACCACATCCTGCTGGCACATGGCATGGCGATGGAGCGGCTGCGCGGGCTGGGACAGCGCGATCTGGGAATCGTGCTGAACTTTGACCGTGCGGTGCCTGCCAGCGAAGCCCCCGCCGACCTTGACGCCGCTGCCCGTCAGGACGCGATCTTCAATCGCTGGTTCATCGAGGCGATCACGAAAGGCGCTTACCCGGCCGAGGCGCTTGAGGGACTGGCGCCGCATCTGCCGCAGGGCTGGCAGAACGATATGGCGGTGATCCGTCAGCCGCTCGACTGGCTGGGCGTCAACTACTACACCCGCCACATCCATGCCGCCGCCCCCGGCCCCTGGCCCGCCACGCGCGAGGTGGAAGGCCCGCTGCCGAAAACCCAGATGGGATGGGAAATCCACCCCGAGGGGCTGGAACATTTCCTGACCCGCCTCGCCCGCGATCACGTCGGCAACCTGCCGGTCTATGTCACCGAAAACGGCATGGCACTGGCCGAGCCGCTGGACGATTCCACCCGCACGGCTTTCGTCGCGGCCCATCTGCACGCCACACAACGCGCCATCGCGGCGGGAGCCAATGTGCAGGGGTTCTTCTACTGGTCGATGCTGGACAATTACGAATGGGCCGAAGGCTATGAAAAGCGTTTCGGCCTCGTGCATGTTGATTTCGAGACCTTGGCAAGGACCCCGAAAGCATCTTATCACGCGCTCGCACAGGCATTGGCACACAACTGATGCCCCTACGGTTGCTCTGGCCCGGCATCCGCTTATGCAACGGAGGAAAGCATGAGTGACCCCTTCTCGCTGGTAGCCGACATCGGTGGCACCAATACCCGCGTGGCCCTTGCGGATGGCAAGACCATCCGGCCTGACAGCATCCGCCGCTTCCGCAACGCCGAGTTTCCGGGGCTGGAAACCATCCTGCGTCGCTATCTGGATGATGCGGGCGTGAAAGATTGCGCAGGCACCTGCATCGCGGCGGCAGGTCCGGTGCAGCATGGCATCGCGACGATGACCAACCTGAGCTGGACCATAGACGGCGCGGCGCTGACGCGTGCCACCGGCGCGGAACGCGTCGCGATCCTGAACGATCTTCAGGCGCAGGGCCATGCCCTTGGCCATATCGCCGAGGACAAGCTGGCCCGCATCATCGACGGCCCGGTGCAGTCAGAGGATGCGAAACTGGTGGTCGGTGCAGGCACCGGCTTCAACGCAGCGCCGGTGCATGACGCGCGCGGGGTGCGCATCGTCGCCGCCTCAGAATGCGGCCATATCAACATGCCCATTCGCACCGAGGCCGATCTGCGGCTCGCCCGTTTCGTGGAAACCGCTCACGGCTTTCCGGGGGTGGAGGATGTGCTGGCCGGTCGCGGGCTGGAGCGGCTTTACGCCTTCGTGCGCAGCGAAGCCGGTCATCCGGGCGAAAAATCCGCTGCCGAAATCATGGGGGCCCTCGCCGAAGGTGACCCGGAGGCCGAGGCTGCCGGGCGCCTTTACGTTCGCCTGCTGGGGGCCGAGATCGGCAATCTGGCACTGGTGCATCTGCCCTTCGGCGGCATTTTCCTGATCGGCGGTGTCGCCCGTGCCTTCCAGCCCTATCTGGAGCGGTTCGGTTTCACCGAAGCCTTCCGCGACAAGGGGCGTTTCGCGGGCTTCATGGCCAATTTCACCGTTTCGGTGATCGAGGATGATTATGCCGCACTGACCGGATGCGCCGTCTACCTCGATAACCTCTGAAAATGCAGAAAAGCCCGCCGGTTGGCGGGCTTTTCTTGTTTTCGTTATGAAGATCAGGCCGCAGCGACGGCGCGCTTGGTCAGCACCTTGCACAGATGCGCGCGATAGGCGCCGGTGCCATGCAGGTCGCTGATCATGTTGTCGCCCGACAGGCTCAGCCCCTCCAGCGCCTCGGGCGCGAAATTCGCGCTCAGCGCCTCTTCCGCCTCGGTCCAGCGGAACACGCCGTCATTCGACGCCCCGGTGATCGCCACCCGCACGCCATCGGCGTATTTGGCGACAAACACGCCCGTGAGGGCAAAGCGCGAGGCCGGCTGGTTGAACTTCACATAGGCCGCCTTCTGCGGGATCGGCAGACGCACGGCGGTGATGATCTCACCCTCTTCCAGCGCGGTAGCGAACATGCCCTGAAAGTAATCGTCCGCCGCAATCTCGCGCCGGTCGGTGACAATGGTTGCCCCCGAGGCCAGCGCCGCCGACGGATAGCAGGCCGACGGATCATTGTTGGCAAGGCTGCCACCAATGGTGCCCCGGTTACGCACCGCCGGGTCACCGATGTTCCCGGCCAGCGCCGCGAGTGCCGGATACTGCGCCGCCGCCTCGGCCGCCACCACCGCATGCGGCGTGGCCCCGCCGATCACCAGCGCACCGCCTTCCGCCTTGACGCCCTTCATCTCAGCAATGCCGGTCAGGCTGACCAGCATGTCGGGCTGATTCAGGCGCTGTTTCAGCGTCGGGATCAGGGTCTGACCACCGGAGAGCGGTTGGGCACCCTCCTCGGCCAGTGCCTTCACCGCCTCTGCGATGCTGGAGGGTTTGACGAATTCGAAGTTGTACATCCTGACCTCCTCAGCCGTTCAGCGCCGACCAGACACGGGCGGGCGAAACGGGCATGTCGATATGGGTGATGTCGGTGCGACCGGCACGATGGAAGGCGTCGATCACCGCATTGACCACGGCGGGGGGCGAGCCGATGGCCCCGGCCTCGCCGCAGCCCTTCACCCCCAGCGGGTTGTGGGTGCAGGGCGTGACGCAGCTGTGATCCACCTTGAAGAACGGCACATCCTCGGCGCGCGGCATGGCGTAATCCATGAACGACCCCGACAGAAGCTGGCCGTTTTCATCGAAAACGCAGTTCTCCATCAGGGCCTGACCGATGCCCTGCGCCAGCCCGCCCTGCACCTGACCTTCAACGATCATCGGATTGACGATATTGCCGAAATCGTCTGCCGCGCTGAAGGCCACGATCTCCACCTTGCCGGTTTCGGGATCGACCTCGACCTCGCAACCATAGCCGCCCGACGGATAGGTGAAGTTGGACGGGTCGTAGAAGGCGGTTTCCTCCAGCCCCGGCTCCATGCTTTCCAGCGGGTAGTTATGCGGCACATAGGCGGCCAGCGTCACCCCCGACCAATCCACCGACTTGTCGGTGCCCGCGACCGAGAACTTGCCGTCCTTCAGCTCGATATCCGCTTCAGACGCTTCCAGAAGATGCGCCGCGATCTTCTTGGCTTTATTGATGATCTTGTTCGTCGCCTTGACGATAGCCGACCCGCCGACCGCAAGGCTGCGCGACCCGTAGGTGCCCATGCCCATCGGCGTGTTCGAGGTATCGCCATGCACGATCTCGATCTGGCCTGCGTCAATGCCGATCATCTCGGCCACCACCTGTGCGAAGCTGGTCTCGTGCCCCTGACCGTGGCTGTGTGAGCCGGTAAAGACCGACAGCGAGCCGGTGGCATTCACCCGGACCGTGGCGCTTTCATAAAGCCCCGCACGGGCGCCAAGCTGCCCCACGAGGTTCGAGGGTGCGATACCGCAGGCTTCGATATAATGCGCCACGCCAAAGCCGCGCCATTTGCCCCGCGCCTTCGCCTCGGCTGCGCGTGCCTCGAAGCCCGCGTAATCCGAGATTTCCAGCAGCTTATCCATCGTGGCGTGATAGTTGCCAGTATCGTAGACCACGGCGACCGGGGTCTGATAGGGGAACTGGTCGGGCTTGATGAAGTTCTGGCGGCGCAGCTCTACCGGGCTGACACCCAGCTCACGCGCGGCCTTGTCGACCAGGCGTTCCAGCTGGAAGGTCGCCTCGGGGCGACCCGCGCCGCGATAGGCGTCGACCGGCACGGTATTGGTGAACACCGCCTTCACGTTCACATAGATCAGCGGCGTCCGATAGTTGCCCGCCATCAGCGTGCCGTGCAGCCAGGTCGGGATCGACGGTGCGAAGGTCGAGAGGTAAGCCCCCATATTCGCGTAGGTTTCCGTCCGCAGCGCGGTAAAGTTGTTGTCCTTGTCCAGCGCCAGTTCGATCTTGGTCACATGGTCACGCCCCTGCGCGTCGGAAATGAAGGCCTCCGAGCGGGTCGATGTCCATTTCACCGGCCGGTTCAAGGTCTTGGCGGCATAAGTAACGATAGCCTCTTCGGCATAGTGATAGATCTTGGACCCGAAACCGCCGCCGACATCCGGCGCCACCACACGCAGTTTGTGTTCAGGGATACCCAGCACGAAAGCGCCCATCAGCAGACGGATCACATGCGGGTTCTGCGATGTGGTATAAAGAGTGTGCATGCCACCGGCGCTGTCGAAATCGCCGACGGCGACGCGCGGTTCCATCGGGTTGGCGACCAGACGGTTGTTCACCAGTTCCAGCGTCGTGACATGGGCCGCGTTCTTGAACGCCTCTTCCACCGCAGCCTTGTTCTCCTCGACAAAACCCCAGTCATAACAGAGATTTGAGCCGATCTCCTCATGTACCTTCGGCGCATCGGCCGCAATCGCAGCCTTCATGTCCAGCACCGGGGTCAGTTGGGTGATATCCACCTCAACCGCCTCTGCCGCGTCGCGCGCCTGTTCCAGCGTTTCGGCCACCACAACGGCGATCGGATCGCCGACATGGCGCACCTTGCCCTCGGCCAGAACCGGGTGCTTGGGCTCCAGCATCGGCTTGCCGAAACGGTCGGTCACCTGCCAGCCACAGGGAATGCCGCCCACGCCCGCGAAATCGGCGGCGGTGAACACCTTCAGCACACCGGGCATCGCCTCGGCTGCCGCCACATCCACCTTGTTCAGCATGCCATGCGCCACATCCGAGCGCACAAACCAGGCATGAGCCTGGCCGCGGATATTGATGTCGTCCGTATAGCGGCCCTTTCCGGTCAGGAACCGCACATCCTCGCGCCGCTTGGTGCTGGCGCCGATGCCACCGTCTTTCGGCATGAATACCTCCCTTATAGCGATACGTCAGAAACGCACCGCAAATCCCTGTTCCTGAAGCTTATTCCGCTGCAATCTGCCCGACATCCTGCCCCGAGGCCGCCAGCACCGCCTTGACGATGTTGTGGTAGCCCGTGCAGCGGCAGATATTGCCTTCCAGATGGTGCCGCACCTCGGCTTCGGTCGGTTTGGGGTTGTCGGCCAGCAGGGCCGCCGCGCTCATAACCATGCCAGGGGTGCAGAAGCCGCATTGCAGGCCGTGGTGATCCTGAAACGCCTGCTGGATCGTCGACAGCGATCCGTCGGCATTCGCCATGCCCTCGATGGTCCTGACTTCGGCGCCCGCCACGTCCTGCGCGAAAGTGGTGCAGCTTTTCACCGCCTTGCCGTCGATATGCACGACACAGGCACCGCATTGCGAGGTATCGCAGCCGACATGGGTGCCGGTCATCCCCAGCCCCTCGCGCAAAAAGGTGGAAAGGAGCGTGCGCCCTTCCACCTCGCCGGAAACGGACTTGCCGTTCACCGTCATCGAGACTTTCGCCATTTCTTCCTCCCTGGCTTTATTGCGTGCTGGGTTGCGGTTCTCAGCTGATCAGCTTCTTGAACCAGCCCTTTTTCTGTTCCGGCGCGGCCTCGTCGGCGGCGTCTTCGGCCTCGGGTTCTGCCGGGCCCTCGACGGCCTGCTGGAACCGCTCGAAGAATTCATCGGCCATCTTCTTGGCAAAGCCGTCGATGATGCGGCTGCCAAGCTGCGCCAGCTTGCCACCGACATTGGCCTCGACCTCATAGCTCAGGCGCGTGCCCTCGGGGATCGGCTCGAACCGGACCCTCGCGCCGCCCTTGGCAAAGCCCGCAGCACCGCCCTTGCCCTCGCCCGTGATGGTCAGGCTTTCGCCTTCCACAATGTCAGAAATGGTCACGACGCCCGTGAACTTCGCCTTCACCGGGCCGACCTTCTGCACCACCACGGCCTCATAGCCATCCGCGACGCTGCCGGTCACGCTTTCGCAGCCCGGCACCGCAGCACGCAGCATCTCCGGGTCCAGAATGGCGTCCCATACCGTTTTCGGATCGGCCTTGATGTCGCGCTGGTCTGTGAGTTGCATGGAAATCCCCCTCGTTCTGACCTACGCTAACAGCAATCCGGCGCAGGCCGCTATCAAACCATAGTCGTAAGTCTCACATCCCCGTGGGGAGTCGGGCAAGCCAGGATTCAAGCGCGCGCGGGTCCAGTGGTTTCAGGAACAGTTCTGCCCCCAGATCGAGGCAGGCGCGGCGGATGCCGGTTTCGCGACCCGCCGTGATCAGGCTGACCGGCAGATGCGGGTGCCGTGCGCGGATCTCGCGCAGGAAATCAAGGCCCGAGCGACCCTCGCCAAGCTGCTGGTCCACGATGAACACATCGGGCAGGATACCGATTTCCTCGATCAGCGCCTCGGCCTCTTCGGCATTGGCGGCGTCCAGCACCGTCATGCCCCATTTTTCCAGCATCAGGCCAAGGGCACGGCGCAGGTCAGGTTCATTCTCGATCAGAAAGACAATGCGATCCGGCGTGGGCCGCGCGGCAGGTTCGATGCGTGGCGGGGCGGGCAGTGCCTCCACTCCCGGTTCGGCACGGGCAAGCTGCACCATGAAGCAACTGCCACGCCCCGGCTCGGATTGCAGGCCAAGCGGATGGCCAAGCGCCGCGCAGGCGCGTTCGACGATGGCAAGGCCCAGCCCCATGCCTTCAGAGGCAGAGGCCGGGGCATCCAGCCGGTGAAACTCGCGGAAGATGGCGTCCTGATCTTCCTCCGCGATGCCGGGGCCGGTATCGCGCACCTCCAGCCGGATCAGCCCGCCCTGCCGCCGCACGCCCACCAGAACCCGGCCCTGCATCGTATAGCGCACAGCGTTGCCGATCAGGTTTTGCAGGATGCGCCGTAGATAGGCCGGGTCCGACACCACAACGGCCGAACTGGGCATCACGGTCAGCCGCAGCCCCTTGGCGGCGGCGATGGCGGCAAATTCCTCGCGCAGCGGATCAAGCACCCGGTTTAGCGTCAGCGCGCGCGGCGTCACCGCCAGACGGCCACTTTCCAGCTTGGAAATATCCAGCAGCGCACCAAGGATGCCTTCTACCTGCACCAGCGCGTTCTGGGCCTTGGTCACGGCCTCCTCCGCCGCCGGGTCCAGTTCCTCCGCCGGGATCGAGCCGATGAACAGCTTGGCCGCCGACAAGGGTTGCAGCAGGTCATGGCTGGCCGCCGCGACGAAACGCGCGCGGCTGGCATTGGCGCGTTCGGCATCGGCCAGCGCATCGGCCAGCTCCAGCGTGCGTTCGGTCACGCGCGCCTCCAGCGTTTCATTCACCGCAGCCAGCGCCGCCCGCGCCGCGCGTTCGGCGGTGATGTCGGTGAAGCTGAGCACGAAGCCGCCATCCGGCATTTCCTGCGCATCGGCCTGAAGGATGAACGGCCCGCGCCGCAACTCGAAGCTCAGCGTCTGGCGTTGCTTCGCCGACGCCCAGGAGCGCAGCACCTCGGCCGTCATGCCATCGCCAAAACTCGCCTCGGCACCAAAGCGTTCCATCAGCGTATCGAAGGTGACACCCGGGCGAAAGCGCGTCACGGGAATCGCCAGCAGATCGCCCAGTCGCGCGTTCCAGCCCACCAGCCGGGTCGCGCTGTCGAAAATGCAGACCCCCTGGCTGATATGATCCAGCGTGGCGCGGATGATGCGGGCCTGATCGTCCAGCATCTTGCCGCGTTCCTCGCGCTCCAGCCGGATGATATCGGTCACATCGGTTTGCAGGATCACGGTGCCGCCATTGGCAGTGCGATGCTCGGACACCTGCAACCAGCGGTCCCAGATCAGGCGCACGTTGAAGATGACATGCCGGTCCTGATGCCGCCGGCGTCGGCGCACCGCCCAGTCCTGCGGCGTTTCGCCTGCGGGCAGCGCCATGAAGCGCGAGCGGCTGACAAGGTCGATATAATCGTCAAAGGCAAGACCGGGGCGCAGATGGTCACGCAGGTCGAGCATCTGCATGCAGAAGCGCGAGTTGCACATGACCAGCACCTCGTCGGGGCCGAACAGGGCAAAGCCTTCCTGCACCGTCTCGATGGCATCGGCGAGGTTGCGTCGCGCGGCTTCGGCCTCGTGATTGGCGTCGGCCAGCCGGGCGTTCGACTGGTTCAAAAGGTCCAGCGCGCGTTCCAGATCACGGGTACGCGCGCGAACCTGATCTTCCAGCAGGGCCGCACGCTGGAACTGGGCATAGGCGGCACCGCTGTCATCGGTCACCTGCTCGACCCGGCGCATCAGCACCTCGGCAATGGTCATCAGCTTTTCTCGCTGACGTTCCGGCGGATCGGCGGGGTTCAGCAGGCTGGCGGCCCGCGGCGTCCGGTCAGGCATCGCGTCTCAGACCCCCGGCGGGTAGATGGCGACGCCGGTCATGGTCTGGTTCACATGCATGGAATTGAGCTGCTCGCCATAGGTGGAAAAACCGACCACCCGATGATCGCGCAGAATGGCGGACAATGCACCGGATTTCTGTTTCTCCATCGCCTCCATCCGGCGCAGGATGCAATCGCAGGCCAGAATGGCCGCTGGCGCGCTGCCGATGGCAAGCGCATCCAGCTCGCGCTGAAGGTGGGTCACCATGTCCTGCGGCTCGGCCAGCGTCAGCACGAGCCCCTCGTCGATGGCGGAAAAGAACACCAGATCGCCGTCAGGCGCGACGCGCTGGATGGCGCGCACATGATGTCGCCCGCCGATCCGCACCACCACCGGATGGGCGGCGAAGGTGAACGTATCCAGTTGGCCCGGATCTTTCCCCAAAAGCCGCGCATATTCCCTTGCAGCCGGTTCGGCATTGATGCAGCGCACGGTGCGGTTCGCCGGATTGGCTTCAGTCACCACCATGCGGGTTTCGGTCGGCACCAGATGATCCAGGTTGAACACCTTCACCCGGCAGCGTGACCGCACCATGGCAAGCACCGCCGCATTGCGCAGCGCGCGACCCTCGTGGATCACGAATGTCTCGCGGAAGCGCGTGCCGTCGGCAGCCGATCCGCCAAACAGCGGCACCGGCCCAAGGCCCGAGGCCAGCGCGGCGGTCAGTTCATCTTCGCGGGTGGACAGGCCGTCGACCATGAGAAAGGCAAATTCATGTTCCCAGGTCGGTGCGCGTTCCGCCAACCCGTGCCGGCTGCGGATCAGCCGCCCGATCAGCGCGTCACGTTCGATAGTGGCCAGATCGGGAATCAGCAGGATGTCAGTGGCGAAGTATTCGGCATGAAGCCCGAAGGCCACGATACTGCCTTCCGCATAGCCGTCCGCCGAAATCTCGCCCGCCGTGGTGCAGCCGATCACCGGCGCGTCAAAGGCGTTTTCGGCCAGCAGTGCCGCCAGATCGGCCTCGGGCGAGATGAACAGGAAGATGCAGGCGAACGGTCCCACCCCCAGATCTGCCGCCAGACGCGCAGCGGCGCCGGGCGTTTCCGCAGGCACCTGCGCCGTCGCCACCAGCCCCTCGCCGATCCCCCCCAGCACCGGCGCCTCAGCCGTTTTCCGGCATGATGGCGCTGAAGCTCGCCTCGCCCGCGATCAGTACGGCCTGCGTGCGGCTTTGCACCCCCAGCTTGCGCATGATGGCAGTCACATGCGCCTTCACCGTGGTTTCGGCAATCGACAAATCATAGGCGATCTGCTTGTTCAGCCGCCCTTCGCAGATCAGTTGGAGGATCTTTGCCTGCTGCCGGGTCAGCAGCGCCAGCCGCGCCAGCGCCTGTTCGCGCGATGTCACCGGCCCGTCCTCGTCATCGGGGGGCACATAACCTTCGGGCTGATAGATACCGCCTGCCCGCACCGCCTCGAACGCGGCGCGAAATACCTCGCGCCTTGCGTGTTTCGGCACGAAACCCGCCGCCCCCGCCTGAAACACCGCCGCGATGACCCGGTTATCGGCAAGGCTTGACACCACCAGCACGGGCGCCGAGCCCGCCGCAGCCTTCAGCCGGATCAGCCCGTCAAGGCCGGTCACATCCGGCAGGTTCAGATCCAGCACGACGATATCGGGCATCGGCGACAGTTCCAGCCGCGCCAGCGCCGTTTCCAGCCGGTCCACCGTTTCGACCTGCGCCACCCCTGCCACGGCGCGCAATGTGATCGACAGCGCGTCGCAGAACAAAGGATGATCGTCGATGATCAGCGCCGTATTCACCACACGTTCCGCCATGGCAAGACCTCCGTTCCTGCGATCAGTTTACCCCGGCGCGGGCGGGTGGCAAGCAAGCCGAAAGTCGTGGTTTCAACCAAACTTCCGGCCTGTCCGACCTCAGGTCACCACATCCGGTTCGGTCCGTCCGGTATGCGCGGCGATCTTCGCCAGCGCATGTGCCGCGCGGATCACCGGGGCCAGCGCCTCTTGCGGATCACGGTCAAGCCCCTCCGGCCCCGGCGCGTAGCGTTCCAGATAGACCCGAAGCGTCGCGCCCTCGGTCCCGGTGCCGGAAAGCCGCATCACGATGCGCGAACCATCGGTGAACAGGATACGCACGCCCTGCTTCTGGCTGACCGAGCCATCGACCGGATCGGTATAGGCAAAATCGTCGGCACCCGCGATCTCCATGCCTTCCACGCTTTGCCCCTTCAGGCCCGCGAGGCTGGCCCGCAACTCAGCCATCATCGCATCGGCCTTGTCGGTGGCAATCGCCTCGAAATCGTGGCGGGAGTAATAGTTACGGCCGAATCTTGCGAAATGTTCGGCCATGATCGTGGCGACCGATTGCTGGCGCACGGCCAGAATGTTCAGCCACAGCAGCACCGCCCAAAGCCCGTCCTTTTCGCGCACATGGTCTGACCCGGTGCCAAAGCTTTCCTCGCCGCAAAGCGTGGCGCGGCCCGCATCCAGCAGATTGCCAAAGAACTTCCACCCCGTCGGGGTCTCGTATTTGCCGATCCCCAGCGCATCGGCAACCAGATCGGCGGCGGCCGAGGTCGGCATCGAGCGCGCAACGCCCGCAAGCCCGCGCGCATAGCCGGGCGCCAGATGGGCATTGGCGGCCAGCACCGCCAGACTGTCCGAGGGCGAGACATAGACGCCGCGCCCCACCACCATGTTGCGGTCGCCATCGCCATCGGATGCTGCGCCGAAATCGGGGGCATCGGCTCCCATCATCTCGGCCATCAGCTCGTGCGCCCATGTCGGGTTCGGGTCGGGGTGCATGCCGCCGAAATCCGGCAAGGGCGTGCCATGGGTCACGGTGCCCTTGGCCGCACCAAGGCGGTTTTCCAGAATTTCCGTGGCATAGGGGCCGGTTACGGCGCACATCGCATCAAAGCGCATGCGGAAGCCACCGGCGAACATCGCCCGGATTGCCGGGAAATCGAACAGGGTTTCCATCAGCGCGGCATAATCGGTCACGCTGTCAACCACCACGACCGCCATGCCATCCATCGTGGTGGCCCCGATGCGGCCAAGGTCGATATCCGCCGCGTCGGAGATGCGGTATTCGGTGATCTCGGTCGTGCGCCGGAACATGGCCTCCGTCACCGCCTCGGGTGCCGGGCCGCCGTTGGCCATGTTGAACTTGACGCCGAAATCCTCCTCGGGTCCGCCGGGGTTGTGACTGGCAGACATAATGATGCCGCCATCGGTTTTATTGAGCCGGATCAAATGGCTGGCCGCCGGAGTTGACAGAACGGCATTCTGACCGACGATCACCTTCGCCGCCCCGTTGGCCGCTGCCATCTTCAGGATGGTCTGCGCCGCGCGGTCGTTGAAATACCGCCCGTCACCGCCCAGAACAAAGGTCTTGCCCGCCGCGCCGCCAATGGCGTCGAAAATGGATTGCACAAAGTTTTCAAGATAATGTGCCCCCATGAACACCGGGGTTTTCTTGCGCAGGCCCGAGGTGCCCGGCTTCTGCCCGGCGATGGGCTGGGTGGCGATGGTCAATACGGTCATTCTGATCCTCGATCGAAGTCTGCCGAAAAGACAAGCACGGAATGCGCCGGAACCTCAAGCCCCGGCACGGCGGGTTCCCGCCCGGCATCCGGACGGGTGGTATCCAGTTCCAGCCGCCAGCCCGGCGCGGTATCGGGCAGCGTCAGTTTCACCGCAGACCCCGTATTGAACACGGCGAAAATCGCCTCACGGTCGGTCAGGTCGCCTTCGGCTGCGCGGCGCAATTCGACGCAAAGACAACGGAAGGCCGGGTCGTGCCAGTCCTCGGGCCGGGGCGTGGCGCCATCGGCGCGGCGCCAGATCACATCGGGCAGCCCATCCACCGCACGCGGCAACCCGTGCAGAAAGCGCCGCTGTCGCAACACGCGATGATCCTGCCGCAGCGCGATCAGCCGCGCCACGAAGTCGGCCAGCCCGTCATCCGCCCGCGCCCAATCCACCCAGCCGATCTCGTTATCCTGCGCATAGGCGTTGTTATTGCCCTGCTGGCTGTTGCCGATCTCATCCCCCGCGAGCAGCATGGGCACCCCCTGCGACAGCATCAGCGTCGCCAGCAGGTTGCGCTTGCGCAGGCCCCGCGCGGCGCGGATCGCGGGATCGTCGCTTGGCCCCTCCACCCCCATGTTCGAGGAGTGGTTGTCGTCATGGCCGTCGCGATTGTCCTCGCCATTGGCGAAGTTGCGCTTGACGGTGAAGCTGACCAGATCCTCCAGCGTGAAACCGTCATGCGCGGTCACGAAATTGACCGAGGCGCAGGCGGTGCGCCCGGCCTTGTCAAACAGCTCGGCACTGCCCAGAAGCCGCCGCGCCAGATCGGGCACCACGCCCGCATCGCCGCGCCAGAGCCGCCGGATGCCATCGCGGAAACGGTCGTTCCATTCGCTGAACGGATGCGGGTAATTGCCCAGCTGATAGCCGCCGGGGCCAATATCCCAGGGCTCTGCGATCAGCTTCACGCGGGCCAGCACCGGGTCTTGCCGGATCGCATCGAAAAAGCCGCCGTTCGGATCGAAGCCATGCGGCTCGCGCCCCAGAACCGAGGCCAGATCGAAGCGGAAGCCATCGACATGCATGACCTCGACCCAGTAGCGCAGGCTGTCCATCACCATGCGCAGCACCATCGGATGCGACAGGTTCAGCGTATTGCCGGTGCCGGTGTCATTGACATAGAAGCGCCCGCCATCGCGCAGGCGGTAGTAGCTGCGGTTGTCCAGCCCGCGGAACGACAGTGTCGGCCCCAGTTCGTCACCTTCACCGGAATGGTTGTAGACCACGTCGAGGATCACCTCGATCCCCGCCGCATGGAAGCGGCGCACCATGGTCTGAAACTCCCAGACCTCGCCCTTGGTCATGTAGCGCGGTTCGGGCGCGAAGAAGCCGATGCTCTGATAGCCCCAGTAATTGCGCAACCCTTTCGCCACCAGAAAACGGTCATCCAGAAAGGCATGGACGGGCAGCAGTTCGATGGCGGTGATGCCCAGCTTCACCAGATGCTCCAGCACCGCATCCGAAGCGAGGCCAAGGAAACTGCCGCGCAGCGCCTTTTCAACCCCCTTGTGCAGCGCGGTCAGCCCCTTCACATGCGCCTCGTAGATCACTGTCTCGTGCCAGGGACGGCGCGGCGCACGATCCGGTCCCCAGTTGAATGACGGGTCCACCACCACCGATTTCGGCACGGCAAAGGCACTGTCGCGAGGGTCAAAGGACAGATCGGCGCGCGGGCTGCCAACCTTGTAACCCATCAGCGCATCCGACCATTTCAGCCGCCCCGAAAGCTGCCGCGCATAAGGGTCCAGCAGCAGCTTGCTCGGGTTGAAGCGATGGCCGCCTTCGGGGGCGTAAGGCCCGTGCAAGCGAAAGCCGTAATGCGTGCCCGGGGTCAGCCCGCCGATATGGATATGCCAGATGTCGCCATCCCGGTCGCGCAGCGGTATACGGCACAGCTCACGCCGGCCATCGGGAGAAAACAGGCACAGCTCCACCCGTTCGGCATGGGCTGAGAAGAGCGCGAAATTCACCCCCTCACCGTCGAAACTCGCCCCCAGTGGCCAGGGGCGGCCGGGGGTCAGCGTATGCCCGGCCAGCCGGTCGGGAAGGCCATGCGCCGCGATCATGGCCGCAGGATACCGTCATACAGCCGGGCATAGGCCGCGGCCGAGGCCGCCCACCCGACCGGCTGCGCCATGGCGCGGCGGCGGATCTGCGCCCAGAGTTTCACATCGGCATGAAGCGCCGCCAACTGCCGCAGCGCGCCCGCGAAGGCGGTGGCATCGGTCGGGTGGAAGATGATGCCGGTCGCCGTTCCCGCCGCCAGCGCCGCCGGATTCGCCGTAATCACCGTATCGGCCAGCCCGCCCACCGCCGCGACCACCGGAATGGTGCCGTAGCGCAGCCCATACATCTGCGTCAGCCCGCAGGGTTCAAACCGCGAGGGCACCAGCACCGCATCGCCGCCCGCGAACATCCGGTGGCTCAGCGCCTCGTCGTAGCCGATCCGCACGCCGACCCTGCCGGGGAAGCGCGCTGCCAGATCCAGCATCGCCGATTCCAGCGCCGGGTCACCGGAGCCGAGCATCACCAGCCCGCCGCCCGCTGCGATGAATTCAGGCAGCACCTCGGGCAGCAGGTCCATCCCCTTCTGGTCGGTCAGGCGGCTGACCACGATGGCCAGCGGCCCCGGCACCTCCTCCAGCCCGAATTCGGTGCAAAGCGCGGCGCGGTTCGCGACCTTGCCCCTGATCCGGGTGGCGGTATAGGGCACCGCCTCGGCCTCGGGCGACCAGACGCTTTCGTCCACGCCGTTCAGGATGCCTTGCACCTCTGCCGCCCGTGCGGCCACGATGCCTTGCAGCCCCATGCCGAATTCGGGGCGCATCAGCTCCTCTGCATAGCGGGGCGAGACCGTGGTGATGCGATCCGCCGTCACCATCCCGGCCTTGAGACTGGACAGCCCGCCGTAATACTCCAGCGAGGCGGCGTGGAACTCATGCGCGGGCAGCCGCAGCGTGGACAGCATCGAAGCCTCGGCCCAGCCCTGGAAAGCGATATTGTGAATGGTCATCACCGTCGCCACATCGCGCGGGCCACCGAAGGCAAGATAGGCGGGGGCGAAGCCCGCCTGCCAGTCATGCGCATGCAGCACCTGCGGGCGCCAGCCATCGACCAAACCATGCCGCGCGATTTCTGCCGCGACCCAGCTCAGCGCGGCAAAGCGCTGGGGATTGTCCGGCCAGTCCGCACCGCCGCTGTTATAGGGGCCGCCTTCGCGGTCATAAAGATGCGGCGCGTCCAGAAGCAGCACCGCAATCCCGTCGACCTCGCCCGCCTTCACCACGCCACGCCCGCCGAACAGATCGTCCCGCGCGAAAACCTCGGGCCAATCGGCACAAAGCGGGCGCAGGGCGCGATAGGCGGGCAGAAGCACCCGCATCTCCCATCCCTGCCCGGCCAGCGCCCCCGGCAGCGCCCCCACCACATCAGCCAGCCCGCCGGTCTTGGCCAGCGGCACGCATTCCGACGCCACAGACAGCACCCGTTTCATCGTCATCCCCGGCCCCTCATTTTCCGTCCACAAATATCCTGGGGGGTCGCAGATCGTGCGCCATCGGTTCAAGACCGATCGGCGACGGGTAAAGCCCCCGGGTCTTTGAAGTCAGGTCACGCCCCCCATTTGGCGTGTTGCCCCTACAGCTTCGCCCGCGACCAGCGGTCGATCATGTCCTGCGTGATCAGCACCACACCGCCCTCGCTGCGCCGGAACCATTTTGCATCTTCCTCCGGGTCTTTTCCGATCACCAGACCCTCGGGGATTTTCACGCCGCGGTCGATGACGCAATGGCTCAGCTCCGCGCGGCGCCCCACATCCACCTGCGGCAGCGCGACCACATGGTCAAGCGAGGCCCAGCTATGGGTGCGGCAGCCGGTGAACAACAGGGAATTGCGCACCTCCGACCCCGAGACGATGCAATCGCCCGAGACGAGCGAGGACACTGCATAGCCGCGCCGCCCGCCATCCTCGTCATGGATGAACTTCGCAGGGGGCACCAGCTCGGCATAGGTCCAGATCGGCCAGGAATTGTCGTACAGGTCCAGCTTCGGCACAAAATCGGTCAGGTCGATATTGGCCTGCCAGAAGGCGTCGATAGTGCCGACATCGCGCCAGTAGGGTTCATCCTCCAGCCCCGTCGTCACGCAGCTTTCGCTGAAGCGATGGGCCATGGCCTTGCCGTTCTTCACGATGTCGGGGATCAGGTCATTGCCGAAATCGTGGCTGGAGTTCGGGTCTTCGGCATCGCGCAGCAGCAGGTCGCGCAGGAAGTCCCAGTTGAAGACGTAAATCCCCATCGAGGCAAGGCTATGCGCCGGATCACCCGGAATGGTCGGCGGGTTCTTCGGCTTTTCCAGAAAATCGGTAATGCGCCCGTCGCCGTCCACATGCATCACGCCAAAGGCCGTCGCCTCGGCCTTCGGCACGGTGAGGCAGCCGATGGTCACATCGGCGCCGGTCGCCACATGCTGCACCAGCATGATTTCGTAATCCATCTTGTAGATATGATCACCCGCCAAGATGATGACGTATTTCACCCCGTAGCTGTCCACGATGTCGATGTTCTGCGCCACCGCGTCGGCGGTGCCCAGATACCATTTGCTTTCATCGACGCGCTGGCTGGCGGGCAGGATGTCCAGATATTCGTTGCGTTCGGCGCGAAAGAAGTTCCAGCCGCGCTGCATGTGGCGGATCAGGCTGTGCGCCTTGTATTGCGTGGCAATTGCCATCTTGCGCACACCCGAGTTCAGCGCATTCGACAGCGCGAAGTCGATGATCCTGGTCTTGCCGCCGAAATAGACCGCAGGCTTGGCGCGCCGGTCGGTCAGCTCCTTCAGGCGCGAGCCGCGTCCGCCTGCCAGCACGAAGGCCATGGCCTGCGAGGAAAGTCTCTGGTTCGGTCTTGCCTTCATGGTGTCCTCCTCCGGGCCTCCTCGCCCGCACTAATGAATGTCTTGCCGCAAAAAGACTGCCGACAGCGGCGGAAGCGTGATTTCGGCGGAATGCGCCTGCCCGTGATGCGGCACGGCTTCGGCGGTCACGCCGCCCATGTTGCCAAGATTGCCGCCACCATAGATTTCGGCATCGGTGTTCAGCGCCTCGGTCCAGGCACCACCTGCGGGCAGCCCGATGCGCAGGCGCCGCTCCACCGGCGTCATGTTCACCGCCACAGCCACCTGCGCCTCGCCCGGCGCGCCCTTGCGCAGCCAGGCATAGGTCGATCCCTCGGCATCATTGGCCTCAAGCCACTGGAACCCTTCGGGGCGGCAGTCGTTCACATGCAGCGCCGGTGTCGCACGATACAGCGTGTTCAGATCGCGGATCAGGCGCTGCATGCCCCGATGCTGCGGCCCCTCGCCCGGGTCATCCAGCAGATGCCAGTCAAGGCTCTGGCTGTAGTTCCATTCCCGCGCCTGCGCGAATTCGCAGCCCATGAACAGCAGCTTCTTGCCGGGGTGCCCCCACATGAAGCCGTAATAGGCGCGCAGGTTTGCGAACTTCTGTTCACCATCACCCGGCATCCGCGCCAGCATGCTGCCCTTGCCATGCACCACCTCGTCATGGCTGATTGGCAGGATATAGTTTTCCGACCACGCATAATGCAGGCCGAAGGTCATCTGGTGATGGTGGAACTTGCGATAGACCGGATCGCGGCCGATATAGGCCAGCGTATCGTTCATCCAGCCCATGTTCCACTTGAAGCCGAAACCCAGCCCGCCCCAGTCCGCCGGGCGCGACACGCCCGGAAAGGCGGTGCTTTCTTCGGCCACCGTCACGATGCCGGGGCATTCGCCGTAAGCCACCGTGTTCATCCGGCGCAGCATGGCGATGGCCTCGTAATTCTCGCGCCCGCCATCCTTGTTGGGCACCCATTGCCCTTCACCCCGTGAATAATCGCGGTACAGCATGGAAGCCACGGCATCCACGCGCAGCCCGTCGATGTGGTATTCCTCCAGCCAATACAAGGCGTTGGACACGAGGAAGTTCTGCACCTCGGTCCGGCCGTAATTGTAGATCAGCGTGTTCCAGTCCTGATGGAAGCCCTCGCGCGGGTCGGCATGTTCGTAAAGTGGCGTGCCATCGAACCGGCCAAGCCCATGCGGATCGGTCGGGAAATGCCCCGGCACCCAGTCAAGGATAATGCCCAGCCCCTTGCGGTGCGCCGCATCTACCAGCGCGCGGAACTCGGCGGGCGTGCCGTGACGAATGGTCGGTGCAAACAGCCCGACCGGCTGATAGCCCCATGAGCCGTCGAAAGGATATTCCGACACCGGCAGAAGCTCCAGATGGGTGAACCCCATGTCGGCGGCATAATCGACCAGTTGTTCGGCAAGCTCGGTATAGCTGAGCATCCGGTTGCCCGGCGCGCGGCGCCAGCTTCCCAGATGCACCTCGTAGACCGAAATCGGCGCGTCAATGGAATGGCGGCCCTTGCGGTGGTTCATCCAGCCCGCATCGCCCCAGTCCGCCCCGTCAATCCGCCGCACGACCGAAGCATTCTGCGGCGCGTGTTCGCTGCCAAACCCCACCGGATCGGCTTTCAGCGGCAGAACCTGCCCGTCCGGACCGCGGATTTCATATTTGTAGACGGTGCCTTCGCCCAGACCGGGGATGAAAGTCTCCCACACGCCGGTCGCGCCGCGGCGGCGCATCGGGTGGCGGCGGCCATCCCAAAGGTTGAAGTTCCCCACCACCGAAACTCGCTCGGCATTGGGCGCCCAGACCGCGAAATTCGTACCCTCCGCGCCCTCATGGTGGATCACATGCGCGCCCAGCACCTGCCAGAGCCGCATGTGGGTGCCCTCGCCCAGCAGATATTCGTCCATCTCGCCCAGCACAGGGCCAAAGCGGAACGGGTCGTCCCAGTCCCAGCTCGCGCCGCCACCTTCCGCGCGCAGCCGGTAGTCGGCGGAAGGCACTTCCCCCGCGAACAGCCCCTGCCCCAGCGCCTGCAATTCCAGCGGATCAGGCGTCAGCGCCCAGACCCGCTCCGCCCCCGGCTGGAATACACGCAGCACAAGGCGCTTGCCTTCGTGGTGCGGGCCCAGCACGGCGAAGGGATCGCCATGCCGCCCCTCGACCAGTGCGGTCGCCTCGGTCGCCGCGATCCAGCCGTCTCCTCCCCGAGCCTTGGCCATCGCTTCCTCCCGTTTCCGCCCTCAAAGGGCCGGTTCGACGGACCAGACATCCGCCATATAGCCCCGGATCGTGCGGTCCGAGGAAAAGAACCCCGACCGCGCGGTGTTCAGCGCGGCCATGCGCAGCCAGCGCATCCGGTCGGCATAGGCGGCATCCACCTCGGCCTGCGCGGCGCGGTAGGCGTCGAAATCCGCCGCCACGAGGAAATAATCGTGGTGCCAGACCCGGTGCACCAGTTGATGATAACGCGAAGGATCGCCTTCCGAGAACCGCCCTTCCGCGATCATCTGCAACACATCCTGCAAGGACTGGCTGGCGAGGATGGCATCGCGGGCATGATCGGGGTTGGCGCGGCGTTTCACCACCTCCTCCGCCGTCAGGCCGAACAGGAAGAAATTATCGGCCCCCACCTCTTGAAGGATTTCCACATTGGCGCCGTCAAGCGTGCCGATGGTCGGCGCGCCATTCATCATGAACTTCATGTTGCCAGTGCCCGAAGCCTCTTTCCCGGCGGTCGAGATCTGTTCCGACAGATCGGCAGCGGGGATCAGGCGTTCGGCAAGGCTGACGTTGTAATTCGGCGGATAGACCACCTTCAGCCGGTCCCCGACCAGCGGATCGGCGTTCACCACCGCCGCCACATCATTGATCAGGTGGATGATTTCCTTCGCCACCACATAGCCCGGCGCGGCCTTGCCGCCGAAGATCTTGACGCGCGGCACCCAGTCCTTTTCCGGGTTCTGCCGGATGTCGTGCCAGCGCGCGATGGTTTCGAGGATGTTCAGAAGCTGGCGCTTGTATTCATGGATGCGCTTCACCTGCACGTCGAACAGCGCATCGGCCGAGACGCTGACGCCGCAATGCGCCTGCATCCAGCCCGCCAAAGCCTGCTTGTTCTGCCGCTTCGCCGCGCCGAAGGCCGTGAGGAACCCCGCATCGGCAACATGCGGCTCCAACTCCTTCAGCCGGTCCAGATCGGCCTCCCAGCCTGCGCCGATCGTGTCGGTGATCAGGCCCGCCAGCGGGCGGTTGCACATCTTCAGCCAGCGGCGCGGAGTTACGCCATTGGTTTCGTTGATTATACGCGGGTGCAGCTTTTCCAGTTCGGGGAACAGGTTCTGCTTCACAAGATCGGAATGCAGCGCGGAAACACCGTTCACCTTATGCGCCATGATGAAGGCCAGTTCGCCCATCCGCACCTCATGGTGCTTGACGATGCCCACATAATGCGGCGGGTGGAAGGTGCGGCGGTGCCAGCTGTCAATGCGCTCGACGATCTGCATATGGCGCGGCAGGACATTCCCGAAAGTATAGGTCGCCCAGCGTTCCAGCGCCTCGGGCAGCAGCGTGTGATTGGTATAGCCGAGACAGGCGCGCGCCACCTCCATCGCCGGGTCGAACTCCATCCCGTGCTCATCCATCAGGAGCCGCATAAGCTCCGGCCCCGCGATGGCAGGATGGGTGTCGTTCATCTGGATCGCCACATGGCGCGGCAGGTCAGCCACGGCATAGCCCCCTGCCAGATGCCGGCGCAGGATGTCTTGCAGCGCGGCGGAGGTCAGGAAGAACTCCTGCTTCAGCCGCAATTCCTTGCCCTGATAAGTGGTATCGTCAGGATAAAGCACCCGGCTCAGCGTGCGGGCCAGCGCCTCGGGTTCGGCGGCGGCGGCGTAATCGCCGCGGTTGAATCGCTCCAGATCGAACTGCGTCGTGGGCTTCGCCCCCCACAGCCGCAGCGTATTGGCCCATTTGCCTTCCCAGCCGATGACCGGCGTGTCATAGGCTTCGGCCAGTACGGTTTCGCCGGGCTGCCAGACCTCGCGGCCGTCGCGGGTGATGATCTCGCCCTTGAAACCGATGGTATAGGCGGATTCCGGGCGTTCGAATTCCCAGGGATGGCGTTGGCTCAGCCAGTCCTCGGGCGTTTCAACCTGACGCCCGCTTTCGAACCTTTGCCGGAACAGCCCGTGTTCATAGCGGATGCCATAGCCATAGGCCGGGCAGCCCACCGTCGCCATGCTTTCCATGAAACAGGCCGCCAGCCGCCCCAGACCGCCATTCCCCAGCGCGGCATCGGGTTCATCCTCGACAATCGCGCGGAAATCCTGCCCCAGTTCGGCCATGGCGCTTTCCGCAATGTCGCGCAGGCCGAGGTTGATCGTCGCATCCTCCAGCAGACGCCCGATCAGAAATTCCATCGACAGGTAATAGACACGCTTGTGCCCCGTCTCCCATGTCTTGCGGGTCGAGGCGAACCACGGCTCCACGATCCGGTCGCGAATGGCAAAGCTCAGCGCCATGCGCCAGTCGTAAAGGCTGGCATGATCCGCGTCCTTGCCCAGCGTGAAGGTCAGGTGGCGCAGGATGTCGGCCCTGAGATGCGTTGGCGTCAGCTCTGTCACGTCATGTTCCAATCTGTCGAATGCCCGCCCCATCAGAGCGGGAACCACCGGCGGCGGCAAGACGGCGGAGAATTGCCCGCCCGGTGGTTCCACACCGGAACGCTGCTCCGGCGCGGTCTGCTGAAATCCTGACCTCTGTTAGCGCAATCATTTTCAGAAATCACTCAAAATTTTGAGCGTTTTTCCAAACGGATAGAAGAATCAAACCGATTTGGAGCGATTGCAACGATTCGTGCGCGGTTTCGCGCCGGGGAATTGCGTTATCTGATCCAGATCATTTTCTGCCGCGCCGCGCCGGGCATAATGCGCCGGTCACCCAAGAAGCCGAAAGCGCCACATGAGACTCACCATCCGCACCAATCTGGCCATGCGCACCCTGATGTTCTGCGCGGTCAATCCGGGGCGCATCGTCCGCAAGGCCGAAATCGCCGCCGCCTGCAATGCATCCGAGAACCATCTGGCGCAGGTGATACACCTGATGGCCCAGAAGGGATTTCTGCGCACGGTCCGGGGCCGCTCCGGCGGGCTGACGCTGGCGCGGCCCCCTGAGCAGATCGGGCTGGGCGAGGTGTTCCGCGCCTTCGAGGGCGAATTGCCGCTGACCGAATGTTTCGCGCGTGGCAACAATACATGTCCGCTTGCCGGATGTTGCCGCCTGAAATGTGCGCTGGCCGAGGCAGCGGACGCCTTCTATGGCTCGCTGGACCGGCTGCGCCTGTCGGACATGACCGAAGGCAATGACGCGCTGGAACGGCTGCTGAAAGTGGCCTGACCCGCTCAGCCGCCCCAGGTTTCGCGCAGGACGCGCATCCAGTTGCCCCAGCGCAGCTTTTCGATCAGCGCGGCATCATAACCATGCGCCGCCATCGCCTCCAGGAGGCGCGGCAGGCCTGCGGCATCGCCAATCCCGTCGGGAACGGCGGCACCGTCGAAATCCGACCCGAAGCCCACGCAATCCTCGCCCAGCCTGTCGATCAGATGGTCGAGGTGCTGCATCACCGGCGCCCAGCCCATGTCGGTGCCGCGTTTGCCGTCTGGGCGCAGGAACACCGTGGCAAAGTTCAGCCCCACCATGCCCCGGCTTTCGCGGATCATCGCCAGTTGCCGGTCGGTCAGGTTCCGGGTCGAGGGGGTCACGGCATGGGCATTGGAATGGGTGGCGACCAGCGGCGCATCGGACAGCGCGGCCACATCATTGAACCCCGCCTCGTTCAGGTGGCTGAGGTCGATCAGGATGCGCAAGGCATTGCATTCGCTCACCAGCCGTTTGCCCGCAGCCGTCAGCCCCGGCCCGGTATCGGGGGAGCCGGGAAACCTGAATGGCACGCCATGGCCAAAGATGGTCGGCCGCGACCAGACCGGCCCGAGCGAGCGCAGCCCCATGGCGTGAAAGGCGTGCAGCGCGTCCAGCCGTTCGTCAATCGCCTCGGCCCCTTCCATATGCATGACACCCGCGATGGCGCCGTCGGCCCGCGCAGCCTCGATCTCAGCCACGCTGCGGCACAGACGAAACGCCCCGCCCGAAGACCGCGCCATCCACAAAAGATGGCCGGCCATCGACAGCGCGACCGGCTGCGCCACGCCCAGCGGGATCATCGCGGGCAACTCGATCTCATAGGGCGGGTTGTCCATCATCGCATCGTAATCCGGCGCGCCGGGAGCTGAGGGGCTGGGGATATAGATGGCGAACAGACCGCCCGCGAAGCCGCCCGCCTGCATGCGCGGCAGGTCCAGATGGCCCTGCCCCTCGCCCGTAAGCCAGATGGCCTCGCGTTTGCCCGGCGCCATTTGCAGGCGCAGCAGGATGTCGTTGTGGCCATCGAATACCGGCGCGGCGGTCATTGTGCCTCTCCCCTTCCCTTGTTTCGGGGGAGCCTGCCACGGGTGGCAGGGGAAGGCCAGAGCCTAACCGCCCGAGGGTGCGGCAAGCCCGCCGAGGATGGGGCAATCGGGCCGCTCGTCGCCCGCACAGGCGGCAACAAGATCGGAAAGCGTGCGCTGCATGGCCCGCAGTTCGGCAATTTTGGTGCCGATCTCCACCAGATGCGTGCGGGCAAGCCGTTTCACATCGGCGCTGGCGCGATCCTTGTCGTCGTAAAGCGCCAGCAGGCGGCGACAATCATCGATGGTGAAACCAAGGCTTCGGGCACGACCGATGAAAGCGAGCTTGTGCAGATCGGTTTCGGCAAAGACACGATAGCCGTTGGCCTGGCGGCGCGGCGCGATCAGGCCGATTTCCTCGTAATAGCGGATGGTCTTGACCGGCAATCCGGCGCGGGTGGCGACTTCCTTGATGTTCATGGCCTGACCTCCACCGCCTTCAGCCGCCGCAGGCGCAAAGCATTGGTCAGCACGAAGACGGATGACAGCGCCATCGCCCCGGCGGCGAGCATCGGCGAAAGCTGCGGCCCGCCAAAGGGCACCAGCGCCCCCGCCGCCACAGGGATCAGCGCGGCGTTGTACCCGAAGGCCCAGCCAAGGTTCTGGCGGATATTGCGCATGACGGCCCGGCTGACGGTGATCGCGGTCGCGACCCCGGCGGGCTGGCCCGAGATCAGCACCACCTCTGCCGCCTCGATGGCGACATCGGTGCCGGTGCCGATGGCGATGCCGACATCGGCCGCCGCCAGCGCGGGGGCATCATTGATGCCATCCCCCACGAAGGCCACGCCGGGGCGCATATCTTCCACCGCCGCGACCTTGCCACCCGGCAGAACCTCTGCCGCGATGCGGCTGATCCCCAGTTCGGAGCCGATGGCCGCCGCCACGCGCTGCGCATCGCCCGTCACCATGGCGCTGTCCACGCCCAGATCGGCCAGTGCCACGACGGCGCCCCTTGCGCCGGGTTTCACCTTGTCGGCCACTGCGAGCACACCCAGGACCTTGCCCTCGACCGCCAGATAGATCGGGGTCTTGCCCTGAACGGCAAAGCCCTCGCCCTCGACCCGCCAATGGTTCGGCAGATCGGGGAACATCCGCGCCGCGCCAAGCGCCACGCGCTGCCCTTCCACTGTCGCCTCGGCGCCATGGCCGGGGGTGGCGCTGAAATCGCGCGCAGCCGGAACCTCCAGCCCCTGCGCGGCAGCGGCCTGCACCACCGCAAGCGCCAGCGGATGTTCCGATTGCGCCTCGACCGCCGCCGCCAGACGCAGCAGATGCGGCGAGGCCGGTTTCAGATCGGTCAGCACCGGCTTGCCCTCGGTCAGCGTGCCGGTCTTGTCAAAAGCCACGGTCTGCACCCCGGCAAGCGTCTGCAACGCCTCGCCCCGCCGGAACAGCACGCCCAGTTCGGCGGCGCGGCCCGTGCCAACCATGATCGAGACCGGCGTAGCCAGACCCATGGCGCAGGGGCAAGCAATGATGAGCACAGAGACCCCCGCCACCAGCGCCTCAGCCAGACCGGGGCCGAAGATCAGCCACAGGATCACGGTCAGCACCGCCAGCCCCATCACCACCGGCACGAACCACAGCGTGATACGATCCACCACCGCCTGCACCGGCAGTTTCGCGCCCTGCGCCTGTTCCACCATGGCGATGATGCGCGCCAGCGCCGTATCGGCGCCGACATGGGTTGCCCGCATCACCAGCGTGCCGGTGCCGTTGACCGTACCGCCGGTCACCCGGTCGCCAGGGGCTTTTTCCACCGGCATCGCCTCGCCCGTCAGCATGGCCTCGTCCACCGCTGATCGACCCTCCTCGACCTCGCCGTCCAGCGGGATGCGTTCGCCGGGGCGGATCATCAGCCGGTCACCGGGCCGCACCTGCGCCACCGGCACATCGGCAAAACCCTGCGGCCCCTCGACCCGCGCATGGCTGGGCTGCAGGCCGATCAGCCCGGCAATCGCGGCCCCCGCCTGCCCGCGCGCCCGCGCCTCAAGGATACGACCGATCAGGATCAGCACGACGATCACCGCCGCCGCCTCGAAATAGACCGCCCGCGCCGCAGCGGGCAGCAGATGCGGCGCAAAGGTCGCCACAGTGGAATAGCCCCAGGCGGCGGCGGTGCCGACCGCGACGAGGCTGTTCATGTCCGGCCCGCCGCGCAGCAGCGCCGGAATGCCCTTGGCAAAGAAGCGCCGCCCCGGAAACACAAGAACCAGCGTCGCCAGCACGAATTGCGCGATCCACAGCATCTGTTGTGGCATCAGCCCCATCAGCCAGTGATGGAAGGCGGGCACGGCATGGCCCCCCATCTCGGTCAGGAAAACCGGCAGGGTCAGCAGCCCGGCGATCCAGCCATCGCGCTTCAGCGCGGCATATTCGCGGGCACGGGCATCGGGCGCGGCCTCCTCCGGCGGGGTGGCGGCAAAGCCTGCCCGGCTAACCACCTCGGCCAGCTTTTCGGCCGTCGTCGCGCCCTCCCATACGGTGATCTGCGCCCGACGGGCCGCCAGATTGGCAGTGGCGTCGATCACGCCGGGTTGCGCTTTCAGCACCCGTTCGACCCGCCCGGTGCAGGAGGCGCAGGTCATTCCCTCGACCGACAGGGTCAGTGTCGCCTGCCGCACGGGATAGCCCGCCTTGGCCAGCGCCCCGGCCAGCGCGGCCGGTTCTGCCGGTGCGGCAAAGCGGATGTCGGCACTTTCATCGGCAAGATTCACCCGCGCCGCACTGACGCCCGGCTGGGCTTTCAGCACCCGCTCGACACGGGCAACGCAGGAGGCGCAGGTCATCCCCTCGGGGCGCAGGCGCAGGGTGGATTCGGCTGGATCGGTCATGGCGGTTTCCTTTCGCCATCGGATATGGGGCCTCCAGTAACTGGAAGGTCAAGACCCCCGTTTCAACCGCCCCCGGAACGTGGCAATTCGCCGCCGTCCCCCCGCCGCCCCTTGACGCCGCCGCCCGCAGGCGATCCAGTTACGCCATTCCGCAACGCGTATCATGCCCGGCGGCATGGAGGAGCAGACGATGGCTGTCACCCTTTCGATTCCCGACATGAGCTGCGGTCACTGCCGCGCCTCCATCGAAGCCGCACTGAAGCCGCTGAACGGTGTGACCGGGCTGAGCTTCGACGCCGAGGCCCGCACGGCAACCATTGAAGGCGATGCGCCGGTAGCGGTTCTGGTGCAGGCGCTGGACGGAATCGGCTTTCCGGCCAGCCAGAAGGCCTGAAACCGACGGGAAATCGCGACTTCCCGCCGATGTGTGACAGTTTTGCATGGGATACAGGCTTTTCACAGGCTTGTGTCCCCGCCGCTTCGTGGCCTGCCTTGTTTGCCCGGCGTTTCGGACGTATTTCCGTCAAACAACGCCACTTCCCGGCCTCACGCGCGACAGAAAGCGCTGTCAGTCTCCGAGAACTGGTACAAGTATAGTCGTGCCAAGGATACGGAGCATCATCATGGCAAAGACCCCGTCGCAATCCCAGCCGCAGCAAGGCGGCGCGTCGGTTCCCGCGCAACAGCAGGGCCAGAGCAGCGGCTCCGCCCCGCAGCAGCAGGGCGGCACCCCGATTATCCGGGACTGGGCGTCGATCTGAACCCGCCGATCTTCGACATCCGCGTGTCGGTGAGAACGAGTTGAAACAGCCGGGGCCAGCCGTAAGGTTGGCCCCAACTTTTTCCTTGTGCGCGGTGCCGCAATGTCTGACCCCGTCTCCTCGATCCCCAACCTTGGCCCGGCCTCCGAGGCGGCCTTTGCCCGTGCGGGCATCCGCTCAGCCGGAGAGATCCGGGCCATGGGGGCGGACGCAGCCTATCTGGCGCTGATGCGGTCCGGCACGCCGCCACATTTCATCGGGTATTATGTGCTGGTCATGGGCTTGCAGGGCCGCCCGTGGAACGATTGCAAGGGCGAGGAAAAGAAGGCCCTGCGCAGCCGCTTCGACGCGCTGAAGGCCAAGGCGCTGGCCGCGCCCGCGCTGTCGGGCCTGCCCCGCGCGCTGGACGAGGCGCTGGATCTGATCGGTGTAAGACCCGCGCGCAAATGAAAAGGCCGCCCCGAAGGGCGGCCTTCATAGGCGAACCGGGCGGCAATCAGCCAACCAGTTCAAGACCCGAGAAGAAGAAGCCGACTTCGCGCTTGGCCGAGTCGGGGCTGTCCGAACCATGGACCGAGTTTTCACCGACCGACAGGGCGAATTCCTTGCGGATGGTGCCTTCTGCGGCATTGGCCGGGTTGGTCGCGCCCATCACTTCGCGGTTCTTCGCAATGGCGCCTTCGCCTTCCAGAACCTGCACGACGACCGGCTCGGACGACATGAATTCGCACAGTTCGCCGTAGAACGGACGCTCCGAATGCTCGGCGTAGAACTGGCCGGCTTGCGCGGCGGACAGGTGGATGCGCTTCTGCGCGACGATGCGCAGGCCCGCTTCCTCGAATTTCGCGTTGATCTTGCCGGTCAGGTTGCGCTTGGTGGCGTCGGGCTTGATGATCGACAGGGTGCGTTCGATGGCCATGAGGCTCTCCATGTGAATAGGCGCGGGATGTGGCCCCCCGCGCCGGTTTTGTGGGCGCCTCCTACCATGCGACGGCGATGTTGAAAAGCCCGTGACGCATGCGCGTCGCTTCCTGCCCGGTCTGCGGCGGAAGCTGCGACAAAGCGGTGCATTGCGATATCACACTCTTTTAGTAAGGATATCTGCAAGCAAACGGAGCTTCCGCCATGCGCTTCTGCGCCACCGCCCTTTTCGCCCTTCTGGCCACCCCGCTGGCCGCCGATCCCTTCGTGATGACCTATGAAGCCTTCGAGCAGGCGGTGCCGCATATCGACCTGCCCGCCTGCCCCGTGGATCTGGACGGGCCGGGCCGGTTCTGCCGCCTGACCACCCATAATGACGCGCTGAATGTCTTCGTCTTTTCCGAAGATGGCGACCAGCCGCTTGTCGCGCTGAAAAGCTGGCCTGCCGATCTGCTGGCCGGTTTGATGGATTAGCGGCGCATTGCCGTTCCCGGCCCAAGCTGTTAGGGGCTTGGCACCATGCTTCGGATATCAGACATCACCTATTCTGTCGAAGGCCGCCCTCTGTTCGAGGGCGCTTCGGCCACCATTCCGACCGGCCACAAGGTTGGCCTCGTAGGGCGGAACGGCGCGGGCAAGACCACGCTGTTCCGGCTGATCCGGGGCGAACTGGCGCAGGAAACCGGCGAAATTGCCCTGCCCGCCCGCGCCCGTATCGGGGGCGTCGCGCAAGAGGTGCCTTCGTCCTCCACCTCGCTGCTGGAGACGGTGCTTCAGGCCGATACCGAGCGCAGCGCCCTGCTGGCCGAGGCCGATACCGCCACCGACCCGCATCGCATCGCGGAAATCCAGACCCGTCTGGCCGATATTGATGCCTGGAGCGCGGAGGGCCGTGCCTCGGCCATCCTGCGCGGGCTTGGCTTTGACGCCGAGGCGCAATTGCGCCCCTGCTCCGATTTCTCGGGCGGCTGGCGAATGCGGGTGGCGCTGGCGGGCGTGCTGTTCGCGCAGCCTGATTACCTGCTGCTGGACGAACCGACCAACTATCTGGATCTGGAGGGCGCGCTGTGGCTGGAGAATTATCTTCAGAAATACCCCCACACCGTCATCATCATCAGCCACGACCGCGGGCTTCTGAACCGGGCGGTGCAGGGTATCCTGCATCTCGATAACCGGAAGCTCACCTATTGGCAGGGCGGCTATGACCAGTTCGCCCGTCAGGCCGCCGAACGCCGTGCGGTTCAGGCGGCCGAGGCCAAGAAGGTCGAGGCGCGGCGGGCACATCTGCAAAGCTTCGTGGATCGGTTCAAGGCCAAGGCCTCGAAAGCCGTGCAGGCGCAAAGCCGGGTGAAGATGCTGGAAAAGCTGACCCCCATCACGCCGCCGGAAGAGGCGCGCAAGATGGTCTTCACCTTCCCCGAGCCGGAAGAACTGTCGCCTCCCATCATCAATATGGAAGGCGCAAGCGTCGGCTACGGCGGCAAGGCCATCCTGCGCCACCTGTCGTTGCGCATCGACCAGGACGACCGCATCGCGCTTCTGGGCCGCAACGGCGAGGGTAAATCCACGCTGTCGAAACTGCTGGCGGGCAAGCTGCCGGTCATGGGCGGTGAACTGCACCGCCATGGCAAGCTGCGCATCGGCTTTTTCGCGCAGCATCAGGTGGAAGAGCTGCATATCGACGAAACGCCCCTGCAACATGTGCAGCGGCTGCGCCCCGAGGAACATCAGGCCCGGTTGCGCGCGCGTCTGGCGGGCTTCGGGCTGATGGCGGAACAGGCGGAAACTGTGGTCGGGCGGCTGTCCGGCGGGCAGAAGGCGCGGCTGTCTCTGTTGCTGGCCACCATTGACGCTCCGCATCTGCTGATCCTTGACGAACCGACCAACCACCTGGACATCGAAAGCCGCGAGGCACTGGTCGAGGCGCTGACCGAATATCGCGGCGCGGTGATCCTCGTCAGCCACGACATGCACCTTCTGAGCCTTGTCGCCGACCGGCTGTGGCTGGTGAAGGCGGGCGCGGTCACGCCCTACGACAAGGATCTGGAAAGCTACCGCGCCGAATTGCTGGCCGGGGACGAGCCCGCGAAACCGGCGGCGAAGCCTGCGGAAAAGCCGAAACGCGCCAGCCGTGATGAAATCCTGCTGCTGCGGGCCGAGGTCCGCAAATGCGAGGAACGTCTGGGCAAGCTGAACGACATGCGCGACAAGCTCGCCGCCAAGCTGGCCGACCCCGAATTGTACGAGGACAGCCGCAAGGGCGATCTGGCGGTCTGGAACAAGAAATACGCCGAGGTGATGGAGGCGCTGGACCGCGCCGAGGCGCTGTGGCTGGACGCGCAGGAGGCGCTGGAAACGACCGGGGCGGGCTGAAGCCCCGCCCCTCGGCGCATGGGTGAACGCGAGCCCTGCATGGGCGCACAGTTTGCCCGGTTGTGCCGCCAAGCCTTTGGGCACACATACTTGCTGCAACCGCATCATAGTTCGGAAGAGGCAAGACGATGACCAACGCAACCCTGCAAACCCTGAAAAAACGCCGCACGCAATATGCGCTGGGCAAGAAGCTGCCGCTCTCGAACGAGGCCGTCGAGGCGCTGATCAAGGAGGCCGTGCGGCTTTCGCCCTCGTCCTTCAACTCGCAAAGCTCGCGCGCCGTGATCCTGTTCGGCGAAGCCTCGGAACGGTTCTGGGAAATCACCACCGAAGCCCTGCGCGCCATCGTCCCGGCCGAGGCTTTCGGCCCGACGGAAGGCAAGATGAAAGCCTTCGCCGCCGGTGCGGGCACCGTGCTGTTCTATGAAGACCAGGCCACCGTGAAGGGCCTGCAAGAGCAGTTCCCGCTTTACGCCGATGCCTTCCCCGGCTTCTCGGAGCATTCGGCGGGCATGGCGCAACTGGCGGTCTGGAACGTTCTGGCAGATGCCGGTATCGGCGCGAGCCTTCAGCACTACAACCCGGTTGTCGATGCGGCCGTCGCGAAAGAGTTCGACATCCCGTCCAGCTGGAAGCTGCGCGCGCAGATGCCGTTCGGCTCGCACGAGGGCGGGTTCGGTGACAAGACCTTCATCGAGGATGACAACCGCTTCCGCACCTTCGACAGCCTGGCCGTCGCCGCCGAATGATCGCAGCGGGGCGCCCGCCACGGGCGCCCCATTGCCTTGCGCCCCGATCCGGTCCACCATGCGCCGCGCGCACAGGGCAGGACATGATCGACACCGCTTTTCTGATTACCGCTTTTGCCACCCTGTTCGTGGTGATCGACCCGCCGGGTCTGGTGCCGCTGTTCATTGCGCTGACCCGCGGCATGGATGTCGAACGCCGCCGGTCCATGGCGCTGCGGGCCTGCATCATCGCCACCATTCTGCTGACGGCCTTCGCGCTGATGGGCGAGGCGCTGCTGGGATTCATCGGCATTTCCATGCCCGCCTTTCGCATCGCGGGCGGTATCCTTCTGTTCCTGACCGCGCTGGACATGCTGTTCGAACGCCGCACCCAGCGACGCGAGGGGCAACAGGCGGACCCTGACCATGATCCTTCGGTCTTTCCGCTGGCCACGCCGCTGATCGCCGGGCCGGGCGCCATCGCCACGATGATTCTGCTGATGGGGCAATCGGGTGGTGGCTGGCTGGGGGCGGCGCAGGTGCTGGGTCTGCTTCTGGCGATGATGGTGGCCACCTTCCTGTTCCTGCTGGCCGCCCCGCCCATCGAACGCGCGCTGGGCCGCACCGGAACCGTGGTCATCACCCGGCTTCTGGGCATGTTGCTGGCGGCGCTGTCCGTCCAGTTCGTCATCGACGGGGTGCGCGGCACCGGGCTGATCTGACGCCGCGCCCTTGCACCCTGCCCGCCTACGCCCCAGATCGGGGGCAAAGGAGACCCCGATGGACGGCGACATGACCGCGCGCATTCTCTACCTCAGCCTGCTGGTGGCCGCTGTCGGCGGCTGGGCCATGGCGGAATATCGCGGCAAGCTGGGCGCTGGTCTGCGCACGCTGATGGCCTGGGGCATGATCATCGTCGGGCTGATGGCGGGATATGGTCTCTGGACCGACATGCGCAGCAACATCCTGCCCATGCAGCAGGTGGAGGGCCAGAGCATCCACATCCCCCGCGCCGCAGACGGGCATTTCTACCTGACGCTGGAGATAGAGGGCCGCAGCATTCCCTTCATGGTCGACACCGGCGCCACCAACATCGTGCTGTCGGCGCGCGATGCGGCACGGCTTGGCGTGACGACCGAGGGTCTTGTCTACATGGGTGAGGCCAATACCGCCAATGGCACCGTGCGCACTGCGCGGGTCTGGCTGAAGGATGTGCAGCTTGGCCCCTTCCATGACGACAGCGTCACCGCCTATGTGACCGATGGCGCAATGGATGGCTCGCTTCTGGGAATGGATTACCTGCGCCGCTACCGGATGGAGATTGACGGCGACCAGATGATCCTCAGCCGGTAGCTTCCGCCAGCCGTTCGGTCTGCATGGCCCAGCGGCCGGATTCCTCGGACCAGTATTGCAGATGTGCCCCCTCGCCCGCGAGCCGCTTCCAGAGGCCCCGCGCCGCATTCACTGCGCCCTGATCCTGCCCGTCGAACAGAACCCAGACCCTTTCGAGCCCGGCCGCCTCGCCCGGTTGCGGCTCGGCCCCGTCAACCAGCATCAGCGCCCTTGCGTCATTGGCGACCGGGCCAAGGCCCAGCAGCAGCGGCTGCGCCGCCTCGCGCCCTGCGCCTTCAAGACCATGCGGCAGGAACCCGTCTTCCGGTTCCAGCCACAGCTTTTCGTCCAGCCATTCCAGCCGTCCACGATCGGTGCCGCGCAGCATCACCCGCCAGCCCTGACCCAGCGCCCGCCCCGCAAGCTGCGTCACCGTTTCCGGCACGCCGCTGCGGGTCAGGTGGTAGAACAGCACACGCGACATGCGCTTACTTCTCGAACCTGTCGCGGATCATCCGGTTCAGTGCCGCCACGCCCCAGCCGGTCGCCCCCTTGGGCGCCAGTGCCGTATCGGCCTGCAACAGCGCCGTCCCGGCGATGTCGAGGTGAATCCACGGCGTTTCCGCCTTCACGAAGCGTTGCAGGAACTGCGCCGCGGTGATCGAGCCGCCATCGCGCCCGCCGATATTCTTCATATCCGCGATGCGCGATTTCAGCTTGGCGTCATAAGCGTCACCCATCGGCATGCGCCACGCGCCCTCGCCCTCGGCTTTTGCCGCCTTCAGGAACTGTTCGCAGAAGGCATCGTTGTTCGAGAATACGCCGGTGTTTTCATGCCCCAGCGCCACGATGATCGCCCCGGTCAGCGTGGCGAGGTCGATCACGCCGCAGGGGTTGAAACGTTCCTGCGCATACCACAGCACATCGGCCAGAACGAGCCGCCCCTCGGCATCGGTGTTGATGACCTCGATGGTGTCGCCCTTCATCGAGCGCACCACATCGCCCGGACGCTGCGCGCGCCCGTCGGGCATGTTTTCCACCAGCCCGACCAGACCCACGACATTGGCCTTGGCCTTGCGCAGTGCCAGCGTCCGCATCACGCCCGCCACCACACCGGCGCCGCCCATGTCCATCGTCATTTCTTCCATACCGCCCGCGGGCTTGATGGAAATGCCGCCGGTATCGAACACCACCCCCTTGCCGACCAGCGCCAGCGGGGCCTCGTCCTTCGCGCCGCCGCGCCAGTGCATGACGACGACCTTGGACGGGCTTTCCGAGCCCTGCCCCACGCCCAGAAGCGCGCGCATGCCCAGTTTTGACAGATCCTCTTCCTCCAGGATCTCGACATCCAGACCCAGTTCCTGCATCGCGGCCAGACGGGCGGCGAAATCATAGGTGGTCAGCACATTGGCCGGTTCGTTCACCAGATCGCGGGTGAAGAACACGCCTTCCGCCAGCGCGGCCAGCGGTGCCGCCTCGGCTGCCGCCGCCTCGGGGTTCGGCACCATCAGCGTCACCGGGCCAGGCGCTTTCGCCGTGCCGGTCTTGTGCGCGGTGAAGTCATAGGCCCGCAGCGCCAGCCCGAACGAGAGTTCCGCCAGATGGCGCCCGCCTTCGGCCAGAACCAGCGTCCCTGCCTCGGACAGCGCGCGGCCGATGGCGCCGCCCGCCTTGCGCGCCTGTGCCACATCGGCCTTGCGGTCCAGCTTCACCACCTGCACCGCCTCGGCCACCAGACCCGCGGGCCAGGCCAGAACCGTGCCCTCGCCCGCTTTCTGATCCACAAAGGCCGGCGCCGCCAGATAACGCGCCAGCGCGCCCTTCATCAGCCGGTCAAGCCGCCGCCCGGCTGCGCCCAGCTTGCCGCCCTCCTCCACCACCACGACAATAAGGCCCGTGGCCTTGGCCAGCGCTTCGGCATCGACGGGCTGGAACTGGATCGGAACGGGATGCGACATATTCATTCTCCGGCTGTCGGTCTTGCCCGCCACCCTGAAACCGGGCAGGCTTTCGCCGCGAGGCTAGCCGCCCGCGCCGTCCTTGACCAGATAGCAGTTTTCCCCGCCGGGGATTTCGGCTAGCGTCGCGCCCGTTCCGGGGTTGAAGCGAGGGTCCGCGTGTCGAGATTCGACAGATATCTGCTGTCGCATTTGCTGGCGTTGTTCGGGTTCTTCTCGCTGGTGCTGGTTGCGATCTACTGGGTCAACCGGGCGGTGGGGCTGTTCGACGAGCTGATCGGCGACGGCCAGTCGGCGCTGGTCTTCCTTGAGTTTTCTCTGCTGACCCTGCCCAATGTCATCCGTCTGGTACTGCCGATTTCCGCATTTGCGGCAACTGTTTACGGCGTGAATCGCCTGATGGCCGACAGTGAGCTGATCGTGATGCAGGCCACCGGATTTTCCTCGTTCCGGCTTGCCCGGCCCGTTCTTTGGTTCGGGCTGATCGTCGCACTGATGATGCTGGTTCTGATGCACGTTCTGGTGCCCGCCAGCCGCACCATGCTGGCCAGCCGGTCGGCGGAGATCGCGGAAAACGTGACCTCGCGCTATCTGTCAGATGGCGAGTTCATGCATCCGTCAAAGAATGTGACGCTGTTCATCCGCGAGATCACCGAGACCGGCGAATTGCGTGACCTGTTCATCGCCGATGATCGTGACCCGGCGGCGCGTGCCGTCTATACCGCCAGCCGCGCCCTGCTGGCGCGCAGCGATACCGGCCCCAAGCTGATCATGTTCGACGGTATGGTGCAGAACCTGTCCGGCACCGAGCGTCTGTCAGTGACCCGGTTTCAGGATTTCACCTATGACCTTGGCCGGCTGATCGAAACCGGCGCCCTGCCGCATCGCGATGTCGAGGATCTCTCGACGCTTGACCTGCTGCGCGCCGATCCCGCGCTGCTGGCCGAAACCGGCGAAAGCCGCGCGGCTTTCCTCAGCGAGGCGCATGCGCGGTTTGCCATGCCCTTCCTGGGCACGGCGGCGGCCCTGCTGGGCTTTTCGGCGCTGCTTCTGGGGGGATTTTCACGCTTTGGCCTGTGGCGGCAGATCGGCATCGCCGTGGGGCTTCTGATCTTCGTGCAGCTGATCCACACCACCGCCATGTCGCAAAGCCTGCGCGACCCGATGGCTTGGCCGCTGGTCTATGCCGCGCCGCTGACCGGGCTTGCGATCTCGCTTTTCCTTCTGTGGTGGTCGCAACGCCCGCGCAGGCGGCCCAAACCGGCGGAGGCCACTACATGACGCTGAGCCTTTATGTCGCGCGGCGCTTCCTGTGGATGTTCGTCCGGGTATTCCTGATCTTCTTCGGCATCCTCATGCTGATCGACATGCTGGAGCAGCTGCGCCGGTTTTCCGACAAGGGCGCCGGTCTGGCGCAGGCGGCGCAACTGGCGCTGATGAATGTGCCGGACAGCCTTTACCGCATCCTGCCGCTCATCATGATCCTGTCCGCCATCGCGCTGTTTCTGGGCCTTTCGCGGTCGTCGGAACTGGTGGTGGTGCGCGCGGCGGGCCGGTCGGGCTTGCGGTTCCTGATGGCGCCGGTCATCGTATCCCTGCTGATCGGTGCCTTTGCGGTTGCGGTGCTCAATCCGCTGGTGGCGGCGACGACCAAGGAATATGACGTGCTTTACGCACGCTATGCACGGGGAGCGGAACGGGTGCTGTCGGTATCGGACGAAGGGCTCTGGCTGCGTCAGGGCGGCGGCGGGTCGCAGACTGTGATCCATGCCGCCCGTGCCAGCGCCGATGGAACCCGGCTGTTCGACGCGACCTTCCTGTCTTTCGACGCGACCGGCGTCCCGCGTGAGCGGGTCGAGGCCGCAGAGGCCCGGCTGGAACCCGGTGCCTGGGCGCTGACCGAGGCCCGGCGCTGGTCGCTGGATGCGGCCAACCCCCAGTCGGCGGTTGAAACCATGGCCAGTGGCACGTTCGCCTCGGATCTGACGGCGGCGGCCATCCGCGACAGTTTCGGCAGCCCCTCGGCCATTCCGGTCTGGGAACTGCCTTCCTATATCCGCGGGCTGGAACGCGCGGGCTTCACAGCGCGCAACCATCAGGTCTGGTTCCAGATGCAACTGGCGCTGCCGCTCCTGATGACCGCCATGGTGCTGATCGCGGCGGGCTTCACCATGCGCCACGCGCGCTTCGGGCGCACCGGCATGCTGGTGATGTTCGCCATTCTTGGCGGTTTCGCCATTTTCTTCCTGCGCAACTTCGCGCAGGTGCTGGGTGAGAACGGCCAGATCCCCGTGGCCATGGCCGCCTGGACGCCGCCGGTGACCGCGACGCTTTGCGCCATCGGGCTTTTGCTGCATCTGGAGGACGGCTGATGGGCTGGCGCGCTTCCCTTTTCGCGCTGGCTCTGGCGCTGCTGCCCCTCGGCGGCAATGGCCAGACGGTCGACCGTGCGACCCTGACCGCCAATCAGGTGTCGGTCAGCGGCGACAGCCTCCTGGTGGCGCAAGGCGATGTCGAGGTGCGGTATCGCGGCCAGCGGCTCCGGGCGCAGCGCATCACCTATGATCGCGCCGCCGACCGGCTGCGGTTCGAGGGACCGATCTACCTGACCGATGACAACGGCAATTTCGTCCGGGCCGAAACCGCGGATCTGAGCGCCGATCTGACCGAAGGGGTGATGAATTCCGCCCGTATGGTGCTGAACCGGCAGATGCAGATTGCCGCACGGCAGATGTTCCGCGCGGGCGGGCGATATACACAGCTCACGGACACCGTCGCCTCCTCCTGTCAGGTCTGCACCATTGACCCGGTCCCGCTGTGGGAGATCCGGGCGAGGCGCGTGGTCCACGACCAGCTGGAGCAGCAGCTTTACTTCGACCGGGCGCAACTGCGCTTTGCCGGGGTGCCGGTGTTCTATCTGCCGCGCCTGCGCATGCCCGATCCGACGCTGGACCGGGCGACCGGGGTGATGATGCCCGACATCCGCACCACCTCGGGTCTCGGCACCGGGATCAAGCTGCCGTATTTCATCACGCTCGGGTCGTCACGCGACCTGACAGTGACCCCCTATCTGAGCACGAAGAACGGGCGCACACTGGAATTGCGCTATCGCGAGGCCTTCCGCACCGGCCAGATCGAGGTCACCGGCGCCACCTCGCGCGATGACATCCTGCCGGGCGAGGCGCGCGGCTATCTGCATGCCAGCGGCGATTTCGCGCTCCCCCGTGACTTTCGCCTCACCTTCCAGGCCGAAGCGGTCAGCGACCCGGCCTATCTGCTGGATTACGGCATTTCCGACAAGGACCGGCTGGACAGCCGGATCGAGGTCAGCCGCACCCGGCGCAACGAATATATCTCGGGCCGGTTCATCAACTTCCGGTCGATCCGTGACATCGACGGCGTGCCGGAAAGCAATGCGACGCTGCCGACGCTGATCGGGGATTTCACCCTGCACCGCCGCTTTTCCGGCGGGCCGCTGGGCGGCGAGGCGGGGCTGATGTTCCAGACCCATTCGCATTACCGCACCTCCACGCTGGATTATGACACCGACGTGGATTCCGATGACATCGCCGATGGCCGTGACATGTCGCGCGCCTCGTTGCGGCTGGACTGGCGCCGCAACTGGGTGACCGGGCCGGGAATTGTCGTCTCGACCATGGCGGAGGTTTCTGCCGATCTTTACAACATCCGGCAGGATGCCACCTATGGCGGCACGCACAGCCGTCTGCATGGGGCAACCGGGCTTGAACTGCGCTGGCCCTGGGTGGGCGGCACCGCGGACGGCGCCACGCATGTGATCGAGCCGGTGATGCAGCTGGTTCTGGCCAGCCGTGATGGCAGCGATATCCCCAACGAGGACAGCGCGCTGGTCGAGTTTGACGAGGGCAATCTGTTCGCGCTGGACCGTTTCGCAGGGTCAGACGCCCATGAAGACGGCGCGCGGCTGAATGTGGGTCTCAGCTGGACCCGCTATGCCCCTTCGGGCTGGAGCCTCGCGCTCGCCGGGGGCCGGGTGTTCCGGCGCGAGGATTTCGGCCAGTTCAGCACCGCCTCGGGCCTTGATGGCGTCACCTCGGACTGGCTCGCCACCGCGCAGGTCACCGTGCCGGGCGGGCTGTCGCTGACCAACCGCGCGCTGTTCGACGGTGCGTTCGGCATTACCAAGGCCGAATTCCGGCTGGACCTCGACCGCGAGAAATACGCGCTCAGCACCTCCTACATCTGGTTGCAGGCTGATGCCGCGGAAAACCGCATCGCCGACACGCAGGAGCTTTATCTGAACGGCCGATATGCGCTGACCGATACATGGACCGGCAAGCTGAGCGGCCGTTACGATTTCGAGGCCGACCGTGCCACCCGCGCAGGCCTCGGGCTCGAGTTCCGCAACGAATGCCTTCTTGTCGATCTTTCCCTCTCGCGCCGCTTCACCTCCTCGACTAGTGTGAAGCCAACTACGGATTTCGGCCTTTCGGTCGATCTGCTCGGTTTCGGCGGCAGCGCCAAGCCCGGTCCGGCCCGCAAGTGCCGGGGCTGAACTGCCATGAACCGCCAGATCGCCGCGAAGGCCATAGCCAAGAGACTGCCCGAATGACCCGAGTTCTGCCCCTCCTGACCGCAAGCTTCCTCGCGCTGGCCGCTGTTTCCGGCCCCGGAGCCGCCCAACAGAACCTGTTCGCACCGCGGATCATCATCAATGACCGGGCGGTCACCGAATACGAATACCAGCAGCGCCTGCTGTTCATGCAGATCCTGCGCGCGCCGGGCGATCTGGAAAAAGAGGCGATGAAGGGGCTGATCGAAGACCGGCTGCGCCTTCAGGAGGCCAAGCGGATCGGCGTCAAGCCGACCGAGGCCGAGGTGCGCAAGGGCATGGAAGAATTTGCCAGCCGCGCTAACCTTTCCGCCGATGAATTTCTGAAGGTCATCGGTCAGGCCGGAATCGCGCCCGAGACCTTCCGCGATTTCGTAACCGCCGGGATGGTATGGCGCGAGGTGGTGCGGGCGAAATACGGCGCCACCACCAAAGTGACTGAGGCCGAGATCGACCGCGCGCTGGAAGCCGAAACCCGCAAGACCGCGCTGACCGTTGCGCTGTCGGAACTGATCATCCCCGCCCCTCCGGGTCAGGAGGATGCGGCGATGGCGCAGGCGCGCAGCATTCAGGGGCAGATCAATACCGAAGGTGGCTTTACCTCGGCCGTGGCGCGCTATTCCGCCGCAGCCTCGCGGGATCGGGGGGGGCGACTGGCGCCGATGCCGCTGAGCAACCTGCCGCCGCAGATCGCCAGCGTCATCCTCGCGCTTGGTCCCGGTCAGGTTTCAGCTCCGATCACCATTCCGGGTGGGGTTGCCCTGTTCCAGCTGCGCGACGTGACCGCCTCGAAAGAGGCGAGCCCGGCGATGGTGCAGGTGGAATATGCCCGGCTGCGCCTGCCGAAGGCCGAGACCACCGCCACCGATTTCGCGCGGATCCGGGCCAATGCCGATACCTGCAAAGATCTCTATACCCCGGCGCGCGGCCTGCCGGAAAACCAGCTTCAGATCGAGACCAAGCCGATGTCGGCGGTTCCCGCCGATCTGGGGCTGGAACTGGCGCGGCTGGACCCGGGCGAAAGCGTGCTGCGTGATCTGGGGGGGGCCACCGAAATGCTGATGCTGTGTTCGCGCCAGCCGGTCAGCGAAACGCCGGTCGACCGCAGCGCGATCCGCAACCAGATCCTCAACCGCAAGGTCGAGGCGCAGAGCGACCTTTATCTGGCTGAACTGCGCGCCAATGCCCTGATCCGCGAGCCCTGAGCCATGGCCGATCTGGCGCCGGTGGCGCTGAGCTGTGGCGAGCCTGCGGGCATCGGCCCGGAAATCGCAGTGAAGGCGCGTGCCGTTCTGGGGCGCGCCTTGCCTTTCTTCTGGATCGGCGATCCCCGGCATCTGCCTCAGGGCACCGATTTTACGGAAATCGCCCGCCCGGCAGAGGCGGTCGCTGTGCCGCCCGACCGGCTTCCGGTTCTGCCACTGCCCTTCGCCGCCCCTGCCACCCCCGGCGTGCTGGAACCTGCCAATGCGGCGGGCGTCATCGCCGCGATACGGCGGGGGGTAGAACTGGTGCAGACGGGCGAGGCTTCCGCGATCTGCACCGCCCCCCTGCACAAGAAGGCGCTGAAGGACGGCGCGGGATTTGCCTTTCCGGGTCATACCGAATTTCTGGCTGATCTCGCAGGCGGCGCCGATGTGGTGATGATGCTGGCTGCGCCGGAATTGCGTGTGGTGCCGGTCACCATCCACATCCCGCTGGCCGAGGTTCCTGCTACGCTGACCGCTAATCTGCTGGAGCGGGCCATTCGCATCACCCATGCCGGGCTGGTCCGCGATTTCGGAATTTCCGCACCGCGTCTTGCGGTGGCCGGGCTGAACCCCCATGCGGGTGAAGGCGGGGCCATGGGGCATGAGGATGCCACCGTGATCGCGCCGGTGGTCGCCCGGCTGGCGGCCGAAGGCATGGCGATCTTTGGCCCGCTGCCCGCCGATACGATGTTCCATCCACGCGCCCGCGCCGCCTATGACGTGGCGATCTGCATGTATCACGATCAGGCGTTGATCCCGATCAAGACGGTGAATTTCGACGGCGGCGTGAATGTGACGCTGGGCCTGCCCTTCGTGCGCACCTCGCCCGACCATGGCACGGCGCTCGACATTGCCGGGCGGGGCATTGCCGAGCCGTCAAGCCTTGTGGCGGCGCTGCGCATGGCGCATGACATGGCGGCGGCGCGGGGCCGGTAAGCCCCGGGGGGTTGCCCCGGACCCGGGATATTTGGACCAGAATAAAAGCAGGAGCCGGTTTCATGGCGACGATCGACGGTTTGCCGCCGCTGCGCGAGGTTATCCGGGCGCATGACCTGGTGGCGAAGAAGCAGCTTGGGCAGAACTTTCTGCTGGATCTGAACCTGACCGCCAAGATCGCGCGACAGGCGGGCGACCTTTCGGGCTGCGATGTACTGGAGGTCGGGCCCGGCCCCGGCGGCTTGACGCGCGGGCTGTTGGCGGAAGGTGCGCGGCGGGTGCTGGCGGTGGAGAAAGACGCTCGCTGTCTGCCCGCGCTGGCCGAGGTTCAGGCGGCGTATCCGGGCAAGCTGGATGTCATCAACGGCGATGCGCTGGAGGTCGATGTGCTGGCGCATCTGACACCGCCGATCCGCGTGGTGGCGAACCTGCCCTATAATGTGGGGACCGAACTGCTGATCCGCTGGCTGACGCCCGCGAACTGGCCACCGTTCTGGGAAAGCCTGACGCTGATGTTCCAGAAGGAAGTGGCCGAGCGGATCGTGGCGAAGCCGAGGGGCGACCACTACGGGCGGCTCGCGCTTCTGGCGCAATGGCGCTGCGAGGCGAAGATCGTCCTGCATCTGCCGCCCGAGGCATTCACCCCTGCGCCCAAGGTGCATTCGGCGGTGGTGCATCTGACCCGGCTGCCGGGGCCGCGCTTTCCGGCGGATGAGAAGATCCTGAGCCGGATCACCGCCATGGCCTTCAACCAGCGACGCAAGATGCTGCGGTCCTCACTGAAGGGGCTGGGGCCGGACATCGAAGCGCGGCTGGAGGCGGCGGGGATTGCACCGACGGCGCGGGCGGAGGAAATCCCGCTGGAAGGGTTCTGCGCCCTGGCGCGCGAGATGGCAAAATGAAAACGGGGCCGCGTGGCCCCGTTTCTTATTCTGCGGCTTCCGGCTTTTCCGCCTCGGTCTTGGGTTTCGGCGTGCGCGGCTTGCGCGGGGCAGCCGGCTTGCGCGGCTTCGGCGCCTCGGCAGCGGGGGCCTCGGTGGCCGGGGCTTCCGGGGCGGCCGTCACCGGCGCCGAAGGTTCGGCAGGTGCTTCGGGCGTGGCCGCGGGTTCGGCGGCGCCTTCAGTGCCTTCGCCACGCGGGGCACGACGGTCGTATTGCGGACGCGGGCCACGGAAATCGCGGCGGCTACGGTCGCCCTCGCGGCGCTGGTTCTGCCCTGCCTGCGGCTGCCCCTCGCGCTTCATTTCCGGCGTTTCGACCAGCGTGCTTTCCTCGTCAGCGGTCAGCGTCATGGCCTCTGCCGGAACCTCGGGCTGGTCGCCTGCCCCCGGGTCGCGGGCATCGTTCCGGTCGCTGCGGTCCTGATGGCGGGGATTGCCGCCGGACTGGCCGTTGTTCTGGCCGCCGCCCTGCTGGTTGTTGTGGTTCTGATATTGCTGCTGACGCGCCTCTTGCTCGGCCGCCAGTTCGCGTTGCGCCTCGCTGAGCATACGGGTGTAATGCTCGGCGTGCTGAAGAAAATTCTCGGCGGCGACGCGGTCATTCGAGAGCTGCGCGTCACGCGCGAGAATGAGGTACTTCTCGATGATCTGCTGCGGCGTGCCGCGCACCTTGCCTTCGGGGCCGGAGCTGTCGAAGACACGGTTGATGATGTTGCCCATCGTGCGCGGGCGGTTCGACTTCGAACGCGAGCGGGATTTAGAGGATCTCATCTTGTCCTATGATCCGGTAGTCCGGGGTGACTGGCCGACCTGCATCGTCTGCCGCGCGAGGGAAATTCCCTCCGGAGGTATGCTGTCATGCTTTCAGCTTGAAAACGGGGAGCGAGCCAATCGCCCCGCCGCTGAAACCGGAGTAACCATGCGACGTGCTGCGTGACAAGCAGATTCTGCGCAGAAAATTGGGGAAAACCTCGATTTTGTGCCAAAATGGCCGGAAGTCGCCGGTCATTGCGGTGCAATGGCGGAAACGACGCGGTGGCGATTGTCCAGATCGGCGAGGATTCGTGCCTGTGCCAGACCGGCGGCGGTGAACAGCGCGGCAACGGCGGCCCCCTGTGTCGGGCCGATTTCCACCAGAAGCCTGCCCTGCGGCAGCAGATGGTCGCGCGCACCGGCTGCGATGGCGCGGTAGGCATCCAGCCCGTCGCCACCGGGGGTCAGGGCCAGATGCGGCTCCCATTCGCGGACCTCGGGGGAAAGCCCGGCCATTTCATCGGCGGCGATATAGGGCGGGTTGGAGACGATCAGATCGAAGCGACCGCTGATCGGGGCGAACCAGTCGCCTTGCAGGAAGGACGCGCGGTCCGTGAGGCCGAGGGCCACAGCATTGCCGCGCGCCACCTCCAGCGCGGCGTCCGACAGGTCGGTCGCAATTCCCGTCGCCCCGGACCGTTCTGCGAGCAGCGTCAGCAGGATCGCGCCCGAGCCGGTACCAAGGTCCAGAACACGGGAGAACGGCGCGGCCAGGGCTTCGGCGACCAGCGTTTCGGTTTCGGGGCGCGGGTCCAGCACATCACGGGTGACGCGGAAACTGCGCCCCCAGAACTGTCGCTGCCCGGTGATCTGACTGACCGGCTGACGCGCCAGACGCGCGGTCACGGCCTCTTCCAGCCGCATCGCCGCCGCCTCGGGCAGCGGATCATGCAGCGCCAGCATCACCCGGTCGGCTGAGATCTCAAGCGCATGCGCCATGAGAAGCCGGGCATCCCGTGCGGCATCGGGCAGACCGGCGGCCGTCAGGCGGGCGACAGCCTCGCGATAGGCCAGGGCAGCGGTCACGCCTCCATCTCCGCCAGTTTGGCGGCCTGATCATGCGAAACCAGCGCCTCGATCACCTCGCCCAGATCGCCCTGCATGATCTGCGGCAGGGCGTAGAGCGTCAGGTTGATGCGATGGTCGGTCATCCGCCCCTGGGGGAAGTTGTAGGTACGGATGCGCTCGGAACGGTCGCCGGACCCCACCTGCGCCTTGCGGTCGGCGGCGCGGGCCGAAGCGGCCTTGTCACGCTCCATCTCGAACAGACGGGCACGCAGCACCTGCATCGCGATGGCGCGGTTCTGGTGCTGCGACTTCTCCGACGAGGTGACGACGATGCCACTGGGGATATGGGTGATGCGCACAGCCGAGTCGGTGGTGTTGACGTGCTGGCCACCTGCCCCGCTGGCGCGCATCGTGTCGATGCGGATGTCGGTGGCGGGGATGTCGATGTCGACCTCCTCGGCCTCGGGCAACACGGCGACGGTAGCGGCAGAGGTATGGATGCGGCCCCCCGCCTCGGTTTCCGGCACGCGCTGCACGCGATGGGTGCCCGCCTCATATTTCAGCCGGGCAAAGACGCCCTCGCCCTGCACATGCGCGGTGAATTCCTTCAGCCCGCCAAGATCGGAAAGCTGCTGTTCCAGCACCTCGAAGCGCCAGCCCATGCGTTCGGCATAGCGTTGGTACATCCGGGCCAGATCACCGGCGAAAAGGCTCGCCTCCTCGCCGCCGGTGCCGGGACGGATCTCAAGGATCGCCGGGCGCGCATCGGCGGCATCTTTCGGCAGAAGCGCCAGACGCAGGGCCTGCTCCATCTCGGGGATGCGGTCTTTCAGGCGGGGAAGCTCTTCCTCGGCCAAGGCGCGCATTTCGGGATCGGTCAGCATGGCCTCGGCCTCGGCCAGATCGGCCAGGGCACTGCGATAGGCCACGATTTCCGCCACCACGGGTTTCAGATCGGCATATTCGCGGCTGAGCGCGGCAATCTCGGCCGGGGCGGCGCCCTGTCCGAGCTTCGCTTCCAGATATTCGAAGCGGCGGGTGATCTGGTCGAGTTTTTCGAAGGGAACCATGCGACCGATGTGGCGCGAAGGCCGCGCGCGGTCAAGAGGCGGATGGGGACAGCGCGGCCAGCCAGCGTTCGGCGCGCGCCCGGTTCACCCCCATATCGGAATAGCCAAACCGCGCGCGGGACCAGAGCCTGAGGCTGGCGCCTTGCGGTGTGGCGAAGGTTTCGACCGTGATGACATCGGGAAAACCCCAAAGGGCAGACCGCTGCACAAAGGTCATGCGCCCTTCCGCCGGGCTGCCCGCGATCAGGGTCGTGCGCGGCTCGGCCAGCGCCACGGCTTGCAGACGTTCGGCCAGTTCCCAGTCTGTCAGGCCAGGGAACACCGGGGCGGCAATCTCGCCGCCCTCGGGTCGCACCCGCACGTCATTCGGCTTGCCGGTGCGCAAAGGCTCGGCAAGGCTGACATGCCAGTCCGCCGGATCAAGCGGCGCGAACCGCACCGCCAGCGCGAGGCACAACACAGCCAGCAGCGGCAGACCAAAAGTGACGGCGAGGATCAGTTTCATCGCCGGGTCTTGGCCCAATGGTGCAGGCAGAGGATTTCGTAGGCGACATGGGCGCCTGCAATGGCCGTGGCCCCGGTGGTGTCATAGGGCGGCGAAACCTCGACCACATCGCCCCCGACGAGGTTCACCCCCGCCAGATCGCGCAGAATCGCGGCGGCCTGCCAGCTTGCCAGCCCACCCCAGACCGGCGTGCCGGTGCCGGGCGCGAAGGCCGGGTCCAGCGCGTCGATGTCGAAGGTCAGATAGACCGGATGGTCGCCGACGATGGCTTTCACCTTCTCGACGATCCGCGCCACACCGATTTCATGGCATTCGCGGGCGTCGATGACATTCATCCCCAGATAATCGTCGCAGAAGGTGCGAATGCCGATCTGGACGGATCGTTTCGGGTCCACAAGTCCGGTCCTGACCGCCTTGTACATCATGGTGCCGTGGTCGATGCGGGTCAGGTCGTCATCGGCCCAGAGGTCGGAATGGGCGTCGAAATGGATCACACTCATCGGGCCAAATTTCTCGGCATAGGCCTTGAGGATCGGCCAGGTGATGAAGTGATCGCCGCCCAGCGTGATGCTGGCGGCGCCTGCGTCGAGGATCGTGCGGATGTGATCGGTCAGCCGGTCGGGGAAATCCGCGACCTTGGCGTAGTCAAAGGCGAGATCGCCGTAGTCGATCACCGCCAGATCCTCCAGCGGATCGGTGCCCCAGCCCTGCGGCGGATCATAAGGTTGCAGGCTCGATGCCTCGCGGATGGCGCGCGGGCCAAAGCGGGTCCCGGTGCGATGCGTCACCGCCTGATCGAAGGGCACGCCGGTCACGGCGACATCCACCCCCGTCAGATCCTTGGTATAGGTCCGGCGCAGAAAGCTGGTGGCGCCGGCAAAGGCGTTTTCAAAGGCATAGCCGCGCGGGCTTTTACGGGTAAAGGCGGTATCGACTTCGTTCTTGGCATCTTCAAGGGCCATGGAACGCTCCTCGGGTCTGAAGGTCGTCATTCTGGTCATCGGAGACGCGCCGGATCCGGGTGCGGCGAGATTGCCGCCCCGGTCGCCAAAGTCAAGCCTTGCGGCGGAATTTGATCATTTTGCAGTAGCGCGCAGCATCCAGGCTGCCTTTTCATGCGCAGCACAACGCCCGGTCAGCAGATCGGCTGTGACCGGGTCATTGCCCTTTTCAGCCGCCGCGATCACTTTGCGCATCCGCTTGGCCACCGCCTCGTGATCCGAGGCCAGATCCTCGATCATCTCATGTGCCGAGGGCAGCTTGGCCGGGTCGCTGATGATCGAGCCTTTGGCCATGGCATCCAGCTGGAACGGCGCCAGACGACCCAGCGCGCGCATCCGTTCGGCCAGATCATCGGCGGCCTGGAACAGGTCGTTATACTGTTCCTCGGTCAGCAGATGGATCGGATGGAACAGCGGCCCTTCCACATTCCAGTGATAGGCATGGGATTTGAACAACAGCCGGTAAGTATCGGCCACGGCCTGCGACAGGCCCTCGGAAATGGCCAGCACATTCACAACCCCGGTGTCGATCCGGTCGGCCTGCGGGACGGTGTCCAGAACATCGGTCATGGCAGTCTCCTTTCCTGATGGCCGGGGCGGGATGCCCCGGCGGTCAGTCAGGCAACGTGCATTGCCGCCTGCGGGTTCCGCTCAACCCAGTTTAACGCCTTCGCGCACCAGATCGTCGGCCACCTGCCGGATGGCACGCTCCAGCGTATCGCCCACCATCCCGACATCCTCGGCCGTCAGGGTCAGCGGCGGCGACATCACGTTCAGATGGCCCAGCGGGCGCACCATCAGGCCCATCGCCTCGCAGGTGTCGGCAATCCGGGTGCCCACGTCCAGATCCTCGGGCAGAAGCGCCCTGGTGGCCTTGTCGGCAACATTCTCGACGCAGATCATCAGCTTGCGGCCGCGCACCTGCCCGACCATGGGCAGCGCCTCCAGCGCCTTCATCCGCGCTTCGAACAGCGCACCCACGCGGGTGGCATTGCCCAGCAGGTCTTCCCGCTCGATGATCTCGATGTTCTTCAGCGCGGCGGCGCAGGCGACGGGATGGCCGGAATAGGTGCAGCCGCTGGTGAACCAGCGCGCGCCATCCGCCGCCATGGCCTGCCAGATCCGGTCGGAAAAGATCAGCGCGCCCAGCGGCAGATAACCCGAGGTCAGCCCCTTGGCGCAGGTGATCATGTCAGGCTGGATGCCGAATTCTGCCTCGCTGGCGAACCAGTGGCCCAGACGTCCGAAAGCGGTGACCACCTCATCGGCCACGAACAGGATGTCATGTTGGCGACAGATCGCGGCCATGCGTTGCAGATAGCCTTCGGGTGGCACGATCACCCCGCCCGAGGCCTGAATCGGCTCGGCGAAGAATCCGCCGACCTTCTCGGGGCCGATCTGGGCCAGTTTCGCCTCGAACTCCGCCACCAGCCAGTCGCAGAAGGCGGCCTCGTCCATGCCTTCCGGCGCGCGATAGGGGTTCGGCGCGGTCAGGTGATGGATGCCGGTTTCCTGATAGCGGAAGAATGGCACGCGGTCGCCGGGGCGCTTGCCCACCGATTGCGAGATATAGGTGGAGCCGTGATAGCTGTAATCCCGCGCGATCATCTGCGTCTTTTCGGGTCTCCCCATCGCGGTCTGATAGTAATGCACCATGCGATAGGCCGTATCGACAGCAGTGGAACCCGAGGTGGTGAAATGCACCCGGTTCAGATCGCCCGGCGCAAGGCTGGCAAGCTTCGCCGCCAGCAGCGCCGCCGGTTCGTTGGTCGTGTCAACGAAGGTGTTGGAAAAGGCGAGCCGCGTCACCTGATCGGCTATCGCCTCGGCCATCTCGCGTCGGCCAAGGCCGATATTGGTGCACCACATGCCGCCGATCGCGTCGAAATAGCGCCGCCCCCCGGCATCCCACAGCCAACAGCCCTCGCCCCGCGACATCACCAGCGCCCCCTTCTCCTCGAAGGGGCCAAAGTTGGTCCAGGGGTGCAGGTGATGGGCCTTGTCCATCGCCTGCACATCCTGTGGGCTGGGGCTATTGCGGGGAAAATCGGCGGTCATCACTCGCTCCGTTGCGGTTGGCGTCAGGAGCGACTGTAGCATTTTGATCAAAATTCGGCCAGCCGGAGCCACCTACCAAAGGCTGCGGTTGCATAGATATGGTGGCCTAAAGGTTGATCCACCACGACATGCCGAAGCCGCCCGCTTTAAAGCGATTCGGCTAGGCCAGCCGATCCGACAGGCGGCGATCCGACATCAGCGCCGAAACCTCCGCATCCGGCATCGCGGCAGCAGCATAGTCAAAGCAGCCCTCGCTCAGGATCTGTCTGGCAGCAGCCTGCACCGCGCCAAAGCCCGTGCGGAACAGTGACCCGCCCAGGCTGATGCGCTTCACCCCGGCCCCGGCCAGTTCCGCCACGGTAAAACGTGCCCCGGTCAAGCCCATCACCACATTGACCGGACGGTCGACCGACGCACAGACACTGCGGATTGCTGCCAGGTCACGCAGGCCCGGCGCGAACAGCACATCGGCGCCCGCCTCGGCAAAGGCTTGCAGCCGCGCGATGGTGTCATCCAGATCAGGGCGCCCCCACAGAAAGTTCTCGGCCCGCGCGGTCAGCAGAAAAGGCTGCCCCTGCACCGCCTCGGCAGCGGCGCGCACCCGTTCCACCGCATGTTCAAAGCGAAAGATCGGGTCGGTGGCGTCACCGGTCGCATCTTCGATGGAACCGCCCGCCAGACCCACAGCAAGCGCCAGACGCAGGGTTTCGGCGCAATCCTCCGGCGCCGGACCAAAGCCATCCTCCAGATCGGCGCTGACCGGCAGGTCGGTCGCCGCCACGATTTCGGCCGCATTCTGCAAAACGCCCCGGCGGCCAAGCGCCCCGGCGGAATCGCGCAGGCCTTGGGCATAGGCATGGCCCGCGCTGGTGGTCGCAAGGGCCGCAAACCCCGCAGTTGTCAGCAGACGGGCCGAGCCTGCATCCCAGGCATTTGCCACCACAAAAGCGCCGGGCGCCTGATGCAGCGCCCGGAACCGTTCAAACTTTGCCGGTTGGTCCATGTGAAATCTCCCTTTTCAGGAAGTCTGGGCCAACCGGAACAAAATGGAAACACCTATTTCGCAGGCAGCGCGGTTTCCACCAGCCGGGCGAAGAAGCTGGCCCCGACCGGCGCCGCCTCGTCGTTGAAATCAAAGGCCGGGTGATGCAGCCCCGCGCCCGGTCCGGTTCCGAGGAACAGATAGGCGCCTGGCCGCGCCTCCAGCATATAGCTGAAATCCTCGGACCCCATCTCGCGCCCGGCCTCGGCATTCACCAAAGCAGGGCCGACGACCTCGCGCGCGACCGAGGCCGCGAAATCGGCCTGATCGGCATGGTTGATCGTGGGCGGATAGCCCCAGTCATAATCAATCCGCGCGGCGACATTGAATGCAGCGGCATGCCCTTCGATGATCTCGTAGATCCGTTTTTTCAGCAGCGCCCGCACCTCGGGTTTGAAGCAGCGGATGGTGGCGGCAAACATCGCCTCTTCCGGCACGATATTGCTCGCCGTCCCGGCATGGATCATGGTGACGGACAGCACCGCCTCATCCATCGCAAAGATATTGCGCGACAGGATGGTCTGCAACCCCTGTACCATGGAAACCACGGCCGGAATCGGGTCGATGCATTCATGCGGGGTAGCCGCATGGCCGCCGCGCCCGGTGACATGGACGACGGCAGTATCGACCGAGGCCATCAGCGCCCCGCGTGTGGTCTGGAACTGGCCGAAGGGCAGACCCGGCGCATTGTGGATGCCATAGACCTCGGCGATGTCGAAAGTGTCCATCACCCCTTCCTGCACCATGACATTGCCGCCGCCGCCATCCTCCTCGGCCGGCTGGAACAACAACGCCACCCGCCCCGAAAACCGCCGCGTCTCGCACAGGTATTTTGCCGCGCCCAGCAGCATGGTCACATGGCCATCATGGCCGCAGGCATGCATCTTGCCCGGCACTTTCGAGGCATATTCCGCCCCGGTCGCCTCGTCGATGGGCAGCGCATCCATATCGGCGCGCAGCCCGATGGTCCGACCGGCCCCCTGCCCGTTGATGATGGCCACGACACCGGAGGTCGCGATCCCTTCGTGGATTTCATCCACCCCCATCTCGCGCAGGCGCTCCACGATGAAGGCCGCCGTCTGGTAGCACTGGAATTCCAGTTCGGGATACTGGTGCAGATGCCTCCGCCATCCCTTCATCTCTTCGGCGAAATCGGCGATGCGGTTCAGGACTGGCATGAGGTGGACTCCCGGCACGTTTCAGGTCTAAGCCCGGAGGGAAGCCGAAAACCGGAGCCTCCGCAATGCCCAAGCGTCCCCTGCCCCGATCCGAAAGCGACGCCCTCGTGCATGACGCCACGGCAGGCATGCCCCGCCTGCTGGAGATCATGGCCCGCTTGCGTGCACCTGACGGCTGCCCATGGGACCGCGAACAAGACTTTACCACCATCGCCCCCTATACGCTGGAAGAGGCGCATGAGGTCGCCGATGCCATCGCGCGCGAGGCATGGGACGAGCTGCGTCTTGAACTGGGAGATCTGCTGTTCCAGTCGGTCTATCACGCGCAACTGGCGGAAGACGCGGGGCTTTTCGCCTTCGAGGATGTGGTTTCGGCGATTTCCGACAAGATGGTTGCCCGGCATCCCCATGTCTTTGGCGACGAAAGCAACGCGAAAAGCGCCGAACAGCAGACGGCGGATTGGGAACGGGTCAAGGCCGCCGAACGCGGCCCGGCCCGCACACTGGACGGTGTGGCCATGGCACTTCCGGCGCTGACGCGGGCGGTGAAGCTGCAAAAGCGCGCGGCGCGGGTAGGGTTTGACTGGCCCTCGACCGCCGAGGTCGTCGACAAGATCGTCGAGGAGGCGCAGGAGCTGACCGAGGCCCGCGACCGGCTGACCGAGGCCGAGGTCTTCGAGGAATTCGGCGATCTGATGTTCGTCGTCGCCAATCTGGCGCGGCACCTGAAGATCGACCCTGAGGCCGCGCTGCGCGCCGCCAATGCCAAATTCACCCGCCGCTTTGGCCGGATCGAGAATTGGCTGGCCGAGTCAGGCCGCAGCCCCGCCGACAGCGACCTCGCGGAAATGGACGCGCTGTGGAACCGGGCCAAGGCGGAGGAAAAGGCAAGAGGCGAGAGGCAGACGCCAAATTCGGCGTGAACGAATATGCAAATTTCTTCCCGAAGAAATTTGCCCGCTCAATTCCGACTCGTTCAGTCAGGCATTGACCCAAGTGAAAGACTCGGGTTATCACGGCGCCAGAATTTTTGACAAAAGAGGTCAACAATGAAGCGCGCCCTGCTGGCACTCGCCCTCTGCTCGACGGCCCTTCCCGTCTTCGCGGACGAAGTGAACATCTATTCGCACCGTCAGCCCGAACTGATCCAGCCGCTGCTGGACGCCTTCACCGCCGAGACCGGCATCGAAACCAACGTGGCCTTCGTGGACAAGGGCATGGTGGAACGTCTGGTGGCCGAGGGCGACCGCTCGCCCGCCGATCTGGTGCTGACCGTTGACATCGCCCGGCTGAGCCAGGTGGTCGAGGCCGGTGTGACCCAGGCCGTCCAGTCCGACGTTCTGAATGCCAATATCCCGGCCGAGTTCCGCGACAAGGATAATCACTGGTTCGGCCTGACCAGCCGCGCCCGCATCGTATATGCCTCGAAAGAGCGCGTGAAGGACGGCGAGGTCACCACTTACGAGGATCTGGCCGATCCGAAGTGGAAGGGCCGCATCTGCTCGCGCTCGGGGACGAATGATTACAACATTGCGCTGCTGTCGGCCTATATCGCCCACCACGGCAGCGAAGCCGCGACGCAATGGGCCGAAGGTCTGAAGGCCAATCTGGCGCGCAAGCCCACGGGCAATGACCGCGATCAGGTCAAGGGCATCTGGGCCGGCGAATGCGACATCTCGATCGGCAATACCTATTACATGGGACAGATGCTGGCCGACCCGGAGCAGCAGGAATGGGCCAATTCCGTTCGCATCGTCTTCCCGGTGTTTGAAGGCGGCGCCACGCATATGAACATCTCGGGCGTTGCCATGACCAAGGCCGCCCCGAACCATGATGCGGCTCTGAAGCTGATGGAATGGCTGTCGTCGGACGAGGCGCAGCGCATCTATGCAGAAACCAACAACGAATTCCCGGTGAAGCCGGGTGTGCCTGCGTCGGAACTGGTGGCAAGCTGGGGCACCTTCACCCCCGATGGCCTGTCGCTGGCCGATATCGCCGGGCACCGCGCCGAGGCGCTGAAGATCATGGAACAGGTCGATTTCGACGGCTGATCCCGGATCCTGCTCCGGCACGGCAGACGGGCGCCTCTGGCGCCCGTTTTTACTATATGGTCAAATGTCCGCTGCCGGAATAAACCTTGCAGACCACTGACATGCCAGGCAGGATCGCCGATAAACTCCGGGTTGAACGTGCAACTCCGGCCCTGCTATGCCAGCGTGTCCGACAGAGTCGCACAGGAGAGACCGATGCCTCAAGGCCCGCGCAAGATCATCATCGACACCGATCCGGGGCAGGACGATGCCGTGGCGATCCTGCTGGCGCTTGCCAGCCCCGAAGAGGTGGAGGTTCTGGGCATCTGCGCCGTGGCGGGCAATGTGCCGCTGGCGCTGACCGCCCGCAATGCGCGCATCGTCTGTGAACTTGCGGGCCAGCCCGGCGTGAAGGTCTTTGCGGGTTGCGACCGGCCGCTCAGCCGCAAACTGGTGACGGCGGAATATGTGCATGGGGCGACCGGGCTGGACGGGCCGCAACTGCCCGATCCCGTGATGAAATTGCAAGACCGGCATGCCGTCGATTTCATCATCGAGACGCTGCGGGCCGAACCCGCGGGAACCGTCACGCTTTGCCCGCTGGGGCCGCTGACCAATATCGCCACCGCCCTGCAACGCGCGCCCGACATCGCCTCGCGCATTCAGGAAATCGTGCTGATGGGCGGCGCCTATTTCGAGGTGGGCAATGTTACCCCGGCGGCGGAGTTCAACATCTATGTCGACCCGCAGGCGGCGGATATCGTGTTCCGCTCCGGCGTGCCGCTGGTGGTGATGCCGCTCGATGTGACCCATAAGGCGCTGACCACCCGCCCCCGGATCGAGGCCTTCCGCGCCATGGGCACCAAACCGGGCCGCATGGTGGCGGAATGGACCGACTTTTTCGAACGTTTCGACGTGCAGAAGTATGGCAGCGAAGGCGCCCCGCTGCATGACCCCTGCGTCATCGCCTGGCTGATGCGGCCCGAGTTGTTCACCGGGCGGCACATCAATGTCGAGATCGAAACGCAGTCCGAACTGACACTGGGCATGACCGTCGCCGACTGGTGGGGCGTGACCGACCGCAAGCCCAATGCACTGTTCATCGGGGATCTGGATGCCGACGGTTTCTATGCGCTGCTGACCGAGCGCATCGCCCGGCTTTAACCCAGCGGCAGAACCACGGTGAAGGTGCTGCCCTGCCCTTTTTCACTTTCGATGCGCAGCCGTCCGCGATGACGGTTGACGATATGCTTGACGATGGCCAGCCCCAGCCCGGTGCCCCCTTTCTCGCGCGAGCGGTGGGTATCGACCCGGTAGAACCGTTCGGTCAGGCGCGGCAGATGCTGCGCCTCGATCCCTTCGCCCCTGTCGCGCACCGCCACCGAGACCGCACCGCCCGGCGATCCGGGCAAAGCCGCCTCGCGGCCGATGCTGACGGTGACCAGCTTGCCGGGCGTGCCGTATTTCACCGCATTCTCGACGAGATTGTGAAACACCTGGGTCAACTGGTCCGCATCGGCCCTCAGCTTCACCGGCGCCGCGCCGCCGGTCAGTTCCAGCGTCACCCCCGCCTGTTCGGCCATCGGGCGCAGCGTCGTCAGCACGCTGGCCAAAAGACCCGACAGATCGACCACGCCCTCGGGCCGCATACGCTCCTGCGATTCCACCCGGCTGAGCGACAGAAGATCGCGCACCAGCCGGGTCATCCGTTCGGCCTCGCGCGACATGATGCCCAGAAACCGCTCGCGGGCATTGGCGTCGTTCTTCGCCGGACCTTGAAGGGTTTCGATGAACCCCAGCAGCGCGGTCAGCGGCGTGCGCAGCTCGTGGCTGACATTGGCCACGAAATCCCGCCGCAACTGGCCGATCAGCTCCTGTTCCGTCACGTCGAAGAAACTGCACAGCGCCCCGCCTCCCGGCGTCGGGCCGACGGTGATGTCATAGACCACCTCATGCGCGCTGGGGCTGAGATTGCAGCGCAGATGCTGTTTCTCGCCGCCGTGCATGACTTCTTCGATCGCGGCCACCAGCGCCGGCTGGCGCAGGCTCAGCCCGAAATGCCGCCCGACGGCCTGTGGCCCCAGAAGGACCACCGCCCGCGCATTGGCCACACCGATCCGCATGTCGGGGCCGACATGCAGCATCGGCAGGGGCACCGCCTGCATGAAAGCCTCGCGTTCCGCCACGATCCGCGCCGTTTCACCATCCATGTCCTGCATCCGCTCGGGCCTCCCGGGTTGAGGCAGGCTTACCGCCCTCCTGCCCTTGCCGCAACAGGAAGCCCTGCCCGATGACCGAACACCCGCCCGATCCCCCGCAGAATGTGCTGGTCATCGACTGCCCCGAGGCCATGCGGATCGCCGAAAACCTGGAGCCGCCGCCGATGGTCATTTCCATCGCCTTCCGCCAGCTCAGCCGCACGCTGCTGGAGGTTGTTGCCCCGGATTGCGTCGCCCTGCCGCTGCTGGGCAGCGGTTTTGACGCGGTGCAGGTGATCGAGCGCCTGCGGACCTTCGGCTACACCGGCCGGATCTGCGCCATCGCGCCGGACCTGCCCGATGCTGCCCTTGTCGCGGCAGAACTGACCGCGCTGGCCGACGGCCTTCCGGTTCATGTGATCACGCCGGGGCAATACCCCGGTTACAGGTCGCGCTGATAGATCCAGTCATGATCCGGGTCGTTCCGGAACCGCCATTTGCGCAGCGGCCCGGCCATGACGTTGAGGTAATACATCTCATAGCCATAGGGCACGCCGCAGGGATGATGCCCCTTCGGGACCAGCGTGACATCATGGTTCCGCACCGCCATGGTCTCGTCCAGGCTGCCATCCTCGGTATAGACCCGCTGCACGCCGAAGCCCTGCGCCGGGTTCAGCCGCATGTAATAGGTCTCCTCCAGATAGGTCATTCGGGGGAAATCATCCTCGTCATGGCGATGACTGGGATAGCTTGACCAGTTACCGGCGGGGGTGAAAACCTCGGTCACCAGCAGGCTGTCAGCGACCTCCTGCATCTCCATCGCGATGTTGTTGACGAAACGCGTGTTGGCACCCTTGCCGCGCGGGGTCAGCGTGATGCCGTCAGGCCCCAGCCGCCGCACCGGATGACCACCCTTGCCCGGCGCGGAACAGACTGCCAGCGTGCAGGAGGTGGTGGCCTCCGCCGACCAGTTGCTGCCGTTCGGCACATAAAGGCAATGCGGCGGCGTCTTCTCGAAAACATCCATCCTCTCGCCCATTTCACCGAAGGCAATACCGGCGGCCGTCAGCCGGGCCCTGCCCTCGACCAGCACAAGGATGACTTCACGCGTGCCCGTCGTCTCGGCCACGCGGTCCCCCGGCTCAAGGCGATAGAGACCGAAGCCCACATAGCCCCAGCCCGCGCTGTCGGGGGTCACGTCATGCACCTTGCCGCGTGTACCCTGCGGCCGCACCAGAAGATCGCCCATCCTTCGCCCCTTCATCTGTTCCAAAATATCCTCGGGGGTACGGGGGGGCAGACAGCCCCCCGTCTTCGTCCCCCTCACATCAGCCCGCTGGCCCGCGCCAGCCGTTTCAGCGTCGCGAGGCCCAGCGTCTGATACATCAGCGGATTGCAGCGCCTCGGGTCCTGCTCCGCCTCGATCACGATCCAGCCGTCATATCCGGCGGCCTTGAGTATCCGCATCAGAGGCGCGAAATCCACCCCGCCTTCCTGATCCCCCGGCACCGTGAAGGCGCCCGCCCGCACCGCCTGCAGAAAGCTCATCTCCTCCGTCCGGGCCCGGTGCACCACATCGGGACGGATGTTCTTGGCATGGAAATGCCGGACCCGGCCGATATGGCGGCGCAACACCGCCTCTGGGTCGCCACCGCCAAAAGCGCAATGCCCGGCATCGAACAAAAGCTGCACATGCGGCCCCGTCGCCGTCATAAGCGCGTCGATGTCTTCCGGCGTTTCAATGATCGTGCCCATGTGGTGATGATAGACCAGCGTTACCCCTTCGCCCGCCAGATAAGCCGCGAAAGCCTCCAGCCGCGCCCCGAAGGCGCGCATCCCGGCCGCGGACAGCATGGGCCTCTCGCGCATTGGCCGGTCCGCCTCGCAATGGATCGCGTTCGAGGTTTCGCAGACGATGCAGACCTTGCAGCCATTGTGCTTGAGCTTTGCCAGATGGCCCTGCACCGCCGCGATTTCCTCGGCCACCGTGCGGGTCAGCAGTTCCGAGGAATACCAGCCCGAGACGAAGCGCAGCCCGTATCCGGCAAGCAACGCGCGCAGGGCCTCGGGGTCATCGGGCCAGCGATGTCCGTTCTCGATCCCGTCAAAGCCGATCTGGCGTCCGGCCTCGTCAAGGATCAGGGCGGTTGGAATATGCGCGCCGATGCTGGGATCGTAGTCATTGGCCCAGGCGATCGGATTGGTGCCAAAGCGGATCATGGCTGCGCCCTCAGTTCGTCAGCCGCGCGCGGGCGGTGTTGGCGATGTAGCGCTCATAGGCCTCCCGCATCGTGTCACGGTCGCCCACTGCGGGAACCGCCACTTCCCAGAAATGACCGTGCGGGCCCGCGGCTGTCTCGATGCCGGTGCCCGGAAAATCACGGGCGGTGGTCTCGATCACGATGACGGTGGGTTTCTGCCGGCCCCGTGCCTCGCGGATGGCGCGCTGCAAGCCTGCCAGACCCGCCACCTTCACCGCATGTGCCCCCATCGAGGCCGCATGGGCCGCATAGTCGATCCGGGGCTGATCCTCGATCAGGCAGTCCTCGTAAAGATTGTTAAAGGCCGCCCCGCCACAGCCCAGAGTTTGCAGCCGGTTGATACAGCCATATCCCCGGTTGTCGGTCAGGACCACGGTAAAGGGGATGCGCCGCATCACCGCCGTGGCCAGTTCGGCATTGGCCATCATGTAACTGCCATCGCCCACGAAACAGATCACCTCGCGCGCAGGCTGCGCCAGTTTGAGCCCCATGGCCCCGGCCAGTTCATACCCCATGCAGGAATATCCGTATTCCATGTGATAGCCGCCCGGCGCCGCCTGCCACAGCAGCTTCAGCGCGCCCGGCATGGTTCCGGCGGCGCAAAGGGCGATGGTCGCCTCCGTACTGACCGCCTGCACGGCACCGATCACCTGGGCGTCACTGGGCAGCGCATCCTCCGCCACCGGGGCGCTGCAATGGGCATCGACCGCCCGCAGCCAATCGGCCCGCGCCGCGGCGTCGACCCCGGCGCAATAGCCGTCCAGCAACGGCGACAGCGCCTCCAGTGCGATCCTGGCATCGGCCACAAGGCTCAGGGCGCCATGCTTGGCCGCGTCATAGCCATGGACGTTGATCGAAACCAGCCGCGCATCCGGCGCGAACAGCGTGCGTGAGCCGGTGGTGAAATCCTGCAAGCGCGTGCCAATGCCAATCACCAGATCCGCCGCGCGCAACGCCGCGTTGGCGGCGGCAGAGCCATCGACGCCCGCTGCACCAAAGTTCATCGGATGGGCCTGCGCCAGCGCCGACTTGCCCGCCTGCGTCTCGGTCACCGCAATCCCATGGCGGCTGGCGAAAGCCGCCAGCACGGCCTCGGCGCCGGAATAGATCACCCCGCCCCCGCAAAGGATTAACGGACGCTCTGCCGCCCGGATCTGCGCCGAAACCTCTGCAAGCTCTCGGGCATCCGGGGCCGGACGCCGGATGTGCCAGACCTTCGGCGCAAAGAAGGCCTCCGGCCAGTCAAAGGCCTCGGCCTGCACATCCTGGCAGAACGCCAGGCAAACCGGGCCGCAATCCGCCGGATCGGTCATCACCCGCAAGGCACGGGGCAAGGCGGTCAACAGGTGTTCGGGCCGCTGGATGCGGTCGAAATAGCGCACCACCGGGCGAAAACAGTCATTCGCGCTGACCGTGCCGTCGTCGAAATCCTCGACCTGCTGCAAGACCGGATCGGGGCGGCGACTGGCAAAGACATCCCCCGCGATGAACAGGACCGGCAGGCGGTTCACATGCGCCATGGCCGCCGCCGTGACCATGTTGGTCGCCCCCGGCCCGATGGACGAGGTAACGGCATGGGCCTGACGCCGTGCCCGTCCCTTGGCGAAGGCGATGGCGGCATGGGCCATGGTCTGTTCGTTCTGTCCCCGCCAGGTCGGAAACGGCGTATTGCCGCAAAGCTGCCCGTGCAGGCCCTGGTGCAATGCCTCGCCCAGCCCAGCCACATTGCCATGGCCGAAGATCGCCCAGCAGCCTTCGATGAAACGTTCGCCCTCGGCGGTCATCTGGACCGACAGCCATTTCACCATGGCCTGCGCGGCGGTCAGCCGGATGGTCTGTGTCATGCTCCCGCTCCGTTCTGCGCACGCGCGCTGTCCCAGACCTGACAAAGACCCTGATACCGGGCCACCATCGCCGCAATCGCTTCGGCATCGCCGATCTCGCCCCGGAGCCAGCGCCGGGCGGCATCGGCAAAAATGGTGCGACCCACGGCGAAACCGCGCACCAGATCGTGCCGCGCCGCAAGGGCAAAGCTCTCGGCAAGCTGGTCTGCCGGGGCATCCAGACCCAGGACGACAATGCCGCGCACATGCGGGTCATTTTCCGTGATCGCTGCGCAGGCCTTTTCCCAGGCGACGGCAGAGGTGAAGGGTTCCAGCTTCCACCAGTCAGGATAGATCCCGATCTCGTAAAACCGCCGGATCAGCCGGGCCGAGGTGTCATCTTCCACCGGCCCCACCTTGGAGGGAATGATTTCCAGCAACATTTCCAGACGGTTGCGGCGGCAGGCGTGGAACAGACGCGTCACCGTCGCCTCCTGTTCCGCGCGCGTCTCGGGCGGATCATCAGGGTGGCAGAAGCACAGAACCTTCACCACCTGCTCCAGCGGCCATTCCGAAAGCCCGCCGTAATCCGGTCCGATCTCGGGCTCCAGTTCCAGCGGCCGCGAGCCCGGCCATTCCACCGGACGCCCGATCCACAGCCCCGAACCGGCAGCCGCGTAAAGCGCCTGTCGCCCCAGACGGCCATCGCAGAGGATGCCATAGCCGGGCCTACCGGCCTGAACGCCTTTCGCCGCTTCCAGACACAAGAGCTTGAACGCGCCTATCTTTTCGGGCGTCGCGCCATCCATCGCCTCCATCTGCATCCGGTGGTCGAAGGCGAAGACCCGCATGGTGGACCAGTCGCCATGGCGATTGGTCGCCCAGTGCACCTGCTCCAGCGCCGCATCCTTGCGCAGCGCCTTTTCCCGCACCCCGCGGCTGAGGAAGTAATTCATCTCCTCAAGGCTTGGGTAGGCCGGGGTGCAGCCATGGCGGCTGACGGCAAAGGCCCCGCAGGCATTGGCGTACTTCAGCGCGACCGGCCAGCTTTCGCCATCCAGCCAACCCTTCAGCAGACCCGACATGAAGCCGTCGCCCGCCCCGAGCACATTGAATACCTCGATGGGGAATCCGGGGCCGGTTTCGCCGTCCTCCAGTTTATCAGGAATGGCGCCGGTGAAGGCCACCGCCCCAGCCGCCCCGCGCTTGCAGACCAGAACTGCGCCCGAAACCGCCCGCACGGCCCGGAGCGCTGCCACCGTGTCGGTACTGCCACCCGCGATGTGAAACTCCTCTTCCGTTCCGACGATCAGGTCGAACAGATGCAGCGTGGATTGCAGCTTCGCCGTCACCGCCGCACTGGCGATGAAGCGGTTCTCGCCATCGCCATGCCCGGACAGACCCCAGAGATTCGGGCGATAGTCGATATCCAGCGCGGTCTGCGCGCCGCTTTCGCGCGCCAGATGCAGCGCCTTCAGGACCGCTGCCTCGGTCCGGGAATGGCTCAGATGCGTGCCGGTCGCCACAACGGCGCGCGCCTCAGCGATGAAGGACGGGTCAATATCATCTTCGCACAGCGCCATATCGGCACAGTTCTCGCGGTAGAAGATCAGGGGGAACTGGCAGTCATCGCGGATGCCCAGCAGAACGAGCGCGGTCAGCCGCTGGGGATCTGTCTTCACCCCGCGCACATCGACACCCTCGCGCGCCAGTTCCTCGCGGATGAAGCGCCCCATGTGTTCGTCGCCGACACGCGTGATCAATGCCGATTTCAGCCCCAGACGCGCGGTGCCTGCCGCCATATTGCAGGGGCTGCCACCGATGTATTTCTGGAACGATCCCATGTCCTCCAGCCGGCCACCCACCTGCGCGCCGTAAAGGTCGACCGACGACCGGCCAATGGTGATCACATCCAGCGTCTTCATCCGCCCCTCCCTGCCTGCCGCCCCAAAAGGCGCGACTCCCTTAATGGAATATTTATTCCATTTTAATCTGCAAGGAAAGCAGTTTCACGCGCTGTCCCGCGCACTCCCCACGGAAACGGCCAGGGCCAGAGCGAGCGCAATGGTTGCCGAAAGCGAACGGAACGCCCCGAAATCCACCTCGGGCACGGTCAGGATGGCATCCGAAAGCGGCACCAGCGGGCTTGAGGCATGATCGGTGATTGCCACCACTGCAACGCCCCGCTCCCGCGCCTCGGTCGCCAAAGCCAGCGTTTCCTCGGAATAGGGCGCGAAGGTGATGGCGATCAGCGCATCGCCCGCGCGCAACGCAAACCTGTGATCCAGCTTGCCCGCCCCATCGTGCAACATCGCCGGAACGGACATTTTCTCAAAGACATACGCAAGATAGCTCGACACCGGATAGGCCCGGCGGAATCCGGCGACATGCAGCATCCCGGCCCCGGCCAACAAAGCGACCGCCCGCGCGAGCGCAGCTTCGTCTGTCGCTTTCGCCAGGGCCTCAAGGCTCTGCCGCCCTGCCTCGACAAATTCCGCCAGAAGCGCTGCCGGGCTGCCCGCCCCGTTCTGCTTCAGGTTTTTCAGCCGCGTTGCATAATCCGGCCGCCCCGGCGCATAGGCCTCGCGAAACAGCTTCTGCATTTCGGAAAAGCCTGAAAACCCGAGGATCTGGCAGAAGCGCATCAGGGCCGAGGGCGGCACATCCGCCCCCGCCGCCAGTTCCGCCACCGTCGACACGGCGATCCGGTCCACATTCGCGGCGATGTGATCGGCGCATTGGCGCAAACGCTTGGGCAAATCGCCCCCAATCTGCGCCAGACGGTCGTGAAACTCCTCGACACTGGCAGGCGCCGCTACCGACGCGTCAACATTCGACATGGATCACTCCCCGACAGATTGACTGCAGGCTAGCAGAATTGGAAAATTTATTCCACACCGAAGCACTGCCGACCCCGATCATGCCCGCATCAAAGCAAACGGCGCGAGGGTTGGCCCCGCGCCGTCCGTTTCATCCGATCCAGGCTGATCCGGATTACATCGCCACGCGGCGCTGGTCGTCGCGGCGCGCAGTCAGCTCCTCGGAGACGAGGAAGGCCAGTTCCAGCGATTGCGAGGCGTTCAGACGCGGATCGCAGGCGGTGTGGTAGCGGTCGCTCAGGTTCTCGTCCGTTACAGCCCGCAGGCCGCCGGTGCATTCGGTCACGTCCTGGCCGGTCATCTCGAAATGCACGCCACCCGGAATGGTGCCCTCAGCCTTGTGGATCGCGAAGAACTCGCGCACCTCGCGCAGCACCGAATCGAAGGGCCGGGTCTTGTAGCCCGAGGCCGCCTTGATGGTGTTGCCGTGCATCGGGTCGCAGGACCAGACGACATTGGCACCTTCTTCCTGAACGGCCTTGATCAGGCGCGGCAGATGCTCGCCCACCTTGCCGGCACCGAAGCGCGCGATCAGGGTCAGCCGGCCAGCCTCGTTGGCCGGGTTCAGCTTGGCCATCAGCACCTTCAGATCCTCGGCCGTGGTCGAAGGGCCGCATTTCAGGCCGATCGGGTTCAGCACGCCACGGCAGAACTCGACATGGGCGCCGTCGGGCTGACGGGTGCGGTCGCCGATCCAGATCATATGGCCGGAGCCCGCCACATTCTGCCCGGTGATGGAATCGATGCGGCAAAGCGCCTCTTCATATTCCAGCAGCAGCGCCTCGTGGCTGGTGTAGAAGTCCACCCGGCTCAGTTCATGCGCGGTGTCGGAATTCACCCCGGCTGCATTCATGAAGTCGAGCGCGTCCGAGATGCGGTTCGACAGTTCGCGGTAACGCTCGGCTTTGTCATGTTCGGCAAAGCCAAGAGTCCAGCTGTGAACTCGGTGGATGTCGGCAAAGCCGCCGGTCGAGAAGGCGCGCAGCAGATTCAGACTGGCCGCCGCCTGGGTATATGCCTGCAGCATCCGTGCCGGATCGGGCACGCGGGCATCGGCAGTGAAGTCGAAGCCGTTGATGATATCGCCACGGTAGCTCGGCAGCTCTACGCCGCCCGCCACTTCGGTCGGCGCCGAACGCGGCTTGGCGAACTGGCCCGCCATGCGGCCGACCTTGATGACCGGCACCTTGGCGCCATAGGTCAGCACGACCGCCATTTGCAGCATGACGCGGAACGTGTCGCGGATATTGTCGGCGCTGAATTCGGCGAAGCTTTCGGCACAGTCGCCGCCTTGCAGCAGGAAGGCCTTGCCCTCGGCAGCCAGTGCAAGCTCTTTCTTCAGACGGCGCGCCTCGCCCGCAAAAACGAGGGGCGGATATTTCGCAAGCTGTGCCTCAACGGCAGTGAGTGCGGCCTGATCCGGATAGTCCGGCATCTGGACCCGCGGCTTTGCGCGCCAATCCGATTTTTGCCAGCCCTTCGTCATGGGGTGTCTCCGTGCGTTAGCGGTAATCCGACTGCCTATAAGGAGTCGTGTCGGAAATGCAAAGAGCCAAGCAAGGATCGCCCCTTGAAGGGGGGGCTGTTTCCTGCCTAGATGTGCCGAAATCGACGCAAACGGGTCGCATGATGTCCAGCCTGCCGCGCAAAGCCACGTCTATCGCCAAGGATGCAGCGCCGCGCCGCTTCATTTTCCTGTTGCTGGACCGTTTTACCATGCTGTCTTTTGCCGGTGCGATCGAACCCCTGCGCATCGCCAACCGCGTTGCGGGGCGTCAGATTTATACCTGGAAACTGGCGGGCGAAGGCGGGATAGAGGCGACCTGTTCCAACGGCGCATCCTTCAAGCTCGACATGGGGCTGGATGAGATCGACCGCGAGGATACCCTGCTGGTCTGCGGTGGCATCGACATTGGCCGCGCCACCACGCGCGGCGTCACCGGCTGGCTGCGGCGCGAGGCGCGGCGCGGCGTGGTGATGGGGGGGCTGTGCACCGGCGCCTATTCGCTGGCCAAGGCCGGGCTGCTGGAGGGGCGCAAGGCCACGATCCACTGGGAAAACCAGGACGGATTTCTGGAAGAGTTCGAAGAGGTCAAGCTGACCAAATCGGTCTTCGTGATCGACGGCAACCGGCTGTCCACCGCCGGGGGGACCGCCTCCATCGACCTCATGCTGAAGCTGATCGCCGCCGACCATGGCGAGGATCTGGCGAATACCGTGGCTGATCAGCTGATCTACAGCTCGATCCGCACCGATCAGGATACGCAGCGTCTGTCGATCCCGACCCGGATCGGCGTGCGGCATCCCAAGCTCAGCCAGGTCATCCAGAAGATGGAAAACAACATCGAAGACCCGATGAGCCCGGCCGATCTGGCCGAGGAAGTGGGCATGTCCACCCGGCAGCTGGAGCGGCTGTTCCGCCGCTACCTGAACCGCAGTCCGAAGCGGTATTATATGGAATTGCGGCTGCAAAAGGCGCGCAATCTGCTGATGCAGACGGATATGAGCGTGATCAACGTGGCCCTGGCCTGCGGCTTTGCCAGCCCGTCGCATTTTTCGAAATGCTACCGGAGCCACTATAATACCACGCCCTACCGCGAGCGCGGAACCCAGAGCGGGATGCCCGGAATCGGGACGCGGCTGTCGATCTGAGGTCGCGTCAGACGGCCAGCGGGTCCGGCCCATAGGCATTCGGACCCGCCGTGCCGCGCAGGCTGGCCCAGGCAAGCAGGAACAGCACCCCGATCATAGGGATCAGCCCCAGCAGCAGCCACCAGCCTGATTTGCCAAGATCATGCAGCCGCCGCGCCCCGAGCGCCAGAATCGGCAAAAGATTCACCAGATGCCAGATCGCCCCCAAAAGGCCCGGCGAATAGGTATAACGCATCATGCCAGGCCCCGTTATCATCTGGCTGGTACCGTCGATCTGCGAGATCAGTGCCGCGACAACGATCTGAAACAGCACGAACCACCAGAAGTCCGACCGCGCCGCGCGGCCCTCAAAACTGGCATAATTGCGATAGGCCGATTTCACGGCATCGACAGCGGTCATGCGGGCCTCCGGGCAATACGGTCCAAATCTGGCGCAGGCAGCGCCCGCCGTCCAGCACCTTTGCCTCAGGGCGCCATGCGATAAAGCGCGCCATTTTCCACTGACAGGAACCAGATCGCACCATCCGGCCCTTCGGCCACATCGCGCAGACGGCCGGTTTCCTCCGCGGCGATACGCTCTTCGGCAAAGCCGGTCCCGGCAGGCCTGTCGGGGTCCAGTCGGCTGAGGAAACCGCTGTTCAGGCTGCCGGTGAACAGATCGCCCGTCCAGTCAGGCACCAGCGCGCCGGAATAGACCATCAGGCCAGAGGGCGCGATGGAAGGGTCCCAGTAATGCAGGGGCTGCTCCATCCCCTCTTTCCGGGTGCCCTCGCCAATGGGGCTGTCATCATAGTTCACGCCGTAGCTGATGACGGGCCAGCCATAGTTGCGCCCCGGCTGCACTGCGTTCACCTCATCCCCGCCGCGTGCGCCATGTTCGACGGTCAGCAAGCGCCCGTCCGGCGCCAGCTCGGCGCCCTGAACATTGCGGTGCCCCAGCGAATAGACGCCGGGTTGCCAGCCCGGCAAGGACGTCGCCGGGCTGCCGTCGCGGTTCAGGTGGATGATCTTGCCAGCCGCCTTCGTCGCCTGCTGCGCCGCCATGCCCGCAGGGCCGGTCCCCCGGTCGCCGGTGGTCAGGAACAGCGTGCCATCCGGCGCCTCCACCAGCCGGGCGCCGAAATGCCGCCCGCCGCGATAGCCCTCGGCGGTAAACATCAGCCGGAAATCCTCCAGCCGCGTCTCATCCTGCGAGAGGTGGCCGCGCCCCACGGCGGTCGCCGCACCGCCCTTCACGGGCGCGGCGAGGCTGAGCCAGATTTCACGGCTTTGCGCGAAATCGCGCGGCACCAGAACATCCAGCAATCCCCCCTGCCCACGGGCGAAAACCTCAGGCAGCCCCGCGATGACCTGCCGCGTCTCGCCCCGCAGCAAGGTCAGTTGGCCTGCCCGCTCGGTCACCAGCACCGCGCCATCCGGCAGGAAGGCCAAAGCCCAGGGCTCCTCGAATCCGGTGGCAACCGGGGAAATCTGCATCACGCCGGCCGAAGTCTGCACTTCGCCCGCGATCACACCACCCGCGAGCATGACGCCCAGACCTACAACCGCCGCATAGCGAAAATGACGCATCGTCAACTCCTTGCCCTGTCGGTCAGAGTTAGGCCGGAGCCGCCGCATGTCCAGCAAATCGCCGGATCATACGGGCGAAATGACGAAACCCGGCCTTTTCTCTTGCGGGAACCAAACCGCACGGCAATCTGGCGTCAGTCTGCGCGGAGGATCGGCAGAAGCCTGTCAATTGGGCACTTTCCTTTTATCCTCCTGCATTCTAGCCTTGGACACAGACACGTCCGACATGGGAGTCAAAAATGAAAAAACTGCTGCTTGCCACCGCGGCGACCGCTCTTGTTGCGGGGGCCGCATCGGCCGAAGAAGTGAAGATCGGTGTTCTGCTGGGCTTCACCGGCCCGCTGGAATCCACCGTGCCGAACATGGCCAACGGTGCGGAACTTGCGATGAAGGAAGTCAGCGAATCCGGCAAGCTGCTGGATGGCGCGACCGTCACCCCGGTGCGCGGCGACACCACCTGCGTCGACGCCGCTGCGGCACAATCGGCAGCCGAGCGTCTGGTGACCTCTGACAAGGTTTCCGGCATCGTCGGTGGCGACTGCTCGGGCGTGACCGGCGCAGTCCTGCAAAACGTTGCCCGCCCGAACGGCATTGGCATGATCTCGCCCTCGGCGACCTCGCCCGCGCTGTCGGCGGCCGAAGATGACGGCCTGTTCTTCCGCACCGCCCCGTCCGACGCCCGTCAGGGCGAGGTGATGGCCGACATCATCTCGGACCGTGGCGTGAAGGAAGCTGCTGTCACCTACACCAACAACGACTACGGCAAGGGCGTTGCCGAAAGCTTCCAGAAGGCTTTCGAGGCCAAGGGTGGCAAGGTCACGCTGGCCGCGCCGCATGAAGACGGCAAGGCCGACTATTCGGCTGAAATCGCGGCGCTGTCCTCGGCTGGCGGCGAGGTTCTGGTGGTTGCGGGCTATGTCGACCAGGGCGGCAAGGGCATGATCCAGGCTGCGGTCGACTCCGGCGCCTTCTCGACCTTCTTCCTGCCCGACGGCATGTATGGTCAGAGCCTGATCGACGCCATCGGCGCGCCGCTGAACGGCTCCTACGGCGACGTGCCCGGCACCGACAGCCCCGGCGCGGCGAAATATGTCGAGATCTCGAATGCTTCGGGCTTCGACGGTGCCACCGCCTATTCCGGCGAAAGCTATGATGCGGCGGCGCTGATGATGCTGGCCATGCAGGCGGCTGGTTCGACCGACTCGAAGGAATGGTCGAAGAAAGTGTTCGACGTGGCCAACGGTCCGGGCGAGCAGATCCTGCCGGGCGAGCTGGGCAAGGCGCTTGACCTGATCAAGGAAGGCAAGGACATCGACTACGTTGGTGCCACTGCCGTGGAACTGATCGGGCCCGGTGAATCCGCTGGCAACTTCCGCGAATATTCCGTCACCGACGGCGCTTTCGTGACCGACAAGTTCCGCTGATCGCGGTCGATACGACCATAAGGTGCGGCCCGGGTGCTCCCCGGGCCGTTGCCGTAACGCATGTGCCGCAGGGCTATCGGGGACCAACTCCGAAGCACGAACCCGGCACCTTGGGGGAAGATAACGGATGATCGTTGTCGAAAATCTGCACAAGCATTTCGGGGGCTTCCATGCCGTCGACGGTGCCTCGCTCGAAATCCGGAAAGGCTCGATCACCGGGCTGATCGGTCCGAACGGCGCGGGCAAGACCACACTTTTCAATGTCATCGCCGGAAGATACCAGCCGACCTCGGGCCGCGTCCTGATGGCGGGCGAGGATATCACCGGCCTGCCGCCGCACGAACTGTTCGGCAAGGGCCTGTTGCGCACCTTCCAGATCGCGCATGAGTTCGGCTCGATGACGGTGCGCGAGAACCTGATGATGGTGCCCGCGCTGCAATCGGGCGAACGGCTGTGGAACGCCTGGTTCCGCCGCGGCGCGGTCGCCGCCGAAGAGGCGCGCATCCGCGACAAGGCCGATGAGGTGCTGGAGTTCCTGACCATCAGCCATCTGGCCGACCAGAAGGCCAGCCAGATCTCCGGCGGGCAGAAGAAGCTGCTGGAACTGGGTCGCACCATGATGGTGGATGCGAAGATCGTGTTCCTTGACGAGGTGGGCGCAGGCGTGAACCGCACGCTGCTGAACACCATCGGCGACGCCATCGTGCGGCTGAACCAGGAACGCGGCTACACATTCTGCGTCATCGAACATGACATGGATTTCATCGCCCGCCTCTGCGACCCGGTCATCGTGATGGCCGAGGGCAAGGTGCTGGCGCAAGGCACGGTAGACGAAGTGAAGAACGACGAACGGGTGATCGAGGCCTATCTGGGCACCGGCCTGAAGAACAAGGTAAAGGAGGAAGCCGCCCATGGCTGAGCCCTTCCTGATCGGCGACGGTATGACCGGCGGCTATGGCGCGGCCGACATCCTGCACAACTGCACCATTGCGGTGGAAAAGGGCCAGATCGCGGTGATCGTGGGCCCGAACGGCGCGGGCAAATCCACCGCCATGAAGGCGGTCTTCGGCATGCTGAAGCTGCGCGGTGGCCGTGTGGTGCTGGATGGCGAGGATATCACCACGCTCACCCCGCAGGCGCGGGTCCACAAGGGCATGGGCTTCGTGCCGCAGACGCACAACATCTTCACCTCGATGACGGTGGAGGAAAATCTGGAAATGGGCGCTTTCATCCGCGAGGACGGCTTCGCCGATACCATGGCGCAGGTCTATGATCTGTTCCCCATCCTCAAGGAAAAGCGCCATCAGGCGGCGGGTGAGCTTTCGGGCGGCCAGCGGCAGCAGGTGGCGGTCGGACGCGCGCTGATGACGCGACCCAAGGTGCTGATGCTGGATGAACCCACGGCAGGCGTGTCGCCCATCGTGATGGACGAGTTGTTCGACCGGATCATCGAGATCGCGCGCACCGGCATTTCCATCCTCATGGTGGAACAGAATGCCCGGCAGGCGCTGGAGATTGCGGACAAGGGCTATGTCCTTGTGCAGGGCGCCAACCGCTTCACCGACACCGGCAAGGCCCTGATGGCCGACCCGGAGGTCCGCCGTTCCTTCCTCGGGGGCTGAGCCATGGATATTCTCAACGCCCTCGTGGCTTTCCTCAACTTCGTGTTCATTCCGGGCCTCGCTTATGGCAGCCAGCTTGCGCTGGGTGCTCTGGGTGTGACGCTGATCTACGGCATCCTGCGGTTTTCCAACTTCGCCCATGGCGACACTATGGCCTTTGGCACCATGGTCACCATCCTCGTGACCTGGTGGTTTCAATCCATGGGCATCGGATTTGGTCCGCTGCCGACCGCCCTGCTGGCCCTGCCCTTCGGCATTGCCGCCACAGCGGCGCTGCTGCTGCTGACAGATCGTGCGGTCTATCGCTTCTATCGCAAGCAGAAGGCCGCGCCGACCATTCTGGTGATCGTCTCGCTGGGGGTGATGTTCGTGATGAACGGCATCGTCCGACTGATCATCGGGGTCGAGGATCAGAACTTTGCCGATGGCGCACGCTTCCTGATCACCGCAGGCGATTTCAAGACCATGACCGGCCTGACTGAAGGTCTGGCCATCAAGACGACGCAGGCCGTGACCGTGGTGACCGCCGGGCTGACCGTGGCCTTCCTGTTCTGGTTCCTGCAAAAGACCCGCACCGGCAAATCCATGCGCGCCTTCTCGGACAACGAGGATCTGGCGCTGCTGTCGGGCATCAACCCCGATCGCGTGGTGCAGGTGACCTGGATTCTGGCCGCCGCCATGGCGACCATCGCGGGCGTGCTCTATGGCCTCGACAAGAGCTTCAAGCCCTTCACCTATTTCCAGCTTCTGCTGCCGATCTTTGCCGCGGCCATCGTCGGCGGTCTGGGCAGCCCGCTGGGGGCGATTGCCGGGGGCTTCGTGATCGCCTTTTCCGAAGTGATGGTGACCTATGCCTGGAAAAAGGTGGCGACCTATCTGCTGCCTGACAGCATGGCGCCGGATGGTCTGCTGCAACTGATGTCGACCGATTACAAATTCGCGGTCAGCTTCTCGATCCTCATTCTGGTGCTGATCTTCATGCCTACGGGCCTGTTCAAGGGGAAATCGGTCTGATGTCGAAGAACCTTTATCTCTTCGCGGGCGTTGTCGCGCTGTTTCTGTTTACCGGGCTGGTGCTGACCAGCTGGAACCAGACGCTGCTGATCCTGAACTTCGCACTGGTCTCTTCCATCATGGCGCTGGGGGTGAATATCCAGTGGGGCTATGCGGGCCTGTTCAACACCGGCGTCATGGGCTTTGCCGCGCTGGGCGGTCTGGCCGTGGTTCTGGTGAACTCCCGCCCTGTGCCCGAGGCATGGTCCGCCGGCGGCTTCGGCATTCTTGCCGGTCTCGCCCTGGGCGCCCTGACGATCGCCGCCACGATCTTCCTGCGCCGCCGCATGGTGAAGGGCCGCGCCCGCAGCCTTGCAACGGTCGCGCTGCTGGTCGGGGGCTTCTTCCTCTTCCGTGCGGTCTTTGACCCGGCTGTCGATGCGGTGGAGGCGATCAACCCGACGATCCAGGGCAACCTTGGCGGCCTTGGCCTGCCGGTCCTGCTGGCCTGGCCTGCGGGTGGCCTGCTGGCCGCACTGGCCGCCTGGGGCATCGGCAAGACGGCGCTTGGGCTGCGGTCCGACTATCTGGCCATCGCCACGCTGGGCATCGCCGAAATCATCGTTGCGGTGATGAAGAACGAGGACTGGCTGGCGCGCGGCGTCAAGATGATGGACCTGAAGGAACGGCCCTGGCCGGTGCCTTACGAGGTCAGCCTGCAACAGAATCCACGCTTCCTTGAACTGGCGGCGAACTGGGGCTTTGATCCGGTTTCGGCCTCGTCTGTGGTGGTGAAGCTCTGCTACATGGTGATGATCCTCATCGTTCTGGGCCTCTTGATCTGGCTGTCGGAACGCGCGCTCAACAGCCCCTGGGGCCGCATGATGCGCGCCATCCGCGACAACGAAGACGCCGCCCGTGCGATGGGCAAGGATGTGACGAAGAAACACCTGCACATCTTCATTCTCGGCAGCGCGGTCATCGGCATCGCGGGCGCCATGCTGACCTCGATGGACGGCATCCTGAACCCCGGCACCTACCAGCCGCTGCGATTCACCTTCCTGATCTGGGTCATGGTGATCGTGGGCGGCTCGGGCAACAACTGGGGCGCACTGCTGGGCGGCCTGCTGGTCGGCTGGCTCTGGCTGATCGTGGAAACGCTCGGGCCGATGGTCATGGGCGGCATCACCGCCGGAATGGCCCCCGGCCCGCTGAAATCGCATCTGGTAGACAGCGCGCAACATATGCGCCTGCTGACCATGGGCATCATCCTGCTGCTGGTGCTGCGCTTCAGCCCGCGCGGCCTGATCCCCGAGAAGTGAGCGAAAGCGATACGATCCGGCAAGGGGCGCCTGCGGGCGCCCCTTCGCATTTCCGGGAGCGCCAGATATTTGCGACACATTCGCGTCGCAAAACCGCATGACCCTTTGCCCTGCCCCGGCCATTCTGGCGCAAACCCGCAGGGAGTCCCTCCATGAAAACCCATACCCGCGTTCTGGTCATCGGCGGCGGAGTCGTCGGCTGTTCGGTCCTTTACCACCTGACAAAGCTCGGCTGGTCCGATGTCATGCTGGTGGAACGGTCGGAGCTGACCTCGGGCTCAACCTGGCATGCGGCGGGCGGCTTTCACACGCTGAACGGCGACACCAATATGGCGGCGCTGCAGGGCTATACGATCCGCCTGTATAAAGAACTGGAAGAGATCACCGGCATGTCCTGCGGTCTGCACCATGTCGGCGGCATCACGCTGGCCGACAATGCGGCGCGGTTTGAACAGCTAAAGGCCGAACGCGCCAAGCACCGCTACATGGGGCTGGATACCGAAATCCTTGGCCCGGCCGAGATCCAGAAATTCACCGACGGGATGGTGAACCTCGAAGGCATCATCGGCGCGCTCTACGATCCTCTGGATGGCCATCTGGACCCGTCGGGCACCACCCATGCCTATGCCAAGGCCGCACGGATGGGCGGGGCCGAGATCGTTCTGCACAACCGCGTGCTGGAAACCAACCCGCGCCCCGACGGCTCGTGGGAGGTCGTCACCGAAAAGGGCACGATCATCGCGGAACATGTGGTGAATGCCGGCGGCCTCTGGGCGCGCGAGATCGGCGCGATGGCGGGCGTCTACCTGCCGCTCTTGCCGATGGCGCACCAATACCTCGTCACCGACGACATTCCCGAAATCATGGACATCCTGAAATCGGGCCGCGAATTCCCGCATGTGATGGACCCCGGCGGCGAAAGCTATCTGCGGCAGGAAGGGCGCGGTCTGTGCATCGGCTTCTATGAAAAGCCGTGTGAGCCGTGGAGCGTTGACGGCACACCGTGGAATTTCGGCCATGAACTCCTGAACGAGCAATGGGACAAGATCGAGGACAGCGTCGCCTTCGCCTATCGCCGCTTCCCGGTGCTGGAACGCTCGGGCGTGAAGCGGGTCATCCATGGCCCCTTCACCTTCGCCCCCGATGGCAACCCGCTGATCGGGCCGGTGCCGGGGTTGCGTAACTACTGGTCCGCCTGCGCGGTGATGGCAGGCTTCAGCCAGGGCGGCGGCATGGGCCTCGCACTGGCGCAATGGATGATCGAGGGCGAGGTCGAGCGCGACCCGCGTGGCTTCGACGTGGCACGCTTCGGCAACTGGACTTCGCCGGGCTATACCGTGCCGAAGGTCATCGAAAACTATCAGATGCGCTTCAACGTGTCCTATCCGAACGAGGAACGCCCCGCTGCCCGGCCCTTCCGCACCACGCCGATGTATGACATCTTCGACGGTATGAATGCCGTCTGGGGCCAGCAATACGGGCTGGAAGTGGTGAACTATCACGCGCTGCCCGGCGAGCCGCGGCTGGAAACGCCGACCTTCAAACGCTCCAACGCCTGGGAGGCGACGCGTCAGGAGGTGCTGGCGGTGCGCGAGGGCGTCGGCATCAACGAGGTGCAGAATTTCGGCAAATATCTGGTGAAGGGGCCGAAGGCGCGTGCCTGGCTCGACCGGATCATGGCGGGCGCGATCCCGAAACCGGGGCGGCTGTCGCTGACGCCGATGCTGGCGGAAAGCGGCAAGATCATCGGCGATTTCACCGTCTCCTGCCTGTCAGAAACCGAATTCCAACTGACCGCCAGCTATGGCGCGCAGGGCTGGCACGGCCGCTGGTTCGAACAACATCTGGAAGAGGGCGTGACGGTCGAGAATATCTCGGACGCGCGCTCGGGCTTCCAGATCGCCGGGCCGAAGGCGCGCGAGTTGCTGGCCCGTGTCACCCGAGCCGATGTCAGTGCCGAAGCCTTCCGCTTCATGGATGTGAAGCGCATGACCATCGGGATGGCCAATTGCATCGTGCAGCGCGTCAGCTACACCGCTGATCTGGGGTTCGAAATCTACACCGACCATATGTCGGTGCGGCACCTCTGGCATACGCTCTGGTCCGCCGGGCAGGATCTGGGGCTGCGGCCTTTTGGTATGCGGGCAATGATGTCGCTGCGGCTCGACAAATGGTTCGGCAGCTGGGGCCGCGAGTTCAGCCCCGATTATACGCCGGCCGAAACCGGGCTTGACCGTTTCATGCGCTGGAACAAGGAGTTCATCGGCAAAGCCGCCGCGATGGCGGAAAAGGAGGCCGGGCCGAAGCGGCGTCTGGTCAGCTTCATCGTCGATGCAGCGGATGCCGATGTGGTGGCATGGGAGCCGATCTGGCTGGACGGCGCGGTGGTGGGTTTCTGCACTTCGGGCGGGTTCAGCCACTGGACCGGGAAATCGGTCGCCATGGGCTTCCTCCCCGCCGACAAGGTGCAGGACGGGCTCGTCTGCGAGATCGAAATTCTGGGCGAACGCCGCACCGCAACAGTACATCTGGCACCGCTGTGGGATGGGGATGGCGCACGGATGCGCGGCTGACACACCACGCGCAGCTTGACAGGCGGGCGCAAAATCCGTCGAAAGCTTCTGCAAATTTCTTCAGCAGGAAATCTGCCCCCGGTCCCGGCCGGGGGTTTCTGTCAGGGAGGGCGGAGTGTTGCTGACGACCGTGATCCTTGCCGCTGGCGCGTCCAGCCGGATGCGTGGCGGCGACAAGCTGCTGGAAGTGGTGGAGGGGCAGCCCCTGCTGCGCCGCCTCGCAGAGGCCGCGATCCGCGCGGGCGGGCCGGTGCGCGTGGTGCTGCCAGCAGACCGGCCAGAGCGGCAGGCGGTGCTAAAGGGTCTGGCGGTCGGGATCGTGATTGCCCGTGACGCCGCCAGCGGCATGTCGGCCTCGCTGCGTGCAGGCATTGCCGGGCTGGACGGCCCGGTGATGATCCTGCCCGCCGATATGCCGGAACTGGACCAGGAAGCGCTGCGGCAGATGCAGGCCGTGCAATCCGCTGCGCCGGAGGCAATCCTGCGCGGAGCCAGTGGCGACACCCCCGGTCATCCGGTGATCTTTCCGGCGGATCTGCTGCCGGAACTGGCCCGGCTGAATGGCGACGAAGGCGCGCGCGCGGTTATCGCCGCCCATCGCGGGCGCCTGCGGCTGGTTCCGCTGCCCGGCCGGGCAGCGCTGACCGATCTGGACACGCCCGAGGACTGGGCGCTCTGGCGGCAGGGGCGTTAGCCCCCCCTCAGGCCATCAGCAAGACCCGCGCCTCATGTGCCCGCAGGCTGCGCCTGGCCGACAGGAACGGGCGATACTGCCCGGCTGCCAGTTCGGGGAACAGCGCCAGAAGTTCATTGCGCTGTGCATCATCCATGCCCGCCAGCGTCATGTCGCCGGGCTGGAAGCTCTCGCTCCAGGCGCCATCGGCCCGCACGATTTCGTGCCGGTCGAACATCAGGTGAATATAGCTGACCTGCTGCGGCATCGCTCGCGTGACTCCGGACAGGCCGGTCAGGTGGGTCGCCGCCACCAGAACCTCATGCTCGCCGAACAGCATCTCCGCCCGGTGGCCGGTAAACAGGATGCGGTGCTGCGGGCTGACCATCATGTCGCGCAGCGGCAGTTCCCCCCCTAGCGCACCGCGCGCGATGCGCACCGGCGCGAAATTGGGATGGGCCTGCAATTCGGCCCCCGAGAGATCGCGGCGCCCGATCCAGCGGACCGGCTGATAGCCGTTGTCACGGGTGAGAACCAGATCACCTTCCTCAAGCTGTTCCACCCGAACCTCGCCCCGCTCTGTCACGATAAGGCTGCCCGGCGTGAAACAGGGTATGACCTTCTCGATATCAGTGAAGGTCATAGTCCCGGTGACATTGCCGTCGGTATCAAGGAACTGGACGGTGCCATTTTCGGGATTGGCACTGTCGTAGATGATGTTCGTCAGATCCTTGCCCCAGGCGCTGAGGTCAAGGGTGTCGAAATCATCGCCGCCGTTCCCGCCATCGACCACCGCGCCGATCCCGGCACCGGCGCCAAGGGTGATCGTATCGCGGTCATCGCCACCGGCAACGGTATCGGCGCCGCCGTCAAGCTGGATGTTGTCATCCCCGGCGCCACCGTCGAGCAGATCATTGCCCGCGCCGCCGCTGAGCATGTCATTACCCGCGCCGCCGTAAAGCTGATCGTCGCCCGCATCGCCGGACAGCATGTCATTGCCGATACCGCCGGTCAGCAGGTCATTGTCCAGCCCGCCGAACAGCCGGTCATTGCCGTCGCCGCCATCCAGCGTATCGGCCTCGCTGCCACCGTAAAGCGTATCGCTGCCACCGCCACCAGACAGGCTGTCGGTGCCGCTGCCGCCGGTCAGCGAGTCGTCGCCCGTGCCGCCATCAAGGACGTCATTGCCCTCGTCGCCCTGCAACACGTCATTGTCGGCACCGCCCGCCAGCGTGTCATCGCCCAGACCGCCGACCAGTGTATCCTCTCCGGCGTCGCCCAGCAGCGAATCCGAACCGCCCTCACCATAAAGGGCATCGTCCCCCTCGCCGCCATAGACCGTGTCATTGCCCGCGCCGCCTTCCAGCAGGTCATTCCCGGCATCGCCATAAACCTGATCCGCGCCATCGCCTGCACGCACGGTATCGTCGCCAGCGCCCGCCTTGACCACATCGTCGGCATTGCCGAACTGGTTGTCATTGGCGTCGATCATATCGCCTTCAGGGTCGCCCGTGTAAGACCCGTCGATCAGATCATTGCCCGAGGTGCCCTCGACGATGAAATCGGGCGGGAAAACCTGTGCGCCATCCACGAACAGATTTTCGATGTTGAAGAACTGGAGCGTTTCACCCGAGGCGTAATGCACCACGCCGTTTTCGGGGTTCAGCAGATCCCAGACGATATGGTCGATGTTCGTGACATGAAGCGTATCATTGTCGGTGCCGGTGGTGACTGCCTCGCCACCATCGACATAGTCGCCTGCGCCGCCATAGAAGACGTCGGCATCCTCCTCGCCCAGCATCGTATCGTTGCCGGTGCCGCCGTAGATCGTGTCATTGCCGTCCGAGCCTTGCAGCAGGTCGTCGCCTTCATCGCCATGAACGATGTCATCGCCACCCGAGCCGGTAACGCTGTCGTTGCCCGCACCACCAAAGACAGTGTCGGTGCCATAGCCGCCAAAGACGTGATCGTCGCCAGCGCCGCCAAAGACCGAGTCGTCATCGGCCCCGCCATAGACAGAATCGTTCCCCGCGCCGCCATAGACCACATCATTCCCGGCATCGCCGCGCAGGAAGTCATCCCCGTCGCCGGCATCGAGCGAGTCATTGCCCGCATCGCCCTGCATGTAGTCATTGCCGTCGCCGCCCAGAACGGTGTCGTTGCCGTCACCGCCATAGAGGTTGTCATTGCCGGTGCCACCGATGATGGAATCATGGCCCGCCCCGGCAAATACCTCGTCATTGCCGCTTCCGGCGTCGATGTAGTCATTGCCGGTGCCGCCCGTGACGAAATCGGCGCCGCCCCCGGTGAAGATCTGGGTATTGCCGGTCGCGGCCGAGGCATTGACGTTGTCGTTCAGGTCAGTGGTGACCAGTTGCTCCATCTCGGAAAAGGTGCCTGAAGCACCGCTGCCGAAGGTGAAGCTGCCCGATTCCGTCCCGCTGAAGTTGACGTTGACGCCCGATCCGGCTGCCGTCAGCTCAAGCCGGTCCAGATCACCGGGATTCTCGCCGCCCACTGCCGTCACGGTGCCCGCATCGCCCGCAATGGTGAACACGTCATTGCCGGTGCCGCCATAAAGCGTGTCGTTGCCGGTGCCCCCGGCGGTCAGCCCTGCCGTGAGTGTATCATTGCCCGCGCCGCCATAGACCAGATCATCTCCGGCGTCACCGGCCAGGCTGTCATTGCCGTCGCCCCCATCCAGCGTGTCATTGCCGTCGCCCCCGGCCAGGACGTCATTGCCGGTTTCGCCCAGCACGCTGTCATTGCCCGCGCCGCCCGCAACCGTATCGTTGCCGGTGCCGCCATAAACCGTATCATTGCCCAGGCCCGCAGCGATCTGGTCATCCCCGCCATAGCCATAGATCGTATCGTTCAGCCCGTCGGTCCCGTCGATCTGATCGCCGTTCACATCGGTATAGCCGGGATTCATCACATCGTTCCCGGCCGTGCCGTCCACCGGCCCGGCAAAGACGATCCGCTCGATCTGGCTGAAGGTCAGCGTACCGCCCGAGGCCAGCGCGATAGTGCCGGATTCGTTGTCGCCGCCCGCATAGGTGATGGTCGAACCCGCCTCGACCACCAGCACGTCATTGTCATTGCCGGTTTCGCCGCCAATGATCGTGTCGCCCGCGCCACCCCAGATCGTATCGGCATCCGCGCCGCCGGTCAGCAGGTCATTGCCCGCCCCGCCATAAAGCACATCATTCCCCGCGCCGCCGTCCAGGGTATCGTTGCCGGTGCCTCCATCGACCGTATCATTGCCCGCCCCCGCGATCAGCGAGTCATTGCCGTCGCCGCCGCTGACAGAGTCGTTGCCCGCCCCCGCATCAATCGTGTCATTCCCCGCCCCGGCAAGGATTGAATCATTCCCCGCCCCGGTCGCCACGCTGTCATTGCCGACGCCGCCGTAGACGGTATCGTTGCCTGATCCGAGCGTGATGCTTTCAATCTCGCCAAACCCGGCGTTACCGCCGGTTGAGGACAGCGTGCCCGCTTCGGCCCCCGTGAAGGTCAGCGTCACATTGGTGGTCAGCGCCGAGGCGTCGATGCTGTCGCCCGTGGTTTCAGAGGTCTCGCCGCCGAGGATCGTGTCATTGCCATAGCTGCCCGAGAGGACGAACTTGTCATCCCCCGCGCCACCGCTTTGCACATCCGCGCCGCCGCCGCCGGTGATCGTGTCATTGCCGGTGCCGCCATAAAGGCTTTCGGCCCCGGAGCCGCCGGTGATGCTGTCATTGCCCGCCCCGCCGTCGAGCAGGTGCCCGGTCGTGCTGGAGGCGGCGTTGATCGTGTCGTTGCCGCTGCCCCCATAGACGTTCTCGATCTCCGAGAAGGTGGTGGAGCCGCCGGTATAGGTTGCGGTGCCATTCTCGTTGCCCGAGAAGGTCACGTTGATGCCGGTGGAGATAAGGCTGCCGTCCAGCGCGTCGCCAGTCGTCTCGCCGGTTTCGCCGCCCACCACGGTGTCCGACTCGCCGGTGCCGCCATTTGTCAGGTAGAAGCGGTCATCCCCGGCCCCGCCCGACAGGCTGTCATTGCCAAGGCCGCCATTCAGCGTGTCATTCCCCGCATCGCCGAACAACGTGTCATTCCCGGCATCGCCCAGCAGCGAGTCATTGCCGTCGTCGCCGTGGATCAGATCGTTTCCGGCCCCGCCGGAAATCGTGTCCGCGCCCTCGTCGCCATACAGCCGGTCCGCCCCGTTGCCGCCGGAGATCGAGTCATTGCCACTGCCGCCATAGACAATGTCATTTCCCTCGCCGGACGTGACAGTATCATTACCTGCCCCCGCATAGACAAGGTCGGCGTTGCCGGTCGTGCCCTGCACACCCAGACCGTCATTGTTGTCGATCCGGTCGCCATCCGGGTCGCCGGTATAGTTCGTGTCGATCACGTCATTGCCCGACGTGCCCGAAACGATGCCATCCTTCGTCACCGAGGTCGAGGTATGGATGGTGACGAAGCCAACATCGGTATTCCCCAACCCGTCGGAAACGGTATAGGAAAACGGTTCATTCCCGGTCGTCCCGTTCGAGAAAATGGTGATCGTGCCATCCGCGTTCAGCCGGACCTGCTGGCCTGACGGCAGGGTGATCGTCTGCCCCGCCACGACATTCTGGCCATTGATCTTGGTGATGGTCAGGTTCGAGCCGGAGGGATGTTCGTCGTTCGCCAGAATGTCGAAGCTGCGCGACGAATTGGTCAGCAAGTTGACCGTATCATCATTGGCCAGCGTATAGGTCTGCACGCTGTCGCCCATGATGAGCAGGTTGGAATCGTAGACCGCGTCGCCGCCATCCGCGATGCCGATCTTGATCGTGTTCACCTGCCCCGCATTTACCGGCGCCTTGATCGACAGCACATAGGTCAGGCCGTCCATCTCGGTGTTATACTGATCGGAAGTATTGTCGCGATAAAGGTTCTTGTTGAAGCCAGAGTTCACCGTGTCGATGGCCACATTGCCCGAGGTCGAGACACTGATCGGGGCAAAAACCCCGTTGACCCAGACGCCGAAGGCATCGTTGACGCCTTGGTTGATGTATTCCGGGTATTCCTCCGAGGCGAACACGAACTGCATCGTGATCATGTCACCGTCAGGCACGAAGCTGGCCTGAAGGATCGCGCCGTCATAGGTATTGACCCCGGACACCGCATTGAGCTGCGCGTCGCCGTCCACACCGCCGGCCATGTCGGTGCCGGTGTTGGTATTGACGTTGGTGTTCGTCGTCCCCGAGCTGTTGGTGAAATCCGCCGCATTGCCGGTTGACAGGATCACCCCGGTGTCCGTGGGCGAAACCCCCGCAATCGTGGTCAGCGCGCCGGTATAGGTCGCCGAGGAAGCCGCCGCCCCGCTGTAGGTCGCCGTACCGCTGACAAGCTGGACGCCATTCCCGAAGATGGCATTGAACATCTGTTCCGCAGTTGCGGCGGTATTGATCGAAAGTTCGGTTGCAACCGGCATGGCGTCACTCGTTCACGGTTTGAGGGAGGGAAGGCGGAAAAGAAACGGCGGCAAGCGGGCATGTTCCGGCACCCCGCCAAAGCGGCGGGCGGTTCGGGAACAAAGGCAATCCGGGGCTTGCGTGACCCATTATCCGATCCATTTCTAAATTCATGTCCGCCCCCATCCGCCCCTGCGGGCAGACGACAGGCTGGTACAGGATCGGCTTAGGCGCCGATCATGGCTGAATAGTGGTTCTGGATGGACAGATTATTGACTTCGTGCCCTTTGGAGGCACCGAATACGGCAAAATAAAGACACTGTGTTTAAAAATAAAATCAATAAGTTGCCGCGCGATCTTCGTTTCCCTTGCGGAAACTGCCTGTGTATCTTTTTTCAAGACCTGAAAGCAAAAAGGAGCCCGGAAGGGCTCCTTTTCTGAAGGTATGCGCTGGCCGCGCCGGTCACTTCACCAGCAGGCGCGCCTCGTGCTTTTTCAGCGTGCGCCGCGCCGCGCCGTAAGCCTCGCGGCCGACATCGGATTTCAGCTCGGGGAAGAGCTCGTAAATCTCGTTGCGCTGCGCATTGCCCATGCCGTTGAGCGTATAGTCGCCCGGCTGGAAGCTTTCGGTCCAGGCACCATTCGACAGAACGACCTCGTGGCGGTCGAACATGAAGTGGATATAGGTCGTCCCCATGCTGTCCACCTCGTGCACCCCGCGCCCGGCGACCAGATGCTTGGCGGCCACCAGAACCTCGTGCTCGTCGAAGTAAAGCGCGGTACGGTCGTTGGCCACCAGAACACGGTGGTTCGGGCTGACCATCATGTCGCGCTCCGGCAGGCCGTTGCCGAGGCTGCCCTTGCGGATCAGGATCGGCTTCAGATGCGGGTTCAGCGACAGGTCGGTCCAGTTCAGCGCCTTCTGGCCCACCCAGCGGATCTGCTGGATGCCGTTGTCGCGGGTGATGACCCGGTCACCGGCTTTCAGCTCTTCCACCGGCACCTCGCCACGCGGGGTCGCGATCAGTGTGCCGGGGGTGAAGCAGGGGATGACATTCTCGATATTCGTGAAGGTCATCGTCCCGGTGACATTGCCATCGGCATCAAGGAAATCGACGGTGCCGTTTTCCGGGTTGTCGGCGGCATAATGCACCACCAGCGGACCGGCGCTGCGCAGGTCGAGCGTGTCGTAATCGTCACCCCCCTCGCCGCCGTCGATCACATCGCCGATCCCGTCATTGGCCGAGCCGATGACGAAGGTGTCGCGATCATCGCCACCCGACAGGCTGTCTGCCCCCTCGCCGCCGAGGATCGTGTCATTGCCCTCGTCGCCGTAGATGGTGTCCTGATCAATGCCGCCGTCCAGCATGTCATTGCCGACACCGCCATAGAGGACATCATTGTCGTCCATCCCGAAGATGGTGTCGTTGCCCAGACCGCCATAGATCGTGTCCATGCCATTGTCGGGGCGCAGATCGGTCGCATCGGGAATGTTCAGCTCGTCCGGGTAGGACGGATCAAGGCCGCCATAGGCAAGGTCATCGCCATGGCCAAGGTGGATCAGGTCGGACCCTTCGCCGCCGATAACGGTATCATCGTCGCGGCCGCCATAGATCGTGTCGGCGTCGATGCCACCGTCGATCAGGTCGTTCTCGTCACCGCCGTAGATCAGATCGGCATCATCGCCGGTCCGGATCGTATCATTGCCATCGCCACCATAGACGGTGTCCATGTCGTTGAACGGATTGGCGTCATCCGGGTAAAGCCCCGGATAGCCCATATCCGGGCGCGGAATGCCGGTGGCAGAAGTGTCGATCAGGTCATTGCCCTGGCCGCCGCGCACGATATCGCGGCCATTGCCGCCATAGATCGTGTCATCGCCATCCCAGCCCACGATCGAGTCATCGCCCGGCCCGCCATAAACCAGATCATTGCCCGCTCCGGCAAAGACCGTGTCATCGCCCAGACCGGAATAGACGGTGTCATCACCTTCGCCCGCGCGCACGCGGTCATCATTCGGGTCGTCGCCCGGAATGATCGCGTCATTGGCGTCGATGCGGTCGCCATCCGGGTCGCCGGTATAGCTGGTGTCGATCAGGTCATTCCCGGCCGTGCCATCGACCCAGCCGTCGCGCGGCGGCGGGGCCACCGTGACGGTCACCGTGGCGGTGTCGGTCAGGCCATCGGGATCGGTGATGGTGTATTCGAAGGTCGCATCACCCGAGAAGCCCGCGTTGGGGGTGAAGGTGATCGTGCCATCGGCATTCACCGTCACCGTACCATCCGGCGAGGTTCCTGCCGAAACCACCGACAGCGGATCATTGTCGACATCGGTGTCATTCGCCAGAACGGCGATGACCACCGGCGTACCCGCATCGGTGTTGGCGTGATCGTTCACCGCATCCGGCGCGTCGTTCACCGGGTTCACCGTCACCGTCACGGTGGAGGTTGCGGTATTCCCGTCGGGATCGCGGATTTCGTAGGTGATGGTATCCGTGCCGTTGAAATCGGCGTTCGGCACATAATGCAGCGTGCCGTCGGGATTGACCGTGACCGTGCCGTTCGTCGCCGAGCCGGTCGTCACCGTCAGGGTCTGGCCCTGCGGATCGGTGTCATTGGTCAGCACGTCGATATCGACGGGCACATCCTCGTCGGTTTCGGCGGTGTCGGGATTGGCAACCGGGTCCTGCGACTGGTTGTCGACGGTATCGGAGATCGAGAAATACTCGACCGAACCCGCAAAATGCTGATCAATGTTGTTCAGCATGTTGGGGTTGGAATGCGCCTGCCCCGCGCCGATCATCCAGGGCTGGTCAATGCCCTCGCTGCTCTGGTCCATGGTCAGGCCGGGCGGAACCGCATCGTCAAAGCTGGTGCCCTGGGTGAAGTTTTCCAGATCCAGATGACCGCCGTTGGCCGCATCCCAGGAATAGGTCAGCTTGATCTCGTCGCCCGGCGCCGAGAAACCCGGCCCGGTGGTGAACACGGTCGAGCTGGTATCCGTTTCATGCGTGATGACGATGCTGCCATCGTCCAGCAGCTCCACCCTGTATCCACCGGGGGTTTCGCCGACGCTGTCGCGCGACAGGATGGTCTGGGTGCCCGAAACCGGATTTTCCGACGAGGAAAACTGGATTTCCAGCGTCCCGCGATCCAGCTGGAAGGCCGGGTTCGGATAGATCTTCACCAGATCATTGTCGCCGTCCAGAACAGCGCGTGTGCCGTCAGAAGTGGCTCCGTTCAGGTAAATCCCGTCCTGCGCCCCGTTGTCGAGAGCCGAGTCGCGGGCGTGGGTGTCCGTATCCTCGAAATTGTAGAGCGCGAAAACCGGCATCGTCTTTTCCCCGTTTCAGCGCGGCCCGTACGGCCCCGCCCGATCAAATGGACCCTTGCGGGCATGTGACCGGCACAAACCACGAGGGCGTGCCGGGAAGCCAACCGTTCAGAGTTCGGAGAAGAAAAAGTGCCTGAAATCCGGCATCACGAAGCGGCGCGTAAAATACGCGCACAGCAAAATGATTGTACGAAGCCTGGCAGCTCTTTTCACAACTCCTGCGTCAACTGACGCGCACCCTTTACGGCCGCCCCCACGGCCAATGTCCTTCCCAGAAAGACATCCTATGGATACCTCTTGTTCGGCGTGTCGAAAAGTAAATTCTCCACATTTTCGCCGCTTAGCGCGCATTCCGGACACGTCACCGCCCAGTCTTCACCATATTTTTGCCCGATTTGACGCTGGATTGTTCGCGCGGTGGACGCAGTTCAGGCGCTGTCAGGGATACGAAAATGCGCGTCTTTATTGGGACTTTTCGTCACATCCCGACGCATCCTCTGGTCGGCTCCGCACAGGACTGTTCCCACGGCGGAAACAGTGGCTCCGTCTTACTTTACGGTAACCAGGGCCCGAGTTTTGCCATGATGTTTAACCTTCCGTTCACTCCGAAGAACCAATCCGGCGCTCTGACAGGGATAGGACAGGCTCGGGAGACGGCCCGAAAAGCCGAAATCCGAATCACACGCAGAATCACGGCGAAAAGAAGGCAGGATCGGAGCGGGGTATGCCCGCCGCAAAACCTGTGCGGGAATCCGCCCGGACGGGCGACCGTGCAGCGGCGATTTTCGCCACCTCGCGCGGCGCAGGTCAGAGGGCCTGGAACTTTCGCTGTCGGGTCGTCCGGGGCGCGGCGCCGTTGCGGCAGGCCGGTCCCGATTGGTGCGGGCGGTGGGACTCGAACCCACACACCTTGCGGTAAGGGTGTTTGAGACCCTCGCGTCTACCATTCCGCCACACCCGCATCGCCAACCGATCTATGGGGCGGCGACGGGGCTGTCAAGCGCGGCCGCGTGCTGTGTCAAAGCTGCCGGGCAGCGAAGGTGTCGCATTGCCCCATGTCGCCCGAGCGATAGCCGCGCAGGAACCAGCGTGACCGCTGTTCAGAGGTGCCATGGGTGAAGGTATGCGGCATCGGGCGGCGCCCCGCATTGCGTTGCAGCGTGTCGTCGCCAATCTGCCGGGCGGCGTTCACCGCCTCCTCGATATCACCTTCCTCCAGCGTGCCGAACCGCGCATCGGCCTCGCGCGCCCAGATGCCGGAAAGGCAATCGGCCTGAAGCTCGATCCGAACCGAGATCGCGTTGCTTTCAGCCTGGCTGGATTGCGCCCGCACCTGATTGGCGCGGTTCAGGATGCCGATTTCGTTCTGCACATGGTGCGCGACCTCATGCGCCACCACATAGGCCGCAGCGAAATCGCCACCCGCGCCCAGTTGCTGCGACATGGTAGTGAAGAAATCGGTATCCAAATAGACCTTGCGGTCGGTCGGGCAGTAAAACGGGCCGGTCGCGCCGCTGGCATCGCCGCAGGGCGAAGGCGTCACGCCCTTGAACAGCACCAGCACCGGCGGACGATATTCCTTGCCCACCTGTTCGGGAAAAACGTGGCCCCAGACCTCCTCGGTATCGGCCAGCGTGACCGAGACGAACTCGCCCGCCGCCTTGTCAGCGGGGCTGAGATCGGCCTGCGTGGTCTGGCTCTGCGGCGCCGAGCCTGCGCCCTCCAGCAGCGGGGTGACATCGATGCCAAGGAAATAGCCGATCAGCAGAACGGCGATCACGCCGACACCGCCCATGGCCCCGCCGGCGCTGCGCATGCCGCGACGATCCTCGATGTTGCGGCTGCCGCGCCGACCTTTCCATTCCATGTGAAACTCCCTGCCCCGTTACGCCTGCGACCCTCAGGCGCAGATTACCCCGATGCCGCCGCATCGCAAGCGGCTTGACCTCGCCCCTCCGGCGTGATGAACCCCAACGGACAACAGGCGGGGCGGTTCCGATGATCAGGCGGCTGTATGACTGGACCATGGCGCTCGCGGGCCATCGCCATGCCCTGCTGGCGCTGGCAGCCGTGGCCTTCATCGAAAGCTCGGTCTTTCCGATTCCGCCGGACATCCTGTTGATCCCGATGATCATTGCCGCCCCGCAACGCGCCTTCCTTTACGCGCTGGTGGCCACCGTGGCCTCGGTACTGGGCGGTCTTGCGGGCTACGGGATCGGCTTTTTCCTGTTCGACACGGTGGGCGAGCCGGTGCTGGCCTTCTATGGCATGACCGCCGAGTTCGAGACATTCAGTGAAAGCTACAATGCCTGGGGCGCCTGGGCTGTGCTGATCGCGGGGGTGACGCCCTTTCCCTACAAGGTCATCACCATCCTGTCGGGCACCACGCAACTGTCGCTGCCGGTGTTCATCGTCGCCAGTATCGTGGCGCGGGGGCTGCGGTTCTTCATCGTCGCGGCCCTGCTGTGGAAATTTGGCGCACCGATCCGTGATTTCATCGAGCGGCGGCTTGGGCTTATGTTCACGCTGGCGCTGGCGCTGCTGATCGGCGGTTTTGCCGCCGTCAAATATCTCGGCTGACCGCCCCGGAAGGAGACCGCCATGACCTATTTCCGCTTTCTGGCGCTTGTCGCCGCCGGAGGCTCTGCCGCCCTGCTGCTGGGCGCGCTGGCCTTTCAGTATATCGGCGGGATGGCGCCCTGCCCGCTGTGCCTGTGGCAACGCTGGCCGCATGTCGCGGCGGTGGTCATCGGTCTGCTGGCCGTGGCTTTCGGCACGCGGGTTCTGGGCTGGCTGGGCGCGCTGGCGGCACTGACCACTGCGGGCATCGGCATCTTCCATGTCGGGGTCGAGCAGAAATGGTGGGCCGGTCTGGCCAGTTGTTCTTCCGGCTCGATCACCGGCCTCAGCGGGGCGGACCTGCTGAACACCGATATTGCGGTCGGTGCGGTGGTGCGCTGCGACGCGATTGCCTGGAGTCTGTTTGGCATTTCCATGGCGGGCTGGAACGTGATCATCTCGCTGGTGCTGGCGCTGATCTGGGTGGCGTCTGCGCGGCGCGGCTGACGAAGAAAGGGGGCTGTCTGCCCCCTCGCCCCTGCGGGGCTCACCCCCGAGGATATTTCAATCAAGGTAAAAGCAGGTCAGCCGAACAGGCGGCCGTGTTCCTGAATGGCAAAGCGGTCGGTCATGCCGGCGACGTAATCAGCGACGATGCGGGCCAGTTGCGTGTCATCTGTCGCGGCTTCGATATCGGCGCGCCATTCCTCGGGCAGCAGATCGGGGCGGCGCAGGAACAGCGGGAACAGATCGTCCAGCATCGCCGTTACCTCGGTCCGCATCTTCACTACTGAAGGCGCGCGATACATGCGGTGGAACAGGAAGCTGCGCACCGCCTTCAATTCCTGGTACAGCGGTTTAGAGAAGCGGATGATGGTGGTGCCCATGTGCCGGATGTCATCGACCGATTTCGGCTGCGCGGCTTCCAGCCGGTTCTGCGCAACATGGATCACATCCTCGACCATGCGGCCGAAGACGCGGCGCAGCGCCTCGTGCCGTCGGCGCATCTTTTCGAGACCGGGGTAAAGCCGGTCCACCTCCTCGAAGGCGGGGGCGGTCACCGGAAGCTCCATCAGGTCTTCCTCGGTGAACAGGCCCGAGCGCAGCCCGTCATGCAGATCGTGGTGGCTGTAGGCCACATCATCGGCGATGGCCGCCACCTGCGCCTCGGCACTGGCATGGGTGTCGAGACCCAGATCCCAGTCGGCATTCACCTCGGCCAGCGCATAGGGCAGCGGGCCTTCATGCTTCTTGTCAGCGAAGGGGCCGATCACCGGACCGTTGTGCTTGGCAATGCCCTCAAGGCTTTCCCAGGTCAGGTTCAGCCCGTCGAAACCGGCGTAGTGCCGTTCCAGCTTCGTCACGATGCGCAAGGCCTGGGCATTGTGGTCAAAGCCGCCATAGGGCTGCATCAGCCGGGCCAGCGCATCTTCGCCGGTATGGCCGAAGGGTGTATGGCCTAGGTCATGCGCCAGCGCCACGCATTCCGCAAGATCGGTGTTCAGGCCCAGCACGCCGGAAATCGTACGCGCGACCTGCGCCACCTCGATAGAATGCGTCAGGCGGGTGCGGTAGTAATCCCCCTCGTGTTCGATGAACACCTGCGTCTTGTGTTTCAGCCGGCGGAAGGCGGAGGAATGGATGATGCGGTCACGGTCACGCTGGAACGGCGAACGGAAGGTGGACATGCCCTCGTCATGGCGCCGCCCGCGCGAGGCTTCAGGCAGGCAGGCGAAGGGGGCGAGGATCTGGGTCATGGTCGCAGGTCGTTCTTCCGGTCGGTTGGCAGAGGCTTGTTTGGCAAACCTGCTGCCCCTATATGATGAAAACCCCATGAAGGATATGGAAATTCCGACGATGGACCTTCAGCTTCCCGCAGATGCGGCCCTGCCGCGTGTCACCGACCGGGCCTTTGCCCGTCTGGCCGAGATCGCCGAGATGACGGGCGAGCGCAAGGCATTGCGCGTCGCGGTCGAGGGCGGCGGTTGTTCGGGCTTCCAGTATGACATCCGGCTGGACGATGCGGCGGGCGACGATCTGGTGCTTGAAAAGGATGGCCAGCAGGTGCTGGTCGATCCGGTGTCGCTGCCCTTCCTGCAAAATGCCGTGGTGGATTTCACCGAAGAGCTGATCGGCGCGCGCTTCGTGATTGAAAATCCGAATGCCTCGTCCAACTGCGGCTGCGGCACGTCCTTCTCGATCTGATCTTTCCCGATCCCGGCGGCTCAGCGCGCCGGCGCGGCGCGCTGGCTGTGGATCAGCCAAAGCCCCGAAGCAACGACCAGCGCAGAACCCACCCAGAGATGCGCGCCGGTGAGTTCGCCGAACAGATGTTCGCCGAGCAGTACCATCCACAGGAACTGGACATTGGCGATCTGCATGACGACATAGGCGGGCAGCATCCGCAAAATGATGACCATCAGCCAGCGCGTGCCGACGATGAACAGCGTATATGCGACCAGCAACGCCAGATCCGCCCAGCCCATCGGCTGCCAGACGAAGGGTGCCACGACCGCGCCGAGAACCATGCAGGCGAGTTGAGCATAGAAGACCTGCGCCATGGAATGCGTGTGGCTCTTGCAGATCCGCCGCGACAGGACGATGGAAGCCGAGCCCGACAGGCTGGCGGCAAGCCCGATCCAGTGACCGGGGGTGATACCGCCCAGACCTTCGGGAAACAGGAACAGCATCCCGGCCAGCCCCAGCCCCAGCGCGCACCAGACTGCGGGCGCCAGCCGCTCGCGCAGGATCAGGCCAGACAGGACCGCGCCAAAGATCGGCATGATGGCGATGAAAACGAAGATTTCCGCGAAGGGCAGAAAGCGCAGGGCATAAAAAAAGCCGGTCGTGCTGATGGCCCCCAGAGTCGAGCGCAGCGCAACCAGCCAGGGGCTGCCGGTGTGGAACACGCGGCTGCCCTGCCCCGCCGCCGCCGTACCCAGACCGACCAGCACCGCAATAAGACCGGACAGCAGCATCAACTGCGGCGCGGCATAGGTTGCGATCAGATCCTTGGCTATCGCATCGGCGCTGACCGAAATGAGAGTGTTCAGCACAACAAGCCCCGCCCCGATCAGGGCGGTTTTCTGCAAGACAGGGCGCAGTCCAACCTCTGCGGTCATCAGGCCCCCTTCCGCACGGCGCCGTGCGCCAGAACTGGCCGGGCAAAGGTTGCGAAAAACGCCTCGAACTCCGGTCCCTCCGCCATGGCCCTGTCCGCGATTTCCAGTGCTTCGGGCGACAGCCGCCCCGCGCAGGCCCGCCGCATGGCAGGGTAATCCGCCTCGCGCCGTCCTCCAAGGGCCATAAGGGCCTGCGACCATTCGCGCAGCGGAGAGATCAGGGGACGCACCAAAGAAAATCGCATAGGACCAACCGGGTAATCTTCGCCAAAGGCGGTTTCTCCCATAGTCCCCATCAACCAGCGATTGACAAGAAAATTATGGTAGGCGTCGGAAGAATCTTCACAGACGCCCGCTTCGATGCGGAAGGCCGCAGATTCCCGGTGCAAATGGCCCAGCCACAGCGGCGGGACCGGCAGTCCGGCATAGCGCAGGGCGATGCAGACCTCGCCCAGAAGGTCTCCGTTCTGTTCCAGCCAGGCCAGATTTCCCAGAACATGAAGCGATTGTTGCGCGGCCTTTGGCAGGTGCAGCGGACGGCGGCCATATTCGGACAGGTAAAACACCGCATGCAGCAGGTCATAGGCGGCGCGCGGATTTGGCAGGGCAAAAGTTTCGGGCCGGGACATGAAGCCGGTGAGCCGCGCGTCAAGCCCCGGCAGATCGACGGCCTGTCCTGCGCGCGCCATCAGAAAACGGCTTTCGGCGCGCTGGAGATCGTTCACCTCCATTCCGATCCAGCCTTCGGAGGCGATGCGCGCGGCCATCCGCGCCGCTGTATCGCCCGGCTGGCCCAGATCCTCCAGCCAGACCGCGACACCCAGCATCATGCGGTAATATTGCGGGTGAAAGGCAAGCTGATCCTCCAGCCCGTCATGGAAAGGCTGGTAGACCGCAAGCGCTGCCTCGGGCACATCGTGGTTCAGCGCCGAAAGGATCATCAGAAGTTCGGCATTTTCCTTCAGCCACCACGCATCGCCCTGGCGCCTGCGCCCGGTGGCAAAGCCCGACAGCAGTGAAACAAGCCCGCCGGTTGCGCCCATGGCAGGACGGGCCGCGCGACGCGCGGCGAAACTCACGATGTTGGTCATTGGCCCTCTCCGGCAGATTGCCCGGCAGGAAAGCCCCCCTTTGGCGCCGGGCCCGGGCGAAAAGGGGGGCTGTCAGATCAGTTGGAGCAGGGCATCAGCGCGACGCCGGCGCCTGCAACCATGGTCTCGCCTTCGATGTTCGAGCAGGGCATCAGATCGGCGGCCACGCCGGTTTCGATGTTCGACGCCGGCATCAGCGCCACGCCGCCGCCCAGGATCATCTCGGTGCCCTCGATGTTCGAGCAGGGCATCAGATCGGCGCCAAGACCCATGGTCATGTCCGCCACATCGGCCGCTTCGGTGACTTCGACGAATTTACGCAGTGCGCTCATGATAAACCCCCGTGGTTCGAGCAGTGTTTGCCCCCTGAGCCTTGCACCTAGTAATTGATTTTTCAAAGAAAATTGCATTCACAGGTTGTATCCAGCCTTATCCACATGCCGGGCTGGCAACAACTATCGGATAGAGTTAACCAATTGGGCGAAATTATGACTTATCCACGCGTCAGTCTCATGCGAACAATCCACAGCCCCGGCCGGAAAGCATGATTCGCGAATATTAACAAAGCCTTAATTCCACAGCATTTCCGAGCGGCACTCCCGGCGCACCGCATCGGGGTTGCGGTCTGTCCCCTCGCGGGCGATAGAGGTCTGGCCAGATGTCCGACAGAAGCGGAGAGCCGATGAAACTCGCAACTTTCAACATCAACGGGATCAAGGCCCGGATCGAGGCCCTGCCCCGCTGGCTGGACAGCGCCCGCCCCGATGTCGTGGCCTTGCAGGAAATCAAGTCGGTCGACGAAGGCTTTCCGCGCGCCCTGTTCGAGGACATGGGATACCGCGTCGAAACCCACGGGCAGAAAAGCTTCAACGGTGTCGCCCTGCTGTCGCGCCTGCCGCTGGAAGATGTGACACGCGGTCTGCCCGGCGCGCCCGAAGACGAACAGGCCCGCTGGATCGAGGCGAGCGTGATCGGCGAGAAACGCGCCGTCCGGTTCTGCGGGCTGTATCTGCCGAACGGCAACCCCGTCAGCTTCGGCCCCGATGGCGCCCCTGAGGCCGAGGGGAAATACGGCTACAAGCTCTCGTGGATGGCGCGCATGCGCCAGCGCGCGACCGAACTTCTGGCGACGGAAGAGCCGATGGTGATGGCCGGTGACTACAACATCATCCCGCAGCCCGAGGATGCGGCGCGTCCCGAGACCTGGACCAAGGATGCGCTGTTCCTGCCCGAAAGCCGCGCGGCCTTCCGCCGGATCGTGAATCTCGGTTTCACTGATGCGTTCCGGGCGCGGGTAACCGGCCCGGGCCATTACAGTTTCTGGGATTATCAGGCGGGCGCATGGGAACGGAACAACGGCATCCGCATTGACCACTTGCTCCTCTCTCCGCAGGCGGCAGATCTGTTGCGTGACGTGCAGATCGACCGGGCGGTGCGGGGCGGCGAAAAACCCTCCGATCACGTCCCGGTCTGGATCGACCTCGACGCCTGATCCCCCGGAACAGGAGCTGCGATGACCACGGACCAAGGGCTCAGCCTGCTTCTGATCTGCGCCACCGTTCTGTTGTTCCTCAGCGGGCGCCTGCGGCATGACATCGTGGCGCTGTCCGCCCTGATTGCTGCCGTGACCGTCGGTCTGGTTCCGGCAGACAGGGCCTTCGACGGCTTCGCGCAGCCTGCCGTGATCACCGTGGCCTGCGTTCTGGTGCTGAGCCGGGCCTTGCAGGTTTCGGGGGCTGTCGACTGGCTCGCGCGGAACGCGCTGCCATCTTCGGGCGGGCCGGTGCGCACGCTCCTGACGCTCTGCGGGCTGGGCGCGTTTCTCTCGGCCTTCATGAACAACGTCGGCGCATTGGCGCTGCTGATGCCTGTCGCGCTTCAGATCGCACCGCGTGCGGGGCTGACCGCGGGTCAGGCGCTCATGCCGCTGGCTTTCGGCACGGTTCTGGGCGGGACCGTCACGCTGATTGGCACGCCGCCCAACCTGATCGTCGCGGGTTTTCGTGCACGCTCGGGCGAGGCACCTTTTGCCATGTTCGATTTCACCCCCGTCGGTCTGGCGGTCACACTGGCCGGACTTGCCTTCATCACGCTGGTCGGCTGGCGGCTGGTGCCGAAACGACAGGGCAGCACCGGCGAGGATTTCGATACCGGCGCCTATATGGCAGAGCTGACCGTCCCGCCCGAGGCTGCGGCCATCGGCATGACGCTGGCAGAGATCGAGGCGAAGCTGGCAGAGGCCGGAGGCCAGATCGTCGCGATGGAGCGGCGCGGCACCTGGCTGACCGCACCGCGCGCCAGCCGCAAGGTGATCGAGGGCGACCTGCTGGTGATGGAGGCCGATCTTGCCACGCTGATCGAGGCGGCACAGCCGCTGGGTCTGAAGCTGGCGGAACGCGATCCCGAACAGGAAAGCCGCCGCAACGATGAGGTTCTGCTGCGCGAATATGTGGTGCGGCCTGACAGTGCCCTGGCAGGATCGACCCCCGCCGACCTTGGCCTGCGCTCGCGCTATGGCATCAACCTGCTTGCCGTCGCGCGCAGTGGCCAGCGTGCCGCGACCCGGCTGCGGGAATGGCGCATCCGGGCGGGGGATGTGCTGCTGCTTCAGGGACAGGCCGAGGCACTTTCAGGCTTCAGCGCCCATGCGGGCTTCATTCCGCTGGCCGAGCGTGATCTGCATCTGCCGCGCCCGCGTCAGGCGCTGCTTGCCTCGGGCATCATGGCGGCGGCGGTTGCGGCAGCGGCACTGGGTTTTGCCCCGCCCGCCATCGCCTTTACCTGCGGCATGCTGGCGGTGATGATCACCCGCCTCGTGCCGCTGTCCGATGTCTATGACAGCATCGACTGGTCAGTCATCGTGCTGCTGGCGGCAATGATGCCGGTCGCCGATGCGATGGAAAGCTCGGGCGCGGCAAAGCTGGTTGCGGAAACCCTGATGACCCATGTGGCGCAGGGCAATGCGGTTGTCGCACTGGGCCTGATCCTTGTCGTGACCATGACGCTGTCGGATGTGATGAACAACGCGGCCACCGCAGCCGTCATGTGCCCTATCACCCTCGGAGCGGCCAGCGCGCTGTCGGTGAATCCCGATGCCTTTCTGATGGCGGTGGCCATCGGCGCGTCCTGTTCCTTCCTCACGCCCATCGGCCATCAGAACAACACCCTGATCCTTGGCCCCGGCGGATTCCGCTTTGGCGACTACTGGCGGCTGGGCCTGCCGCTGGAGGCGGTGGTGGCCGCCGTGGCGATTCCGGTCATCCTCTGGGTCTTTCCGCTTCAGGCGGTCGCGTCGAACCCGTGAACCCAGTCATAGCGGGCCAGCCCCGCACCCGGTGCCACCCTGCCGCCGATCCTGAGGCCAAGATGCGCCACCTCGCGCACCACGCCCCGCAGGTGATAGGCGCGGGCATTGCTGTTCGCTGCCGCAACGATCTTCGCACAGCGCGGGGCGCGGGCGGCGGTATAGGCCGCCAGCGCAGTTTCACCCGGCCCGTGCCGGTCCAGCAGATCGGCCAGCACCCAGGCATCCTCCAGCGCCATATTGGCGCCCTGCGCCAGAAACGGCAGCGTCGGATGCGCCGCATCCCCCAGAATGGCGGCAAACCCGGCAGGCAGCACCCTGCCCCAGCTTTCGGCCACCGGATGCCGGAACAGCCCCCAGAGCCACAGATCCTCCACCCTGTCCAGCCAGCCGCGCACGCGCGGGCCGAATTCCTCGAACGCCAGACGCAGCGCCAGCGGGTCGTCACGCAGGTTCCAGCCCTCGTCGACCCAGCGGTTCCGTTCTTCCACCGCCACGATATTACGCAGCCGCCCGCCGCGCAGCGGATAGCTGACCAGATGCCGCCCCGCGCCCATATGCACCTCGGCCACCGGCGCGGTGTCGGTGGTTTCGGGGATTACCGCCCGCCAGGCCACCTGCCGGGTAAAGAACGGCGCCACCACGCCGGTCAGTGCCGCGCGCAGGCGGGAATGCAGCCCGTCCGCCCCGATCAACAGGGCAGGCCGCAGTTCGACGCCCTGCGCCGTCATCAGGCTGGGCTGATCGCCGGACAGATCCACCTTCTCGATCTTCTGAAGCAGGCGGATCTGCACCCCGGCCACCCGTGCGGCAGCCGCCAGCAGCTCGATCAGGTCGGCCCGGTGCGTCAGATGCCAAGACAGACCGGGCCGCAGCCGCGCCAGATCCATCCGCAGGATGGTGCCACCACCATAGCCGTCACGCAGTTCCACCGCCTGCGCCTGTGGCGCCACCGCAGCCAGCGCCTCGCCCAGACCCAGCGCGCGCAGCACGGCCACGCCGTTGGGGGTGATCTGCAATCCGGCACCGACCTCGCGGATCGCTTCGGCCTGTTCCAGCACGGTGACGCTGGCCCCGCGCCGCGCCAGCGCAACGGCCAGCGCAAGCCCCGCGACACCCGCCCCCAGAACCGTGATCTCGGTGCCGTTCAGCCGTCCCATCCATCCCCCGAACATGCAAAAGCCGGACCTGAGGGTCCGGCCTCACACTGCCGTTCCGCCCGCGCCACCGCAAGCGGCAGCGGCTGCGTTCAGTCGTCGCGGTGAACCTTTTCGCGACGCTCGTGCTTTTCCTGCGCTTCCAGCGTCATGGTCGCAATGGGGCGGGCGTCCAGCCGCTTGAGGCTGATCGGCTCGCCCGTCATCTCGCAATATCCGTATTCGCCATTTTCGATCCGGCGCAGCGCCGCGTCGATCTTGGAGATCAGCTTGCGCTGCCGGTCGCGGGTCCGCAGTTCCAGCGCCCGGTCGGTTTCCTCGCTGGCGCGATCCGCCAGATCGGGAACGTTGCGCGCGCTTTCTGTCAGGTTGTCCAGCGTCTCGGCACTCTGATCCAGAAGCTCCTGCTTCCAGACCAGAAGCTTGCGGCGGAAATATTCCAGTTGCCGTTCATTCATGAACGGCTCGTCCTCCGCGGGGCGGTAATCGTCGGGGAGAAACATCTCTGCCTTCATCGCAGCACTCCACATAGGCGATCTGCGCCGGATTCGGCCGACCAAGGCCGGAAGGCGCGTCGTGTGCGCCCTCGTAACGGAAGCGTCAGGCATTGTCACTAGCCGTTGCGCCGATTTGGCGGCGGGACGGCACGCTTGTTAACGATTTGCAGGCGGCGGACAGCGGGACCACCTGATTTCCGTCCCGGACTACAAGAAATATGGCGCGCGCCCCCAAGCTCTTCTGTCTATTGTGCCGCCCTGTGCTAGACATCGGCCAAGGCTTTTCCCGCGGGCCCTGAGTTTCCTCATGCGGGATACACCAAATCACCTTTCCTCCAGCGGACCCGGACATGATGCCCAAGATCCATTTCCTGTGCGCCGTGCTTGCCCTGACGGCAGCACCCGCCCTCGCCGAAACCCCCGATTATTCCGCAGGCGGCGGCAAGGTCTACGCCTCGGTCCGGGGCTGGACCGTCGTGCAAAGCGACCGCTACGGATGTTCAGCCTATCCCGAGGCCATGCCCATCGTCTTCAACACCCCGCCCGCAGGCGGCTGGCAACTGATCTTCCCCTACAGCACTTCGGGCGGAGAAGGCACATTCGCGGGTTCCATCGACGTCGACAAGTCCAGCTTCACGGAAGAGTATTACGGCGATGGCGAGTGGATGTATTCATCCTTCCCACTGAACATGCGCAAGGCGGCAGCCGCCGGAAGCCGTATCTATGCCAATATCGGCCCGGCGGTCGCGGATGTCGGTCTGGACGGCGCCACCGCTGCCATGCTGAAGGTCGAGGAATGCTGGCAGAACCTGACGGGGTGGAGCACCGCCACATCAAGCCGCGCCGGAACCTTCGCCCTGTCGGGCGACTGAACTGCCGCCCCTGCCCTTGCCCTCGTCGGCCCGAGGGCTTACCCCTCGGTCCGGTATCCGCTTCACGAAGGACAGTCCCATGCGTTTCGACGGCACCGCCGATTATGTCGCGCCCCCCGATCTGGTCGTCGCGGTCAATGCGGCGGTGGCGCTGCAACGCCCGCTGCTGGTGAAGGGCGAGCCCGGAACCGGCAAGACCGAACTGGCGCGGCAGGCGGCCACTGCGCTGGGTCTGCCCTTCATGGAATGGAACATCAAGTCCACCACCAAGGCGCAGCAGGGGCTTTACGAATACGATGCCGTCTCGCGCCTGCGCGACAGCCAGCTTGGGGACGAGCGCGTCCATGACGTGAAGAACTATATCCGCAAGGGCAAGCTCTGGCAGGCGTTCGAGGCCGGAGGGCGCGTGGTTCTGCTGATCGACGAGATCGACAAGGCCGACATCGAATTTCCGAATGATCTGCTGCAAGAGCTCGACCGGATGGAGTTCCACGTCTACGAGACGGGCGAGACGATCCGCGCGCAGCATCGCCCCGTGGTCATCATCACCTCGAACAATGAAAAGGAACTGCCCGACGCGTTTCTGCGCCGCTGTTTCTTCCACTACATCCGCTTCCCCGAAATCGACACCTTGCGCGCCATCGTCAACGTGCATTTCCCCGGCATCAAGGAGGCACTGCTGACCACCGCGCTGACGCAGTTCTACGAAATCCGCGAAACGCCGGGACTGAAGAAAAAACCTTCCACCTCGGAAGTGCTGGACTGGCTGAAGCTCCTGCTGGCCGAGGATCTGGGCCCCGAGGATCTGAAGCGCGACGGGCGCAACCTGCTGCCGCGCCTGCATGGGGCACTGCTGAAGAACGAACAGGACGTTCATCTTTTCGAAAGACTCGCCTTTATGGCGAGGGGGCGAGGCTGATCCGCGACAAAAATGCGGGGCCTGTGGATAGTTTCAACAACGCCCCGCAAACCCTTGCCCAACCGCAAGAATCAGCGCCATAGATTCGCCGTTTCCGCCACAATCACGCCACAATTAAGCCAATTTCACCCCACTAGCGCCACAATTAAAGAAACATTCTGAAATATTACGTGATAACCGCATCGCAAATCTGGCGCGCGGTCCTCACGCGACCGCGATGGATTGTGGCGCGCCCTAATGCCGTCACGCCCCAGGATTTCCCGAGATTGACATAAATCGGCCCCGGTGCAGACACTCTGCTCACGTTCTCTGACTGCAATGAAGAACGTGACAACAACAAGCACAGGTCGAGCGGAGACATGACCCCTGTAACGTGCAGCCCGCTGCGCCAGCCGATGGCGTATGCGCAAAATTCCGGCCCCGCTGCTGCGGCGGCGCCGGTGGGCTGTGCCGTGACACGGGTTCCGGTTCTGCAAACGTCCTGTGACACCCCGCCCCCGGCCCTGCCGGCCGGGATGCGGGTTTCGCGCCGGTCGGGGGACTGGGGCGATGCCGGACAGTCGGGCAGAAAGGCGGCGGGGGCCGCCCATCTGACCGGCAGGACGGCGAAGGGTGCCGGGGATCTGCGGTTCATCCTGTCTCGGGGGAGACAGGACGCAGGCTCCGGTTTCCGGGGGACCGGCCGGGCTGGCGATGCGGGGGCATCGTCACAGGGTCAGGCACGGCCCCGCACAACCGGGGCCATGATCCGGCGCATCTGTCTGCTCCGCCGGATCGCGGTCTCATACGACCACCGCACTCACGGGGCTGCCAACCCATGCGTATCACCGCCGTACTCGCGCTCGCCGCACTGACCGCCTGCGCCCAGACACCCGATTCCGGCTATCGTGCCGAGGTCTCGATGAACCGGCTGGTCGAACAGCCGGGTTCATCCGTCACCAGCGCGGTCAACCTGTTTTCGGGCCAGACCCCGCAGCGTGTCAGCCGCTCGAACGCGGAAATCGCGCAGGATTTCCTTGATCTCGAATTCCGCATGGAAAGCGGGCGCGCACTGCCGGTTCTGACCCGGTTCGAGGGCGGCCCGATCACCGTCGCCCTGACCGGACAGGTGCCACCCACAGCCGAGGCCGATCTGGCGCGGCTGATCTCGCGCTTCCGCAACGAGGCCGGGCTGGATGTGCGGCGCGCCAGCGGACCGGCGAATATCAACGTGGTCTTCGTGCCGCGCAAGACCATCCGCGCGACCTTCAGCAATGTTGCCTGTTTCGTTGCACCCCGCGTTGCATCTTGGGAAGAATACAAGGCTGCGCGCGGCACTGGCACGCTGGACTGGACAACGCTGCGTCAACGCGAGCGGCTGGCGATCTTTGCCCCGGCGGATTCCACCCCGCAAGAGGTGCGGGATTGCCTGCACGAGGAAATCGCACAGGCCATGGGGCCGCTGAACGACCTGTACCAACTGCCGGACAGCGTGTTCAACGACGACAATTTCCACACCGTCCTGACCAGCTTCGACATGCTGATGCTGCGCGTCCACTATGCGCCGGAACTGCGCAGCGGCATGACACGCGAGCAGGTGGCGGCAGTACTGCCCGGCCTGCTGGCGCGGCTGAACCCCACCGGCGCCACCGGCCGCACCCATCAGGGGGGCCAGACGCCACGGGCCTGGATCCGCGCCATGGAAACCGCGCTTGGACCGCGTGGCAGCGTCTCTGCCCGCAATGCCGCCGCACATGAGGCGCTGGCCATTGCCCATGCGCAGGGCTGGCAGGCGAGCCGTCTGGCTTTCTCCTGGTTCGCTGTCGGGCGTCTCAATGTCAGCAACGATCCGGTGGCTGCGGCCAATGCATTCGCCAATGCAGAACGTATCTACCGCCGCCTGCCGGGCGCGCAGATCCAGGCCGCGCATGTCGACATGCAGCTTGCCGCCCTGGCGCTGAGCCAGGCCAACCCGGCTCAGGCCATAGCCTTTGCAGACCGCGCGATCCCGGTGGCGCGTCAGGCGCAGAACGCCTCGCTTCTGGCGACCGTGATGCTGGTCAAGGCGCAGGCGCTGGAGGCGCAGGGCAACGTGGCGGCGGCGCGGGCGCTGCGGCTCGACAGTCAGGGCTGGGCACGGTATGGCTTCGGCTCGGATGCGGCGACGCGGGCCCGGATGCGTGACATCGCATCGCTGGTGCCCTCGAAACTGCGGCAGTTGTTCAGGGGCTGAGGGGCCGCGCGCCCCCTGCCCGTCCGCGATGGCGCCCCGGCGCCGCGCGGCAGCAGCAGGAGAGGCTGAGGCATGATCGTCATTACCGCCGCGATATTCGGGGCGCTTCTGGGTGCAGGACGCGCCCGCGCCCATGGCGGGCGGCTGGCCGACATGCTGCAATGGGGCGGCAGCTTCGCCATCCTGTTCGCGGTTGTCGGCATGATCGTTACCATCATCATCGAAAGGTCGATCTGAGCCGATGTTCCTGCCGTTCTTTGAAACCCTCCGCCGCACCGGCGTTCCGGTCTCGCTGCGCGAGTATCTTGGGTTTCTGGAAGGCATGGCCGCAGGGCTCGCCACCTATGATGCGGAGGCGTTCTACTACCTCGCCCGCACCGCCATGGTGAAGGACGAGCGCCATCTGGACCGTTTCGACCGCGCCTTCGCCGAAAGCTTCAGGGGTCTGGATGCCATCACCGCCGATCAGGTGCTGGAGGCGATCGACCTGCCAGGCGACTGGCTGGCGAAGCTGGCCGAAAAGCACCTGACGGCCGAGGAAAAAGCCCAGATCGAAGCCCTGGGTGGCTTCGACAAGCTGATGGAAACGCTGAAGAAGCGGCTGGAGGAACAGAAGGGCCGCCATCAGGGTGGCAACAAATGGGTCGGCACCGCCGGCACCTCGCCCTTCGGTGCCTATGGCTACAACCCCGAAGGCGTGCGCATCGGGCAGGATCAAAGCCGCCACCAGCGCGCCGTGAAAGTCTGGGACAAGCGCGAGTTCCGCAATCTGGACGACAAGGTGGAACTGGGCACCCGCAACATCAAGGTCGCGCTGCGCCGTCTGCGCCGCTGGGCGCGCGACGGTGCGGCGGATGAACTGGATCTGGACGGCACCATCCGCGCCACTGCCGATCACGGCTATCTGGACGTCCAGACCCGGCCCGAACGGCGCAATGCGGTGAAGGTGCTGCTGTTTCTGGATGTCGGCGGCAGCATGGACCCATACATCCGCGTGCTGGACGAATTGTTTAGCGCCGCGAAGGCGGAATTCAAGCATCTGCGGCATTTCTACTTCCACAACTGCCTTTACGAAGGGGTGTGGACCGACAACATCCGCCGCTGGGATCAGCAAACCCCGACATGGGAGGTGCTGCGCACCTATGGCGCCGATTACAAGGCGATCTTCGTGGGCGATGCCTCGATGTCGCCTTACGAGATCCTGCATCCCGGCGGCGCCAATGAACACTGGAACCCCGAGGCGGGTCAGGTCTGGCTGGAACGCGCCTGCGCACAATGGCCGAACCATCTGTGGATCAACCCGGTCCGCGAGGAACACTGGGGCTACACCCAATCCATCCGGCTCATCCAGGGCATCTTCGCCAATCGCATGGTGCCGATGACGCTGGAAGGCATCTCGCGCGGGATCAAGGAACTGCGATGATCCCGCTTGCCCGTCGCCATCCGAAGCTGTTCGCGGCCTTCGTGCTGGCGCTGGTGCTGGCGCTGTTCTTTGCCGGGCGGATCGTGGTGCGGGCGGTCTACTGGTCACAGCACCGGGAAGAAGCCGTGGCCCCCTGGATGACCGTGGGCTATGTCGGGCGCAGCTGGCGGCTTGACCCGCGCGCCATAGATGCAGAGGCGGGCCTGCCGCCGCCGGAAGGGCGGCCGCTGACGCTGGAACAGATTGCCGCCGGTCGTGGTGTGCCGGTGGCGCAGGTGATTGCCGAGGTCGAGGCCGCCATCGCCACCCTGCGCGCCGCATCGCCAAAGCCATGACCGACTGGCTGCTGGCGCTTGTGCCCACCTGGGGGCTGTGGCTGATCGGGCTTTGCACCTATGCCTCCTGCCTTGCCCTGCCCATCCCGGCCTCGGTGGTCATGCTGGCGGCGGGCGGCTTTGTCGCCTCGGGCGATCTGGTGCTGTGGCAGGTGATCGGCGCGGCACTGCTGGGGGCGACACTGGGCGACCAGACCGGCTATCTGGCGGGCCGCACCGGCGGGGTTGCGCTGGTGGAAAGGCTGGGCCACGAGGGCAGCCGCGCCGCGATCCTGACCCGCGCCCGCGACCTGATGCAGCGGCGTGGCGGTATCGCGGTCTTTCTGTCGCGCTGGCTGTTTTCGCCGCTGGGGCCTTATGTCAACCTGATCGCAGGCGCCATGCGACAGGGCTGGGCCGCCTTCACCCTTTGGGGCGTGGCGGGTGAAGCGGTCTGGTGCGGGCTTTATATCCTCATGGGCCGCGCCTTCGCGGGCAATCTTGCGGTCGCTTCCGATCTGCTTGGGTCCGTGCTGGGCCTTGTCGCCAGCGGTGCGGCGGTGCTGGGTCTGGGCTGGTGGCTGCTGACGCTGGCCCGGCGCGAGCGGGATTTGCCCCACAGGCCGGACTGACCCATATTCCCTCCATGCTGAAATTCGCCCCCATCCTTCTGGCCATCGCCTATGCCCTGCTGATGTACCGCTTCTCGGTCTGGCGCAGCGCGAAAGAGCTTGATGCCCGCTCGCATCCGCTGCGCGATGCGGGGCTGGAGCCGGTGATGCGCCGCATGGCCACGGCGCTGGAGATTCCGCGCATCGCCGTACATGTCTATGACGTGGCGCCGGTCAATGGCCTCGCGGCTCCGGACGGGCGCATCTTCCTGACCTCGGGGTTCATGCAGAAATACCGCGCGGGCGAAGTGTCGGCGGATGAGCTTGCCAGCGTCATCGCGCATGAACTGGGCCATGTCGCCCTGGGCCATACCCGCCGCCGGATGATCGACTTCACCGGGGCCAATGCGGTTTTCGTGATGCTGACCGCGCTGCTCGCGCGGTTCGTCCCGGTTCTGGGCATCTGGATCGCCAACCTGATTTCCACCGCTCTGATGGCCCGGCTGTCGCGGCGCGATGAGTTCGAGGCCGATGCCTATGCCTCGGCCCTGCTGGTGAAGGCCGGGATCGGCACCGCGCCGCAGAAATCGCTGTTTCGCAAACTGGCCGGGCTGACCGGGAGCCGTGGTACCGCCCTGCCCGCCTGGCTTCTGAGCCACCCTGCTGCCGAGGAGCGCATTCGCGCCATCGAAACCAACGAGGCGCGCTGGAAAGTGAACGGCTAGACGCCCCCGGCGCCAAATGCCTTGGCGAAGCGGTTCAGCTTCACCCGTTTCAGCAGGGCTTTCAGCGAGACGGGCTGCCCCGCGCGCCGTTCCGCCTCGGCATGAACCCTCGCGATGACCGCGGCCACCTCGGCAGGGTTACGCGACCAGAGTTCCCAGACGAACCCGTCGGGGTCACGACGCTCGATCCCCTCGGCCGCCAGAACATGCCGGGGGAAATCGCTGGCGTTGAAGGTGAGGATGGCATCGGCGCCCGACGAAATCGCCACCGCCAGAACATGCAGGTCGTTTTCATCCGGCAGCACCAGCCGCGCCTCGATATTCGGCTGGGCACGCTGCATGGCGCGGGGGAAAGCCGTCCGCATCAGCAGCCCCTCGGCCCGCGCCTCGGCCTGCGCATCAGCGCCAAGACGGATCACCGCCCGCGCCCATTCCTCCAGAATACGTTCCGACCAGACGGGTTCGTAAAGCCCACGCGCTGCCATCCCCAGCAGGATGTCGCGCAACACGCTGGGGAACAGCACGCAGGCGTCCAGAACGACGCGCATCAATCCAGCCGGAAGAACACGGCCTTCAGATAGCCGCTTTCGGCAAGCTGCGGCAGCAGCGGATGATCCGGCCCGGCAAAGCCCGTATGGATCACCTGCGCCCGCCGCCCGCCGCGCCCGATGCCGCGTGCGCTGGCGTTGCGGAAAGCGGTCAGATCGGCGGCATGGGAACAGGAACACAGCACCAGATAGCCGCCCGGCGCCACCAGAGGCGCGGCAAGGCGGGCGATGCGTTCATAGGCGCGCAGGCCCGCCTCCAGCGCGGGCTTGGCGGGTGCAAAGGCGGGCGGGTCGCAGATCACCAGATCGAATTGCGCGCGCTCCCTGCCAAGCGTTTCCAGAACGTCAAAGGCATCGCCCTGCCGGGTGCTGAAGCGGTCGGCGACGCCCGTCGCCTTTGCGCCCTCTGCGGCCAGCGCCAGCGCGGGTGCACTGGCATCCACCGCCAGCGCGCTTTCGGCGCCGCCCGCCAGCGCCGCCAGCGCAAACCCCCCGACATGGGTGAACATATCGAGCACCCGCGCGCCTTTCGCCAGACGTGCGGCAAAGGCGTGGTTCGGCCGCTGATCGAAGAACAGCCCGGTTTTCTGCCCGCCCAGCACATCGGCCATATAGGTCGCGCCATTCATCTGCACCGGCACCGGCGCGTCGATCCCGCCCGACAGCACAGCCGTCTCCTCGGTCAGCCCCTCCAGCCCGCGGGCGCGGCCCGTGCCGTTCTTGATGATCGTGCCGACCCCGGTCACGGCGCGCAGCGCGGCGGCAAGCGCCTCCAGATGCGCCTCGGCCCAGGCGGCATTGGGCTGGATCACCGCCACATCGCCGAAACGGTCAATCACCACGCCGGGCAGGCCATCGGCCTCGGCATGGACCAGCCTGTAAAACGGCGCGTCGAACAGCCGCGCGCGCATGTCCAGCGCCCTGCGCAGACGGGCGGCGAACCAGGCCTCGTCGATGACCGCCTCGGGGTCGCGATCCAGCATACGGGCGATGATCTTCGATTTCACATTGACGGTCACAAGGCCCAGCGGTCGCCGTTCGCCATCTTCCAGCACGGCCAGCGAACCGGGCTCCAGCGCCTGGGTGCGCCGGTCGGTCACCAGCTCGTCGGCATAGACCCAGGGAAAGCCATGGCGGATCGCCCGCGCCTCGGCCTTGGGTTTCAGTCTTACGGTGCGGCGGGTCTCGGTCATCGGCTCACATGCGAAAAAGGGGGGCAATGCCCCCCTCTAGCCTGTCACGGCCCATAACGAAAGCCCGGCGTCAGTAAAGTGCGGCGACAGTCCCGGTCGCGAGCGTGCTGTTGCGCGACATCGGCGCGGTGCTTTCCGGCATCGGGATCGACAGTTCCTGGCGGATCACCTCGGCCAGACGTTCCTCGATGACCACCCGCATGGTGCGCCCCGCCGCCTCTTCCGCAATGGCGCGCGTGCCACCCGCGCCCTTGGCATCGGCCCAGACCTTGCGCGGCTTCTCGATCACCGCGCCGGTCGCCGCATCGCGCACCGTCAGGATGAAATGCACCGAATGCACACCGCCAACCGTATAGCGTGTCTTTTCCGTCAGCGAATGGAAGCGCGTGAGCTCCACATCCAGCATGACCTTCGGCCCCTGATGCATCGCGGCCGTGCCCTTGGCAAAGCCCTCTTCCAGAATGGCCTGCACCTGGGTGTAACGATCCCCCAGCACATCCCCCCGCCAGACGATGTCGGCAATCGGGTAGAACATGTTGGCTTCCGAGACCCGCAGGTCGCGCGGCACCGACACCCGGATGCCCTGCACGTCATATTTAGATGCCATCACCACGGGGTTCTTCGTCGCCACAGTGATGCCGCCCGGCGTGGTGCCACCGCGCGACGCCACACCGCCGCCGCAGGCCGACAGACCGAAAGCAAGCCCCAAGGCAATCATAATCCGAATCGCAGATTTCATTTCCAACCTCCGGCTTCTCCGGTTGCGCTTTCATCTGTTTTCCTGCCGGATCGGGGCGGAATTGCGTTGGACTCGGCGCATTGTTGCGGAAAGCCCGGGGAATTACTGTGCCCTTTGAAAGCGCCGGACGATTGACGCGGGGGCGTGGACAGTCCAGACTCGCCTTCTCGCCGGAACCTGCCGATTGCGGGTCCGGCGGGGAACATGGGTTGTTAGCGCTAACAAAATCTGCTACATCACCGGCACCGCAAGAACGGAGCCCGCCATGACGCTGAACGCCACCATCGCCCGCGTGACCGACCGGATCCGCGCAAGGTCCGAGGGGCCGCGCGGCGACTACCTTGACCGGATGCGCGCCGCCGCCAGCGCAGGCCCGGCCCGCGCCCATCTGACCTGCGGCAATCAGGCCCATGCCTATGCGGCGATGGAAACCGACAAGGCCACACTGGCCGCCGGTCGCCAGCCCAATCTGGGCATCGTCACCGCCTATAATGACATGCTGTCGGCCCATCAGCCCTACGAGGATTTCCCGAAGCTGATCCGCGAGGAAGCCCGCCGGAACGGCGCCACCGCGCAGGTCGCAGGCGGCGTGCCGGCCATGTGCGACGGCGTGACCCAGGGCCAGCCGGGGATGGAGCTGTCGCTGTTTTCCCGCGACGTGATCGCGCTGGCCTCGGGTGTGGCGCTCAGCCACAACACCTTTGACGCGGCGCTGTTTCTGGGGGTCTGCGACAAGATCGTGCCCGGCCTCATCATCGGCGCCGCCACCTTCTCGCATATCCCAGCCGTCTTTGTGCCCGCAGGCCCGATGACCAGCGGCCTGCCGAATGACGAAAAGGCCAGGGTGCGCCAGCAATTCGCCACCGGCGAAGTGGGACGCGACAAGCTGATGGAGGCAGAGATGGCCTCCTATCACGGTCCCGGCACCTGCACCTTCTACGGCACCGCCAATACCAACCAGATGCTGATGGAGTTCATGGGCCTGCACCTGCCGGGCAGTTCCTTTGTCAACCCCGGCACGCCCCTGCGCGCGGCGCTCACCCGCGCCGCCGTGGCGCGCGCGGCGCAGATCACCGCGCAGGGCAACGATTACCGCCCGGTCGGCGAGATCCTCGACGAACGCGCCTTCGTCAACGGGCTGGTGGGTCTGATGGCCACCGGCGGTTCGACCAACCTCGTGCTGCACCTGCCCGCCATGGCCCGCGCCGCCGGTATCCACCTTGATCTGGAGGATTTCGACGACATCTCGAACGTGGTGCCGCTGATGGCCAAGGTCTATCCCAACGGCCTTGCCGATGTGAACCATTTCCACGCCGCTGGCGGACTTGGCTACATGATCGGGCAATTGCTCGACGCGGGGCTGCTGCACCCGGATGCCCGCACCATCATGGGCGACGGGATGCAGCCCTACCGGATGGAGCCGCGCCTTGCGGGCGAAACCCTTGAATGGGTGCCAGCCGCCTCTGAGACGCTGAACGACCGCATCCTGCGTCCGGCCAGTGCGCCCTTCGCCGCCACCGGCGGGCTGAAGCAACTCAGCGGCAATCTCGGTCGCGGGGTCATCAAGGTCTCGGCCGTCGCACCCGAACGCCATGTGATCGAGGCCCCGGCCCGCATGTTCCACGATCAGGAGGCTGTGAAAACCGCCTTCAAGGCGGGCGAGTTCACCGCGGACACCGTTGTCGTCGTCCGCTTCCAGGGCCCGCGTGCCAACGGGATGCCGGAACTGCATTCGCTGACCCCCACGCTTTCAGTTTTGCAGGAGCGCGGGCTGAAGGTGGCGCTGGTCACCGATGGCCGCATGTCGGGCGCCTCGGGCAAGGTGCCCGCCGCCATCCATGTCAGCCCCGAAGCCGCCACCGGCGGCCCGCTGGCAAAGCTGCGTGACGGCGACATCGTGCGGCTCGACGCCATCGCCGGCACGCTGACCGTTCTGGCCGAGGATTTCGACAGCCGCACGCCGGTCACCGCCGACCTTTCCGCCAACAGCCACGGCATCGGCCGCGACCTGTTCGAGGCCTTCCGCCGCAATGTCGGCAATGCCACCGAAGGCGCCGCCGTCGTCGTCTGATTCCGCCCCGGCGGGGCATGGGCGCAGGATTGCCCTTTCATCCTGGCCCCAATATCCCCGCCGGAGGCATCCACCCCATCCACCTGCCCCAACGCCCGGAACATCGCCATGACCCCCGCCGAAGCCTCTGCCCGCGCCGCCGAAATCTGCCGCCTTGCCCCCGTGATCCCGGTTCTGGTGATCGAGGAGGTCGGCCATGCCGCTCCGCTGGCGCGCGCGCTGGTCAAGGGCGGCCTGCCGGTGCTGGAAGTCACGCTGCGCACCCCGGCGGCGCTGGAGGTCATTCGCGCCATGGCCGATGTAGAGGGCGGCGTCGTGGGGGCGGGCACCCTGCTCACCCCCGCCGATGTGAAAGCGGCCAAGGCGGCTGGTGCCACTTTCGGCGTCTCGCCCGGTGCGACGGAACGGCTGCTCGACGCCTGCGAAGAGCACGACCTGCCGTTGCTGGCCGGGGCCGCCACCTGTTCCGAGGTCATGACGCTGATGGAGCGTGGCTATACGGTGCAGAAATTCTTCCCGGCAGAGGCGAATGGCGGCGCTGCCGCGCTTGCCGCCATCGGTGCCCCGCTGCCGCAGGTAAGCTTCTGCCCGACCGGCGGCATCACGCTGGCCAAGGCCGCCGATTACCTGGAGCTGAAGACCGTGCTCTGCGTCGGCGGCAGTTGGGTTGCGCCCAAGGCAATGATGCAGGCGGGCGACTGGGCCGGGATCGAGGCGCTGGCCGCCGAAGCCGCCGCCCTGCCGCGCTGAGCCTTACTTCAGCGCCATCCGCACCAGCTTCGCGCCCAGCAGGATGAAGGGCGCGGCATGCAGCAGCAGGTCGAAGATGTCGATCGGCTTCGCCAGTGTGCCCGAGGCCAGCATCTTCAGCTTTTCCCAGATATGTGGCTCGGGCACGAAAGGCGCGAGCCCCAGCGTCAGCGCGGCGAGGATCAGCAGGTTCAACGGCATCTGGTCGAGAAGGTTCAGCATCTTCGGCCTCATTCATATTCACCCCCATGAATACGAAAACCGGCAGCGATGCAAGCCACAACGAAAAACCCGCCGGGCAGATGCCTCAGGCGGGTTATTTTCGTGTGAAGTGGCGCGGTTGACGGGGCTCGAACCCGCGACCCCCGGCGTGACAGGCCGGTACTCTAACCGACTGAGCTACAACCGCGCGATCACACATCCGGGGAGCTGGCGGGCGGTGGCGCGGTTGACGGGGCTCGAACCCGCGACCCCCGGCGTGACAGGCCGGTACTCTAACCGACTGAGCTACAACCGCATTGCCGCCCGGGCCAGCGCCCGGATGTGGGGGTGTATTACGGGGCCACGCCGCCGCCGTCAAGCGCCCCCGATGCGATTTTTTCACATTCTCGCATCTTCCTGAAATCCGGTCACTTTTCCGGCGCCGGGATGAACTCGGCATCGTCGCCCGGCGGCAGCCGGAACCGGCCATGCGCCCAGTCCCCGGCGCGCCAGGCCTCTTTCGCAGCCTCGATCCGTTCCTTGCTGGAGGCCACGAAATTCCACCAGATATGGCGCGATCCTTCCATGGTGGCGCCTCCCAGAACGATCAGCCGCGCACCGGAAGCCCCGGCTTTCACGGCGATCCGGTCACCGGGACGGAACACCAGCATGCGCCCCGCCTCAAAGCTTTGTCCCGCCACCGTCACCTCGCCGGTGAGCACATAGACCCCGCGGTCCTCGTGATCGTCCGGCAGCGGCAGTACGGCACCCGGCGCCAGCGTCGCATCGGCATAGAGCGTCTCCGAGGCCAGCGGCACCGGCGCCCGTTCGCCCCAGCCATGGCCGAGGATCAGCCGCAGATGCTTGCCCTCACCCTCCAGCTCCGGCAGATCGCCCCTGGGCGTGTGATGGAAGGCGGCGGGGTCGTCCTCACGCTCCACCGGCAACGCCATCCAGCTTTGCAGCCCCAGCATGGCATGCGGCTTCTCGCGCAACTCGCCATCAGTGCGTTCGGAATGGGTGATCCCGATACCGGCGGTCATCAGGTTCACCGCGCCCGGCTCGATCCAGCGGTCGGTGCCAAGGCTGTCACGGTGATGCAGCTTGCCCTTCAGCAGATAGGTCACGGTCGCCAGCCCGATATGCGGATGCGGGCGGACGTCGATGCCCTGCCCGGTCAGAAACTCAGCCGGACCCATCTGGTCGAAGAAAATGAAGGGGCCGACCATCTGGCGCTGCACGGCCGGCAGGGCGCGGCGCACCTCGAAACCGCCAAGGTCACGGGCGCGGGCAACGACAACGGTTTCAATGGCGTCCACGGCATCGCCAACGGGGATATCGGGGTCCAGTGCGGGGTTCCAGCTCATCTCGTCCTCCTGTGTGTTGCAGGAAAGATAGGCCGGATTGCGACGCCGCGCATCTGCCGCGATCGCCGAAGTCCTGTGCATGGCTGCGCCGCAGTCTTGACCCCGCCGCAGGATTGGACGAGATCACCGCCATGAAGGCAGAACTTTCCGAAGACGGGCAAAGCTTCACGCTGACGCGCGGCGCATGGTCGAACAGCTATCCGCTGGCCGATCTGCCGAAATGGCTGGCCTTCTATCGCAAGCAGCCGCTCGATTTTCCGAAATCGGGTGATTCCTATGCCGCGTCGATTGCGGCGCTGGAGGCACTGGCCGCCCGCCTGGGTCAGGGCTGATCCGCGACGGAAACCCGGCTGCGCGGCGTATCAGGAGAACTGAACCTGATACACCGGAATCCTCCTCATGAAATCGCTGTTTCTTCGTTATGCGACCCCGTTCACCACCGGGCTGTTCCTCGTATCGCTCGTGTCCGGGGTGGCGCTGTTTCTTCACATCGGCCCTGCGGCCTTCCATGGCATGCATGAATGGCTCAGCATGGTGCTGATCCTGCCCTTCGTGCTGCATCTCTGGCGGAACTGGCGGCCGATGACGGCCTATTTCCGCCATACCCCAATGATCGTGGCGCTGGCGGCCTCAGTTCTGGCCGGGGCCGTATTCTTCCTGCCGTCCGGCAGCGCGCAGGGCGGGCGTCCGCCTCAATTCGCCGTGGCGAACCGGCTGCTGGCGGCCACGCCCGCCGAAGTTGCGCCCGCGCTGGGTCTCAGCGAAACCGGGTTGCGTGACCGCCTGACGGCCGCCGGGTTTGCCGTGCCCACCGGGGCCGAGACCCTGCACGATCTGGCCATCGCCGCCGGGCAGGAAGACAGCGCGATTCTGACGGTTCTGGCCAGTGCCGGGAACTGATTGCAGCGCCAGAGCACCTGGATCGGCCAGATTAGGAAAAACCTAATCCAAGCTGACAAACAGTTTGCTTTCGCCTGACATGCCGGTGCGGCACTCTGGGGGCGATCCCAAAGGACTCCCGCAACCATGATCCGCACTGGCACAGAATACCGCGAGTCGATCCGAGACGGACGCGAGGTTTTCGTGAACGGGGACCGGGTTGCGGATGTCACGAGCCATCCCGCCTTCCGGTCGATGGTCGAGATTCGTGCCCGGATGCAGGACATGGCCCACGCGCCGGACACGCGCGACCTGATGACCGTCACCCGCAACGGCGAGGCGCAGGTGCTGCTGAACGCCCTGCCCTTCGCGCAGGCCGACTGGTGGGCCAAGCGCCGCGCCACCGATGCGGTGCTGGATATGGCGGGCGGCATTGTCACACGGATCGGTGACGAAACCGTGGGCGAGATGTGGTCGCTGCACGATTGCGCCGCTGCGCTGAACGACATCGACCCGCGCTTCGGCCCCAATATCATCGCCCATGTCGACCGGGCGGTCTCCGCCGATCTGTTCCACGTCTCGGGCAATGCCGGGCCTGCCACCGATGGCACGGAAATGGCACTGCGTGTGGTGCGCGAAACCGATGCGGGCGTGGTGGTGCGTGGCGCCAAATACGAAACCGCAGCCGCCTATGCCAATCAGGCCTTCATCAAGCCGACGCTGACGAATTGGGGCGATGCCGAACAATCCAGCCGCGCCATCGGCTTTGTTTGCGACATGGCCACGCCGGGGCTGAAATTCCTTTGCCGCGAGAGCTTTGCCACCCGCGCCCCGGCAGAGGATTACCCGCTGGCCAGCCGTCTGGACGAGGCGGATACGCTGCTGGTTTTCGATGATGTGCTGGTGCCGTGGGAAAACGTGCTGTTTTATCGCCATACCCGCGCGGCCATGCAAGTCCGGGCAACACTTCACCGTTATTCGGCCTTCGCCTTCGTGCAACGCAACCTGCGTCTGGCCGACATGCTGATCGGGGTGGCGCTTCTTGCCACCCGTCGCAGCGGACTGAACCGGCAACAGCCGGTGCAGGAGAAGCTGTCGCAGCTTGCGCTGTATCGTGAGACCATCAACGCCCATCTGACGGCGGCGATCACGCTGGCCGAACGCTCGCCCGCCGGGCTGATGATGCCGAACCAGAGCCTGCTTTATGCGGGCAGGATGCAGGCGGTCAGCCAGTTGCCCGCCATGATCCACCTGACCCGCGAATTGTGCGGCGCCCAGCTTGCGCTGATGCCGGACGCCGCCGCCTTCCGCGCGCCCGACACCGCCCGCTGGCTCGACCGCTGCTATGCCGGTGACGACTGGACCGCCGAGGACCGCCGCCGCCTGATGGCCTTCGCGCGCGACCTTCTGAACTCCGATTACGCCGGTCACCGGCTGACGTTCCAGCTTTTCGCACAAGGCCCGCCTTTCGCGCAGCTTGCCGCCGTCTACCGCAATTTCGACTGGGAAGGACCGCTGGCGCTGGTGAAAGACTGCGCCGGGCTTTCTGAAAGCATATCCGAACGGGACAGCCTGAGCGCAGGCGACTCGACCGTGTCGAAATGGTTCGCAACCGTGGCCCCGCAGGGCGTGGCCGCTCATTAGGAAAGGACAAGCGCAGATGAACCGCCATGCCCCGCTGAGCCCCGCCGCCGAACTGCATGCCAATGTCTCGGTCCCGTTCGAGCGCGCATTCGCCATGCCGAAAGCGGTCTATACCTCGCCCGAGTTTCTGGCGCTGGAACAGAAACACGTCTTCGCACAGGACTGGCTGTGCGCCGGTCGCGCCGAAAGCCTGCCTGATGCGGGCGATTATCTGACCATGGAAATCGCGGGCGAGCCGGTTGTGGTATTGCGCGACCGTGACGGCGCCATCCGCGCGATGTCAAACGTCTGCCGTCATCGCATGTCCACCCTGTTGCAAGGTCGCGGCAAGGTGCGGGCCATCACCTGCCCCTACCATGCCTGGACCTACAACCTCGACGGCAGCCTGCGTGGGGCGCCCGCGATGACGCTGAACGAAGGCTTCTGCAAAGAGGCGCTTGGCCTGCCCGCCATCCGCTGCGAGGTCTGGCAGGGCTGGATCATGGTCACGCTCAACCCCGAGGCACCCGCCCCGGCAGAGGCGCTGTCCGAAGTGACCGATCTTATCGCCCCTTTCGACATGACCGGCTATCGCGAGACCTTCCGCGAAAATTTCCGCTGGGCGACCAACTGGAAGGTGCTGGCCGAGAATTTCATGGAAAGCTACCACCTGCCGATGTGCCACGCGGGCACCATCGGCGGCGCGTCAAAGCTGGAGGAAATGGTCTGCCCGACCGGCGGCGCGGGGTTCAACTACCACTGGATTCTGAAGAATGATTCCGTGCCGCTGGCACTGGCGCATCCGTCGAACACCACGCTGGAAGGCGATGACCGGCGCAAAACCTGGCTGCTGGCGATCTACCCCTCGCTGCTGATCACGCTGACGCCGGGCTATTTCTGGTATCTCTCGCTCACCCCCGACGGACCGGGCCATGTGCAGGTGCTGTTCGGCGGCGGCATGTCGGAAGACTGGCTGGCAGATCCGGCGGCGGAGGCGCATCTGGCCTCGGTACGCGCGCTGCTCGACGATGTGAATGTCGAGGACAAGGGTTGCACCGAGAAGGTCTATCGCGGGCTTTGCTCGGACCTCGCGCAGCCCGGCCCCCTCAGCCATCTGGAGCGGCCCAATTTCGAATTCGCCCAATACCTTGCCCGCCGCATCCCGGCCTGAGGCACGACCGATCTCAAGGATGGAACCCATGTCAGTCGAAAGAACCGAGGCGCTGGTGGTCGGCGCCGGGCAGGCGGGAATCGCCGCCAGCGAACACCTGACCCGTGCGGGCGTGCCGCATCTGGTGCTGGAAAAGGACCGCATCGCCGAACGCTGGCGCAGCTGCCGCTGGGATTCGCTGGTGGCAAACGGCCCGGCCTGGCACGACCGCTTTCCGGGGCTGGAATTTGACACCGACCCCGATGCCTTCGTCGGCAAGGAAGGGGTGGCCGACTACCTTGCGGCTTACGCCCGCAAATATGACGCCCCCATCCGCTGTGGGGTCGAGGTGAAGGGCGCGACCCGCCTGCCCGACCGCGCGGGCTTCCGCGTCGAAACCTCGCAAGGCGTGATCGAGGCCACCTATCTGATCTCGGCAACCGGCGCGTTCCAGACCCCGGTCATCCCGCCACTGGTGCCGGAAAACGCCGGGATCACCCAGATCCATTCCAACAGCTACCGCAACCCCGGCCAATTGCCCGAAGGTGGCGTGCTGGTGGTGGGTGCAGGATCGTCCGGCGTGCAGATCGCGGACGAACTGCTCGCTTCCGGGCGCAAGGTCTGGCTCTCGGTCGGGCCGCATGACCGCCCGCCGCGCGCCTATCGCGGCCGTGACTTCGTCTGGTGGCTGGGCGTGCTGAACAAATGGGACGCCGACGCGCCGGAAGGCGCCGAACATACCACCATCGCGGTCAGCGGTGCCCATGGCGGCGCGACGGTCGACTTCCGCAAGCTCGCCGCGCGCGGCATGGTGCTGCTGGGCCGGACCGAAAGCTTCGAAGGTGGCAGGCTGCGCTTCGCCGATGACCTTGGCACCAATATCCGCCGGGGCGATGCCAATTATCTGTCGCTGCTGGCCGAGGCCGATGCCTGGATCACCCGCAACGGCCTGTCCCTGCCCGAGGAACCGCAGGCCCGCGAGATCGGACCCGACCCCGCCTGCATGACCGACCCGATCCATGAACTTGACCTGAAGGCCGCTGGCATCACCACGATCCTCTGGGCCACCGGCTTCAGCAATGATTTTGGCTGGCTTCAGGTCGATGCGCTGGATGACAAGGGCCGCCCCCGCCACCAGCGCGGCGTGTCGTCGGAACCCGGCGTCTATTTCCTCGGCCTGCCTTACCAGTCGCGGCGCGGATCCTCCTTCATCTGGGGCGTCTGGCACGATGCGAAATTCGTGGCCGACCATATCGCCAAGCAACGCAGCTACCTTGCCTATCGCGCGCCCGGCGAAACCGCCGCCGCCGCAGAATGACCCGGAGAGACCCAATGGCCCACACCCATTACCGCAAGTTCAACACCCGCGACACCTACCCCGAGCAGCGCCTCGACAACGACCTCTGTCAGGCGGTCGCAACCCGCGGCGGCACAACGCTCTGGATGCGTGGCCAATGCCCGCAGGATCTGGACACCGCGCAGAACATCGCCTCGCACGACCCGGTGGAACAGACCCACAAGGTCATGCAGAACATCCGCCAACTGGTCGAGGAAGCCGGCGGAAAGATGGAACATGTGGTGAAACTGGTGGTCTACCTGACCGATGTGCGCCACCGCGAGGCGGTCTACCGGACCATGGGCGAATATATCAAGGGCGTGCACCCGGTCTGCACCGGCCTGACCGTGGTGGCGCTCGCCCGCCCCGACTGGCTGGTGGAAATCGACGCCACCGCCGTCATCCCCGATTGATCCCACAGGACCGGGGGTTTCACACCCCCGGACCCCCGTGGGATATTTCTGGACAAAAAATGAGCCTGTAAAGCGCCCTCGCCATTTTCTGTCCGAAAATATCCTCGGGGGTCCGGGGGCAGACAGCCCCCGGCGTTTTCCGAAAGAGACCCGGCATGACCTTTTCCCTTGTCGCCCGCTGCGCGAAGACCGGCCAGTTCGGCATGGTGATCTCCTCCTCCTCCCCCGCCGTGGCGGCGCGCTGTGCGCATGTGCGGGCGGGCGTGGGCGTGGTGGCGAGCCAGAATGTCACCGATCCCGCGCTGGGGCCGCTGGTGCTGGAGGCGCTGGCCTCCGGCCTTGGCGCGCAGGCGGCGCTTGAGACCGTGACGGCAGGCCGCGCGCATATTGATTACCGGCAATTGCTGGTCGTCGATGGCAGCGGCGCGACCGCGATCCATTCCGGACGGCAGGTACTGGGCATCTGGGCCGAGGCGCAGGGGCAGGATTGTGCAGCGGGCGGCAATCTTCTGGCAAATGATGGCGTGCCTGCTGCCATGGTGGCGGGGTTCGAGACGGCCACCGGCCATCTGGGTGACCGCCTGATCGCCGCCCTACGCGCCGGGCTGGCGGCGGGTGGCGAGGCCGGGCCGGTGCATTCCGCGGGGCTGAAGATTGCCGACCGGCTGGACTGGCCGCTGGCCGATCTGCGCTGCGACTGGACCGAAGCCTGCCCCATCGAGGCGGTGGCGACGGCCTGGGAGGTCTACAAGCCGCAGATGGCCGCCTATGTGCAACGCGCCGAAGATCCGACGCAGGCGCCTTCCTACGGAGTTCCCGGCGATGAATGACGTGACGCAATTCACCCGTGCCGACTGGCAGGCGCGCGCTGCTGCGCTGCGCTTCCGCAATGAGATCTGGATCGACGGGCGCGCCGTGCCCGCCGCCTCGGGGGCGCGGTTCGAAAGCGTCAACCCGGCCTCCGGCGCCGTGCTGACCGATGTGGCGCGGGGCGGCGCGGAGGACATCGACCGCGCCGTCGCCTCGGCCCGCCGCGCGTTCGAGGATGGCCGCTGGAGCCGCAAGACCCCGGCTGAGCGCAAGGAGGTGCTGTTGCGTCTTGCTGCGCTGATCCGCGAGAATGTGCCGGAGCTGGCGCTGCTGGACAGCCTGGACATGGGCAAGCTGGTGAAGGATGCCGCCACCATCGACGCCCCCGGTTCGGCGCATTTCTTCCAGTGGCATGCCGAGGCAATCGACAAGCTTTATGACGAGATCGCCCCGACCGGCGGCCGTGATCTGGCGATGATCCGGCGTGTGCCGCTGGGCGTGATCGGCGCGGTGGTGCCGTGGAACTTCCCGCTGGATATGGCGACATGGAAGCTGGCGCCGGCGCTGGCCACCGGCAACTCCGTCGTGCTGAAACCGGCTGAACAATCGCCGCTGTCGGCACTGCGTCTGGCCGAGCTGGCGGCCGAGGCCGGTCTGCCCGATGGCGTTCTGAACGTGGTGCCGGGCTTTGGCGAGGATGCCGGGCAGGCACTGGGCCGTCACGCGGATGTGGATTGCCTCGTTTTCACCGGCTCGACCGCCGTGGGCAAGATGTTCCAGCGTTATGCCGGCGAGTCGAACATGAAGCAGGTCTGGCTGGAAACCGGCGGCAAGAGCCCGAACCTGATCTTCCCCGATGCCGATCTGGACGCCGCCGCCGACATGGCCGCCTTCGGCATCTTCTTCAATCAGGGTGAGGTCTGTTCGGCCAACAGCCGGATGCTGGTCCATGCCTCGATTGCCGAGGAAATGATCGAACGCATGGCCGCCCGCGCCGCGCAGGCGCAGCCGGGCGACCCGCTGGACCCGGCCTCGGCCATGGGGCCGCTGGTGGACCGCAAACATGCCGATACGGTGATGGGATTCATCGCCAGCGGCAAACAGGCCGGGCGGCTGGTCTGCGGTGGCGAGCGGATCGCGCGCGACGCCTCCGATGCCTATGTGCAGCCCACCATCTTCACCGATCTGCGCCCCGACGCTCGCGTGGTTCGGGAGGAGATCTTTGGCCCGGTGCTGACCATCCAGACCTTCAAGACCGAGGACGAGGCGCTGGCCATGGCCAATGACTCGCCCTATGCGCTTGCCGCCTCGGTCTGGACCCGCGATCTGGGGCGGGCGCTGTCGGTCTCGGACCGGCTGAATGCGGGGACGGTTTCTGTCAACACGGTCGATGCGCTGAGCGCGATGACCCCGTTCGGCGGCATGAAACAATCGGGCTTCGGGCGTGATCTGTCGATCCACAGTTTCGACAAATATTCCGCGCTGAAGACGACTTGGATCAAATACTGATCCGGGTTAGGCTATCCCTAACCTGATCACGGCCGAGGTAAGCCATGCCCTTGCGATTCACCCTGCGGCAGTTGGAATACCTCGTGGCCGTGGGCGAATGCGGCTCGATTGCGCTGGCATCGGAACGGGTGAATGTGTCTTCGCCCTCAATATCCGCAGCGATTTCGCAACTGGAGCAGGAATTCGGCCTGCCGCTGTTCGTGCGGCGCCATGCGCAGGGACTGTCGCTGACGCAGGGCGGCAAGCAGTTCGTGGAACAGGCGAAAGTGGTGCTGGCACAGGCGGCGCGGCTGAACGATCTGGCCAACAGCATCACCGGCAAGGTGCGCGGGCCGCTGAACGTGGGATGTCTGCTGACCTTCGCGCAGGTGGTTCTGCCGCAGCTCCGGCGGAGCTTCGTCGATGCCTGGCCGGAGGTCGATTTCCACCAGTTCGAGCGCAACCAGTCGGAAATCTTTGACGGATTGCGCAATGCGACGCTGGATCTGGCGCTGAGCTATGATCTGAACATCCCCGCAGATCTGGAATTCGTGGCGCTGGCGACGCTGCCGCCTTACGCTGTCTTGCCCGATACGCATGAGCTCGCACACCTGGCCGCAGTCTCGCCCGCCGAACTGGCGGACTATCCGATGGTGCTGCTCGACCTGCCGCTGAGCGCCGAATATTTCCTGTCTTTCTTCACCGAAATCGGTGTGCGGCCGCAGATTGCTGAACGCACCCGCGACATGGCGGTGATGCAAAGCCTTGTGGGTCAGGGCTTCGGCTATTCCATCGCCAATATCCGGCCCTGGTCGGACAACAGCCCCGACGGGCGGCGGCTGCGCTATGTGCCGCTGACCGGGCCGGTCAGGCCCATGCGGTTGGGGCTGGTGCTGTCGGAAGGGGCCAGCGCCTCGCAGACGGTGCGTGCCTTTGTCGACCATTGCCGCGCCAATGTCAGCGCGGAGCGCGCCGCCGGGCTGCGGCTGCGGCTGGACGGGCCGCAGCGCGATTTCTAGGCTTCCCCGGTTGCACAAGACCACGCCACTTCGCCCAAAGCGAAGGCATGACCACCTTGCGTTAGCCGCAGCCTAATTCCAGCTTCCGAAGGCGATTATTTACCCGAAGCCCCCTGCCGGGTTCTGCTGCGGCAACCCCGCGTCCCATCGACGCCCCTTCCCGCCCCTCTCAAGACGGAGCCCGGAGCCTTGCGCGATCCCCGCTACGACATCCTGTTTCAGCCCATGGCCATTGGCCCGCTGACCGCGAAGAACCGTTTCTATCAGGTGCCGCATTGCAATGGCGGCGGCTACCGCGATCCATCCGCCGCTGCGGCGATGCGTGGCATCAAGGCCGAAGGCGGCTGGGGCGTGATCTTTACCGAACAGACCGAGATGCACCAGACCTCGGAAATCACGCCCTTCATCGAGCTGCGGCTGTGGGAGGACAAGGATATTCCCGGCCTGCGCAAGATGTCGGAGGCGATGAAGACGCATGGCGCGCTGGCGGGTATTCAGCTTGCTTACAGCGGTATCAACGGGCCTAATTTCTACACCAAGGAGGTGCCGCTGGCGCCGACCGCGCTGCCGATCCGCACCTTCACCAATGATCCGGTGCAGGCGCGCGCGATGGATAAAAGCGACATCCGCAATCTGCGCCGCTGGTTCGTGAACGCGGCGAAACGGTCAAAACTGGCGGGGTTCGATCTGATCTGCCTTTACGGCGCGCATGGATTCGGCATCTTCCAGCATTTCCTCAGCCGCGCCACCAACCAGCGGTCCGACGAATATGGCGGCAGTCTGGAAAACCGCTCGCGATTTGCGCGCGAGGTGGTGGCAGATATGCGCGACGCCGTGGGCGATACCATGGCGCTGACGATGCGGGTCAGCCTTGACGAAAGCATCGGCGACCTGGGCTTTTCCAATGCCGAGGTGCGAGAGTTCATCGAGATGAACGCCGATCTGCCCGACCTGTGGGATCTGGCGCAGGGGACGTGGGAAGATTGCTCCGGCCCATCGCGCTTCAAGGAGGAAGCCGCGCAAGAGGTGCTGGTGAAGGGCATCCGCGAACTTTCCTCGAAACCCGTGGTGGGCGTGGGCCGCTTCACCTCGCCCGATGTGATGGCGCGGATGATCCGGCAGGGCACGCTGGATTTCATCGGCTGCGCGCGGCCCTCGATTGCCGATCCCTTCCTGCCGAAAAAGGTGGAGGAAGGCCGGATCGAGGATATCCGCGAATGTATCGGCTGCAATATCTGCATCACCGGCGACATGACCATGTCGATCAGCCGCTGCACCCAGAATCCCACCTTCATGGAGGAATGGCGCAAGGGCTGGCACCCCGAAAAGATCGCCGCGCGGGGCGAAAGCGAGAATGTGCTGGTGATCGGTTCCGGCCCCGCCGGGCTGGAGGCGGCGCGGACGCTCAGCCTGCGCGGCTATGACGTGGCGCTGGCCGAGGCGGGCGATGCGTTCGGCGGTCGTGTGGCGCGCGAACGCTTGCTGCCCGGCCTGTCGGCCTGGGGGCGGGTGATGGATTACCGGCTCTATCAGATCGGCCAACGGCCGAATGTGCAGATGTATCCGGGGTCGGAACTCGGCGTGGAGGAGGTGCTGGACTTCGGCTTCCAGAACATCTGCGTCGCCACCGGCAGCCAGTGGCGCGCGGATGGTGTGGCGCGGCAGCATGTGGTGCCAATGCCGGGCTTGGGCAGCCTGCCCGCCTTCACGCCCGATGACCTGATGGCGGGGCGGATGCCTGCGGGCCGCGTCGTGGTCTATGATGACGATCATTATTACATGGGCGGCGTGCTGGCCGAGCTTTGTGCCAAAGCCGGTTGCAAGGTCACGCTCGTCACCCCCGCCGCCTTCGTCTCGGACTGGACGCGCAACACGCTGGAACAGGGCGCCATTCACCGCCGTCTGGCGGAGGCAGGCGTGAAGATCGTGCTGAATACGGGCGTGACCGCCCTGCGCGCCGACGGGGTGGAGGCCAACTGCGCCTATACCGATGCCCGCCGGGTGATCGAGGCGGATGCGGTGGTGCTGGTCGCCTCGCGCGCCTCGAACGATGCGCTTTACCACGGGCTGAAGGCGCGGCAGGCCGATTGGGCCGATGCCGGCATCCGCAGCGTGCAGATCATCGGCGACGCCGCCGCCCCCGGCCCGATCGCCTGGGCGACCTATGCCGGCCACCGCTATGCCCGCGAACTCGATACCGGGGTCTGGGGCGAGGACTGGGGCGATACGCTGTCCTTCCGGCGCGAGATCACCGAACTGGCGGTGGATTGAGCCATGGAACGCAAGAAAGCCATCGAGGTTCAGAACGTCGCCAAATCCTTCGGCACCTTTCAGGCGCTGAAGGGGGTCAGCTTCGACATCTACGACAACGAATTCTTCACCATGCTGGGGCCGTCGGGCTGCGGCAAGACCACGCTTCTGCGCATGATTGCCGGGTTTGAAAGCCCGACCTCCGGCACCATCCGCCTGCATGGCCGCGACATCCTTGACCAGCCGCCGCACAAGCGCCGGGTCAACACGGTGTTCCAGAGCTACGCCCTGTTCCCGCACATGACGCTGGAGGCAAATATCGCCTTCGCGCTGGAAAATCTGGGCTGGGAAAAGGCGCGCATCCGGGACCGCGTGGCGCAGATGCTGGATCTCGTCCACATGACGCAATTCGCCCGCCGCCGCCCGGCGCAGCTTTCGGGCGGGCAGCGGCAGCGCATCGCACTGGCGCGCGCGCTGGCCTCGGAACCCGAGGTGCTGCTGCTGGACGAGCCGCTTTCCGCGCTGGACCTGAAACTCCGACAGGCGATGCGGGACGAGTTGCGCGCCTTGCAGCGCGCCACGGGCATCACCTTCATCTTCGTGACCCACGATCAGGAAGAGGCGCTCGACATGTCCGACCGCATCTGCGTGCTCGGCGCGGGCGAGGTGCAGCAGATCGGCGCCCCGAACGAGATCTACGAAGACCCCGAAAACCGCTTTGTCGCGGATTTCATCGGCGAGACGAATTTCCTGCCCGCCGAGGTGGTCTCGGTTGAGGGCGACCGGGCCACGGTGACAACGCCGCTGGGGCCGGTCACCACCTGGCACAAGGGCGCGGTGGCGGGGGCGCCGGCGATGCTGTCCCTGCGCCCCGAAAAGATCGGGATGGAGGATCAGGCGCAGGGCCACGCGCTGCATGGCACGATCACCGGACGCAATTACATGGGCGGCTATACCCATTACACGGTCACGGTGAACGGCATCGAACTACGGGTGTCGAAGCGCAACGCGGTGTCGCATGGTGCGAGCCTTGCCGTCGGCGCCCCGGTGCGACTGGCATTCCGCCCCGACAGCGCCCGGGTGCTCGCACGATGAGCTGGCGCGATTTCCGCATCTGGGGCCTTGCCCCCGCCTGGGTCATCATGGCGCTGACGCTGGTCTTGCCCATCGCCATCGTGGTGCTGGTGAGCCTTTCCACCCGCGGCGCCTATGGCGGGTTTGACTGGGGCCTGTCCTTCGACAGCTACGCGAAGATCCTGTTCGAGGAGGATTGGGACGGCAACCTTGCCTTTACCCCGCAATACCTGGCCATCATCGGGCGCACGCTGTGGCTTGCCGGGCTGACGACGCTGATCTGCGCGGTGCTTGCCCTGCCCGCCGCCTATGTCATCGCGCAGGCCCCGGCGCGCTGGAAGGCGGTGCTGGTCTATCTGGTCACTCTGCCCTTCTGGGTGTCGATGATCGTGCGGGTCTATGCCTGGATCATCATTCTGGGCAATGACGGGGTGATCGAGAAAACGCTGCGCGGACTTGGCCTTGTCACCGATATGGACAGCCTTCTGTTCACCAATGGCGCCATGCTCACGGGGTTGGTCTACAGCTATATCCCGCTGATGATCCTGCCGGTTTTCGCCAGTATCGAGAAGCTGGACCCCGCACTGATCGAGGCAAGCCACGATCTTTACGGCTCGCGCTGGGTCACCGCGCGGCGGGTGATCCTGCCCCTGACCCTGCCGGGGCTGATGGCTGGCGCGGTGCTGGTCTTCGTGCCCTGCCTTGGCGCGGTGCTGGAGCCGATCCTTCTGGGCGGCGGCAAGACCATGATGATGGGTAACCTGATCCAGACCCAGTTCGGCGGCGGGCGCAACTGGCCCTTCGGTGCGGCGATTGCCGTCACACTCATGGTGCTGGTGATGGTGTTCCTGATGCTGAACGCGCTGCGTGCGCGGCGGGAGGTGGGCCATGCGTGACGTGCGGCGCTATCCCGGCGCGCGGATCTTCACCGCGCTGTTCTTCGTCTGGCTTTATCTGCCGATCCTTGTGGTCATCGCCTACAGCTTCAACGAAAACCGCCTCGCCTCGGTCTGGACCGGGTTTTCCTGGCGGTGGTATGAAAGTGCTCTGCAAAACCGGGCGCTGCTGGATGCGGTGCAGATCTCGCTGACCGTGGCCGGCATCGCCACCGCCATCGCCACTACGGTCGCCCTGATGGCGGCGCTGGTGCTGGTGCGGGGGCGTGAGGTGAAACTGCGGCGACTGTCGGAGACCGTGGTGAACCTGCCGCTTCTGCTGCCGGAAATCGTGCTGGCGGTGGCGGTGCTGATCCTGTTCTCGCAGATCGGGTTGCAGAACGGCCTTCTGAAACTGGTGATCGCGCATTCCGCCTTCTGCATCCCCTTCGCCTTCCTCCCGATCCGCGCCCGCCTGCAAGGAATGGAGGCCGACTTCGAGGAAGCCGCACAAGATCTTTACGCCTCGCCCTGGGTCACCTTCCGCCGTGTCACCCTGCCGCTGATCGCACCGGGGGTCTTTGCCGGGGCGATGCTGGCCTTCGTGATCTCGATGGATGATTTCATCACCTCGAACCTGCTCAACTCCGGCGGCTCGACCACGTTGCCGGTCTATATCTTCGGCCTGATCAAGCAGGGCACCACGCCCGAGCTGAACGCGATTTCCACGCTGATCGTGCTGGGCTCGCTGATCCTTGCCACCACAGCCCTCGTGCTGACCTTCCGCAACCCCGACCGGGCATGAAGACCCGACCATCCTGACAGGAGAGACAGATGACCAGAACCACCCGCCTTCTTGGCCTGACCGCCGCCCTTGCCACCCTGCCGCTGGCCGCCATGGCCGAGGGAGAGCTGCATATCTACGCATGGTCCGACAGCATCGCCCCCGATCTGGTGGCAAAGTTCGAGGCCGAGACCGGCATCAAGGTCACCATGGACGGCTTCAACGCCAATGAGGACCTGCTGACCAAGTTGCAGGCCGGGGCCTCGGGCTATGATCTGGTCACGCCCTCGCAGCATTTCGTGCGGCTCATGATTGATCAGGGGTTGCTGGAAGATATCGACGCCCATGACCTCGCCGCCTATCAGGCCGTCGATGAAAAATGGCGCGGCCAGTGGTGGGATGAAACCAACGAATATTCCATTCCGCTGGCCTATGGCACCGCTGGCTTCACAGTGAACCGCGACCAGTACAAGGGGCCGGTGGATAGCTGGTCTGTGTTCTTTGAGCCGACGGAAGACCTGAAGGGCAAGATCGCGCAGCTTTCCTATCCCGACGAAATCGTGGGCGCGGCGCAGCTTTACCTTGGCATTCCCTTCTGCACCGAGGACTCGGCCGAAATGAAGCGCGTCTACGACCTGCTGGCCGCGCAGAAGCCCTTCGTCGCCGCCTATACCAGCGACAATATCGAAAACCGGATCGGCGGCGGTGAAGTGGCGATGCATTTCTGGTGGGACGGCAATTCGATGAAGACCCGCGCCAATGATGGCGCGCCCATCGAATATGCCATGCCGAAAGAGGGGCTGGTGGGCTGGCTGGACAGCTTCGTGGTGCCGAAGGGCGCGTCGAATGTCGAAAACGCCAAGAAGTTCATCGACTTCATGTCGACACCTGAAAATGCGACGGCGCAGTACAATTACTACGGCCATTCCGCTCCGGTGAAGATCGACACCGCCACCGCGAAATACACGCCGGAGAACGCGCCCGAGCTGTTCCCGACGGTGAAGGTGGAATTCTCGCGCGCCTGCTCGCCCGCCGCGCAGGATCTCGTGACCAAAGTCTGGACCCAGCTTCTGCAATGATCCCCTCGCCCGGCGGCGCCTGTCGCCGGGCCTTTTTTCACCGGAGACAGCCATGGACCTCGTGATCCGCAATGCCCGCAGCTTCCCCGAAGGTGCCGCCGTGGCGCTGGCGGTACAGGACGGCCTGATCGCATGGGTCGGGCCGGACGCAGAGGCTCCGGCTGCCGCGCGTGTCATCGACGCGGGCGGTGACACGCTGCTGCCAGCCTTCACCGAAAGCCATGTGCATCTGTTTCTGGGCGGCACCGCGCTTGGCCAGCTGAACCTCGCAGCGGTCAGTGACACGGCAAGCTTCCATTCGGCGTTGCGCCGTTTCGCAGAAACACTGGCCCCCGGAGAATTCCTGTGCGGCTACGCCGCAAATTACGAGATGCTCGGCCCCGGCACCCGGCCCGACCGGCATGCGCTGGATGCGGCAGTGGCGGATCGGCCCGTGTTCATCACCTCGACAGATTACCACGCGGCTTGGGCCAATACGGCGGCGCTGCAACTGGCCGGCATCCTGTCGGGCGCTGAAACACCGCCGGGCTCTGAAGTGGTGATGGGGCCGGACGGCCTCGCCACTGGCGAACTGCGCGAAGGCGCAGCGATGGAACTGGTCCGCCGTCTGACGCCGACCGGCGGGCGTGACAGCACGGCCATGATCGGGCAGGAACCGCCCGGCACACCCGATGCCGCGATGCGCGCCCGCGACAAGGCCACCATCCTGCGTGCCTGCCATGAACTCGCCCGCCACGGCATCACCAGCGCGGTGAACATGGATGGCAACCTTTATCAGGCCGGGCTGTTCACAGAACTGGCCGAGGAATTGCCGATCCGGGTCAAGCTGCCGATGAACCTGACCGAGGATCAGGACAAGGCCCGTGTCGCCGCCCTGATCGCACAGGCGCAGGCCGCGCCGGTCGGGCTGCTGGAATTCGGCATGATCAAGATGTTCATGGACGGGGTTTATGACACCTGGACCGCGCATGTGGTCGGCGGCTACCCGGACGATCCGGCCCATGACGGCCCGCGCCTGATTTCCGCCACCGCCTTCGCGCGGCTTTGCACCATGGCCGATGCGGCGGGGTTGCAGATCGCGGTTCATGCCGTGGGCGATGGCGCGGTGCGCGCGGTGCTGGACGGGTATCAGGCCGCCCGCACCGCCAACGGCCCGCGCGACAGCCGCCACCGGATCGAACATATTGACACGATCACCGAAGCCGACCTGCCACGCCTGCGCGATCTTGGCGTTATGGCCTCGATGCAGCCGGTGCATCCACCGGGCAGCGCAGGCCTGCCGCTGGAGCCGACCATCAGCATCATGGGGCGCGCCCGTTGGCCCACCGCCTTCCCCTGGGCGCGGATCGCGGCACAAGGCACCCCCCTGGCCTTCGGCACGGATTGGCCGGTCTCGCCGCTTGATCCGCTGCACTGCCTGCATTGCGCGATGGCCCGCCGCCCCTGGGCGCCCGGCATGCCCGACCAGCGGCTGCACCTTGCCGATGCCCTTGCCGCCTATTCCGCAGGCGGCGCCTACCTAGGCTTTGCAGAAAACCGTCGTGGCCAGTTGCGCGTCGGGATGCAAGCCGATGTGATTCTCGTCACCGGCAGCCTGACTGCGCTGGCGGAACGGGCCGATGCCGCCCGCCTCACCCTGACCCTGCGCGAGGGCGAGGTGATCTGGCAAGCCTGACCCGCGCCCTGGCCTCCGGGGCGCGCGGCATCGTCAGGGCTGCGGGCTGACCCCGATCACCGGCTCATGCAGGTGCCACAAAACCGCCCAGACCACGATGGCCAGCCCGATCCGCCACCATTCAGGCCGCCAGCCGCGCCAATCCCCTGCGAAAGGCAGGTTGGAGGTTCCGCGTGACAGTTCCGCCCAGGCCCCTGCCCCCCAGAGCCGGCGGTTACGGGCATCAATGGCCAGCATGCCGAGGGCCGAAAAGCCAGCGAACAGCCCAAAGAGAATCACATGGGCCAGATCACCGTTCACCACCAGATGCACGCCTGACCAGATCAGCAGCGCCCAAAGCAGCGGATGCCGGACCAGCCCGGCCACACCGGGCCGCGCCGGGTCGAAGCCCGAGGCCCTGCCCCCAAAGCTCAGCGGATTGGCCGCCCCCAGCGCGAGCGCGACCAGCAGCAGCGCCACCGGCATCGCAAGGTTGGCAAGCCAGCGCATCCAGATCGCCTGATCCCACAGCGGCACAAAGGGCGCCCGCCCGGCCGCCGCGATGACCCAGATCAGCAAAACCAGTGACAGCAGACCATAGGCCGCACCATAGCCCGCCCGACCCAGCCGCGCCACCAGCGCCCCGCGCAAACCGGGACGCGACGGCACCATATGGCTCCCCAGAAATGCCGCCATCGCCAGGATGAATTCCGTCCAGCCCATGACTTACCTCCCCGTCAAGCCTTACGCCCTTCGCCGGCGCTGGACAATCGCCGCGCCGCCCCTATCTTCGGCGCCATGCCCGACGCCCTTCTCATCGCCCATGGCTCACCCGCCGATCCCGAACCGCAGGAACGCGCGCTTCAGGCGCTGGCAGCGCGGGTGCGTCTCTGGTGCCCCGGCTGGCGCATCCGTGGCACCACGCTGGCGCTGCCCGGCGCGCTGGAACGGGCGATTGCGGGCCTGCCCGATGCGGTGATCTTCCCCTTTTTCATGGCCGAGGGCTGGTTCACGCGCAAACAATTGCCCAAACGGCTGGCCGAGGCCGGAATGACCGCACCGCGTCAGCTTGCGGCCTTCGGCCATAGTGCCGGACTGACCGCCCTCGCCCGCGAGATCGCCCTGAAAGCCGCCCGCCAGCATGGCCTGCCCGAGACCGCGACCCTGCTTCTGGCCGCTCATGGCAGTCAGGTCTCCCGCGCCTCCGCCAACCGGACCGAGGAAATCGCCGCGACCCTGCGCACAACCACCACCTTCCGCGTCGTGACCGGCTATGTCGAGGAAACCCCGCTGCTGCACGATGCCGCCCGGATTGATGGCCCTGCCCTGTGCCTGCCACTTTTTGCCACACGCGCGGGCCATGTCGCACAGGATGTGCCCGAGGCGCTCGCCGCCGCCGGTTTTTCCGGCCCGTTGCTCCCCGCCATCGGCGAATCCCCGGAAGCGGCCCGGCTCATCGCCGACGCGCTTCAGAGTTTTCTGTCCGAAAATATCCCTGCCGGAGGCACCCGAGCCGATCCGGCACAGCCGGTCGGCGAGACATAGGCTTGCACGGCCCGCAAGGGACGTGCTCCGCCTGAAAGGTGCCGGTCACTTCGCGGGGCGGAACGCCTTGCAGACCTCGGGATCGGTCTCGATCCAGCCCGCCCCCATCAGGTCAAGGCAATAGGGCACCGCCGGAAATACCGCGTTCAGACAGGTGTCAATGGCCGAGGGCTTGCCCGGCAGCGTGATGATCAGCGTCTTGCCCCGTGTGCCCGCTCCCTGACGCGACAGAATGGCGGTCGGCACCTCGCGCAGCGACACCGCGCGCATCAGCTCGCCAAAGCCCGGAAAGACCCGCTCTGCCACATCTTCCATCGCCTCGGGCGTCAGGTCGCGCGGGCTGGGACCAGTGCCGCCTGTGGCAAGGATCAGGTCTGCGCCGCCTTCATCAGCCCAGCGACGGAATGCGCCAGCGACAACCTCGCGCCCGTCGGGCACGATCTCGCGGATGATCTCCACCTCCGAGGTCACCGCCCGGCGCAGCCAGGCCTCGATGGCCGGGCCGCCCCGATCCTCATACTCACCGCGCGAGGCGCGGTCGGAAACCGTCAGAACCGCAATCCGGGCCGCTGTCATTGTCCGCCCTCCACCAGCACCTGCGACAGCCAGCGCGCCACCGCCTCTGGCGGCACCGGCTCGGCCAGATCGCCCGCAAAGGCATGGAAGGCACCCAGATTGGTCGCATTGACCCCGATCAGCACCGGCAGGCCGTCTGCCACGGCATCGGCGACCATCTGGCGAAAGCCCCGCCCCTCGGATTCATGCTTGCCGAACTTGTTGATGATCAGCAAACGCGCGCCCTGCATCCGGCCCGCGACCTCGGCCACAGCCGTCTCCAGCGCCCCCGCGTCCAGACGGCAGCCGCTGGACCCGGCGCCAAGCTTCTGACTGATGCGGATGACCGGCCCGTCGGGCAGCACCTGCACATCCATTTCGCAGTCCACGCCGCAATCGACATTGTTCTGCACCGCCCCGGCCACGGCAACGCCCTCGGCCAGCAGACCGCGCGCCAGATCGGCCAGCAGCCGGTCGGTCGCCCCGCGTTCTTCCAGCGTCACATATCCGATGCGCATGCCGTTACCCTTCCGTTGCTTCGCAAGGAATGCCTGCGCCGCAGATCAAGCGCAAGCCGCCTTTCGCGACGAAACGCTCAGCCGCCCAGAACGATCAGATCGCGCGACGACAGGCTCAGCTCGACCGCCGCGCCCGGTGCGGGCGGGGGTTGGTCGGCCCGGTTGAACGTGTCCAGCGCCACGGGCATGCCCGCGACATTGGCCCCAATGCGGATGACCGATCCAAGGAAATGCACATCGCGCACCGTGGCAGGCAGGATCACATCGTTGCCCTCGCGGCGGCCCAGATACAGCGCCTCGGGCCGTGCCGCCAGATCGACGCTTCCCCCCGAGACCGGCGCGGGCAGCGTGACAGGCACACCGCCCAGACGAACCCGCCCCGCGGCACCATCCTCCACCGTGGCGGTGAAGGCATTAAGCTGGCCGACAAAGTTCGCCACGAACCGTGTGGTCGGCCGGTTGTAGATCTCGAACGGGGGCCCAACCTGATCAGCGATGCCGCCGTTCATCACCACGATGCGGTCAGAGATCGACAGCGCCTCTTCCTGATCATGGGTCACGAAAATCGTGGTGATCCCCAGCTCGCGCTGAATCTCGCGGATTTCATTGCGCAGCGAGACCCGCACCTTGGCATCCAGCGCCGAAAGCGGTTCATCCAGCAACAGCACCTGCGGTTTGGGCGCCAGCGCGCGGGCCAGCGCCACGCGCTGCTGCTGGCCGCCCGACAACTGGAACGGATAGCGCGCGCCCAGATCCGGCAGGCCGATCAGGCGCAGCATCTCGGTCACGCGCGCAGAAATCTCGTCACGGCCCGCGCCCTTGATCTTCAGCCCGAAGCCCACATTTTCCGCCACGGTCATGTTGGGAAACAGCGCATAGGCCTGAAACACCATGCCGATATTGCGCTGGTTCGGCCGCTTGCCCACCACATCGGTGCCTCCGATGCGGATCGCGCCCGAGGACGGGGTTTCAAACCCCGCCACCATGCGCAGCACGGTGGTCTTGCCACAGCCGGAGGGGCCCAGAAGCGAGATGAACTCCCCCTGCCCGACATCGAGGTTGAAATCCTTTACCACGCGGTTGGAGCCGAAGGATTTTTCCAGATGCGAAAGTTCGAGGAAGGCCATCAGCGCGCTACCTTGCTGTGCTTTGAAAAACGGGTGACAAGCTGGATCAGGCCCATGCAGGCCCAGGTGATGCCAAAGGCGATCACCGCCAGCGCGAAGGGCTCGTAAGGCTTGTTGGCGCCGATCCGTTGCAGATACGGGCCAAAGGCCGGACGATCCAGCAGCGCCGCGAGGGTGAATTCGCCGATCACGATGGCGAAGGTCAGGAAGGCCCCCGACAGCACAGCCGGAATGACGTTGGGCAGGATCACCCGGCCAAGGATGGTGACCCAGCCGGCGCCAAGGCTTTGCGCCGCCTCGGTCAGCGTCGCCACGTCAATGGTACGCAGGCCGGTGTCGACGGCGCGATACATATAGGGCAGCGCCAGGATGGTATAGCCGAAGGCCAGCAGCAGGTTGGTGCCCATGATGCTGCCGGTCAGCGGCAGCCAGCTGGAGGTATTGTAGAGCCGGATATAACCGAAGACGATCACGATGGCCGGAATGACCAGTGGCATCAGCGTGATGAATTCCACATAAGGTCGCGCCCAGGGCATCTTCAGCCGCACCCAGAAGGCCGTGGGCACCACGATCAGGATACCCAGCGCGATGGTGACCAGCGCCATCATCACCGAATAGCCGAAGGTCGCCTGAAACTCCGGGTCGGCGATGACCTTGGCATAGGCATCAAGGCTGTAGACCCCGCGCCGGGCCTTGAGGCTGAATTCGGTCAGGCCCAGCAGCGGCAGGGCGAAATAGGTCAGGCCGAAGATCAGGACGATCCAGCCGGTGAGGCGGCCCCAGAGGCTCATTTCATCCACCTTTCGGCCCGAATGCGCAACCAGATGTAAACGATATTGGCGATGGCAGTGACCACGATCATGCCAAAGGCCATGGCATAGCCAAGGTTCGGATTGCCCAGCACATCGCCCCGGATCTGGGCGAAAAGCTGGATCGGCACGATGTTCAGCGCCGAGCCGGTCAGTGCGATGGCGGTCGCCACGGCACCGAAGGCATTGGCGAACAGAAGCGCGAAAGTGCCCAGCAGCGAGGGGAACAGGATCGGAAAGGCCACCATGCGCCAGTATTGCGCGGTGGTGGCGCCCAGAACCTCGGCCGCCTCTTTCCATTCGCGCCGCAGCCCCTCCAGCGCCGGGGTGATGATGAGGATCATCAGGGGGATCTGGAAGAACAGATATGTGACCGTCAGCCCCCAGAAGCTGAGGATCGAGAAACCGAGATCACGTTGCAGCACGATGCCGAAATTGTTGCGCAAAAACAGCGTGACAAGGCCGACCGGCCCGAAAGTCGCCAGAAAGGCGAAGGCCAGCGGCACGCCCGCAAAGTTCGAGGCGACGCCTGAAAAGGTCATCAGTGGCGCCTTCATCGCCTTTGGCACCGCGCCAAAGACCACCGCCGCCGCCATGCCAAACCCGATCAGGCATCCCAGAGCCGAGGAGGCGACAGAAATCTTGATGGAAATCCAATAGCTTGACGGGATGGTCCCGGTGTTCAGGTCGCGCAGATTCTGAAGTGTGAACCCACCACTACGGTCCTGAAAGGCACCGATGACGATATACATGGTCGGCAGGATCAGGAACAGCGTGACGAAGATGACAAAGGGCAGAAGCCCCAGCCATGTCAGCGGCAGGCGCCGCCGGGGCGCGGTGGATGCGGTGCTCATGCGGCGCGGGTCTCCGGCTGTGCGGGCGCTGGGTTCCGGGGCGAAGGAACGGGAAACCCGGCCCGCGCAACGCGGGCCGGGCCGGATACATCAGACCTTACTGGACGTTGGCGCCGACGACGGCATCCCAGCCGCCGGTCACGGCCGCCTTGTTGGCGTTCACCTCGTCCAGCGTCGGGAAGTAGGCGGCTTCATAGGCCGCGGCCGGGGGCAGCTTGGCCATGGCATCGGCATCCAGCTTGCCCGCCGCCGACATCGCGTTGAAGCGCGCCGGGTGGCAGTAGCCCTTCAGCCAGAGGTTCTGGCCTTCATCCGAATACAAGTATTCCATCCACAGCTTCGCGGCATTCGGATGCGGCGCATAGGCCGAGATGCCCTGAACGTAGACACCGGCCAGAACGCCCGACTTCGGCACGACCACCTCGACCGGCGGGTTGCCGGCAAGCTCGTCCGACCAGGCAAGGGCGTTGTAGTCCCATGCCACGACGATCGGCGTGGCCCCCTGCGCGATGGTGCCCGCCTTGCCGATGACCGGGACGAAGTTGCCCGCCTTGTTCATCTCTGCAAAATAGTCGAGCCCGGCCTTGCCCGCAGCTTCGCCCGAGGCGGCACCCGTCGAGAGGCCAGCAGCCAGAACGCCGAGAATCGCCTGGTTCGAGGCGCGCGGATCGCCCGCCAGTGCCACCTGACCGGCATATTCCGGCTTCAGCAGATCCGACCAGTCGCCCGGAGCATTGGCCACCAGGTCCTTGTTCACGATGAAGGACATGACGCCGTAATAGTCACCATACCAGTGGCCTTCCGGGTCCTTGATGCTGTCCGGGATGTCATCCCAGGTCGACACCTTGTAGGGCATCAGCAGCCCTTCGTCCTTCATCGAGGGACCATAGGCCAGACCCACGTCGACAACATCCGGGGCCTGCGGGCCCTTGTTGTCCTTGTTGGCCTTCACGGCCTCCACCTCGTCAGCCGAACCCGCATCGGGGTTCAGTTCGTTCACCTGGATTTCCGGGTATTTGGCCTTGAAGCCGGCGATCACGTCGCCATAGCCACACCAGCTGTGCGGCAGGGCGATGGTGGTCAGCATCCCTTCGGCCTTTGCCGCGGCCTCCAGATCGGCCATCGCATCGGCCGAGACCAGACCCGTGGATGCCATCAGCATCCCCACGGTCACGGCGGCGGTGAGTTTCATCTGCATTCCGGTCAACTCCCTTGGGGCCACATCGGCCCATTTCGTCTCAGTCGGGTCTTATTCTTGGCATGTGACAGTTTTGTTTCACCGCCCTGCCAGATGATCTAAGCGCGGAAGAAAGTCTCGCGCAATGAATCTGTTACGTCGCTGTTACTTTTTCTTCACGCGCCGCGCGCATGAATGATCGTTTTCACGCCGAAATGCGCAAAAAAGCGAAACGGGCACCTTTGGGGTGCCCGTCTGCATCTTCGTTTCGCAGCGTTCGGGGCCGAATCGGCCTCAGGCTTCGGTGAACAGCCCCTCGGCCCTGACCTCGGCATAGGCTGCATCAAGCGACCTTGTGGCGCGGTCGATCAGCACGTCGATCTCTTCAGTCGTGATGACCAGCGGCGGCGAGATGATCATGCGGTCATAAACATGGCGCATGATCAGATTGTTGCGGAAGCAATGTTCGCGGGTGCGGAAACCGATGGTGCCGGGCTTGGCCGCGAACTTCGCCCGCGTGGCCTTGTTCGGCGTCAGCTGGAGCGAGCCCATGAGGCCGACAAGACTGGTCTGCCCCACCATCGGGTGATCGCCCAGCTTGTGCCATTTCTCGGCCAGATAGGGATGCGCCACGTCGCGCACATGGTCGATGATGCCGTCTTCCTCGATGATGCGCAGGTTTTCCAGCGCGACGGCCGAGGCGACGGGGTGCCCGGAATAGGTATAGCCATGGTTGAAATCATCATCGGCATTGCCGATCACATGCGCCACCTCGTCACAGACGATGGAGCCGCCGATGGGCTGATAGCCCGAGGACAGGCCCTTGGCGATGGTGATGATATGCGGCTTGATCCCGAAGGTTTCGCAGGCGAACCAGTTGCCGGTGCGGCCAAAGCCGGTGATGACCTCGTCCACGATCAGCAGGATGCCGTATTTGTCGCAGATGCGCTGGATTTCCGGCCAGTAGGTCGAGGGGGGTACGATCACGCCGCCGGCACCCTGGATCGGCTCGCCGATGAAGGCAGCCACCTTGTCGGCGCCGACTTCAAGGATCTTCTCCTCCAGTTCGCGGGCGCGCAGCAGGCCGAAATCTTCCGGCGTCATCTCGCCGCCCTCGGCCCACCAATGCGGCTGGCCGATATGTTCGATCCCGTCGATCTTGCCGCCCGCCGCATGGATGTAGGGCATACCCCCAAGGCTGCCGCCACCCATGGTGGAGCCGTGATAGCCGTTCTTGCGCGCGATGATCACCCGACGCTCGGGCTGACCCTTGATATCCCAGTAGCGGCGCACGAGGCGGATATTGGTGTCATTGGCCTCGGACCCCGAAGAGGCGAAGAACACATGGTTCAGGTCACCCGGCGCCAGTTCTGCCAGCTTCGCGGCCAGCGCGATGGCTGGCACATGGGTCGTCATGAAGAAGGTGTTGTAATAGCTCAGCTCACGCATCTGGCGCGCGGCGGCATCGGCCAGTTCACCCCGGCCGTAGCCCACGTTCACGCACCACAGACCGGCCATGCCGTCAATGATGCGGCTGCCCTCGCTGTCGGTCAGCCAGACGCCCTGCCCCGAGGTGATGACGCGCACGCCCTTCTTCGCCAGCGCCCCGTCCGAGGTGAAAGGGTGCATGTGATGCGCCGCGTCCAGCGCCTGAAGCTCTGCCGTCGGCAGGTGGTTGGTGATCTTGTTCATTCTCGGCCTCGTCGTCAGAAGTGCGGAACCCGGATGCGGATTCGACGGATTGCCCCCACCTTACGGGCTTCGTGTGACAGGCGCAAGAATTTGATCAAATTAAACCTGCCGTCAGTGCAGCCGGAATTCGCCGACCATGTTGCGCCACTCCCCCGGCCCGATCAGCTTGCGATGGGTGAAGCGGACGGAATGCAGCGGCCCCTCGATCTGTTCCTGCCAGAATTCGACAAAGCGGAACAGACGCGGGTAATCCGGCGCCAGATCGTAGTCCTGCCAGATGAAGCTGTTCAGCACATGACGGAAATCCGGCATTCGGTAATAGAATTCCGCGGTCGTCAGGCCATAGCCCTTCAGCATCAGTTCCGTCTCTTGGTGGTCCATATCATGCCTCCACGTTTCTTCTTGTGGAATCATCCTGCCAAATCCGGGTTATTTTTCAATGAAAACAGTTTGTTGTCAGACTGCCTCCCCGGCTGCCAGATCGCGGCCAGATGCGCGGTTGCACCCCATATCTGCGATGGTCTATAGTGCCGCCAACTAGATCCGGGGCCTTGAAACCCCAAGTCAGAAGAAGGCGCCCCGCGTGTCCGATCAGCCGGAAGATATTGAAAACATGGAAGAACCGCCGCGTGGCACCTATGATGGCCCGCAGGTTTCCATCGAGAAAGAGATGAAGACGGCCTATCTCGATTACGCGATGAGCGTGATCGTGAGCCGTGCCATCCCCGATCTGCGCGACGGCCTGAAACCTGTGCATCGGCGCATTCTTTACGCGATGCATGAAACCGGCAACACGCATGACAAGCCCTATCGCAAGTCGGCGCGTCCGGTGGGCGACGTGATGGGGAAATACCACCCGCATGGCGATGGCGCGATCTATGACGCGCTGGTGCGGATGGCGCAGCCCTTCAGCATGTCGCTGAAACTGCTGGACGGTCAGGGCAACTTCGGCTCGATGGACGGCGATAACGCCGCCGCCATGCGTTATACCGAAGTGCGGATGGACAAGCCTGCCGCCTTCCTGCTGGCCGATATCGACAAGGATACCGTCGATTTCCAGGACAATTACGACGGTAAGGACAAGGAACCGACCGTCCTTCCCGCCCGCTTCCCCAATATGCTGGTCAATGGCGCGGGCGGCATCGCTGTCGGCATGGCGACCAATATCCCGCCGCACAACCTTGGCGAGGTGATCGACGGATGCCTTGCCATGATCGAGAACCCCGACCTTTCGACCGAGCGGCTGATGGAGCTGATCCCCGGCCCCGATTTCCCGACCGGCGGCCAGATCCTCGGGCGCGGCGGCATCCGCAAGGCTTACCTTGAGGGGCGTGGCTCGGTCATCATGCGAGCCAAGACGCGGGTCGAGGAAATCCGCAAGGACCGCTGGGCCATCGTCGTCGATGAGATCCCCTATCAGGTGAACAAGGCCACGATGATCGAAAAGATCGCCGAGCTTGTGCGCGAGAAACGGGTGGAAGGCATCGCCAATATCGCCGACGAATCCGACCGGATCGGCGTGCGTGTGGTGATCGAGCTGAAACGCGACGCGACGCCGGATGTGGTGCTGAACCAGCTTTTCCGCTTCTCGCCGCTGCAAGGCTCGTTCGGCTGCAACATGCTGGCGCTGAACGGCGGGCGTCCCGAAACGCTGGCGCTGCGGGATTTCATCAGCCATTTCCTGACCTTCCGTGAGGAAGTTGTTGCGCGCCGCACTTCTTACGAACTCCGCAAGGCGCGCGAGCGCAGCCATATCCTCTGCGGTCTGGCGGTCGCTGTGTCGAACGTGGACGAGGTGGTCGCCACCATCCGGTCCTCGGCCGATCCGGCCGAAGCGCGCGAGCGGCTGATGACGCGCCGCTGGCCCGCGCATGATATCGCGGCCTATATCCGGCTGATCGACGATCCGACCCACAAGATGAACGACGATGGCACCTATAACCTGTCGGAAACGCAGGCCCGCGCCATCCTCGACCTGCGCCTGCAACGCCTGACGGCGATGGGCGTCAAGGAAATCACCGACGAGCTGGAAGAGCTGGCCGCCAAGATCAAGGACTACCTTGATATCCTGTCGTCGCGCGACCGCATCATGGGCATCATCTCGGCCGAACTGACCGAGGTGAAAGACCTGTTCGCCATCCCCCGCCGCACCGAGATCATCGACTGGGCCGGCGACATGGATGACGAGGATCTGATCGAGCGCGAGGATATGGTCGTCACCATCACCTCGGGCGGTTATATCAAGCGCACCCCGCTGGCAGAATTCCGCAGCCAGAACCGGGGCGGCAAGGGTCTGGCCTCGATGCAGACCAAGGAAGACGATGTGGTGACCACGCTGTTCGTGGCCAACACCCATACGCATCTTCTGTTCTTCACGACCGACGGCATGGTCTACAAGCTGAAATGCTGGCGCCTGCCACTGGCGGGGCGCACCGCGCGCGGCAAGGCCATCGTCAACATCCTGCCGATCGAAACCGGCATTTCCATCGCTGCGCTGATGCCGGTGGATGTGCCCGAGGCCGAATGGGACAGCCTGCAAATCGTCTTCGCCACCTCGGATGGGGATGTGCGGCAGAATGACCTCAGCGATTTCACCAATGTGAAGCGCAATGGCAAGATCGCCATGAACCTGCCCGAAGGCGTGTCGCTGGTGAATGCCGCGATTGCCGACGAGAATGACGATGTGATGCTGGTCACTTCGGGCGGGCGGGCGATCCGCTTCTCGACGACCGACATCCGGGTGTTCAAGTCGCGCGGCTCGACCGGCGTGCGCGGCATCCGTCTGGCCGAGGGCGACCGCGTGGTGTCGATGTCGATCATCCGCCATTTCGAGGCCGAACCGGCCGAACGCGCGGCCTATCTGAAACAGCGCCGCCTGATGGCGGGCACGGTGGAGGACGAGGTCGAGGCAGATGATGAAGAGGCCGTGGCCGAAGGGCAGCTTTCGCCCGAACGCTATGCCGAAATGTCGGCGGCAGAGGATCTGATTCTGACCGTGACGGCCAAGGGTCTGGGCAAGCTGTCCTCCAGCCACGATTACCCGGTGCGCGGGCGCGGCGGCATGGGTGTGACCGCTTTTGAAAAGACCATGCGTGGCGGGCAACTGGTGGCCTCTTTCCCGGTCGATCCGTCGGATCAGATCATGCTCGCGACCTCCACCGGGCAGTCGATCCGGGTGCCGGTGGACCAGATCAGCTTCCGCTCGCGTTCTGCCGGGGGGGTGAAGGTGTTCAACACCGGCGGCGACGAAGAGGTGGTTTCGGTCGCCCGCGTGGCCGAAACCGGCGAGGAAGAGTGACAAAGGCCGGGGCAACGCCCCGGCCTTAACCGTTTCGCAAGGCGACTCGGGGTCTGATGCGTCGAAAGGGAGACGCGGATGAACCTTTATCACTGCATGATCGAACTGAAGTCGGAGGCGCGGGCGCTGGCCTTCTCTGCGGCGGTGGATGGCTGGATGGCCTATCTGAAATCGGCGGGGCTGGTGCTGGACTGGCGGTTGATGCGTCGGAAACTGGGGCTTGCCTCGGGGCGGCACACCGATTTCCTGCTGGAAATCTCCCTCCCCGACATGGCCGCGCTGGATGCGGCCTTTGCGCTGCTGGCCAATGCTGATGAACAGGCGGCCCGGCGCTATGACCAGATGCATCAGATGATTGCCGGGGTGGAGGTCGGGCTGTACCGCCCCTATCCCGACCCCGCGCAGAGGGAGCGCATTGCCTTGATCTGAGCCGCGCATGGGTCTATCTGCGGGTCCATGCACGAGAAAATTCATATCATCGGCGGCGGAATGGCCGGATCGGAAGCGGCATGGCAGGCGGCTCAGGCCGGTGTGCCGGTGGTGCTGCATGAAATGCGGCCCGAGGTTGGCACTTTCGCCCATCGCACCGGCAGCTTTGCCGAAATGGTCTGTTCCAACTCCTTCCGCTCGGATGATGACGAGCGGAATGCCGTGGGCCTGCTGCATTGGGAAATGGGGGCGGCGAACGGGCTGATCATGGAAACCGCGCGCGCGCATCGCCTGCCTGCGGGTGGCGCGCTGGCGGTGGACCGCGATCCCTTTGCCGAAGCGGTGACTGCGCGACTGAAGGCGCATCCGCTGATTTCGGTGGAGTATGGCGAGATCACCGAACTTCCACGCGAGGGCCACTGGATCGTGGCGACCGGGCCGCTGACCTCCGGCGCGCTGGCGCAAAGCATCCGGGCAGAAACCGGGGCCGAAAGCCTTGCCTTTTTCGACGCCATCGCCCCCATCGTCTATGCCGAAAGCATCGACATGTCGGTGGCTTGGCGGCAAAGCCGCTATGACAAGGGCGAGACCGAGGAAGAACGCACCGCTTATATCAACTGCCCGATGACCAAGCCACAATATGAGGCGTTCATCGACGCGCTGCTGGCCGCCGACAAGACCGAGTTCCACGAAGGCGAGACGGCGGGTTACTTCGACGGTTGTCTGCCGATCGAGGTGATGGCCGAGCGCGGGCGCGAAACCCTGCGCCACGGGCCCATGAAGCCGGTGGGCCTGACCAATGCGCACAAGCCCGAGGAAAAGGCCTATGCGGTGGTGCAACTGCGCCGCGACAACCAGCTTGGCACGCTCTATAATATCGTGGGCTTCCAGACCAAGATGAAATACGGCGCGCAAACCGCTGTTTTCAAAATGATTCCGGGGCTGGAGAATGCGAGCTTCGCCCGCTTGGGCGGCATCCACCGCAACACATTCATCAACTCGCCCCGGTTGCTGGACAACCAGATGCGGCTGCGCTCGCGCCCGAATATCCGCTTTGCGGGTCAGGTAACGGGGGTGGAGGGCTATGTCGAAAGCGCCGCGATGGGCCTGCTGGCGGGCCGCATGGCCGCAGCGGAAATCAGGGGCGAGACCCTGCCGCCGCCGCCGCCCGAAACCGCGACGGGCGCGCTGATCACCCATATCACCGGCGGGGCGGAGGCCAAAACCTTCCAGCCGATGAATGTGAATTTCGGGCTGTTCCCGCCGATTGATGCGAAAGGCGGGCGCCGGGGCCGGAAGGACCGTTACAAGGCCTATACCGATCGCGCCAAGGATGCCTTCACGCAATGGCTGGCGGCGCAGTAACCCGTTTCGCGCCCTCGCCCACCGGGCCGCTGCACCTGGGCCACGCCTTCGCCGCTATCGTCGCGCATGACATGGCGCGCGACGATAGCGGGCGGTTCCTGCTACGGATCGAGGATATCGACCGCGCCCGCTGCCGCCCGGAATGGGAGGCGCAGATTTCCGATGATCTGCGCTGGCTGGGCCTGACATGGGATCAGCCTGTGCTGCGACAATCCGACCGCCTGCCGGTCTATGCCGCCGCGCTCGACACCCTTGCCGCGCGCGGGTTGACCTATGCCTGCACCTGCACGCGTGGCGATATCCGTGCCGCGCTTTCCGCCCCGCAGGAAGGCGCGCCGTTGATCGGGCCGGATGGGCCGGTCTACCCCGGCACCTGCCGCCATGCCGGGCATGACCGCCGGGAGGCCGCGATCCGGCTGGACATGGCGCGTGCCATGGCTGCGGTCGGGCCACTGGCGTTTACCGAAACCGGCCCTGCTCATGCCGGACATCACCGGATCGACGCGGCGCAGATGATTGCCGGCGTTGGTGACATCGTGCTGGCGCGGCGCGATATGGGCACCTCTTACCATCTGTCGGTGGTGCTGGATGACGCGGCGCAGGGCGTGACGCATGTGACGCGGGGCGAGGATCTGTTTGAGGCGACCGCCATTCATGTTCTGCTGCAACGCCTGCTGGACCTGCCGACGCCGGTCTATCACCACCACCGCCTGATCCGCGATGCAGCGGGCAAGCGGCTGGCCAAGCGCGACGATGCGCGCGCGTTGTCGAAATACCGGGCAGAAGGCGCCACCCCGCAAGATATTCGCGCCCTGATCGGATTGTGACGACGGAAAATGCCGCGCCATGCGTATCATCCGCCGGAACCGCGTGCAGCCGGTTGCCGGAGGATGTGGCCTGACCTAGCTTCTGCGGGCGCCCCACCGCCTGCGACCCAAAAAGAACAGGACCTACAGATGATTGCATCCCGCACAGCCAGCCTGATCGTGCTGGCCGTCACATTGGCCTCGGCGACAGCCTGGGCGCAGACCCCGCCTTCGGAGGCCGCGCGCGGACCTGCCAAGGTGGGCGTGATCGAGATGCGGTTGCAGCCGGTGCGGCGCAGTTCCACAGTGCCCGGACGCGCGGTGGCGTTTGAGCAGGCCAATATCCGCCCCCGCGTCGGTGGCATCGTGACCGAAATCCTTTACACGCCGGGCGCCGAACTGGCCCCCGGCACACCGATGTTCCGGCTGGACCGCACGCAATACGAGGCGGCGGTGGAAACTGCACGGGCGGCGCTGGCGCGGGCACAGGCGGCGTTGCCGGTGGCACTGGCGACGCTGGAACGGGCACGGGCGCTGGAAGGCTCGGGCAGCACACGCGCGACGGTCGAAAGCGCCGAGGCTGCTGCTGCCTCTGCCCGCGCGGATGTCCAAAGCGCCGAAGCCGCGCTGAACGTGGCGGAAACCGAACTGTCCTGGACCGTCGTCACCAGCCCCATCGAAGGGATTGCCGGGGTGCCCGAAGTTTCGGTCGGCGATCTGGTGACGGCGGGGCAAGGCGATGCGCTGGCGACGGTAACCCGTCTGGACCCGATTTATGTCGATATGTTCGAGCCTTCGGCGCGTATCCTGTCGATTCAGGATCAGATCGCGCGGGGAGAGCTGAAGCCTGACGAAACGCTGGAGGTGAAGCTGACGCTGGAAAACGGCCAGACCCATGCCAGCGGCGGCACGCTGGTCGCGCCCTCGGTCACGGTCTCGCCCACCACCGGAACGCAGGACATCCGGTTTCGCTTCGACAACCCCGATCACCGTATCCTGCCCGGCATGTTCCTGCGCGGCGAAGTGGTTCTGGGCACCGTGCAGGCCTATCTGGTGCCGCAGCGCGCCACCACGCTGGGCCGTGACGGCACGCTGTCAGCCTGGGTGGCCACCACTGAAGGGAAGGCCGAACAGCGCCGGTTCGAGGCGCGCGGAACACATGAAAATGCCTGGATCGTGACGGCGGGGCTGTCGGAGGGCGACCGGCTGATCATCGACGGGCTGAACGGGCTGCGCGACGGCGCGGCGGTGGAGCCGGTGCCGGTCACCATCGACGCCATGGGCGTGGTGCAGGATGTGAAGGCGAACTGAGATGGCGGGTTTCTTCATCGACCGGCCGGTCTTTGCCTGGGTTCTGGCCATCATCACCATGCTGGCGGGCGCCTGGGGGCTGACGACCCTGCCCGTCTCGCAATACCCCGACATCGCACCGACCACGATCCGCATTTCCGCAAGCTATCCCGGCGCCTCGGCGGAAACCATTGAGAACTCGGTCACTTCGGTAATGGAGGACGGGCTGACCGGCCTTGACGGCCTGCTTTACATGACCTCGTCCTCTTACGCATCGGGGCGCGCCACGGTCACGCTGACCTTCGGGGATTCGACCGACCCCGACATGGCGCAGATCCAGGTGCAGAACAAGTTGCAGCTGATCCAGAACGGCCTGCCGGAAACCGTGCGCCAGCGCGGCATCAGCGTCACGCGGTCGTCCTCGTCCATCCTGATGGTGGGGGCGCTGGTGTCGCGTGACGGGCGCTTCACCTCGTTGCAACTGGGCGATCTGATGGGCCAGATCGTCGAGGATGCGGTCTTGCGGACCGAAGGTGTTGGCTCGATCAACTCTTTCGGATCAGGCTATGCCATGCGCATCTGGCTCGATCCCCTGAAGATGGCGCAGTATCGGGTGACGACCGCAGATGTGACCTCGGCCGTATCGGAACAGAACAGCACAGTCACCGTGGGCAGCCTTGGCAGCCAGCCGGTCGTGCCGGGGCAGCAGTTGAGCGTGGCACTGAACGCGCAGGCGCAGCTTGCCACGGTGGAGGAGTTTGAACGCATCATCCTGCGCACCACCGCCGATGGCTCGACCGTCTTTCTGGGCGATGTCGCGCGGGTAGAGATCGGGCAGGAAAGCTATGGTGCGAGTTCGCGTTACAACGGCATGCCTGCCGCCGGTTTCGGTATCAACCTGGCCACCGGCGCCAATGCGGTGGACACTGCCGAGCGGGTGCGCGACACCCTGACCCGTGTCAGCGCCGCCCTGCCCGAAGGGGTCGAGGTGGTCTATCCCTATGACACCTCGCCCTTTGTGGAGGCCTCGATCGAGAAGGTCTATCACACGCTGGGCGAGGCGGTGGTGCTGGTGTTCCTCGTCATCCTCGTGTTCCTGCAAAGCTGGCGCGCGACGATCATCCCGACCATCGCTGTGCCGGTCGTGCTGCTGGGCACCTTCGGGATTCTGGCCGCGGCGGGCCTGACGATCAACACGCTGACCATGTTTGCGCTGGTGCTGGCCATCGGCCTCCTGGTCGATGACGCCATCGTGGTGGTGGAAAACGTTGAACGGGTGATGGAGGAAGAAGGGCTGGAGGCGCGCGAGGCCACGCGCAAATCCATGCACCAGATCACCCCCGCGCTGGTCGGCATTGCGCTGGTCCTGTCGGCGGTGTTCCTGCCGATGGCCTTCATGTCCGGCTCCACCGGCGTGATTTACCGGCAGTTCAGCGTCACCATCATCTCGGCCATGATACTGTCGCTGGCTGTCGCATTGATCCTGACCCCGGCGATGTGTGCGAGCCTCCTGCGCCCGCGCCGCCATGGTGACGGCATTGCCCCGGCGCGCTGGTTCAACCGGGGGCTGGACGCCTCGACCAACGGCTATGTGCGAGTGGTGAAACACACCGTGTTGCGGCCTTTCCGCATGGTGATCCTGCTGGGTGCCATCGGCGGTGGAGCGTTCTGGCTGTATCAACACCTGCCCGGCTCGTTCCTGCCGCAGGAAGATCAGGGCGTGTTGATGGCCCAGGTCCGGCTTTCGGAGGGATCGACCACCGCACAGACGCAGGCGGTGTTGGAAGAGGTGGAAAACTGGCTGCTGACGGAACAGGATGGGGTCGTCGCCTCTGCTTATGGCGCGCTTGGCTTTTCGTTCGGCGGTGGCGGGCAGAACTCTGCCATGCTGTTCGTGCGGCTGAAGGACTATGACGAACGCGCGGGCGGCGTGACGGCGGCGCAGTTTGCCCAGACCGCGAACCAGCGGTTTGGCGGGCATCGCGCCGGACGCATCGTCTTTACTCAGCCGCCCGCCATTCAGGGTCTTGGCAATTCCTCGGGCTTCACGATGTATCTGCTGGATCAGGCCGGGAACGGACAGGCCGCGCTGCAGGATGCTGCCACCGATCTGGTGGACCGCGCGACCGAGGACGGGCGCACCGGCTCGTTCCGGGGCTATGAGCAGACCTTCCGCCCGGCCCTGCGGCTGGACATCGACCAGCAGAAGGCCCGCGCCATGGGGCTGAGCCTCAGCGAGGTGAACAGCATGCTGGCGGTGATCTTCTCGGGGCGCGAGGTCAATGATTTCCCGCTTGGGACCGAGCTGAAGCCGGTGATCGTGCAGGGCGAGCCGGAATGGCGCATGCAGCCAGAGGATATCGACGGCTGGTTCGCCCGCAATTCCAGCGGTGAGATGGTGCCTTTTGCCGCCTTCATGTCACAGCGCTGGGATGAAACCTCACCCTCGCTGGATCGCTACGGCGGCGCGCGCGCCATCGAACTGTCGGGCGCGCCAACCGAGGGCACCAGCTCCGGTCAGGCGATGGAGGTGGTGGAGCAACTGGTCGCCGACCTGCCGGGCGGCTATGGCCTTGCCTGGACGGGGCTGTCCTATCAGGAACGGCTGTCGGGCAATCAGGCCCCCCTGCTGTTCGCCATGTCGGCGCTGGTAGTCTTCCTGTGCCTTGCCGCGCTTTACGAAAGCTGGACGGTGCCTTTCGCCGTCATGCTGTCGGTGCCGGTCGGCATTCTGGGGGCGCTGGGGTTTGCGCTGCTGTTCGGCCAGTCGAATGACGTCTATTTCAAGGTGGGGTTGCTCACCACCATCGGCCTTGCGGCGCGCAACGCGATCCTGATCGTTGAGTTCGCGCAAAGCTTGACCGAACGTGGCTATTCACTGGCCGAGGCCGCCGCCATGGCCGCGAAACAACGGTTGCGACCGATCCTGATGACCACATTCGCCTTCATGCTGGGGGTGTTGCCGCTTGCCATTGCGACCGGCGCCGGGGCCATGGCACAGCGCGCCATCGGCATCGGGGTGCTGGGCGGTATGACCTCTTCTGCGGTCATCGGCATCTTCATGGTGCCCGCCTTCTTTGTGATTGTGCGGCGGATGTTCCCGTCGAAGAAGCCGGTGACGGCTTAAAGAAAAACCGCCGCAGGGCATTCCCCTGCGGCGGTTTTACCCTGACGCGTGGTGCTGTGTCAGCCCGGCAGCGTCACCACTATCGGCCCGCGATCCGTGGCGACGACGGTATGTTCATATTGCACCACCGGGGCCGAGGGTTCGGCATAGAGCGTCCAGCCATCCTCGCCCTCCTCTGCCCAAAGCCCGCCGGTGGACAGGAATGGCTCTACCGTCAGCACAAGCCCTTTGGAAATGCGCCGCCGGTCGCCGCGCGTGGGCCAGGTGGCGATTTCCTCGGGCGCTTCGTGAAGGGCGCGACCGATGCCGTGACTGGCCAGATTGCGGATCAAGGTGTAACCCCGCGCCGAGGCAAAGCGCCCCACCGCCGCCCCGATCCCCGCGAGCGGTTTGCCGCTGCCAACCTGCGCCACACCGATCTCGGTCGCGCGCTTGCCGTCGCGGCAGAGCCGGTCCAGCACGGGCGAGACCTTGCCCAGCCGGAAGGTTGCGCCGGTATCGGCGAAGAAACCATCGCGCGAAGCGGAGACGTCGATATTCACCAGATCCCCCAGCGCCAGTTCGCGCGCGCCGGGAATGCCGTGGGCGATTTCCTCGTTCACACTGATGCAGGTTGCGCCGGGAAAGCCGTAGGTCGACTCAGGCGCCGAAATCGCCCCCTCCCGCTCCAGATGCGCGCGGCCGATTGCATCGAGCTCCAGCGTAGTCATGCCGGGCTGCATGGCACGGGCCATGACCTGAACGGTATCGGCGACAATACGACCGATACGGCGCAGCGCCTCCAGCTCGTCTTCCTGGGTGATCGTCATTCCGCGCCGCCGACCGGCAGCACCGCGATGGCGATGCGGCGGCCTTCGCTCAACAGCACGTTGTAGGTGCGGCAGGCAGCGGGCGAGGACATGACCTCGACGCCAAGCCCCGCGGCCTCAAGTTCCGCGCGCAGGGTCGCCGGGGCATGGGCGATGTCGGCCCCCATGCCGAGGAAGATCACATCCACCTGGCCCGCCAGCGCCAGCAGCGCGGCTGTATCCTCCAGCCCGCCCCAGGGGCCGGCGTCCCAGGGCGTGATGATGGCCGCGCCTTGCAGGGCGCGGCCCCCGATGCGGAAGAAGCCGGGGCCATAGCCCTCGACCGGCTGCGCCTCGCCATAGCTGATCTCGGTCAGGCGCATCCGGTCCTCCTCAGGCGTCGATATTGGCGAATTCGTGATCGCCTTTCGACCGCTCTTTCTTCTGCTTCTCGCTGCGGTCCACCCCGAGCATCAGAACGATGTTTTTCGCCACATAAAGTGTCGAATAGGTGCCGATGATGACGCCGAAGAACATGGCGAAGACGAAGCCGCGGATCACGTCGCCACCGAAGATGATCAGCGCGGCCAGCGCCAGAAGCGTGGTTGTCGCGGTCATCACGGTGCGCGACAGGGTTTCGTTGGTGGTCAGGTTCATCATGTCGCGCAGCGGCATGGCCTTGTATTTCGCAAGGTTTTCCCGAAGCCGGTCGAAGATCACGACGGTATCGTTCACCGAATACCCAAGGATCGTCAGCAACGCCGCCACGATGGTCAGGTCGAACTTGAGCTGGAAGATCGCGAAGATGCCGACGGTGACCAGCACGTCATGTACAAGCGCGGCGACGGTTCCAACCGCGAACTGCCATTCGAAGCGCAGCCAGACGTAGAAGGCAATCCCCGCAGAAGCGGCAACTACGGCGATGACAGCCTTCCAGATCAGCTCTTGCGAGACTTTGGGGCCGACGGATTCGACCGAAGGAAAGGTGATCGCCTCGTCAACCTTCTTCAGCGCCTGTTCCACCGCGTCGATGGACTCGGGCGTCACGGCCTCGTCCCCTTCCTGTGGCGCGATGCGCAGCATGGCGACATGCTGATCCTCGCGGAAGGACGGGTCGAACACCTGCGTGATCGACACATCGCCCAGCCCCAGATCGGAAACAGCGGCGCGGTAGACCCCGACATCCACCGCATTGGTGCTTTCGGTACGGATCGTGGTGCCGCCCTTGAAGTCGATGCCGAAGTTCAGCCCCATGATGACGACCGCAAGGATCGACACGATGGAGGCGACGATGGACCCCCCGAAGGTGATCCACTGCCAGCGGAAGAAGTCGATGTTCGTCCTGGTCGGAACAAGTTTCAGACGGAAAGCCATGGCTGCCCCCTCCTCAGACGGTGATCGTCTTGGGGTGGCGCCACCCCAGATACAGATTGATGATCGCCCGCGTCACATAAACGGCGGTGAACATCGAGGTCATGATGCCGATGCCGGTGGTGACGGCGAAGCCGCGCACCGGGCCCGAGCCCACGACAAACATGATGACAGCGGTAATGATGCTGGTCAGGTTCGAGTCGACGATGGCCGACAGCGCCTTTCCAAAACCAATCTCGATGGCCGCGCCGGGCGATTTGCCCTCGCGCAACTCCTCGCGCACGCGTTCATAGATCAGCACGTTGGCATCGACCGCGACCCCCATGGTCAGAACGATCCCCGCAATCCCCGGCAGCGTCAGCGTGGCCCCGATGACCGAAAGCACGGCAAAGATCATGGCGATGTTGAAGGCCAGCGCGATCACGGCGAAGGTGCCGAAGATCCCATAGCTCGCGATCATGTAAAGCGCGACGAGACCCGCCCCGACCAGCGCCGCCTTCTGGCCCGCGTCGATACTGTCCTGCCCAAGTTCCGGGCCGATGGTCCGCTCTTCAAGGAAGGTCATTTCGGCCGGAAGCGCACCTGCGCGCAGCAGCACGGCCAGTTCGGTGCTTTGCTCGACGGTGAACTTGCCGGTGATGATGCCGCGTCCGCCGGGGATGTGGCTCTGGATCACCGGGGCAGAAATCACCTCGTTGTCCAGCACAATGGCGAAGGGCTTGCCGATGTTGTTGGCGGTATAGTCACCGAACTTGCGGGCGCCGCCCGCGTTGAACTGGAACTCCACCGCCGGGCGACCGTTCTGGTCGAAGGCGGGCTGGGCGTTCGTCAGTTCCTCGCCGGTCACAACCGGGGTCTGCTCGACAATATAGTAGACGCCCTTCTCATCCATCGACGGAAGAAGCTCATTGCGCGGCCCCGGATTGGCGCCTGCATCCTGCGTAACACTGACAACCGGATGGAACGTCAGCTTCGCGGTGGTGCCGATCAGCGATTTCAGTTCGGCCGCCGATCCGATGCCAGGCACCTGGATCAGGATGCGGTCTTCGCCCTGACGCTGGATCGTCGGTTCGCGGGTGCCAACCTCGTCGACCCGGCGACGAATGATTTCAAGGCTTTGCTGGATCGTGCGCTGATCGGTGGCCTGCCGTTCGGCCTCTGAAAGCTGCACCACGATATCGGTGCCCTCAGAGGTGACCTCGATGTCGTTCGAGCCGATGCCCGTCAGGCTGACCACCGGGGTCGCCAGCGCGCGCACCTTCTCCAGCGCAACGGCCATGCCATCGGGATTGGAGATGGCGACGCGCAACACCCCGTCGACGGAGGGCTGGCGGCGCACATTGCCGACCTGATCGCGCACACCGCGCAGGGCGTCGCGCACATCGGGCCACATGGCGTCGATGCGGGCGGCATAGACATCCGCCACCTTGACTTCGGCCAGAAGATGCGCACCGCCCCGCAGGTCAAGCCCCAGCGGCACCACATAAGAGGGCAGCCAGTCGGGCCAGAGGCTGCGATCCGCCTCCTGCTCGGGCGTGGCCGTTCCGCCCGCCGTGGTGATCGCCGCTACGGCGTCGTTATGCTTTTCCACCCTGTCATAGAACAGGTTCGGTACGGAAAACGCGACACCGAGGAGCACAATGCTCCAGATCAGCAGGTTTTTCCACAGCGGGGTATGGGTCATGGCGGCCTTCTGTCCTCAGATGCCGGGCCTCAGGCGGCCGCGGCAGGCTCGGTCTTGTTCATCACCTGGGCGATGGTCTGGCGCGGGGTCTTGACCACGACACCTTGCGCGATCTCGACATCCAGCATGCCGTCGTCATGCACCTTCACCACCTTGGCGACGATCCCGCCCTGGGTCAGCACCTGATCACCGCGGCGCAGCTGTTCCACCATGGCCTTGTGGTCTTTCATCTTCTTCTGCTGCGGGCGGATCAGCAGGAAATACATGATGCCGAAAATCAGGATCAGCGGCACGAAGCTGGTAAAGGCCGAGGCGGCGCCTGCTCCGGCGGCCTGCGCATAGGCGGGGGTTACGAACATGGGCGGTCGTCCTCTCGTTAGGCATGGGCCGGCGGGCCGGCTCTTTCGGTGGCGCAACCTATCCGCGCCCCGGGTTCAAGGCAAGGCACGCAGGTGCCTGCCCGCGCTGCACATAGGTGTGAGCGAGCGGGCAGCCAAGGGGCGCACTGCCTTTCCGCTTCACCACGGCGCGCCGATGTTGCATATGAAGGGCATTCGTGACTTGGAGATCAGAGAAATGCACGACATCCGCGCCATCCGCGAAAATCCCGCCGCTTTCGATGCCGCCCTGGCACGCCGGGGTCTTTCGCCGCTGTCGTCGGAGGTGCTGGCGCTGGACGAGGCACGGCGCGCGCTGATCCATGCGGCCGAAACCGCACAGGCGGCGCAGAACGCGGCCTCCAAACAGGTGGGCGCGGCCAAGGCTAAGGGCGACGACGCGGAATTCGAGCGTCTGCGCGCGCTGGTGGCCGAGAAGAAGGCCGAGATCGCCGCGATGACCGCCGAGGCCGACCAGAAGGATGCCGCGCTGCGCGACATGCTGATGCGCATTCCGAATAGCCCGCTGCCCGAAGTGCCCGAAGGCGCCGATGAGGCGGGGAATGTGGAACTGCGCCGCTGGGGCACACCCCGCACCTTTGATTTCGCGCCGAAAGAGCATTTCGACATCGCCGGCGTGAAACCGGGGATGGATTTCGCAACTGCCGCGAAACTGTCGGGCTCGCGCTTCGTGGTGCTGCGCGGCGCGGTGATCCGCGTGCATCGTGCGCTGGCGCAGCTTATGCTGGACACCCATGTCGGAGACCACGGGCTGACCGAGACCTGGACCCCGGTTCTGGTCAAGGAAGAGGCGATGTTTGGCACCAACCAGCTGCCGAAATTCGCCGAAGACAGCTATCAGACCACGAATGGCTGGTGGCTCGTGCCCACATCGGAAGTGACGCTGACCAACACGGTCGCGGGCGACATTCTGGACGAGGCCGCGCTGCCGATCCGCATGACCGCTCATACCCAGTGCTTCCGGTCCGAGGCCGGATCGGCGGGCAAGGACACGACCGGGATGCTGCGCCAGCACCAGTTCGAGAAGGTCGAGATGGTGTCGATCACCACGCCCGAGGCCAGCCTTGCCGAACATGAGCGCATGACCCGCTGTGCCGAGGCGATCCTTGAGAAGCTGGGCCTGCCCTACCGGACCATCGTGCTTTGCACCGGCGACATGGGCTTTGGCGCGACCAAGACCCATGACCTTGAGGTCTGGCTGCCGGGGCAGAACACTTATCGCGAGATCAGCTCGGTCTCGGTCTGCGGCGATTTCCAGGCGCGGCGGATGAATGCGCGCTATCGCCCTGCGGGAGGGAAGCCCGAGTTTGTACATACGCTGAACGGATCGGGTCTGGCGGTCGGACGCTGCCTGATTGCGGTGCTGGAAAATGGCCAGCAGGCCGACGGCTCTGTCGATCTGCCCGAAGCGCTGTGGCCCTATCTGGGCGGCAAGCGGCGCATCGCAGCGAACGGCGATCTGGTCTGACAGAACGAAGGGAGGGGGCTTTCTGCCCCCTCTTGCCTGCGGCAATTCACCCCCGAGAATATTTTTGCCAGGATAAAGGCGCAGGGTGCGGGACAGCGGCCGATCAGCTGCCGAGGATCACCTTCACATAGTTCTTGGTTTCGGCATAGGGCGGGATGCCCCCATGCTTTTCCACGGCCAGAGGACCGGCGTTATAGGCCGCGAGCGCATGACGCCAGTTGCCGAATTTGCCATACATCATCGCCAGATAGCGCGCGCCACCTTCCAGGTTCTGATGCGGGTCATTGATGTCGACGCGCAGCAGTCTTGCGGTATCGGGCATCAGTTGCGCAAGGCCGGTTGCCCCCTTGGGTGAGACGGCATTCGGGTTCCAGCCGCTTTCCTGCTGCACCAGCCGCAGGAACATGTCTTCCGGCACGCCATGCTTGCGCGCCATGGCCTTGGCAACCTCAAGATACTGGCCCTTGTAGCGCCCCGAATAGCGCGGCACCGCCGCGGCGGCCGCGTTCTCGATCTTCGGCTTGTTGGGCTTCAGACGGTCGGAACCTTCATATTGCTTGGCCAGACGGCCATCCAGCAGCGCCGTCTGCGACTTGAACAGCAAACCCCGGTTCTTGGTGGAGCCCGAAAGTTTCAGCCCGTCCGCATGAACCGGCCCGCAGAGCGAGACCCCCGCGACCAGGGCGAGCGAAACCACTTTCCGACGCATGAGCAAACCTTCGGCACCTAATTCCGTTGGGCAGGACTATACGAATTTTCGTCTCGTCTGCCAGAGGATTCGCCGCCCCCCGCCCCGGCCCGGTCAGCCCTGCGCCGGAGCGTTCGGCAGGTTCCCGCCGCCACCGACCAGCGGCGCGCGCAGAAGATCCTCGATCAGGAGCGAGGTCAATTGCCCGCGCCCCGTCACCCCGGCCTTGCGGTAGATGGCGTTCAGATGGGTCTTCACCGTCGCTTCGGCAGAGCCGCGGAAGCCCGCGATCTCAGCGATGGAATAGCCCTTGATGGTGAAGGCCGCGATGTCCTGCTCCGAGGGGGTCAGCTTCCAGTCGCGGAAATAGTTCTCCATGACCTCGTGCAGCGCCCCGGCCGCCACGCTCATCTGTCGTTCCAGCTGCGCCTGGCGGCGCAGAAGCCGAAGCAGGTAGCGCAATTCGAAAGCGACCCCCAGCACAAGGCCGATGGTCGCCCCCAGTTCCGGCATGGTGTGCAGGTCGCGGACGCTTGCCCAGCCCTCGGCCCCGATATCCTCGATCACATCGGCGATGAAGAACAACACGCAGACACTTTGAAACAGGATCAGCGCGGCGAGGCCGATCGGGCGCGCGGGAGTGAAAGGCATGGTCGGGCAGTTCCGTCTGTCGGTCAGTCGCGGGGAAGTCTCTTGTAACCCGTAACCATCGACACGGGAAGGTTGATCCGCAGGCGGCGGCTTTCCAGCGCAACGGCAGCGATATGGGCGACCACCGAAATCTCGGCCCAGGTCACCGCGACCTCGTGCAGTTCCTCAACCCATTCCCGCCCGAAGAACATGAGCGTGGTCTGCATATAGCCACTGATACCGACAATAATCAGCGTGATCAGCAGGTTATAGATCATCAGCGCACCCAGCGGCGAATGGCCGTGATGCGGACGGCGGCGCCATGCAGCCATTTCGGCGGCCTGATCGAAGGCGGCGGAAAGGCTGGGCGGGAAATCGCTGAACCGGGCGTGGCGGCTGCCAATCACCCCCCAGACGATCCGCGCGGCGACAAGGGCCAGCACGAAATACCCGATCCAGTGGTGCAGATCGTGTTCGGGATTGGTGAACAGGGCATTGGCCGCAAAGGCCAGCGCCAGTGACCAGTGAAAGAGACGCACGAAGCCGTCCCATATGTAGGTTTTTTCAGTCATGCTTCGCATCCTGCTTCATCACTGCACACCGTCGACAGCCGGTCCGCCCTCCCGGACGAACCGGCCGGGTGCGGCGGATTATTCGTCGTTCGACTTGACGATGTTCATGGCGTCATCAAGGTACAGTTCGAAAGTCTTGCCGTCTTTCACGGCGTAAACTTCGATCATGCCGTCTTCCATATCGACCTTGCGGACCTCGTAGCCCTGCGCGGTCATGGCGGCGGTGACCTTCTCGCGGGTCGCATCGTCAATCTTGTCGCCCGAAGCGAAGACCGGAGCGGCAACGGCGAGGAAAGCGGCGGCGAGGAGGGGAAGGGTTTTCATCTTGCGTCCTTTCGGGAGCGTTTCGGGTTGCGCCGTGCCGTTGTGGCAGGGCTGGGGCCGATTTGCCCGGTGATCTGCCGGGCCGCCATCCGCAGCGGGTCGCAGGAACCGGCCCTGCAACCCCGGTTGCAGGGGGTTTTCGCAGGCGTTGAAGCCCGCCCCCCGGCCCGTTATAGGAGAGACAACGGAATGTTTACCAAAGCGGGCCAGCCTTGGCCTCGCGGACGAGAATCGAGGGAGTGCGCATGGCGGGTTCGGTCAACAAGGTCATCATCGTGGGGAACCTCGGCCGCGACCCGGAGGTGCGCAGCTTCCAGAACGGCGGCAAGGTCGTGAACCTGCGCATCGCCACCTCTGAAACCTGGCGCGACCGCAACTCGGGCGAGCGCAAAGAGCGCACCGAATGGCATTCGGTCGCCATCTTCAGCGAGCCGCTGGCCAAAATCGCCGAGCAATATCTGCGCAAGGGCAGCAAGGTCTATATCGAAGGCCAGCTGGAAACCCGCAAATGGCAGGATCAGAGCGGCCAGGATCGCTACACGACCGAAATCGTGCTGCGTCCCTATCGGGGGGAGCTCACGTTGCTGGATGGGCGCGGCGAAGGCGGCGGCTCGGGCGGTGGCGGCTATGACGATCAGGGTGGCGGCTACGGCGGCGGCAATGATTACGAGGGCGGCCGGGGCGGTGGCAGCTATGGCGGCAGTTCGGGTGGTGGTTACGGCGGTGGCCGTTCAGGTGGCGGCGGTGGCCAGCAGGGTGGCTTCGGCGGCGGCGGTGGCCGCAACGATATGGATGACGAAATCCCGTTCTGAGCCCCGGACAAGCTGACCGACCGCCATGCAACGCCGCCGCACGCTTGACCTGTTGAAGCTGGCGCTGGCCGTCATGGTGGTCGGCATCCACGTCAATCCCTTTGGGATCGACAGCCGCGCCGTGGTGCTGATCACCGGTGACGGGCTGTTTCGGGTCGCCGTGCCCGCCTTCTTTGTGATCAATGGCTATTTCTTCCAGCCGCGCGTGGCTGCCGGCACCGTCGGCCCCTATCTGCGGCGGCTGGTCTGGCTGTATCTGGTTTGGATGGCGCTGTACCTGCCGGTCTGGCAAAGTGCCTTCTTCGCCTCGGACTGGCTGACCATCGGACGGGTCTGGGCGGTGGGCTGGTGGCATCTGTGGTATCTGATCGCCGCCGCGCTGGCTGCCGCGCTTGCGACTCTGGTCGCGCACTGGTCAACCCAACGCCTGCTGGCACTGGCCGGTCTGGCCTTTCTGGCCGGAGCGGCGGTGATGTGGGGCTTTGCCTGGCAGATCTGGCCTCCGACGCCCTATTGGGTGGGCAGCCCGGTCTGGTTGCACCGGAACGGGCTGTTCCTCGGTCTGCCCTTCTTCCTGCTCGGCCTGCTGATCCGCCGTCACGACCTGCCTGCCCGGCTGGACCGGAACCATGTCGGCATTGTCGCCCTGCTGGCCTGCGCCGCGCTGCCACTGGAATCGCTGGCGCTGGAGGCCATCGCCCCGCAGGGCGTCAGCCATGACAACCTGCTGGGGCTGGCCGTCGCCGCACCTGCGCTTGTGCTCTGGGCGCTGATGGGCCGCAGCAAGACCACCCGCGATTACGGCACCATGGCCAATGCGATCTACTTTTTACATGTGTTCTTCGTGGCCTGGACGATCCGCCTGACCGACCTGCCCTACCCTCTGGTTTTCCTCTGGGCGCTCGCCGGCTCTGCCCTGCTGGGCTGGGGGATGATCCGCAGCGGGCTGGCGCGGCGGTTGCTGTAACGCCGCTCTGGACCTTCGCCCGGCAATCCCTATATATTCGGTCAACTAAATCGCGAGAGACCCATGACCGAGGCTCAGGACCAGATCGAGGGCGCCCCCCTCATCAAACCCTCCACCACCGACCATCCGCTTTATGACAATGTGGTGGAGGCCTGCCGCACTGTGTTCGACCCGGAAATTCCGGTGAACATCTTCGACCTTGGCCTTGTCTATACGGTCGAGATCGGCAGCGCGAACGAGGTGGAGATCGTGATGACCCTCACCGCTCCCGGCTGCCCGGTCGCGGGTGAGATGCCGGGTTGGGTGCAGGACGCTGTGGAGGCCGTGCCGGGCGTGCAATCGGTGCGCGTGCTGATGACCTTCGATCCGCCCTGGGGCATGGAAATGATGTCCGATGAGGCGCGGCTGGAACTGGGGTTCATGTAACCCCCGTGCCACCCCTTGAGGTGGCAGGCGCAAAAACCTATGTTTGTGCCATAGCATAAGGACCAACCCGATGTTCGGCATCCCCGGCAAGCAAGCCGTCACACTGACCCCCGCTGCGACCAGGCAGATCCTCCGTCTGATGGAAAAACAGGCGGCGCAGGGTCTGCGCATCGGCGTCAAGAAGGGTGGCTGCGCCGGGATGGAATACACCATGGATTACGTCTCCGAGGTGAATCCGCTGGACGAGGTGATCGAACAGGACGGCGCGCGGGTGCTGATTGCCCCCATGGCGCAGATGTTCCTCTTCGGAACCGAGATTGATTATCAGGTTTCGGCGCTGGAAGCAGGCTTCCGCTTCAACAATCCGAATGTGGTGGAGGCCTGCGGTTGCGGCGAATCCATCAAGTTCCGCGACGCCCCCGCAAGCTGAACCCTTCCCAACGGCGGACAGGTTTGGCATAACCCCTTCCGAACTTTTGGAAAGGGATGGATATGCGCAGACTGGCCGCCGGAAACTGGAAGATGAACGGCACCGCCGCCGATCTGGCCGAAGTGGTGGCGCTGACCGCCGCGCATCCGGCCCCCGGTTGTGACATGCTGCTCTGCCCGCCCGCCACGCTGATCGACCGCATGGCCCGCGCCGCCCATGGCACTGCGCTGCGCATTGGCGGGCAGGATTGCCACGCCAGGGCCACTGGCGCCCATACCGGCGATGTTTCCGCACCGATGCTGGCCGAGGCCGGGGCGTCTTATGTCATCCTTGGCCATTCCGAACGTCGCGCCGATCATGGCGAAACCGATGCGCAGGTCCGCGCGAAGGCCGAAGCCGCCTGGACAAGCGGCCTGATCGCCGTGATTTGCGTCGGCGAGACCGAGGCGGAACGCGATGCCGGTCAGGCGCTGGCCGTGGTCGGGCGGCAGGTCGAAGGCTCGGTGCCCGATGGCGCCACGGCAGAAAACATCGTGATCGCCTATGAGCCGGTCTGGGCCATCGGCACGGGCCGCACCCCCACCCTGCATGAAATCGCCGAGGTCCACCGCTTCCTGCGCGCCGAACTGGTCAGCCGCTTCGGTGCGGCGGCCAAGGGTATCCGCCTGCTCTACGGTGGCTCTGTGAAACCCTCGAATGCGGCCGAAATCTTTGCCACGGCCGAGGTCAATGGCGCGCTGGTGGGCGGGGCGAGCCTCAAAGCCGCCGATTTCGGCGCCATCGTCGCGGCGCTGTCGGCAGCTTGACCCTCAGCGACATCGCCGGTCGCATATGGTCGCGCGGCTGCGCGCGGCCCGCGCCAGTCTGGCGTCATGCGCATCCCGATGACTCCGCTTCTGGCAAACCTTCTCTGCCTCGGCTCCATGCTGGTCTGGGCCATGGGCCTGCCCGCCGCCGAATATCTGATCGGGCCGATCCCTGCCCTTCCCCTGACTGCGATGCGCATGTCGATCGCGGCGGCGGTGCTGTTGCCGGTCTGGCTGCTGATCGAAGGCCCCGCCCGACTCCGTGCCGCACCATGGCGCCGGGGCCTTGTGCTGGGCGGGCTGAGCTTCGGGCTCAGCGGCGTGCTGCTGGTCATGGCACAGGCGGCAACCGATCCGGTGACAGTGGCGGTGATTTCTTCCGCCATGCCGGTCATCGGCATCGCCATCGAATGCACGGCTGACGGGCGGCGGCTGACCCTGCCGCTGACCCTTGGCCTTGCCCTCTCGGTCGCGGGCGGTATCGTCAGTCTTGGTGGCACCCTCGGCGCGGTGGATCTGGGCTTCGGCGCGTTTTGCGCCGCCGCCTCGATCCTCGCCTATACGCTCGGCTCGCGGTTCAGCGTCACCGCCCTGCCAGGGCTGAGCGCATGGGGCCGAACCACCGTCACCCTGGCGGGCGCGGGGCTTGCCACCGGCATTGGCGCCGGGATTTCCGCCCTGACAGGCGGGCCAGCGGTGCAATGGGCCGCCATTGGCCCGACCGAAGTCGCGGCACTCGCGGTATTTTCGATCTGCGGCATGGCTTTGTGCCAGATCCTGTGGATCGCCTCGGTCTCGCATCTTGGCATCGGCTTCGCGGCACTGCATATGAACGCGGCGCCCTTCTATGTGATGCTGTTTCTCAGCCTGCTGGGACAGCCATGGAACTGGGTTCAGGCCTTGGGCGCGGCCATCGTGGGCACAGGCGTGCTGATCGCACAGCACCGGCCCGCACTGGCCCGATCCCCCTCCTGACGGAACCAGAATGCAAAGCTTCAGCCAGTCGCCTACCGATCCCGATTTTGTGCAGAACCCCTACCCGTTCTATGAACGCGCCCGCGCCGCGGGGCCGTTCTTCCTGTGGCAGGATTACGGGCTGATCTCGACAGGCAATTACGCCGCCGCCAATGCGATCTACCGCGACCGTCGCTTCGGCCGTGAAATCCCGCCCGGGGCGCGACAGCCGATCCCCGACCGGCTCGCCCCGTTCTACGCGGTCGAGGCGCATTCCATGCTGGAACTGGAGCCGCCGCGCCACACCCGCCTGCGCAGTCTCGTGCTGCGCGCCTTCACCTCGCGCCGTATCGCCGCGCTGGCGCCGGAAATCACCGCGCTGTGCCACGATCTGATCGACGGGCTTCCGCAAGGTGAATTCGATCTGCTGGCGGAGTTCGGCCAGCGCCTGCCGGTCATCGTCATCGCCCGCCTGCTGGGCGTGCCCGAAGAAATGGCACCGGACCTGCTGCGCTGGTCCAATGCCATGGTCGGCATGTATCAGGCCGGACGCGACCGCGCGCGCGAGGATGCGGCGGTAGCCGCGACCCAGGATTTCGTCGCGTTCATGCGCCGCTATGTCGAAGACCGCCGCAAGACCCCGCGCGACGACCTGATCACCGCGCTGATCGCAGCCGAGGAAGCGGGCGAGAAACTGTCGACCGACGAGCTGATCACCACCTGCATCCTGCTGCTGAACGCCGGGCACGAGGCAACGGTGCACAGTATCGGCAATGGGGTGAAGCTGCTTCTTGAACACGAAACCCCGCGCAGCACCCTCTCCACAGAGGCCATCACGGGCACGGTGGAGGAAATCCTGCGCCTTGATCCGCCGCTGCACGCCTTCACCCGCTGGGCCTATAAAGAGGTCGAGGTCATGGGCACCTGCATCCCGAAAGGCGCCGAGGTGCAGATCCTGCTCGCTGCCGCCAACCGCGATCCGGCCGCCTTCGATACGCCCGCCCGTTTCGATCCTGCCCGCCCGGTGAAACCAAACCTCAGCTTTGGTGCGGGCATCCATTTCTGCGTCGGCGCCCCGCTGGCCCGGCTGGAATTGCAGATTGCGCTGCCGATCCTGTTCGACCGCCTGCCCGGCCTGCGCCTCGCCGCACCGCCGCGTTACGGCGATGTCTACCATTTCCACGGGCTCGAAGCCCTCCGCGTCACCCCGACCTGAGCCTCTTGCTTCTTGCAAAAATACTCAAAATCCCCGTCGCGGCACCCGCGCCGGGCCAGGGTTAATGCGCCGCCGGCTTGCGCCCGGTCAGCGCCGCCACCACCGGCCCGATAACCCGCGTCACCACCGGGACCAGCAGCAATCCATAAAGCAGCCCCAGCACCCCGTCGCAGAAAGCCGTTACCGCCCAAGCCACCAGCCCGGTCGCCATCGGCACGGCCCCGGCGGCGAGTTCGGCAAGATGATGGATGCTGGCATAGGGTTCGTGGAGGCCAAGCTCATGCAGCCCGTGAATCACGATATTGCCACCGACCCACAGCATCGCCAGCGTCCCGACCGAGGACAGCACCGCCAAAAGCTTCGGCATCCCCCGCACAAGCCCGCGCCCGAGGCCCCGGACCGCAGATCCGCGCGCGGTGCGGGCCAGGTGCAGGCCTACATCATCCATTTTCACGATCAGCGCGACAGCACCATAAACCGCCGCCGTGATCATCACCCCCACCACGGCGAGGGTGATGGCCTCCATCCACGGGCCGCTGTCGGGAATGGCGGCCAGCGAGATGGTCATGATCTCGGCGGACAGGATGAAATCGGTCTTGATGGCACCCGCGACCTTTTCTTCCTCCAGATGTGCCGGATCACGGGTATCGAAATCCTGCTCCACCGCCGCATCGGCATGGGGCGCGAACAGGTGCAGCACCTTCTCCGCCCCTTCGAAACACAAATAGCTGCCGCCCAGCATCAGAAGCGGGGTGATGAAGCCCGGTGCGAAATAATTCAGCGCCAGCAGCGCGGGCAACAGGATCAGCAGCTTGTTGCGCACCGAACCCAGCGCGATGCGTCCGATGATCGGCAATTCCCGATCCGCAGAGAAACCATGCACATAGGCAGGCGTCACCGCGGTATCGTCGATCACGACGCCAGCCGCCTTGGCCCCCGCCTTGGCCGCCGCGGCCGCCACATCATCGACCGAAGCCGCCGCGACCTTGGCAATGGCCGCCACATCATCCAGCAGTGCCAGCAAACCGCTCATTACATTCTCCACATCGCACGCCCCGTCAGACTAGCGAAGCTGCGGCGCGGCGAAAAGGTGCCAAAGGGCAATATTTGTTAGCGAAAACACCGGAAGTTTGCGCTAACATTTTGAAAATGTGTCGTTTTTCAGCTTCCCTGACTCCCCCGCATCAGTTTATAGCCTGCCGCAGTTGCGGGGCTGGAACCACGGAGACGCGAGACATGACCATCACCATCGGCATCAATGGCTTTGGCCGCATCGGGCGCTGCACCCTGGCGCATATCGCGGAATCTGCCCGCAACGATGTGCAGGTCGTGGCGATCAACGCCACCGGCCCAATCGAAACCAATGCCCACCTGCTGAAATATGACAGCGTGCATGGCCGCTTCCCCGGCAAGGTGTCGGTCGAGGGCGATACGCTGGATCTGGGCCGCGGCCCGATCCGGGTGATGTCGACCTACAACCCTGACGAGCTGGACTGGGAAGGCATCGACGTCGTGCTGGAATGCACCGGCAAGTTCAATGACCGCGACAAGGCCGCCGTCCACCTTGGTCGTGGCGCCAAGCGCGTACTGGTGTCGGCCCCCGCCAAGAATGCCGACAAGACCATCGTCTACGGCGTGAACCATCGTTCGCTGCTGTCGGAACACCTGGTCGTCTCCAACGGTTCCTGCACCACCAACTGCCTCGCGCCGCTGGCCAAGGTGCTGAACGATGCCATCGGGATCGAAAGCGGCATCATGACCACGATCCATTCCTACACCGGCGACCAGCCGACGCTGGACCGCCGCCACAAGGATCTGTATCGCGCCCGCGCCGCCGCCATGGCGATGATCCCTACCTCCACCGGCGCCGCCAAGGCCATCGGCGAGGTGCTGCCGGAACTGAAGGGCAAGCTGGACGGTTCTGCCATCCGTGTGCCGACGCCGAACGTCTCGGCGGTCGACCTGACCTTCGTTGCAGGCAAGGATGTGACCGTCGCCGATGTGAACGAGATCGTGCGCGAAGCCGCTGCCGGCCATATGGGTGCGGTTCTGGCCTATGATCCGGAGCCCAAGGTCTCGATCGACTTCAATCACACCAGCCATTCGTCTATCTTCGCCCCTGACCAGACCAAGGTCGTCGGCGGCCGGACCGTCCGCGTTCTGGCATGGTATGACAATGAATGGGGCTTCTCCTGCCGGATGGCCGATGTGGCCGGTGCGATGGGGCGGCTCCTCCAGTAACGGAGGGGTCGTGACCGACCGCATCGCTCTTGTTCTTGGCCTGCTGATTGTGGGTCTTGTCGGCCTCGACGTTTTCCTGAACGGCGGGGCCAGTCTTATTTTTCTGGCCCGCAAGTTGCTGAGCCTGATGGATTACCTGCGCTTCTGGAAGTGACGCGGCCCCTGGGTCGCGGAGTTTTCGGTTGATCTTTGAGCTGTTTTCGCCATGTTAGCGCTACCAGAGCTGGCCGATTCGTCGGCCGGGCCGTGCATGGACAAGGAGGCAGCCATGACCGTCAAAGTTGCTATCAACGGATTCGGACGTATCGGGCGCAACGTTCTGCGCGCTATCATCGAATCGGGCCGCACCGATATCGAGGTCGTGGCGATCAACGATCTGGGTCCGGTGGAAACCAACGCACACCTTCTGCGCTTCGATTCCGTCCATGGCCGCTTCCCGGTCGAGGTCACCACCGGAGACGACTGGATTGACGTCGGCCGTGGCCCGATGCGGGTGACAGCCCTGCGGAACCCGGCGGACCTGCCGTGGTCGGATGTCGATGTGGTGATGGAATGCACCGGCATCTTCACCAGCAAGGAAAAATGCCTCGCGCACCTGGAAAATGGCTCGAAACGCGTGCTGATCTCGGCCCCCGGCGAGGGTGCCGACAAAACCATCGTCTACGGGGTGAACCACGACACTCTGACGGCGGATGACCTGATCGTCTCAAACGCCTCCTGCACCACCAACTGCCTCAGCCCCGTCGCCAAGGTGCTGAACGATGCCATCGGCATCGAAAAAGGCATGATGACCACGATCCACAGCTATACCGGCGACCAGCCGACGCTGGATACGATGCACAAGGATCTGTATCGCGCCCGCGCCGCCGCCCTGTCGATGATCCCCACCTCCACTGGCGCGGCCAAGGCGGTGGGTCTGGTGCTGCCCGATCTGAAGGGAAAGCTCGACGGATTCGCAATCCGGGTGCCGACGCCCAATGTCTCGGTCGTGGATCTGAAATTCCTCGCGAAGCGCGACACGACGGTGGAAGAGGTGAATGCCGCGATCAAGGCGGCTGCCGATGGCCCGCTGAAGGGCATTCTGGGCTACACGCTGTTCAAGAATGTCTCGTCCGACTTCAACCATGACCCGCATTCCAGCATCTTCCACATGGACCAGACCAAGGTGATGGACGGCCGCTTCGTGTCAATCCTCAGCTGGTATGACAATGAATGGGGTTTCTCGAACCGCATGGCGGACACCGCCGTGGCCATGGGCAAGCTGATCTGAGCCCCGCCAGGGATTTTTCTGAAAATCCTTGCAAATTTCCTGCAAGAGATCTGGGGCGCTTTCGGGCGCCCTTTGTCTTTTCCTCCAGCCATGCGGATGCTGCATTGCGGCATTGCCCGGGCTCACCTTGTTAGCGCTACCTTTCGAGCGCATCTAGGCAGTGTGACAGGCATCCGGCCTGACACGTTGACGCCACGAGATGTGGAAGGAAAAGATATGACGAACCTCATCGCCCGCCTGAAATCTGCCGCGGAAAAACGCGCGCGCTATATCGAAACCCGCAACGAGATCGCGCGGCTGCCGCAGGATGTGGCACTGGATCTGGGGCTGTTTCCCGGCGACGCGCATCGCATCGCGCATCAGGCTGTTTACGGCCGGGGCTGAAAAGCCCCTGCCCCTCAGCCGTATTTGCGGCGCAAGGCCGCCTGAACATCGGGCGTGACGAATTTAGACACGTCCCCGCCAAGCCGGGCGATTTCCTTCACCAGCTTTGAGGCAATGGCCTGACGCCGGGCATCGGCCATCAGGAAAACCGTCTCGATGCTGTTATCCAGCGCCCGGTTCATCCCGACCATCTGAAATTCGTATTCGAAATCGGCAACGGCACGCAGGCCGCGCACGATGACCTGCGCGCCGACATCGCGGGCGCAGTCGATCAGCAGATTCTCGAACGGATGCACCACGATCTCGCCGCCACAGGCTTTGGCGATTCCGGCGCATTCCGCCTCGACCATGGCGACCCGTTCCTCAAGCGAGAACAGCGGCCCCTTGTCACGGTTGATGGCCACGCCGATGACCAGCCGGTCCACCAGTTGCATGGCGCGCTGGATGATATCGACATGGCCGAGCGTGATCGGGTCGAACGTGCCGGGATACAGGCCGATGCGCATGGGCTCCCCCCTCATTTGCTGGCGCCACGCAACAATATTGCGCGGCGCTTTGCAAGTGCGAATTTGCCGCGATGCGGCAAGAGGCTCAGAAGCCCTTGATCATCCCTTCCAGCGCGTCCTTCTCGGCGGCCAGTTCCATCAGCCGCGATTGCACCACGTCACCGATGGAGATGAGGCCGATCATTTCGTCCCCTTCCATCACCGGCATGTGGCGGAAGCGGCCCGCACTCATCTTCTGCAACACGTCATGAGTCGTTTCATCCCGCGAACAGGTGACGAGCTTCGTGGTCATCAGCCCATCCACCGCCTCGGCCAGACAGGTCGGCCCGCGCTTGCCCAGTTCGCGCACGATATCGCGTTCCGAAACGATGCCAGCCGGGTGCTTGCCGTCGGAAGACACGATCACCGCCCCGATGCGACGCATCGAAAGAACATGCGCAACCTCGGCGACGCTGGTGCCGGGGGCGACGGTGACAACCCCATCATCCGACTTGGTCTTGAGAATCTGCGCGACATGCATGGCAACCTCCTTGGCTCATGTACAAAGCCTTGCGCCTGCGCAATTTTATGTCAAGAGACAGCTTCCAGGCGTAATACTTCTTTACGAATGCCGTCTCCAAGGAGATCGGCAAAGCGGTTGAGTCGCTCTACACGCTGATCGTCGGCGTGACGGATCAGCCAGAACGCTCGGGTCAAACGCATATCCGGCAGGATGCGTTCCAGTTCCGGCGCCGCGGGGCGGGCAAAGTCATGCACCACACCGATTCCGGCGCCGTGCCGCAGCCAGTTGAGTTGCACCGAAACCGAATTGGACGCCAGCGGCACCGCATCGAGACCAAGCTGGCTGAGGTAATCCAGTTCCTTGTCGAAGATCATGTCGGGGATATAGCCAACGATCCTGTGGCCGTGTAGCGAATCGGGGCCGGTGATCGGTGGATGCTTCGCAAGGTAATCGCGCGAGGCGGCAAGGCTCAGGCGATAATCGGTCAGCTTCTGCACCGTCAGTCGCCCGGTTTCAGGCCGCGACACCGCGATAGCCATGTCTGCCTCACGTTTCGACAGGTTGAAGACGCGCGGCAGGGCGACGATCTGCACCTCCAGCCCCGGATTGGCGTCGCAGATCGCGGCCAGAACCTGCGGCAGCAGATAATTGGCGCAGCCATCCGGCGCGCCGATCCGGATCTGTCCGGTCAGACCTTGCGTCCCGCGCAACTCCTCGGTCACGCCGGTCACCGCCTGTTCGGCGCGTTCGGCATGGGCGAGGATGCGCGCGCCCTCATCCGTCAGGGCATAGCCTTGCGGGCTTTTCACGAACAGCCGCGCACCAAGCGCCTCTTCCAGCCGCGCCACACGGCGGCCGACCGTCGCCGGGTCCAGCCGCAACGCCCGCCCGGCGCCCGACAGGCTTTCACTGCGCGCCACCGCCAGAAACAGTTTCAGATCGTCCCAGTCCATCGCCCGCCTTTGCAGAATTGCAAAACTGATTTGGAAACTTGCCGCTTTTGCCGTGAAATTTGCAAGCCTATTGTAGCGCCAGCAGATCGGGAGGATTCCAATGCAAGAGATCGGACACTGGATCAACGGCAAGATGGTGGCGGGCAAGTCGGGCCGCTTTGCCGATGTCTTCAACCCCGCCACCGGCGAATTGCAGGCGCGCGTCGCGCTGGCCAGCGCCGATGAGCTGGCCCATGCCATCGCCGAGGCAGAAAAGGTGCAGCCCGCATGGGCCGCCACCAACCCGCAGCGCCGCGCGCGGGTGATGATGAAATTCGGCGACCTCATCAATCAGCACATGGATGAACTGGCTGAGCTGGTCGCCCGCGAACATGGCAAGACTATCCCCGACGCCAAGGGCGATGTGCAGCGCGGGCTTGAAGTGATCGAGGTCTGCATGGGCACCCCCGCCCTGCTGAAAGGCGAATATACCGACAGCGCCGGTCCGGGCATCGACCTTTATTCGATGCGGCAGCCGCTGGGCGTGGTGGCCGCCATCACCCCCTTCAACTTCCCCGCCATGATCCCGCTGTGGAAGATGGGCCCCGCCCTGTCCTGCGGCAATGCGGTGATCCTGAAGCCGTCGGAGCGCGTGCCCTCCACCTCGCTGCGCCTGGCAGAACTGGCGAAAGAGGCTGGTATCCCTGACGGCGTGCTTCAGGTGGTGAACGGTGACAAGGAAGCCGTGGACGGGCTGATCGACAACCCGACGGTGCAGGCCATCGGCTTTGTCGGATCGACCCCGATCGCGCAATATATCTATGGCCGCGCCGCCACCAACGGCAAGCGCGCCCAGTGCTTCGGCGGCGCCAAGAACCATATGCTCATCATGCCCGACGCCGATCTGGACAAGGCGGCGGATGCGCTGGTCGGCGCGGGCTTCGGCGCGGCGGGCGAACGCTGCATGGCGATCTCGGTCGCAGTGCCGGTGGGTGATGAAACCGCCGACCGGCTGATCGAAAAGCTGGTGCCGCGCATCGAAAAGCTGAAAGTCGGCCCCTATACCGCCGGCAATGACGTGGATTTCGGGCCGGTCATCACGAAACAGGCGCAAGAGCGCATCCTTGGCCTGATCGGTTCAGGCGTGGATCAGGGCGCGAAGATCGTGGTCGATGGTCGTGGCCTGAAAATCCAGGGCTACGAGAACGGCTTCTACGTCGGACCGACCCTGTTCGATAACGTGACCCGCGACATGGACATCTACAAGCAGGAGATCTTCGGCCCGGTCCTGTCCACCGTGCGCGCCAAGACCTATGAGGATGCTCTGCAACTGGTGATCGACAACGATTACGGCAATGGCACCGCGATCTTTACCGCCGATGGCGACACCGCGCGCGATTTTGCGAGCCGGGTGAATGTCGGCATGGTCGGCATCAACTTCCCGATCCCGGTGCCGCTGTCCTACTACACCTTCGGCGGCTGGAAGAAATCCGCCTTCGGCGACCTGAACCAGTATGGCCCGGATGCCTTCCGCTTCTACACCAAGACCAAGACGGTGACGGCGCGCTGGTTCTCGGGGATCAAGGAAGGCGCGGCGCTGAACTTCAAGGCGCTGGACTGAGTTCGACGTTGCGAGGGGGGCTGTCTGCCCCCCTCTGCGCCTGACGGCGCATTCACCCCCCGAGGATATTTTCGGACAGAAAATGGGGGCGGGTCGCGTGAGGCCCGGCAAGATCGACCCTTGCAAAACTCTCGCAACAATCCAGAAATAAACATGTGTTCAATTCCAGCGGAGGAGGCTCGGGATGGATTTTGCATTGTCCGAGGAACAACAGGCCATTTTCGAAATGGCACAGGCGTTCGGGCAGGAACAGATTGCCCCCTTCGCGCGGGAATGGGAGGCGGCGGGCACCATCCCGCGTGACTTGTGGGCCAAGGTGGCCGAACTGGGTCTGGGCGGGCTTTACGTCAGCGAGGAGTTTGGCGGCACCGGCCTGGGCCGTCTGGATGCGACGCTGGTGTTCGAGGCGCTGGCCATGGCCTGCCCGGCGGTTTCGGCCTTCCTGTCGATCCACAACATGTGCGGCGGCATGATCGACAAATTCGGCAGTGCCGAGATGAAGGCCCGCTACCTGCCCGGCCTGTGCAGCATGGAAAAGGTGTTTTCCTACTGTCTGACCGAGCCCGGCTCAGGGTCCGATGCCGCAGCGCTGCGCACAAAGGCGGTGCGTGACGATCAGGGATGGCGTCTGACCGGCACAAAGGCCTTCATCTCGGGCGGCGGCTATTCCGATGCCTATATCGTGATGGCGCGCAGTGGCGCCGAGGGGCCAAAGGGGATTTCGGCGCTGGTGATCGAAGATGGCGCGGCGGGGCTGAGCTTTGGCGGGCTGGAAGACAAGATGGGCTGGCGCGCGCAACCAACCCGTCAGGTGCAGATGGATGATTGCGCGGTGCCTGCCGCGAACCTGCTGGGCGAGGAAGGCAAAGGCTTTGCCTATGCCATGGCCGGGCTGGATGGCGGGCGGCTGAACATCGCTGCTTCCGCCTTGGGTGGCGCGCAGGCGGCCTTTGACGCGACGCTGGCCTATATGGCAGAGCGGCGGGCCTTCGGAAAGACGCTCGATCAGTTCCAGGCGCTGCAATTCCGTCTGGCGGAACTGGAAGTGAAGCTGCAATCGGCGCGCATCTTCCTTCGACAGGCGGCATGGAAGCTGGATACCGGCGCGCCGGATGCCACAAAGTTCTGCGCCATGGCCAAGCTTTATGTCACCGATGCGGCTTTCGATGTGGCGAACCAGTGCCTGCAACTGCATGGCGGCTATGGCTACCTCGCCGATTACGGGGTGGAAAAGATCGTGCGCGACCTGCGGGTGCATCAGATTCTGGAAGGCACCAACGAGATCATGCGTCTGATCATCTCGCGCGCGCTGGTTTCGGCATGAGCGATATTTTCCTCCGCAAGGTCGGGCGTGCGGGCCGCGTGACCCTGACACGCCAGAAGGCGCTGAACGCGCTGAGCTACGAGATGTGCAAGGCGCTGGATGCGGCGCTGGTGGCCTGGGCCGATGACCCGGAAGTCGCTTTGGTCGTGATCGACGCCGAAGGCGACCGTGCCTTCTGTGCCGGGGGGGATATTGCCGAGCTTTATGCCGAAGGCACGGCGGGTAATGTCGCATATGGGCAAGAGTTCTGGCGTGACGAATACCGGATGAACGCCCGGATCGGCGCCTATCCCAAGCCGGTGGTCACGCTGGTGCAGGGCTTCTGCATGGGCGGCGGTGTGGGTGTAGCCTGCCACGCCAGCCACCGCATCGCCGGCGAAAGCGCACAGATCGCCATGCCGGAATGCGCCATCGGGTTGGTGCCGGATGTCGGTGGCTCGGCGCTGTTGCGGCACGGGCCGGGGCGGCTCGGTTGCTATCTGGGGGCCACCGGGACACGCATGGGACCGGCGGATGCGATCTATGCCGGTTTTGCCGATCATTTCGTGCCCGAAGCGGACTGGCCCGCGCTCATCGCGGCGCTGGAACGCTCCGGCGAGATTGCCGTGCTGCCACCCTTCCTGAAAGCGCCCGAGCCGGGCACCCTGCCCGGCCAGCAAGCCGACATCGACCGGCATTTTGCCAGCGCCGATCTGGCGGTGATCGAGGCGAGCCTTGCTGCCAAGGATTGCGCCTTTGCCCGCGACACGCTGAAGGCGCTGCACCGGGGGGCGCCGCTCGCCGTGGCGACGACGCTTGCGATGCAACATCGCCTGCCCGCCGATGTGGCCCTGCCTGTGGCGCTGGAGATGGAATATCGTGTCACCCATCGCGCGCAGGAAATGACCGACTTTCTGGAAGGCATTCGCGCCATGGTGATCGACAAGGATCGCAAGCCGCGCTGGCGCCATGGCTCGGGCGCCGAGGTGACGGCGGCCGAGGTCGATGCCCTGCTGGCGCCGCTGGGCGCCGAAACCCTGACCTTTACGGAGTAACAGAATGAAGATCGGATTCATCGGCCTTGGCAACATGGGTGGCCCGATGGCGGCCAATCTGGTGAAGGCGGGCCATGCGGTCACGGGCTTCGACCTGACCGCCCCGATGCCGGAGGGCGTGACCAGGGCCGCAACGGCGGCCGAGGCGGCGACAGACGCCGAAGTCGTCATCACCATGCTGCCGAATGGCGCCATCCTGCGCAGCGTGGCGGCGGAGGTGATCCCTGCGATGACGGCAGGGGCGGTGTTGTGCGATTGCTCCACCGTGGATGTCGACAGCGCGCGCGCCGTGGCGGATCAGGCGCAGGCGGCAGGGCTGGGCGCTCTGGATGCGCCGGTATCGGGCGGGGTTGGCGGCGCCACCAATGGCACGCTGACCTTCATGGCGGGCGGCGCGGATGCGGCTTTTGCCACGGTGAAGCCGCTCTTTGACATCATGGGGCAGAAGGCGGTGCATTGTGGCGCCTCAGGCGCCGGACAGGCCGCGAAGATCTGCAACAACATGATCCTCGGCGTGACCATGATCGCCACTTGCGAGGCCTTTGCACTGGCTGACAAACTGGGCCTCGACCGGCAGAAGATGTTCGACGTGGTTTCCACCTCGTCAGGCTATAGCTGGACCATGAACGCCTATTGCCCGGCGCCGGGTGTTGGCCCCGCCTCGCCTGCCGACAATGGCTACAAGCCTGGTTTTGCGGCGGAACTGATGCTGAAAGACCTGAACCTCAGCCAGCAGGCAGCGGTTTCAGCTGATGCCGATACCCCTATGGGTCAGCTTGCAGCCGAGCTTTACCGCCGCTTTGTCGAAGACGAGGCCGGGCGCGGGATGGATTTCTCGGCCATGCTGCCGCGTTTTGAAAGGCGGGGTCGCGCCTGAGGCGATTGCGCGGCGCCCGCGTCAAGGCGCCGCGTGACTTTTGCCCCGTTTCATTCCATATTATGAATATGGAAATGTTCCCGCTACGGAACGAAACGGAGGTTCCCATGCCCACCAATGTCGGCGGTATCGACCGCATCCTGCGCATCGTCATCGGGGCGGCGCTGCTGGTCTGGTTCTTCGTGGATCAGGGCAGCGGTTTCTGGCACTGGGCCAAGCTTATCGGCATCGTGCCGCTGCTGACCGGGCTTCTGTCGACCTGCCCGCTGTATTCGGTCCTTGGGGTAAATACCTGCCCGCTGAAACGCGGCTGAACCGGCAAAGAGCCGCCAAGCGGAAAAATGCTTGTGGAACCCTGAATGCAGGTCGGGAATTTCCTCCCCGACAGCGAGAGGAGGTTCCGATGCTGATGAAACAGATTTCCGTCGCGCTGGTCGCCGCAATTGCGATGGCTGGCCCTGCCCTTGCCGATGGCAAGGCCCATGGCAAGAAACACCACAAAGAGCGGCATGGTGTAATCTACACACAGTCGCATTGCCCGCCGGGCCTCGCGAAGAAATCGCCCGCCTGCGTGCCGCCCGGTCTGGCGAAGGACCGGGTGCATCGTGAGGTGGTGCGCGACGAACGGGTGGTTATCTATCGTCAGGGTGATGTGATCCGCCGCGACTACATCCTGATCGAAGATCCGCTGCGGTATGGGCTTATGGACGGCACCTATTATCGGGCCGGTGATTATGTCTACCGCGTCGACCGCAACACCCATGAAGTTCTGGCGCTGATGGGCGCGGTCAATGCAATCCTGAACTGACCGATGGGCGGCGGATCACTCCGCCGCCACCTTTTTCGGCATCAACATCGGGCCGAGGTAACGGCCTGTATGGCTTTCGGCAACCTGCGCCACCTGCTCCGGGGTGCCGGTCGCCACGATCCGCCCACCGCCATCACCGCCTTCCGGGCCGATGTCGATGAGCCAGTCGGCAGTCTTGATGACGTCGAGGTTATGTTCGATCACCACCACTGTATTGCCCTGCTCCACCAGTTCGTGCAGCACCTCCAGCAGCTTGCGCACATCCTCGAAATGAAGACCCGTCGTGGGTTCGTCGAGGATGTAGAGCGTGCGGCCCGTCGCCCGGCGGCTCAGTTCTTTTGACAGCTTAACCCGCTGGGCCTCGCCGCCGGACAGCGTCGTGGCCTGCTGCCCGACCTTGATATAGCCAAGGCCCACCTGACACAGCGCCTCCATCTTGTCCCGGATGGCCGGAACGGCGCTGAAGAATTCGCGCGCATCCTCACATGTCATATCAAGAACATCGGCGATGCTCTTGCCTTTGAAGCGAATTTCCAAGGTCTCACGGTTATAGCGGTGACCCTTGCAGGTCTCGCAGGTGACATAGACATCGGGGAGGAAGTGCATCTCGATCTTGATGACGCCATCGCCCTGACAAGCCTCGCAGCGCCCGCCCTTCACGTTGAAGCTGAACCGTCCCGGCTGATAACCGCGCGCCTTGGATTCCGGCAGACCGGCGAACCAGTCGCGGATCGGAGTGAAGGCGCCCGTATAGGTAGCGGGATTGGATCGTGGTGTCCGGCCAATGGGCCGCTGGTCAATGTCGATCACCTTGTCCAGATGTTCGAACCCCTTGATCGTCTCGCAGGGCGCGGGCGTCTCATGCGCGCCGTTCAGCCGGGTCGCGGCGGTCTTGAACAGGGTTTCAATGGTCAGGGTCGATTTGCCGCCCCCCGACACGCCGGTCACACAGACGAATTTCCCCAGCGGGAAATCCACCGTCACATCCTTCAGGTTATTGCCCGAAGCCTTTACAACGGTGAGCTTTTTTCCGTTCCCGTCGCGCCGGTCCTTCGGCACCGCGATCTCGCGTTTGCCGGCCAGATATTGCCCGGTCAGGCTGGCGGGATCGGCGGCGATGGCCTGGGGCGTGCCATGCGCCACCACGCGGCCGCCATGCACCCCGGCGCCGGGTCCGATGTCGAAGACGTAATCCGCCTCGCGGATCGCATCCTCGTCATGCTCGACCACCAGCACGGTATTGCCCTGATCGCGCAGCCCCTTCAGCGTGCCCAGAAGCCGGTCGTTATCGCGCTGGTGCAGCCCGATGGAGGGTTCGTCCAGCACATAAAGCACGCCGGTCAGACCCGAGCCGATCTGGCTCGCCAGCCGGATACGCTGGCTTTCACCGCCCGACAACGTGCCCGCATTGCGCGAAAGCGTCAGGTAATCCAAACCGACATTCACAAGGAAACCAAGGCGTTCCCGGATTTCCTTCAGAATGGCGCGGGCGATTTCGTTCTTCTGGTTGGTCAGGTGCTCCGGCACCGTGCCGATCCAGGCATGCGCCTCGCGGATCGACATTTGCACAACCTCGCCGACATGCAGACCGCCGATCTTCACCGCCAGCGCCTCGGGTTTCAGCCGGTAACCGTGGCAGGTGCCGCAGGGGCGGTTGTTCTGGTAGCGCTCCATCTCCTCGCGCGACCAGGAACTGTCGGTCTCGCGGTAGCGGCGTTCCATATTGGGGATGACGCCCTCGAAGGTGCGCGTCACCTGATAGATGCGGCCACCCTCGTCATAGCGGAACTCGATCTCCTCGCCGCCCGAGCCGTAAAGGAACACCTGCCGGACCTTCTCGGGCAGGTCTTTCCACTTCTTCTTGCGGTCGAAGTTGTAGTGCTTCGCCAGCGATTCAATGGTTTGCAGGAAATACGGGCTTTTCGATTTCGACCACGGCGCAATCGCCCCCTGCGCCAGCGTCAGGTTCTGGTCAGGCACGACCAGCCGTTCGTCGAAGAACAGCTCCACCCCCAGCCCGTCACAGGCCGGGCAGGCCCCGAAGGGCGCGTTGAAGGAAAACAGCCGCGGCTCGATCTCGGGGATGGTGAAGCCCGAAACCGGACAGGCGAAGTTTTCCGAGAATGTCTTGCGTTCCGGCGTGTCTGTCGCGGTTTCCAGCACGGCGATGCCATCCGCCAGATCCAGTGCGGTGCGGAAACTGTCAGCCAGCCGCGTCGCCAGATCGGGGCGCACCACGATGCGATCCACCACCACGTCGATGTCATGGCGGAACTTCTTGTCCAGCGTCGGCGGCTCATCCAGCTCATAGAACTGCCCGTCCACCTTCACCCGCTGAAAGCCCTGCTTGCGAAGCTCCAGAAACTCCTTGCGGTATTCGCCCTTGCGGTCGCGCACAATCGGGGCCAGCAGATAAGCGCGCGTGCCCTCTTCCATCGCCAGCACGGCATCCACCATGTCCTGCACCTGCATCGCCTCGATCGGCAAGCCGGTGGCGGGGCTGTAGGGGGTGCCGACGCGAGCAAACAGCAGGCGCAGGTAATCATAGATCTCGGTCACCGTGCCGACGGTCGAGCGCGGGTTTTTGGAGGTGGTCTTCTGTTCAATGGAAATCGCCGGCGACAGACCCGAGATATGGTCCACATCCGGCTTGCCCATCATGTCGAGGAACTGCCGCGCATAGGCCGACAGGCTTTCGACATAGCGGCGCTGGCCTTCGGCATAGATCGTATCGAAGGCGAGACTGGACTTGCCGGACCCCGACAGGCCAGTGATGACGACAAGCTGGTCGCGCGGGATATCCAGATCCACGCCCTTCAGATTGTGCTCGCGCGCGCCGCGCACCTCGATGAACTTCTGTTCCGCCATGACCGACCTCACTGAGACGGCCAAGATTTAAGGCATCACCGGGGAATCGCCAACCGGAAAACGTGAACAATTGGTGAACTTTTGTGATTTTCCGCAAAAGTCACGATTTTGTGGGCAGAGGATGATTTGATCCTCTTGCAAAGCAATCACATTCATTTATTTGAATACAAATTCCTCAAGCCGGAGTCGGAGCCGCGCATGTTTTCCTTCCTCAAACCTTCTGCCCATCGTTGCAAACCCATCGCCCCCGCCGATGCCGTGGCGCGCGCTGCCAGGGGCGATCTGGTGCTGATCGACGTGCGCGACATTTCAGAGCTGAAATCCAGCGGCAAGGCCAGGGGCGCAGTGCATGTGCCGCTGATGGCGCTGCAAAGCCGTATGGCGCCGGGCGCGGCCGATCTGCCCAAGGGCGTGGCGCTGGACACCCCGATCTGCCTTTACTGCGCCTCGGGCGGCCGGTCGGGCATGGCCGCCGATACGCTTTTGGGCATGGGTTACACCGAGGTCTATAACCTCGGGGGCCTCGGTCACTGGCAGGCGGGTGGCGGCGCGATTGAACGGGTCTGACGCCCGCGCCGCCAGCTCTGCACAAGATGCAGGGCAATCCCGGTCGCAGAACACAGCGCCACGAAGGCGGGCACTGCCATGACTCCATGCGCAAGGATCAGCGCTGACAGAAGCGGCGTGCCCAGCGTGGTGCCGACATTCCCCAGTTGCGCAATGGCCCCCGCCGCCAGCGTACGGTCACCTGCACTGGCATTGAGCGCGGGCACGGCGGCAAAGCTTGCCCCCTGCACCAGCCCCAGCGCCGCCCCGATCCAGAGGCTCGCGCCCAGCAGCAGCGCCTCGGACGGCCAGCCGAGCCAGAGCGCTGCGGCACCGATCACGGCCAGTGCAAAGCCCAGCATGACCACCCGCACAGCGCCAAGGCGCCCCATCAGCCAGACCCCCAGCGTCAATGACCCCGCGATGGAAACCAGAGGCAAAAGGCTTGCCATCACCGCATGCAGCCCCTCACCCGCCAGCGGCGGCAGCAGGGTCAGAAGTGCAACGTAAGTAGCTGTATAGCAGACAAAACCCGTGGCAGGCGCGGCGATGAAGGGCGAGGCATAGATCGCCAGATGCGCCCGCAGCACCCCGCCGGGAAAGCGCGGCGTGCGGGGGCGCGGCGGATCGGCGGGCAACATCCGCCAGAGCAGCGCCGCGAAAGCCGCCATCCAGCCCGCATGGGCCAGCAACAGGGCGCCCGGCCCCGCCGCATCGGCGAGCGGCCGCCCCAGCAGCGCCAGCGCGGTGAAGGTGAAGGCAAAGAAGGTGGACCACAGCGCCATGGCCAGCCCCAGCCGGGCGGGCGGCGCGGTCTGCGCGATCATCACCGGGGCGGCGATGACGATGGCCAGATGGCTCAGCCCCTCCAGCACGCGCAGGGCAAGCATGACGGCCAGTGGCGGGAACAGGCTTTCCACCAGCGACAGCACGGCACCCGCCAGCAGCGCCACCACCAGCACCCGCCGATAGCCCGCCCCCTGCACCAGCAGACCCGCCGTGGTGCCGAAGATCAGGCCCGGCACGCCGACGACCGAGACGAAGAGCCCCAGCGCCAGCGGCCCGGCACCGGGATAAAGCCCGGGCGCCAGATCGAAGATAACGCCGATCTTGCCGAATTGCGCGGCGGCCCCCAGCCCCGCGCCCCAAAGCGCCAGAACCAGCCAGAAAGCGGAATGGGTTTTCATGCCTCAGGCTTAGCCCGCACCTGCGTCCGAAGCCAGAGGCGACCGACAGGAAAAAGGGGGCTTTGCGCCCCCTCTTGCCTTCGGCAATTCACCCCTGAGGATATTTGTGAACAGATGAGCCGGCGCCGGATCAGATATGCAGGGCACGACCGTAAGCGTCCAGCACGGCCTCGTGCATCATCTCGCTGAGCGTGGGATGCGGGAAGACGGTGTTCATCAGGTCTTCCTCAGTGGTTTCGAGGCTGCGGCCGACAACATAGCCCTGAATCAGTTCGGTCACTTCAGCGCCGACCATATGGGCGCCCAGCAACTCGCCGGTTTTCGCGTCGAAGACGGTCTTGATCATGCCCTCGGCCTCGCCCAGGGCGATGGCCTTGCCATTACCGATAAAGGGGAAGCGTCCGACCTTCACGGTGTAGCCCGCGTCCTTCGCCTTCTGCTCGGTCAGGCCGACGCTGGCGACCTGCGGGTGGCAATAGGTGCAGCCGGCGATGGAATTGGGTTTGATCGCATGCGGATGCAGGCCCGCGATCAGTTCGGCCACCATGACACCTTCGTGGCTGGCCTTGTGGGCAAGCCAGGGCGCGCCCGCGATGTCGCCGATGGCATAGAGGCCCTCGACCCCGGTGCGGCAATATTCATCGGTCACCACATGGGTGCGGTCGATCTTGACGCCCAGAGCCTCAAGCCCGAGGTTTTCGACATTGCCCACGATGCCCACGGCGGAAATCACCGTGTCGAATTCAGCGGTGGTGGTGCCTTTCGCATCTTCCAGATGCGCAGTGACGCCCACGCCCGGTTTGCGGTCGAGCTTCTTCACCGTGGTCTTTTCGAGGATCTTCATGCCCTGTTTCACGAAGGCTTTCTTCGCGAAGGCACTGATTTCCGCGTCTTCAACGGGAAGCACACGGTCCATCACCTCACACACGGTCACTTCGGCGCCCAGCGTATTGAAGAAACTGGCAAATTCGATGCCGATGGCGCCCGAACCGATCACCAGCAGCTTTTTCGGCATGCGCTTGGGTTGCAGGGCGTGCTTGTAGGTCCAGACCAGATCGCCGTCCGCCTCCAGCCCCGGCAGTTCGCGGGCGCGCGCGCCGGTGGCGAGGATGATCGCGGGGGCCGTCAACTCTTCGGTGCCCTTGTCGGTCTTGACCGAGACCTTACCCCTGGCGGGCAGTGTGGCCGCGCCCATGAAGACGGTGATCTTGTTCTTCTTCATCAGGTGGCCGATGCCACCCGAGAGTTGTTTCGCCACCCCGCGCGAGCGGGCGACAACGGCATCCAGATCGTAGCCGATACCATCTGCCTTCAGGCCGAATTCCTTGGCACGGTGCATCAGGTGAAATACTTCGGCGCTGCGCAGCAGGGCCTTGGTGGGGATACAGCCCCAGTTGAGGCAGATGCCACCCAGATGTTCGCGTTCGACAATCGCGACATTCTTGCCCAGTTGCGCGGCCCGGATAGCGGCCACATACCCCCCCGGCCCGGCACCAACCACGATGACATCAAAATTTCTGGCAGCCATATTTCCCCTCCTCTGGAAAAGTAGTTTGCCATTAAACCATCACGCATCACCCAGCAATGCAGCGCAGCGCATGGGCCGTTGCGCTTAGCGCATGGCTTGGCTCCGAAGATCGTTTACCATTGAAGCATATCCGCCACCTTCCATGAAGGCAGTTTCCTCGGGGCTGGATTCCCGCCCCAGCGCCGCGTTGCGGAAGGGGAAGCGGCCGAAGCGGGCGATGATCGCCTGATGGGCGCGGGCATGCAGCAGGGTTTCATCTGCCTCGGGCAACCGGTCCGCGATCAATTCGACCGCCATCGCCTGATCAGCGGGATCTTCGCTGTGTTCGAAGGGCAGATAGAAGAACTGCCGCTCCGGCGCCGGAACCTCCAGATCCCAGCCCGCCGCCACCGCCTTGCGAGCAACCGCGCGGGCCAGCGGATCGGTAGAGAAGGCCTTGCCTTCGCCCCGGAACATGTTGCGGGAAAACTGGTCGGTCAGCACCAGAAGCGCCAGCGCCCCGGCAGGCCCTTCGGCCCAGTGATCCAGCCCGCCGTCATGGGCGGCCTGCCACAGATCCAGCCAGCGGTCCCGGATATCGGCGTCCAGCGCCTCGCCCCCGGCATACCAGCCTTCCGGGCCAACCTCGCCCAGCCAGTAATCCAGAACCTGAACCGGATCGGACATCGCCGCCTCCCTTGCCTGCCTCGCGTCAAGGCAGGGTGACAGGCTTTCCGGCGGGCCGCAAGTCAGGGTTGCGGCAGCGACGGCTCGCCCGTGTCAGCCTCTTCCATCACCGCACCGACCGCAAGGGCCGAGGCCGTGGGCGCCACCGCCGCATAGGCGCCGGTCACACCAGGCGCCGCGCGGCGCGTCATCCGCCAGGCGGCATAAAGCGCAAGGCCCAGGAAGTTCAGCCCGATGAACAGGAAGAAGCCGCGCGGACCGATCCCCTCCATCAGCCAGCCGGTCAGCAGCGGGCCGAAGATCGCGCCCAGCCCGTTCAGGAACAGCATCCCCGAAGAAGCCGCTGCCATGTCATCCTTGGTCAGAAAGTCGTTGGTGTAAGCGATCAACAGCGAATACAGCGGGTTGGCGATGCCACCCAGCAACATGGCCACCACGATCAGCCCGATGAAATGCACGGGAAACACCGTCGCCAGCGCCATGACGACCGAGGCCGCAGCCGCCAGCCAGAGGATCAGCCCGCGCCGGTCGCGCCGGTCCGACAGCCAGCCGATCGGATATTGCAGGATCAGCCCGCCGACATACATGGCGCCCACGAAAATCGAGATCTGCTGGACGCTGAGGCCGCTTTTCGCCCCCCAGACCGAGGCCATGCCGAACATGGCCGAGAAGATGCCTCCGGTCAGAAGCATGCCGATGCAGCCAAGGGGGGAGATGCGCCAGAGCTTCGGGAAACTGAGCCGCTTGTTGGTCTCGAAGGTCGGGGTCTGCGTCACCGTCAGCAGGATCGGCATGAAGGCAAGGCTCACCAGCACCGAGGGGATCACGAACAGCGTAAAGCTCTCGGGGCTCGCGACATTCATCAGGATCTGGGCCGAGATGATGCCGATCATCTGCACGATCATATAGGCCGACAGCGCCTGCCCCCGCGTCTCGTTGGTGGCGGTATTGTTCAGCCAGCTTTCGGCGGTGATGTAGACGCCGCAGAAGCTGAACCCGATCAGGACGCGCAGGGCAGCCCAGACGGTCCAGTCGGGCGCGACGGGATAGACCACAAGAACGGCCGAAATCGCAGAGCCGAGCGCGGCAAAGACCCGCACATGGCCAACCCGGCGGATCATGTCCGGCACCGTCAGCGACCCGAGCAGGAAGCCCGCGAAATAGGCCGACATGACAATCGACAGCTCGAACGTGCTGAAGCCCTCGATCGTGCCGCGAATCCCCAGCAGGGTGCCCTGCATGCCATTGCCGACCATCAGCAGCATGACGCCCATCAGAAGGGGCCAGGATGAAGAGATGACATTGGGCATGGCGGACTCCGGTTCGGCAGGTTCGGCAGGCAGATCTAGCAGCGGTTCAGAAACAGCAGTGTAACACGGGCGACACGCGGGCGGATGTCCCCGTCACCCCGGCAGCAGCAGCGATGCGTCGCCGTAAGAGAAGAAGCGATATCCTTCGGAAATCGCATGATCATAGACCCGCAGGATACGGTCACGCCCCATCAGCGCCGCGACCAGCATCATCAGCGTCGACCTGGGCAGGTGAAAATTGGTCATCAACCCGTCGGCCACGCGGAAGGTGAACCCCGGATAGATGAAGATGTCAGTCTCGCCCCGCCAGGGCGCAAGTGCGCCACCCTGCGCTGCGCTTTCGATCAGCCGCAGTGCAGTGGTGCCGACCGGAATGACCCGCCCGCCCGCGGCCTTGGTGGCGGCGATCTCGGCCACGGCGGCCTCGGTCACCTCGCCCCATTCGGCATGCATCCGGTGGGTGGTCACATCTTCCACCTTCACCGGCAGGAAGGTGCCCGCGCCGACATGCAGCGTCACTTCGGTGAACTCGACCCCGCGCGCCCTGAGCGCGGCCAGCAGACCCGCGTCGAAATGCAGGCTGGCGGTGGGCGCCGCCACCGCGCCGGAATGGCGGGCAAAGACCGTCTGGTAATCCTGATGATCCTGCGCATCGGGAGCGCGCTTGGCGGCAATATAAGGCGGCAGCGGCATCTGCCCGGCAGCAGCAAGCGCTGCATCGAAATCCGGCCCGGTCAGGTTAAATTCCAGCACCAGATCGGTCTCGCCCTTCCGGCTGACCTGCGCCGAAAGCTGATCTGAAAACACGATCACTTCGCCCTGGGCAAGCTTGCGCAGGGGCTTGGCCAGCGCCCGCCAACCGCCCGAGGCCACAGGTTCCAGCAGGGTGATTTCCACCTTCGCCGAAACCCGGCCCTGCCCCGTATCGCGCCAGCGCGTGCCGTTCAGGCGGGCGGGAATGACCTTGGTATTGTTCAGCACCAGCCGGTCACCGGGGCGCAGCAACGTCACCAGATCGCGGACATGGAGATCGCGGATCGCTTCCCCCTCGGCCAGCAGGAGCCGCGCGGCGGGGCGCGGTTTCACCGGACGGGTGGCAATCAGATGCTCGGGCAGGTCGAAATCGAAATCCGCAAGTTTCATTGCGCGGGCCTCAGCTTCGGCACCGGCTGCCGGAAAATCTCGCGGAACAGGCCAGGTGTCAGGATGGACAGCGGATTGACCGAAATCTCCGGCCGGTCCGATGTGCCGCGGATCTTGTAATTGAAACCGAACAAGCCTTCGCCCTTGCGTGTCAGAACCGAACCGATACCGTTGAGCAGATAGATGGGCGAGATCACGCCTTGCAGGTTCAGCCGCTTGTTGCGGCTGTCGAACGTGCCAGCGGCAGAGACGCCCATGGATGCACCCACAGCGGCGCCCCTGCTGACCTCGACCCCCGCCGGTGTCAAGCGGAACTGCGCGTCCGCCTCGGCAAAGACCAGCCCGGCCCCGTTCAATTGTTCGAGAATGCCAACGACCGATATGGCCGACAGCAGTTCGGCCAGAACCGGGGCATTGGTCACGCGGAAATTGCGGGCGGTCGCGATGCCGTTGTAGGTGTTGGCGCCGACGGGCACCAGTTGCAGATCCAGCGCGCCGCCCCGCGCATTGCCAAAGATCCCGGCCGAGGCGATCACCCCGCCAGCATCGTCCGAGGTGATGCGGATACCGCTGCCGCCCTTCATCGGTGCGACCGTGCCGCGCACCGCCGCCCCCCCGTTCACCCGGCCCGTGAAGGTGCCGCCAAAGCCGCCGCGCGTGGTGAACTCGCCCCGCAGGCCGGTCAGGGCTATGCCGTCGGTGACCTGTACGCTGTCCAGCGCAGCCCGCATCGGCGCACCGTCAGAGGCCCCCCCGCTGCCGCCGCGCTCCGGCAGGCGGCGCAGGTCGATGCGCCCCCCTGTGACCTCAACCCCGACCGCCCGGCCCTTGCCGCGCCCGGTCAGCGTGACCGGCGCGTCCAGCCAGTTTCCGGCCTGCACGCGGGCAAAACGGGCACGGTCCAGCCCGCCCCCCGCGCGCAACGAAATATCGCCCTTCGCGGTCAGGCCCGGCGCCTGCAATGACAGCGCCTGCACTTGTGGCGGCTGCCCCAGCGTCGCCGCCACCTCAAGCCGGCCGGCCGTGGCCGGTGCCTTACGCCAGCCGATTTCGGGCAAAGCCAGACCCAGCCCGCGCAGGTCCGATGTCAGCGCCAGCCGCCCCGCGCCCCCTTTGGGCAGCTCCAGCGTGAACTTCCCGCTGCCCTGCCCCGAAACCATCCGGTCCGGCAGACCCAGCGAGAATTCGGCCACCGCGCGCGGCGACAGTTCGACCGTGCCGGTGATCGTGGATTTGCCGCCCGCCGCCGGACCAAAGGGCAGCTTGTAGGTCGCATCGAACGGCACCGCACCGACCCGCCCCTTGCCGGTAATCGCCAGCCCCGATGGCCCGGCCGTCAGGTTCAGCGCGGGCGCCGACAACTCCTTGCCCGGCACCAGCACGGCAGAGCGCACATCGCTCAGCCTGCCCTCGACCTGATAGGAAACGTCGTCCAGCTTGATATGCGGTACCAGCGGCAGGCGCAGCACCGCCGAAACCTCGGCCCGGCCCTCGCCCAGTTCCACGGGGCGACCCGCTTTGGTCAGAAAGCGGAACGGCTCCTGATCCAGCAGCGACAGCGCGGCGGTCAGGCTGGATTTCGTGCGCAGCTGAATTTCGGATTGCGCGGGCTTTTGCAGGATGTCCAGAACCGAAAAGATCGAGCCATCCATCGTGATCCGCCCCCCCACCGGCGGCGTCACCTGCCCGCGATCCAGCACCATCGTATAGCTGTTGCCCTCGATCGTGGCATAGCCGCTGCCCTGCCGGATCGGCGGCAGGGTCTTGAGGAAACGCACATCGCCATCGGCGAAATCATATCCCAGCGAAAAGCGCGGCTCGGCCCCCGGCTCCATCCGCAGGGCGACCTTCACATTGCGCAGCAGGCCTTCCTGCACATTCTCAACCAGCCATTCGCGGGTCTTGTGAACCGCCGACACCGGCCAGAGGGCCAGCAGCCGGTCATGCCGGATCGCATCCAGCGCCAGATCCAGCGCCAGATGCCAGCCGGAAGCATCGGCGCGGGCCGAGCCTTTCGCCTCCAGCCGCCGCCCGTCCTCCAGCAGGGTCAGCTGCCCCACATCCAGCCGGAACGGATCAAGCCGCAACCGCAGATCCAGCGCACCCTGGCTGAAGGTGACAGGCTCGACGAACAGCCCTTCGGGATCGACCTTCACCTCGGAAAAGGCAATCTGCGCCAGAAACGCCGCCGGTCGGCCGCGCGTTACCCCAGGTGCATAGACGTGGCCGCTGGCACCCAGACGCAGCGACCGGCTTTGCACCGCAATCTCGGTCAGGTCGATACGCTCCTGCGCGGGATCATAGGCCAGGGCCAGACGCGCGGAATCAAATCCCACGGGCTTGCTTTCGGGGCTGGGTTGCAGCGCGCCAGCGCCGAGGGCCAGCTCCGCCTCCAGCCCGGCCACCTGCCCCTCGGCATCGACAGAGCCGTTCAGCCGCCCGGAAATCGGGGCGTCGAGCGCGGACAGGAAGCCCAGTACCGGCGCCTGCAAAGCCAGATCGCGCGCGGCCACCCCTTCGACCGTGGCGCGCAGGCGGGCGCCTGCCGTGCCCCGTTCGGTCCTGACCTGAAGCTGCGCCTGCGCCACCTGCGCGCCACCGGCAAGGGTAAAGCTCAGTTCGGCGCCCAGACCTTCGGGATCATTGGCCAGAACCGCCCGCCCGTCGCCCAGTTGCCAGACCCGCCCGGCGCGGGCATCATCCAGCCGCAGCGACAGCGCCTCGACCGTCACCTCCTGCAGGGCCGCGAGCTGAGGACGCGCGAACAAGGCGTCCAGCGCCGCCATCACCTCCGCGAAACTGCCAAGTTGCGGGCCTGCCCCCGCCTCGCCCAGATCTAGGTCGAACCGCCCCGTCGCATCGCGGCGCAGCCGGATCGACGCGCCGGACAGCACGACAGAGGCGGGGCGCAGACGCAGGGCGGCAATGCTCAGCGGATCGAAGGCCACCCGCGCTTCGGGCAGGCGCAGCAAAGGTGCACCACCCGAACGGGTCAGCCGCAGATCTTCCAGCCGCAGGCGCGGCACCCAGTCCCGGCCCACAGCGATCTCGACACCGCCGATGGACAGGTTGTTACCTCCCATGGGCAGCGCATCGTTCAGCCGCGCCTCGGCCTCCGCCACCGCCCAGACCGGCAGGCGGATCGGCTTTCCGGTCAGCGCCAGCAGACCGAACCCCGCCAGACCCACGACCAGCGCGAGGCTCAGCAGCATCCAGAGCCCGAACCGCATGACGCGGCGCGGCGCGCGGCTGCGCGGGCGAAGCTCCGTCTCTGGTTCTGTTTCGTCGGTCATGCCTGCGTCTTTTCCGGCATTCGGGCTTTTTTCGCCGGGGTTGCCTTTAACTTTGCCCGAAGGCAACTAAAATCCCAAGCATCTTCACAGTATTGGCATGGAGCCGCCCATGACACCTACCCCCGGAACCCTCGCCCCCGATTTTACCCTGCCGCGCGATGGTGGTGGTGAGATCGCGCTTTCGGCCCTGAAGGGTCGCAAGGTGATCCTGTATTTCTATCCCAAGGACGACACGCCCGGTTGCACGACAGAGGCGCTCGACTTCACCGCGCGCGCCGCGGATTTCGATGCGGCCGGGGCCATGGTGATCGGCATTTCCAAAGACAGTGTGAAGAAGCACGACAAATTCGTCGCCAAACACGGGCTGGGCATCGCACTGGCCTCTGACGAGCAAGGCACCACCTGCGAGGATTACGGCGTCTGGGTCGAGAAAAGCATGTATGGCAAGACCTACATGGGGATCGAGCGTACCACCCTCCTGATCGACGCAGAGGGCCGCGTGGCGCAGGTCTGGCCGAAGGTGAAGGTCGCGGGCCATGCCGACGAGGTGCTGGAGGCTGCACGCGCGCTATGACCACACTTGCCGAGATGGCGGTCGAGGTGCTGGCCACCGCCGATGGCCGTGCCAAATGCGCCCTGTCGCAACGCCACGCCGAAAGCTGGTTCGCCGCCCGCGCGGCGGGTGTGCCGATCCCGGTCGGCACCGCCAGCCCGCCGTCGCACCCCGCGCGTCCCGCGCAACCCGAACTGCTGGACCCGCGCGACGTGCCGCGTCGCCGCCCGAGCAGCCCGCAGGGCCGCATCGCGCTGCTGCATGCGGTCGCGCATATCGAACTGAATGCGGTCGACCTGCATTGGGATATCATCGCGCGCTTCGGCCATATCGCCATGCCCCCCGGTTTCTATGACGACTGGGTGAAATCCGCCGCCGAGGAATCCAGACATTTCAACATGATCTGCGATTGTCTTGAGGCATCGGGCAGCCATTACGGCGCGCTGCCCGCCCATGCGGGCATGTGGCGCGCGGCCTCGGACACGGCGGAAGACCTGTTCGGCCGCCTTGCCGTGGTGCCCATGGTACTGGAGGCGCGCGGCCTCGACGTCACCCCCGGCATGATCGACATTTTCCGCCGCGCCGGGGCCGATCAGGCCGTCGCCGCGCTGGAGGTGATTTACGCCGAAGAAGTGGGCCATGTTGCCTATGGCTCCAAATGGTTCAACTGGCTGTGCGGCCGGGATGGGCTGGACCCGAAAGAGGTGTTCCATACCCTTGTACGGCAGTATTTCCACGGCGCGCTGAAACCTCCGTTCAATGAAGAAAAACGCGCCGAAGCCGGGCTGCCCCCCGATTTCTACTGGCCGCTGACCGGGAAGGATGAACCCGTCGACTGATCGGCGGGATATTGCCGATTTCTGCACAGCAGCAGGCGGCATTCGCCTGCATCGGTTCAAATTTGTTGCGGCAGCGGCAGGCGCGCCTTAATCACGTCGCCGGGGATCAGGTGCCAATGCGCACCGATGGCCGGGTAACCGGGGACACGACGTGACTTCCGGTTCCATTGCCGCAACAAAAATGGAAAACCGTGTGCTGACGCGTCTCGCCTACCGGATCAACGCCACGCTCGACCGCTATCTGCCCGAGCAGCGCCTGTTCCTGAAATCGGATACCGCCACCCGCTTTATCCGCCTGCGTCCCGCGACCCAGGCCATTGCCCTTGCGGGCGGCGGCCTTCTGGTGGCATGGACCTTCATCGCAACTTCGATCCTGCTGATGGACAGCATTTCAGCCGGGTCCGACCGCGACCAGTCGCTCCGCCAGCAGGCCCTGTTCGAGGAACGGCTGACCACGCTTTCCAACGACCGCGACCGCCGCGCCGAGGAAGCGGTGAATGCGCAGGACCGCTTCAATCTGGCGCTGGCCGAGGTCAGCGACATGCAGGCCCGGCTTCTGGCCTCCGAAGACCGCCGGAAGGAACTGGAAACCGGCATCGACGTGATCCAGAACACGCTGCGCCGCACCATCAAGGAACGCGACGAGGCCCGCGCCGCCGCCGACAAGGCGCGCACGGCGCTGGCCAGCGCCGGCGGCACCCATACCGAAGCCGGTCGCGCCCGCGATGCGCTGGCCACACTCGACATCATGGCGGGTGCGCTTGGCAATACCGCCAAAGAGCGGGACGAAATGGCGCGTGTGGCCGAGGCCGCCCGCGACGAAACCGCCGCCATCACCCGCTCCAAAGAAGAGCTGGAACTGCGCAACGACGCCATTTTCGCCCGGCTGGAAGAGGCGGTGACCGTCTCGATGGGGCCGCTGGACAAGATGTTCCGCGCCGCGGGCATGTCGCCGGACGATCTGCTGAAACAGGTGAAACGCGGCTATTCCGGCCAGGGTGGCCCGCTGATGCCCTTCGTATCCACCAAGGGCACCACACTCAGCCCCGACGAACAGCGCGCCAATGCGATTCTCCAGGGTCTCGACCGGATGAACCTCTACCGGCTGGCGGCGGTGAAATCGCCCTTCGCCAATCCGATTCCCTCGGGCAACTACCGCTTCACCTCGGGCTTCGGCTATCGCCGCGATCCCAAGGGCGCGGGCACCCGCATGCATGCGGGCCTCGATTTCGCGGGCTCCTATGGCACCGCGATCCGCGCCACCGCCGATGGCGTCGTGGTCCATGCAGGCTGGAGCAACGGTTACGGCCGCATGGTCAAGATCCGTCATGACTTCGGGCTGGAAACGCTTTATGGTCATATGTCGCAAATCCGCGTCAGCGTGGGCCAAAGGGTATCGCGCGGCGACCGGATCGGTGATATGGGCAATTCAGGCCGGTCCACCGGCACACATCTTCACTACGAGGTTCATGTCGGGGGCCGCCCGGTCAATCCGATGACCTTCATCAAGGCAGCGAGCGATGTTTTCTAAAAGCAGAATCAACGAACCCGGTCCGAAACAGGTGGAAGGCGAAAAAGCCAAACCCGCGGACCTGCCTGCCGCCAAGCCCGCGATGGATTTCTCGGCTTCGGCGGTGAAGGCCAAGCCCAATGCTTCGGTGCTGTCCTCCGATCTGACGGTGGTCGGCAATCTGCGCACCACCGGCGATATCCAGGTGGAAGGCACGGTCGAGGGCGATATCCGCGCCCATTTGCTGACCGTGGGCGAAACCGCCACCATCCGGGGCGAGATCGTAGCGGATGACATCGTAGTCAACGGCCGCGTCATCGGTCGCGTGCGCGGTCTGAAGGTGCGTCTCACCTCCACCGCACGGGTCGAGGGCGACATCATCCACAAGACCATTGCCATCGAATCGGGCGCCCATTTCGAAGGCTCGGTCCAGCGTCAGGACGACCCGCTGAATGGCGTTAAGGCCATCGCCGGCCCGAAAGAAGACTGATCGGAGCCTTTCCGATCCATCAGGGGCGCCCGACGGCGCCCCTTTTTCTTTATGCCCTGCTTCTTGCCCAAATACTCAAAACGCCAGCCTCACCGCCCCACGCGCCGTCAGGTCAGTGCGCACCGATACAGATGCCACGAGGCATGGCCCAGCACCGGCAAGGCCACCAGAAGGCCCAGAAAGGCCGGAATCATCGCGACGAACAGCGTGATGGCGATGAATGCGCCCCATGCCAGCATGACCACCGGATTTTCCCGCACCAGCGCAAGGCTCGTCAGCATCGCCGTGACGAAATCCACCTCCCGCTCCAGCAGCAAGGGCAGGCTCACCACCGTCAGCGAAAACAGCAGAGTCGCAAAGACCGCGCCGATCGCTGTGCCCACCGCCAGCATCATCAGCCCCTGCCCGGTCAGGAACAGACCCAGCGAGCTGGAGACATTGGTCAGCGTCGCGGTGCCCAGGAACAACGCGAAGATCATATGCGCGAGGAAATTCCAGAACAGGAAGAACACCACGACCACCGCAGCAATCGAGGGGATCTGCCGGTCCTTCTGACGAAAGATCACCCCGGCAATGCCCCCCCAGTCCAGCGGCTCGCCTGCCTGCAAGCGGCGCGAGATTTCATAGAAACCGCAGGCGATGAACGGACCGAGGATCGGGAAGCCGGCACTTGCGGGTAGCGTCCACCACAATTGTCCGCGCGCGGTCAGCGCCCAGGCCACCAGCCAGCCGCCCAGCACATAGACCGAGGCGAAGGCCAGCCCATAGACAGGTGCCGCGCGGAAATCGCGCCAGCCCGCGCGCAGGCTCGCGCCCAGATCAGCAAAGGTGACCTCGTTGATTTCGGGCACATGCGGTGGCCCGGTCTCGACATGCGTCATAATGTCCTCCCTCTCGGGAGAACCTTAAGCGCGCGGTGTCGGGATCGAAAAGATGTAATTGCGCGGCGAGTTTACCGCGCGCCGTTCAATCCTCGGCGGTGGCCTCGGCACGGCTCTTGCCGGCCACATCCATGGCCAGCGTCGCCTGCATGAAACGGTCCAGATCACCGTTCAGAACCCCGTCGGTATCCGAGGTTTCCACCCCGGTCCGCAGATCCTTGACCATCTGATAGGGTTGCAGGACGTAAGAGCGGATCTGGTTGCCCCAGCCCGCATCGCCCTTCGCTTCATGCGCGGCGTTGATCGCAGCGTTCCGTTTGTCCAGTTCCATCTGGTACAGCCGCGATTTCAGCGCCTTCATGGCGATGTCGCGGTTCTGGTGCTGCGATTTTTCCGAACTGGTCACCACGATGCCGGTGGCAAGGTGGGTGATCCGCACCGCCGAGTCGGTGGTGTTGACGTGCTGGCCACCCGCCCCCGACGACCGATAGGTGTCGATGCGGATTTCGTTCGGCAGCACCTCGATCTCGATATTGTCGTCCACCACCGGATAGACCCAGACCGAAGAAAACGACGTATGCCGCCGCGCAGCCGAGTCGTAGGGCGAAATCCGCACCAGCCGGTGCACGCCACTTTCCGACTTCAGCCAGCCATAGGCATTATGGCCCGAAATCTTGTAGGCGACAGATTTGATGCCCGCTTCCTCGCCTTCCGAAATCGACTGAAGCTCGACCTTGTAGCCCTTCTTTTCCGCCCAGCGGGTATACATCCGCGCCAGCATCGAGGCCCAGTCGCAGCTTTCGGTGCCGCCAGCGCCCGCGTTGATCTCAAGGAAGGTGTCGTTGCCGTCAGCCTCACCGTCCAGCAGCGCCTCAAGCTCCTTCTCGCGCGCGGTCTGCACCAGCGCCCTGATCCCGGCCTCGGCCTCGGTGACGATCTCGTTGTCGCCTTCCATCTCGCCCAGTTCGATCAGTTCCAGATTGTCACGCAGCCCGCTGTCGATCATCCGGTAGGTGCCGATGGCATCCATCAGCATCTGCCGCTCGCGCATCAGCTTCTGCGCCTTGGCCGGATCGTTCCAGAGGTTCGGGTCCTCGATCATGGCGTTGAATTCTTCCAGCCGGTGCGGCGCCGTCTCGTAATCCATCCGCTGCGCCAGCAGGGCCAGCGACTTGCGGATGGTTTCGGCTTGGGACTGGGTTTCGGCGCGCATGGCGGGTTCTCTCGTATCGGATGGACGGCTGCGGGGCCAGGATGCCCGGCGCAGGGTAATAACGCCTCGCCCCCCGCCCGGCAAGGGCGGGGTGGGGACGGAAGTTCAGTAAAGCCCGCCGGAGGACAGGGTGCCAAAGTCGGCCTTCTTCGGAATGACCCGTGTCTTGCCGGTGGCGGTGGTGACGGTGGAGCCGCCGGTTTCCACCTCCCCCTGCGCGAACAGCGGCAGGTTCGCCCCCATCGCAAAGCCACCATCCACCATCGCGCCGATGCCGAAGATCGGGTCTTCGCCCTCGCGGAAATATTCCGACACCACATTGTCGCCGCTGGCGCTGTCCGGCAGACGGGCGCCGGTGAAGCGGTCGATCTTAACGAAATAGCCGCCGGGCGGCACGGCAAACTTGCCACCACCGTATTTCTTGATAGCGCTGCGCATGAAGCTTTCAAAGACCGGGCCGCACAGCCCGCCGCCCGAGGCGCGACCGCCCAGGGTGCGCGGATTGTCATAGCCGATATAGCAACCCGCCGCGATGTTCGAGGTATAGCCGATGAACCAGACATCCTTGGCGTCGTTCGTGGTGCCGGTCTTGCCTGCCACCGGAACCGGCAGGTTGATCCCGCGGGCCGTGCCGCGCTGCACCACGCCCTGCATCATCGAAGTCAGCTGATAGGCCGTGATCGGGTCCATCACCTGATCGCGGGTCGAGCTGATATGCGGTGCCTCACCCGCCGGCAGGGCCGGCGCGCCGCAATCCTCGCATTTGCGCGGGTCGTGTTTGTAGATCGTCTTGCCATAACGGTCCTGCACGCGGTCGACCAGTGTCGGCTCCACCCTCTCGCCGCCGTTGGCGAACATGGAATAGGCGGCCACCATCTTGAACAGCGTGGTTTCCTGCGAGCCCAGGGCGTTCGACAGGAAAGGCTGCATCCGGTCATAGACGCCGAAGCGTTCGGCATAGCCCGCCACCGTCTCCATCCCGATTTCCTGCGCGATCCGCACGGTCATCAGGTTCCGAGACTGTTCGATCCCGGTGCGCAGCGGCGTCGGGCCATAGAATTTATTCGACGCGTTCTTCGGCCGCCACAGGCCCTGCGGCGTGTTCAGCTCGATCGGGGCGTCAACCACGATGGTCGCCGGGGTAAAGCCCGAATCCAGTGCGGCGGCATAGACGAAGGGCTTGAAGCTTGAGCCCGGCTGGCGCGTGGCCTGCGTGGCACGGTTGAAAACCGAGTCCTGATACGAAAAACCGCCCTGCATCGCCAGAACGCGGCCCGAGAACACATCCATCGCCATGAAAGCGCCCTGCACCTGCGGCACCTGCCGCAGCGTCCAGCGTTTGAAGCTGCCGTCGCCATCATTGGTCATGGCACGCACCAGAACCACATCGCCCACGTCCAGCAGGTCAGATGCAACCTTCGCTTTCGGTCCCAGCTTGCCGCCTTGCAGCCGCTTGCGCGCCCAGGTCACATCTTCGGCCGGGATGAAATGGCCGTCCTCGTCTTCGTCCACGCCCTCGATGCCGATGCGGGCGGATTTCTCGCCCAGCGACAGCACGACCGCCGGATGCCAGCCCTCGATATCGCGCGGCACCTTGGCCCCGGCCAGTGCTGCGCGCCAATCGGCCTCAGAGGTCAGCTGCTCGGGCCCGATCTTCTGGCCCGTGCCACGCCATACGCCCTGCGCCCGGTCATAGCGTTCCAGACCAGTCCGCAGCGCCTTGGCCGCAACCTCCTGAAGATCGGGGTCAACCGTCGCCTTGATGGCCAGACCGCCGCCGAAGAATTCCTCATGCCCGAAGCTGCCCGAAAGCTGGCGCCGGATCTCATCGGTGAAATAGTCGCGCGGCGGCAGCGCGGTGCGGAAGGCCGGATAATCGCCGTTCTGCACCGATTTCAGCGGCATGTCCTTTTCGCGCAGATAGGTCGCTTCGTCGATATAGCCGTTCTGCCACATCTCGCGCAGCACATAGTTGCGCCGCTCGGTCACCCGCTTCTTGGCGCGGACCGGATGATATTCGCCCGGCGCTTGCGGCATCGAGGCGAGCATCGCCGCCTCATGCGGAGCCAATTCCGACAGCGACTTGTTGAAATAGGTCTGCGCCGCCGCCGCGACGCCATAAGAGTTCTGCCCGAGGAAGATCTCGTTCAGGTAAAGCTCAAGGATCTTGTCCTTCGACAGCGTCTCCTCCAGCCGGGTGGCGAGGATGATTTCCTTGATCTTGCGTTCGGCCTTGCGCTCGCCGCCCAGAAGGAAGTTCTTCATCACCTGCTGGGTGATGGTCGAGGCACCGCGCACGTTCTGGCCGCGCGATTTCACCGCCTCGATGGCAGCGGCCAGAATGCCCCGCGCATCATAGCCCTTGTGGGTATAGAAATTCTTGTCTTCAGCCGAAATGAAAGCGTATTTCACCAGATCCGGCACATCCTCGATCGGCACGAACAACCGCCGCTCTTCGGCAAATTCGTCGATCATCCGGCCCTCGCCGTCATAGATCCGGCTGATCGTGGGCGGCGTATATTGCGCGAGGCTCTCGTGGCTCGGCAGGTCGCGCGAATACATGTAGAAGACCGCACCGATGGACAGGGCCACGAACAACAGGCCCAGCGTCACCAGTGTGAAGATCGCACCGAAAAAGGATCCGACAAATCGCAGCACGTCTTACCCCCGTCCGAGCCGTGGCCCCCATATAGGCGCTGCGCGGGTCAAGGTCAAAACCTTGCGCCGCCCGCACAGGCACAATCTCGCCGCTGGCGGGGTCACTTCTGGCTTACTGACCCGCCATGCCGGACAGAACCGCATCCTTCGCCGCCCAGTCCTTCAGCCCCGCCACGATGGCCGCCGCCATTTTGGCCCGCCACGCCGCATCCTGCAACCGCGCCAGATCGCGGGCCGAGGACAGGAACCCCAGTTCCAGCAGCGCCGAGGGGATATCGGGCGATTTCAGCACCGAGAAGCCCGCCTCCTGATGCGGATGGCGATGCATCCGCAGCCCCGCCGCCTTGATTGCTGTCACCAGCGCCGCGCTTAAGCGTTCGACCCGCGGCACCGTCTCGGTGCGCGCCATATCCATCAGCACCCCCGCCACCAGATCGTCCTGTTCGGTCAGATCGACACCCGCCAGCAGGTCAGCCCGGTCATGCCGTTCGGCCAGCGTCTGCGCCGCCCGGTCCGAGGCATCGTCGGACAAGGTGTAAACGGTGGCCCCCACCGCCTCACCCTCGGCCAGCGCATCGGCATGCAGCGACAGGAACACATGCGCCCCGGCCGCCCGCGCGATGGAAATGCGGGTTTCCAGCGGCACGAAAACATCCTCCTCCCGTGTCATCACCACGGTGAAGCCCCCCTGCCGCAACAGCGCCTCTTTTAGTTCGCGTGCAAAACCCAGCACCAGTGCGGCCTCGGTCGCGCCGTCCCGCTCGGCCCCCGGATCAATACCGCCATGGCCGGGGTCCAGCACAACGACCAGCGCCCCGCTGCCCGGTGCAGGGGGCCTGGGTACATCCGCAGGCGGCGGCAGCGCCCAGCCCGGCGGCTCCGGTGCCGCCGCCTTTTCCGCGAAGGCCGCCGCATCTGCGGGATGCAGTTCCACCTCGACCCGCGTCGCGCCTTCCGTGACCATCCCCGCTTCGGCCACCAGCATCGGCCCCGGCAGTTCCGCGACCAGCCGCGACCAGCCAGGCCGGAACACACCCGCCCGCAGGTCCGGCAGGCCGGGATGCGCGATACCGCCGATTCCCTGCCAATCCACCTCGCGGAAATCCATCACCAGACGCGGCGGATCGGCCATGACGCGCACCCGCCATGGCACCGGCTGGCTGAGCGCCAGCGACAACCGCACCGTTCCATCCTGCGTGGCCTCGATGCGCGACTCCTGCGGCACCAGCCGGGCCAGCGCCGAAAGCTCCTGCGCCGCCGCACCGAACCCCGCCCAGATCATCGCCAGCGCCAGAATCAGCCTGCGCATCACGCCCCCATTTACCCTGGTCCAAATATCCCCGCCGGAGGCAGCCGACGGCTCAGCCACGCCGCGCCATATACTCTTCAAGACGCCGCAGCCCCTCGGCAATATCCGCCGTCGCCCGCGCATAGGAAAACCGCAAGGTCTGTGCCCCGCGCACCGGATCGAAGTCCAGCCCCGGCGTCACAGCCACTCCGGCATGTTCCAGAAGCTCCGCCGCGAAAGCCAGTGAATTGTCAGTGAGATGGCTGACATCGGCATAGATATAAAACGCCCCGTCCGGCGGCGCGATGCGGTCAAACCCCGCACGCGGCAGATGCTCCAGCATCAGGCGGCGGTTTTCGGCATAAACCGCGCGGTTCGCCTCCAGTTCGTCGATGCAGTCAAGCGCGGCCAGCGCCGCAATCTGGCTCGCATGCGGCGGACAGATGAACATGTTCTGCGCCAGACGTTCCACCACCCTGACATGATCCTCGGGCACGACCATCCAGCCGATGCGCCAGCCCGTCATGCTGAAATATTTGGAGAACGAGTTGATGACATAGATATTATCACTGACTTCCAGCGCACTGACCGCGCGGTCGCCATAATGCAGCCCATGATAGATCTCGTCCGAGACAAAGCTGATTCCACGCTGATCGCAATATCCGATCAGGGACGCCAGCGCCTCATGCGACAGCATGGTGCCTGAAGGATTGCCGGGGCTGGCGACGATCATCCCCGCCATTTCTACCCCGTCCAGATCGGCAGCGACCGGCTGAAGCCGGTTCTCTGGCGCCGCAGGAATGCCCACCGGCGTCAGGCTCAGCGCACGCAGGATCTGGCGGTAGCTCGGATATCCCGGCTCGCCCAGCCCGACGCGGTCGCCCGCATCGAACAGCGCGGTGAAAGCCAGAAGGAAAGCGGCGGAAGAACCCGCCGTCACCACCACCCGTTCAGGATTCAGATCAATGCCATACCAGCGTTTGTACAGCCCCGCGATCCCGGCCCGCAGTTCCGGCAGCCCCAGCGCCACGGTATAGCCAAGCGCCCCAGCCTCCATCGCCTGCGCCAGAGCGGCACGGGCCCCGGCGGGTGCGGGCGTGCCCGGCTGTCCCACCTCCATGTGAATGATGCTGCGCCCCGCCGCCTCGGCGGCGCGCGCCTTCTCCATCACGTCCATCACAATGAAGGGATCGACCAGAGCGCGTCTTGAAACCTGCATGTAAGCCCCCGTAAACTCGGGCCGACACTGGCCCGGCGGGTCGCGCGCGTCAAGCAGGGCCGGACCTGCGTTGTCATGCGTGCCCCGCCCATCGGAGAGACGCATGACCAAGACCTTCCTCGCCTCCACCGCGCTTGCGCTGACGCTGGGGCTTCCCGCCGCCGCGCTGGATCTTGGCGCGATGACCGACGCCGAGCGCGCCGCCTTCGGGGAGGCCGTGCGCGCCTATCTGATCGAGAATCCCGAAGTCATCATGGAGGCCGTCTCGGTGCTGGAACAGCGCCAGCAGCAGCAGGCCGAAGCCGATGATCTGAAACTTCTGGCAGACAATTCGGACGCCCTGTTCAACGACCAGAACTCCTGGCTGGGCGGCAACCCCGAGGGTGATATCACCGTAGTCGAATTCCTCGATTACCGCTGCGGTTATTGCCGCAAGGCCTGGGAAGAAGTCGAGGAACTTGTGAAAACGGATGGCAACATCCGCTTCGTCATTAAGGAATTCCCGATTCTGGGCGAGCAATCGACGATCTCGTCGAAATTCGCCATCGCCACCCGGATCGTGGCGGGCGATGATGCCTACAAGAAGGTCCATGACGCGCTCATCACGCTGCGCGGCGACGCAACGCCTGAAAGCCTGACTGCACTCGCGGGCGATCTGGGCCTCGACGGCGCGGCCATCGTGGCGAAGATGGAAAGCCCCGAGGTCAAGGCGATCATCGACGCCAACCACGCGCTTGGCACGAAAATGCAGATCAACGGCACGCCCAGCTTCGTGATCGACCAGACCATGGTGCGCGGCTACGTCCCGCTGGACGGCATGCGCCAGATCGTCGAGGGGCAACGTCAGGACGGGTGAGTTCCGGCTGCCTTGCGCAAGACAAGGAAAGGCCGCTGTCCGCAGCGGCCTTTTGCATATGTCCCGCAATGGTCAGCAAATCCGCTCTCGACCGGCAGCGACGCGGTTGCGGGGAGCCCCTACTCCGCCGCCTCTGCCTTCGCCGCCTCGATCTGCGCGGCGCGGTCTTCGACCAGGCCGACGATATGGTCGATCATCTGGTCATTGGTCATCTTGTGGCTTTGTTTGCCCGCCAGATAGACCATGCCCGCGCCTGCCCCGCCGCCGGTAAAACCGATGTCGGTCATCAAGGCCTCGCCGGGGCCGTTCACCACGCAGCCGATGATCGACAGGCTCATGCTGGTGGTCACATGGGCCAGCCGGTCCTCCAGCGCCGCCACGGTCTTGATCACGTCGAACCCCTGCCGCGCGCAGGAAGGGCAGGAGATGATGGTGACGCCGCGATGGCGCAGGCCCAGCGATTTCAGGATCTCGAACCCGACTTTCACCTCTTCCACCGGATCGGCCGACAGGCTGACGCGGATCGTGTCGCCAATGCCCATCCACAACAGGTTGCCCAGTCCGATGGCCGATTTCACCGTGCCGGACATGAGCCCCCCGGCCTCGGTGATGCCCAGATGGATCGGCGCATCGGTGGCCTCGGCCAGTTGCTGATAGGCGGCGGCGGCCAGGAAGACATCGGACGCTTTCACCGAAATCTTGAATTCGTGGAAATCGTTGTCCTGCAACAGTTTGATATGGTCCAGCCCGCTTTCCACCATCGCCTCGGGGCAAGGCTCGCCGTATTTGTCCAGCAGATGCTTTTCCAGAGACCCGGCGTTCACTCCGATGCGGATGGAACAGCCGTGATCCTTGGCTGCGCGCACCACCTCGGCCACGCGCTTCGCATCGCCGATATTCCCGGGATTGATGCGCAGGCAGGCAGCGCCCGCCTCGGCGGCCTCAATGGCGCGCTTGTAGTGGAAATGGATGTCCGCCACGATCGGCACCGGGCTTTCGGCCACGATCTCGCGCAGGGCGCGGGTGCTGTCCTCGTCGGGTGTCGAAATCCGCACGATATCGGCCCCGGCCACGGCGCAGCGCTGCACCTGCTCGATCGTCGCCTTCACATCCGAAGTGATGGTGTTGGTCATGGTCTGCACCGAGATCGGCGCATCGCCCCCCACCAGCACCTTGCCCACGCGGATCTGCCGCGACTTGCGCCGGTCGATGTTGCGCCAGGGACGGACGGGATTGTGCGACATGATCACGCCTTTCGGTGGTTTGAGGGCAGGCATAAAGGCAAGACGGCCCCGGGGCAATGCCGCCGGAGCCGTCTCTGGATCACGTCTTGCCGAGGCTTATTCCCGCGGAGCGTCGATCTGCGTAGCCTGCGCCACATTGACTATGCGGGCCAGATCAGCGTCATCCGAAAGATCGGCCTCGGCATATTTCTGGGTCAGCGCCTCTTCCGAAAGCGCGATGTTCTTCACGACCTGCGGGCCGGGCGCGGCGGGACCAAAGGCCTTGCCACCCATGACGAAATAGACCGAGCCGGAATTGCCCGAACGCAGCACCGGCGCCGTATCAAGCTGCGGCACCTTGTAGCGTTCGCCCGCGTTCAGGATCTTTTCGAACAGAGTGGAACCATCGGCCGAGGAAACCCGGACCCAGGAAGGCCGGACCGCGAGGATTTCGACCCCGGGTTCCGCCTGCGCCACCACCTGAACCTGATCCTGCGCCGGATCAGCCGGAGTCGCCACGGCAGCAACGCCCCCCGCCTGCGGCAGGCTGGCAGCGGCCAGCGTCCCGGTCTGACGCGGATCAATCGAGGCGATGGGGCCGTCACGCGATACCAGCACCGGCACATCCAGCGCCTGCGGACGATAAAGGCGGTTCATCAGGTCCGGCGAAGCGCCTGCCACCTGCTGCGCGGCCGGGTCTTCGGTCACCCCGGTTTGTGCCTGCACCGTCGCGCGACCGGCGGAAACACCATCCAGCTGCTCCAGCGGGTCGATGTCAGCCACCACGACCGGCGCCTGATCCACCGGCGCCAGTTGCACGCGCTGCACCTCTTGCAGCACGGACCAGCCGCCATATCCCAGCGCGCCGATCAGGGCCGCCAGCACAAGGACCGAGCCGATGGCACCGGGTTCCACCCGGTGAATCCAGCTTTCGCTGCGCGGCACGAACAGCGCATTGGGGTTGCCCAGCGGATCGCGGGTTTCAGATTGCGTGGCTACGCGCGAACGGGCCGCCGTGATCGTCGCGGGCGCGGCAGCGGCAGACATGCCATGCGCCACCTCGAAATTCGCCTCGGCACAGAAGCGCTTGAAGGCCCAGTCCGGGTCCATGCCCAGATACCGGGCGTAGGAGCGCACATAGCCCGCAACGAAGCCCTGCGTCTCGAAGGCCGAGACATCGCAATTCTCGATGGCGGCGATGTAGGTCGCCTTGATCTTCAGCTCGCGCTGCACATCCAGAAGAGATTTGCCCAGCGTAGCGCGCTCTCCGCGCATCACATCGCCGAGCCGCAGTTCGAAGTCGTCAAAGCCCTTTGGCTTGTCGGCTTCCGCCGTCGAAGGTTGGTTCCTCCGCCAGATCATACGTCGCCTGCCCCGTTTCTGTCCCGCCTGTGCCCTGAGTCGCCCGCGGGGCGACTCGGTGCCAATCTCATTGCTCCAACCCTAGCACAGCACAAGCGGCATTTGCAGCCGCAGAACTGATTCAGGCAGAAACCTCGGCACGATTTAGCGCACAGTGCTGCCAGAGGCGGTCCATCGCCTTCACAACCGCGTCAATCTGGCTTGACTCATGCACCGGAGAGGGCGTGAAGCGCAGCCGCTCGGTACCGCGCGGAACGGTGGGGAAGTTGATCGGCTGCACATAAATGCCGAACTGATCCAACAGCATGTCAGACAGCATCTTGCAATGTATCGGGTCGCCGACGTGCACAGGCACAATATGAGTGCCATGATCAATGATCGGCAGGCCCAGCCCCTTCAGCCGCATCTTCAGGATCTGCGCATGCAATTGCTGCTTGTCGCGCAGTGCCTGCCCCTCAGCGGTCTTCAAAAAGGCGATGGAGGCCGCAGCACCCGCCGCCACGACCGGAGGCAGCGACGTGGTGAAGATGAAGCCCGGCGCATACGACCGGATCGCATCCACCATCTTCGCACTTGCAGCAATATATCCGCCAAAAACGCCGAAAGCCTTACCCAGCGTGGCGTTGATAATGTCCACCCGCGCCATCTGACCATCGCGTTCCGCCACACCGGCACCGCGCGGGCCATACATGCCCACGGCATGAACCTCGTCCAGATAGGTCAGCGCGCCGACCTCTTCGGCCAGATCACAGATTTCACGGATCGGGCCAAAATCGCCGTCCATCGAATAGATCGATTCGAAAGCGATCAGCTTGGGCGCGGCAGGATCATCTGCCGCGATCAGTTCGCGCAGATGGGCGACATCGTTGTGCCGGAAGATGCGCTTGGCGCCGCCGTTGCGGCGTACGCCCTCGATCATCGAGGCATGGTTCAGCGCATCGGAATAGATGATCAGCCCCGGAAACAGCTTGGGCAGCGTCGAAAGCGTCGCGTCATTTGCGACATAGGCACTGGAAAACACCAGCGCCGCCTCCTTGGCGTGCAGATCGGCGATCTCGGCCTCCAGACGCCGGTGATACAGCGTGGTGCCCGAGATATTGCGCGTCCCGCCCGAGCCTGCGCCGGTGGCATCCAGCGCCTCGTGCATCGCGGACAGAACCGCCGGATGCTGGCCCATGCCCAGATAGTCATTACCGCACCAGACGGTGATATCCTTCTCCGTCCCGTCGGGCTTGCGCCAGACCGCATGGGGGAACTGGCCCTTGCGGCGCTCGATGTCGATGAAGGTGCGATAGCGCCCTTCGTCATGCAGGCGCTGGATCGCGCTGTCGAGTGCCTTGTCGTAGTCCATGTCCCGTCTCCTGGCTGCGGCTGGTCTGCCGTGCTGGGCCCTTTCTGAGCGGCCTTTGTGCGCGCCGCCTTGATATTGGTCAAATCCTGTATCGCAAAGGGGACATTTTGTCCCCCCTTTGCCCAGCCCGACCTTTCGGTCAGTCCTGCACCGCCACGATACAATCCTTCGTACCGGCCTTTTCATTGCAGGTCTGCACCGCAAGGTCACCCGCAGCCTCGCCCTTCGTCAATGCGAAACTGCCGGTCGAGGGCGAAATCGCCAGCGCACCGGGCGCCTTGTACTCCTTGCGCAGTGCCGCAGTGGCATCCTGCGACAGCGTCAGATCGGCGGGTTTCCAGCCCTTCGGCAGCAGATGCGCCACCACCACACAGGCCGCCTTACCCTTACGCTTTGCGTCGCAGCCCTGCCGGGCAGCGGTTTCGGCGGCCCCGATCGTGTGATGATTCACGGCGGCCACTGTGGCCTCGACCATCAGCCCCTCGTCGGGGGAAATTGCGATCGCGCCATACCAGGGCTGGCCGGTGCCGACCATGGTCAGCGCGGTCACATCCGCCTCCGGCAGGCCCGCACCGTCGAGCATCTGCACCACGGCGCCCTCGCCGCGATACATCAGCTTCGCCGCCGCCTTGCCGGTCATAGGCTCTGCCACCACGGGGGCCGCCAGCAGCGACAGGCACAAAACTGAAACCGGAACCTTCATCATCACACTCCCGTCAGATAGGAACGGCCCCTGAATACCCCGGCGCGGCGGCTCTGGACAGTGCAAAGCCACCTGCTAGGCTTCGCGCCAAAGTCACGAAAAGGAGATCCCCATGTCGCTCGATGCCGTGCTGAAGCGGATTGATGACGAGATTCCGGCCGCGCTCGACCGCCTGTTCGATCTGCTGCGCATCCCCTCGATCTCGACCGATCCGGCCTTCAGGGCCGATTGTGCCCGCGCCGCCGACTGGCTGGTGGACGACCTGCGCAGCCTCGGTTTCGCCGCAGCCGCCCATGCGACACCCGGTCATCCGATGGTGGTGGCGCAGGGCGGCGAAGGTGGCCCGCATCTGCTGTTTTACGGGCATTATGACGTGCAGCCCGTCGATCCGCTGAGCCTGTGGGACCGCGATCCCTTCGACCCCGAGCTTCAGGACGGCGCGCGCGGCAAGGTGATCCGGGCGCGTGGCGCCTCGGATGACAAGGGGCAACTGATGACCTTCCTTGAGGCGCTGCGGGCCTGGAAGGCCGTGCATGGCACCCTGCCCTGTCGCCTGACGATCTTTTTGGAAGGCGAGGAGGAATCGGGTTCCCCCTCGCTCATACCCTTCATGCGCGAACATGCCGATGCGCTGCGCTCCGATCTTGCGCTGATCTGCGATACCGGGCTGTTCCAGGATACCGCCCCCGCCATCGTCACCATGCTGCGCGGCCTTCTGGGCGAGGAGATCGTGATCCGGGCCGCCAGCAAGGATCTGCATTCCGGCATGTTCGGCGGGCTGGCGCGCAACCCGATCCATGTGCTGTCGAAGATCCTTGCCGACATGCACGACGAGACCGGCCGCATCACCATCCCCGGCTTCTACGATGGCGTCAGCGAATTGCCCGAGGCGATCCGCGCGCAATGGCAGAACCTTGCCTTCGACCATGCGAAATTCCTCGGCGATGTCGGCCTGTCAATCCCGGCGGGCGAGGAGGACCGCACGCCGCTGGAAATGATCTGGTCGCGCCCGACGGCCGAGGTGAACGGCGTGACCGGCGGCTATACCGGCGACGGATTCAAGACCGTGCTGCCCGGCGAAGCGCGTGCCAAGGTCAGCTTCCGTCTGGTGGGGCAACAAGACCCTCTGGCGATCCGCGAAGCCTTCCGCGACTGGGTGCGTGCCCGCGTGCCTGCCGATTGCGAGGTGACCTTCGAGGGCCATGGCGCCTCGCCCGCCGGGACCATGGGCATCGACCACCCCGCCTTCGAGGCCGCGCGCGCCGCGCTGGCCGCTGAATGGGGGCGCCCGGCGTCTTATGTCGGCTGTGGTGGCTCCATCCCGATCGCCGGTTATTTCAAGACCGAACTGGGCATGGATGCCATGTTGCTGGGCTTCGGCCGCGATGATGACCAGATCCACAGCCCGAACGAGAAATACGATCTGGAATGCTTCCACAAGGGCATCCGCAGCTGGGCACGCCTGCTGGCACGTCTGGCGTGATGCCGCCGCCGGGGCCTCACCGCCCCGGCTGCCCCAACAGAACGGACATTCACATGACCCTGACGATCCGCGACATCGCGCCCGCCGACCGCGCGGGATGGGAGGCCCTCTGGTCTGCCTATCTCGCTTTCTACAAGGTCGATCTTTCCCCCGACATCACCGCCCATACCTGGACCCGGATGATGGACCCCGCCAGCCCGCTCAAGGGTCGTCTGGCGGTCGAGGGCGATCAGCCGCTCGGCTTTGCGCTGCATCATCATCACTGCTCAACCTGGGTGATGGGCGAGGATTGCTATCTGGAAGACCTGTTCGTCGCCCCCGAGGCGCGCGGCAAGGGGGTCGGCCGCGCCCTGATCGACGATCTGCGCGATCTGGCCAAGGCGCGCGGCTGGCACCGGCTTTACTGGCACACCGATGAAAGCAATGCCCGCGCCCGCGCGCTGTACGACAGCTACGCACCCTATGACGGCCATGTCCGCTACCGGCTGAAGCTGTAAGCCCGTGCACGATCTGCTCGCCTCGCTGCCCGCCGACCAGCCGGTGCTGATCGCCGGGCCGACCGCCAGCGGCAAATCCGCGCTGGCGCTGGAAGTCGCGCGGGTGCAGGGCGGCGTGGTGGTGAATGCTGATGCGCTTCAGGTCTATGAATGCTGGCGGTTGCTGACCGCCCGCCCCTCGCCTGAGGAAGAAGCGCAGGCGCCACATGCGCTTTACGGCCATATCGGGCGCGACACGCCCTATTCCGTCGGTCACTGGCTGCGCGAGGTGGCAGCAGTGCTGCACAGCGGCCAGCGCCCCATCATCGTTGGCGGCACCGGGCTTTATTTCATGGCACTGACCGAAGGGCTGGCGGAAATCCCGCCGATCCCGCCCGAGGTGCGGGCCGAAGCCGATGCCCTGCGCACCACCGATCCCGCCACTATGATCGCAACACTGGACTCCGCGACCGTGGCAAAAACCGATCTGAACAACCTCGCCCGCGTCCAGCGCGCGTGGGAGGTGCTACGCACCACAGGGCGGGGGCTTGCCGACTGGCAGCGCGACACGCCGCCGCCGCTTTTGCCCCGCACCGCCTGTGCCGCCTTTGTATTTCGCCCTGATCCCGACTGGCTGAACGCCCGCATCGACCTGCGCTTTGACCGGATGATGGCCGCAGGCGCGCTGGAGGAAGCCCGCGCCGAACTGCCGTTCTGGGACCCCGCGCGCCCTTCGGCCCGCGCCATCGGCGCCCCAGAGCTTGTGGCTCATCTGCGGGGGGAAATGCCGCTGGGACAGGCGGTTGCGGAAGCGAAGCTGGCTTCGCGCCAATATGCCAAGCGTCAGCGCACTTGGTTCCGCGCCCGGATGTCGGACTGGACGACGATCCGTCTGCCCTGACACGTTAAGAACGTCGGTTATCCACAGGGCATTGCTGACTTTTCGTCACATATAACCGGCCAGCGGCGCAAATCGGCCGCTGCTGCCATCTTTTTGCTTGGGTCTTGCGGCACAGACTGCTTATCTGGGCCGGTCATCGAGTGTTCCGTTGCCCGTGCCTGCCACCCGAACCCGAAAGACCCTGCGGAATGGACGATCTGAGCGCGCTGAAATCCCTTCGCCTTGTGGCGATTCCCCGCCTGGCCGCCGGTGGCCGCTGGCGGGTCGAGGCGATGCGCGCCTATTCCGAATCCTGCCTTCTGTGGTTCACCAAGGGCCAGGGGCGCATCACCATTGCCGGTGTGACACGCGGTTATACCGCTCATAACGCCATCTTCATTCCGCCCGGCGTCATGCATGGATTCGAGGTCGGACCGCAGGTTTTTGGCACCGCTGTGTTTTTCGGGCGCGATTGCCCGGTGCCCCTGCCGAAAGACCCACAGCACCTGCGTATCCGCGAAACCTTTGCCGCGCAGGAACTGAACGTTACGCTGGATGCGATCCTGCGCGAAATGGATGCCGACACCCCCGCCCATGACCGGGCGACACTGGCGCATCTGGGGCTTCTGGGGGTCTGGCTGGAACGCCAGATCGCCCGCGCAGCGCCGGAACAACAGAAACCCGATGCCGCAAAGCGGCTCGTTGCACGCTACACTGCGCTGCTGGAACGCGAGTTCCGCTCTGGCATGGGCGTTGCTGATTTCGCGGCAAAGCTGGGCGTGACGCCGACGCATCTGACGCGCTGCTGCAAGCTGGCCTGCGGCCGTCCGGCATCGGCCCTGCTGCACGACCGGCTGATCTTCGAGGCCCGGCGCCTGTTGTCGGAAACCGACCTGCCGGTGAACCTGATCGCGGGCAGCCTCGGCTTCACCTCGGCCGCCTATTTCACCCGCGCCTTCCAGCACCAGACCGGCAAATCCCCCACCGCCTTCCGCCGCGCGGGCTGATCCTTTCCCCGGCTGGTCACAGGGCGATTCCGTTTTAACGGAATCGTCTTGTAATTTTAAATCGCTTTTTACGCCTATTTTCCGGGATTCCGTCCATTTCCGGTAGAATTATGTCGCAAAATTGCTTTGGCTTGCCGAAAGCGGGCGTTGACGTCCGGTCCAAAAAGGGCACGATAGTCCTTGTGAAACTCCGATGTGGCCGACCGTGGCACCCGAGGGTGCGACCGGCCACATGGCTATCGCCGCATAAAGACAACCAAAATACCTGTCAGGGAGTAGAGAATGATCCATACCAAACCTATCGCCGTTCACCCCGCCGCCCCGGCCTATGCGGAGGAAGTGCGCGCGGGCAGCCTGAGCCGGCGCGAATTCCTGACCCGCACCACCGCACTGGGGGTATCCGCGACTGCGGCCTATGGTCTGCTGGGTCTGGCGGCGCCGACCCCGGCGCTGGCGCAGGAAACTCCGGTCATGGGCGGCACGCTGCGCATGAACATGGAAACCCGCGCGATGAAAGACCCGCGCACCTGGGACTGGTCGGAGCTGGCGAATTTCGGGCGCGGCTGGCTGGAATATCTGGTGCAGTACAACAGCGACGGCACCTTCGAGGGGCGCCTGCTGGAAAGCTGGACCGCCAATGACGACGCCACCGAATACACGCTGAACGTTCGCAAGGGCGTGACCTGGAATAACGGTGACGAATTCACCGCCGAGGATGTGGTTCACAATATTGACCGCTGGTGCGATGCCGGTGTCGAGGGCAATTCGATGGCCGCGCGCATGGGCGGGCTCGTCGACGAGGCCACCAAGAAGATGCGCGATGGCGCGGTGACGGCGGTCGACAGCCACACCGTCAAACTGATGCTGCCCGCACCCGACATCTCGATCATCGCGGGCTTCGCCGATTATCCGGCGGCCGTGGTTCACAAATCCTATGACAACGGCGACCCGACCGCGAACCCGATCGGCACCGGCCCCTACAAGCCCGAGGCCAACGAGGTCGGCGTCAAGCAGATCCTCGTGAAGAACACCGATCACAAATGGTGGGGCGAAGGCGCCTATCTGGACCGGATCGAGTATATCGACTACGGCACCGACCCGGCCGCAGTGGTGGCCGCCGCAGAGGCGGGCGAGATCGACGCGACCTACCGGACCGAGGGCGATTTCGTCGCCGTCTTCGACGGTCTGGGCTGGGAGAAATCCGAGGCGCTGACCGCCGGTACGCTGGCCGTGCGCTTCCACCACGCCGCCGCGCCCTATGACAATGTCGAAGTGCGCAAGGCGCTGCAACTCGCCGTCGACAACAATGTGGTGCTGGAGCTTGGCTATGCCGGTCTGGGTCAGGTGGCGGAAAACCACCACGTCTGCCCGATCCACCCGGAATACGCCCAGCTGCCGCCGCTGACCGTCGACCCGGCCAAGGCGAAAGAGAACCTCGCCGCCGCAGGCCATGCCGATACGGAATTCGAGCTCATCTCGCTGGATGACAACTGGCAGTCGGCCTCCTGCGACGCCGTGGCCGCGCAGCTGCGCGATGCCGGGATCAACGTCAAGCGGACCATCCTGCCCGGCTCGACCTTCTGGAACGACTGGCTGAAGTATCCGTTCTCGGCAACCGAATGGAACATGCGTCCGCTCGGCGTGCAGATCCTGCAACTCGCCTACAAGACGGGCGTGGCCTGGAACGAGACTGCCTTCTCCAACGCCGAATTCGACGAAAAGCTGAGCGAGGCGCTGGCGATCGCCGATGCCGACAAGCGGCGTGAGGTGATGAAGCGGCTGGAAGAGATCATGCAGGAACAGGGTGTGCTGATCCAGCCCTACTGGCGCTCGCTGTTCCGTCACATGACCGACAAGGTGCGCGGCTGCGAGATGCATCCGACCTTCGAGCATCATCACTACAAATGGTGGCTGGCGGCCTGATCGCCGGACCGGGGCGCGCCGCAATGGCGCGCCCTTCTTTCCTCATACGGGCCACCCGCCCGCGCCCTGAAGCCTGCCGCCCGGAAAGGCCCGTGCCGCCATGGCCAAATTCCTGTTTCGACGCCTGTTCACGATGATCGCCACGGCCCTGTGCCTGACCTTCATTGTGTTCTACCTGACCAACCTGCCCCCAAACCTTGAGAAGATCGCCAAATCGGAGGCCGGATCGCGGATTTCCGATGCCGAGGTGGAAAGCTGGCTGCAAAAGAACGGCTATGCGCAGCCGCTTCTGGGCCGCTACGGTGAATGGCTTGGCGTGCTGCCCGGCTGGACCGCCACCGCCGCTGATGGCAAGGTCACTGGCCGCTGCATCGCCAGAGGGGCGGACCCGGCCGCCGCGCCACGGTTCTGCGGCGTGCTGCAAGGCAACTGGGGCTGGTCCAACGTCTTCAAGGAGCCGGTATCGCAGATCATCGCCACCCGCCTGTCGCTGACCGGCTGGCTGATGCTGTCGGTCATGGCGCTGATGGTGCCGGTCGCGCTGCTGATCGGGGTGCTGGCGGGGATGCGCGAGGGATCGAAGCTTGACCGCACGCTGTCCACCTTCTCCATCGCCACCACGGCGACGCCGGAATATGTGTCGGGCGTTCTGTTCATCACCATCTTCGCGTCTTCGATGACCGGGCTGAAATGGTTCAAAGGCTCGGCCACGTCGGCGATGGACGATATCACCTTTGAAAACTTCTTTCTGCCGGTGCTGACCATCGCGCTGTACGGCATCGGCTATATCGCCCGCATGACCCGCGCCAGCATGACCGAGGTGATGACCGCGCAATATATCCGTACTGCGCTGCTGAAGGGCGTGAGCTTCCGTCAGGTCGTGCTGCGCCACGCGCTGCGCAATGCACTGATCGCGCCCTTCACCGTCATCATGCTGCAATTCCCCTGGCTCCTGAACGGTGTCGTGATCGTGGAAACCCTGTTCAACTACAAGGGCTTCGGCTGGACGCTGGTGCAGGCTGCGGGCAACAACGACATCGACCTGCTGCTGGGCTGTTCCGTGGTCGCCGTCGCCGTCGTGCTGATCACCCAGCTTATTTCCGATATCGGCTATGCCTGGCTCAACCCCCGCATCCGGCTGTCGTGAGGAGCTGATCTGATGGACGCACTCGGCTTCACCCAGATCCTCGTGACGATGATCGGCCGCTTCTGGCCGGTCTGGATCGCGCTGGCCCTGACCTTCGCCCTTTCGATCAGCTTCAAGCGGCGGCTTGGCCTTTACGGCCGCCTGTTCGACAGCCCCATCGGCATGACCGGCTTCGCGCTGGTGATGTTCTGGGTCTTCACCGCTCTGTTCGCCAATATCGTCGCCACCCATGATCCGCTGGCGCAAATTTCCGGCATGAAGAACGCCCTGCCCGGCAGCCCGCTGAAAAACCCGGTCGAGGGCATCTATGCCCATTATCTGCTGGGCGGTGACAACCTCGCGCGCGATGTATTTTCACGCATGGTGGTCGGTGCGCGCTCGGTGCTGACCATCGCGCCCGCCGCCACCGCCTTCGCCTTCATGGCCGGGATCACGCTGGGCCTGCCTGCCGGATATTTCGGCGGGCGGCTCGATACCGGGCTCAGCTTCGTGGCGAACCTCGTGCTGGCCTTCCCGGTGATCCTGATGTTCTACCTGCTGGTCACCCCGGAAATCCGCGAGACCGGGCCGCTGCTGCTGGGCTGGCGCGCCTCGATCCCCAATGTGATGGCGGCAATCCTGTTCGCCTTCCCGATCCTGTTCCTCTGCATCCTGTGGAACGCGCGTTTCTTCACCACCCCCGCGCGGCGCAACCTCTATGTCGGCATCACGCTGGTGCTGGGTCTGTGGATCTATGCGGGCCTTGCCTTCCGGGCCGACCCGTTCGGTCTCTGGATCATGGAGCCGAACCTGCTGAACGTCTTCGTCTCGGTCGTGTTCGTGAACGCCCCCACCGTGTTCCGCATCGTGCGCGGCATCACCATGGACCTGAAATCCCGCGATTACGTCGCCGCAGCCCAGACCCGCGGCGAAGGCCCTTGGTATATCATGCTGTGGGAGGTGCTGCCCAATGCGCGCGGACCGCTGATCGTCGATTTCTGCCTGCGGATCGGCTATACCACCATCCTGCTTGGCACACTGGGCTTCTTCGGCCTTGGCGTCAGCCCGGAAAGCCCGGACTGGGGGTCCACCATCAATGCCGGGCGCAAACTGCTGTCGATCTTCCCGGTCCCCGCATTGGTCCCCGCCGTCGCCCTGATGAGCCTCGTGCTGGGTCTGAACCTGCTGGCCGACGGCCTGCGCGAAGAAAGCCTGAAGGATTGATGCGATGACACGTTCAGACTGGACCCCGGATCAACCCATCCTTGAAATCGAGAACCTCTCGATTTCCTTCTTCACGCGGCTGCGCGAAATCCCGGCGGTGATGGATTTCTCCTGCACCGTCCTGCCGGGCGAGGCGATGGGGCTGGTCGGCGAAAGCGGTTGCGGCAAGTCGACCGTTGCGCTCGCGGTCATGCGCTATCTGGGCAAGAACGGTCGCATCACCGGCGGCTCGATCCGCTTCAAGGGCCGCGATCTGACGCAGATGTCGGATGACGAACTGCGCCGCATCCGTGGCTCGGAAATCGCTATGATCTATCAGGAACCGATGGCCTCGCTGAACCCCGCCATGCGGATCGGCGCACAACTGGCCGAGGTGCCGATGATCCATCGCGGCATGGCAAAGGCCGAGGCCTGGGCGCTGGCCCGCCAGATCGTCGCCGATGTGCGCCTGCCCGACCCCGACCGCATCCTGCAAGCCTATCCGCATCAGCTTTCGGGCGGGCAGCAGCAGCGTATCGTCATTGCCATGGCGCTGATGTCGAAACCAGCGCTGCTGATCCTTGACGAGCCGACCACGGCGCTCGATGTGACGGTAGAGGCCGGGATTGTCGATCTGGTCAAGGAACTGGCCGAAAAATACGGCACTTCCATGCTGTTCATCAGCCACAACCTTGGTCTGGTGATGGAGGTCTGCGACCGCCTGACCGTGATGTATTCCGGCGAGGCCGTGGAAACCGGCAGCGTGGCCGAGGTCTTTGACCGCATGCGCCATCCCTATACGCAGGCGCTGTTCCGCTCGATCCCGCTGCCCGGCGCCGACAAGAACAGCCGTCCGCTGGTCGCCATCCCCGGCAACTTCCCCTTGCCGCATGAAAGACCGAAAGGCTGCAACTTCGGGCCGCGCTGCGATTACTTCGCGGAAGGCCGCTGCAATGCGGGCGACATCGCCATGGCCGAGGTTGGGCCCCGCCACGAAAGCCGGTGCCTGCGGGTGAACGAAATCGACTGGTCCGCGCCGCCGGTCGCCAAGGCAACGCAGGGCAAGGCCGAGATTGGCGAGGTGGTCTTGCGCATGGAAGATCTGCGCAAATATTACGAGGTCACCGGCGGCGGCGTCTTCGGTGGCGGCCCGGCCAAGGTGGTGAAGGCCAATGAAACGCTCAGCTTCGAGGCCCGCGCAGGCGAAACGCTGGCCATCGTGGGCGAATCCGGTTGCGGCAAATCCACCTTCGCCAAGGTGCTGATGGGGCTGGAAACCGCGACCAGCGGCAAGATCATGCTCTATGACCGCGACATCCAGAATACCCCCATCGAGAAACGCAACACCGATACCGTTTCAGGCGTGCAGATGGTGTTCCAGAACCCGTTCGACACGCTCAACCCCTCGATGACCGTCGGCCGCCAGATCATCCGCGCGCTGGAAATCTTTGGTCAGGGCGCGTCAGACGAAGACCGGCGCGAGCGCATGTTGCAGTTGCTGGATCTGGTGAAACTGCCGCGTGCCTTTGCCGACCGCATGCCGCGCCAGTTGTCGGGCGGGCAGAAACAGCGTGTCGGTATCGCCCGTGCCTTCGCGGGGGGCGCCAAGGTGGTGGTGGCGGATGAACCCGTCTCGGCGCTGGACGTATCGGTGCAGGCCGCCGTGACCGACCTTCTGATGGACATTCAGCGCGAGAATGGAACGACGCTGCTGTTCATCAGCCACGACCTGTCGATCGTGCGTTACCTGTCGGACCGGGTGATGGTGATGTATCTCGGCCATGTGGTCGAACTGGGCACCACCGATCAGGTGTTCCAGCCGCCCTACCACCCCTATACCGAGGCGCTGCTGTCGGCCGTGCCCATTGCCGACACCCATGTGCAGAAAAAACGCATCGTGCTGGAGGGGGATATTCCTTCGGCCATGAACCCGCCGCCGGGTTGCCCGTTCCAGACGCGCTGCCGCTGGAAATCGCAGGTGCCGGGCGGGCTGTGCGAACGCGAGGTGCCGCCAGTCCGGCATCTGGCGGGCGGGCATCAGATCAAGTGCCACCTGTCGGACGAAGCCCTGACCACGATGGAGCCGGTCATCAAGATCGCCGCCGAATAGGCGGCGATCCGGGCCGGGTTAGTCTTTCTTCTTGTCCAGATGCTTGCGCAGGCGCGAGGGCGTGCCCCAGTTCTTTTTGTCACGGTAGGGGTTTTTGTCACCCTGACCGCGGAACGTCACCCGGATCGGCGTGCCCGGCATATCGAAATGGTCGCGCAGACCATTGACCAGATAACGGCGATAGCTTTCGGGCATCAGATCGGGGTGTGAACACATCACCACGAAGCCCGGCGGCCGGGTCTTCACCTGCGTCATGTAGCGCAGCTTGATGCGCTTGCCGCCCGGTGCCGGCGGCGGATGCGCCTCGGTCATCGCGCCCAGCCAAGAGTTCAGCCGCGCGGTGGTGATCCGGCGGTTCCAGACGTCATGCGCCTTCAGGATCGCGGCATGCAGCCGGTCCAGCCCGCGGCCGGTCTTGGCCGAAACCGTGACCAGCGGCGCCCCCCGCAGCTGCGGCAGCAGGCGGTCGAACATCTCTTTCAACTCGGCCAGCTTTTCCTGCTTTTCGCCTTCCAGATCCCATTTGTTGACCGCCACCACGACGGCGCGACCCTCGGTTTCCGCGAAATCGGCGATGCGCAGATCCTGTTGCTCGAACGGGATTTCCACATCCAGCAGCACCACCACAACCTCGGCAAAGCGCACGGCGCGCAGCCCGTCGGCCACAGACAGCTTTTCGACCTTGTCAACGACCTTGGCCTTCTTGCGCATGCCCGCCGTATCGAAGATGCGCGTCGGCGTGCCCATCCACTCGCTCCGCACGGAAATCGCATCGCGGGTGATCCCGGCCTCCGGCCCGGTGAGCAGGCGGTCCTCGCCGATGATCTTGTTGATCAGCGTCGATTTGCCCGCATTCGGGCGCCCGATGACCGCGATCTGAAGCGGGTGGCGCGCGGTCGGCTTGTGAGCGTCTTCATCTGCCTCAAGCTCTGCCTCGTCTTCCGATACATCGACATCGACGATGGGCGCATCCTGCACGGCGCGTTCTTCGAACTCTTCGCTGACCGGACGCAGGATGTGATAAAGATCTTCCATCCCCTCGCCATGCTCGGCAGAAAGCCGCACCGGCTCGCCCAGGCCAAGGCTGAACGCCTCCAGCGCGCCCGCATCGCCCGCCTTGCCCTCGGCCTTGTTCACGCCAAGGATGACGCGGGCATTCTTGCGGCGCAGGATGTCGGCAAACACCTCGTCGGACGGTGTGACCCCCACCCGCCCGTCGATCAGGAACAGGCAGACATCGGCCAGTTCCACCGCCCGTTCGGTCAGCCGCCGCATGCGGCCTTGCAGGCTGTCATCCGTCACCTCCTCCAGACCGGCTGTGTCAATCACGGTAAAGCGCAGGTCAAACAGCCGCGCATCGCCTTCGCGCAGGTCGCGGGTGACGCCGGGCTGGTCATCGACCAGCGCCAGCTTCTTGCCGACGAGACGGTTGAACAGGGTCGATTTGCCCACATTCGGGCGGCCGACAACGGCGAGCGTAAAGGTCATCCTGCCCTCCGGGGGCGTGTCACGGGCAAGGCCCGGTTGAAACCGAAGAGGGGCCGATACACCGGATCGGCGTCAACGGAAAGCGTGAAGTTGCCCGTTGCCCCCGACGACGAACAGCATTCCCCCCGCCAGCGCGGGCTGAGCCGCCGCCCCGCCGGGGATCGGTGCGGTGGCAACCAGCGTGCCGTCAGTGGGTGAAAACAGTCGCAGCAGCCCGTCGCCCGAGGCAACGGCGATGCGCCCGCCCGCCAGCACCGGCCCGTAATGCGCGGTGATGGCCTTTTGCTTGCGCGGGTTTTCCTTGTCGAAATAGGGCATCGGAACCGACCACAGGATATCCCCTGTCGCGGCGTCCAGACGCACCAGCTGCGCCTCATCATTCACGAGGAACAGCGAACCGCCCGCCACGACCACCGGCCCCAGCGCGCCCTCGGGCGCCGTCCATTTGGTTTCGCCCGAAGCGGCATCCAGCGCATAGGTCCGCCCGGCGGCATTGCCGACATAGACGGTCTGTCCCGAAATCACCGGATCGCCGGTGATGTCGGTGACGATGCCATAGGCGCGGCCAAGACGCTGGCCGACCACGGCGGCGCCCCAGGTCTTGATCCCTGCATCCTTCAGCACCGCGATCATCTCGCCCGAGACAGTCGGCACCAGAACGGTGCGGTCGGCAATGGCCGGGCCTGCGGTGCCCGTCATGCCGGTCACCCCCGGCGTGCCCGGCACTTCCCAGCGCACCTTGCCGTCGGAAACCGCCACAGCCCAGGCGGCACTGTCGCGGCCCGCCACATAGACGGTATCGCCGTCCACAGCCGGGGCCCCCGCCACGGCGGCACCAAGGCGCTGGCGCCAGATCACATGGCCAGTGCCCGCATCAACCGAAATCAGCTCGCCATAGCTGGTGGCGATGAACACGCGGCCATTGCCATAGGCCAGACCGCCGCCCGAAATCTCGCTCGCGCGGTCGCCCTCAGGCGTCAGATCGGTGGTCCAGACCGGCGCGCCGCCCAGCGAGGTCGCCTGCAACCCCATGCGCGAATCCAGCGTATAGACCTTGCCGCCGCCAATCACCGGCGCGGCCGAGATGCGGTTGCGCCGGCTGTTGGCCTTGCCGATATTCGCCGACCACACCAGTTGCGGCGCGGCGCTCAGCGCGCCATGCGGCGCAAGGTGGCGGGCATTGCCCCCCCGGTGCGACCATTCCGCATTCGCCTGTGCAGCGGGCAGTGCGATCGGCACCGATCTGTTGGCGATCTTGCCCGAGGTATCGACCGGATTGGGCCGCTCCGCAGTCGGGATGCTGGCCTCCAGATCGGCGCGGGTGCCAAAGCGCTCGCCCGGCAGGATCACCTCTTTCTCGCAGGCGGCAAGCAGCGCAACGAGGGCAAGGCCGGAGACGGCGGGTCTGATGAAGGTCACGGAGTCTCTCCCGTTGCAACGTCTTGGCTTGCGGGCGCAGGTCAGCCCTGCGCCGGATCGCCCCCGAGGGCCACAATCATCTGCGAGGCGCGGTTGCGCAAGCCCCCCGGCGCCTCCTGATCCTGCGTCAGCGCGCGCAGGGCGGTGATCGCCTCATCCTTGCGGCCTTCCTCGATCAGCAGATAGGCAAGCTGTTCCGCCGCCATGGTCCGGTAAGGACGGCCCGGCTGGGCCAGCGGTTCCAGCGCGGCGCGGCGATCCGCCAGCGGTGCCTCGGCGCCTTGCAGGATCACGCGGCGCAGCACGGCGAGATCGCGCCAGACCGGCGGCAGCGTTGCATCCGCCTCGACCGCAGCCAGCGCCTGCAATGCACCCGCCCGGTCCTTGACCGGATCGGAGGACAGCAGCAGACCCTTCAGCGCCACCTGGTCGCCCTTTGCCTCGACGGCAGAAAGCGCGGCAATCCGCGCCTCGGGCGTATCAGCATCCAGCGCGCCCAGCAGCGCATCGCCAAAGGCGCGGGCCTGCGACTGCGCGCGGGCCTTCTGCCATTCGGTCCAGGCCGCACCGCCAACGATCAGCAAGACCAGCAGGACACCGATCCAGCCGTATTTGCGGAACATCGCGAACAGCTTGTCGCGGCGAACCTCTTCGGTCACCTCGTCAATGAAGCTTTCGGGGTTGCTCAATGGGTCTCTCCCGGAATTTTCCCTGTCTTACACGCAAGGAAGCGGATTTGCCAAGCCCCGCGCCGGGATCGGTGCCCGCGGGCAGACCACCCGCCCCCCGGTTTCCGGCCTGACCCCAAACCGTGCCGGTTTCGCCAATAATTGACCACAATCCCCGGCAATTGTCGGCCCAAGTGAAATTAGCCTGCCCAGCGGAGTGCGGCCATGGACGTGTATATGGCAATGTATGTCGGTCTCTTCATGCTCTTTCTGGGCTATGAAGCCGATTGGTTTGGCAGCTCCAGCGGCTCGGATGACGAGGCGCCGGAACCCGACCCGGATACCGAAAACCCGCTGTATATCGCTGATGATTACACCGACGAGGTTCAGGGCACCGCAGAGGATGACAATCTGAGCGCGGACGAGCAGGAATCGCTCGCCTGGTTCCTGAATGCGGGCAATGACACGCTCGATGCCTCGACGGGCAATGACTATGCCAATGCCGGTGCAGGCGACGATCATCTGATGATGCGTGAGGGCGATGACATTGCCATCGGCGGCGAGGGCAATGACACGATTGATGCCGGGATCGGACATGACATCGTGCTGGGCGGCCTGGGCAATGATTACATCCACGGCAACGGCGGACAGGATTCGCTGGCCGGTCAGGAAGGAGACGACACCGTTCTGGGCGGCACCGGCTCTGACGAGGTTTATGGCGGCGAAGGCAATGATTACCTGTCCGGCAAGGATTTCGACTCCAGCCAGAACGGCCATGCCACGATGATCGACGGCTTCGATTCGCTGTTCGGCGGCGCGGGCAACGATACGCTGCTGATGGGTGCGGGTGATCAGGGCACCGGCGGCGAGGGGGATGACCTGTTCCAGCTCGACAATCGCGAGGATGGCTTCGGACAGATTTCGCAGGTGCATGACTTCGGCTCGGGTGATCAGATCGAACTGCTCTATCGCCCCGAATACGACACTGACGGCAACGAGGTCGCCCCGAACATCTCGGTCACCGCCAATGACGAGGGAACTGCGGGCATCATCCGCTTCAACGATGTGGTGGTGGCCGAGGTGATCGGTGGCCAGCATCTGACCACCGACGATCTTGTCCTGAAACCGGAATCCGAAGACGCCTGAGCCTCAGGCGGCTTCGGCCTCGTCCTCGGCGGCCTGCCGCGCCCACATGGCAGCATAGCGGCCGCCCCGCGCCAGCAGCGCCTCATGCGTGCCTTCCTCGATCACCCGGCCCGCTTCCAGCACGACGATACGGTCGCTGTCCGCGATAGTGGACAGCCGGTGTGCGATGGTGATGACCGTGCGCCCCTGCCCCATTTCATGCAGGCTTTGCTGGATGTCGCTTTCGGTCTGGGTATCCAGCGCCGAGGTCGCCTCGTCCAGCAGCAGGATCGGCGGGTTCTTCAGCAGGGTGCGGGCAATGCCCACGCGCTGTTTTTCCCCGCCCGACAGCTTCAGCCCCCGTTCCCCCACCGTGGTGTCATAGCCATCGGGCAGCGACAGGATGAAATCGTGGATCTTCGCGGCCCGGGCGGCAGCCTCCACCTCGGCCCGGCTGGCCTCGGGGCGGCCATAGGCGATGTTGTAATAGATCGTATCGTTGAACAGCACGGTATCCTGCGGCACCACACCGATGGCGGCGTGCAGGCTGTCCTGCGTGATGTCGCGCAGGTCCTGCCCATCAATCGTTACCCGCCCGCCGGTCACGTCGTAGAAGCGGAACAGCAGCCGCCCGATGGTGGATTTACCCGACCCCGACGGCCCGACCAGTGCGATGGTCTGCCCGGCCGGAATGTCGATATCGACGCCTTTCAGGATCGGCCGCTCGCTGTCATAGGCGAATTGAACGCCCTCAAACCTGACATGCCCGCCCGCGACCACCAGCGGCGTCGCCTGCGGCGCATCCACGATCTCGGCCGGTTGCGCCAGCAGGCCGAACATCTGCCCCATATCGACCAGCGCCTGCCGGATCTCGCGGTAGACCGTGCCAAGGAAGTTCAGCGGCATGGTGATCTGGATCATGTAGGCGTTGACCATGACGAAATCGCCCACCGTCAGCAGCTTGGCCTGAACCCCCATCGCCGCCATCACCATCACCGCCACCAGCCCGGTGGTGATGATCAGCGACTGCCCGGCATTCAGGAAGCTGAGCGATTGCCCGGTCTTCACCGCGGCTGTTTCATACCCCTCCATCGCGCTGTCATAGCGCGCGGCCTCGCGCTTCGCGGCACCGAAATAGCGCACCGTTTCGAAGTTCAGAAGCGAGTCGATGGCCTTCTGATTGGCGTCATTGTCCTGATCATTCATCTTGCGACGGATCTGCACCCGCCATTCGGTGACCTTGAAAGTGAAAGCGACGTAAAGCGCCACGGTCAAGATAACCACGGCCATATATTGCCAGCCAAAGGCGACCCAGAAGATCACCGCCACCATGCTCAGTTCCAGGATCAGCGGCCCGATGGAAAACAGCATGAAGCGCAGCAGGAAATCGACGCCCTTCACCCCGCGCTCGATGATCCGGCTCAGACCGCCGGTCTTGCGCGTGATGTGATAGCGCAGCGACAGCGCGTGGATATGGGTGAAGGTCTCCAGCGCCAGCTTGCGCAGCGCGCGCTGACCGACCTTGACGAATACCGCGTCGCGCAATTCGCCGAAGACCACCGCGCCGAAGCGGGCAAGGCCGTAGGCCACCGTCATCCCCACCGCCGTCAGCCCGACCAGCAGCGCGGGCGGCGGCGCGTCACCTGCCAGCGCATCCACCGCCGCCTTGTAGAAGAACGGGGTCGAGACGGAGATGATCTTGGCGACAAACAGCATCACCATGGCGATGACCACGCGCTGTTTCACCCACGGCTCGTTGTCGGGCCAAAGGTAGGGCGCTACGCGGCGCAGGGTGGTCCAGCCCGAAGTCGAGGGCGTCTCGGCATCGCTGGAGGTCAGGGAATCGGAGGGTCGGCGCATCGTAAATCCTTGCCCGTGCGGCCTGCCCTGATGGTTGATCGGGCGGCCCTGACGGGCTATGCAGGGTGAATTCAACGTTTCACGAGTAGTTGAAGGATGGAGCGAAGTAAAGTCCTCTCGGCCCTGTCAGCGCTGGCGCATGAAAGCCGGCTGGACCTCGTGCGCCTTCTGGTGCCACGCGGCGACGAGGGCATGGCGGCGGGTGACATCGCACGCACGCTGGGACTTTCGGCCTCGCGCCTGTCCTTCCATCTTTCGGCGCTGGAACAGGCCGGGCTGATCCGCTCGCGCCGGGTGTCGCGCAATGTGATCTACAGCGCCGACCTGTCAGGGATCGGCGGGGCGATTTCCTATCTGCTGGCCGATTGCTGCATGGATCATCCGCAGGTTCTGGCCTGCTGCGGCGCCTCGGCCCGCCATGCGCTGCATCGCGTGGCCGAAGGGGACGCCGCGCCCCGGATCACTGATCCGGAATCAGGAACACCTGACCCGGATAGATGAGGTCCGGGTTGCGGATCTGATCCTTGTTGGCATCGAAGACCTTCACATACAGCACGCCGTCGCCAAAATTTTCGCGCGCGATGCGCCACAGCGTGAAGCCCGGCTGCACCGTTACGCTGACCGGCCGCAGCGGCGCGGTCTCTGCCCCGGTCGCGGCCGGAGCCTCGGGCGTGGCAGTGGCCACGGGCTCGGGCGCGGGTTGCGGCGCGGCGGCGTCGTTCCCGGCCGGGGCCGGAGCTTCCGGCTGCGCCAGCGCGGTCACTGTCGCCGGAACCTTTGCCGGGCCCTGTGCTGCTGGCGCGGGGCTGCCTGCGCCAGGCGGGACCGTGCGCACGGCGCGCGGCTTCATCGCGGCGGCCAAAGCCTCGGGCGCCTCTCGCAGGAAGGGCGTTTCGGATCGCGCCGTCACCTTGCCGTCACCGCCAACCTGATCGGCCCGCAGGGTGTAAAGCCGGGGCGCCACGCCCTGCAACTTTGTCACCCAGCCGCCGGTCGCGCCAACCGGGGCCTCACCGGCCAGCGCATTGTCGAGGTAAAGCCGCACCAGCGCCCCCGGCGTGCCGGAGCCTGCAAGCTGCACCGCGCCATCCGGCGTATAGGTAATGGCCGCAATGGTGACGCCTGATCCGGCGCCCGCCCCCTGCAAGACCTGCGCCCCACTGTCATCCACCAGAATCGCCGTCGGCGCCACGGCGGTTGCAGTTGCCTCGCTGGCCACGACCGGAGCTTCAGTCGGGGTTGCAGCGGGTGCGGCACTTTCCGGCTCTGCCGGAGCGGCAGCCGCCACGGCCTCGGGTGCCGCGACCGGCGCAACCGCCACCGATTGCTGCGATGGCAGTTCTCCCGCCGCCCCATGCGCCAGCAACGTCATCAGACGCGGATCGGCCGAAGGCGGCAGGTCGAACAGCGCCACGAAATTGCCGGTGGCATCGGCATCGGCCCGCGCCACTTCGGCCCCGTCCACCAGAATGGCGACCGAGGCTCCCGGCTCTGCCCGCCCTGCAACCACTGCCGCGCCTTCAGGCGTGATGCGCAACGTATCGAAAGCAGGCGGTTCAACCACCGCCACCGGCGCGGCCTCAGCAGGAGCAGCCGCCGCTCCGGGCGCCGCCTCCGGTGTGGCCGGGGCGGCGCTTTCCGCAGGTGCAGCCTGTGGTGCCGCAGCGGGTGCTTCGCTGACCAATGCCGCCGGCGCCACCGGCGCCGCCGGGCGTTGCGCATACCACAGGATCGCCCCTACGGCGACCGCCCCCGCGGCCAGTCCGGCCACCATGGCCGGGTTCAGCCCTTGCTTGTCGGACATCCCTTATCCCCTTCCCGGCGCAGGTTGTTCCGGCGCCGCTTCCTTTCGCTCAGGAACCCCGATACACGGTCAAAAGGCAACAGTTTTCCGAGGTCCGCGATGCCCAGCACCCCTTCCGTCTGTGTCTTTTGCGGCTCGCGCCCCGGCCGAAACCCGGCCCATGCCGAGGCTGCGCGTGCCACCGGCGCGATGCTGGCGGCCGAGGGCTGGCGGCTGGTCTATGGTGCGGGGGATGTGGGCCTGATGGGCGAGGTCGCGCGCGCCGCACAGGCGGCGGGCGCCATGACACTGGGTGTGATCCCGACCCATCTGATGAAACGCGAAGTCGGCAAGCGCGACCTGACACAGCTGGTGATTACCGAGAACATGCATGAGCGTAAGAAGGTCATGTTCATGAACTCCGACGCCATCGTGGTGCTGCCGGGCGGTGCCGGATCGCTGGACGAGTTTTTCGAGGTGCTGACCTGGGCGCAGATCGGGCTGCACCGCAAGCCGATCTTCCTGTTGGATGTGGCGGGCTACTGGCAGCCGCTGGTGGCGCTTGTCGATCACACGATTGCCGAGGGCTTTGCAGACCCCGGCCTGCGCGATCACTTCGCTGCTGTGGCCGACGTGCCCGCGCTGACCGCCGCCATGCGTACCGCCCTGTCCCGACGGAACCCCTCCAGCGTGTAAAGCGCGAGGCCCGCCCAGATCAGCCCGAAGGCGATGGCATGCCAGCGCCCGAAAGGCTCGGCGAAGATCAGCGTTGCGGTCAGGAATTGCAGCGTGGGGTTGATGTACTGGATCAGCCCGACCGTCGCCAGCCGCACCCGCGCGGTGGCATAGGTGAACAACATGAGCGGACTCGCGGTCAGCGCACCGGACAGCACCAGAAGCCCCGCCGTTCCCGCCGAATCGAGGAAATGCCCGTGCCCCGCCTCCGGGCCGTTCCCGGTGGCAATGATCGCCAGCCAGATCAGCGACAGCGGCGCCAGCACCAGAACTTCGGCCGTGACCGAAGGCACCGGCGGCGCGGCCAGCCGTTTCTTCAGCAGCCCGTAAAGCCCGAAGCTGGAGGCGATGGCCAGCGCGATCCAGGGCGCGACGCCAAGCCCCCAGGTCAGCACACCCACCGCCCCCACCGCCAGCGCGACTGCAACGCCCTGCCCCGGTGTCAGCCGCTCGCCAAAGGCCAGCACACCCAGGGCCACGGCCACCAGCGGGAAGATGTAATACCCCAGCGCCGCCTCGATCACATGGCCCGCCTGCACCGAGAAAATGAACAGGAACCAGTTGAACGAGATCAACCCCGCCGCCAACGCGACCATGGCCAGCCGCCTGCCCCGCAGCAGGGGCCGAAGCGCCGCCAGCCGCCCGGTCGCGGCCAGAAGCCCCAGAAAGATCACCGCCGACCAGAGCGTGCGATGGGCCAGAACCTCCAGCGGCGGCACCTGCGTCAGCAGCTTGTAGTAAAGCGGCGTGGTGCCCCACAGGATGCAGGCCAGCACCATGGCCAGAATTCCCTTGTGCTGTTCCGTCATGCCGCCTCTCCCGTCGCTGCCGCCCTTTCTGGCGCAAGCCGGGGCGAAGCGGAAGGGCTATCCCGTCTCGGCTACCTGAAGGATGGTGCCGGTATCATGGCGGCGGATGTAATCGACCCGCGTGCCGTTCCAGTGATAGCTGTAATGCGGCCCCTGCAACGGGATCGCCACGACATCGGGCCAGAACAGACCGAGACAAAGCCCCTCCGGGTAACGGACGCTGGTCCAGACCAGCCCGTCACTGCCGGCCGCGCGCAGGCTGGCCCCCGCCTGCTGCGAGGCGCCATAATCCGAAACATGCCGCGCCCCCGGCACCGCATCCATATCATGCAGATCACGGTCAACCCTGCCGATCAGCGCGCGGAAATCAGCGGTCCAGCCCTCCGGCTCGGCCGTGGCCGACATGAAGCGGCTGTGATGATGGATGGTCTCGGCCAGCGCCACTTCCTCACGGTCCCCGGCATAGTAAATGCCATAGCTGCCATCGGTGAACCGCCCCGGCCGCGCGATGGAACAATGCACGAAGGGCGCCATGACGAGGCTTGCCCCCGGCCCCGCGACCCGGCGCGCGGGCGGCACCTTGCCCAGATCACCGATTTCATTGCGGATGCGCGGGTTGGTCTTGGCCTCCACCGCCGCCAGCGCCTCCCAGTCGCGGGGGTCGGCAATGTCCTCGAACAGATCGACCGGCGGATAGATCGAGCGGATGATGCGCCATGTCTGCGGCCAGTCCACCCGACGCAGGACAGCGCCGCTCACCATGCGCCGCGCTCGGCGTCCAGCCATTCACGCATCAGCGCCAGATCCGACAATTCCCCGCGCAGCATGAGATCAAGCGCCGACAGGCCGTCGAAAGCCGCGTTCGGCTTGCGCAGCCAGGCGTAGCCGCGCGCGGGGTCGCGGAACAGGTAACGCAGACCTTTATGAATACCCATCAGATGCGCCATCCGCATCCGCAGATCACGGTCGATCCGCCCGGCTTCGCCCTCTTTCCAGCGTGCCCAGGTGCGGGCCGCCATGCCGCCCAGCAGCACCCGCGCCTCGGCATCCGAAAGGGCCCATGCCCGGAACAGGTTGACCGTGGCACGGGCCAGCGCACCTGCCTCGGCCTCGGTAATGACCGGCGAGTCGCTTCGCGCCGGGGTGGTGGTGATCGGTTGAAGCTGCATCGCATCCTCCATCTGGCATAGATATAGCATCTATTTGCCAAATGGCAACGGATACGTTCAGGCCAGCATCGGTGCCGGGCCGCGGCAGAGCAGCGTCACGCAGGTTTCCGCGCCGCGCATCTCGATCCGCGCCAGTTCCAGCGGGCGACGATCCAGCGTGCCGCCGTAAACCTCGATGGTGCCCGCGCCATGGAACGCCGCATCCAGCAGCGACAGCATCGCCCCCCCCTGCAACACCGCCTCCACGCCACCCGCCACCGCCTTCATGCGCAGCGGATTGACCTGCCGGTTGCCGATGATGAGCTGCATAAGCGAATCCCCCTGCCTGCCGCGCCCGGTTTTTCCGGGCCGTTGACAAAGGCTTAGGCGGATTCGGGGGTTTGAGTCCGGCCAGTTTTCCACAGGCCGGGGCGGATTCCTGTGGGCGGAATCGGTATGTCGGGCGGGATTAATCCTCGCCCTTCTCCTCAATAGCGTAGGTCTGGAACAGCCGCGCCTGAGTCATGAAAAAGGCGAACAGCGCCAGCGGCAGGCCGAAGGTCTTGAACTGCACCCAATGTTCCGTGCTGGTGAGCCGCCAGACCGCCTCGTTCGCGGCCGCCAGTGCAAGGAAGAACCACATCACCCGCTTGGTGAGGATCATCCAGCCCTCGGGGCGCATTGGCAGCGCCTCGCCCATCACCGCGCCCAGCCAGCTTTGCCCGCGCAAGAGGCCCAGACCCAGCGCGCCCGCGAACAGCAGGTAAATCATCGTGGGCTTCATCTTGAAAAAACGTTCGTCCTGCAACCAGACCGACAGGCCACCGAACACCACCACCAGAACCAGCGTCACGATCTGCATCTTCGACAGCTTGCCGGTCAGCCACCATGCGGCCGCAGTGGACAGGATCATCAGCGGGATGAAAGCGGCGGTGACGACAAGAAAGCCGGAATATTCGCCCCCGCCGATAAGGAAGGTCTGATCCTTCAGCCGCATATAGGCGACAAAGAACACCAGCAGAGGCCCGTATTCCAGAACGGGCTTCAGCCAGCCCGGGGCTTTCTTGCCGTTTTGCATCTCGGTCATCCGGTAAACTCCACCATGACGGCCCCGGCGGCGATCACCGCCATGAGCAGGAATTGCATGCGTCCCACCTTTTCACCCAGGACCAGCCAGCCGATCAGGGCGGCGAAAACGGTCGAGGTTTCGCGCAGCACCGCCGCCTCGCCCACCTTGTCGAGCCGTGTGGCGAGCATGATGGCGCCGAAGCTGAAATAGGCGACGATAGCGCCCATGACACCCCGTTTCAGCAGAGGCAGCACCTCGGTCCGGGTCAGCCCCCGCCAGCGACGGAAGGTCAGGACCGGCATCAGGAAACTGTCGATCAGGAAGAACCACGCGAGGAAGGTGAACGGATCGGCGGTGGCGCGGATGCCATAGGCATCGTAAGTGGTATAGGCTGCAACGAAGCCGCCTGTGGCGAAGGCAAGCCACAGCGCCGGGATCATCGTCGCGCGCTGCGCTGTGACATGGGCCAGGTTCCACAGCGCCAGCCCGAAGATCCCGCCCGACAGCATCAGCACGCCCAGCCACTGCCCCGGCGCGAAACGCTCGCCAAAGACCAGTCCGGCACCGATAACGGTGAACAGCGGCCCGGTGCCGCGCACCACCGGATAGACCACGGTATAGGCGCCACGCGAATAGGTCATTGCCTGCAAGAGTTTGTAGCCCGCATGGATGACAAAGGCGCCCGCGAAGATCGGCCACATATGCGGCTCGGGCCATGGCACGACAAACAGCGCGAAGGGCAACGCGATGACGCCATAGCTGGCGTCGATGGCAGCGCGGGCGAGCCAGGGATCGTGCCGCCCCTTCTGCAAGGCGCCGAACAGCGCATGCAGGACAGCCGCCATCAGCGCCAGCGCCAGCGCGAGGTCATGCCCGGCTTCGGTGCCTTCAAGGCTGAGGAGCCAGTCACTCATGCCCGGTGCCTGCGCGGGATGTCAGCCGCGACGAGGGGCCGTCTGCCCCCCGCGCCGCCCCCTGCGGGGCGGCCCCCCGAGGATATTTGCAAACAGATGAAGGCAAGAGGTTTACTCGGGCAGGCCTACGAGGGCGCGGGCGAAATCTTCGGGATCAAACGGGGCAAGGTCGTCGATCTGTTCGCCCACCCCGATGGCATGGATCGGCAGGCCGAACTTGTCGGCGAGGCTGACCAGCACACCGCCCTTGGCGGTGCCGTCGAGTTTCGTCATCACGAGGCCCGAGACATCGGCGATCTTGCGGAAGATATCCACCTGCATCACCGCGTTCTGGCCGGTGGTGGCGTCCAGCACCAGCAGCGTGTTGTGGGGCGCAGTTTCGTCCTTCTTGCGGATGACGCGGACGATCTTGGCCAATTCCTCCATCAGGTCGGCGCGGTTTTGCAGGCGGCCCGCAGTATCGATCAGCAGCAGGTCGGCGCCATCAGCCTGCGCGCGGGTCAGCGCGTCGAAGGCAAGGCTCGCGGGGTCAGAGCCTTCCGGCGCGGTCAGCACCGGAACACCGGCACGGGTGCCCCAGATCTGCAACTGTTCCACCGCCGCGGCACGGAACGTATCGCCCGCCGCGATAACCACCGATTTTCCGGCGGCCTTGAATTGCGAGGCGAGCTTGCCAATGGTCGTGGTCTTGCCCGAGCCATTGACGCCGACCACCAGCACCACCTGCGGGCGTTTGGCATAGACCGGCAGCGGACGGGCGACGGGTTCCATGATGCGCGCAACTTCGGCGGCAAGGGCGCGTTTCAGCTCCGTCGCGCCGATCTTGCGGCCCATCCGCCCCTCGGCGATGTTGGCCGCGACGCGGGTCGCGGTATCAACGCCCATATCGGCCTCGATCAGCAGTTCCTCCAGGCTTTCCAGCATCGCGTCATCCATGACGCGGCGCGGCTCCTCCGGCTCGCGGCCGGTCAGCCGGTCCAGCAGGCCGGGTTTCGCCGCCACCGGGGCCTCATCCTCGCTCACCAGCGCATCAAGGCTGCCCGCGATCTTGTCAGAGGACCGGAACATCCGGTCTTTGAGTTTCTTGAAGAAGGACATGGCCGCTCCGGGCTGGTTGCCTTTTTCACCTAGTCAATTCAGGCGCCGGATGGAAGGGCCGAGGCGCCTCAGGGCAGAAGCGCCCAAAGGATCAGCGCCTGACCGCCCCAGTAGGCGGGCCAGAGCGCACAGGACAACAGGCGGCGACGGGCTGGCGCGCGGATCACGAAAATCTCCAGCGCCAGCATCAGGTCGGAAGCCACGAACAGCGCGGCACCAAGGCGCAGCAGCGGTTCGGGCCGGGCAGCGGCCAGCGTGGCCATGGCGCAGATCACCAGCACATAGCCGCGCACCGGCCAGCGCAGCGCGCCCGTGTGCGGGGCCAGCCACGCTTCGGTCGAGGCGGCCAACAGGCCGAGCGCGATCAGCACCGGCCAGCCCGGCATCCCTGCCCCGAAAGCCAGCGCATAGGCCAGATGCCCGGCGGCGAAGGCGGCCATGCCGCCCAGAAAGGCGCCCTCGCCCTGTCGTGACAGCAGGAAATCCCCCACAGCGCCCAGCGCGAGCCCCGCCACGACCGGCGCGGGGGCGCCTCCGGTCAGGCCGGCCAGCGCCAGACAGGCCACCGAGGCGGTCTTGACGGTCGAGCGCGCCGCCGAAGTCGTTCGGGATGCAGCCCAGCGCAGGCCGTAAAGCAGCGCGCAGGCTGCGGCGAAAAGCAGGAAGACCCATGTCATCGCCCGATTGTGCCGCTTGTCCGGCAGGGCACCAAGCATGACGTTGCGGCGTTATCGCATTCGGTTAAGATGCCATTGCTCCGCACATTATGCGGCGAACCTCCTTATCTGCAAAAATTTCCATTGACTCCACATGGGTGGCCGCACATATTCCGAAAAATTCACAACCAAGCAGAACATTATCCGGACATGGACGAGACAGACCGCAAGATCATCGAACTTCTGGCGGAGGATTCCCGCCGCGCGCTTGCCGATATCGGCGCCGTGGTGGGGCTGGCGCCGTCCAGCGTGAATGAACGCATCCGCAGGCTCACCGCCTCGGGCGCGATCCGCCGCTTCACCGTCGACACCGACCCCGCCGCGCTGGGGTTGCCGATGCTGGTCTATCTGTGGCTCGCCCTGCGCGAAGATGCCGACGAGGCCGCCTTTCGCCGTTTTGCCGCCAGCCATCGGCGTGTTCTGGAATGCCATCATGTAACGGGCGCCTGGTCCTATCTCGTCAAGCTGCGGGTCGGGGCGGTGACCGAGATCGAGAGCGTTCTGGCCGAGTTGAAGGCGGGCCGGTTTCTGGGGCGCAGCGAGACGGTGATTGTACTGTCCTCTGCCGTCGCCGGGCCGCATGTTCCGGCACCGGGTGTGTGATGGAAGTCGCGCTTTTCCTCAAAAGCCTTGTGCTGGGTCTTGCGATTGCCGCGCCACTTGGCCCCATCGGGGCGCTGTGCATCAACCGGGTGCTGGAGCGCGGCTTCTGGGCCGGGGTCGCGGGCGGGCTGGGCACCGGCCTCGCCGATGCGGCCTATGCGACACTGGCGGCGCTTGGCTTTGCGGCCTTTTCCGATTTGCTGGCGCGGATCGACCTGCCGTTGCGGCTGGTTGGCGGGATCTTCATGCTGTGGCTGGGCTGGCGAAGCCTGCGCCCCGGACCACCTCGCGCAGCGGCCCGCGTCTCGGCCCGTGACCTTCTGGGCACCACCATCGCCACATTCCTGCTGACCGTGACGAATCCCATGACCATCTTGTCCTTTGCCGCACTCTTTGCGGGGCTGGGGCTGGCCTCGGGCAAGGGTGGCAGCTTTCCCGTCGTTGCGGGGGTCTTTGCAGGGTCGATGTTGTGGTGGGTGGTACTGAGTGGCGGCGTCGCTCTGGCACGCCACCGTCTGCTGCCGGGCTTTGCCCTCTGGGTCGCGCGGCTTTCCGGGGCGGTGCTGATCGGCTTCGGCCTCTGGGCGCTGGGATCGGTCTTCGCCTGAACCACGCGGCAGCCGGTCGCAGTGCGGGGGCTTTGCCCGGCCCGGCCGCGTGCTAAGGTGGCGCCATGATGCAGGTGCCCCCCCGTTTCCTTCCGCTGCCGCGCATGGCGCTGTTCGCCATCGCCGCGACCACCCCCTTCCTTCTGCTGGCCCTCGGGGTCTGGGCCGGAGGCGGTTGGGTCTGGCTGGGGCTGGGCTATATGGCGGGGCTGACCGCACTTCTGGACCGGCTGATCCCCTGGGTCGCCCCGGATGCGCCGGAAGGAGCGGAGTTTCCCGCCGCCGATCGCCTGCTGGCCCTGATCGGTACCGCGCATCTTCTGGCCTTTCCGCTGGCGGTCTGGGCGATTGCGGGCGACAGCGGATTGCCGCTCTGGGCGCGGATTGCACTGTTTCTGGGGTCCGGCCAGTTGTTCGGTCAGGTCTCGAACCCCGCCGCGCACGAACTGATCCATCGCGGCGACCGGCGGCTGTTCCGGCTGGGGATGGCAGTTTATGTCACCCTGCTGAACGGGCATCACACCTCAGCACACCGGCTGGTGCATCACCGGCATGTCGCGACACCGGAAGATCCGAACTCGGCCCGCGACGACGAGAGTTTCTACCAATTCCTGCCACGCGCCTATTTCGGCAGCTTCCGCGCCGGTCTGCGCGCCGAAACCGCGCGGTGGAAACAGACAGGTGGGCTCAACCCCTATGTGATCTATGTCGCGGGCGGTCTTGCCTGCCTCGGGCTGGGCGCCGTTCTGGCGGGCTGGGCCGGGCTTTTTGTCTGGCTGCTGCTTGCAGGTTACGCCACCGCGCAACTGATGCTGTCGGATTATGTCCAGCATTACGGCCTGCGCCGCCGCCTGCTGCCCGATGGCCGGCCGGAGCCGGTGGGGCCACGCCATAGCTGGAATGCCCCGCACTGGTTTTCGTCGGGCGTCATGCTGAACGCACCGCGCCATTCCGATCATCATGCCCATCCCGCGCGTCCCTATCCCGCGCTGCGACTGCCCGAGCCGGACGAAGCACCGTGGCTTCCGTATTCGCTGCCGGTTTGCGGGGCCATCGCGCTGATGCCGCGCCGCTGGCGGCGGATGATGAAGCCCCGTCTGGCGCACTGGCAGGCAGCGCCAACGCATGACGATCAAGCGGGCGTGACTGGCGCCTGACGCGCCGCTCTGTCACCCTGCCCCAAATCCGCAACCCGGAGTCCCCCATGCTGCTGCCCTCCCGCCCCGCCCCTGTGCTTGCGCTGGCCCTGCTTCTGCCGCCGCTTGCTGCCGCCGCGCAAACGCCAATGACGGCGACAGAATTCGAGGCCTATGCCACCGGCAAGACACTGACCTATGCGCAGGGCGGCACGATCTTCGGGACCGAGCAATATCTGCCGAACCGCCGTGTCCGCTGGGCCTTTACCGCGCAGGAATGCCAGGAGGGCCACTGGTACGAGGCCGACAGCCAGATCTGCTTTGTCTATGAAAGCGAGTCCGATCCTCAGTGCTGGGCCTTCTGGCAGGAGGGCGGCAGGCTGAAAGCCCGCTTTGCCGGTGATCCCGACGGCACGGAACTGACCGAGGTCGAGCAAAGCAAGACCCCGCTGGCCTGTGCGGGCCCCGATGTCGGCGTCTGATCGCAGGCTGCCCGATCCGGTGAACCGGCCCCTGCCCTGACTGATGCGCGCGGCACTTCCGACCCCGGCGACCTGACGGTCGTGCGGGGCCTTTTCGCATGCGCCTGCCGCAGGGCGCCGACAGATGCAATCGCACACCACATATACTTGTAATTTTAAAAATACATATGTATTGAGTCTTGAGGCGTCAGGGAGGAACCGCGCGCCGACAGCAGGAATGCCCGACGCCGGGCATACAATCTGGGAGGAATACCATGAAGAAACTGGCCGCCATGCTGGCCGGTGTGGCCCTTGCCATGCCGATTGCCGCCGCCGCGCAGGATGCTGCGGGCACCACCAAGAAAGACAGCTACCGCTTCCTGATCGTCCCGAAGGTGGTTCACCCCTGGTTCGACAAGGTGAACGACGGTGCGCAGATGGCCGCCGCCGCCCTGAAGGCGCAGACCGGCGCTGACGTCGAGATCGTCTATTCCGCACCGCAGACCGCCGATGTCGTGCAACAGGTGCAGATCGTGGAAAGCGCCATCTCCACCCGTCCCGACGGCATCGCCATTGACCTGCTGGACCCGGCAGGCAACCGCGGCTCGCTGGAAGCCGCGCAGGGGCAGGACATCCCGCTGGTGATCTTCGACTCGGTGCCGCCCGAGGGGATGCAGATCCCCTATATCGGCTCGGATTTCTGCGAGCAGGCCAAGATCGCCGCGCGCCGTCTGGTCGAGGTGCTGGGCGGTGAGGGCGAGGTCGCCATCATGATGGGCGTGCCGACCGCGCCGAACCACTCGATCCGTGCCGAATGCCACCGCGAGGTCTTTGCCGAACATCCGGGCATCAAGGTCGTGGCTGAAGGCATCGACAATGACAGCATCGAGACGGCGCAACAGCAGGCCGCTGCCATCATGCAGGCGAACCCCAATCTCAAGGGCTGGGTCGCCTCGGATGCCGCCGGTCCCATCGGCATCGGTCAGGCCATTGTCGAGGCCGGGAAGCAGGGTCAGGTCACGCTGGTCGGTCTGGATAACCTGCCCGAGATGCTCGACATGATCCGTTCGGGCGTCGCCGACAGTTCCTCGGCCTCGCAGCCGGAACTGCAAGGCTACTGGTCGGTCATGCTGCTCTGGGCACAGGCGACCGGCGCGCCGGTTCCGGGCTATCTGGATACCGGGAACGCCTTCCTCACCAAGGACAATCTGGGCAACTGAGCCACGCGCGGCCGGCACCCCGCCGGCCGCACACCAGCCGTGGGAGGAGACATGGCCTATCTCGAAGCACGCGGCCTCGGCCGTGATTTTCCGGGCGTGACCGCGCTTGACGGTGTCGATCTGTCAGTTGAACTGGGCCGCACGCATATTCTTGCGGGCGAGAATGGCGCCGGAAAATCAACGCTTGTGAAGATCCTGACCGGGGCGGATCGCGCCACACGCGGCAGCATCGCCATCGACGGGCAAAACCCGCTGGATCACCCCGACCTGTTCCGCAAGATCGCCTATGTGCCGCAGGAACTGTCGCTGTTCCCCGATGTCAGCGTGGCAGAAAACCTGTTCATGCCGTTTGACCGCACCGGCCATGGCGGGCTGGTGAACCGCCGCCGGATGGAGGCGGAAGCGCAGGAGTATCTGGATCGGTTCGGGATCGAGGCGAAACCATCCGATATGGTGCGCCATATCTCGGTCCCCGATCAGCAATTGTTGCAGATCGCCCGCGCCTCGACCAACCGTGACATGAAGGTGCTGATCCTCGACGAGCCGACTTCGGCCCTGACCGCGCGCGAGGTGGAGCGGGTGTTCAGGGTGATCCGCGGCTTTCTGGACCGCGATCATGCGATCATCTTCATCTCGCACAAGATGGAGGAAGTGTTCGGGATCGGGCAGGATTATACGGTGCTGCGCAATGGCCGGAAGGTCGATGCAGGCCGGGTGGACGAAATTGACGAAGCGGCGCTGATCCGCGCCATGTCGGGCCGCGAGGTGGCGATCGACGAACATTTCCGCCCCGATGGCCCGGTCACCGATACGATCCTGCAGGTCGACAACCTGTCCGGTCCACTGTTCCGCGATGTCAGCTTCACGCTGAAACGGGGCGAGATCCTGGGTTTCGCTGGCCTTGTCGGCGCCGGAAGATCCGAACTGATGCAGACCATCTTCGGCTACCGCAAGGCCAGCGGCGGCCGTGTCCGGGTGGAAGGCCGCGACTGGCGGCTGAATGACACCGCCGCCTCGGTCGCGGGCGGGATGCTGTATCTGTCGGAAGAGCGCAAGGCGCATGGCATCTTCCCGCTGCTGTCGCTGCGCGAGAACATCGGCCTTTCGGTCCTGTCGCTGACCACCGGCGCCACCGGCATCGACAGCGGCAAGGAACGCGGTATCGTCGCCCGCGTGATCGGTGATTACGGCATTCGCGCCTCCGGCCCCGGTCAGCGCATCGCCACCCTGTCGGGCGGCAATCAGCAGAAGGCCATCATCGGCCGCGCCATGGCCACGACGCCGCGCATCCTGATCTTCGATGAACCGACCAAGGGCATCGACATCCGCACCAAGGCCGAAATCTACCGCATCATGAAGCGGCTGGCCGGGGAAGGCGTGGGGATCATCCTCATCTCCTCGGAAATGACCGAGCTGCGCCGCTGTGCCAGCCGCATCATCACCATGCATGGCGGCCGCCTGACCGGCAGCTTCGATGCCGCCAGCACCGAGACCGAAACACTCGTCGGGGCGATCTTCGCCACCGGCACGGGGGCTGGCGGGTCCGCCCCCGAAGACGCAGAGGCTTCTCATGTCGACTGAACACTCCGCACAGACGCGCCGCCCCCCGGCGCTGACACTCCTGATGCGCAACCCGCTGGCCGGGGTTTTCGTGGCGCTTGTGGCGATCTTCGCCATCTCGGCGGTGATTTCCCCATATTTCCTGTCCGGTTACAACATGTCGGTCATCGCGCGGGGCCTTGCCTTCGTGGGGCTGGTCACCATCGCGCAATCTTCGCTGATGATCCTGGGTGAGCTTGACCTTTCGCTGGGCACCATTGGCGGCCTGTGCGGCGTGGTCTCCGGCATGCTGATGGTGCAGGCGGGATTGCCCGCGCCCATGGCGCTGATCCTCGCCCTGTGCCTTGGCCTTGCGCTGGGTTTCCTGAACGGCCTGCTGGTCACCGTGCTGGGGTTGCATTCGCTGGTGCTGACCATTGGCACGGCGGGCATCTATGGCGGCGCCATCCTCGTGCTGACCAAGGGCGTCGCGATCACCGGCATTCCGGCAGAGATCCAGTTCCTTGGCCGGGGCGATCTTCTTGGCGTGCCCGTGCCCTTCCTGATCATGCTGGCGGTGCTGGCCATCGCGCTGTTTCTGTCGCTGAAGACGCCGATGGGCCGGTATATGTATGCCATCGGCAACAACCCTGCTGCCGCCCGCATGCTGGGCATCCGGGTGGACCGCATCCGTCTGCTGGTCTTTACGCTGGCGGGGATGTTGTCGGCACTGGCCGGGCTGCTGATGGTGGCGCGGCTGGGCACGGCGCAGCCCTCCATCGGGCAGACCTGGGTGCTGGCCCCCATCGCCGCCGCCGTGATCGGCGGGGTTGCCACCACCGGCGGGGTAGGCTCGCCGCTGGGGGCGATCTTCGGGGCGGGGATCATCGCCATCATCGAAAACATCATCGTGCTTTTTGGCGTGTCGCCCTATTGGCAGGGCGTGGTATCCGGCGTGATCGTGGTTCTGGCGATCTCGTTCGACGCCCTGTCGCGCCGCTATCTTCGCCGCGACGGCGCCTGACCTGACGAAGTGGATATTCCCATGACTAAGACCAAGAAACTCATCAACGCGCCGGAAGACATCATCCCCCAGCTGATCGCGGGCATGGTCGCCGCCCATCCCGACATGCTGACGGTCGAAGGCCCCACCGGCCGCGCCGTGGTCGCGGTGGACGGGCCGCGCGACGGCAAGGTCGGCGTGGTGGTCGGCGGCGGCTCGGGGCATGAACCGGCCTTCGCAGGCTATGTCGGGCGCGGGCTCGCCGATGCGGCGGCGGTGGGCAATATCTTTGCCTCGCCCTCGCCCGAACAGATCCTCGATGCGGCGCGTGCCGCCGATGGCGGGGCGGGTGTGCTGCTGCTTTACGGCAATTACACCGGCGATGTGATGAACTTCACCATGGCGGCGGAAGAGCTTGCCGCCGCGGGCACCCCGGTGCGGCAGGTTCAGGTGGCCGATGACGTGGCCTCGGCCCCGGTTGAACGGCGCGGGGAACGGCGGGGCATCGCGGGCGATTTCTTTGTCTTCAAGGTGGCCGGGGCTGCCGCCGATCTGGGCGAGCCGCTGGCGCGTGTCGAGGCGTTGGCGCGCAAGGCCAATGACGCCACCCTGTCGATGGGCGTGGCACTGGGGGCCTGTTCACTGCCGCAGACCGGCAAGCCGAATTTCGAGATCGGCGATGACGAAATGGAAATCGGCATGGGTCTGCATGGCGAGCCGGGCATCCGCCGCGACAAGCTGGCCCCGGCCGATCAGGTGACCGATACGCTGATGGAGGCGATCCTGTCCGAGATGGCGCCAGCGCGGGGCGACCGGGTGGCAGTGCTGGTGAACGGGCTGGGTTCGACCTCACTGGTCGAGCTTTACATCCTCTTTGCCCGACTCAGGCAGGTGCTGGATGCGCGTGGCATCACGATCTACCGCTCCTGGGTCGGGGAATATGCGACCTCGCTGGAGATGGCGGGTGCCTCGATTACCTTGATGCGGCTCGATGATGAACTTGCCGCACTGCTGGACCACCCTTGCCGCACCCCGGCGCTGACGGTCGGCGCCATCGAGGGCACCGCCGCCAGCACGGCGCGGTCGGTCCGCAAGACCGTTACGGGGGCCGAACCTGCCGCCCGCAGCGCCCCGACGGTCGCGCTGATCCGCGATGGCGCGATCACGCCCCCGCTGTTCCGCGCCATGATGCAGCGCGCGGGGGACGAGATCATCGCCGCCCGCGACTGGCTGTCGGAACTGGACGGGGTGATCGGAGACGGCGACCATGGTGTCACCATGGAAATCGGCTGGAAGGCCGTGCAGGGCGCGCTGGAAAACGCCCCCGGCGACGAAACCATCGAAGGCAGTTGCAAGCGCATGGCCAAGGCGTTTCTGGATGCGGTCGGCGCCTCCTCCGGCCCGCTTTACGCCACCGCGTTCCTGCGGGCAGGCGCGGCGGTCAGCGACCGGCAGAACCTTGACGCGGGCGCGCTGGCAGCCTGGCTTGCCGCCGCGCTGCAAGGCGTGCGCGACCGGGGCCGGGCCGAACCGGGCGACAAGACCATGATCGACGCCTGGGTGCCCGCCGTGGCCCGCGCGCAGGAGGCCATGGCCACGGGTGCCGAACTTGCAGTGATCGAGGCCGCCCGCGATGGCGCCGAGGCGGGCATGAAGGCCACCGCCGGTCTGGAATCGCGGCGGGGGCGTTCCGCCAAGCTGGGCGCGCGCTCCAAGGGCCATATCGATCCCGGCGCCGCCTCGACTTTCGTGATCCTGCGCGCCATGGCCGCCGCCATGGCCGAGGCGCAGGCCACCGCCTGAGCCCTTACCGTGGCCCCGCCATGAGCGCGCGGGCCACGGCTTCATTCGTGACCAGACGGTTCACATAGCCGCCGCGCAGGATGGCGCGGATGATCTGCACCTTCTCGATCCCGCCTGACACCAGCATGGACATCGGCTTCAGCTTCAGCTTGTCGGGGCTGAGCGCGATGATTGATTCATTCAGGAAATGATCGACCGGCCGGCCCTGCGCATCCAGAAAACAGCCCAGAAACTCGCCCACAGCACCACGTTTCAGCACGTCGTCCAGATGATCCTTCACCACGCGGATCTGCGTCAGCGTCGCATCCTCGGCCAGCGACCCGCAGGAGGTGATACCCAGATCCGCAATTTCGGTGCGGGCCAGAACATCGGTCAGTTCGTCGATCAGCAACAGCGTCTCGCGACTTTCCGGCGAGGCGCAGTACAGCGGCGCGGTCAGGTAATGGCATTCCACCCCCAGACCGCGGGCGAAACTGGTGGCGACCTCGAATGTATTGGTGCCCGAGGACCGCGTGACCCCGCCGGTCAGCCCGACAACCCAGCTGTCGGGATGTGGTTTTGCATGCAGCCGGCGCACCGCGAAACTGAGCGTGCGCCCGGTGGCAACACCGATTCCCAGATCACGCCCTTCCACCAGCGCCCCGGCCATGGCCCCCGCCGCCTCGCCGATCACCCGCTTCTGTTCCAGATAATCCGGCACATCGGGCACCACCACCGCCTCGGCCAGCCCGTAACGCGCGGTCACCGCCTCGGCCAGCGCGATGCAGTCGGTCAGCGGCAGCGTCACGTCGATGCGCACCGCGCCATCCTCGCGCACCTGCCCGATGATCTTGTTGACGCGCAACCGCGTCATGTTCATGCGGGCAGCGATTTCCTGCTGGGTCAGCCCGCCCATGAAATAGAACCACGCGACCCGCGCGCGTTCCAGTTGTTCGGTCAGGTCTTCGGTCGGATCATCCATCGTGGTTTCCTTATACCCGCTGCACCGCATTCGGCCAGCGGCAAGGCGGCGGCAGACGAAAAAGACACCCCGGCGTTTCGCGGTTGACAGCGCCGCCCGAGGCCCCGATGATGCCCGGACGTCAGGGGAGTCCCGCCAAGGGGACTGAGAGGCTGACAGGGGTTCCGATCCGCTCGGACCCCGGTGACGCGACCCTTTGAACCTGACCCAGTTGACACTGGCGTAGGAAGACCGAAGGGTATTTCCGCATTCCTCGCACATCCGGGGGCGGTCCTTTCGGGCCGCTATGGCCCATTCGGCGCAGCCGGGGCCATGTGGTCCCTTTCTGCCGACTGTTTCACTTGGGTCTCATCGCAAGAGGAGACCACAATGAAAGACACGATCCCCGCCATCACCACCGGCGCCCTGCCCGCCTCGCGCAAGGTCTATGTCACCGGCGCGACGCATGACATCCGCGTGCCGCTGCGCGAGATCGGCATTTCCAACGAGGCACCGCTGACCGTCTATGACAGCTCCGGCCCCTATACCGATCCGGCGGCGCAGATCGACATTGCGCAGGGCCTGCCCGATGTGCGCGGTGGCTGGTTGCAGGCGCGTGGCGATGTGGAAAGCTACACGGGCCGCGCGGTGACGGAAGCCGACAACGGCTTTGCCACCGGCGCGCGGCTGACGCCCGCCTTCCCCGTGCAGCGTGCGCCCCTGCGCGCCACGGGCGACCGGGCGGTCACGCAGCTTGCCTATGCCCGCGCGGGCATCATCACGCCCGAGATGGAATTCGTCGCCCTGCGCGAGAACGAGGGGCGCAGCGCCGCCGTCACGCGCGACGGTGAAAGCTTCGGCGCCACGCTGCCCGATCTGGTGACGCCCGAATTTGTGCGCGCCGAAATCGCTGCGGGCCGCGCCATCATCCCTGCCAATATCAATCACCGCGAGTTGGAGCCGATGATCATCGGCCGCAACTTCAGGGTGAAGATCAACGCCAATATCGGCAATTCCGCCGTCACCTCCTCGATGGAGGAGGAGGTGGAAAAAATGGTCTGGGCGATCCGCTGGGGCGCCGACACGGTGATGGACCTCTCCACGGGCCGCAACATCCACAATATCCGCGACTGGATCATCCGCAACGCCCCGGTGCCGATCGGCACGGTCCCGCTGTATCAGGCGCTGGAGAAGGTGGGCGGCGTGGCCGAAGATCTGACGTGGGAGATTTTCCGCGACACGCTGATCGAACAAGCGGAACAGGGCGTGGATTACTTCACCATCCACGCAGGCGTGCGGCTGCACATGATCCCGATGACGGCGAAACGGGTCACCGGGATCGTTTCGCGTGGCGGGTCGATCATGGCGAAATGGTGCCTGCATCACCACCGCGAAAGTTTCCTCTACGAGCATTTCGAGGAAATCTGCGATATCTGCCGCCGCTATGACGTGTCATTCAGCCTGGGCGACGGGCTGCGCCCCGGCTCCATCGCCGATGCCAATGACGAGGCCCAGTTTGCAGAGCTGCGGACACTGGGCGAATTGACCAAAATCGCCTGGGCAAAGGACTGTCAGGTGATGATCGAAGGCCCCGGCCATGTGCCGATGCACAAGATCAAGGCCAATATGGACGAGCAGCTGAAACATTGCCACGAGGCGCCGTTCTACACGCTCGGGCCGCTGACCACCGATATTGCGCCGGGCTACGACCATATCACCAGCGCCATCGGCGCGGCGATGATCGGCTGGTTCGGCACGGCGATGCTGTGTTACGTCACGCCGAAGGAACACCTTGGCCTGCCCGACCGCGATGATGTGAAAACCGGGGTCATCACCTACAAGCTGGCCGCCCATGCCGCCGATCTGGCCAAAGGCCATCCGGGGGCGCAACGGCGCGACGATGCACTGAGCCGGGCGCGGTTCGAGTTCCGCTGGCAGGATCAGTTCAATCTTGGTCTCGACCCCGATACCGCGCGCGAGATGCATGATGAAACCATGCCCGCCGAAGCGCACAAGGTCGCGCATTTCTGTTCGATGTGCGGCCCGAAGTTCTGTTCGATGCGGATTTCGCACGACATCCGCGCCGAGGCCGAAAAACAGCAGGGCATGGCCGCGATGGCCGAGAAGTTCCGCGAGGCGGGGCAGCTTTACATCCCGGCGGAGCCTGCGGAATGATTTCGGTCCTTGGTGCGGGGGTGGCGGGGCTTTGTGCCGCCACCGCCTTGAGCGAGGCGGGGCTGGCGGTCGAGGTCATCACCCCGCCCGGCGCTCCGCCGCCGGTGTCGCGGCTGGCGGGCGGGATGCTCGCCCCGTTCTGCGAAGGTGAAAGCGCGCCGGAAACCGTGGTCACACGCGGTCGCGCGGCGGTGGACTGGTGGGCGGGGCATGTGCCCGGCGTGGTCCGGCGTGGCACGCTGGTGCTGGCTGCACCGCGCGACGGGGCAGAGCTTGACCGCTTCGCCCGCGCGACCACCGGCCACCGACCGGCCGATCCCGGCGCGCTGGAACCTGATCTGGCGGGCCGCTTCACGCGCAGTCTGTTTTACGCAGAGGAAGCGCATCTGGACCCTGTCGTCGCGCTGGCCTCTCTGATCGAGGGCCTGAACGGGCGGGGCGTTGCATTCCGGAGCGGACCGCCCCGTGGCCGCATCGTTGATTGCCGCGGCATGTCTGCCACCCTGCAAGGCCTGCGCGCAGTGCGAGGTGAAATGCTGGAGGTCAGCGCCCCCGGTGCCGCACTGTCGCGCACCGTGCGGCTGCTGCATCCGCGCTTTCCCTGCTACATCGTGCCGCGCGGACAGGACCGCTACATGATCGGCGCCACCATGGTGGAAAGCGCCGACCCCGGCCCGATCACCGCCCGTGCAGTGATGGAGCTGCTGTCCGCCGCCTGGAACGTCCACCCCGGCTTTGCCGACGCGCAGATCCTTGCCACCGGCACCGGCCTGCGCCCCGCCTTCCCCGACAATATTCCCGCCATCCACCAAAGCGGCGGGCACATCCACATCAACGGCATGTATCGCCATGGTTTCCTCATGGCTCCCGCGCTGGCGATGGATCTGGCCCGCCTGCTGACCAAGGAACCCGCCCATGCAGATTGACCTTAACGGAACCCCCGTCGTCACCCGCGCCACCACCCTTGCCGCCCTGATCACTGAGCAGGGCTTTGACGCCGCCTCGGTTGCCACCGCGCTGGACGGGCAGTTCGTCCCCCGACAGGCGCGGGCGGCAACCAGCCTTCACCCCGGCGCCAGGATCGAGGTTCTGGCCCCGATGCAGGGGGGCTGAGTCATGTTCTATGGCATCGACCTGCCCGGCCGCCTGATGCTGGGCACCGCGCAATACCCCTCGCCCGCCATCCTGCGCGACGCCATCGCAGCATCGGGGGCCGGGGTCATCACCGTCTCGCTGCGGCGCGAGGGGCAAGGCGGCGGCGCCTTCCGCCAGATCCTGCGCGACAGCGGCTGTCGCATCCTGCCCAATACCGCCGGGTGCCACACCGCACGCGAAGCGATCACCACCGCCCATATGGCGCGCGAACTGTTCGGCACCGACTGGATCAAGCTGGAGGTCATCGGCCATGCCGATACGCTGCAACCCGATCCCTTCGCGCTGGTCGAGGCGGCGCGGGTGCTTTGCGCCGAGGGCTTCAGGGTCTTTCCCTACACGACCGAGGATCTGATCGTGGGCGAACGTCTGCTGGAGGCCGGATGCCGCGTGCTGATGCCCTGGGGGGCACCCATCGGCTCGGGCCAGGGGCTGCGGCATGTCGAGGCGCTGCGCACGATGCGGGCGCATTTCCCCGAAGTGCCGCTGGTGATTGATGCGGGGATCGGCGCGCCTTCGCAGGCCATGGCGGCGATGGAGATGGGTTTTGACGCGGTGCTTCTGAACACCGCCGTCGCCCGCGCGCTGGACCCGGTGGAAATGGCCCGCGCTTTCGGGCAGGCGGTCAGCGCCGGACGGCTGGCCTACAGGGCCGGGCTGATGCCCCGGCGCGACATGGCGGTCGCCTCCACTCCGGTTTTCGGTCAGGCGGTGCTGGCATGATACGGCCCGACCCCTTTTACCTGATCGTGGGCGATGCCGGGCTGCTGGAGAGGCTGGTGCCACTGGGGGTGCGGCTGGTGCAACTGCGCGTGAAAGACCGGCCGGAGCCGGATCTGCGCGCCCAGATCCTGCGCGCGAAAGCCTGCTGTGCTGCCCATGGCACCCAGCTTGTGATCAACGATCACTGGCAGATCGCCCTGTCGCTGGGCTGTGATTTTGTCCATCTGGGGCAAGAGGATATGGACAGTGCCGATTTTCAGGCCCTGCGTCGCGCCGGGGTGCGCTATGGCCTTTCGACCCATGATCCCGCCGAACTCGACCGCGCCCTGGCCGCTGAACCGGCCTATGTGGCTCTGGGTCCGGTCTGGCCCACCTTGCTGAAGAAAATGAAATGGGGGCCGCAGGGGCTGGACCGTGTGGCGGAATGGGCGCGGCGGGCGGGCGATGTGCCGCTGGTCGGAATCGGCGGGCTGGTGCCCGAACGCCTGCCCGGCCTGTTCGCCGCAGGCGCCGCCAGTGCCGCCGTGGTGACTGACATCGCCCAGGCCAAAGACCCCGAGGCGCGCTGCCGCGACTGGATCGCGGCGACCGAAAGGTATCGGCAATGAACCGCTACATCCGGCAAAGCTGCCTGCCCGAGGTGGGCGCCGGGGGTCAGGCGCGGCTGGCGCAGGCACGGGTTCTGGTCGCCGGGGCGGGCGGACTGGGGTCCGCCCTCCTGCCACTGCTGGCGGGTGCGGGCGTCGGGCATCTGGTGATCTGCGATCCCGACCGGGTGGAGGAACACAATCTCCACCGCCAGACCTTGTACCGTATGACCGATATCGGCGCGCCGAAAGCCGAGGCCGCCGTGCGGCATCTGGCAGCGCTGAACCCCGATTGTGAGGCGCGGCCCGTCCTGGCCCGGCTGGACCCGGAAACCACGCCCGGGGCGCTTGCGGCGGCCGATCTCGTGCTGGACGCGGCCGATAATTTCGCCACCAGCTACGCGCTGTCGGACCTGTGCCGCGCGGCGGGCAAACCGCTCGTCAGCGCCTCGGTTCTGGGGCGACAGGGCTATGTCGGCGGTTTCTGTGGCCCGGCACCCGGCCTGCGCGCCGTCTTCCCCGACCCGCCGCCCCGCGCCGCCACCTGTGCCACCGCCGGGGTGATGGGCCCTGCCGTGGCGACGCTGGGTGCCATGCAGGCCCAGATGGCGCTTTCGGTGCTGCTGGGACACAGGCCGTCACCGCTTGGCCTGATGCTCAGCGTCGATTTCGCGGAATGGCGGGTGGCACAGTTCCGCTTCGACGAGGCCGCAGACCCGCCGCCCAGCCCCAGGGTCATTGCCCCCGGCATGATCCGCCCCGGGGATCTGAGTATCGACCTGCGCAGTCAGGAGGCCCCCGCGACCGTGCCCCATGACCGCCGAGTCGTCTTCCTTTGCGCCAGCGGGCTCAGGGCATGGCGGGCGGCACGCTCGCTGGCCGACCGGGGACATGCCGATGTCGCCATCTGCGCGGTCGGGCCATGAGGCCGCGCGTCCTGTGCATCGGCGGCAGCGATTCCGGCGGCGGCGCCGGGCTGGCGCGCGACATTGCCACCGCCACCGGCATGGGTGCTCATGCCTGCATCGCCGTCACCGCCGTCACCGCCCAGACCGATGCCGGGGTGCTGGCAAGTCATCCGGTGCCGCCTGAAACCGTCGCAGCGCAGATCCGCGCGGCGGGCCGGGTAGATGCAGTGAAAATCGGCATGCTGGTCAGTGCCGCCATTGTCGAAGCGGTGGCGGCGGCCCTGCCGCAGGCGCCAGTGGTTCTGGACCCGGTGCTGGCCTCCAGTTCAGGCCACCCACTGCTGGACCCGCAGGGCGTCGCCGCCCTGCTGCGCTTGCTGCTGCCGCGCGTCACACTGCTGACACCGAACCTGCCGGAATTGCAGGCCCTGACCACGCCGGGACTGGAGGCCGCGCAGGTGCAGACCCTGCGGGATCGGGGCTGCGCGGCGGTTCTGGTCAAGGGCGGCCATGCCGAAACGGCAGATTGCGAGGACCGGCTTTATGCGGCGCGGCGCGGTCCGCATTGCTATTCCGGTCCCCGTTATCCCGCCTCCCTGCGTGGCACCGGCTGCACCCTGGCCAGCGCCATCGCGGTGGCACTGGCGCGTGGCGAGCCGCTGCCCCGCGCCATCGGGACCGCGCGCGACGTGCTGCGGGCACGGTTCACGGAGGCCGCAAGCGTTGACAAGCCGCCGCCGAACCCCGATCCATGACGGGGTGCCGACAAGGCGGGGCAGATGGACAGCGGATCGCAGCGTGACAAGACGCCCGACGGAGGGCCGGAAGTTCTGCCCCTTGGCAGTACCGCATTGCTGCTGCGCTTTGGCCTGTCCGTCACGCCATCGGCCACCGCCGCCGTTCAGGTGCTGCACGACATGCTGGACCACGCTGACCTGCCAGGCGTGACCGAAATCCTGCCAAGCCTCGCCTCGGTCATGCTGCGCTTCGATCCAGCGAAAGTGACACGCGCCGATCTGGCGGCCCGACTGGCCACGTTGACAGAGGCGCGCGACTGGCACGCGGCCACTCCCCGACCCGCCACGCGCCGTTGGCAGGTGCCGGTGGCCTTTGGCGGGGTGCATGGCCCGATGCTGGAGGAAGCCGCCGCCCTTGCCGGTGTCAGCCCCGAAGCGGCGGTGCGGCAGATCGCGGAAACCGAGTTACGGGTGCTGGCCATCGGCTTTGCCCCCGGACAGCCCTATCTGGGCCTGCTGCCCGAGACCTGGAACCTGCCGCGCCTGTCGGACCTTGCGCCGCAGGTGCCACAGGGGGCGGTGACGGTGGCGGTGCGCCAGATCGTGCTGTTCGCCAATGCCTCGCCGACCGGCTGGCGCCAGATCGGCCGCGCGGCCTTCCGCCCCTTCCGCCCCGAGACTCGTGACCCGGCCCCCCTGCGCGCGGGCGACGCATTGCGGCTGGTCCCCTGTTCCGGCGATGAACTGGAGGCGCTGCTGCGCGCGGGCGATCCCGATGGCGGCGCACGCTGTCAGGTGCAGGCATGAGTGGCGCGCTGATCCTGCATCGCGCCGGGCCGGGGCTGACCGTGCAGGACATGGGTCGCCCCGGTCTGGCCCGGCTGGGCCTGTCGCGCGGGGGCGCCGCCGATCGGCTGGCGCTGCTGGAGGCCACGGCCCTGCTGGGCCTGCGCGCGCCCGTCGCCGCGCTGGAGATGCCCGCACTGGGCGGCAGTTTCGAGGTGACGCGACCGACCCGCATCGCGCTGACGGGTGCGCCGATGCGGGCCGATCTGGACGGCAGCGCGCTGCGCTGGTCCGCCAGCCATCTGATCCTGCCGGGTCAGCGTCTGACCATCAGCGCGGCGACCTCAGGGGTTTATGGCTATCTCACCCCGGCGGGCGGCATTCTGGGCCCCGAATGGCAGGGCAGCCGTGCGGCGCATCTGGTGGCGGGGATCGGCGCGACACTGGCGGCGGGCGACCGGCTGCCGCTGGGTGATGACCCCGCGCCTGACGAACCGGCACAGTTTCTGCCGGTCGAAGATCGCTTCACCGGCGGCCTGCTGCGCTGGATCGACGGGCCGCAGACCGCCCTGTTCCCCGAGGCAACCCGCGCGCGCTTTGCCGCCACGCCCTTCCACCGCGCCCCCACCGGCAACCGGCAGGGCATCCGGCTGGATTGCGACGGCCCGCCCTTTGCCGCCGATCTGCCGAAAACCGGCCTCGCCTCCGAGTTCATCCTGCCCGGCGACATCCAGATGACCGGCGACGGGCGACCCTATATCCTGTTGTCGGAATGCCAGACCATCGGCGGCTATCCCCGGATCGGAACCGTCCTGCCCGCCGATCTGCCCCGTGCAGCCCAGGCCGCCCCCGGTGCGGTGCTGCGTTTTCAGCGGGTGACGCTGGCCGAGGCCGATGCACTGGCCCGCCCCCGTGCCGCGCGTCTGGCCAGCCTGCGCGCCGCCTGCCGCCCCCTGCGCCGCGATCCGCGCGACATGCCGGACCTGCTGTCCTATCAGTTGATCAGCGGCGTGACGGCGGGCGACGATCTGGACCCGCCCACCCCTCTGCCCGACTTGGCGTAACCTCGCAGTTAGCGTAAACATGGCGCGCCGGAGAGGACCGGCATGGAGGAACGCATGACCGACACGCCGCTCGCCAGCCCCGCCGCCCCCCGCTGGATCGACGATCCGCAACATCGCGACTGGCTGGCCGCCGAGGCGCGGCGGCAATTCGCTTTCTTTCGTGCCAGCCCACGCAAGGACGGCGGCTTTCACGTTCTGGCCCATGACGGCACACCGCTGCCGGGTGAGGTGCAGGAACTGCATACCACGACGCGGCTGGTACATTCCTACGCTCTGGGCCATCGCGCCGGGGTGGCGGGATGCGAGGCTATCATCGACGCGGGCATGGCTTACCTCTGGTCGCATCACCGCGACGCGGATCATGGCGGCTATCTCTGGTCGCTGGACGGCGCCCCGCCCTGCGACACACGCAAGCTCGCCTATGGTCATGTTTTCGTTCTGCTGGCCGGGGCCAGTGCCCGGCTTGCAGGCCACCCCGATGCCGACCGGCTGATCGACGATGCGACCGCCGTGCTGGACCGGCATTACTGGGAAGACGGCGTGGGCCTGTTTGCCGACGAATGGAACCGCGACTGGGCGCCGTTTTCTGCCTATCGTGGCATGAATGCCAATATGCACGGGGTCGAGGCGCTGCTGGCAGCTTACGAGGCGACGGGGCGCGAGGTCTATCTGACCCGCGCGGGCCGGATTCTGGATTTCTTTCTGAACCGCATCGCCCCTGCCGAAGGCTGGCGCCTGCCCGAACATTACACTGAAAACTGGCAGATCGACCGTGCCTATTCCGGCAACCCGATGTTCCGCCCCGCAGGCACCACCCCCGGCCATTCGTTTGAACTGGGCCGGCTGATGCTGCAACACTGGGATCTGGCGGACCGTCCCAACAACGGCGCCCCGGCAACGGCGCGCCGGGTGATCGAACAGGCGCTGGCCGACGGCTGGGATGTAGAAAAGGGCGGTATCTTCTACACGCTTCAGTTCGGCGGCGCGCCTGCCATCCGTGACCGCTACTGGTGGCCAGTGACCGAAGCCATTGGTGCCTTGTCATCGCTGATCAAGCTGGGCGGCACCGAAGACGACGAGGCATGGTATCGCCGCCTCTGGCAGTTCGCCGATGCGCATTTCATCGACCATGCGCAGGGCGGCTGGTTCCCGGAAATCGACGCGGAAGGCCAGCCTACGGTGACGCAGTTCCACGGCAAGCCCGACATCTATCACTCGGTGCAGGCGGCCTTGCTGCCGCTGTCGCCGGGCGTTTCGCGGCTGGCCGAAACCCTGCCGCAGATCGGATAGCGCAGGGCCTTACTGGCCCTGCACCCCGCCTTCATTCGCCTGACCACGCTCCGCCTCGATGGCGCGCCAGCGCGCCACATTGGCGTTATGTTCCTCCAGCGTGGCCGCAAAGGCGTGACCGCCGCTGCCATCCGCCACGAAGAACAGATAGTCGCTTTGCGCCGGGTTCAGCGCGGCCTCGATGCTCAGCCGTCCCGGATTGGCGATGGGGGTCGGCGGCAGCCCTTCGATGACATAGGTGTTGTAGGGCGTGGCGCGACGCAACTCGCTTTGCCGCAGGCCCCGGCCCAGCACCCCCTCACCCTTGGTGATGCCATAGATCACCGTCGGGTCGGTTTGCAGCCGCATCCCCTTGTTCAGCCGGTTCACGAAGACACTGGCGACCAGCGGGCGTTCATCGGCGATGCCGGTTTCCTTTTCCACGATGGAGGCCATAACCATGGCCTGTTCCTTCGTGTCATAAGGCAGATCGCCCGCGCGCGAGGCCCAGAGATCATCCATGATCCGGGTCTGCTTGTCCTGCATCTGCACCAGCAGCGCCGCGCGCGAGGCGCCCTTGTCCACCTCATAGGCATCGGGGGCAAGCGTGCCCTCGGGCGGCACGGCTTCGATATTGCCGTCCAGGAAATCGGCGCGCTTCAGGCTGTCGACCACCTGCCAGCTGGTCACGCCTTCCGCCAGCGTGATCTGCCAGCGCAGATCGCCCGCCGCCACCGCATACACATATTCCTGCGGCGCGGCATCGGTCGCGGGGGCGAATTTGGCCACCTCGACATAGCGGTTGGTCCCGGCATCCAGTTCGCGCAGAATGATTTCCGCCTTGGCGACGCCGATACGGTAATTCACCTCGCGCCCGCAGGTCGAGGCGCCCCCTGCCGTCACCAGATCAAGGATCTGTGCCATCGACGCCCCTTCGGGCACCAGATAGGAGCCGAATTTCAAGCCCTTGGCCTTGCCGGAATAATCTGCACCGATGCGGAAGATCCGCGCGTCACTGACCGCGCCCTGCGCTTCGAGATTGCGGCTCACCTCGCTCAGCGACGAGCCACGCTCCACCTTCAGGCAGATCGGCTGCGCCAGCGGGCCGGGGCCGTTGAATTCCTGCCGTCCCCAGGCCAGAACCCCGGCGACGGCAATCAGCAACACGATGAACAGGGTCAGCGCGTTGGAGGCGACAGACCGCCACATCAGCCGCGCACCTTGCCCAGAACGAGGCTCGCATTGGTGCCACCGAAGCCAAAGCTGTTCGACAGCGCCACGTCGATCTTGCGCTTCACCGCCTTGTTCGGCGCAAGATCAAGCTTCGGCTGGATCGCCGGATTGTCGAGGTTGATCGTCGGCGGCGCCACCTGATCGCGGATCGCCAGCACGCAGAAGATCGCCTCGACCGCGCCCGCCGCGCCAAGAAGATGCCCGATGCTCGACTTGGTCGAAGACATCGTGGCCTTCGCCGCCGCATCGCCCATCAGCCGCTCCACAGCGCCCAGTTCGATCGTATCGGCCATGGTCGAGGTGCCATGCGCGTTGATGTAATCCACCTGGTTCGGCGAGATCCCGGCACGGGCCAGCGCCGCGCTCATGCTGCGGAAACCGCCATCGCCATCTTCCGACGGCGCGGTGATGTGATAGGCGTCGCCCGACAGGCCGTAGCCCAGCACCTCGGCATAGATCTTCGCGCCGCGCGCCTTCGCGTGTTCGTATTCCTCCAGCACGACGACGCCCGCGCCCTCGCCCATCACGAAACCGTCGCGGTCTGCGTCATAGGGGCGGCTGGCCTTCTCCGGCTCCTCGGCCCGCTTGGTCGACAGCGCCTTGCAGGCGTTGAAGCCCGCGATCCCGATTTCCGAGATCGGGCTTTCCGCCCCGCCCGCCACCATCACATCGGCATCGCCCCACATGATGAGCCGCGCCGCATCGCCAATGGCATGGGCGCCGGTGGAACAGGCGGTCACGACCGCATGGTTCGGCCCTTTGAAGCCGAAGCGAATGGACACCTGACCCGAGATCAGGTTGATCAGCGAACCGGGGATGAAGAAGGGCGAAACCCGCTTCGGCCCCTTTTCCTTGATCAGCACCGCGGTGTCGGCAATCGTCGACAGCCCGCCGATGCCCGAACCGATCATCACGCCGGTGCGCAGGCGGCTTTCCTCGTCCTCAGGCTCCCATCCGGCATCTTTCACCGCCTGAACGGCGGCGGCCATGCCATAGAGGATGAAATCATCGACCTTGCGACGCTCTTTCGGCTCCATCCAGTCATCGGGGTTGAACGTGCCGTTGCTGCCGTCGCCCAGCGGAATTTCGCAGGCATATTTCGTCACCACATTGCTGGCATCGAAGCGCTTGATCGGACCCGCGCCCGATTGCCCGTCCAGCAGCCGTTTCCAGGTCTCCTCCACCCCGCAAGCCAGCGGCGTGACCATTCCAAGACCCGTGACAACAACGCGACGCATCCGATCTTCCTTCTCGCAACGCCCGTGACAGGGCAAGACCTTGCGAAGCTAGATACACGCGGCATCCGCAGCGCGCAACATGGGGCCTCCGGGCGCGGCCGGGCTTTGCCGGAGGGGCGGTGCGGATGAGGAAGCGGATGGGACGCGCGCCCCAAAGGCCGGGACGCTCAACGTGGGTGAGGCTCAGGCCTTGCGGGTCTCGATCCGGTAGCTGCCTTCCGGCAGATCCAGCGCAGCGGCAAGGTCGCGCAACTGCACCATGGACAGCGTGATGACCATGGGTTCCTGCGTGACGGGATGCACCTGTTCCAGTGTGATGCAGTCGTCGAAAGCCGAAATGGTGATGTCTTCCTGCAACCCCTCATGCCCCTCGTCAATGAGGGTGATCACGGTCGCGTCGAATTCGTGCTCGATGGTAAACATGACCTCAGGCTAGCAGGCCCGGCGCGCGGCGCAACGGCAAAAAGGGCCGTGACACTTTGCCGTGACAGGCCACCAGCCCTGGCCGAGGGGTCTTTCCGCCGCCGGGCGTTTTGCTAGATTGGGGAAAACGGCAGGGCAGAAAATGACGACGATGGCAGGATATTCCGGGGCGGGGTTCATGGCGCTGTTGCGGCTGGGGGTTTTGCTGTCTGTCTCACTTGTCCTTGCGGGATGCGTGACCACCGGCCAGCCTGTGCCCGCCCCAGCACCGCCCCCCGCGCCTGCCGCCGCAGGAGCGGACGGCGGGCGCCTTTCGCCGCAGGATGCCGCGCGCAATTTCGTGACCGTGGTGGAACGGGTGGAGCCGGTGGCCGAACGCTTCTGCCGCCAGCAGGCCGGGCCCGGCCAGAACTGCGATCTTCAGATCGTGGTGGACCGCCGCCGCAACCTGCCGCCCAACGCCTTCCAGACCATCGACGAACAGGGCCGCCCCGTGGTCGGCTTCACGCTCGCGCTGATCGCCGATGCCCGCAATGAAGACGAGATCGCCTTTGTTCTGGGGCATGAGGCCTCGCACCATATCCTCGGCCATATCGGGCGCAAGCAGCAGGGCGCCGAAGCGGGCGCGGTTCTGGGCACCATGCTCGGGCAGGCCACCGGCGCCGATGCCGCGACGATGAAGCAATGGCAAAGCTTTGGTGCCAGCATCGGCGCGCGGCGCTATTCCAAGGAATACGAGCTGGAGGCCGATGCGCTGGGGGCCCGTATCGCCTGGTATGCCGGTTACGATCCGGTGCGCGGCGCGGGCTTCTTCAGCCGCCTGCCCGATCCGGGCGACCAGTTCCTCGGCTCGCACCCGCCCAACGCGCAGCGCCTGCAACAGGTGGGCGCCGTGGTCGCCGGGCTGGAGCGGCAGGCCGCATACTGAGAAGGTCGGGTTGAGAAGGTGGAGCAAGATCGGCGCAGGGGGCACCCTTCCCCTTGCACGCCTGCGAACCGGCAGCCCTTGACCTGCCGCGCACAAGGCCGCAGCCTGCCCGAAAACGGGAGGCAGGCGTGATCAGCAAGGCGCGGTGGATCTGGCGGCAGCTCAGCCGCAAGCTGTGGGTGACTTCGGTGGTCTATGCGCTGGCGGCGCTGGCCACGGCGGGCGCGGCCTCGTGGATCGGGCCGATGCTGCCCGAAGGGATCGACTACAGTATCGGCACCGACGCGGTGGAGGCGGTGCTGACCATCATCGCCTCGTCCATGCTGACGGTCACCACCTTCGCCTTCGGCACCATGCTGGGCGCCTTCAACGCCGCTGCCACCAATATCACCCCGCGCGCCACCAACCTGCTGCAACATGACCGGACCACACAAAAGGTTCTGTCGACCTTTCTGGGCAGCTTCATCTTCTCGCTGGTCTCGGTCATCGGGCTGAAGGCAGGCGCCTACGGGCCGAACGGCAAGTTCGTGCTGTTCGTCGTCACGCTGGCGCTGGTGGCGCTGATCGTCATTGGCATGCTGCGCTGGATTGCGCATCTGACGGCCTATGGCCGCCGGGATGATACCCATGACCGCGTGGAACAGGCCGTGGCCGAGGCGCTGCGCGCCCGCACGGACGAGCCGTGGCTGGGCGCGCATCCGATGACCGGCCCCGCGCCTTTCGATGCCCGCGCCGTGATGGCCGACCGGATCGGCTATGTCCGCCATGTCGACCTCGCCGCGTTGCAGGCGGTAGCCGAGGCTGCGGGATGCGCCATCTGGGTTGCGGCCCTGCCCGGCAGCTTTGTCCATCCCGGCGCGCCGCTGTTGTGGGTCGGCGCCCCGGCAAGCGAGGCTGAGGGCGCCACCTGCCTCGATGCCTTTGACATCGGTGCCACGCGCTCTTTCGACCAGGACCCGCGCTTCGGCCTGTCGGTGCTGACCGAAATCGCCGAACGCGCATTGTCACCCGCCGTCAATGACCCCGGATCGGCCATCGACATTCTGGGACGCGCGGTCCGGCTGCTGGCGATCTGTACCGAAACCCGCAGCCCCGAAGTGCGCTACAACCGGCTTTGGGTGCCGCCGCTGACTGTGGCCGAGATGATGGAGGATGTTTTTCCGCCCATCGCGCGCGACGGCGCGGGCATCTTCGCCGTGCAGATCCGGCTGCAAAAGGCGCTGCTGGCGCTGTGCGAGATCGACGCCGCCCTGTTTGGCCGGGCCGCCTCGGAACAGGCCCGCGCGGCGCTGACACGGGCCGAGCCGCAGATGCTGCCCGATGAACTCGCGCGTCTGCGCGACGTGGCGGGCCGGATCGGGGCGCTGTCGGACAACCGTCGCCCGCCAGGAATCTGACCTCTTCCCCCCGCGCCTTGACCTGCATCAAGGCGCGTCCGGCGGCCCCGCGCGACCCTTCCCTCAGAATTGCAGGGAGACGGGCAATGCTTGGATATGTCGAGGCGCCGCGCGCCTGGTGGCTGACACATGGCATGGCACGCGCGGTGGGCGTAGACCTGCCGCGCGCGGTGACGGAGGGCTGGCTGAAACGCAGCGAACTGGCGCAGATCGTCACGCGCTGTCAGGGCTGCGCCAGTTCGGCCGATTGCACGGGCTGGCTGGCCGATCCGGCACATGCCGCCGCCCTGCCCGGCTACTGCCAGAACAAGACGGCCATCGAATCTCTGGCGCCCTGAGTGCTGGCCCTTTCCGGCGCCCGCCGCTAACCTGCCCCAAAGCGGAGGCGGGATGCGTCAGATTGAAAATGTGGTTTCGGACCGGGGGTCGAAATATGCCGTCTCGGGCGGCAGGGTCACGGGCCGCAAGGGCTGCGACGCGTTCGTTGCCGATCTGAAGCGGGTGAAGAAATACGCCAAGGCCACACATAACTCCTGGGCCTGCATCCTGTCGGACGGCGGTCCGGTGAAGAATGACGACGGCGAAAGTGGCGCGGGGGCCGTGATCCTGCGCATGCTGGAACGGGCCGAACTGAAGGACACCATCGTCGTCGTCACCCGCTGGTATGGCGGCGTCCATCTTGGCGGCGACCGTTTCGCCCATGTCGTCACCTGCGTGCGTGCCTTTCTGGCCGGGGAAACCGCGTCTCCACCCCAAGGTTGAGGGCTGCGCCGTGGACAGGCCGGGCGTTTTCGCGATATGCGGCGGCATTCGACCTTACGTCAGTCGGGGAACAGGCATGATCGCACGGCTGCTGGCGGAACTCGCCCGGCTCAGGAATACCGCAACCTGGTCATGGGAGGGCTGGGCCGCCTCATGGCGCAACGAGAAATCGCTGCGGCAGTGGTTTGCCGTCAACATCGCCTCGGCCGCGCTGGCTTTCACGCTGGACCTGACGCCGGGCGAAAGGGCCCTGATCCTTGCGCTTGGCGTATTGCTGCTGGCGGCAGAGCTGATGAACACGGCGGTGGAGGAGGTGGTGGATTACATCTCCACCGATCATGACCCCCGTGCCAAACGCGCCAAGGATGCCGCTTCGGCTGCCGTTGCTGTGACCGCCATCGCGGGTGGTCTGGCCTGGCTGATGATTCTGCTGGGTTAAGCGGATCAAAGCGTCTTGTGCGTGCCGTCGCAGAACGGCGCCTTACCGGACTGCTTGCAGCCGCACAGAAAGGCGGGCTTCGTGGCCTCGGCGGTGAATTTCACCGGGGTGAAGCCGGTTTCCTTGTGGCTGCCATCGCAGAAGGGCTGTTTCTGCGACCGCCCGCAAGCACACCAGAAATAGGTTTTGCCTTCGGTCAGTTCGACCCTGTAGGGCGCTTTCTGCGGGCATTCCGGGCTGTCGGTCATCGGGCTCTCCGCTGGCGGTTGGCTGCGGGAATGCTAGCGCGCGCGCCCCGAACCGCCAAGCGGGGATTTCCGACCTGACGGAACCGGCGGGATGTGGCATCCTGCGGGAAAGGCGGAGGTTCCCATGCGCACCCTATCCATGCTTGTCGCCCTGCTGCCGCTGTTGGCCTGTGTGCAGCCTGCCCCGCCCGGCCCAACCAGCCTGCCGCTGATGGGCGGCTATCGCAACCCGGCCGATCCCTGCCGCCGGGTGGGTGAGGATGCCTTTACCAACCAGTTCCTTGACGATGCCGCCGATCTGGTCGCCTGCCCCGCCGGGATGGAGAACATGGGCGTCTTCGTTACCGAAACCGGCGCCCGCCGCCTTACCGGCGCGGCAGGCTACACGCTGTTCAGCGTGCCACGGCGGTGAGGGTCAGGTCGTGGCGACCCAGCCCCGAAAGGTGAAGCCCGCGTAGAACAGGCCGACATCGGTAAATCCTGCCTCTTGCAACAGGGCCTCATCTTCGGTCGGGGAAAGAAGCGGCAGACGCTCTGCAATCGCCGCAGCCGCCGTTCGGGCGCTTTCCGGCGGAACACCATTGCTTGCCGCGAAATCGGCATAGCGCCGCAACCATAGCGCCCGTCCGGCCTCGGACACACTGTGATGCGCCACGATCAGAGGCGCGCCGGGTTTCAGCCTGCGGTGCAATTCGATCAGGGTGCGCAGACGTTCTTCGCGGGGCAGAAAGTGCAGCGTCAGCAAACAGGTGGCGCCTTCGAACGGCCCCGGCGGTGCATCGTCGATATAACCTTCGTGCCAGCCGATGCGCCCGGCGTGATCCCGCGTGACCTGACGCGCCAGTGTCAGCATTTCTGCCGAGGGATCGACGCCGACGAACCGCCAGTCAGCCCGGTAGCGCGCGAACAGATCCAGCTCCTGCCCGCCGCCCGCGCCCAGCACAAGAATGCCCGCCCCCTCGCCCGCATGTTCCGCCAGCAGCAGCGCCGTCATGCGATGAAGGTCGCGCAGACCGGGAACGAGGCGCGCGGGTCCTTCGGTATAACGTGCAACGGTATCGGGATCGGTGAAAACGCTCATGCCGCCAGTCTAGGGGCGCGGCCCGTCGCTGTCGACCGCCTCAGACCACCCGCCCCCACAGATCATATTCGCTGGCTTCCTCGACCTCGACCGTCACCATGTCGCCGGGCGACAGGGTTTCGAAATCCGCGTCGATGAACAGGTTGCCGTCGATTTCCGGCGCATCGGCCATGGTGCGGCAGGTGGCGCCCTCTTCGTCCACCTCGTCCACCAGAACCTGCATCACCTGCCCCACCTTGGCGGCGAGCTTGGCTTCGGAAATCGCCTGCGCCTTTTCCATGAAGCGTTCCCAGCGGTCCTGTTTCACCTCGGCCGGCACATGGTCGGGCAGATCGTTCGAGCGCGCCCCGGCGACGTTCTCATACTGGAAGCAGCCAACGCGATCCAGTTGCGCCTCATCGAGCCAGTCCAGCAGGGTCTGGAATTCCGCTTCCGTTTCACCGGGATAGCCCACGATGAAGGTCGAGCGCAGCGTGATGTCCGGGCAGGCGGCGCGCCAGGCGGCAATCTCGTCCAGCGTCTTTGCCGCCGCCGCAGGGCGGGCCATGCGTTTCAGCGTCTCGGGATGCGCATGCTGGAACGGGATGTCCAGATAGGGCAGCACCAGCCCCTCGGCCATCAGCGGGATCAGGTCGCGCACATGCGGATAGGGATAGACGTAATGCAGCCGCACCCAGGCGCCCAGCTTGCCCATCTCGCGCGCCAGATCGGTGATATGCGCCCGCACCTCGCCGCCCTTCCAGGGCGAGAGGTCATGCTTGCGGTCCACCCCATAGGCCGAGGTATCCTGCGAGATGACCAGCAATTCCTTCACCCCTGCCTCGACCAGCTTTTCCGCCTCGCGCAGGACGGCATGAGCCGGGCGGCTGACCAGACGGCCGCGCATGTCGGGGATGATGCAGAACCTGCACTTGTGATTGCAGCCTTCCGAGATCTTCAGATAGCTGTAATGGCGCGGCGTCAGCTTCACCCCGCTGGCGGGCAGCAGATCGACGAAGGGGTCGGGCTGCGGCGGCACGGCCTTGTGCACGGCATCCAGCACGGCCTCATACTGATGCGGGCCGGTGACGGCCAAAACCTTGGGATGCGCGCCGGTGATGTAATCCGGCTCTGCCCCCAGACAGCCGGTGACCAGCACCTTGCCGTTTTCACGCAGAGCTTCGCCGATGGCATCAAGGCTTTCCGCCTTGGCACTGTCCAGAAAACCGCAGGTGTTCACGATCACCGCATCGGCGCCCTTGTAATCCGGGCTGATCGCATAACCCTCGGCGCGCAGGCGCGTCAGGATGCGTTCACTGTCCACCAGCGCCTTGGGGCAGCCAAGCGAGACCATGCCGATGGTCGGCTGGCCGGGGCGTGCCACGTCGGGGATCATGGCACGGGCGAGATCGGGGCGGAGGTTCGGCGGGTTCTGCGACATTGGCCCCATATAGCGGTGAAGCAGGCCGCCGCAAAGGGGCCACGCGCAGCCCACCGCCGACCAGCGCCACACGGGATTGTTGCCCGCAACAGCTGCGGTTAGGCTGCGGGCAAGAGTGGAAGGAGGGCCGGATGCGCTGGTTGATGCGGATCGTCTCGTCATTGCTGGTTCTGGTGCTGCTGTTGGCGCTGATGGTGTTCCTAATGCCGAAGGACAGGATCGCCCGGCTGGCGGAAACGGAATTTGCCCGCACCACCGGCCGCGTCATCGAGATCGGCAACCAGATCCGCCCGACGATCTGGCCTGTGCTGGGGGTCACCGCCGGGCCGGTGCGCATCGCCAATCCTGACTGGGCAGCCGGACCGGACCTGCTGCATGCCGACCGCATTGCCATCGGGCTGAAACTCGGGCCTTTGTTCGATGGCCAGATCCGCATGACGGAGGTGGAGATCGACAAGCCCGAACTGCTGCTGGAGCGGCGCAAGGACGGGCGCACCACCTGGGCCATGGGGGGCAGCGGCGGGTCGGGCCCCGCAAGCGGCGCATCCTCCGGCGCGGGCATGACGCTCGGGCGGGGCACGATCCGCGATGGCCGCCTGCGCTTCATCGACCGTCAGAGCGGCACCGAGATCGAGATGACCGACGTCAATATCGACGCCGCCATACCCGAGTTCGATGGCCCGGCCCGGATCGACCTGCGCGGGCTGGTGCGCGGGCAGCCGGTCACACTCAATGCCTCGGTCGAGGCGCTGGGGCCGCTGCTGGCCGGAGAACTGGGCGCGATCGAGCTTCAGGCAGGCGCGGGCAAGGCGGCTTTCGGCTTTAAGGGCAAGGCAAGTCTCGCGCGGGCCGAGGCCGAAGGCCATCTGACCGCCGATCTGGGCGACCGCCCGGCACTGGAGGCGGTGCTGGGCCGCCCCCTGCCCGATCTGCCAGAAGGCCTGGGTGCGCGCGCCATCGGGCTGAGCGCCGATCTGACGCGCACGACCAAGGGCGCGCTGCATCTGCGCAAGGCCGAAATCGCGCTGGACGATACCGTGATCAGGGGCGAGGCCGACCTGTTGCCCGGCGCAGACCGCCCGCGCCTTCAGGGTCGCTTCACGACCGAACGGCTGACCCTGCCCGGCAGCACGACGCAAGGGGACGGCAAGAACACGGGCGATGCGGGCTGGTCCACCACCCCCATTGACGTCTCGGGCCTGTCGGCGCTGGATGCCGAAATCAGTCTGTCCGCCGGGGCCATTGCAGCCGGTCCGCTGAAGCTGGGCCAGACCCAGGCGGGCGTCACGCTGGACCGCGCGCGTGCCGTGGTGAAACTGACCGAAGCCGCAGCCTATGGCGGCGGGATCACCGGGCAATTCGTGCTGAACGGGCGTCAGGGCCTGTCAGTCGGGGGTGACCTTTCGCTGAAGGAGCTCAACCTGCAACCCCTGCTGCAAGACCTGACCGGAACCGACCGGCTGCTTGGTCGCGGAAATGTGAAGCTGAGCTTCCTCGGCTCCGGCGCGTCGGTCGATGCGATCCTCCGCAGCCTGTCCGGGGACATTGCCGTCAAGATGGGCAAGGGCGAAATCCTTGGTCTCGACATCGTGGGGATGCTGCGCACCATGGACCCCGGCTATGTCGGTGAAGGCAAGCGGACGATCTTCGACACCGCCGGAATGACCGCGAAAATCACCAATGGCATCGCGGTTTCGGACGACCTGAACATCGCCGCCAACCTGTTCACCGCAGGCGGCGCCGGGCAGATCGACCTTGGCGCGCGCAGTCTCGACTACCGGCTGCTGCCGCGTCTGGGCGGAGACGACGGCGTAGAAATTCCGGTGCTGATCAAGGGGCCATGGGCATCGCCCAAGATCCGGCTGGATCTGGAATGGCTGACCCAAAAGCGGCTGGATGCCGAAAAGGCCCGCGCGGAAGAACGCGCCAAGGCCCGGCTGGAGGAACTGGCGAAAGACAAGCTAGGTGTCACCCCACAGGAGGGCGAAAGCCTTGAAACCGCCGCCAAACGCCGCGCGCAAGAGGCGCTGGAGGCGGAAACCGGCCGCATCCTCGACAAAATCCTGAACGGAAACTGAGGCTTGCGCGGCCTTACCGTTTAAGAACCTCGACGGTGGCCAGATCGGTCAGCGACAGGCCCGCCGCGCGGAAGGCTGCCAGCGACAGTTGCGCAGCGCCCTCGCCCGGCATCAGGTCAACCTGCACGGTCACGCCACCGGCCGTCCGGATCACCCCCGGCACCGGCGCCGACACCAGCGACGACCGCAGCCAGAATCCCGGCGTGGTCGGATCGCCCAGTGTCACCACCACCTTGCCCAGCGAGCCTCCGGCCGGAACCGTCGCCGCCGTGGCGGCCTTGCGCTGTTCGTCGGTGGTCGTGTCCAGCGTCTCGGCCGTGCGGGCGCCGGGTTTCGGCGGCGGCGCCGAAAGCTCGGGCGTGGGCAGCGGCAGCGGCTCGGAAATTGCGCTTTGCGGTGCAGAGGGGCGCTTGCCGAACTGAGGCATCTTCAAGTCGGCGCAGCCCGCCAGTAGCAGGCACCCCCCCAGAATCGTCAGACCACGCAGCATTCCGCACCTCCTTCTCACGCGCCCGCATCGGGCAGAGTGCAACGATAGTCGGGGGGGAACGGCGCTTCAACTGTCGGATTCGCGCTTGCTGGCCGTTCGGCGAATGCCTACCTTTCAGGCATGAACGCGCCCCTGATCGACCCTTTCGCCCGTGCCATCCGATACCTGAGGGTTTCGGTGACGGATCGCTGCGATTTCCGCTGCACTTATTGCATGGCTGAACACATGACATTCCTGCCGAAGGCAGAGTTGCTGACGCTGGAGGAACTTGACCGGCTTTGCACCGCTTTCGTGCATATGGGCGTGGAAAAGCTGCGCATCACCGGGGGCGAGCCGCTGGTGCGCAAGGGTATCATGACCTTCTTCCGCGCCATGTCGCGCCATCTGGACAGCGGCGCGCTGAAAGAGCTGACACTGACAACCAACGGCAGCCAGCTTGCCCGTTTCGCACAGGAACTGGTCGATTGCGGGATCCGTCGGATCAACGTGTCTCTGGATACGCTCGATCCCGCGAAATTCGCGGAAATCACCCGCTGGGGGCGCCTGCCGCAGGTGCTGGACGGGATCGAGGCCGCGAAGGCGGCCGGACTGCGCGTGAAAATCAATGCCGTGGCGCTGAAGGGCTTCAACGAGGACGAGCTGTTCCCGCTGGTCGACTGGTGCGCGCGGGAGGGCCATGACCTGACCTTCATCGAGGTCATGCCGATGGGCGATCTGGGCGGCGAGGACCGGCTGTCGCAATACTGGGCGCTGACCGACCTGCGGGCCCGGCTGGCCGAACGCTTTGCCCTCACCGATCTGGCGGAACGCACCGGCGGTCCGGCGCGCTATGTGCGGCTGGAGGAGACGGGGCAGAAGATCGGCTTCATCACGCCGCTGACGCATAACTTCTGCGAAAGCTGCAACCGGGTGCGGCTGACCTGCACGGGCGAGCTTTACATGTGTCTCGGGCAGGAAGACATGGCAGACCTGCGCGCGCCGCTGCGCGCCAGCCCCGATGACGCCGGGCTGGAACAGGCGATCCGCGCCGCCATCGCCCGCAAGCCCAAGGGCCATGACTTCGATTACTCGCGCCAGGCCATCGCCGGCCAGATGACCCGCCACATGAGCCACACGGGTGGCTGAAGCCGTGAGCGACAGGCGGAAATGGCTGACTGCCGCGGCAGAGCATCTGCTACCCGCCATGATGATGCCGCGCGGCATCGAAATGCTGCGCGCGGCGGGGGCCATCGGGCTGACACTGGGTCTGGCCGCGCTGATGCAGATGCTGCTTGGCGCCAACGATGCGCGGTTCTCGCTGATCGCCCCGCTGGCGGCCACCACCTTCCTGCTGATCTCGGTTCCCAACAGCCCGCTGACACAGCCCTGGTCAGTGGTGATCGGCAATGGCGCGAGTGCTGCGGTGGCGGTGACCGTGTTGCAATTCGGCCTGCCCGTCCCGCTGACCATTGCGCTGGCGGTGGGCGGGGCGACGCTGGCGATGATGCTGCTGCGTGCCATGCATCCGCCCGGCGCTGCCGTTGCCATGGCCGCCGTACTGTCAGCCCCGGCGACGATGAAGCTGGGCTACCAGTTCGCGCTGACGCCGGTGATGCTGGACAGCACCATTCTGGTGATCGCAGCCATCGCGGTAAACCGGCTGACCGGCCGGGTCTATCCTTTCCGCCTGCCCCATGACGCCACCGCCGCGCCGCGCCGCGCCGACCGCCCCTCGCCAGAGGTGCTGGAGCGGATTCTGGGCGACCTGCGCCTGTCGGCCAATATCGGGGTCGAAGACCTGCGTCGCGTGCTGGACGAGATCGAGAAGCGCGAAAAACCGCCTGTACCGCACCGGAAGCCCCGCTTCAGCGGAGCTGTCGGAGCATTCCGGCCACGCTCTCGTCGCTGAACGGCAGGTCCAGCACCAGGGGCGGCGGCTGTCCCGGCAGCGCCTCGACCGAGGCGCGCAGACTGACATATCGGCCACCCAGCGCCGCTATACGCTCCAGCAGACCGCTGTCGCGCGCCGTGGCGAAAGGCAGGTTCAGGAAAGCCGCCGCCAGATCCACAGCATCGGCCAGTTCGGCCAGCGCCGCCTCGATCTCGGTCGCGACCAGAACCGTCGCCATGCGGTCAGCCTCGCCGATCAGCATGCCCAGATCCTCGGCCACCAGCCGGACCGGGTCGACCACCAGAAACAGCCGTCGCATCCCATTCTCCCTGCGCCAGGATCTCCGGTCACCCGATTCTCCGCCCGATTCCCCGGTAGCATGGAACCGTCTGCGCAGGTTCGCATTAAACTGTGACATAGCCGAAGAGGAATTCGCCATGCCCACAGCCTGCGCCGACTGCCCCCTGCGCTGCCAGCCGATGTTCCAGCCGATGAATGCCGGGGAGGTCGCCTTCATGCAGGCCTTCAAATCGTCAGAGGTGGAGGTGGCCGCCGGACAGGTCTTGCTGTGGGAGGGGCAATCGAGCCCGTGGCTTTACACCGTGCTGCGCGGTCAGGGCCTGCGCAGCAAATCGCTGCCGGATGGTGAACGGCAGGTGGTGAATTTCGTTTTTCCCGGGGATTTCCTTGGCTTGCAGTCGGGAGTTATGGGCGAGATGAAACATTCGGTCGAGGCTACGACCGACATGACCCTGTGCCGTTTTGAACGGAACGAGTTGTGGCGGGTGTTTCGCGATCAACCCGCCCGCGCCTTCGACCTGACTTATCTGGCGGCGACGGAAGAACATTTTCTGGGAGAGGCCTTGCTGACCCTCGGCCAGCGCGACGCGACCAGCCGTCTGGCCTGGGCCTTGCTGCGACTGTGGCGACGGGCGGTTGCGACGGGGATGCAGGGGCCGCGCGGCGTGCCGCTGCCCTGGCGCCAGCGCGATCTGGCCGATGCGCTGGGTCTTTCGCTGGTTCATACCAACAAGACGCTGGCCCGGCTGCGCATCCTGGGCGCCGCGCACTGGTCCGGCGGCTATCTGGCGGTGCCTGATCCGGCGCGGCTGGCCGAACTGGCACAGGAAGAGGACGGGGCTTCGACGCCCCGCCCGCTGTTCTGACCGTCAGGCGGCCGGCATCCGCGTTTCCACCATGCCCGCATACCAGCTTGCGCCGAAGGGAATGGCATTGTCGTCAAAGTTATAGGCCGGGTGATGCACCATCGCGGTATCGCCATTGCCAAGGAAGATATAGGCGCCGGGGCGTTCGTTCAGCATGAAGCTGAAATCCTCGGCCCCCATCAGCGGCGCGGTATTGGTGTCGACATAGCCGGACACCGCCTGCGCCACCTCGGCGGCGAAGCCGGTATTTTCCTCGGTGTTCATCGTCACCGGATAGCCGCGCTGATAGTTCAGCTCGGCCTTCGCGCCCAAAGCCAGCGCCGTGCCCTCAACGATTTCCTTCAACCGCTGTTCCACCTGATCCTGCACCGCCGGGTCCATGGTGCGCACGGTGCCTTTCATCTTCACCACCTGCGGAATGACGTTATGCGCGGTGGAATCGGTGGCGACAGTGCAGATCGAGACGACGACCTGTTTCAGCGGATCGACCGTGCGGCTGGCGATGGTCTGCGCCGCGACGATGATATGGGCGGCGACAACGGTGGTGTCGATGCAGTCATGCGGCTTGGCGGCATGGCCGCCCTTGCCGGTCACGGTGATGTCGAACTGATCCGCCGCCGCCATCATGGCGCCGGGGCGGATGGCGAAATGGCCGACCGGGATGCCGGGCATGTTGTGCATCCCATAGACTTCCTGAATGCCGAAGCGGCCCATCATGCCATCGGCGCACATCTCGCGCCCGCCGCCGCCGCCCTCTTCGGCGGGCTGGAAGATCACCACGGCGGTGCCGTCGAAATTGCGGGTCTCCGCCAGATATTTGGCCGCGCCCAGCAGCATGGCGGTATGGCCGTCATGGCCGCAGGCATGCATCTTGCCGGGGGTCTTGGAGGCATAGGCAACCCCGGTCTGTTCGATGATCGGCAGCGCATCCATATCGGCGCGCAACCCGATGACACGGCCCGTGCTGTCCGTCCGGCCCCTGATGACCCCAACAACGCCAGTGCGGCCGATGCCCTCCACCACCTCGTCGCAGCCAAAGCCGCGCAGCAGTTCGGCCACCTTGCCCGCCGTGCGGTGCACTTCGAACAGCAGTTCCGGGTTTTCATGGAAATCACGCCGCCAGGCAGTGATTTCGGGCAGCAGTTCGGCAAATCGGTTCTTCGGGGGCATGGCGTTCCTCGTGTCCTGGCCGCGCGTGCGGACTTGGATGCCAGCCTGTTACAATCACCGCGCCGCTTCAACCCCGGCGTGTCGGGATTTGATCACAATGACGGGCCGGGTGCGATTTTGCTGCCGTCGGTGAAGCGGGTCAGCCGGAAACGGTGCAGATCGTGGCCGGTATCGTTCCCGGCCACCAGATCGGCGATGACGCGGCCGAAACCGGGGCCGATGCCGAAGCCATGGCCGCTCATCCCCGTTGCCAGCACCAGACCGGGCAGCGCCGCCACCCGGTCCACCACTGGCACCACATCAGGCATCGTGTCGATCATCCCGGCCCATGCTGCCTTGAGCTTCGGCGCCCCGAGATGCGGGAAGCAGGCGGCGAAGCTTTGGCAGACATCGGCAACAATCCGGGCCGAGGGTTCGGGGTTCAGCACGCGCATCCGTTCAAACGGGCTGGTTGCATCCGCCGCCCAGCGACGCGGAGTGCCCCAGGCATCGGGGTAATGCGAAGGTGCGGCGGGATGGAACTTCGTGGAGCGGAAATCCTTTTTCAACACAGGCAGATAGAGGCCGAAGTTGCGAAAGGCATCCGGCCCGATGAAGAAGTCATGCGCCGCACCGGGGGCGAGCGTATAGCCGCCATCGGCACGTCGGCGGAAGGCGAAGGCATCATCTGCCGCATTGCCGGCAAAGACCTGCGGCAAGGGTTCGGTCGCCATCACGGTCGCCCGCACCGAAAGCTGCGGGATCGCCACGCCATGAGCGCGGGCAAACAGCGCCGACCAGGCGCCGCCCGCCAGAACCACCTGATCGCAGGCGATGCGGCCCTGTTCGGTGACAACGCCGGTGACGCGACCGCCCGCGATGTCCAGCGCCCGCACCGCGCAGTTTTCCACGATCACCGCGCCACGCGCCTGCGCGCCCTCGGCCAGCAGCGGCACCGCCACCCAGGGTTCGGCCCGCGCGTCGGAGGCGGTGAACAGCCCGCCCTTCCACGGCGTCGCCGCCCCTGCGATGCGTTCGGCCACCTGCCCCGCGCTCTGCATCTCGGTATCGACGCCAAAGCTGCGGGCCTCGGCGCGCCAGGCCTCGAACCCCGCCATCTCGGCTTCGGTCCGGGCGAGATACATCACGCCTTCCTGACGGAACCCCAGCGCCTCGCCAAATTCCTGCGACAGCGATTTCCAGTGGCGCAGCGATTCCATCATGATCGGCAATTCGCCGAAATCGCGGCCCTGCTGGCGGATCCAGCCCCAGTTGCGGCTGGATTGTTCGCCCGCGATCCGTCCCTTTTCGCACAGCGTGACGCGCAGCCCGCGTTCGGCAAGGTTCCACGCGGTCATCACCCCGATGACGCCGCCGCCGATCACCACCACGTCGCAGGCGTCGGGCAGCGGGCCGGCAAAGCGGACCGGCGTTGCCTCGGAAATCGGGAATGGCATCATTGCGCCAGATCCTCGACCAGCGCCTGCATGAAGCGCCAGCCTGCCTCGAATTCGCTGACCTCCAGATATTCGTCGGGCTGATGAGCCTGCGCGATGTCGCCGGGGCCGCAGACCACGGCGGAATAGCCCTCGGCCTGGAACTGCCCGGCCTCGGTGCCGTAGCTGACAACCATGGTGCCGTTGTCGCCGGTCAGGCGCCGCACCAGCGCCTCGGCCGCGCCATTGGTTTCCGGGGTCAGCGCGGGCACCACGAAGATGCGGTCCAGCAGCACCGCCGCTTCGGGGCGCACGGCCTTCATCGCAGCCTCAACCCGCGTGCATTCAGCCTCGAACCGCGCGGCCCAGTCCTCGACGCTTTCACCCGGCACCACGCGGAATTCCATGACGAACCGACAATCGGCGGCGGTGATGTTATGCGCCGTCCCGCCCGAGATCTGGCCGGAATGCAGCGTTGTGAAGGGCGGGCGGAACAGGCCCGCAATCTCGGTGACCGGCTTCGCCCGGTTCTCGTCATTGCGGTCATTCATCCACTGGATCAGCCGCGCAGCTTCCATGATGGCGCTGACCCCTTCGGGCAGAAGCGAGGAATGCACCTCGAACCCCTTCACATGCACCCAGAAGCCGGTGCCGCCCTTGTGACCATTCACCAGTTTCATCCGCGACGGCTCGCCAATAACTGCCGCAGATGCGCGCGGCAGAGTGCGGGCCATTTCGGCGATCATCGGCGGCGCGCCGGTGCAGCCCAGTTCCTCGTCATAGGACAGCGCGAATTGCAGCGGCCGCTTCACCCCGCGCTGCACCGCCAGCGGCACGGCGGCCAGTGCCAGCGCGACGAAGCCCTTCATGTCGCAGGTGCCGCGCCCGTAAAGCCGCCCGTCCCGCTCGGTCACGGTCCAGGGATCAGAGCTCCAGTCCTGTCCGTCAACCGGAACGACATCGCTGTGCCCCGAAAGGATGACGCCCCCCTCCACCGCCGGGCCCGCGCTGGCATAAAGCGCGGCCTTGTCGCCGGTTTCATTATAGACGCGATGCGCTGCCACGCCCCAGGACGCCAGATAGCTTTCCACCCAGTCCACAAGGTCCAGATTGCTTCCTCGACTGACGGTCGGAAAGGCCACCAGCCGGTCCAGAATCTGACGTGGCGTAAGCTGCTCGGGCATCGCGATCTCCATTTTCCGGGGCGAGCCTGCCCAGTGCCCATGCAATTTGCAAGTGCCGTAGCGTCCATCGCAGGCAGAGCGCAAACTCTTGCCGTCAAAGTGATAGAACTGCCTTGCTAGGTGAAGAAAAATATCTGACACTCTGGTCAAAGATGGCGGCAAAATCCAAATGAGACCGTCCAAACAAGAATAAAAACAAAAACTTGGGGAGTTACATATGCCCGACGGGGCGATGCCCGTACTTGAGGTTCGCGGCCTGAAAACCGTTTTCCACACCCGTGGTGGATCGGTTCACGCGGTCAATGATGTCAGCTTCCATCTGATGCCCGGCGAGCTTCTGGGCGTTGTTGGCGAAAGCGGTTCGGGGAAGTCGGTGACGATGATGTCGCTGATCGGCCTGCTGCCCTCGCCCCCGGCTGATGTGCAATCCGGTCAGGTGCTGCTCGGCGGTCAGGATCTGCTGAAAGCGACGCCGGAGGCCCTGCGCAAAGTGCGCGGCGCCCGCATCGGCTTCGTGTTTCAGGACCCGATGACCTCGCTCAACCCGGTGTTTACCGTGGGCAGTCAGATCATGGCGCCGCTGCGCAAGCACATGGGGCTGTCGAAGGCGCAGGCCGAAGTCCGCGCCGTGGAACTTCTGGAACTGGTGGGCATTCCCGATGCGCGGCGGCGGCTGAAAAGCTATCCGCATCAGTTTTCCGGCGGGATGCGGCAGCGCGTGATGATCGCCATTGCGCTGGCCTGCGACCCCGAGGTGCTGATCGCGGATGAACCGACAACGGCGCTGGATGTGACGATTCAGGCGCAGATCCTCGAACTGGTGAAAGAGCTGCGGCAGAAGCTGGGCATGGCGATTGTCTGGATCACCCATGACCTTGGCGTGGTGGCCGAAATCGCCGACCGGGTGATGGTGATGTATGGCGGTCAGGTGGTGGAACAGGCCCCGGTGAAAGAGCTGTTCCGCAACCCGCGCCACCCCTATACCCGTGCCCTTCTGAAGACGATCCCGAAGCTGGGCGGCCAGCGCGGCGAACGCTTGCAGGTGATCGAGGGGCAGCCGCCGATCCTTGGTTCCGCCCCAGCCGCCTGCCCGTTCCGCGCCCGCTGTGCCCATGCCTTCGCGCGCTGCGAGGCGGAAAACCCGGTCCGCCGCCCGGTGGATGGCCGCCCTGTCGGTCAGGGGCATGACGTGGCCTGCCACTGGTCGCCCGAAGGTGCAGAAGACCCGTCGCAGGAGGCCGCCCATGCGTGACACCACGACGCGCCCTCTGGTCGAGGTGCGCAATCTGAAAATGTATTTCCCGATCCACAGCGGTCTGATGCGCAAGCACACCGGCGATGTGAAGGCGGTGGATGACATCAGCTTTGACATCTATGAGGGCGAGACGCTGGGCCTTGTGGGCGAAAGTGGCTGCGGCAAGTCCACGGTTGGGCGAGCCCTGCTGCGGCTTTACGAACCCACCGCAGGACAGATCACCATTGCGGGCGACGATGTGGCGAGCCTGTCGCCCGAGGCGCTTCGCCGCAAGCGGCCCACCATGCAGATGGTGTTTCAGGACCCGCAGGCCAGTCTCAACCCGCGCATGACGGTGGCCGATATCATCGGCGAGCCGCTGGACGAACACAGCGGGCTGTCGAGTGCGGACAAGCTGGCGCGGATTTATGAGCTGATGGATGCCGTCGGCCTGAACCGCGCCTTCGCCAACCGCTATCCGCATGCCTTTTCCGGCGGTCAGCGGCAGCGGATCGGCATTGCCCGGGCCCTGGCGCTGAACCCCAAGTTCATCGTCTGCGACGAACCCATCGCGGCGCTGGATGTGTCGATCCAGGCGCAGGTGGTGAACCTGCTGGAGGATTTGCAGGACAGGCTGGGCCTGACCTATCTGTTCATCAGCCATGACCTGAGCATGGTGCGCCATATCGCCGACCGCGTGGCGGTGATGTATCTGGGCCAGATCGCGGAAATCTCGCCGGTGGACGCGCTTTATGCCCGGCCGCTGCACCCCTACGCCGAGGCGCTGCTGTCGGCTGTGCCTGAACCCGACCCGAGCCGCGAGGGCGCGCGCCAGCGCATCATCCTGAAGGGCGATGTGCCCTCGCCCGCCAACCCGCCGAAAGGCTGCAACTTCTGCACCCGCTGCCCGAAGGTGATGCCGGTCTGCCGCGAGGTGGAACCTCGGCTTCAGGAGGCGGCGCCCGACCGCCTGGTCGCCTGCCATCTTATTCATCCGATAGACGCCGCGAGAGCCGGGCAAACCGGCCAAGCCGGGGCACAAGAGCACAGCCAACAACAAGGAGTGTAACAATGAAAATGAAAGCCGCCCTGTTGGGCGCCGTCGCTCTGGCCGGGCTCGCCCCGGCCGCCTATGCAGAGCGTGGCGCCGACGGCCATGTGAATATCCTCTATTCCCAGGCGCCCTCGACGCTGAACCCCTATCTGTCCTCGGGGACCAAAGACATCGAGAACGCCTCGCTGGTGATCGAACCGCTGGCAGGCTACGACGAGAAGGGCGTCATGATCCCGCGTCTGGTGGACGAGATCCCGACCCTGGAAAACGGCGGCGTGGCCGAGGACCAGAAATCGATCACCTGGAAGATCAAGCCCGATCTGAAATGGTCCGACGGCTCGCCCGTGACTGCGGATGACGTGGTGTTCACCGCCGAATACTGCATGCATCCCGAAGGTGGCTGCGCCCAGCTTGCCAAGTTCGAGGGCGTGGAAAAGGTGGAAGCGGTCGATCCGCAGACCGTGAAGATCAGCTTCAAGGAAGCGAAGCCCAACCCCTATCTGGCTTTCGTGGGTTCGACGACGCCGGTGCTTCAGAAGGCGCAGTTCGCCAATTGCCTTGGCGCTGCCGCCTCGACCTGTACCGAACAGAACTTTGGCCCCATCGGCACCGGCCCGTTCCGGGTGGTCGAGTTCAAGACCAATGACGTGATCCAGCTGGAAGCCAACCCGGAATACCGTGACCCGGCCAAGCCCGCTTTCGCCACCGTGACGGTGAAGGGTGGCGGCGATGCCGCCTCGGCCGCGCGCGCCGTGATGGAAACCGGCGAATTCGACTATGCCTGGAACACCCAGATCCCGCCGGAACTGCAACAGGCGATGGAACAGGGCGGCAAGGGCGAATTCGTCAGCGGCTTCGGCACGCTGGTCGAACGGATCGAGATGAACATGACCGATCCCTCGCCCGATCTGCCGGAGGGCGAACGCTCCACCGCCAAGCACCCGCACCCGATCCTGTCGGATCTGAAGGTGCGTCAGGCCCTGTCGATGGCGATCGACCGCAACCTGCTGGTGGAAATCGGCTATGGCAATGCCGGTCGTCCGACCTGCAATCTGGTGCCCGCACCGGAAATGTATGCCTCGACCGATAACACCGGCTGTCTGACGCAGGACATCGAAGGCGCCAAGAAGCTGCTGGACGAGGCCGGCTGGACCGACAGCGACGGCGACGGCATCCGCGACAAGGACGGCAAGAAGTTCAGCCTGCTGTATCAGACCTCGGTCAACCCGGTGCGGCAGGACTTCCAGGCGCTGATCAAGGGCTGGTGGAACGAAATCGGCATCGAGGTCGAACTGAAGGCCGTGGACGGTTCGGTGTTCTTCGGCGGCGACGCCGGTTCGCCCGACACGTTCCAGAAGTTCTATGCCGATGTCGAGATGTACGCCAACAACTTCGACGGCACCGACCCGGAGGCCTATCTGGCGGAACATACCTGCGCCAAGGCCCCGCGCCCGGATACCCAGTGGCAGGGCGAGAACATCAACCGCTACTGCGACCCGGCCTATGACGCCATGATCGCGGAGCTGGGCAAAACCGGCGATCTCGAAAAGCGCGCCGAGCTTGCGAAGAAGCTGAACGACATGCTGACCAAGGAAAGCATGACCATCGTGCCGCTGGTGGATCGTGGCCGTCTGTCGGCGCGGTCGAAAACCCTGGGCGGTGTCGTGCTGAACACCTGGGATTCCGAACTGTGGAATGCCTCGGACTGGTATCGCATGAAGTGATGCGGGCCTGAGCCCCGGCTCTGATCCCGGCCGGTGCGGCAACCGCACCGGCCCCCTTCCCGACAAGACCAGGAGGCCAAGACCCATGACCCGAGGTGTCGTGCCATGCTGACATTCACGATCCGCCGCCTGTTGCTGGCCATCCCGACCCTTCTGTTCATCAGTCTCGTGATCTTCCTGCTGCTGGAGCTCGCCCCCGGCGACCCGATGTCGGAAGTGCCACTGACCGTTCCGCCCGAGGTGAAGCAGAAGATGCGCGAGGCGCTTGGCGCCGACCAGCCGATGTTCTTCCGCTATATGCTGTGGCTGAAACAATTCTTCGTCATCGAACCGCTGCACATCCTTGGCGCCATCACCGGCTATGACCTGGCAGGTGACGCGCAGCGCATCATCTCGTGGCAAAGCCGCAGCCCGGTGGCCGACATCATCGCGCAGCGCATCCCGCAGACGCTGACCGTGATCGGCGCGGCCTATCTGATCGGCGTGCTGATCGCCCTGCCCATCGGCATTTATTCCGCCTATCGGCAATACAGCTGGTTCGACCAGCTTGGCACCTTCATCTCGATGATCGGGTTTTCGGTGCCGACCTTCTTTACCGGCGTCCTGCTCATCGTGATCTTTTCGGTGAAGCTGGGCTGGTTCCCCTCGATCTACGACACCACGTTGCGGGTGACGGACTGGGCCAGCTTCGGCAAGCAGGTCAAGCAGATGGTGCTGCCGGTCTCGGTGCTGGCACTTTACAATGCGGCGCAGATCAGCCGCTACATGCGGTCCTCGATGCTGGACAATCTGGGGCAGGATTATGTGCGCACCGCGCGGTCGGTCGGCATGACCGAGCGGGTGGTGGTGCTGCGCGACGTGCTGCGCAATTCCATGATCCCGGTGGTCACGGTGATCGCGCTTGGCATCCCGACAATCTTCGGCGGCGCCATCATCACCGAACAGGTGTTCAAGGTGAATGGCCTCGGCCAGCTGCTGATTTCTGCCATCCACGGCAATGACCTGCCAATGGTGCAGACGCTGACCTTCATCTTCGCAATCCTGATCGTGCTGTTCAACCTGATCGCCGATATCCTTTATGGCATCCTGGACCCGAGAATCCGCTATGACTGAAACCGCTGCCTCCCCCGCCGCGCTGAAACCGCCGCGCAGCCAGTGGCGTGATGTCTGGGATCAGTTCCGCACCCACAAGGGTGCGCTTCTCGGGCTGATCGTGCTGGTGTCTCTGGTGCTGTTCGTCACCATCGGGCCGTTCTTCCGCGATGCGCCCGATCTGACCATCGCGCAGCAGATCAAGCTCCGCAACAAACCGCCAAGCTGGGAATTTCCCTTCGGCACCGACCAGTTGGGCCGCGACATGCTGCTGCGCATGATGGAGGGCGGCAAGGTCTCGATCTCGGTCGGGCTGGTCGCCATGCTCATCTCGATCACGCTGGGATCGACCGTCGGCGTGCTGGCGGGCTATTTCAAGCGCCTGGACGGGCCGCTGATGCGGATGACCGATCTGTTCCTTGCCCTGCCCCTGCTGCCCTTGCTGCTGGTCATGGTGATGCTGTTCCGCGAAAAGCTCGCGGGCGCATTGGGGCCGGAGGCGGGCACCTTCCTGCTGATTGTCTCGGCCATCGGCGTGACAAGCTGGATGCAAGCCGCGCGCATCGTGCGGGGCGAGGTTCTGGCGCTGAAGGAACGCGAATTCGTGCTGGCCGCCCGATCCATCGGCACGCCGCCGCGCCGGGTGATCCTGCGCCATGTGCTGCCCAATGTGATGTCACCCATCATGGTGGCCGCGACCCTGGGCATCGCCAGCGCCATCATCACCGAAAGCGCGCTGAGCTTTCTGGGCCTCGGCTTCCCGCCGGATTTCCCGACCTGGGGGCGGCTTCTGTATGACGGGGTGGAGCAGATGCAGCTGTTCCCCGCCCGCGTGATCTGGCCCGGCCTTGCCATTTCACTGACGGTGCTGAGTGTGAACTACATCGGCGACGGGCTGCGAGACGCGCTGGATCCGCGGATCCGCGGGCGCTGAAACAACAGCCGGGGGCCTCGTGCCCCCGGTTCGCATTTCCAGTCAGTGCATCGCTTGCCGGATACGGCGGATCATCAGCCAGACCCCCAGTATGACCGGCAGCACCAGAAGCGCGGTCAGCATCTCTTTCGGCAGATGCACCAGCTTGCCAAGCGGATACAGCAGATAAGAGGCAAGGCTGACGGCGTAATAGCTGATCGCCACCACAGACAACCCTTCAACCGTATGTTGCAGCCGCAGTTGCAGATCAGCGCGGCGGTCCATGCTTTCCAGAAGACGCTGGTTCTGGGCGCTGCGGTCCACATCGACACGGGTGCGCAGCAGTTCGGCAGCGCGGGCCGTCCGTTCCGACATGGTGGCCAGTCGCGTCTCGGTCGATTTCACCGTACGCATCGCCGGATCATAGCGGCGCATCATGAACTCACCAAAGGTCTGCCGCCCGTCCAGCCGGGTTTCACGCAGCACCGCGATGCGTTGCGATACGATGGCCTCATAAGCCCCTGTCGCGCCGAAGCGGAAGGAATAGCGCACAGCAAGCGACTCCAGCTCGGCCGAAATCGACAGCAGATCATGCAGCACCGCCTCCGGCCCCCGATCCATCGCGTCGAGGCTGGTGACCAGCGCCGACAACCGCGGATCAAGCGCATTGAGCCGCGATGACAGTTCGCGCCCCCGGCTGAGGCCCAGCATCGACATGGCGCGGTAGGTTTCAATCTCGCACAGGCGCTGCACGATCCGGCCCACGCGCCGCGTGCCGACGCCCGGCGCCACGAAAACCGCAAAGCGCATGTGTCCCGCCGCGTCGATGCGGAAATCGCCCGCGATGATCGCCGCGCCATCGACCACGCGTGACACCGCCAGGCTTTCCGAAACAAACCAGTCGTCGATCCGGGCCAGAATCTCTTCCTCGGTTTCCGGCATCGGTTCGACCCGGATCAGGAGCGAGGCAAGCCGCTTGCCCGGCGCCGCCGCCAGCCATTCTGTCGGAAAGACCTTGGCCTCCACCGCATCGAACGGGCGCTCTGACAGGCCCGGAGTAAAGGCGGAATAGGTGACGAACTCGGTATGGCTTTCCCATTTCAACGTCGCACGCCCGATCTCGCCCGAGAAATGCGTGGCATCGGGCTGCGGATGGGCCGAGCCATGCCGGTCCAGCAGCGCCAGCAGATGCGCACGGTCGGCATTCCGGTCGCGGTTATGGGCGTCCACCGGCTCCTTGATCGCCACATAGGCGGCCATGCAGGGCACCTCCAGCGACGGGAAGGGCCGGGCATGAAGTTCGTTCACCAGCGGATAGCGCAGGGGATGGTCGGGGATCTTGGGCATTTTCGGTCTCGGGCTTTTGCCCCTTGATGGGTCGGTCGCCCCCGGATTTGGAAGCGGAATCGAGGCATACCCGCGTATGCATCGCCCCTGTTGCTGAAATGCAAAAGGCCCCGGCGGTGCCGGGGCCTTTCATCATGTCGCGGCGATCACTCGATCATCGGCAGCAGGGCGTCGATGCTCTTTTTTGCGTCACCGTAGAACATGCGCGTGTTCTCTTTGTAGAACAGCGGGTTTTCGATGCCGGAATAGCCGGTGCCCTGCCCGCGCTTGGACACGAAGACCTGTTTCGCCTTCCAGCATTCCAGCACCGGCATGCCGGCGATGGGGCTGTTGGGGTCTTCCTGCGCGGCCGGGTTCACGATGTCGTTCGAGCCGATGACGATGGCAACATCCGTTTCGGGGAAGTCCTCGTTGATCTCGTCCATCTCCAGCACGATGTCATAGGGCACCTTCGCCTCGGCCAAGAGCACGTTCATATGCCCTGGCAGACGGCCCGCCACCGGGTGAATGGCGAAACGGACGTTCTTGCCCTTGGCGCGCAGCTTGCGGGTCAGTTCGCTGACCGATTGCTGTGCCTGTGCCACCGCCATGCCGTAGCCCGGAATGATGATGACAGAGTCGGCATCGTTCAGCGCCGCCGCCACGCCTTCGGCGTCAATGGCGATCTGCTCACCCGTGACTTCCATCGCCGGGCCGGTCGTGCCACCGAAGCCGCCGAGGATCACGCTGACGAACGAACGGTTCATCGCCTTGCACATGATGTAGCTGAGGATGGCACCGGAAGAGCCCACCAGCGCGCCCACCACGATCAGGAGGTCATTCGACAGCGAGAAGCCGATGGCCGCCGCCGCCCAGCCGGAATAGCTGTTCAGCATCGACACCACGACCGGCATGTCGGCACCGCCGATGCCCATGATCAGGTGGTAGCCGATGAAGAAGGCCGCCAGCGTCATCACGATCAGCGCCAGCGTCGAGCCCGATTGCAGATAGACCAGCAGCAGCGCCAGCGACAGCACCGCCGCACCTGCGTTCAGCATGTGACCGCCCGGCAGCTTTTTCGCCTTGCCGTCCACACGCCCCGCCAGCTTGCCGAAGGCGATGACCGAGCCGGTGAAGGTGACCGCCCCGATGAACACGCCGAGGAAGGTCTCGACCCGCAGGATCGACACTTCGACCGGCGTCTTGTGCGCCACCACGGCGGCAAAGCCGTGCAGCGCGGCGCGGGCCGCTTCGTCCATGCCTGCCACGCGGGCAAGTTCGATATGAGTGTTGTACCCGATGAACACCGCTGCCAGACCGACGAGGCTGTGCATCGCCGCCACCAGTTGCGGCATTTCGGTCATCTGCACGCGCTTGGCGACGACCCAGCCGATCGCGCCGCCCGCTGCCACCATGACAACCGAGATCAGCCAGTTGCCCGCACCGGGACCGACCAGCGTGGCCGCCACGGCCAGCGCCATGCCGACAATGCCATACCACACCGCGCGCTTGGCGCTTTCCTGCCCCGAAAGGCCGCCCAGCGACTGAATGAACAGAACTGCCGCAACGACATAGGCGGCCGTGGTGAATCCGTATTCCATTTCCCGGCCTCCCCCTTACGACTTCTGGAACATGGCGAGCATCCGCCGGGTGACCATGAAACCACCGAAGATGTTGATCCCGGCCATGAAGACCGAGGCCGCTGCGAGAATGACGACCAGCCAGTTGCCCGAGCCGATCTGCATCAGCGCGCCCAGAATGATGATCGACGAAATCGCATTGGTCACCGCCATCAGCGGCGTGTGCAGGCTGTGGCTGACGTTCCAGATGACCTGAACGCCGACATAGACCGACAGCACGAAGACGATGAAGTGCGCCATGAAGCTCGCGGGCGCGAACAACCCCGCCAGCAGGATCAGCCCGCCGCCGATGGCCAGCATCAGCACCTGATCACGGGTCTGTTTCCTGAAGGCCGCGGCTTCCTGCGCGCGTTTTTCCTCGGGCGTCAGCTCCTTCGCCTTTTCCTTCGGCTTCTGCGCGGCGATGGCCTGCACCTTCGGCGGCGGCGGCGGATAGGTGATGGCACCGTCTTTGGTCACCGTCGCGCCGCGGATCACGTCATCTTCCATGTTGTGATCGACCACACCGTCTTTCTTCGGTGTAAGATCGGACATCATGTGACGGATATTGTTGGCATAAAGCGTCGAGGCCTGTGCCGCCATCCGGCTGGGGAAATCGGTGTAGCCGACGATGGTCACACCGTTTTCGGTGACGATCTTTTCGTCCGGCACCGTCAGGTCGCAGTTGCCACCGCGCTCGGCCGCAAGGTCGACGATGACCGAGCCCGGCTTCATCATCTGCACCATATCCTCGGTCCACAGTTTCGGCGCGGGCCGACCGGGGATGAGGGCGGTGGTGATGACGATGTCGATGTCGGGCGCCAGTTCGCGGAACTTCTTCAGCTGCGCTTCGCGGAACTCCGGGCTGGACGGGGCGGCATAACCGCCGGTCGCCGCGCCATCGGTCTGCGCTTCACTGAAATCGAGGTAGACGAACTCCGCACCCATCGATTCGATCTGCTCGGCCACTTCGGGCCGCACGTCGAAGGCGAGCGTGATGGCGCCCAGCGAGGTCGAGGTGCCGATGGCCGCAAGACCCGCCACACCGGCGCCGACGATCAGCACCTTGGCCGGGGGCACCTTGCCCGCTGCCGTCACCTGCCCGGTGAAGAAACGGCCAAAGTTGTTGCCCGCCTCGATCACCGCGCGATAGCCCGCGATATTGGCCATCGACGACAGGGCGTCCATCTTCTGCGCCCGGCTGATGCGCGGCACCATGTCCATGGCGACGACCGTGGCGCCGCGTTCCTTCGCGGCCTCCAGCAGTTCGGGGTTCTGGGCAGGCCAGAAGAAGCTGATCAGAGTCTGCCCCTGCCGCAGCATGGCGACCTCGGAAGGCTCCGGCCCGCGCACCTTCACCACCACATCGGCGGCGGCATAAAGCTCTGCCGCAGTGGTGACGATCTCGACCCCGGCGGTGCGGTACGCCGCGTCCGAAAAGCCTGCCTTGGCCCCGGCGCCCGCTTCCAGAACACAGACATGCCCCAGTTTCTGCAACTGCACAGCCGAGTCGGGTGTCAGCGCCACCCGGTTCTCGCCTTCGAATATCTCTCTCGGTGCCCCGATCTTCACTGTTTCTCCCCCGTTCGATGGCGCGTTTCAGCGCGTCAGGTTTCTAGTCGATAATCGCCGCGCAAGAAAATTTCAAAAAGAAAGTTCTGCTCTGCGGCAAAATTGCGTCGCTACGCTGCGGCATATCATATCCATCGCCGCACCTGCGCGGTCCAAAGGTCGTAAGCCGCGCCAAACCGCTGCCGCAGCACCACCTCCTCCGGCAGGATGAAACGGTGCTGGATCACCGCCATGAACACCAGCAGTACCGGCAGTGCGAGCGGCACATCCCACCACAGAATCGCCGCTGCCAGAATCAGCGCATCGCCGAGATAGATCGGATTGCGTGACAGGCGGAACACGCCCCTCGTTACCAGCGCCTGCGGAACGCGGCGCGGAATGACCGTCGTGCGCCCGCCCCACATCTGCATCGCCGCAGCCAGCATCAGAGCCAGACCAAGCCCCGCCAGCACGGGGGCGACGACCGCCCCGGCCGTACCGAAGCCCGCGAAAGGAACAACCCGGTCCATCACCCAGACGAGGGCAATGGCACATGCAAGCCAGAGCGGCGGCCAGTCCAGCGACAGCAAGGCGCGTCCCTCACGTTAGGTCAATACCGGCTTATTCCCGCTCATTTACGACTTTGCAACCCTGTTCGGTCCTGCGTATGGCTATGACAAGGAAAGGTTGCCGCCGCCCCATAAGTTTTAAACTTGAAATTTATGACTTTCAGGATAGAGATATAAGTTGTCGCCCCTCGCCCGACACGCCAATCTGATGCAAAGGCCGTGCGCGTGACTCCCGGCCGCTGACTGCAAGGATCAAGATGACCCGCGATTTCGCTGATACCCGCGCCCTGTTCGATCTGCCCGAAGGGGTGATCTATCTTGACGGAAATTCGCTGGGACCGCTGCCGAAGGCCGCCGCCGCCCGCGTTGCCCGCACCGTGACCGAGGAATGGGGACAAATGCTGATCACCGGCTGGAACAAGGCCGGATGGATGGAACAGCCCTCGAAGACCGGCGACCGGATCGGACGGCTGATCGGCGCCGAACCTGGCCATGTGGTGATGGGCGATACACTGTCGATCAAGGTCTATCAGGCGCTGGCCTCGGCACTGGAAATGAACCCGACGCGGCGGGTGATCCTGTCGGATACCGGCAACTTCCCCTCCGATCTTTACATGGCCGAGGGGCTGTGCCGCACGCTGGGCCCGGATTACAGCCTGAAAACCGTGGCGCCGGAACAGGTGCTGGAGGCGCTGGACGACACGGTTGCAGTGATGATGATCACCGAAGTCGATTACCGCACCGGCCGCCGGCATGACATGGCGGCGCTGACGGCGCGGGCGCATGAGGTGGGCGCGCTCGCGGTCTGGGATCTGGCGCATAGCGCCGGGGCGCTTCCGGTCGAAGTGGCAAAGGGCGGCGCCGATTTCGCGGTGGGCTGCACCTACAAATACCTGAATTCCGGCCCCGGCGGCCCGGCCTTCATTTATGTCGCGCCGCGACACGCGGAAACCGCGCGCCCGGCCCTGTCCGGCTGGCTGGGGCATGAGGCGCCTTTTGCCTTTGACCTGGACTATCGCCCCGGCCGCGGGATCGAGCGCATGCGCGTCGGCACCCCGCCGGTGCTGCAACTCGCTGCGCTCGACGCCTCGCTCGACATCTGGGACAAGGTGGAAATGGCGGATATCCGTGAAGCCTCGCTGGCCCTGACCGACCGCTTCATCGCGGGGGTGGAAACCGCCTGCCCCGGCCTGGAACTCGCCACGCCGCGCGATCATGCGATGCGCGGCAGCCAGGTCAGCTTCCGCCACCCGGAAGGCTATGCCATCATGCAGGCGCTCATCGCGCGCGGCGTCATCGGTGATTTCCGCGCCCCAGACATCCTGCGTTTCGGCTTCACGCCCCTGTTCATCAATGCGGAAGATGTGGACAAGGCGGTCGCCATCATCAAGGATGTAATGGACGGCGCCCTGTGGGACCGCCCCGAATACAAGACCCGCGCCCGCGTGACCTGACCCATAAAGAAACCCGCCCCGTGCTTTACCTTGGTCGAAATATCCCCGCCGGAGGCTCCCGGCCCAACCGGAGGCGCCTCCGGCGGGAGTATTTTGCCAAGGAGCAGGTGCAGAGCGTGCCGCCCCTGTGCCGGCCGGCGGGATGGGTTTGTCTGTGGCGGCGGATCGGTACGGTTTCGGTACTGAACCGGCAGGTGTGCGGCTGACCGCCGCCCTGCCCTTTCAGACACCGGAGTTTCCCATGACCACCTACGATCCCGCCCGCGACGGCGCGCAGATGTCTTTCGACGGCCGCATGTCCTATGGCGATTACCTGCATATCGACACGATCCTGAACGCCCAGAAATTGCTGACCGGCGCGCATGACGAGATGCTGTTCATCATCCAGCACCAGACATCCGAGCTGTGGATGCGGCTGGCGCTGCACGAGCTGGATGCCGCGCGCCGTGCAATTGCGGCGGACGAGGCGCGCTCTGCCTTCAAGATGCTGACCCGCGTCGCGCGGATCTTCGAGCAGCTCAATTCCGCCTGGGATGTGCTGCGCACCATGACGCCCAGCGAATATACCCGCTTCCGCGACGGGCTTGGGCAAAGTTCGGGCTTCCAGTCCTGGCAATACCGGCTGATCGAATATGCGGTGGGCAACCGCAACCTGGCCATGCTGCGCCCCCATGCGCATCGTCCCGACCTGACGGCGAAGCTGGAGGCGGAACTTGGCCGCCCCTCGCTTTACGACGAGGCGCTACGGCTGCTGGCGCGGAAGGGTCTGCCGGTGCCGGAGGCCGTGCTGGCCCGCGACCTGCGCGCACCCTGGGTGGCCGATCCGGGGGTGCAGGCGGCCTGGGAGATCGTTTACCGCGATCCGCAGGCACATTGGGAAGCCTATGAAATGGCCGAGAAACTGGTGGATTTCGAGGATTATTTCCGGCGCTGGCGGTTCAACCATGTCACCACGGTCGAACGTGTCATCGGCTTCAAGCGCGGCACCGGCGGCACGGCGGGCGTGAGCTATCTGCGCCGCATGCTGGAAGTCGAACTGTTTCCCGAATTGTGGCACTTGCGCACGGCTCTGTGAACAATCCGTGATGGACCAAGACGGAACCCTGCAATATCTGTGGGAATTGTGTATCGGGTAAACGGGTTCCGTCCGTTCGGATTCGCTGGGAGAAATTGATGCTGCGTAATGTTCTGGCTCTGGTTCTTGGCGGGATGCTTGTGGGCTCCCTCGGGGCTTGCGTCCAGCCTGCCGTCACCGAGGCGACCAAGTCGCCCGAGCCGCCCGCGCCGGTGGTGAAACAGCCTGTTCCCGAAGATTTCGTGAACAGCTATGTCGCGCGTCAGGACGGCCCCTTCACCATCCCCGCCGTGCCGGAAGAAAAGATCCCGCCGCAGTTCAAGCGGCAGCTGGTAGATTTCCCGACCAATGATCCGGTCGGGACGATCATCATCAACCCGACGAACAAGACGCTGCATCTGGTGACCGCGCCGGGCAAGGCGATGCGCTATGGCATCGCGGTCGGCGCTGACGGCTTCCAGTGGGCGGGTGAGGCGCTTGTGACCAACCGCAAGCACTGGCCCACCTGGACGCCGCCGAAGGAGATGATCGAGCGCAAGCCGCAGCTTGAGAAGTGGAAAGACGGCCAGCCGGGCGGTCCGACCAACCCGCTGGGCGCCCGTGCATTGTATCTGACGACCAATGGCGTCGATTACGGTTTCCGCATCCATGGCACGCCGGAATGGAAGTCGATCGGGCGCAACGCCTCGTCGGGCTGTTTCCGCATGATCAACCAGGATGTGATCGACCTCTATGACCGCGTTCCGAACGGGGTGAAGGTGGTTGTGCTGAATGCCGATGGGTCGCGTCCCGCCGCGCTGAAGCTGCCGCCGCCGCAACCCAAGAAAGCTTCGGTCAAGCCGAAGCAGACGCCGAAACCCGCCGATGCGCCGGTTCCAGCCAAAGCGCCGGGCGCGCCTGCGCCGGGTTTCCCCACCATGACGGCACCTGCTCTGAACCCGCCCGCTCTGGGCGGCGTGCCTGCCGCGCTGGTGGCACCGGCCCAGCCCGCCGCCCCGGCGCCGGAAGCTGCCGCCGTGACCGTGACCCCGCCTGCGGCCGAACCGGCCACCCCCGAGGCTCCGGCCCCTGCCGCAACCTGCGTGCCCACGGCGGAAAAGCCCTGCCCCTGAGGCCGATTGGTGCATCTAATGACAAAGGCGCGGCTTTTGCCGCGCCTTTTGCTTTGCAGGTTGCCGCTTTCGGGATCAGGCGGAGCGAACCGCTGCCGCGCCCTGCCCGGCCCATTCCGCCGCCGCCCGCCCGAAGGCCGCGAACAGCGGCCGCGAGACCGGATCAGCCACCGCATTCCATTCCGGGTGCCATTGCACCGAAAGCGTGAAGCCCGGCGCGTCTTTCACATAAAGCGCCTCGGGTGTGCCGTCGGGGGCCTGCCCGTCGATGACAATGCGCGGACCGGGCCGGTTGATCCCCTGCCCGTGCAGTGTGTTGGTCATCACCTCTTCGGCCCCCATCAGCCGCGCAAATACCCCGCCGGGGGTAAAGCGCACCGGATGGCGCAAGGCGAACTTCTCCTCCAGCGATCCATCGGGTGGCATGCGGTGGTTCATGCGCCCCGGCAGATCGCGGATTTCGGGGTAGAGCGTGCCGCCCATGGCCACGTTCACTTCCTGAAAGCCGCGACAGATGCCAAGGAAGGGCTGCCCCCGGTCCACACAGGCACGGATCAGCGGCAGCGTGATCGCATCGCGCGCGCGTTCAAACGTGCCATGGGCGGGGGTTTCCGCCTCGCCATATTCGCTGGGATGCACGTTCGGCCGCCCGCCGGTCAGCAGGAAGCCGTCACAGAGCGCCAGAAGTTCGTCAACGCTGACCAGCCGGGGGTCCGAAGGGATGATCAGCGGCACGCAGCCCGCCACCTGCGCCACCGCCTCGGAGTTCATCGTGCCCCCGGCATGAACCGGATAGCTTTCGTTCAGCAGGCTCATGTTCCCGATGATCCCCACGACGGGGCGGCGGCTGGCGGCGTGAACTGACATGGTCTGAGCGCATTTCCCTGTGTTTCGCCAAGTCTAGGCCCGCAGCCCGCGGTTTTGAAGCGTGAAACCCGGCTGTTTCGGTGCATGGGTGCAGAACTCGCCGTCATTCCGCGCAGGCTGCCCCGGCTTTGCCCGCCGGACAGGCCGGAAATAATGCCGCTCCAGAGCCGGAAATTGCCCCTTTGCCCCCCGTTCGGGGGATGGCCCGGCAACGGGTCCGGCCGTTAGAAGCAACAGACCCGGAAGGGACACCCCATTGTTCCGACAGAAATTTGTGGAGAGTGCGCATGGCCAAGACCATCGAAAAGGTGAAAACCTGGTTCAACAACACCAAGGATCTCGACCTGCTGGCCTTCGACGCCACAACCTTGTCCAACGGCAAGGTGATGGTGGCCTTCGGGGGTTCGGCGCTGATTGATTCAGGCATCTATGCCAATTCGGTGGTCTATACGGCCACGCTGAACCTCAGGACCGACAAGCTTGGCCCGATCACCACCGCCTCGGTCGCCACCACGCCCGGCGGCTTCGCCCCGATCAGCACATTTCAATATGTGGATCTGATCGCGGGGACCAAGGGCCGCGCATTGCTGACGGGGATGTTCTACAACAACCGCATCGACGGCGACGACCATAACTGGTCGCTGGCCGCACAGGGCTATCGCGGAACGGCGCCGGTTGGCGGCCCCCGGCTGGAGCCGCATTCGGTGACGCCCGGCCAGCCCGGGATCAACCCGGCGACCGACTGGTCGGGGGTCCGGCTGAAGGATGGCAGCTATGCCGTTTTCCACACTCAGCCCGGCGCCAGCGCCACCGACATCTCGACCGGCATCCTGATGACCAAATTCAAGGCCAGCGGCGCGCCCTCGGGCAAGGCCAAGGTGGTGGTCGAGGATCATTCGGTCGGCATCAGCCCCTGGGCGATCGAGGCAAGCCCGGTCGCCCCTTCGGCGGTGGTGCTGGGGAACGGGCGCATAGGGGTCTTCTACAAGGAGGTCGGGGGCGAGACGATCAACGGCATCACCTATACCGACAAGCAGATCACCTATCAGCAGATCACCGCGAGCGGCAAACGTGTGGGCAAGGCCATTGCCATAGACGACACGCTGGGCGCGGGAACCCTGCGCCCCGAGGCGGTGGCGCTGGACAATGGCCGCGCGGTGGTGACGTGGTATGACTCTGCCGATGGAGGGGCGCACAAGGCACGGATCGTCGGTGCCAATGGCAAAGTGGCCAGCAAGACCATCACCCTGAACGAGGACGGCCACGACAGCTGGACCGACCTGAAGGTCATCGCGCTGGCGAAAAACACCTTCGCGCTCAGTTGGTTCGACAGCGACAACAGGCTGTGGCTGGGGCAGGTGTTCGACGGCGACGGCGCAGCCCGCACCGGGCGCTTTCTGCTGACCGACAATGGCGCCGATCTTTCGGTCGTGGAGGGCGAAAAGAACGATGGCGGCATTATCCGTCAGGGCAAGGGGTTTCTTGGCTGGACCATCGGACGGGAAACCGAACTGACGAAGGAACACCTGGACGGTCAGGCCTTCAGCCTGATCTCGACGCAGGGCGCCGAGCGCAATGGCAACGGGCGCGGCAATACCCTGAACGGCACCACGAAGGACGACATGCTGGACGGGCGTGGCGGCAAGGACAAGCTGGACGGGCGCGCGGGCAATGATCTGCTGACCGGCGGGAGTGGGAATGACCGGCTCAAGGGCGGCTCCGGGTTCGACTGGCTGGAAGGCGGCTCGGGCAATGACACGCTCGACGGCGGCAGCGGCACCGATGTGCTCTATGGCGGTGCGGGGCGCGACCGCGTGCTGGGCGGAACCGGGAACGACCGGATCCATGGCGGCGCGGGGGCAGATACGCTGACGGGTGGCGCCGGGGCCGACCATTTCATCTTCACCGCGCGCAGAGAGAGCTTCCGGTTCGTCTTTGACGAAGGCGGCGACACGATCACCGATTTCCGGCCTGGTCAGGGCGACAAGCTGATGTTTTCGGGCTTCGGCGGCGCCAATCCGTTCAATCCGCTGCCCAACGGGACTGCCGCCAGGCCCACCGAGATCGGGTTCTATTTCAACACGAAAACCCATGTGCTGAGCTACGACCCGGATGGCTCGGGCACGCTTTATGAACGGCAGACCGTCGCCAAACTGGTCGGCGTCAATTCTCTGGGCTGGGAGGATATGATCCTGCTGCCCTGAATCCTGCTGCGCGGAGCGGCAATCACAGCGCCTTGCGGAAAAACACGCGGGAAAAGCCCTGATCGACCCGCCGCCCCGTCTCGGTATAGCCGAGGCGGGGGTAAAGCCGCAGGGCACCCGCCATCGCCGCATTGGTGTAAAGCGTGACGGCGGGCAGCCCCGCCGCCCGCGCCTCGGCCTCGCACAGGGCGACCAGCCGGGCGCCAAGACCCCGTCCCTGCGCCTCTGGCACCACCGCCAACACGTCGAGAAGCATGGCCCCGTCTTCGGGCCAGCAGGCCATGACAGCGCCCTCGTCCAGCAGCCAGACCTGACCCGCCGCGATCAGCGCCGCATAATCGGCATCCATCGGCGCCGGACGGCGGCCGATCAGCGGCACATAAGGCGCAAAGGCGGCCTCGACCACCGTCTGCACCTGCGCCAGATCGGCGGGCATGGCGCGGCGCGCGGTCATGCGCCAGCCGCCCCGGCCACCGCATGCGCCGCCGCCGTCAGCGCGCCCGGCCCATGCGGGATGTCCAGCGCGATCATGCCGGCCTCCATCGCCGCCAGTACGCCCAGCGTCATATGGGCATTCACATGGCCCATATGCGCCACCCGCAGAAAGCCGTGATAGGCGGGCTCCGACGGCAAGGCCATGCCCAGACCGATGCCCAGCGTGACCCCCGCACGTTGCTCCAGCCAGTCGCGCAGGCGGCTGGCATTCGGCGCCGGGCCAATCCGGGCCGCTGTCACCGAATGGCCGCGAGACGCCGGATCCGCCACGTTCAGCGCAATCTCGGGGTGCCCCGCGCCCCAGGCATCGAACGCCGCCCAGACGGTGCGGGCAAGCGCGGCATGCCGCGCCCAGACCGCCTCCAGCCCCTCCTCGGCGATCATGTTCAGGCTTTCGCGCAGACCGAACAGGTGATGCGTCGGGGCGGTGCCTGCCCAGTGCTGCCAGAACTCGGTCGCGGTCGCGCGGGGCGTCCAGTTCCAGTAGGGCGTGCGCAGGTCGCTGGTCTTGCAACGCTCCATCGCGCGGTCTGAAAACCACAAAATCCCCAGCCCCGGCGGCACCATAAGCCCCTTCTGGCTGGCCGCTACCACCACATCCACGCCCCAGTCATCCATGAAGAACGCATCGCAGCCCATCGAGGCAATGCAATCCACCGCCAGCAAGGCCGGATGGCCCGCAGCGTCTATGGCGCGGCGGATGGCCGGGATGTCATTTTTCACCGAGCTGGCGGTATCGACATGAGTGACCAGAACCGCCTTGATCCCATGCGCGGTATCGGCCCGCAGCGCTGCCTCGATCCGGGCGGGATCGGCGGGGGCGGCCTTGCCGAAATCCAGAAGTTCGGCCTGCACGCCCTGCGCCGTGGCACTTTCCGCCCAGCCGATGCCGAACCTTCCCGTTGCCACGACCAGCGCCCGGTCCCCGCGCGAGAACAGGTTGGCATTGGCCGCCTCCCACGCACCATGGCCATTGGCGATATAGAGCGCCACATACGCCTTCGTCCCCGCCAGCCGCCGCAGATCGGGCCAGAGGCTTTCCACCATCTCGGGCAACGCCCCGGCATAGATATTGGGCGCCGCCCGGTGCATCGCGTTCAGCACGCGATCCGGCATGGTCGAGGGGCCGGGAATGGCGAGGTAGGGGCGTCCGTTGGCGAGGGTCATCTGCTTCTCCGCGAGTCCTGCCAAATGGCTACGCCCGCGCCGGAGCGGCGTCAACGCGGGGCACGCACGCGCACGCGCCTTGCCCTGCCCTGCCACGCGGGCTATCCCAAGGGCCAGCCGTGACAGGAGCCGCCCTTGGCCAGACCGCCGCAAGACCCGCGTTACACCTCGCGCCGCCTGTTCGGCAGGCTCTGGTCGGGCTACCTGCGCCCCCATGCGGGGCTGATGGCGCTGGCCTTCGGGCTGATGGTGATTGAAGGATCGACGCTCGGCGCGTTGTCCTGGCTGCTGGAGCCGCTGTTCGACAAGGTCTTCGCGCCCGGTGGGGAAGGCGCACTGATCTGGGTCGGCCTTGCCATTCTTGGCCTGTTCCTTGTCCGCGCCGTCACCTCGGTCGCGTCGAAAACCACGCTGACGGCGGTGGCGCAGAAAAGCTCCACCGCCATGCAGGTGGATCTTCTGGCGCATGTGCTGCGGCTGGGTGGCCGGTTCTTTCAGGACAACCCGCCCGGCGCGCTGATGGAGCGGGTGGTGGGCGATACCGCCGCCGTGCAGGGCGTCTGGTCCTCCATCATCATCGGGGTCGGGCGCGACACCATTGCACTGGTGTCACTGTTCGCCGTGGCGCTGTCGATCGACGTGCACTGGACGCTGGCGGCGCTGGTGGGGGCGCCGCTGCTGATCCTGCCGGCGGTGGTTGTGCAGCGCTATATCCGCCGAAAGACCATGCTGATGCGCGAACAGGCAGGCAGCCGCGCCACCCGCCTGGACGAAATCTTTCACGGCATTCTGGCCATCAAGCTGAACCGGATGGAGGACTACCAGACCGGCCGCTTCCGCCGCATCGTCGGCACCATCGTCCGCGCCGAGGTGCGCACCGCCTTTGGCCGCTCCACCATCCCGGCGCTGATCGACGTGGTGACCGGCATCGGCTTCTTCACCGTACTGATGCTGGGCGGGGCAGAAATCGCCGAAGGCGAGCGCACGACGGGCGAGTTCATGTCTTTCTTCACCGCCATGGCACTGACCTTCCAGCCGATCCGCCGCATCGGTGATCAGGCCGGGGTCTGGCAGGTGGCCTCTGCCTCGCTGGAGCGTATCTTCCGCCTGTTCGACACCGCACCGCCCGAACGCCCCCGCGCCGGTGAGGCAGAGCCCGGCCCCCCGCCGGTGGGCATTGTGCTGAACGACATCAGCTTCGGCTATGGCGAAACGCCGGTGCTGCGCGGGCTGAGCTTCACGGCAGAGCCGGGCCAGATGACCGCGCTGGTCGGCGCTTCGGGGGCCGGGAAATCCACGGTCTTTCATCTGCTGACCGGCATGGCAGAACCACAATCCGGGGTGATCACGCTGAACGGGCGCGACATCGCCGGGATGCGCCTGCCGGAGCTGCGCGCGCAATTCGCCGTGGTTTCGCAGGATGCCATGCTGTTCGATGAAACCATCCGCGAGAATGTAACGCTGGGCCGCGACATCGCGCCCGATCGGCTGGAGCGCGCCTTCGAGGCCGCGCATGTCGCCGATTTCCTGCGTGCCCTGCCGGAGGGCGCCGATACCCATGCCGGGCCGCGCGGCTCGGCCCTGTCGGGCGGGCAGCGGCAGCGCGTGGCCATTGCGCGGGCACTGGTGGCCGACGCGCCGGTCCTGCTGCTGGACGAAGCCACCTCGGCGCTGGATGCGGCGTCCGAGGCCATCGTGTCAGAGGCGTTGACCCGTCTGGGCAGCGGCCGCACCACGCTGGTGATCGCGCATCGTCTGGCCACCGTCCGCGCGGCTGACAAGATCGTGGTGATGGATCGCGGTCGCGCCGTCGAGGAAGGCACGCATGACAGCCTGCTTGAAAAGGGCGGGCTTTATGCCGATCTCTACCGTCTGCAATTCCAGGAGTGAGCCATGCGCCGCCTCGTCCGTCTGACCGGCCCCGATGCCCTGAGCTTCCTGCAAGGGCTGGTCAGCAATGATGTATTGCCGCTGAAAGCGCGCGGCATCGTCTATGCGGCATTGCTGACGCCACAGGGGCGGTATCTCGCGGATTTTTTCGTGGTGAACACCGGAACGGAGCTGCTGCTGGACCTGCCCGAAAGCCTTGCTGACGGGGTGATGCGGCGGCTGGCCATGTATCGGCTGCGCGCCGACGTGGCCTTCGCGGCGTCGGATCTGTCGGTCAGCCGCGGCATCGGCGACGCGCCCGAAGGCGCCCTGCCCGATCCGCGCCACCCCGCGCTTGGCTGGCGTCTCTATGGCGCGCCCTTGCCCGAGGCCGCGGTGGACTGGGATGCCATTCGCGTGGCGCATATCATTCCCGAAACCGGGATCGAGCTGATCCCCGACGAGACGCTGATCCTCGAAGCCGGGTTCGAGCGGCTCAATGGCGTCGATTTCCGCAAGGGATGTTATGTCGGGCAAGAGGTGACCGCGCGGATGAAGCACAAGACCGAGCTGCGCAAGGGCTTGGTCCGGCTGCATATCTCGGGCACTGCCCCCGCTGGAACGCCGATCCTGATGGCCGACGGGCGCGAGGCAGGGCGGCTTTTCACGCAATCCGGCGACCGGGCGCTGGCGCAGATGCGACTGGACCGTCTGGCAGGCCCGTTGCAGGCCGGAGATGCCATTTTGCGGACGGACGCATAAAATGCGAAGATTGACAAGCTTTCCCGCAACATGATTTCGGCGCGGGAACGCGCAACCACCCCGAAAAACTGGCGAAAGTTTGACCAGTCCTTGAACCGTTCGGGGCGTATCCTATATCTCGTCGGCACACCCCGGATTTGACCCCAAAACCTAGTGGTATGCGCTGCCAGCCATGACGTAGACGCATGGCAGCCATATCAAACCCGAGATACCGAATCGTCTCGAAAACGTCATATTCCCCGGGCGCCGGAATACGCAAGAGCAAGAACAGGAAAACGGACATGGCTGATTTCATCGACGGCACCGCGTTCAACTATGAGCAGGGGCAACGTGCCCGCAAGCTCTTCGCGGCTGTCGTTCTGGCGGCCCTCGACGATGCCATCGCCGATGACAAGAAATACGGCAACGGGCCGGAGCAGATCGCCCGCTGGGCGCGCTCGCGCGACGGGCGCGAGGTTCTGTCCTGCGCCGGGATCGACCCGAACGAACGTGTCGTGAAGGGCCTTATGGAATTCGTGGCGAAAGGTGTTCGCACCTCTGTCGCGCTGTCGCGCGAGGAAAGCGAACGCCGTCACGCCGCCGAGCTGGAGGCCGAAGCGGCCTGAGCCGCCGGCACCCTGCGAAATGCAAACGCGCGCCGGATGGCGCGCGTTTTTGCTTTTGACGTCAGTCCGATTTCAGGAAAGATCGCGGCTGGCAATCGCGCGACTGATCTCGGCCCGCACCAGCTTGCGCACATTGCGCGTGATGCGTTCACCCAGAGCCCCCTGAAGCTCTTCGCGGATGATGTCGCGCACGACTTCGCGCAGTGCCTCTTCATCGAAATCATCGGCATCGCCGGGTGCGAACAGACCGGGTTCAGCGGCGGCCTGTTCGGCTACCTCGTCCTCGACCGCGCGGCTGAGCTCGGCCACCACCTCAGCCTCAGCCAGATCCGCCGCTGCCGGATCGCTGTCGATCTCGGCCACGGGTTCCGGCTCGTCCAGTTCGGCGGGCTGCGGACCATCCGGCCAGGCCCCGTCGCGCCAGGCATCTTCCATGCGCGCCTGATCGGCCGAAACGAACTGCACCACCTCGGCCTCGGCCACGCTGTCCAGATCCACCTCGACAACCTCGGGCAGGCTCGGCCAGCTTGCCTCGCCCCACTCCGGCTCGGCCGCCTCAGTTTCCCAGGCTTCGTCGGGTTCGACCGCCGCCCCAAGCGAGGCGACCACATCCTCGATGCGCCGCGCCGAAGCGGGCTCTTCCGTCAGGCCGGTGATATCGGTTTCCGGCTGTTCCGGCGGGGCCGCAGGCGCGGGCACAACGCGCAGGGCGGGTGTCAGCAACAGCTTGCCCGGAACGGCTGGCGGGTTGGTGGGCGTGCGATGCGCGGGACGCAGATCGTCGGAGACAAGCCGACGAATCGACGACAGCACATCCTCGATTTCCCGGGAACTCATCGGTTCGTTCATGCCTGCCCCGTTATTCGCCTTTCGGTCCAGACTAGCCGCAGGCGCGCCCGCTTACAAGCGGGCGCCGCCTTATCCGTCAACTTGCGTGCAATCGCCGGTCACGGCTTCTTGCCGATGGACTGCAACACACGGTCCAGTTTCTTGCCCTGGAACGAGGTCGCGGGCGCGTCCTTGACGGCGTTGTAGTAGCCGGTCACGTCATAGGTCGGGATACCGAGGTTCAGATCCGTCACCGTCAGACGGCCCATGGCTGACAGCACGTTGTAGACCGCGAAATAGCGCTCCGCCTCGGATTGCACGCGGGCAGCGCGGGCATCCAGAAGCTCCTGCTCGGCGTCCAGCACCTCAAGCGTGGTGCGCGCACCCAGCTTCGCCTCTTCGCGCAGCCCGTCGAACGCGATCTGCGCCGCCTCGATCTGGCGGTTGTTCGCTGCGATCTGCGCCGCCGCCACATCAAGGCCGGACCAGGCATTGCCCAGATTCTGTTCAATGGAGACGCCGGTCTGGTGCAGCGAGGCGCGTTGTGCCTCACGCTGCGCCATGGCCTTGCGATAAAGCGCCGACAGCCTGCCGCCCGCATACAGCGTCTGGCGGCCGGTGATCCCCACGGTGGCGAGGTTGTAATCGCTGCTGGCCGAGGCCGTGCCTTCGTACATCCCGGCGGTCGCATCGAGCGTCACCGTCGGCTTCATATTCGCCTTGGCGATGTCGACGCCCAGATCGGCGGCCTTCACCAGATGCTGCGACCGGATCATGTCGGGGTGATTGCGCCGCGCAATACCCAGTGCCGCATCTTTCGACGCCGGAAGCTTCGGTGCCTTCGGCAGGGCCGACAGACGCCCCGGGTAGGCGCCGGTCATGGCCTTGTAGGCCTCGCGCGCCACCATCAGATCGCCCTCGGCGGCCGTCAGCGCGGCACGGGCCTGCGCCAGACGCGATTCCGCCAGCGCCACATCCGTCCGCGTCACCTCGCCCACATCGAAGCGGTCCCTGGAGGCTTGCAACTCCTGCGTGATGACGCGGCTGTTGTTCTGCCGCAGCACCACGATCTCCTGCGCCAGGCGCACGTTCACATAGGCGTTGACCGTATTCAGCAGCACCTGCTGTTCCACCGAGACCAGCCCGGCGCGGGTGGCCAGAACCGCTTCTTTGGCGGCTTCGATGGCGAAATGGGTGCGGCCGAAATCAATCAGCAGAAGCTGGAAGGACAGCTCCAGCGAATTGGTGGTGGCGGTCGCCTCGTCCGGAACGGTGCTGAACAGGCCGCTGGACTGCCCGGCATTTTCATAGATCTGGCGCGAGCGGCGGAAATTCGCGGTGAATTCCACCACCGGGCGCAGCGCCGAGACCGCCGAGGCCACATCCTCATCCGCCGCGCGCAGCACGGCCCGGTTCTGGTCCAGCAGGTGCGAGTTGCGGTAAGCGGCAATCAGCGCATCCGCCAGCGTTTCGGACTGTGCCGCAGGGGCCATCATCATGACGGACACCGCCGCCGTCGCAAGAATCCGCCTCATGCCGAACATCGCCTGCTCCTGTTCTATTGCCCGCCTGCCGGGGTCGTTCAGAGTGTAAAGGCTCTCCGCGCCGCGAAGCCCGGCAGAACCGGGGCGGAAGCGTTGAAAGCATAGCGCCAGGTGATCTGGCCGTCGATCTTGTAACCGATGCGGGCGACGCCCAGCGCGCCTTCCATGAACAGGCAGCCGATGCGCCCGCCCTCTTTCAGCTGCGCCAGCAGCGCGGCGGGAACCACCTCGGCTGCGCCCTGCACGGTAATCACGTCATAGGGGCCAGCCTTGGGCGCGCCATCGGCCAGCTTGCCAGCCATCACTGCGGCATTGTCCACGCCATGCGACGACAGCGTGCGCTGTGCCTCGGCCACCAGCGCCTCGTCCTCTTCCACGGCCACCACAGCCTCGGCCATGCGGGCGATGACGGCGGTCGAATAGCCAAGGCCACAGCCGATATCCAGCACGGTTTCCGTCGGCTGAATATCCAGCGCGTCCAGCATCTTGGCCAGCGTGCGCGGCTCCATCAGCACGCGGCCACCGCCCATGGCGACATGCTCGCCCACATAGGCGGCCTCGCGGCGGTCCTGCGGCACATAGGCTTCGCGCGGGACAGTCAGCATGGCCTCGATGATCGGGAATTTCGTGACATCCGAGGGGCGGATCTGCGTGTCCACCATCATGGTGCGGCGCGTGGCGAAATCGGTCATGCTAAACTCGTCGGTCTAGTTTCGGCTCACAAGGTGATGCCACAGAAAACCGGCAACGGCAACAAGCCATCTTCGCCTTCCCGCAGAGACATATTCGATTCACTGAATGCAAATCGCAACCGCCTTTTGCCCGGCTTGACGACAAGCCCGCCTGGCCACAGGATCGGATTATGACAAAGACCGATTTTCCCGTAACGATCTGGCACAATCCCGGCTGTTCGACGTCGCGCAAGGCGTTGCAGGCGATCCGTGATGCGGGGGTGGACCCGCGCGTGATCCGCTATCTTGAAACCGGCTGGGAGGAGGCCGGGCTGCGCGCCCTTCTGGAGGCTGCCGGGCTGACCCCGACGCAGGCGCTGCGCCGCAAGGGTGATCTGGTGGCAGAGCTTGGGCTGGCTGCGGCCGGGGATGCGACGATCTTCGCCGCCATGCTGGCCCATCCGGTGCTGGTGGAGCGGCCCTTCGTGCAAAGCCCGCAGGGAACCGCGCTGTGTCGCCCCCTGGAAAGGCTGACGCCGCTGCTGCCCTGAGGGTCAGTCGATCCAGACCGGCGTGACGCCAAGGCTTTCCAGCCAGCGCAGCAGATCGGCCGGGGCCATGGCCACGGTGCGGTCATTCACCAGCGGATGCATATGCACCAGCCGCGCCTCTTTCAGCGCGCGTTCCAGCACCAGCACCACCCCGGTTTCCGCCCCCGTCACCATGGCCAGCGGGCTGACCGCGCCGGGGCGGATGCCCAGATGCTCCATCAGCCGGTCGGCCGAACCGAAAGACGGGTTCTGTGCCCCGATGGCGGCGCCCAGCGCCTTCAGATCCACTGCGCGATCCTGTTCGACCGTCACCAGATAGTTCCGCTTCTTGCGGTCGCGCAGATAGAGGTTCTTGATGTGATAGCCGCCCGCCTCGCTGCCCAGCATGGCATGCTGCACCTGTTTGGCATCCTCGACCGTGCGCAGGGGCGCGTGGTCGTAGCTTTCAAAGGCGATCCCCGCCGCACGCAGCGCCGCCATCAGCGCATCCGAACTGACCGGCAGTTCATGCTGCGCGGCGGAACTGGCGTCGGGGGCAAGCGTCTGGTCCATGGGGGCACTCCTTTGCCCCCATGAAACGCATGACGCCCCGCGCCGCAAGGCCGGATGCGGCTATTCCCAGTCCAGAACGACCTTGCCGGACAGGCCGGAGCGCATGACCTCAAACCCTTCGGCGAAATCTGCCACCTTGAAGCGGTGGGTGATGACGCGGCGGATGTCGAGGCCGTTTTCCAGCATGGCGATCATCTTGTACCAGGTCTCGAAAATCTCGCGGCCATAGACACCCTTGATCGTGATGGCCTTGAAGACGATGCGCGACCAGTCCACCGGGCTTTTGCCCGGCGGGATGCCCAGCATGGCGATACGCCCGCCCATCACCAGTTGTTCGACCATCTGGTCCAGCGCGGCCTGATTGCCGCTCATCTCCATCCCCACGTCAAAGCCTTGCGTCATCTTCAGCCGTGATTGCACGGCCTTCAGATCCTCGGTCGCCACATTGACCGGCACCACATCGGCTACCTGCCCAGCAAGTTCCAGCCGCGCGGGGTTCACATCGGTAATCACCACATGCCGCGCGCCGACATGCCGCGCCACCGCCGCCGCCATTATGCCGATAGGCCCGGCGCCGGTGATCAGCACATCCTCCCCCACCAGATCGAAGCTCAGCGCAGTATGCACGGCATTCCCCAGCGGATCGAGAATGGCGCCGATCTCGTCATCAATCGAGTCGGGCAGCGGCACCACGTTGAAGGCGGGCAGTTTCAGATAGGTGGCGAAGGCGCCGTTCTCATTCACGCCGATGCCGCGCGTGGCAGGGTCCAGATGGAACTTGCCCGCACGCGACTGGCGCGAGTGGCGGCCGATCAGATGCCCCTCGCCCGAGCAGCGCTGGCCGATGGCCAGATCGGTGACATTACGGCCCAGTTCGACAATCTCGCCCGCGAATTCATGCCCGGTGATCAGACCCACCGGCACGGTGCGCGCCGCCCAGTCATCCCAGTTCCAGATATGGATGTCGGTGCCGCAGATCCCGGTCTTGCGGATGCGGATCAAAACGTCATCCGGCCCGATTTCCGGCACAGGGCGCGTTTCCGCCCAAAGCCCGACTTCGGGTTTCGCCTTCACCAGCGCTTTCATCTGATTGGTCATGCCAGGGCTCCCACCGCCTTGCCCGCTGCCCGGAAGGCATCAAGCGCGAAATCCAGATCATCCCGCGTCAGCCGCGCATTCATCTGCGTGCGGATGCGCGCCTGCCCTTTCGGCACCACCGGGAAGAAGAACCCGGCCACATAAACCCCGCGCTCATACAGGGCCGAGGCCATGTTCTGCGCCAGCACCGCATCGCCCAGCATCACCGGCACGATAGGGTGTTGGCCGGGCAGCAGGCGGAAGCCCGCATCCTCCAGCCCCGCGCGCCAGTAGCGGGCGTTTTCGAACAGTTGCGCCCGCAGATCGTCGGCGGCTTCCACGATGTCCAGCGCCGCGAGACCTGCCGCCACCACGGCCGGCGGCAGGGCGTTGGAAAACAGATAGGGCCGCGCGCGCTGCCGCAGCAGGTCGATCACCGGCTGCGGCCCGGCGATATAGCCGCCCAGCGCACCGCCCAGAGCCTTGCCCAGCGTGCCGGTCAGAATGTCGACCGAAACCCCGGCATGGGCCGGCGTCCCGCGCCCCTGTGGCCCCATGAAGCCGGTGGCATGGCAGTCATCCACCATCACCATCGCCCCGTAACGGTCTGCCAGCGCCCGGATCTCCGCCAGCTTCGCCAGATAACCATCCATCGAGAACACGCCATCCGTCGCCACCAGAATGAACCGCGCGCCATCGGCGCGGGCGGCCTGCAACTGCACCTCCAGATCCGCCATATCGGAATTGGCGTAGCGGTAGCGCTTCGCCTTGCACAGGCGGATGCCGTCAATGATGCTGGCATGGTTCAGGCTGTCGGAAATCACCGCATCCTCCGGCCCCAGCAGCGGTTCGAACAGCCCGCCATTGGCGTCGAAACAGGCGGCAAAGAGGATCGCATCCTCCATCCCCAGAAAGCCCGCGATCCGTGCCTCCAGCGCCCGGTGCATGTTCTGCGTGCCACAGATGAAGCGGACCGAGGCCATGCCATAGCCCTGCCCCTCCATCGCGCCGCGCGCCGCCGCCACCAGACGCGGATCATCCGCCAGCCCAAGGTAGTTATTGGCGCAGAGGTTCAGGAGCCTGCGCCCCGCCACCTCGACATGCGCGCCCTGCGGGCCGTGGATCAGCCGCTCGCGCTTCATCAGCCCCTCGGCCTCAATCCCCGCCAGCACCTCGCCAAGATGCGCCAGAAACGCCGCCTTCCCCGAATCCGTCATCGCAGAACATCCTCCGTTATGGCGGACAAATTGCCGCAAAACCGGAAATCCGTCAAGATAGCGGATACGCATCCGCCAAAACGGATTTCTTTTTCACTGCCCGAGCCGCCGCCCTAGCTGTCCTGCACGATCAGGATGGCCCGCGCCCCGGCTTCGGCCCGGATGGCATGGGCGCGATCCGCCGCATAGCGCGCGGTATCGCCCACGGCCAAAGCCTGTTCATCCTCGCCGCTTTGCACCAGCAGCGCACCTTCGATCACGGTCAGATGTTCGCGGCAGCCGGGGCTGTGCGGATCGGACACCAGCGCGCCGCCGGGCTGGAAGATCAGTTCGTAAACCTCGTGTTCCCCCACCGCCTCGGCAGGGGAAAGGATGCGGATGCGCACGCCACTGCCCCGCCCGGCAATGACCGGCGCAGCACCGGCACGGATCACCTCGATCCCGCCAGAGGGGCGGCCTTCCAGCAGCCCCGCGAAATCGACCTGAAGAGCCTGCGTCAGGTTCCACAGCGTCGCCACGGTGGGCGAGCTTTCGCCACGTTCGATCTGGCTGACCATGGAGCGGCTGACACCCGACAGCTTTGCCACCGCATCAAGGCTCAGCCCGCGCGCCTTACGCGCCTCGCGCAGCGACGCGGCCAGCCGGTCATGGATGTCGGATCTTGCGTTCATGACTCATAGTCCCCGGCGGCACCGCGCCGCGCAACTGGTATTTTCGCGGCGTCAGGTGCCACAGAAGGTGCGGAAGCCCTGCGCAAAGTCCTGCGGCGCGGGCAACGCATAGGCCTCCAGCCCCGGCCTTTCGCCAAAGGGCTGCGTCACCACATCCAGCAGCGCGTGGAAAGGCGCCATGTCACCCGCCTCCGCCGCCGCCAGCGCCTCTTCCACCCGCAAATTGCGCGGGATGTAGACCGGATTGATCGCCGCCATCCGCGCCGCGAAATCCGGCGCGCGCCGTGCCTGCCAGCGCGGCCACCAGACGGCCAGCGCGTCCGGATCGGCGAACAGCCCCGCCAGGGCCGCCGCATCGGGTGCGTCCGCTAGCCGGTGAAAGCCCAGCGTCCAGTCAGTGCCTTCCAGCGCTTTCAGGAAATCGCCAATCAGCGCACCATCGCCGTCCTCCTCGCCCGCCAGCCCCAGCTTCGCCCGCATCACTGCCAGCCATTCGGCGCGGAACTGCCCGGCAATCGCCTCCAGCCGCGCATTGGCCAGATCCACGGCGCGATCCTCGTCGGCATCGAACAGCGGCAGCAGTGTCTCGGCCAGCCGCGCGAGGTTCCAGCTCAGGATCTGCGGCTGGTTGCCATAGGCATAGCGCCCCTGCCGGTCGATGGAAGAAAACACCGTGCCCGGCGCATAGGCCTCCATGAAGGCGCAGGGGCCATAGTCGATGGTTTCGCCAGAAATGGTCATGTTGTCGGTGTTCATCACGCCATGAATGAAGCCAAGCCCCATCCAGCGCGCCACAAGCCGCGCCTGCGCCGCCGTCACCGCCTCGAACAGCCCGAGATAGGGGTTTCCGGCGTTCAACGCCTGCGGATGGTGCCGGGCAATGGCATAATCGGCCAGCCGTTTCACCATGTCGCCCTGCCCGCGCGCGGCGAAGAACTGGAAGGTGCCGATACGCAGATGGCTTGCGGCAACGCGGGTCAGCACCGCGCCGGGCAGCGGGCGCTCGCGCAGCACCTGCGCGCCGGTCGCCACGGCGGCCAGCGCCCGGCTGGTCGGCACGCCCAAAGCCGCCATCGCCTCGCCCATCAGATATTCGCGCAGGACCGGCCCCACCGCCGCGAAACCGTCGCCGCCACGCGAAAAGGCGGTGGGGCCAGAGCCTTTCAGCGCGATATCGCGGCGCTCGCCCTTCCGGTCGATCACCTCGCCCAGCAGCAGCGCCCGGCCATCGCCCAGTTGTGGGGAAAAGCCGCCGAACTGGTGGCCTGCATAGGCCTGGGCGACAGGTTCGGCGCCGTCAGGCAGCAGATTGCCGGAAAATACCTCGGCTGCGCGGGCCTCCAGTGCTTCAGGTTCCGCGCCAAGTTCCTCTGCCAGTTCCCTGTTGAACATCAGAAGCTTCGGCGCCACCGCCCGGCGCGGTGCCTGTTCCAGCCAGGCGCCCGGCAGATCGCGCACATAGCTGTTGTCGAAGCGCAGCCCAAAGCTGCCCGCCGCCTGTTCCGCCTGTGCCATGATCCGCCCTTTCCTGTCGCGCCTTTCCGATATGGACCCCGCGTGCCGGGGCGGCAAGCCTCAGCGCGGCAGGGTCAGGCGCATCTCGGCGCCGATCTCGGCCGCGCGCCCCTCGTAAACCCGCGCCTCGCCCGCCAGAGCCACACCGCGGCGCGGTTCTTCCAGCACCAGCCCCAGCCGGGCGTAGGGGCGGCGTGTCATCACGGTTTCAGAAACGTCCAGCAAGGCCGAACGCACCGTCACCCGCGACCGTGCCGCCTGCATCCCCAGCCCCAGCACCACCTGCCCCGAAAGGGCGCCAAGATCCGCGCGGCGGCTCAGCGCCAGTTCGGGCGTGACCGACAGGCTGCGAAAGCCGATGTCCACCGGATCGGTCAGGATGCCCATGCCCTTGGGCAGGCGGTAGCGGCTTTCGCCGATCCCGGTCAGCACCGAGGCCTCCAGCCCGAAGCCCGCGCCCAGATCGGTCTCGCGCGACAGCCGCAGCCCGATCAGGCGGTCGCGCACCAGATCATGCGGCGTGTCGCTGTCCGGGCCAAGCACTTCGGGGTCGATCTCCAGCCCGAAGGCGGGGGACCGGTTCCGCGCAGGAACCGCCGCAGGTGCCATGACGAAGCGAGCCGCGGTGACGCGCAGCGCAGGCTCCACATGACCGCGTCTGTCCTGCCCCAGAACCAGCGCACTGCGGCAGCCCTGACAAGCCCCCGTACAGCCCGAAAAAACGGCCAGAACCGAAGCCGCCGCGACAAGGCGTCGCCACCCCCTTTGGCGGGGCTGGAGGGGCCACAATTGCCCTTGCATTCCCAGCGTCGCCCTTCCAGATTTGCTGCAATTTTCCAAGGAGGTATACATGTCCACGCTGCGCATCAACACATCGCTTGTCGATGTCATCCAGAAGACGGTCGCCCAGATCGGCGCGAAACCCGGCCTTTACCTCCCCTCGCTCAAATATGCGGACCGGCTTGACCTGTTTGGTGATGTCATCGACGCCGTCACCCCACGCGTGACGCAGCTGTCCTCCACCAAGATCACGCTGGCTTTCAGCGCGGAGTCCAACTGGACGCTGAGCCTTGCCGGCAAGGGGATCAGCCCGGTCGGCAATATCCAGACCCTCATCGAAGCGATCCAGGATGGCGTGGCAAAGGGCGAGTTCGACAGCCTGACCCTGAAACAGGGCAAGACCACGCTGATGAACATTGATTTCTCGCCCACCGGCTACACGCTGAAAACCGGCACTGACACGCTGCGCATCACCGGCAGCCTGCCGGATTCGATGGCTGACATTTATGCAATCGCCGCTGTCGTCGGCCAGATCGGCGATCTTGAGGACATGACGCCCAGCCAGCGCGAACAACTGGCCGATGCGCTGTCTGATTACGGCATCACCGGGCTGAGCCTTACCAACGCGACTCGCGAGGTGTTTTCGTTCAGCCTGACCGAAGACACGCTGGCGCTGAAGCTCTTTGGCTATACGCTCCAGTTCGATGGCGTCTTCCCCACCAATTTCGGCGAGATGCTGACGGTGGGCTGGGATCTGCTGGCCCAGATGGGCGAAGACCCGGATCTGTCGTCCATCGCGGGGCTGGCGCTGGATGGCATGAAGCTGACCGCGCCCGACGGCACGACGCTGATGAACCTGACCGGCCCGCTCGACACTTCCGATCCCGGCCATATCGACCGCTTCGTGGTGGATGGCGTCCGCTCGCCGGTCGGGACGATCCTGATGTTCGATCCCACCGCCGAAGGGGATCGTGACAACGAACTGATCATGGGCACCTGGGGCCGCGACAGCCTCAGCGGCAATGGCGGGCGCGACCATCTGATCGGCTACAAGGGCAACGACATGCTGTCCGGCGGCACGGGGGCGGATACGCTGGTCGGCAGTCAGGGCAACGACAGCCTGTATGGCGGCAGCCAGAACGACCGGCTGGAAGGCGGCGTCGGGCGCGATGTGCTGACCGGCGGCAAGGGCGCCGATCATTTCGTGTTTGGCAATGGGTCTGGCCGCGACACGATCACCGACTACCGCGATGGCACTGACAAGATCGTGATCGGCTGGAGCCGCGCCGACAGCTTCGCCGACCTGACGATCACCGACACGAGCCTTGGCGCCCGGATCACCGATGGCAAGAATATCGTCATTCTGCACGATGTTGCGGCTTCGGTTCTGGATGCAGGCGACTTCATCTTTGCCTGAAACCCCCGGCGGGGCGGCCCCGCGCAGGGGCCCCCCGCCCCTGCGGCGTTTTCCGCCAATACCGGCCTCGGGCCTTTTCTCGACCCCGTCCTGCGTCTATGCTAATGCCATTCCGGCGGCAGGGCAGTTGCCGCAACGAGCGAATGAAGCGCAGCCCGGCAGAAGGCGCGCCATAATGAGGGTTAGGAATGGCACGAGCAGCGGTCGGACATCTGGTCATGGCGGTGGTTTCCGTCGGTCTTCTGACAGCCTGTGAAGCAGGCAAGAATCCTTTCGCCCCGAAACCGAAGCCGGAGGTCGCGGCCACCGGCAGCGGAGAAAGCCCGGCGGCGACCTCGGTCAAGCTGGTCGACCGCGATGTCGAGGCGCCCGAGATCTTTCAGACCACCGATACGGCGCTCTGGGATGGTCGTCCCTCACTGGGCGGCGTCTGGGTGGCCTCGCCCGATGCGAAAGACCCGGAGCGGGTGATCCTGCGCAATCCGGCGAACGGCAAATTCGTCATCGGGGCGCTGTTCCGCCGCGAACGTGACAATCCGGGGCCGAAGCTGCAAATTTCCTCCGATGCCGCTGCCGCGCTGGGGCTTCTGGCCGGGCAGCCCGGCAAGATCAACGTGACCGCCCTGCGCCGCGACGAGGCGCCGACGCAGACCGATGCGTCGAAGCCGATCCTTGACGCCGCCGAAACCGTGGCAGCGGAACAGCCCGCAGCCCCCGCGCCCGTTGCAGGGGCCAAGCCGATCGCGGGCGCGCCCGTCACCGCGCAGCCGCTGGACAAACCGGCAGCCGCCGCTGCGGCCCCGGCCGCGAAACCGGCGGCCCCGGCGGCCAAGGCAGCCCCCAAGGGCAAGACCACGACGATCCAGATCGGGATCTTCTCGGTCGAGGCCAATGCCAAACGCGCCGCCGATGCGCTTGGCAAGGCCGGTGTCTCGGCCAGCATCAAGCCCGGCCAGACCCAGGGCAAGGCACACTGGTCGGTCACTGCCTCGGGCAGTGGCGACCGCACCGCCCTTCTGAACAAGGTCAAGGGGCTGGGCTTCGCCGACGCCTATCTTCTGTCGAAATGACCGCCTGACACACACGCGGCGCCCGCCCGATGCGGGCGCCCCCAGACCACGGATCGCTGCCATGATGAAACCGCTTCGCCTCGCCCTTGCGCTCCTTCTGCTTTCGGCGCCTGCGCAGGCGTTCGAAACCCAGGCCCGCGCGGCATGGGTCTATGACATGACGACCCATACCGTTCTGATGGACAAGGATGCCGACGAGCCGCTTCCGCCGGCCTCGATGTCCAAGCTCATGACCATCAACATGCTGTTCGAGGCGCTGCGCGACGGGCGCGTGCAGTTGTCGACGCCTTTCGCCGTGTCGTCGCGCGCCAAGGCGATGCAGGGGTCGACCATGTTCCTCAACGAACGCGACCGCCCGACGGTCGAGGAACTGATCCATGGCATGATCATCAATTCGGGCAATGATGCCTGCGTGGTGGTGGCCGAGGGTCTGGCGGGCACGGAAGAGGCCTTCGCGCGCCAGATGACCGAACGCGCCGCCGCGCTGGGAATGGAAAATTCGCATTTTGCCAATTCCAGCGGCTGGCCCGACCCGAACCAGCGCATGAGCATGGAGGATCTGGGCATCCTTGCCGTGCGGCTGATCAGCGAATTTCCCGAATATTACCCGATCTTCGCGCAAACCGAGTTTGATTATCAGGAGCGTTCGCCCGCCAACCGCTTCAACCGCAATCCGCTGCTGAAACTGAACATCGGCGCGGACGGGCTGAAGACCGGGCATACTGCCGAGGCGGGCTATGGCCTTGTCGGTTCGGCCAAGCAGGGTGACCGCCGCATCGTCTTCACGATCACCGGCCTGCCGAGCGACAAGGCCCGCGCCGAAGAGGCAGAGCGGATCGTGAACTGGGCCTTCCGGCAGTTTTCGATGAAGACCGTGGTGAAATCGGGCGTGCGCATTGCCGAGGCCGATGTCTGGATGGGCGAGCAGGCCCGCGTGGGCCTTGTGGCCGCCGAGGATGTCACCCGCCTGGTGCCCGCGCTGGCGCAGGACACCATGACGGCCGAGGTGGTCTATTCCGGCCCGGTCAAGGCACCGATCACGGCCGGGCAGAAGGTCGCCGATCTGGTGATCCACATTCCCGACCTGCCGGATGCGCGGATCCCGCTGGTGGCTGAAACCGATGTCGCCAATGCGGGCTTCGCGCAGCGGATGCTGGGCGCCGCCAGGGTACTGATCTCGCGCGCCCTGCCCGCCGACAGCCCCGCGAGCTGATGCCGGGACGGTTCATCAGTTTCGAGGGCATTGACGGCTCGGGCAAAAGCACGCAGGCGCGGCTGCTGACCGATGCTTTGCGCGCGCGTGGCCAGTCGGTCGTGCTGACGCGCGAGCCGGGCGGCAGCCCCGGCGCCGAAGAAATCCGCCGTCTGGTGCTGGAGGGCAACCCCGACCGCTGGTCGGCGGAAACCGAGTTGCTGCTGTTCACCGCCGCCCGCCGCGACCATCTGGAAAAGACCATCCGCCCGGCTCTGGCGCGGGATGAGACCGTGATCACCGACCGCTTCGCCGACAGCACCCGGATGTATCAGGGCATCTCGCGCGGGGATCTGGCGGCTGTGGTCGACCAGTTGCACCGGCTGATGATCGGGGTGGAACCCGATCTGACGCTGCTGATCGACATTGACCCGGAGGTCGGCCTGTCGCGTGCCGTGGCGCGGCAAGGGGCGGAACAGCGGTTCGAGGATATGGGGCTGGATCTGCAACGCCGGATGCGCGCCGGGTTCCTTGCGCTGGCGGCGGCCCATCCGGGCCGCTTTCGCGTGATCGACGGCGCCCGCGATCCGCAGGCGGTGGCCGCCGATGTGCTGGCCGCCGTGACGGGGGGCTGACATGCCCTCGGTCTTTCTGGACGACTTTCCCGAACCCGACCGGATCGAGGGTGCCCCCCATCCGCGCGAGACCGCGCATCTTTACGGCCACGCGGCGGCACAGGCGGATTTCCTCGCTTCCTATCGGGCGGGACGGCTGCACCATGCCTGGCTGATCACCGGGCCGCGGGGCCTTGGCAAGGCGACGCTGGCCTGGAAGCTCGCGCGCTTCCTGCTGGCCACGCCCGCCGATGACGGCGGCATGTTCGCCCCGCCCCCGCCCGAGACGCTGGACATTCCAGCCGACCACCCGGTCGCCCGGCGCATGGCGGCGCTGTCGGAGCCCCGGCTTTACCTGCTGCGGCGGGGCCTGAACGAAAGCGAAAAGGCGGTGGCGCAGGATATTCTGGTGAAGGAAGTCCGGCTGCTGAAGGAATATTTCGCGCTTTCCGCCGCCGATGGCGGCCGCCGCGTCGCCATCGTGGACAGCGCCGACGACATGAACGTCTCGGCCGCCAATGCGCTGCTGAAGCTCTTGGAAGAGCCGCCGGGCAATGTGACCTTCTTCCTGATCTCGCATCAGCCCTCGCGGCTCTTGCCCACCATCCGCTCACGCTGCCGCGAATTGCGTCTGTCGCCGCTGGCGGCGGGCGACATGGCCGCCGCGCTGGATCAGGCGGGCACCGCCATTGACGACGCTCAGGCCATGGCGGAACTTGCCGGCGGCTCGGTCGGCGAGGCGCTGCGGATGATCCACCTCGACGGGCTGGAGCTTTACGGCAAGCTCGTCACCCTGCTGGGCGCCCTGCCCCGGATGGACCGGCCGCGCCTTCTGACGCTGGCGGAGACCGGCACCGGCAAGGGGAACGAGGCGAAGTTCGACCTGATGGTGTCGCTGATCGACCTCATGCTCGCACGTCTGGCGCGGGCGGGCACGCTGGGCATGACACCGCCCGAGGCCGCACAGGGCGAAGCCGCGCTGCTGGCCCGCCTGTCGCCCGACCCCTGGGCCGCGCGGGCATGGGCCGACCTTGCGCAAAGCCTGTCGGCGCGGGCACGGCGCGGCAAGGCGGTCAACCTTGACCCTGCCGCGCTTCTCATGGATATGTTCCTTCAGATCGAACAGACGGCGGCCATGCTCGCCGCAAGGTGACGCATGACCCTGCCCGAAATCGTAGACAGCCATTGTCACCTCGACTTCCCGGATTTCGAGGGTGAACTGCCGCGCATCATCGACGCGGCCCGCGCCGCCGGGGTGCGCCGCATGGTGACAATCTGCACCCGGCTGAAGAACGAGCCCCGCGTCCGCGCCATCGCCGAGGCGCATGACGGCGTATTCTATGCCGCAGGCACCCATCCGATGAGCGCGGCGGAAGAACCTATGGCGACGCTGGACGAGTTGATCGCGCTGGCCGCGCATCCGAAATTCGTGGGCATCGGCGAGACGGGCCTTGATTACCATTACACCGCCGACAGCGCCGAGGTGCAGAAGACTTCGCTGCGTCTCCATATCCGGGCGGCCCAGGAAACCGGGTTGCCGCTCATCATCCATTCCCGCGCGGCGGATGACGACATGGCGCAGATCCTGACCGAAGGCTTCCGCGAAAAGCCCTATGCCTGCGTCATGCACTGCTTTTCCTCCAGCGCGGAACTGGCGCGGGCGACGCTGGATCTGGGGTTTTACCTCTCGATGTCCGGCATCGCCACCTTCCCCAAAAGCCAGGAGCTGCGCGACATCTTCGCTGCCGCGCCGCTGGACCGCATCCTATTGGAAACCGACAGCCCCTATCTGGCCCCGGTGCCCTATCGCGGCAAGCGCAATGAACCGGCCTATACTGCCTTCACCGCCAGGACCGGCGCGCACCTGTTTGGCCTGACCGAAGCCGAGTTTGCCGCCGCCACAACCGCCAATTTCGACCGGCTGTTCCGCAAGGCCCGTGTGAGCGAGGCCGCCTGATGCATCGCTTCACCATCCTCGGCTGCGGATCGTCGGGCGGCGTGCCGCGCATCGGGGGCGACTGGGGCGACTGTGATCCGATGAACCCGAAGAACCGCCGCCGCCGCTGTTCCATGCTGGTGGAACGGATCGGGCCGGAGGGCACGACACGGGTGCTGATCGACACCTCGCCCGACATGCGCGAACAACTGCTGGATGCGGGCGTCGGCACGCTGGATGCGGTGGTCTTCACCCATTCACATGCCGACCATGTGCATGGCATCGACGACCTGCGCCAGATCGTGTTCAACCTGCGCCGCCGCCTGCCGGTCTGGGCTGACGGGCCGACGCAGGGCGCGCTGATCGACCGTTTCGGCTATGCCTTCGTACAGCCCGCAGGCTCGCCCTATCCGCCGATCCTGGACCTGAACACCATCGACGGCGATTTCACCATCGACGGCGCGGGCGGGCCGATTGTGCTGACCCCGTTCCTCGCCGATCACGGTTCCATCGACGCGCTGGGGTTCCGTATCGGCGGGCTGGCCTATCTGCCCGATGCCGTGGCGATCCCCGAGGCCAGCTGGCCTGCGCTGGCGGGGCTGGAGATCTGGGTGCTGGACGCGCTGCGCCGCAAGCCGCACCCCACTCATGCCCATCTGGCGCTGGCGCTGGAATGGATGACCCGTGCCGCGCCCCGGCGCGGCGTGCTGACCAACATGCATCTCGACCTTGATTACGAAACGCTGGCGGCCGAATTGCCGCCGCATATTGAACCCGCCTTCGACGGTATGGTTCTGGAGCTTCCTGACATATGAGCGCCCTTCTCGACGTCATCATGCCGGTCTTTCTGGTCATCGGGGGGGGCTGGCTGGCGGCGCGGGCGAAGCTGTTCAGCGATGCGGCCGTTGACGGGCTGATGCGGTTTGCACAGACCTTCGCGGTGCCGGTGCTGCTGTTCCTGTCAATCTCGCGGCTGGACCTGTCGGCGGCCTATGACATCGGCCTGTTCATCAGCTTCTATGCCGGGGCCTTTGCGGCCTTCGGCCTTGGCATCCTTGGCGCGCGTCTGCTGGGGCGGCCCGGCACCGATGCTGTGGCCATCGGTTTTGCCTGCCTGTTTTCCAACTCGCTGCTGCTGGGCCTGCCGATCACCGAACGCGCCTATGGCACTGATGCGCTGGCGGCAAACTACGCCATCATCTCGATCCACTCGCCGCTGCTTTACGCAACCGGCATCACGGTGATGGAACTGACGCGTAGCCATGGCCAGGGCCTGCCTGCAGGGCGGCTGGCGCGGCAGGTGCTGCGCGCGATCTTCTCGCAGCCCATGGTGCTGGGTATCTGTGCCGGGTTTTTCGTCAATCTGACCGGCCTGCCGCTGCCCGATTTCGCATGGTCGGCGCTGAAGATGATCGGCGGCGCGGCGATCCCGACAGCGCTGTTCGGGCTGGGTGGCGTTCTTTATCGCTACCGCCCCGAGGGGGACGGCCGTGCCATCGCGCTGGTCGTCGGGCTGTCGCTGCTGCTGCATCCGGCGATCACCTGGCTGCTGGGCAGCAAGGTTTTCGGCCTGTCCGTCGAGCAACTGCGCTCGGCGGTGGTGACCAGTTCGATGGCGCCGGGGGTGAATGCCTATCTGTTCGCGCATCTCTACGGCGTGGCGAAACGGGTGAATGCCTCGGCTGTGCTGCTGGCCACCGCCGCCTCCATCGGAACGATCTGGATGTGGCTGCATATCCTGCCGTGATCCCGGGAAATCAGAATGAAAAAGGGGGCCGCATGGCCCCCTTTCTGCATTCCTGACACCCGGATTACTGCGGGGTGACGCCCCGGATCCGCTCCGACCGGCGGCGCAGCAGTTCCACCGTGGCCAGCAGGGCAATCGAGATCAGCACAAGGATGGTTGCCACCGACAGGATGGCCGGGCTGATTGCCTCGCGGATCCCGTTCCACATCTGGCGCGGGATGGTCTGCTGGTCGGGACCGGCGATAAACAGCACCGCCACCACCTCGTCAAACGAGGTCACGAAGGCAAACAGCGCACCCGAGATCACACCCGGCAGGATCAGCGGCAGGACCACCTTGAAGAAGGTACGCGAGGGCGACGCGCCCAGCGAGGCGGCAGCGCGGCTCAGCGACTGGTCGAAACCGATCAGCGTCGCTGTCACGGTGATGATGACAAAGGGAATACCAAGTGTGGCATGGGCCAGCACGACGCCGGTATAGGTGGAGGTCAGCCGCCCGCATTCGAAGCCAAGCATGGAACAGGGGTTCGAATAGAAGAAGAACAGGCCGGTGGCGATAATGATGATCGGCACGATCATCGGCGAGATCAGAACCGCCATGATCAGCCGCCGATAAGGCATTTCGGACCGCGACAGACCAAGCGCCGCCAGCGTCCCCAGAACGGTCGCGACAATGGTTGACCAGAAGCCGATGATGACCGAGTTTTTTGCGGCCTTCACCCAGGCGGCATTGGCCCAGACATCTTCCCACCAGCTGCTGTCGCGCGGGGCATCCGGTGCGACCATGCCGTGCGTCAGCAGAAGGTCATACCAGCGCAGGCTGTAGCCCTCGGGGTCGAAGGTCAGCATCTTCTGCGTGAAGGTGAAATAGGGCTCGGCGTTGAAGCTGAGCGGCATGACGATCAGTATGGGCGAAATCAGGAAGACGAAGATCGCCACGCAGATGACGTGGTAGGTGTAATACCACAGGCGTTCCAGCGGATCGGCATAGACGGGAAGAGCCATCGGTTTCTCCTCGGGCCGGATCGCCGGGGGCGCTGCCCCCGGACCCCCGGGATATTTGGACCAGGATAAAGGGAGGCGCGGGGGCGCCTCAGCCCAGTTTCAGCTTGTCGATGCCGACGAGGCGGTCATAGAGCCAGTAGAGCACCAGAACCCCGGCCAGCAGCATCGCCGAAAGTGCGGCAGCCAGCGACCAGTTGGATTTGCTCATGTGGAACTGGATCAGGTTCGAGATCAGCTGCCCGTCGGCCCCCCCGACCAGAGCAGGGGTGATGTAGTAGCCGACCGCAAGGATGAAGGTCAGCAGCGCCCCTGCGCCGATCCCCGGCAGGGTCTGCGGCAGATAGATGCGGCGGAACGTTGTCCAGCTGGTCGCGCCCAGACTGCGCGCGGCACGGGCATAGGAGGGCTTGATCGTGCGCATCACCGAATAGAGCGGGAGCACCATGAAGGGCAGCAGGATATGCGTCATCACGATGATGGTGCCGGTCTGGTTGTAGATCATGGTGATCCGGCCATCATCACCGATCACGCCCAGTGAAACTAGGATATTGTTCACCACGCCCTGCCCTTGCAGAAGCACAATCCAGCTGGTCGTCCGCACCAGAAGCGAGGTCCAGAACGGCAGCAACACAAGGATCATCAGCAGGTTGGATTTCGACATCGGCAGCGTGGCCAGCAGATGTGCGATCGGGAAGGCGAGGATCAGGCAGAGGAACGTAATGACGCCGGACAGGATGAAGGTCTTGCCAAACAGCCAGAGATAGATGCGCTCGTTTTCCGGCACCCGCTCGATCCCGCCGTCGGCAGTGCGCTGGCGGTCGGTGGCGATCAGGTAGAAATCCGAGGTCCAGGGGCTGGAGGCTTCGCGCATCGCCTGCCAGATCACCGGCTCGCCCCATTTAGCATCCAGCGCCAGCAACGCCTCCTTGTAGGGCGGCTCCAGCTTGTCGGCGCCACGGGCGGAGGAGGTGAACAGCGACCGGGTGCCGGGCACGGTATAGTTGATCCGCGTGCCTGCCTCCCCCGCCGTCTTGTCCTTTTTCATCAGCGCGAGATCGGAGGCCAGCGCGGCATAGGCGCTTTCGTCGAAGTCGCTGCCATCGGGATGGCTGCTGAACCATTCGCCAAGCGCGGGGGCAGAATTGGAAAATCCGTCGTGATAGACCGAGCGTTGCAGCATCTGGCCAATCGGCAGAATGAAGGTCACCACCACGAACAGCAGAAGGGGCGCCACGAGGAGGAAGGCACGGCGTCGCGCGCGCGCCTGAGCGGCGGCCAGAGCCGCCTTGAGGGGGCGGCCGTCGGCAGTGGTCAATTGCGAGTATGCATCGGTCATCGTCAGTCCTTGAACAAGGCTGAAGCAGGGTCAGTCCGGGGAAACGGGAAGCCGGGCCGGGGTGAAATGCCCCGGCCCGGATCTGCCATCAGTTGGCGGCGAGCCAGGCGTTGAAACGCTCATTCAGCTCGGAATCGCGGTCGACCCAGAACTCGTAGGACGACGGCAGCGCGTTGGTCAGGTTTTCAGCGGCGGTGGGCATATGCGGGCCCATCTCGGTCTTGCCGTCCTGATAGAGACCGACCAGCGCGCCCGAGGATTTGCGGGCCGGGCCATAGCTGATCCACTTGGCCTGATCGGCAAGGCGCTGGGTGTCCGTCGCATAGGCGAGGAACTTCTTGGCCTCTTCGAGGTTCGGGGCACCTTTCGGGATCACGAAGAGGTCATATTCATAGACCTGACCGTCCCAGACCACCTGGAAGGGTTTGCCCTCGGCCACGGCGGCGGCGAAGATCCGGCCGTTATAAGCGGTGGTCATCGCCACCTCGCCATCGGCGAGCAGCTGCGGCGGCTGGGCACCGGCTTCCCACCAGATCGTGTCCTTCTTGATCTTGTCGAGCATCGCGAAGGCACGATCCACCCCTTCCGGGGTTTCCAGCGTAGCGTAGACATCGGCCGCCGGCACGCCGTCAGCCATCAACGCCATTTCGAGGTTGGCCTTGGCGCCCTTGCGCATCGCGCGCTTGCCGGGGAATTTCTCCAGATCGAAGAAATCGTGGATCGAGGTCGGACCTTCCGGGAACTTCGACGAGTCGTAGGCGAAGACGGTCGAGAACACGATGGTCGCAACGGCGCAATCGGTCAGCGCGCCCGGCAGGAAATCCTCGGTCGCCGGGGTGCCATCGGGAGCCGGGGGCAGCATGGCCGGGTCGATCTCTTCCAGCATGCCTTCGTCGCACAGGCGGATCGCATCGGCATATTCCACGTCGGCGATATCGACCGTCACGTTATTGGCTTCGACCATGGCCTTCACCGGGGTCGCCGGGTTGTCGGCGTCGACCATGGTGACCTTCACGCCGGTCTCGGCGCTGTAGGGCTTGATATAGGCTTCGGTCTGGCTGGTGCCGTAGGCGCCGCCCCAGGACATGACCGTAACATCGGCCACGGCCGGAAGGGCCATGCCGGTCAGGGCGGTCGAAAGGACGAGAAGTTTCTTCATGTTATGGTGCTCCCGTTGGTTGGACGTTATTGGCCGCGTCCTTGCGGCATCTCCGGCGGCAACCGCCGGACATTCGATATCTTACATCGGATCCAGCGCGCGGGCATCCGCCGGATGCCAGCCCACCTTGATCTGCTGACCGGGCGACAGTTTGGTCTGACCCAGCGTGTTGCGCATCTTCATCACGAAATCATCGCTGCCCGCCACGCGCAGCCGCACGCGCAGGATATCCCCCATATAGATCACCTCAAGCACGGTGGCGTCGATCATATGGGCGCCTGCCGGCATCATCTCGGGCTTAAACTCCACCCGCTCGGGGCGGATTGACACAAGGGTCTTCTGACCCTTCGCCGTCACGTTGACGGGCGTCGCGTCGATCAATTCGCCGGTTCCCAGACGCACCAGCGCCTTGTCGCCCGAAAGCTCCTCGATGGTGCCCGGCAGTTTGTTGTTCTCGCCGATGAACTGCGCGACAAAGCTGTTGTCGGGGCGTTCATACAGATCGGACGGCGGGCCAAGCTGCTGGATCTTGCCATCGTTGAACACCGCCACGCGGTCGCTCATCGTCAGCGCCTCGCCCTGGTCGTGAGTCACATAGACCACGGTGATGCCGAGGCTTTCGTGCAGGTGCTTGATCTCGAACTGCATGTGTTCGCGCAACTGCTTGTCGAGCGCGCCCAGAGGTTCGTCCATCAGCACAAGTGCCGGGTCGAACACCAGCGCGCGGGCCAGCGCGATCCGCTGCTGCTGGCCACCGGAAAGCTGGGCCGGGCGGCGGTTGGCAAAGGCACCCATCTGGACCATATCCAGCGCGCGCCTGATCTTGGCTTCGCGCTCGTCCTTGCCCATGCCGCGCACTTCCAGCGGGAAGGCGAGGTTTTCGCCCACCGTCATATGCGGGAACAGGGCGTAGTTCTGGAACACCATGCCGATGCCGCGCTTGTGCGGCGGTACGAGGTTGATGTTGCGCCCGTCCAGCCGGATCTCACCATGAGTGGCGGTCTCGAACCCGGCCAGCATCATCAGACAGGTGGTCTTGCCAGAGCCGGACGGCCCGAGCATCGTCAGAAACTCGCCCTTGCCAATGTTCAGGTTGAGGTCTTTGACCACCAGAGAAACGCCGTCATAGCTTTTCTGCACATGGTCGAAGACGACGAAATCGTCGTTGCGGGCTTCTGTCGTCACCCTGGTCTCCCCGTGTATCGGCAGGTCGTCCTGCACTTTCTCTTGTTCCGACTAAAGCGGATGCGTCGCTGCATTGCAACGCTGTTCTGATGCCCGGCAGTGTCGTTGCGTCACTGCCCCCATACCGGCAATAAAACGACACTTGTCCGCACGGCAGCGGCGAGAATGGAAAAGGCGGGCCTGAACCTGTCAAAATTGGCGCATTTCAGGTTCACAACCGGCATGACAGAGTCGATTCGCGGCATAATTGACAGAATCACTCAAAGTGCGGGCGAGGTCGCGATGTATGCAATGGCACACGAAAACGACATCGCGTGAACGGCGCCGGATGTCGTTTTCCATCATGCTGCAACTGCGAGATAGCCGGCCAGAATGACAAAAGCGCCGCGGCTTTCGCCCGGCGCTTCAGTCAGTCATGGTGCGGTTGAAAGGACTCGAACCTTCACGGGAGTTACCCCACAGCGACCTCAACGCTGCGCGTCTACCAATTCCGCCACAACCGCATGCTCTGGCTTGGTGACGGGCTGTTTAGCGAAGCCTCTGCGCGAAGGAAAGGGGGATTTCACCGCCCGCCGGAAAAATTTTATCCGACGGGCGGGGAGCGATCAAACGGCCTATTGGCCGAGCATCAGGCGGGGCAGCGCGGTCATCACCGAAACCGCCCGCGCGGCGACCGGCGTCGTCGCTGGGGGCGTAGCGGACGTGGCCTGCGGGGCCGCCGCGATCACCGTTTCCGCCGGAGCCGGTGCGGCCTCGACCACCACTTCGGGCGCGGAGGGTGCCGGCGCCAGAACCGGCAGCGGCGCGGCAGGCTGGGCCGGGCCATCGCTGCGGCCGTTCAGCATGAAGACTGCCTTGCGCACCAGATCCCCCTGCCCTGCGGGCGTGCCGGGCAGGCCAGGCGCCCCCGCGGGTGTCAGCTCAAACCAGCCCATCGCCAGATCGGGCCGCCGCGTCGCGCCGATCCCGTCGGCGAGGTGATAGCCCGGCAGGGCGGCATAGCCGCTTTCTCCCAGCGCGGTCAGCACCAGTGCCGATCCCAGCGCCACATCGGCATCATCCAGTGCATAGCCGACACCCAGACAGATCTTCGACGTGCCAGAAAGCTGCGCGGGCGACATGCCCGATCCGGCGATGAACTGTGTTACACCAGCCAGAACCTCGGGCGCAGGTTTCAGCGATACCGCCGTCACCTGATCCTTCAGCACGGGGCCAAAGGCCTTGCACTGATCCGCCACCTGCTGCGGTGTGACGCCCGGCACCGCACGCGACAGCGCCTCGCCCTGCTGGATCGCCGCCGCACGGCTAAGGCAGAACTGTTCTGACAATGCCTGTGCCGGATCGCTCATGTTGGCGACCGTCATATAACCGCCGTTGGCGTTGGTTTTCAGTGCGATCGTGTTGCAATGCGAGCTGAGCGAAACCAGAGTGCCACCGAAGGACGGCAAGGCTGGCGCTGCCGGGGCAGGCGCGGGTTCGGCCACCAGCGCGGGCAGCGCCGGTGCGGGCGCCACCGGCTGCACCGGCTCGGCGGCCATCATCGCACCGGCCCCGGCCATCGCACCGGCAACGGCCATGCCCTGCCCCGTCATCTGGCCCGCCATCTGACCCGGCATCTGCGTTGGCAGACCCGCCATCTCGTCCCGTTGCAGCAGCAGCAGGCCCTTGATCCCCATGGGATGCGTGCCCATCACCTGCATGACCTGCGGACCGCCCGCGACGGCACGGTGATAGGCCGTCACCAGCAGCGTGCGTTCATAGTCGGTCAGCTGCCCGGTGGGCGGATAGCCCAGCGTCGCCTGATAGGACGAGATCGCCGACCGGCTCTTTGGCCCCAGCGAACCGTCCGGCGTACCGACCGGATAGCCGAAGTGATTGAGCGCGGTCTGCACCTCGCGGTTCTGTTCGCGCTGCGCAGCCGAGATGCCGGTGGATTTCGTTGATTTCGTGCTGGTCGACCGCCGGGTGGTCGTCGTCTGCTTGCGGCGCTGCTGATCCTTGGCAATGGCATGACCGATGATGCCGCCAATCAGTGCACCGGCAATCGCATCGCCCGCATCGGCCCGAACCGGGCTGGCAGGCGACAATGCCATGGCTGCCGCCACGGCACAGGTGGTTGCAACTGTCCTGACTTTCATCGAAAGACTCCTGAAGAAAGGCGTAAGCTATCCTGTCAGCGTAACACGCCATCGTTACATTGCGAGAAAAAACCGCGTCTGAGGAGGATGCCCATGGTCGAATGGCGCCACATGCCGGGCCTCAGCCCCTATGCCGAGACACTGGCCGCGATGGAGGCCCGGGCGGCAGCCATCGCCGCGGGCGAGGCGGAGGAGGCGATCTGGCTTCTGGAACATCCGCCGCTTTACACCGCCGGAACTTCGGCCCGGCCCGAGGATCTGGTGGAGCCGGACCGCTTCCCGGTTCATGCGGTCGGGCGCGGCGGTCAGTATACCTACCACGGCCCCGGCCAGCGCATCGTCTATGTCATGCTGGATGTGAAGAAGCGCGGCGGCGATGTGCGCTGCTTCGTGCGCCACTTGGAAAACTGGGTCATCGCCGCGCTGGCCGAATTCAACGTGAAAGGCGAAATCCGCCCCGGCCGCGTCGGCGTCTGGGTCGAACGGCCTGACCGGCCACGCAATGCCGATGGCTCGGTCGCCGAGGACAAGATCGCCGCGCTTGGCATCAAGATCCGCAAATGGGTCAGCTTCCACGGCATATCGATCAATGTGGAGCCGGACCTGAGCCACTTCGGCGGCATCGTGCCCTGCGGCATCCGCGACCATGGGGTGACCAGCCTCGTCGATCTGGGGCTGCCCGTTACTATGGCCGATCTGGATGCCGCGCTGATGGCCACCTTCGACGCCGCGCTGGAGGCGCCGTCCTGCCGGGCCTAGACATTTTGACAATTGTCAAAGCGCGACAAGCCGCCTCATGGTAAAGCCTCGTGGCACGGCACTATCCATCTGCCGAAGCCCTAGCCACCGGACGCGCCCGCCGCGCGCCGGGCCTGACGCCAGACAAGGACGATCACGATGAAACTGACACTCACCGCCGCCCTCGCCACCCTTGCGCTCGCCGCCCCGGCCTTTGCCGGAGACGCCGCCAAGGGCGAGGCCGATTTCAAGAAATGCAAGGCCTGCCACATGATCGTCGCCCCGGACGGGACCGAGATCCAGAAAGGCGGCAAGACCGGCCCGAACCTTTATGGCGTGGTCGGCCGCAAGGCGGGGTCGCTTGAGGGCTTCAATTACTCCAACGCCCTGGTCAAGCTGGGCGAGGCCGGTGAGGTCTGGACGGAAGAAGACATCGCGCATTACGTCGCCGATCCGAACAAATACGTCGATGAAAAGACCGGCGACAAGACGCTGAAGACCAAGATGACCTTCAAGCTGACCAAGGGCGGCGAGGACATGGCGGCCTATCTCGCCTCGGTCGCTCCGGCGCCCGAAGGTGCGTCGAACTGACGCACCATCTTGCGGAGTTTGCGCGGCTTTTCTTGATCTGCGTCAAAGTCTGCGATTGCCCGCAGGGCAGTGCCGCTCTAGTAATGGCTCATAATGCGGCCGGGATTCCCTTCCCGGCCGCTGGGACATAAGGGAGCAACGTATGGCAGACGCAGCCATTCATGGTCATGACCATGATACCCGCGGGTTCTTCACCCGCTGGTTCATGTCGACCAACCACAAGGACATCGGGATCCTCTATCTGTTCACCGCCGGCCTCGCCGGGCTGATCTCGGTGGGTTTCACCGTTTTCATGCGGCTTGAACTGATGGAGCCGGGCGTTCAGTACATGTGCCTCGAAGGCACCCGGCTTTTCGCGGATGCCACCCGCGAATGCACGCCGAACGGCCATCTCTGGAACGTGTCGATCACCGCGCACGGCATCCTGATGATGTTCTTCGTGGTCATTCCGGCGCTGTTCGGCGGCTTCGGCAACTACTTCATGCCGCTTCAGATCGGCGCGCCGGACATGGCGTTCCCGCGCATGAACAACCTGTCCTACTGGCTTTATGTCGCGGGCACTTCGCTCGCCGTGGCCTCGGTGTTCTCGCCGGGCGGCAATGACCAGCTGGGTTCGGGTATCGGCTGGGTGCTCTATCCGCCGCTCTCGACCTCGGAAGGCGGCTATTCGACCGACCTCGCCATTTTCGCCGTGCACCTCTCGGGCGCCTCGTCGATCCTCGGCGCGATCAACATCATCACCACCTTCCTGAACATGCGTGCCCCCGGCATGACCATGCACAAGGTGCCGCTGTTCGCCTGGTCGGTCTTCGTCACCGCCTGGCTGATCCTGCTGTCGCTGCCCGTGCTGGCTGGCGCCATCACCATGCTGCTAACCGACCGGAACTTCGGCACCACCTTCTTCCAGCCCTCGGGCGGCGGTGATCCGATCCTCTACCAGCACATCCTGTGGTTCTTCGGTCACCCGGAAGTGTATATCGTGATCGTGCCGGGCTTCGGCATCGCGTCGCAGGTCATCGCTACCTTCTCGCGCAAGCCGATCTTCGGCTATCTGCCGATGGTCTATGCGATGGTCGCCATCGGCGTGCTGGGCTTCGTCGTCTGGGCGCACCACATGTACACCGTCGGCATGTCGCTGACCCAGCAATCCTACTTCATGATGGCCACCATGGTGATCGCGGTGCCCACCGGCATCAAGATCTTCTCGTGGATCGCGACGATGTGGGGCGGCTCTATCGAGTTCAAGACGCCGATGCTGTTCGCGCTCGGCTTCCTGTTCCTGTTCACCATCGGCGGCGTGACCGGCATCGTTCTGAGTCAGGCCGGTGTGGACCGCGCCTATCACGACACTTATTACGTCGTGGCGCACTTCCACTACACCATGTCGCTGGGCGCTGCCTTCTGTATCTTCGCCGGGATCTACTTCTGGTTCGGCAAGATGTCGGGCCGCCAGTACCCGGAATGGGCGGGCAAGCTGCACTTCTTCATGTTCTTCATCGGTGCGAACCTGACCTTCTTCCCCCAGCACTTCCTCGGCCGTCAGGGGATGCCGCGCCGCTACATCGACTATCCCGTGGAATTCGCCTACTGGAACCACGTCTCGTCGATCGGCGCCTTCATCTCGTTCGCCTCGTTCCTGTTCTTCCTCGGCATCGTGTTCTACACGCTGTTCGCGGGCAAACGCGTGCCCGAAAAGAACTACTGGAACGAATATGCCGACACGCTGGAATGGACGCTGCCCTCGCCGCCGCCGGAACACACCTTCGAGCAACTGCCGAAGCGTGAGGACTGGGACAAGGGCCACGCCCACTAAGCGCTGAAACCACAGAAGGCCCCGGCACCGCGCCGGGGCCTTTTGCATTCCGCCTCCCGCCCCTTCATCTGTTCGCAAATATCCCCGGGGGTGAATTGCCGCAGGCAAGAGGGGGCGGAAAACCCCCTGTCGACAGCAGACATATCCCATGCCCTATGAATGGCTTCCCCCCTCGCCCGAAGGCGCACGGCTGCATCTCTGGCCCTATCGCTCGCTGCCGCGGCGCGGTTTCGTGTGGTTTGTCGGCGCCACTGCCGCGCTGATCGCCGTGCCGCTGATCGGGGTGCTGGGGTCGCCCGTGCTCTGGGCGCTGCTGCCCTTCCTGATCGCCGCCATCGCCGCGATCTGGTGGGCGCTGGACCGCTCATACCGTGATGCCGAGATCGTCGAGGATCTGCTTCTGACCCCGGCGCGGATGACGCTGACCCGCCACGGCCCGCGCGGCCGTCACCAGAGCTGGGAGGCGAACCCGCATTGGGTGCGGGTGGAGCGTCACGAAACCGGCGGGCCGGTGCCGCAATACCTTACCTTCTCCGGTGGTCCGCGCCCGGTGGAGATCGGCGCCTTCCTGACCCCCGAAGAGCGGCTGACGCTGGAGCATGAGCTGCGCCAGCATCTGCGCGCGCTGCGCTGAGACTGTCGCCTTTGTTCAATACGGCGGCGACCTGCATGCGCAATCTGGCCCGGTCGAAAGGAGCCAGACATGATTTTCCGCTATACGATCCTTTACGTTCAGGATGTGCCCGCCACCCTGGATTTCTATACCCGCGCCTTCGGGCTGGAGCGCGGCTTTCTGCATGACTCCGGCGATTATGGCGAGGTGCAGACCGGCGAGACTCGGCTTGCCTTCAGTTCGGTCGCGCTGATGCAGCGGCTGGGCAAACGCATCGCGACCGGGGCGCCCGCCCTGCCCGCTTTCGAAATTGCCTTTGAAACCGCCGACGTCGCCGCCGCGCTGGAGAGGGCCGTCGCGGCCGGTGCCGAACAGGTGCAAGGGGTCGAGCGGATGGAGTGGGGCCAGACCACGGCCTATGTCCGCACCCCGGATGGCACGCTGGTCGAGCTTTGCACAAAAGTCGGCTGACCGCCTAAAGACCCGGCGCCAGCAGCGCCGCCATGGCCACGGGATCGGCCAGAAGCCGGGCGGGCGGCGCGCCATGGAAGTGGCGCGCCTCGCGGGTGAAATGCGCCTGATCGGCATAGCCGGCACCGGCGGCGGCCATGGCCAGGGGCATGCCCTCGGCGGCTTCAGCCATCGCCCGGCGCAGGCGCGCCAGCCGAAGCCAGAACAGCGGCGGCTGGCCGGTTTCCGCACGGCTCAGTCGTTGCAGGCTGCGCAGGCTTTGCCCCAGTCTGCGGGCCAGCGCCCCGGCCCCGTCCGGTGGTTCCGCCAGCGCCGCAAGCATTTCGGTCAGGGCAGGATTGCCGGTGCAGATCGCACTGATCGCCGCCACCTCGTCCGGTTTCTCGGGGTCCAGCGCCGACCAGAGCGTCGCGGGCACACGAATTCCCGGCGCCAGACGAAAGCCCCGCATCGCTGTGCCGGTCAGTCCTCGCACCACCCGGACCCGAAGGTCCAGCGTGGAAACTTTCCAGACCGGCGCCTGTCCGGGCATATGTTGCCAGATCACATCCTGACAGCCATCTGGGAAGATCCGCACCGGGCCGGGACGCAACCGCGCCACCTGCCAGGTCTCAAGGCCCCCCCCCCCGTCATGCGCGGTCCTTCAGGCCAGCTTGTCCTTCACCATCGGGCCGACTGCACCAAAATCCATCTGGCCGGTGTATTTGCCCTTCAGCACCGCCATGACCTTACCCATGTCGCGGATGCTGGTGGCGCCCGCCTCGGCAATTGCGGCCTCGATGGCGGCAGCGACTTCCGCTTCGGTCAGCTGCTTCGGCAAGAATTCGGAAATCACCGAGATTTCGGCCAGTTCCTTCTCGGCCAGTTCCAGCCGCCCGCCCTCTTCATAGGCGCGCGCGCTTTCCTGACGCTGTTTCACCATGCGGCCCAGAATAGCCAGAATGGCAGCATCATCGACCACGGCACCGTCGCTTTCGCCCCGCACCGCGATCTCGCGATCCTTGATTGCGGCGTTGATCAGCCGCAGCGTGGAGAGCCGGTCGGCCTCCTTCGCCTTCATGGCATCTTTCAGCGTGGCTTGAAGCCGGTCACGCAAGCTCATGAAACACCCATCCCCAGGTTGCCCGAAGTCGGCAGTCTAACCGTTCACGCTCTGTAACACAACCAGCCGAAAAATGTGTAAGATACTGATTTTTATGAAATAATAATTTCACGCTTCGTAAGGATCATCGGCCTTGACCCCGCCGCCTGTCGCCCTTAGGTTCCCCCCGTTTATCCGGAGAGTCGCCATGCCCCAGACGCAAGTCCCCACCGCCTGCCTCGCGCTTGCAGACGGAACGATCTTCTACGGCAAGGGTTTCGGCACCCCCGGCGAAACGGTGGCCGAACTGGTGTTCAACACCGCAATGACCGGCTATCAGGAAATCATGACGGATCCCTCCTACGCCGGGCAGATCGTCACTTTTACCTTCCCGCATATCGGCAATACCGGCGTCACCGTCGAGGATGACGAAACGGCCGAGCCGGTGGCAGCGGGCATGGTGGTGAAATGGGATCCGACAGAGCCGTCGAACTGGCGCGCGACTTCGGATCTGCAAGCCTGGATGGCCGCGAAGGGCCGTATCGGCATCGGCGGGATCGACACCCGCCGCCTGACCCGCGCGATCCGGCAACAGGGTGCGCCGCATGTGGCGCTGGCCTTTGATCCCGAAGGCAAATTTGACCTTGAGGCGCTGGTCGCCAAGGCCCGCGCCTGGCAAGGGCTGGTGGGCCTCGATCTGGCGAAAGACGTGACCTGCGCACAAAGCTATCGCTGGGACGAAATGCGTTGGGCCTGGCCCGAGGGTTACAGCCGCCGCGAAGGTCCGGGCCTGCGTGTCGTCGCCGTGGATTACGGCGCCAAGAGGAACATCCTGCGCTGCCTCGCCTCGGCGGGTTGCGAAGTGACCGTGCTGCCCGCCACCGCGACTGCGGAAGAGGTGCTGGCGCATGACCCGGAAGGCGTGTTCCTGTCGAACGGACCGGGCGACCCGGCCGCGACCGGCGTTTATGCCGTTCCGATGATCCAGGAAGTGCTGAAGCGCGACCTGCCGGTCTTCGGCATCTGCCTCGGCCATCAGATGCTGGCGCTGGCACTTGGCGCGCAGACCGTGAAAATGGGCCACGGCCATCACGGCGCCAACCATCCGGTGAAGGAGGTCGGCACCGGCAAGGTGGAAATCACCTCGATGAACCACGGCTTCACCGTGGATGCGCAGACCCTGCCCGCCGGTGTGGTGGAAACCCATGTCTCGCTGTTTGACGGCACCAATTGCGGTATCGCCGTTGAAGGCAAGCCGGTGTTCTCGGTCCAGCATCACCCCGAGGCCAGCCCCGGCCCGCAGGACAGCTTCTATCTGTTCGACCGTTTCGCCGAGGCGATGCGTGCCCGTCGCGCCGGCTGAGCCAGACCTCCGGCCGTTAACCCCGCGTTAACGGCTTTCCGTCGATCCTGCCGCCGGATTGCACGGGATCGGCATGACGGCACACAGACCCGAGTTGCGGCAGGACCGGACCGCGCCCGTTGCGGGCGGCGGCGGGCTTGGTGTTGCCCTGCTGCGCGAGGGTCTGGTTCCGCCGCATGAGATCGTCACAGCGCTTGCCGATGTTCAGGCCACGCACCACGACCTCGCCGATGCTCTGCGGGGCGGCGGGCCGCAGCGTCCCGCGGTTTACGACAGCATGGCACGGCACTGGCGCGTCGATATCGCCAACCTGTCGCGCCAGCCGCCCGATCCGCGCCTGATCGACCGGCTGGGCATTGCCGCCTGCCTGCGGGACCGGCTGGTGCCCTGGCGACAAAGCGGGGCGCTGACCATCATTGCCGTGTCTCACCCCGATGTCTTTCATCGCCAGCAATGCTCGCTGGAGGCGGTCTTCGGGCCGGTAGGCATGGCCATCGCCCCGCCTGAGGAGATCGAGGCTGCCCTGATCGCCGTGCGCGGGCCGCAGATGGATCGTGCCGCCCGGTTCAAGGTTGCGGCAGAGGAAAGCTGCCGTGACTGGGGCGGGCACCGCCATGCCAGTGTCGCCCGCACTGCGCTGGTTCTGGCAATCATCTGGCTGACGCTCGCGCCGGTCAGCCTCGCGGCGGCTCTCGCCTTCTGGGCAGTGCTGACGCTGCTGTTCGCGACGCTGATGAAGTCCGCCGCCATCCTTGCCGCGCTGCGCAAACCGCCACCGGAGCCACCCCTGCCGCATATCGCCCGTCAGCCCGCCATCTCGATCATGGTGGCACTTTACCGCGAGGCCGATATCGCCCCGCGTCTGGTGCGGCGGCTGGGCCGTCTGGATTATCCGCGGGACTGTCTTGAAATCCTGCTGGTGGTCGAAGAGGAGGACAGCCTGACCCGCGCCGCGCTGGCCAGCGCCCGCCTGCCCGACTGGATGCGCGTTGTCGTGGTGCCGGATGGACCGCTGAAAACCAAGCCACGCGCGCTGAACCACGCGCTGAAGGCCTGCCGGGGCACCATCATCGGCGTCTATGACGCAGAAGACGCGCCGGAGCCTGACCAGCTGCGCCGCGTGGTCGAGCGTTTCCATCGCCGCGGCCCCGAGGTCGCCTGTCTGCAAGGAGTGCTGGATTTCTACAACCCGCAGACCAACTGGCTCAGCCGCTGTTTCACCATGGAATATGCCACATGGTTCCGCATCATCCTGCCGGGACTGGAGCGGCTGCGGCTGGCCATCCCGCTGGGCGGCACAACCCTGTTCTTCCGCCGCGATGCGCTGGAGCGGCTGGGCGGCTGGGATGCCTATAATGTGACCGAGGACGCCGATCTGGGCATCCGCCTCGCCCGCCACGGCTTTCGCACCGAGCTGTTGCCGACCACCACCTTCGAGGAGGCGAACTGCCGCGCCCTGCCGTGGATCAGGCAGCGCTCGCGCTGGCTGAAGGGCTACATGATGACCTATGCGGTGCATATGCGGTCACCCCGCCTGCTGCTGCGGCAGTTGGGCTGGTGGAAATTCGCAGGCTTTCAGGTGTTCTTCCTGACCACATTGTCGCAATTCCTGCTGGCGCCGGTGATGTGGTCGTTCTGGCTTGTGCCGCTGGGTGTGCCGCACCCGCTGGTCACCGCCATGCCCGGCTGGCTTTATGCGCTGACCGCCGGGATTTTCATGTTTACCGAGGTCATGCTGCTGATCGTCACCCTGGTGTCACTGCGACTGACCCCGAACCGGATCAACCCACTCTGGGCGCCGGTGCTGCATTTCTATTTCCCGCTCGGGGCGCTGGCCTCCTACAAGGCAGCGTGGGAGCTGGTGACGCGCCCGTTCTGGTGGGACAAGACGCATCACGGTCTGTTCGACCCGCTGAACGACGGCTGAAATCAGCGCAGCCGCAACTCGCCCGCATCAACCCTCAGCCGGGTTTCGAATGCCTTGGAAATATGCGCCTTCAGCGCCGCATAGGCGGCATCGCCGTCCCGCGCGGCAATCGCCTGCACGATTTCGTCATGTTCGCAGATCGCCACCTCGTCGCGCCCTTCGGCCGCGAAAGAGGTATTGGCCATCAGGGCCATCGAGCGATGCACGAGGTCGAGCTGCTGCACAAGAAAACGGTTGTGCGAGGCAAGGTGAATCTGCTTGTGGAACCGCTTGTTCGCCCGGCTCAGCGCACGAGGGTCGCCCCCCAGCAGCGCACGGTCTTCCTCGACCATCGAGCGCAGCACGCGGATTTCCTCATCCGTGGCATGGCGGGCGGCGAGCCGCGCGGCCAGCCCCTCCAGTTCCGTCCGCACGGTATAAAGCTCAGCCAGCTGGTTGTGATCCAGCGTCGCCACAATCAGGCTGCGGCCATCGCGGGTCAGCATCGACTGGGTCTCCAGACGCTGCAAGGCCTCGCGCACCGGGGTGCGGGACACGCCCAGCCGCTCGGCCAGCTCGGATTCAACCAGCCGCGAACCCGGCTTGTAATCCCCGGCCTCGATCGCTTCGAGGATCAGCGTGTAGGCGTCTTTCTGCAAGGGGTACTCCTTATCGCATCGCGCGACACTAAGCCGGGCGCATTGTCCGGTGCAAGCGCCATTGCCGCCAGAAGCCCGCTGCGATAGCTCTGGGATATGGTAGCCCAATCCTTCTCGCATGTCCGTCACTGGGTCTTCGACCTCGACAATACGCTTTACCCGCCCGAGGCGCGGCTGTTCGACCAGATCGAGCGCCGGATGACCGCTTGGGTGATGCAGGAGTTGAAGATGGACCAGCCGGAGGCCGACCGGCTGCGCCGCCACTACTGGCAGCTTTACGGGACCACCCTTGCCGGGCTGATGGCAGAACACGGCATCGACCCGCATGGCTACATACACGAGGTCCATGACATCGACTTCACGGTGCTGACGCCGGACGCCGGTCTGGCCGCACGCATCCGTGACCTGCCGGGGCGGCGGATCGTCTATACCAATGGCAGCGCGCCTTACGCAGAAAAAGTCCTGGCCGCGCGGGGGCTTGCCGGGGTGTTCGACGCCATCTACGGGGTGGAGCATGCCGGTTTTCGCCCGAAGCCGGAGCGCGCGGCCTTCGAGACGGTCTTTGGCCGCGACGGGATCGTGCCGGAAACCGGCGCCATGTTCGAGGATGATCCGCGCAACCTTGCCGCCCCGCATGACATGGGGATGCGCACAGTGCATGTGGCCCCCGCCCCTGCCCCAGCGCCGCATATCCACCACCATACCGACGATCTGAGTGGTTTTCTCGCCCGGCTGCTGCCCTGACGACCTGCGACAGCCTGTCGCGCGTCAAGTTGTATTCTGGAAACACCTTTGAGCGGCGGCGATAAACCGGCCACGCAAACAGGAGAGTTCCATGACCGCGCTTCCCGCCACCGGCCTTGGCCGTCTGCCGCTGATCGGCTTCATCGCCCGCGATATTGCCCGTGACATCAACGTCATTTTCTACATGCTGACCATTGTGGTGACGATGATCACGCTGGCGGTGATGACATGGGGCGTCGTCGCCCTCGCCATGGTGGCGCTGGCCATGGTGCCGGTGATGTTCTGTATTCTCATCGCCATCACGCGGGGCTGACGCTTCGTCGCGTGGACGACCCCTGCCTTCTGGTCTATCTGACAGGAGAACGGAGGGCTGGCCATGCGTGAGACGACCGACATCCTGATTTCCGGCGGCGGCGTGGCGGGGCTGGCGGCAGCCTGTGCCTTCGGCAGCGCGGGTTTTTCGGTGATCTGCGTAGAGCCGAACCCGCCGGTGACCGAGGCGGAGGCCGATGGCTCGGACCTGCGCACCACCGCCTTCCTGCATCCGTCAATTCCGGTGCTGGAGGCGGCGGGGCTTTGGCAGCGGCTGGAACCCCATGCCGCTGCGCTTCAGATCATGCGGATCGTCGATGCGGGTGGCGAAAAACCCGAGCCGCGCGTCATCAAGGATTTCGACGCCGCCGACCTGTCGGACAAGCCCTTTGGCTGGAACTTGCCAAACTGGCTTTTGCGGCGCGAGATGCTGGCACGGATCGGGGAGTTGCCCAATGTGCGGTTTCTGCCCGGCGTCGGCACCGCCAGCGTGCTGACCCGCGAGACCGAGGCGCTTGTCGGCCTCAGCGACGGGCGGCGCATCGCGGCGCGGTTGCTGATCGGCGCCGACGGGCGCAACAGCACGGTCCGGCAGGCGCTGAACATCCCGGTGAAAACCCTGCGCTACGGCCAGAAGGCGCTGGCCTTCGCGGTCAGCCACCCGATACCGCATGGCAATATCTCGACCGAGATCCACCGCTCCGGCGGGCCCTTCACCTTCGTGCCCCTGCCTGACCGCGACGGGCTGCCGCGATCTGCCGTGGTCTGGATGGACCACTCGGCCGAAATCGACCGCCGCATGGCGCTGTCCGTGGCCGGTTTCGAGGCCGAGATGATGGAGCGCTCCTGCGGGCTGCTGGGGCCGCTGACGCTGGTAAGCCGCCTGACAAGCTGGCCGATCATCGCTCAGATCGCCGCCCGCATGTCGGGCGAGCGCGTGGCGCTGATGGCCGAGGCCGCGCATGTGATGCCCCCCATCGGGGCGCAGGGCCTGAACATGAGCCTCGCCGACCTGACCGCGCTGCTGGATCTGGCGCAGGCTGATCCCGCGCATCTGGGTAATGCCGCGATGCTGGACGCCTATCACCGCAAGCGGCATCTGGATGTGGAAGCACGGGTGCGCGGCATCGACCTGTTGAACCGCGCCTCGCAGATCGGGGCGCAGCCGCTGCGTGATCTGCGGGCGGCAACGCTGGACGCGCTCTATTCCGTGGCGCCGGTCCGGCGCGGGCTGATGCGGGCGGGGATCGGGGTGCGGTGAGACACGGCTGAACCGGGGTCTGCCCCCGGTTCGCCACCCTATTTTCGGCGGAGTGAATGCTCTGCCCGTCAAAGCACCTTGTCGAGCACGGCTTTCAGGCGGGCCACGGTGCCATCCACATCCTTCAGCTTGTCGAGACCGAACAGACCGAGGCGGAAGGTGCGGAACTCCGGCCCTTCGCCCACCTGCAAGGGCACGCCCGCCGCGATCTGCATGCCTTCGGCGAGGAACTTCTTGCCATTCTGAATGTCGGGATCGTCGGTATAGCTGACCACCACGCCCGGCGCACCAAAGCCTTCGGCCGCCACCGACTGCACGCCCTTTTCCGCCAGCAACGCGCGGACGGCGCGGCCTAGTTGCCACTGCGCGGCCTTCGCCGCCTCGAACCCCAGCGTGCGGGTTTCGGCCATGGCATCCCGGAAGCCGATCAGCGCGTCGGTCGGCATGGTGGCGTGGTAGGCATGGCCGCCCCCCTCATAGGCCGCCATGATCGCGCGCCATTTCTTCAGGTCCAGCGCAAAGCTGCTGGAAGTCGTGGCCTCCAGCCGTTCGACGGCGCGCGGCGACAGCATCACAAGGCCGGCCGAGGGCGAGGCCGACCAGCCCTTTTGCGGCGCCGAGATCAGCACATCCACGCCGGTCGCCGCCATATCGACCCAGATCGTGCCCGAGGCGATGCAGTCGAGCACCATCAGCGCGCCGACCTCATGCGCGGCCTCCGCCATCGCGCGGATATAATCGTCGGGCAGGATCAGCCCCGCCGCGGTTTCCACATGCGGGGCAAAGACCACATCGGGGCGGGTGTCGCGGATCTTCGCCACCACCTCGTCAATCGGCGGCGGTGCAAAGGGGGCGCGGGCGCCATTGCCGGATTGCCGCGCCATGACGACCGTCGTGTCCCCGGCAAAGCCGCCTGCTTCGAAAATCTGGCTCCAGCGGTAGGAGAACCAGCCGTTGCGCACGATCAGCGCATGGGCGCCGCTGGCGAACTGGCGCGCGACCGCCTCCATCGCATAGGTGCCGCCCCCGGGCACCAGCGCCACGGCGGCGGCGCCATAGACCTCGCGCAGGAGGCCGGAGATATCGCGCATCGCCTGTTGAAAACGGTGCGACATATGGTTCAGCGAGCGATCGGTGAAGACCACCGAAAATTCCTGCAAGCCTTCCGGGTCCACTTCGGGGCGCAATCCGGGCATGACGATCTCCTCTCATTCTTCCGGGGAACCCTAGCGCGAGACGGCACGGCTGCGCCCGCGAAATCCGACATGAATTCCGCCGGATTGCGCGAAAGCACTTGTTTCGGTTTGCGAAAGCCGCCCTCAGCCCAGCGGGCCGGGGCGCGGTTCTTCGGACAGGACCACATTCGCCTCGACCTGCCCCACCCCGGGCAGGGTCATGATCCGCCGCCGCAGCACGCGTTCGAAATCCGAAATGTCGCGGGCGACAACGCGCAGGCGGTAGTCGAACAGGCCAAGGACATGCTGCACCACCTGCACCTCGGGAATGGCGGTCACGGCGCGTTCGAAGTCCTCAAGACTGACGCGGCCCTTGGTGGCCAGCTTCACACCCAGAAACACCGTCACCCCGAAGCCAAGCGCCGCGCGATCCACCAGCACGCGCTGGCCCTTCAACACACCGGCATCGGTCAGCCGCTTCACCCGACGCCAGGCGGCAGGCTGGCTCAGGCCATGACGGCGGCCCAGTTCGCCTGCCGACAGCGTGCCGTCACGGGCAAGGTCGCGCAGCAGCGCACGGTCGGTGTCGTCCAGGTCGATCACAGCGGCAGCCCCGCGCTGTCCTTGATGGTGGCCACCAGCATCAGCGCCTCGATGTCATTGATATGCGGCAGGGTCAGGATGCGTTCGCGGTAGATCTGCTGATAATGCTGCAGATCGCGCGCGATCACGTTCAGACGCACGTCGACGCGGCCCAGAAAGGTTTCGAAACCAATGACCTCGGGCACCTCGCGCGCCGCTTGCAGGAATTCATCGAAAGCGCGGGGGTGGGTCTTGTCGAGCGTGAAGCGCAGCGAGACTTCCACCTCATACCCCAGCGCATGCCAGTCGATCACCGCCTGCCGGGCCTGAATGACCCCGCTGTCGGCCAGCCGCTCCAGCCGGCGCCAGCAGGTCGCGGTGGTCAGGCCCGCACGCTCTGCCAGCGTGGCGGTCGGCAGGCCTGGTTCGGCCAGCAGATGCCGCAAAAGCCGCCTGTCGCTGTCATCAAGCATGATGCTCACATGAATCCTCTATTTCGCGAATGAGATTTTCGCAGAAACCCTGTCCCGGGTCAAACCGGCGCCAGCCACCTTTCTGCCACAGTGCCGGATAAACCGCTGCCCCACCGCCGAATTCCGGCAACATCATGCAGCCGTGCGGGTAAGCTTGGCCAAAGCAGTGCGCCCTGCAACGACAGGGTACGAGAAGAACAGGCCCCATCGGATGACCGAACGCACCATCTATGTCTTCGCCAAAAGCGGGGTCTCGATCACCCGTATCAACGGCGCCGCCACCAACCAGAATGACATCATCGGCAATGCGCTGAACGGAGATGCCTTCAGCTGGGAAGTGCCTTATGATCTTGCGCTGACCTTCTCGGGGCCGACCACCGCCATTCATTTCGATGACAGCGACGGCTATCTGACGGATGATCCATTCTCCGGCGCCACCGTGATCGACCAGCGGCTGACGCAATCGCTGAACATCAACGGCACCACCTACAACCCGTCGAATGAAACGATCCGTTGGAAATACCCGCCGCCGGTGGGCGTGGAAAACGAATATGAGGTCACGCTTTATGATGCGGCGGGGCACAGCTACCGCATGGTGGGCGTGTCGATCACCCAAGGCTATACGACCCAGGTTGTCGGTGTCATGTTCGAGGGGGAGCAGCCCCCCGCAGGCACCAAGCTTTATTACCTGCAGCGGATCTCCAGCTATTCGGGCTATGGCCAGTCCACGCCGATCATCGACCCGGTCACCTGTTTCCTCGCCGGAACCCGGATCGAAACCGGGGATGGTCCGCGCCCGATCGAAAGCCTGCGCGCGGGCGATATGGTGCGGACCCTGCATCACGGCATGCAGCCGCTACGCTGGATCGGGCACAGCACCGTGCGCGGCATCGGGCTGAATGCGCCGGTGCAGATTGCCGCCGGGATCATGGGCAATACCGAGGCCCTGAGCGTTTCGCCCAATCACCGCATCCTGCTGCGCTGCGCCGAGGCCGAGCTGTTCTTTGGCAGCACCGAGGTACTGGTGCCCGCAAAATTCCTGATCGATGGCCAGAGCGTGCACAGCATGCCCGCACGGCAGGTCGATTACCTGCATCTGCTGCTGGACCGGCACGAAACCGTGTTTTCCAACAACGTGGCAACCGAAAGCCTGTTTGCCGGTCAGGTGGCTCTGGATTCGCTCGATACCGCCGCGGTGGACGAGTTGCGTGACCTGATGCCCGGTCTGGATCTGCGGCACCACCGGCTCAGCCACCGCAGCCTGAACCGGGGAGAGGCAGCATTGCTGCTGTCGCATCTGCGGGCCGGTGGCACGGGGATGCGGCTGCCCGGGATCGTGCTGTCAGCCCCCCCCGCCCGTACGCGCAAAGCGGCATGATGAATTGAAATCCGACTGATAGCTCATCTGGCGCATGATTTTTGCGGCAGACCGGATCAATCAGAGAATTTTGCACAGAACCGCGCAGGAATTTCCCTATTCTGCCCATCATCAAGGCAAGGAAAGGACCGCCTCATGCGCGTGTATTACGACCGCGATTGCGACATCAACCTGATCAAGGACAAGAAAGTGGCCATCCTGGGCTATGGCTCGCAAGGCCACGCCCATGCGCTGAACCTGCGCGACTCGGGTGCCAAGAACGTGGTCGTCGCGCTGCGCGCCGGTTCGGCCTCGGCCAAGAAAGCCGAAGGCGAAGGCCTGAAGGTCATGGAAATCGCGGAAGCCGCCGCCTGGTGTGACGTGATCATGTTCACCATGCCCGATGAGCTGCAAGCCGAAACCTACAAGAAATACGTCCGTGACAACCTCAAGCCCGGCTCGGCCATCGCCTTCGCCCACGGCCTGAACGTGCATTTCGGCCTGATCGAGGCGCCGGAAGGCGTGGACGTCATCATGATGGCGCCGAAAGGCCCGGGCCACACCGTGCGCGGTGAATACGTCAAAGGCGGCGGCGTGCCCTGCCTCGTGGCCGTCCATCAGGACGCGACCGGCAAAGCGCTGGAAATCGGCCTGAGCTACTGCTCGGCCATCGGTGGCGGCCGCTCGGGCATCATCGAGACCAACTTCCGCGAAGAATGCGAAACCGACCTGTTCGGCGAACAGGCCGTGCTGTGCGGCGGTCTGGTCGAACTGATCCGCATGGGCTTTGAAACCCTGGTCGAAGCCGGTTACGCCCCGGAAATGGCCTATTTCGAGTGCCTGCACGAAGTGAAGCTGATCGTGGACCTGATCTACGAAGGCGGCATCGCCAACATGAACTACTCGATCTCGAACACCGCCGAATATGGCGAATATGTCTCGGGCCCGCGCATCCTGCCCTACGAGCAGACCAAGAAAGCCATGAAGGAAGTCCTGACCGACATCCAGACCGGCAAGTTCGTGCGCGATTTCATGCAGGAAAACGCCGTGGGTCAGCCGTTCTTCAAGGGCACCCGCCGCCTGAACGACGAGCACGAGATCGAGCAGGTCGGCGCCAAGCTGCGCGCGATGATGCCCTGGATCTCCAAAGGCAAGATGGTCGACCGTTCGCGCAACTGAGCCGCGACCATTCGCATCAGAAGGGGCGCCTTGCGGGGCGCCCCTTTTTCGTTCAGGGTCAAGGCGTTGAAAGAGGTGCCCCATGCCCGATCTGCCACCTGACAAGATTGACGCCATTCTGGCGGAACGCGCGCGGTTCTTCACCGCCGGCTGGTTCCGCGAGTTGCTGGCGGGGCGGATGACGCCGGGCGAAACCTTTTGGGCGGGCACCTATGGGCCGCTGCTGTTTCTGGTGCCGGGGCTGGTGCTGCTGGCCATGCTGCTGGCGATCTTCGCGCCGGCCGCCAGCACGCCGGTGATGGCGCTGAGTTCGATCTTTTTCGGCATCTACCTGCTGGTGCTGCTGCGGGCGCTCGTCCGCAGCACGGCACGCGCGACGAGGCCAAAGACCTGGCCCCGCGTCGGGATCATTGTCACGCTACTGAATGCGCTGGCCAATATCGGCACAGGCGTGGTGCTGCTTGTGGCCTAGACAGCCGCCTCCACCGCCGCGACGATGCCCGCGACCTCGGCCTGCAACAGCGCCTCATCCTCACATTCGGCCATGACGCGGATCAGCGGTTCGGTGCCCGACTTGCGGATCAGCACGCGGCCCCGGCCGGTCAGCCGCGCTTCGGCCTCGGCAATGCGGGCCTTGACGGTTGCGTCGGAAAGCGGTTGTTTTCCAGCCTCATAGCGCACGTTCTTCAGAAGCTGCGGCACGGTTTCGAACGTGTGCAGCAGGTCCGAGGCCGGACGCTCGGTACGGGCCATCTCGGCCAGGAATTGCAGTCCGGCCACCAGCCCGTCACCAGTGGTGGCGTAATCGGTCATCACGATATGGCCAGATTGCTCGCCGCCCAGGTTGAAGCCACCGCGCCGCATCGCCTCGACCACATAGCGGTCGCCAACGGCGGTGCGTTCCAGCCGCAGCCCGCGCCCTTGCAGAAAACGTTCCAGCCCGAGGTTCGACATCACCGTTGCGACCAGCGTGCCGCCGCGCAGCCGTCCCTCCTCGGCCCAGCGGGCAGCGAGAAGCGCCATGATCTGATCGCCGTCCGCCGTACGGCCGTTCTGATCGAGGATCATCACCCGATCCGCATCGCCATCCAGCGCGATACCGACATGGGCGCCATGCGACACCACCGCCTCGGCAGCGGTCTGGGTATGGGTCGAGCCGCACCTTTCGTTGATATTGGTGCCGTTCGGGGACACGCCGATCGGGATGACCTCGGCCCCCAGCTCCCACAGCACCTCCGGCGCGGCCTTGTAGGCGGCCCCATTCGCGCAGTCGATCACCACTTTCAGCCCGTCCAGCCGCAGGCCCGCCGGGAAGGTGGTTTTGACGAATTCCTGATAGCGCCCGCGCCCGTCTTCGATCCGCCGGGCGCGGCCGATGTTCTGCGGCTGGGCGGGCGCAATTTCGCCCTCAAGGATCGCCTCGATCTCGGCCTCGGCCTCGTCGGACAGCTTGAATCCGTCGGGACCGAAAAACTTGATCCCGTTATCGTGGTGCGGATTGTGGCTGGCCGAAATCATCACGCCCAGATCGGCGCGCATGCTGCGGGTCAGGAACCCGACCGCCGGTGTCGGCACCGGCCCCAGCAGCAACACATTCATGCCGGTCGAGGTCAGCCCGGCCGTCAGCGCGTTTTCCAGCATGTAGCCGGAAAGCCGGGTATCCTTGCCAATCACCACGCGATGCGCCGAACCGCCGTCACGGCGGAAAAACCGCCCGGCGGCTGCGCCAAGGCGCAGCGCCATCTCGGCAGTCATCGGATAGGTATTGGCGCGGCCCCGAACCCCGTCGGTGCCGAAAAGCTTGCGGCTCATGCCACATCTCCTGTCGTGACGGAGCGCCACAGGGTCAGGGCCTGCCGCGTCTCCCATACATCATGGACACGCAGAACCTGCGCGCCCTGCGCCACCCCGGCCAGCGCCACGGCAACCGAGCCGGGCGCCCGGCGCGCGGCTTCAGCCTCGCCGCCCAGCGTGCCGATGAACTTCTTGCGGCTGACCCCCAGCAAAATCGGGCAGCCAAGGCCGTGAAACAGGCTCAGCCCCCGGATCAGCATCAGGTTATGGTCCAGCGTCTTGCCAAAGCCGATACCGGGATCGACCATGATCCGCGCGCGGGGAATGCCTGCGGCTTCCGCCTCGGCCACCTTGGCGGCGAGGAAATCATAGACATCCAGCAGCACGTCATCATAGCACGGGTCCAGTTGCATGGTCTGCGGCGTGCCCTGCGCATGCATGAGGCAAACCGGCGCACCGGCATCAGCCGTCACCTGCTTCAGCGCCGGGTCATAGGTGAAGGCGGAAACATCGTTGACGAAGCTCGCCCCCGCAGCCAGCGCCGCCGAAGCCACGGCCCCCTTGCGCGTGTCGATGGAAATGGCCGCCTCGATCCCGCCGGCGCGCAGGGCGGCGATCACCGGGGCGGTGCGCGCGGTTTCCTCCGCCGCCGGCACCTCGACCGCACCGGGCCGCGTGCTTTCGCCTCCGATGTCGATGATATCGGCCCCCGCCCCAGCCATCATCTGCCCCTGGCTCAGGGCCGCTTCCGGCGCAAGGAACTGGCCGCCGTCGGAAAAGCTGTCGGGCGTAACGTTCAGGATACCCATGAGGCGCGGGCGGTCCATCGAAAGCCCGGCGAAATCGGCGCGCGGCGCCGTCAGTCGCGCGCGTGCCTCTTCCGGCAGGTCCGCAGCGGCGATGAGATGTGACGGGCGGTCGCGCTCCCGCACTTCGACGCGGTCAAACCAAAGCCAGCCACCGGCCAGCGTCAGGGCGCCGTCGGGACGGCAGGGATCGGAGGAGGTGACAGGTCTGTAATATCGCATGCCTTCGGATAGGCCCTTGCTGCGATACAGGCAAGCCGCCCGTGTCAGCCGCGCTCCAGCCGCACGCGGCTTCCCGCCGGAACTGTTACATCGCCGTGAACGATCAGCGCCTCGGCCGCGGTCAGTTCCGCCAGCCAAAGCGCCAGCGCCTCGGGGGCGCGGGAATGCGGGCCATCGACAGCATCCAGCACCAGTTTCGAGGGTGCCCAGACAATCGTTTGCCCGTGCTTCATGGCCCAGTCTATTTCGGTGCGGGTGGACACCACCACACAGCGGTCATCGCGCGCGGCAAGTGTCCAGGCGTTCTGTTCGATGGCCAGAAGGTCGATCCGGCGCTGCGTCGGCTTGTGGCCGGTCACCGGGCGCGGGAAATCGGGCAGACCTACCGTCAGGATCAGCGGCAGGCCCCGTGCCTGCCAGGCATCAAGGCGCTGCGGCAGATCGGGCGCCGCGATGGCGGCATTGTCGAGATGGATCACCAGCGGATGCAGCGCCTGCATCGCGCCCTCGCTGTCCAGCGCCTGTACCGGCGCCTCCGCCCGGCTGCGCACGATTTCCACCCCCAGCGCACCGGGGCCACGGTCCAGCTTTTCGACCCGCACGAAAACCCGCATCGCCTGCGGCTCGGCCAGCACACGCTCCGCCACCTTTTCGGCCAGCGTTTCCAGCAGGTTCAGCCGCTCTTCCGCCAGTTCGGCGGCTATCGCCTCGGTGATCCGGTCGTAGGACAGGATGCGGTCGACATCATCTTCCAGCGGGGCAGGATGTGGGCGCACCTCGACCACCACATTGAAGCGCAGGCGCTGCTTGTGGCCACGTTCCTGCTGGAAGGCGCCAATATCGGCCTCAACCACATGGTCACGCAGGGAAATGCGATCCCGCGGGGCGGCCCCGGCCGATGCAAGGCTGCGCTCTTCCGGGTGGGCAAAGGCGAGACGGGTGTCGCTGGTCATATCGCCCTCCGGCGTTCGGGTCTTTCTGCGGGCAGTTTAGAGGCCCGAGACGGCTATGCCCTGCCCGCCAGCGGCAGGCAAGGCCCAAGACCCGACATCAACGCGGTTACTGCCGGTAGAAAAGATGCGCGCCGATCGCGGCGGTCCGCTCGAAGCGGCGCGACCAGGACGGCCGAATATTGACCGTATGGAAATGCGTCGCCCCCGCTGTCAGCGCACGAGGCGCCCCATCCAGCATCAGCCGCGCGATTTTGCCGGCGCGATTCCACGCGCCCTTCTCGTTCGCGCGGTCGGATTTGCCATCACAGGTATAGGAGAACTGACACCCCTGATTGACGACACCGCAGATCGTTCCGGGATAAGAGGCACTGTCGACCCTGTTCAGAATGACCTCGGCCACTGCGAACTGGCCCCGGATCGTTTCGCCACGCGCCTCGTGATAAAGCGCGGTGGTCAGGCACTGCCATTGCTGATCGCCCGAGGTAACCGGCAGCGCATCAAGGAAACTGTTGTCATACCGGATGAGGTTTGGCGTCGAAATCTCTGGCAGGCCAGACTTTTTCGCCACGCGCTTCACCGCCGGACGCTTGACCTGCACCCCGTCTGCCAGCGCAGCAAGCCGGGCGGGCGCCACCTGGCCCATGGCCGTGCGCTCCATCCCCAGCAGCGACGTCATCTGACCTCCCAGCGTGATTGAGGGGTCATTCGACTGGCTCACCGTCACATCGGCGAAGGCCGCTCCACTGAGGACGACAGTAGCCGAAACGGCCATCGTCCAACCTTGTAGCAAGCGCATTAACTCTGTTCCCGGTCCTGTTCCAGCGCCGCGCGCAGCTGAGAAAATTTGTAAACAACGCGCAACAAGGGGCGCCCTTAGCCCAGGACAGCGGTCCGAGTCTACCCTAGTGGCAAAAAAACCACACAGAATCAGCGAATTTTGCGCAATTTGTTGCCGAAGCTCTTTTTGAAACCGCAAGAGGAAACAGCGGAAGCATCGCCGTTTCCGCTTGTTTTTCCACAGTTTTCATTGCTTCGGATCGGTCAGCGCCAGATGTGCCGCCGCAAGTCGCGCCAGAGGAACGCGGTAAGGCGAACAGCTGACATAATCGAAGCCCGCCTTGCGGCAGAAGGCGATTGATTCGGGGTTTCCGCCATGTTCGCCGCAAATCGAAAGGGTGAGATTCGGCCGGGTCTGACGGCCCCGCTCCGCCCCGATCAGCAGCAGTTCCCCTACGCCATCCACATCGAGAATGTGGAACGGATCTTCGCTGAACACCCCCTCCTGCACATAGGTATTCATGAAGCGTCCGGCGTCATCGCGGCTGAGCCCGTAGGTCATCTGCGTCAGGTCATTGGTGCCGAAGGACAGGAAGGCCGCGTGCTGCGCGATCTCGCCCGCCCGCAGCGCGGCGCGCGGGGTTTCCACCATGACACCCAGCCGGTAGTCGAAGCTGACCCCGGTTTTCGTCCGCACCAGCGCCGCCACCGCGTCGATCCGGGTTTTCACCAGTTCGACCTCGCGCCGCGCCGATACGAGGGGGATCATGATTTCCGGCACCACCGGCTCGCCCGCGCGCACGGTTTCCACTGTCGCCTCGAAAATAGCACGCGCCTGCATGTCATAGATTTCGGGCAGGACAACGCCCAGCCGGACGCCCCGCATCCCCAGCATCGGGTTGAACTCGGCCAGCGCCTCGGCCCGACGCGTGACCTCGGAAAGCGGGCGGTCCAGCGCCTCGGCCAGTTCGCGCATACCTTCGCGGGAATGCGGCAGGAACTCATGCAGCGGCGGGTCGAACAGGCGGATGCAGACTGGCAAACCCTTCATGATTTCAAAGAGTTGCACAAAGTCCGCGCGCTGCATCGGCAAAAGCCGTGCCAGCGCCGCAGCCCGGTCGGGGGCGGTATCGGCGAAGATCATTTCGCGCATGGCCACCAGCCGCGCCTCTTCAAAGAACATGTGTTCCGTCCGGCACAGCCCGATGCCCTGCGCCATGAAGTCGCGCGCGGTCTGGGCATCCGACGGCGTGTCGGCATTGGCGCGGATTCCGATGTCGCGCAGCTCGTCCGCCCAGGCCAGAAGCTGCCGGAACGACTCCCCCTGCGCCGAGGGCAGCATGTCCGCCGCCCCCACCAGCGCCTCGCCCGAGGTGCCGTCGATGGTGATGATATCCCCCTCACGGAACACCCGGCCATCGCGGGCGGTCAGCTTGCGGTCTCGGGTATCCAGCCGGATATCGGAGGCGCCCACGATACAGGGCAGGCCAAGGCCGCGCCCGATCACCGCCGCGTGGCTGGTCATGCCGCCACGTTCCGTCAGCACCGCCGCCGCCGAATGCATGCCGCGAATGTCTTCCGGCGCGGTTTCCCGGCGCACGAGGATACAGGCCTCGCCCCGCGCGGCGCTGGCCTGTGCCGCCTGCGAGGAAAACACGATGCGCCCGGTTGCGGCACCGGGGCTGGCGGCGATGCCACGGGCGAAAACGTCGCGCGGCCCGCGCGGATCGACCTGCGGGTGCAGCAGTTCGGACAGCGCGCGGGGTTCGACCCGCAGCACCGCCTCGGCGGGGGTGATCACACCGTCGCGCGCCAGCGCCACGGCGATCTTTAGCCCTGCACGGGCCGACCGCTGCACCTTCACCGCATCCAGCACAGCCAGCTTGCCATCCTCGATGGTGAATTCGATCTGCATTTCCTCACGCAGGCGCTGGCGGCAGATCGCGCCCTCGCGGATCAGCTCGGCGAAGATTTCAGGCGCCAGTTCCTCCAGCGAGGGGCCGCGCGGGTCACGGGTCAGATACAGCGCCTCGCCCTTCTTCAGCGCGTCGCGGCCCTGGCTTTGCCCCAGATAACGGCCGATCACCTTGGGATTGCCCGTCACCGGATCGACGAACTGGATCACGCCCGAGCCAGAGATCCCCTGCCCGATGCCTTGCGCCATCTGTTGCACCACCAGCCCCAGCGCCGCCTCCGCCGGGGCGCCCTTGGCCTGCCGCAACAGCCGCGCGGTCGTTCCCTCCCATGCGCGGGCCATGGACCGCAGCACATCGGCCAGTTGCCGCGCCGGGTCTTCGGGGAAGGGTTCGTCCATCTCCATCTCATAGGCGCGCAGCGCGTCGTTCAGCCCGCGCGCGCCGGGTTCCAGCCCCTCGAACATATCGGGGTCAAGGCGGGCGACGTGCACGGCATAGCCCTGAACGAAGCGCAGATACAGCGCATCAGCCGCCGCCTGCCCGTGGCTTTTGGCCAGCAGATCATGGCGCGCTGCGTTGAACCCGATGTTGAGGATGGTGGCAGGCCCGCCCCAATCGGGGTTTTCCGGGCTTGGGCGCACCGAAATCAGCGGGCTGTCGCCGAAATGGCCCAGCACCGCCGGGCAATCCAGCATCTGCCCGGCCGCAATGGCCCGCACGGTCGAGGCGGGCAGCGTTACCGTTTTCGGGACGGGCAGTTCCAGCCGGATCAGCCGTTGCAGGCATTTCGCCCGCCAGCCATGGCGCGGGGTCGAGACCTCGGCCGAGGGGGTGATGACGGTGAAATCGGTAAGAAGTTCGGTTTTCTGCACTGCGGCGCCCTTTCGGTTCGCGGGCAGAATACGCCGTTCGGGGCGTGGCGCAAGCGGCGCTGGCAAAAGGGGGGCTTTCCGCCCCCCTCGCCCGTTCCGGGCTCACCCCCCGGAGGATATTTTGGCCAAGATGAAGGGGATCAGCCCTCGACCTTGGTGAAGTCGGCCACCTGTGCCACCAGCGCGCGGATGCGGTGGAGCAAGTTCAGACGGTTGCGCCGCACGATGGCGTTGTCGGTATTGATCTGAACGGCGGTGAAGAAGGCGTCGATGGGCGCGCGCAGTTTGGCCATGGCGGCCATGGCGGCGGCGAAATCTTCCTGCACCATGGCCGGAGCAATGGCAGCCTCGCCCGCGTCGAGCGCGGCGAACAGGGCGCGTTCCTCGTCGGTTTCGGCGAATTTGGGATCGGCGCCGAAGGAATATTCCACTCCGTCCTTCTGTTCGGCCTGTGTCAGGATGTTGTTCGCCCGCTTGAAGCCTTGCAGCAGGTTGGTGCCATCGTCAGAGCCAAGGAAGGCTTGCAGCGCCTCGGCGCGTTTCACCAGCAGGGTGAGGTCGTCATTGCCGGGCATGGCAAGGCAGGCGTCGATGACGTCGTGGCGAATACCCTGATCGCGGAGGAAGACCTTGAGGCGGTCGTGGAAGAAGGAGAGGAGATCCGCCATCACCTCATTTGAGAACTTAAACGGTCCATTTTCAGTGAGCTTTTGCTGCAAGAGATGGACCATACGGATATCGGCAATTCGCCAACGCACCCCATTCCCCAGCACCAGCCGGATCACCCCCAGCGCGGCGCGGCGCAGCGCGAAGGGGTCTTTGCTCCCCGTCGGCTTCTCGTCGATGGCCCAGAACCCGGTCAGCGTGTCGATCTTGTCGGCCAGCGCCACCGCCACCGAAACCGGCTCTGACGGCACAGCATCAGAAGGCCCCAGTGGCGAGTAATGGTCGCGGGCGGCGTTGGCGATGGTTTCGGGTTCGCCCGCCTCCAGCGCGTAATAGCGGCCCATGGTGCCTTGCAGTTCGGGGAATTCACCGACCATGGCAGAGCGCAGGTCGAGCTTCGCCAGACCGGCGGCGCGGGCGGCCTGATCCGGGTCAGCCCCCACCAGCGGCGCGATCTCGCGGGCGAGCGCGGCGATACGGGCGATGCGGTCGGCCTGACTGCCCAGCTTGTTGTGGAAGGTCACGGCCTTCAGCCCCTCGGCCCAGTCGCCCATACCGGCCTTGGCGACGCGCAGGTCGTTTTCCCAGAAGAAGCGGGCGTCGGACAGGCGGGCGGACAGCACCTTCAGGTTGCCCTTCAGGATGGTCGCGCCATTGTCGGCGGTTTCGCGGTTGGCGACGGTCACGAAGCCCTCGATCCGGCCCGATTTCGGGTTTCTGACCGAGAAGAATTTCTGATGCTCGCGCATCGAGGTTTGCAGCACTTCGGGCGGCAGGTGCAGGAATTCGGCGCCGATGGCGCCCATCAGCACCACGGGCCATTCCACCAGCCCCGCCACCTCGGTCAGCAATCCCGCATCAGGGACAAGTTCAAGACCGCGCGCAAAGGCCTGATTTTGCGCATCATTCCAGATATGCGCCTCACGTTCAGCGCTGTCGAGCATCACGAAGGCGCGGCGCAATTTCGCGGTATAGTCGTCAAAGGACGAAACCGCGAACCGCGCGGGCGCCATGAAACGGTGGCCCCCGGTGGTATTGCCCGCGACGATCCCGTCAACCGACATCGGCACGACCTCGGCCCCGCCCTCGTCGCCCAGAAGGCAGAGGATGGAGTGCAGCGGCCGCACCCAGCGCAGGCTGCCCGAGCCCCAGCGCATCGACTTCGGCCAGGGGAACGTGCGGATGGTGCGTTCCAGCACCTCGGCGATGATTTCGGCGGCCTTGCGGCCGGGTTTCTCGATGACGGCGAAATAGACCTCGGCCTTCTTGTCGGCGCGCTTTTCCAACTGGTCCAGCGTCAACCCGGTGGAGCGCAGGAAGCCGTCCAGCGCGGCCTGCGGCGCGTCGGTGCGGGGGCCTTTGCGTTCCTCGCGCACGGGTTTGCTTTCGGGCGTCAACCCCTGCACCGTCAGCACCAGCCGGCGCGGCGTGGAAAACGCCCGGGCGCTTTCATAGGTCAGACCCGCCTCGACCAGACCGTCCGTCACCAGCTTCTTCAGGTTCTCGCGCGCGGCGGCTTGCATCCGCGCAGGGATTTCCTCGGAAAACAGTTCGATCAGCAGGTCGGACATGGAGATCTTCTTTCAGCTTCGCGGATCATCCGGGCGCGGCCGCGCCCTGCCTGCGGCATACAGGCCCGGCCGTCGCCACGCAAGCGGACCGGGGCGATTTTGCGGCACATCCCGAGGGCGAAACGGCACCGCGCCCGGCCCTGCCGCTTACTTCAGGATGCCCTTGGTCGGGTCTTCCTTCAGCTTGTCGTTCAACTGGTGCCAGGCATAGGCATTGCCGTTCGGAAAGACCGCGACAACCCGATCCACGCCCGGCACGATGTCATGGACCGACAGGAAGGCGATGGCTTCGCCCGTTTCCAGCGCCTCGCCGATCTTTTCGGCATTGAAGCAATCGAACCACGGCGGGCCGACCAGCGGTTCGGCCTGATCATAGACCCTGTAGGTCTCGGTCAGCATGGCTTGGCTCATCGGGGTGTGGAAACAGGCCCGGAAGCGCAGCGGCGAGGATGTGGCGTCAATGCCTTCCACATTCTCGGCCAGAATCGCCTCGGGCGCATCCCCAAGGATCGGGGTCAGCTGGATTTCCGCCCCCGGCTGAAAGGTGGCGGGTTCATAGAAGGCGTAGACCTGCAACCAGTAGATTGCGATTCCTGCGATTGCGGCGATCAAAACGATTCCCCCCGCGATGAGCTTGCCACTCACGCCGCCGTCTCCACCGAGGCGCCCGCCTCGGTCTGGACGAAGGCATCGGCGCATTTCTTCGCCAGCGCGCGCACCCGGCCGATATAGGCCTGCCGTTCGGTGACCGAGATCACGCCGCGCGCGTCGAGCAGGTTGAACAGATGGCTGGCCTTGATGCACTGGTCATAGGCGGGATGCGCCATGATGATGCGCTTGCCGCTGTTCGGATCTTGCGGATCAAAGGCCAGCAGGCGTTCGCATTCAGCCTCGGCATCCTCGAAATGGCGCAGCAGCATCTCGGTCGTGGCGCCGTCGAAATTGTGGCGGCTGTATTCCTCCTCCGTCTGGCGGAAGATATCGCCGTATTTCAGGGGGATCGGCGATTTCGGGTCGTTGAACGGCATGTCCATGACGTGATCAATGCCCAGCACATACATCGCCAGCCGCTCCAGACCATAGGTCAGCTCGCCCGAGACCGGCTTGCAGTCATGCCCGCCGACCTGCTGGAAATAGGTAAACTGGCTGACTTCCATGCCGTCGCACCAGACTTCCCAGCCCAGCCCCCAGGCGCCCAGCGTCGGGCTTTCCCAGTCATCCTCGACAAAGCGGATGTCATGCAGGCTTGTGTCGATGCCGATGGCGTTCAGGCTGCCCAGATACAGCTCCTGCAGATCGGGCGGCGAGGGTTTGATCAGCACCTGATACTGATAGTAGTGCTGAAGCCGGTTCGGGTTCTCGCCGTAACGGCCATCGGTCGGGCGGCGCGAGGGCTGCACATAGGCGGCGGCCCAGGGTTTGTTGCCAAGGCTGCGCAGCGTCGTCGCCGGGTGGAAGGTGCCCGCGCCCACCTCCATGTCATAAGGTTGCAGCACGGCACAGCCCCTTGAACCCCAGTAGGTCATCAGGCGCAGGATGATTTCCTGAAAGCTGCGGGGCGTATCGGTGGCGGACATGGCGGACCTCAGGGAAGACGGGGCCGGACGGCGGCAATTCCCCGTCTGCATAGGCAGAAGGGCCGCGAGGGTCAATGGGATGCCGCCCCCGCTTCGCGGCGGCGCGCCTGCTCGCGGAACTGTCAGATTTCAGGGATGCACAGCGTTTGCATGCGGCGGCGGGCGAGTGTAACGCTCGGGTGAGGTGGACGTGACGGGATTACAGTGGGAATGAGACATATTCTTTATCTGCTTGGCCTTGTGGTGCTGCTGGCACTGCCGCAGGGAGCACGGGCGCAACAGCAATACTGGCTTCAGATCGAGGCGCAGCCGACCCTGCGCGAGGCCGAGGATCGCGCGCGCGCCTGGTCGGCGCTGTTTCCCGATGTGGCGGGCTTCACCCTGGGGGCGGGCTGGTATGCGCTGACGCTGGGTCCGCATCTGGATCGCGACTCTGCGCAGGAACGGCTGGTGCAACTGAAACGCGAGGGGCTGATCCCGCGGGACAGCTATGTGACCGACAATCGCGCGCTGCGCGAGCCCTTTTGGCCCACCGGCATGAATCTGGCTCCAGCCCCCGCCGAACCCGAGGCACAGCCCGTTACCGTACCCGAAGTGCAGACCCTGGCCCTGCCCGACGCCGGAACCGGCACCGACCCGGCCCCCGCACCGGAACCGGAGGCGCAGGCGGCGCCCCCCGAGCCTTCGCCCCCGGCGATCATCGAGGAAAGCCCGGCCGAAGCCCGCGCCTCGGAAGCCCTGCTGAGCCGGGATCAGCGGATGGAATTGCAGGCCGCCCTGCAATGGTATGGCTTCTACAATGCCAGCATCGACGGCGCCTTCGGACCCGGCACCCGCAAGAGCATGGCAGACTGGCAGACCGCGAACGGGCTGGAGCCGACCGGCATCCTGACCACGATGCAGCGCGACACGCTGGTCGCGGCGCACCAGCAGGCGCAGGCGGAACTCGGCCTGCAAACCGTGACCGAACAGGAGGCGGGGATCGAAATCACCCTGCCGACCGCGCTGGTGGAATTTGACCATTACGAACCGCCCTTCGCGCATTTCCGCGAAAAGAACGGCTCGGGCGTGCGGGTCATCCTGATTTCGGAACCGGGCGATCAGTCGACGCTCTACGGGCTTTACGACGTGCTGCAAACGCTTGAGGTCGTGCCTCTGTCGGGCGAGCGCAGCCGTGCCGAACGCAGCTTCACCATCGACGGGCGCAACGGCACGGTGGCAAGCCATACTTATGCCGAACTGTCGAAGGGACTGATCAAGGGTTACATGCTGATCTGGAACCCGGCGCAGGACGAGCGCATGGGCCGCGTGCTGGCAGCGATGCAGTCGAGCTTCCGTTCGGTCGGGGACAAGGCGCTGGATCCGGGTCTTGTGCCGCTGTCCGACGACAGCCGCCGCAGCTTGATGGCCGGGCTGGAAGTTCGGCGCCCTGAACTGTCGCGCACCGGCTTTTATGTCGATGGCAGTGGCGCCGTGCTGACCACCCGCGAGGCGGTGGAAGGCTGCAACCGTATCACGCTGGACCTGCGCACCGACGCCACCGTCACCTTCTCGGATGCCGCGACCGGGCTGGCGCTGCTGAAGCCCGCGCAACAATTGTCTCCACCCGCCGTCGCCGAATTGCTGACCGGGCCGGCGCGTCCCGGACAGGAAGTTGCCGTCTCGGGCTACAGCTATGAAGACACCCTGCCCGCCCCGACCCTGACCTTCGGCACGCTGGAGGAAATGAAGGGGCTGGACGGTGAGGCGGGCATCGCGCGTCTGTCGCTTCAGTCGCTGCCCGGCGATGCCGGTGGCCCGGTGCTGGACGGCGCGGGCACCGTCATCGGTATGCTCATGCCGCGCGACACCGCAGGCAGCCGCAAGCTGCCCGACAGCGTGACCTATGCCGCGCAGGCCGCCACCATCGCTACCCGCCTGACCGAAGCGGGGATCACCCCGCATGCCTCGGCGCGCAGCGGCGCCATGGCGCCCGAAGATCTGAGCCGGATGGCGCGAGGCATGACCGTTCTGGTCTCCTGCTGGTAAGCCACCGGAGCCCGCAGACAAAAAGGGGCCGCCACGCGCGCGGCCCCTTTTGCATGTCAGTCGCGCCAGAACCGCGCCATGAACAGCACATAGACCGACAGCAGCTCCAGCCGCCCCAGGATCATCCCGGCAATCAGCAGCCATTTGGAGGCGGGCGGAAAACCATCCACCGCGCCCGTACGCCCGACCTCGGGCCCCCAGACCGGCCCGATATTGGCAAGCGAAGTCCAGGCCCCGGTCAGCGCCGCGCTGTCCGACAGGCCGCTGAGCGACAGCGCCACCACCAGTAAGCCGAAGGTCAGCACGAACAGCGTGAAGAACATGATGACCGAATCCAGCACGTCATCACTGACCGGATGCCCGCCATAGCGCATCTGCACCGCCGCACTGGGATGGCGCAGACGACGCAATTGCACCTTCACCGCCTCGAACAGGATCAGATAGCGGAACACCTTGACCGAACAGACGGTGGAGGAGGTGCAGCCGCCGATCAGCCCCACGGTCAGCAGCACTGTAAAGGCGAAAGCCCCCCAGAGCGTGACATCAACCGAGGCATAGCCGGTGCCGGTGAACACAGTAACGACGTTGAACAGCACATCCGTCGCAATACGCTCCGGCGCGATCTCGTGCTGCCACCAGGCGATGAACAGGATCAGCCCTACCGCGACCGCATTCCAGCGCAGGAAGGCCCGCACCTGAATATCGCGGAACAGCGGCGCCACATCGCCCCGCATCACCTGCACATAGCGGATGAACGGCAACGAGGCCATGAGCATGAACAACACCGCCACCAGCTTCGATGCCTCGGGGAAGGCCGCGAAGCTCAGATCGCGGGTCGAGAAGCCGCCGGTAGAAACGCAGGTCAGCGCATGCATCACCGCCTCGAACCCCGACATGCCCAGCGCCCGGAAGGCCAGCGCACAGGCCACGGTGATCAGCGCGTAGATCTGGATCAGCCCGACCGAGATTTCAAAGGCGCGGGGCAGGATCTTGCCCAGCGTGTCAAACCCTTCCGAGCGGAAGAACTGCATCCCGCCGACTTTCATCACCGGCAGAAAGATCAGGGCCACGATGACGATCCCCAGCCCGCCCAGCCATTGCAGCATGCCGCGCCAGAGGTTCGTGCCCATCGGCAGCAGGTCAAGCCCCGGCGCGCCGGTTTCGGCATCGGGGCCGATGATGGTGGTTCCGGTGGTCGTCATGCCCGAAACCGCCTCGAAATAGGCATCCGTCGCGCTCAGCCCCGGTTCGCCCAGCATGAAAGGCAGCGCTCCGAAGGCGGGCAGGATCGTCCACACGGCCGTGGTCAGCACGAAGGCCTGTTTCACGGTCAGCCCCGTACCCGTCGCATTGGAACAGGTCAGGGCCATCACGGCGCCGGTCACAGTGGTCACCGTCGCCGCCGAGAGGAAGGCCAGCCAGTTGCCATGCCCGGTGATGCGGTCCAGCCCCAGCGGCAGCAGCATCAGCCCGCCCAGCACAACCAGCAGGAGGCCAAGGATATAGACGATCGGTCGCAGATCAATCATGCACAGAACCTCGCCCCGCAGCAGCCAGCTGTCAATCGCGCCAGAAACGCGGCATCAGGACCACCAGAAAGGCCAGCAGCGACAGGCGGCCCAGCAGCATTGCGGCGATGAGAATCCACTTCGCCGCCGTCGGAAATTCGATGAAGGTTCCGGTGCCCGCAACCAGCGGGCCGATGCCGTAGCCGATATTGCCGATCGAGGTCCAGACCGCGAACAGCGCACTTTGCATGTCGACGCCGGTGAAGGTCAGCGCGGCACTCAGCACGCCGATGATCAGGATATAGGAGGTGACGAACATCATCACGCCATTCATCGTCTCGGTATCCACCCGCCGACCGTCATAGCGCACAGCGGCAATCCGGTCCGGCATGTCGATCTGGCGCAGTTGCGCGATGACGGCCCGCACCGAAAGCTGCACCCGGAAGACCGTCAGCGCGCCCGAGCTGGAGCCGGAGCAGCCGCCGATGACCCCAAGGATGAAGGCCGCCACCAGCACGAAGCCTCCCCAGTTGGAGAAGGTTCCGGCAAAGAAGCCGGTGCCCGTCATGATCGAAGTGGCATTGAACAGCACGTCACGGAAAATCGGCTCTGGGTCGCCGCCTTCGGTCAGCACCCGCCAGAGCGTCAGGATCAGCACCGCCACTGCCAGCCAGATGACGAAGGCGCGTGCCTGCGGGTCACGCCACAAAGCGCCATGGCGGCCGGTGACCATCTGGACGTAGCGGATATAGGGCAAGGCGGCCAGCACCATGAACAGCGCCCCCGCATATTCGGGCAGGCCCGGATAGGCACCGAAAGAGGCATCCTGCGGGGAAAACCCCCCGGTGGCGATGGTGGCGAAAGCATGCACTACCGCATCCAGCGGTGCCATGCCGACCCCCAGATAGACCACCAGACAGGCCAGCGTCAGCCCGGCATAGACCCCCAGCAGCGAAAGCGCGATATCGCTTGCCCGCGGCAAGACCTTGCCCAGCGTGTCAAAGCCTTCGGTCTTGAAGAACTGCATGCCGCCGACCCGCATCACCGGCAGGAAGATCATGGCGATGAAGGCGATGCCCAGCCCGCCCAGCCAGTTCAGCATGCCGCGCCAGAGATTCAGACCCTGCGGCTGATCCGCCAGCCCGATGATCACGCTCGATCCGGTGGTGGTGATGCCCGAGACCGCCTCGAAATAAGCGTCCGTAAAGCTCAGCCCAGGTGCGCCGGTCATCATCGGCAGCGCTGCGAACATCGGCAGGACCACCCAGATACCAAGGGTCAGCAGAAAGGCTGACCGGGTATCAAAACCCCGGTTCAGCCCGGCCCGCGTTGCCATGGCGACCAGCATGCCGGTTCCTGCGGTTATAATGGCCGCCTCGACAAAAGCCCCGGCATTGCCGTTGTCCATTGCCCCGTCGAGCAGCGCCGGGATCAGCATGAGACTGCCCAAGATGAACAGCAGTCGTCCAAGGATACTCGCGGCGGGGGTCAGGTCGATCATGATGCGCAAGACCTCGACCGCCCGCAGGCGTTTGTCAAGCGTGGCCCTGCGACAGGGCCGCGCGCCCCGGATCAGCCGACGTGGAACAGCGTGCCGAACAGGCGGGGATCAAGGCTTGCCTGCGCGAAGGTTGGGCCTTCGGTCAGCACGCTGACGGCATCATGGCTGTGCAGGCTTTCCTGATGGCTGGCCACGATACGGAAATCGCCCACCCGCGGATCGGCCTGCAACTGCGCACAGAACAGCCGCGCGGCATCCTCAACGAAGATCGGATTGGCGGCATTCAGTTCCGCAAAAGCCTGTTCATCCTCGCGCTTCACCATCACCTGAGTCTCGGTCGGCACGGCGCGGCGGCACAGTTCGATCAGATCCTCGAACCACAGCGCAGGGCCCGGATTGGCCACGACCGAAATGCGCGCCACCGACCGCTGCGAATGCGGCGTGGCCAGTTGACCGCGCGTGCGGCGGGCATGTTCGCTGAGTTCCAGCGAGCACGGGCAGGTCGAGGAGTAAACATAGTCGAGGTGCATGATCTTCAGCCGCTCGCCCGCGCGGTCCACCAGTTCCAGCGCGATGTCGTAATATTGCCAGCCCGACAGCCCTGACCGCAGCGACGGCACCTTCACGGGGAAGGAAAACCGCATCTGGATACGCGCATCGAAGCTTTCCAGATCGCGTTTGTAGTCGCTCAGCGCGTGTTCGATGACATCGAAGCTGAAATCCCGCTCGGCATGGGTATAGAAGGACCGCATGATGCGGCTCATGTTGATGCCCTTCTTTTCCGCCTCAAGGCTCACCGTTCCGGTGACGCTGGTTTCCAGCAGCACCTCGCCCGCATCGCGGGTGCGATAACGGATGGGCAGGCGGAAATTGGAAATCCCGACATGCTGGATCTGCGTCTTCGCCCCCCGGATCAGACTGGCCGGGCCGTTCTGCAAATCGGGCAGCGTCGCCTTGTAGGCGGCATCGGCACGGAATTCAGCCGGATAGATGGTGGACAGGTCGGGATAGCCGTCGCCGATCAGCGCCCGCGCGGCGGGATCAAGCGCCAGCATCTCCGTGTCGGAAGCCTTGGAGGCCCATTGACGGATCAGCGCCAGCGCCGCCTCCACCTCTTCAGGCCCAGGCTTGCGATCCAGTTCGGGGGTGCGGATGTTCATTGGCGGTCCTTTCGGTTCCGGCGCGGGAGAGACAGGTTCCTTGTCCGCGCCTTCAATGTCAGCAGGATATACGAAGGGCCGCGCCCCCCGGATCACTCACGCCCCGGTCTCCCGGAGCGCAGGGTCAACATAGGCATGGCCAAGGATCATTGTAAGGCCGGAGGCGACGCGAAAAAGCGCATTTGCGCCGCCTGCCGGTGCCGGGATCAGACCGCCGCCAGCGCGTTCTTCAGGTCTGCCACCAGATCGCCCGCATCTTCCAGGCCGACCGAGAACCGGATCAGGCCAGGCGTGATGCCCAGCAGGTCCTTCTGATCCTGCGGCAGCCGCTGGTGGGTGGTGGTCGCGGGATGGGTGGCGATGGATTTCGCATCACCCAGATTGTTGGAAATCTTGATGATTTCCAGCGCGTTCATGAAGCGGAACGCTGCCTCTTTCCCGCCCTTGATGTCGAAGGCCACCATGGTGCCGCCCGAGCCCATCTGCTCCATCGCCAGCGCGTGCTGCGGATGGCTGGCAAGGCCGGGGAAGATCACCCGCGACAGCCGCGCATCACCTTCCAGCGCCTGCGCCACCGTCAGCGCGCTGTCCGCCATGGCACGACAGCGCAGGTCCAGCGTCGCCATGCCGTTCAGCATGATCCAGGCGGTGAAGGGGCTCATCGAGCCGCCGGTGTGCTTCATGTAGGGTTCAACCGTCTTGCGGATGAACTCGGTCGTTCCACAGATCACCCCGCCCAGCGCGCGGCCCTGCCCGTCGATGTGCTTGGTCGTCGAATAGATCACCGCGTCTGCACCCAGTTCCACCGCCCGGCTGAAGATCGGGGTCGAGAACACGTTGTCCACAATGACCAGCGCGCCCGCCGCATGGGCGATATCCGCCACGCCCCTGATGTCCACCAGCTCCAGCGTCGGGTTCGACATGCTTTCAAAGAACACCGCCTTCGTCACGCCGGGCCGCACCGCTGCGCGCCATTGGTCCAGATCGGCGCCATCGACGAAGGTGACCTCCACCCCGTAGCGGCCCAGCACCTCTTCAAGGATGTAAAGGCACGAGCCGAACAGCGCCCGCGCCGACACCACATGATCGCCCGCGCGCAGTGCCGACACCAGTGCCCCGTTCACGGCCGCCATGCCGCTGGCGGTGGCAAAGGCGTCTTCAGTGCCTTCCAGCGCCGCGATGCGTTCCTCGAACATCCGGGTCGTCGGGTTGCCGTAGCGGGCATAGATGAACTCGTCGCCCTCGATCTTCAGGAACCGCGCCTCGGCTGCCTCGGCCGTCGGATAGGCAAAACCCTGCGTCAGAAAGATTGCCTCGGCCATCTCGCCATACTGGCTGCGGCGGCTGCCCTCATGCACCAGCGTGGTGCGCGTTTTCCAGTCTTTGCTCATCGCTGCCTCCGGCAAAACAAAACCCCGAAGACCGTCCGGCTTCGGGGTCAGAGCCCTTCACCTTTTAGCGGTTTGTTTAACGTGGCCCGCAATCCGGTCACAAAGCGCCACAAGGCCCGCCATACGCCCGGCGCACGAAAAGGTCAACGCCACGCAGGTTGCGCGCAACCCGGCTTTGCGTTTTTGTGAGCGCAAACAGGAGATGCCGCCATGACCATCGCGCTTTACTACTGGCCCACGCCGAACGGCCACAAGATCACCATCGCGCTTGAAGAACTGGACCTGCCCTATGAGGTGAAGCTGGTGAACATCGGCAAGGGTGACCAGTTCGCCCCCGATTTCCTGAAGATCGCGCCGAACAACCGGATGCCCGCCATCGTCGATCCCGACGGGCCGGATGGCGAACCGATCCCGATCTTCGAAAGCGGCGCGATCCTGCAATACCTCGCCCGCAAGACCGGCAAGCTCTACGGCCGGACCGAGCGGGAGCGCGTGGCGGTGGATCAGTGGCTGATGTGGCAGATGGGCGGCGTCGGGCCGATGGCCGGTCAGGCGCATCACTTCCTGAAATACGCGCCGCAGATGGACCCGCCGCAGGTGCTACCCTATGCGCAGGAGCGCTACAGGAAAGAGGTTGGCCGCCTGTACGGTGTGCTGGACCGGCAGTTGCAGGGGCGCGAATTCGTCGCGGGGGACAGCCTGAGCATTGCCGATATTGCCATCTGGCCCTGGGCGATGGGCTGGGAAGGCCAGCAGCAGACGCTTGACGACAAGCCCGATCTCGCCCGCTGGCTGAAGGCTCTGGGCGCGCGTCCCGCCTTCCAGAAGGGTCGCGCCGTCGCCGCCGAAGCCCGCCAGCCCACGATGGACAAGCAGGCGATGGAGACGCTTTTCAAACGCTAGACCGCGCCGCGCGGTCAGGCGCTCAGCAGCGCTGCGATCTCACGCCGGTGCGGGCGCTGGCGGTGTTCCATCACATAGACGCCCTGCCAGCGCCCCAGCGCCAGCCGCCCGCCGATCAGCGGGATGATCAGGCTGACCGGCAGCAGTGCCGCCTTGATATGGGCGGGCATGTCATCCGGCCCCTCATAGGTATGGGTCAGCCAGCGCATCGAGGGATGGGTGGCCGGCGGCACGAGCCGGTCCATCCAGCCGGTCAGATCGCCCTGCACCTCCGGGTCGGCATTCTCCTGGATCAGCAGACTGGCCGAGGTATGGCGGATGAACAGTGTCACCACGCCTTCGGTGCGCCCTGCACCTTCGGCCCAGTTGCGCAATTCGCGGGTAAACTCATAAAGGCCGGGGCCCTGGGTTGGGATCGTGAACAGCGTATTCATGGTGCCTCCGGTGTCAGGGTGCCGCGATAGCGGATCAGCAACCCGCCCCACGGCAGGCAGGCCGCCACGTCGAAGGCCACGCCTGTTTCTGTTCCCGTCTCGGCCACCTCCGCCCGTGGCAGGCAGAAGCGTGGCACCGGCAGACCCAGAACGCGTCCGCCGGTGACATGCAGACGAAATCCGCCGGGGATGGGCTCGGGGCGCATCATCAGCACGAAGGGGCCAAAGCGCTCCACCACCCTGCCCGCCCGGAAGCTGAGTATTGACGGCGTGCACCGGCCCCCAAAGTCGCGCAGCCAATGCACCATTGCCCCTTCGCGCCGCGTGGTCAGGTGCAGGTCAACCGTGCCCGCAGCGGGAAACCGGCCCAGCCACAGCAAAAGCCCGGCCACGATGCCGTTGCCGCGCTCCACCCGGCACGGGCCGGACCAGCGCCGGGGTGCCGCCTTCGGGCTGTGCAAAGCACGCAGGCGGACCGGCAGGTCAACGGCCCCCAGCGCTTGCAGGAACGGGTCGCTCATCCCCCGAAACCGCCGGGCAGAAAGCGGCTGCGCACCTCCGGCCCCGGCATCAGACAGGTCTCGGTCCGCCCGAACAGGCGATAGCGGTTGCGCGCAATCAGGTGATAGGCCGGATCTTTCATTACCCCCGGCAGAAAGCGCAGCAGGCCAGCCAGCGCCCAAGGCCCGCCCAGCCGCCGCATCGCCGCCGAAAAGGCATCGAGCCGCTGGTGGATCTGTCCGTCCACCACCACCAGATTGGTCTCAAATTCGGTCAATGGCAGGTCCAGCGCGGCATAAAGCGCCTGCCCCAGCGGGCTTTGCGCGGTGGCAAAGCTGAAATGTCGCTGCCGATCCCTGCGCAGCATGAAGCGGAAGAAGCCCGAACACAGCACACAGACCCCGTCAAACACGATCAGGTCGCGGCCCGACAGACGGGCTTGCAGAACGGGGGGCAGACTGGAAACCGGGACAGGCATGATCCGGGTGTAGGCCGCAGGCCCGCATGGGTCAATGCGGGCTAAAGGCGCATCCCGCGAAACACTTTGGGCAGTTCGCCGGGCAGATCCTCGGCAATCAGGCCGGGGCCGAAGCTGCGCGCGGCCTCGACATGCAGCCAGGCGCCGGTCGCGGCCGCATCGAAAGCGCCGAGGCCACGCGCCATAAGGCCCGTGATAATCCCCGCCAGCACATCCCCCGCCCCGGCGGTGGCGAGCCATGGCGCCGCACGGTCGTAAACCGCCGCATTGATGCGGCAAGCCCCGGAAGGCGCGGCGATCACCGTATCCGCCCCCTTGAACAGCAGCACGCAGCCCGCCCGCGCCGCCGCCGCCCGCGCGGCATCCACCCTGGAAAAGGCCGGGCCGCGGGTCGCGGGCTCTGCCAACCGGGCGGCGATGTCGGGGAACAGCCGGGCGAATTCGCCCGCATGCGGCGTCAGCACGCAATCCCCGTGAAGCATCGCAAGCAGCCCCGCATCCCGCGCCAGCAACGTCAGCGCATCGGCATCCAGCACCAGCGCGCGGCGGCTGCCCAGCGCCTCCGCCACATGCCGCGCCTGCAAGACCCCGAGGCCAAATCCCGGCCCCAGGCACAGCGCATTGATCCGCCGGTCCGCCAATACCGGCGCCAGCCCCGCGCCACCAACATGCCGCAGCATGATGGCATCCAGCCGCGCCGCATTCTCGGCCATTGCATCAGGCGGACAGCCCAGCGTCACCAGCCCCGCCCCCACCCGCAGCGCCGCACGCGCCGAAAGCCGCGCCGCGCCACCGCGTCCCTGCCCGCCCGACAGGATCAGCGCATGACCGTGATCGAACTTGTGCTGCCCGCTGCCCTTGCCCATCTGCGCGTTTGCCCCGGCCAGCGTCACATCCTCCCCGGCGGTTCGTCCCAGCCCGATATCGACCAGCCGCAACGCACCACAATGCAACGGACCTTCCGACAGCACATGACCCAGCTTCCGTGCATGGAAAGTGACGGTCAGCGCGGCGGAAGCCGCCGCCTCCCCCAGCACGCGGCCGCTGTCCATGCACAGGCCGGATGGCGCATCAACCGCGACAAGCCGCCCGGCGGGAAGCCCCGTCATCACTGCCGCAACCTCGGGCGGGAGCGGCCGGGTCAGCCCGGTGCCGAAAACCGCATCGGCGATCACATCCGGCACCTTGGCCCCGGCCTGCCCGATGATCGCCGCAGCCTCCCACTGCCCAATCTCACCCATCACGCGCCAGAGGTCGTAATTCACCCGCGCATCAGGCGGCAACTTTGCGGCATCGCCGTAGAGGAAAACCGCAACCTCCCAGCCCCGCTCCCGCAAAAGCCGCGCCACGACGAAACCATCCCCGCCGTTGTTGCCCGGCCCGCACAGCACCAGCGCCCGGCGCGCCTCAGTTTCTGTCCGCAAAAAGGCCGGCGTCCGGGGCAGAACCCCGGGCGCGGCCCCGCGCCCGTCGGCCAGATCGGGCCATTCCGCCAGCAAGGCCGACACTACGCCGGAGCCCGCACGTTCCATCAGCTCCAGCCCGGTCACGTCATCAGAGGCGATGGCGGCCTGTTCGATGGCGCGCATTTGGGCAGCGCTCAACAATTCGGTCATCTTTGAGGCTCTTGTTGATTCAACTTTGCCGCCAATCGGGGCAATATGCACAAATATTGTGCAAATGCGGCGATTTTGCCGGTTCATATCCGACACCGAAAGGCTAGCCGATTGTCCCCCCCGCCGGGAAGTGGTCACTGACCGTCAAGACGCAATTGCCAGCGGGGAGTCGGCCCATGAAGAAGATCGAGGCGATCATCAAGCCCTTCAAGCTCGACGAAGTGAAAGAAGCACTTCAGGAAGCGGGCATTCAGGGCCTGTCGGTCACCGAGGTCAAGGGCTTCGGTCGCCAGAAAGGCCATACCGAACTCTATCGCGGCGCCGAATATGTCGTCGACTTTCTGCCGAAGGTGAAGATCGAAGTCGTGCTGTCCGATGACATGGTGGACACCGCCGTCGAGGCCATCATCTCGGCCGCGCGCACCGACAAGATCGGTGACGGCAAGATCTTCATCTCGCCGGTGGAACAGGCCATCCGCATCCGCACCGGCGAAACCGGCGACGACGCCGTCTAAGGCTTTCACCGACCCCGGCACGCCCGGGGTCCGGCCCCGCCCATACCGGGCCCGCAAGGCCCGCCCCCGACAACCCAACCGAAAGGCAGACTCATGAGCGCAGTCGCTAAGGCTCTGAAACTGATCAAGGACGAAGAGATCGAATATGTCGACGTCCGTTTCACCGATCCGAAAGGCAAACTCCAGCACGTCACGCTGATCGTCGACCTGATCGACGAAGACTTCTTTGAAGAAGGCTTCATGTTCGACGGCTCGTCCATCGCGGGCTGGAAGTCGATTGACCAGTCGGACATGAAACTGATCCCCGATGCGACTTCGGTCTACATCGACCCCTTCTATGCCGAGAAGACGCTGTGCGTGCACTGCGACGTGGTCGAGCCGGACACCGGCGAAGCCTATGACCGCTGCCCGCGCCAGATCGCCAAGAAGGCCGAAGCCTACATGAAGTCCTCGGGCATCGGCGATACTGCCTATTTCGGCCCGGAAGCCGAATTCTTCATCTTCGACGACGTGCGCTATTCGGTCACGCCGCAGAAGGTTGCCTTCTCCATCGACGCGGAAGCCGCGGCATGGAACACCGATGCAGCCATCGAGGGTGGCAACCTCGCCCACCGCGCCGGTCACAAAGGCGGCTACTTCCCGGTCAACCCGATCGACGAAGCCCAGGACCTGCGCGGCGAGATGCTCTCGACAATGAAGCGCATGGGCATGAAGGTCGACAAGCACCACCACGAGGTTGCGACCTGCCAGCACGAACTGGGCATGATCTTCGGTGGTCTGGTCGAACAGGCCGACAACATCCAGAAGTACAAATACGTCATCCACAACGTCGCGGCTGCCTATGGCAAGACCGTGACCTTCATGCCGAAGCCTATGAAGGGCGACAACGGCTCGGGGATGCACGTCAACATGTCGATCTGGAAAGACGGCAAGCCGCTGTTCGCAGGCGACAAATACGCTGACCTGTCGCAGGAGGCGCTGTATTTCATCGGCGGCATCCTGAAGCATGCGAAAGCACTGAACGCCCTGACCAACCCCTCGACCAACAGCTACAAGCGTCTGATCCCGGGCTTCGAGGCTCCGGTGCTGCGGGCCTTCTCGGCGCGCAACCGTTCGGGTTGCGTCCGTATTCCGTGGACCGAATCGCCGAAAGCCAAGCGTGTGGAAGCCCGCTTCCCCGATCCGGCGGCGAACCCCTATCTGGCTTTCGCTGCCCTGCTGATGGCTGGTCTTGACGGCATCAAGAACAAGATCGATCCGGGCCCGGCTTCGGACAAGGATCTTTACGATCTGCCGCCGGAAGAGCTGGCCGAAATCCCGACCGTCTGCGGTTCGCTGCGCGAGGCGCTGGAGGAGCTGGAGAAGGACATGGACTTCCTGCTGGCCGGCGACGTGTTCACCAAGCCGCAGCTTGAGGCCTATATCGGCCTGAAGTGGGAAGAGGTCTATGCCTACGAGCACACCCCCCACCCGGTCGAATATCAGATGTACTACTCCTGCTGATCCCTTTCGGATCGCAGTCAAAGGGCGCCTCCGGGCGCCCTTTGCTTTTGGGCCTCCGGCGCAATTATGGCAAAGATAGGGCATTCCTGCGCAACAATTCCCTGATTTGACCATGCTTCCCCCGCGAGCACGGCACAATCCAGAGGTTAGCTGCCCTCAGAACACGCCTGTTGGAGGTATGCCATGTGGTCACGACCCGACAGTATGATTGCCCAGATTCTGTACACCGGCGGCCCCGTGCCGAACTTTGCCGCGCTCGTCAGCATGATTGACCGGCACCTGACACGCCACTTTCCGGCCGGGCACAGCCTGACCTGGGACCATGATGACATCGCCAGTTTCGACGCAGGCGCACTGCGCCTGCTGCTGGCGAAAAACGAGCCGGCGCCAAGCGGTTACACGGCAAGCCTGACACTTGCTGCCGGTCCGCGCCCTGATCTGGAGGAAGGCACCCTGCCGCTGCTGAGCCAGGAAAACCTGTCGCGCGTGCTGACCCAGATTGTCGAAGGCACCCTGCGCCAGCATCCGGCGGAAACCGTTCTGTGGCAACACCGGCCGGAACCGCTGGATTCCGATCTGGCCGATGCCGTGGCGCTTGGCCTGCCGGCACGCGAGGAGGTCGACTATCTTTCCAATGGCGAATCGGCCAATTTCACGACTGTCCCAACAGTGTGGAGCCCACATCCCGTACCACAGCCCTCGCCGCAGCCCCGACCCGAGATGCGGCACGAGGATGGCCATGACCGTGCCGCCATGGCCCGGGTCAGGGATGCGCTTTATGGCGAGATGCCCGCGGCAGTGACGCCGCAGCCGAAGGCCGAAGCCTCACCGCAGATGCGGCTGGCTGTCCATGCGATGAACTGCACACTGATCGCCGTGGCGCTGCCTGTCGGCACCGCGATGATGGCTTACAGTTTCCGCAAGGGCGAAAACCTCGCCGCCAGTGCGCGTGCGCTTGCGCTGACTGGCATGGGGCTGGCGCTCTGGCACAATGTGGCATCCTTGCCACTGCCGGTCTGACCCCCTCTTGCGCAAGGTCCGGGCGGGTTCCATATGAACGGCACGGGGCGTCAGGCCCCCGCCGTCCGCAGGGCAAGTGCCCATGGTGAAGCCTGACCCGTGACCCTTTCCTCAAGGTCATCCGGCAAGGCCAATGCGGACAGCTTTGAACGCCCGCTGCATGACCATGCGAAAGGGTTACACCATGACGACGACGATCCCCGCGACCACCGCGATGAAAGCGCAGGCCCGCAGGCTGCGCAGCGCCCTTGGCGCACGCGGCCAGACCCTCAGCCACTCTGCCGCGCTGGAGCTGGTGGCACAGACCCACGGCCTTGCCGACTGGAACACCGCTGCGGCGCTGTCGCCTGCCGGGCAGCCGCTGCAACCGCATACGGTGGGCGAGCCGGTGCGCGGCCACTACCTCGGCCAGCCCTTCACCGGACGGGTGCATGCCCTGCGCCGCAAGGGTGCCGCGCATATGGAAATCGAGATCCAGCTTGATCAGCCGGTGAACGTGTCCCGCTCGGCCCTGTTCGAGGCGCCCCGGAGGCGCATCCGCGCCACCATCGGCCCCGAGGGCCGGTCGATCGGTGCCACCTCGGACGGGGTGCCGCATCTTCAGATCGCGGCGGCCTGATCCATAAGCCGGTCCAGCGCGCGGATCGCCCGCGCCTCGAACACCGCAAGCCGCGCCGGGGTCACATCCTCGGCGCGGTAAAGCGCTGCAAAGCCGAAACGGGCTTTTGGCGCACAGACCTTCAGAACGCCCCAGCGCAGCACCCGCCGCACCGGACGGCGCATCACCAGCCAGTCCACCCAGCCCGGCGCGCCCAAAGTGGTGACGGCCAGCAGACCCCGCAGCCCGGTCAGCCGCCCCTTGATCGGGCCAAGATCGCTGGCATGGTCATAGGCGTGCCCCGGCGCCCAGACCCGGTCGATCCAGCCTTTCAGGATCGCGGGCAGGCCGAACCACCATGTCGGGAATACCAGCACAACCAGTTCGGCGCGCTTCAACTGCGCGATTTCTTTCGCAACCGCGCTGGCATCATAGGGTTCGACATAGGTGGACCGCCGTTCCTCTGCCGTCAGTGCGGGGGCAAAATCCGCTGCGTAAAGGTCCAGCCGCTCCACCACCGCACCACGCGCCTCGAGTCGCTGCACAAGCTTGTTGGAAAGCTGCCCGGTCAGGCTGTCAGACAAAGGATGCGCGCTGACCAGCAGAACCCGCATCATAGCCCCGCTGCCACCATGCCTGCGCGTGCTTCCGGCTCCAGATCTTCCAGCCGCACCAGATAGGTGTGGATGGTGAAGACCACAGCCCGCGTGTCCGGCAGACGCAGCAGGCATTGCCGCTCGCACCGCATATAAAGCCTTTCGACCGGCGGCGGGCGGCGGGCACCTTCGGGACGCGGCTGGAACAGCGCGGGATCGTCATAGACCAGCGCATTCATCCGCCACAAAGCCTGTTCCGGCCGGATCGCATCGAACAGCCGCTGCACCCGGCGGGCCACATCGTCGGTGTAATGCTCGACCGGCACATGGATGCGTGTCATCGCCCGGCCGATCTTTTCGGCCAGGGTCCAGCTTGCCGGAAAGCACAGAACCGCGCCGGTCAGAACATGTTCGGTGCCATCATGCTGAAGCAGGCACAGATCCTCCTGCACCAGACGCCCGGCGGTCATCAGCGGGCGGCTGCGGTCCAGCGGTACGATTACGCCATCGGGGCGCGTCACGGCATCAGCACCGACCCGGTAACCCGGCACCTTTGCGACCTTCGCCAGCACGGCGGACAGCAGTTCCTCCGCCGCCGCCCTGGCCTGCGGCAGCAGGGCGTGAACCAGAGCCGGATCACTGGCCAGACGCGCGTCACGTTCAGCCATCTGGCCCGCGAAAGCATCATCGGCGCGCAGCCAGTCATCGCCCTCGACCGGCAGGATACCGGGCAGGCGCGCGGTGCGCGGGTCCATCCAGGGAGCGAACGGCAGGCGGGATTGCAGGATCGGCTGTGTCATAGCGCAGAGGCTAGCCTGCCACAAGCACAACCGGAAGGGGGAAGTCCTTGAAAAAACATCTGCAACTCAGGTTGCAGATGACGATATAGCATGTCGGGTACGATTGACCGCCCGTCCCCGTCAGCCCAGATGCCGACCCAGCCCTGCGAGCCTTCAGGCCGCTTAGCCACGGACCCGCGAATGACCCTTCCCCGCCCCAAACCGCTCAGCGCCGCGATGCTCGTCGCGCTGACCTGCCTGTTCATCATGGCCACGGCCAATGCCACGCATTTCCGCAACGGCGCCCGCATCTTCGAAGGCGCCCCCCTGGCCTTCGTGACGCTGGAGGCGGCGCTGTTCTTCCTGTTCTACGCGCTGATCCTGCCGTTCAGCCAGCGCTGGATCGTGAAGCCCGTTCTGGTGTTCCTGCTGCTCGTCTCGGCCTCGGCCTCGCATTTTCTGGAAACCTACGGCACGATCATCGACCGCGAGATGATCCAGAACGTCATGAACACCACCACGACCGAAGCCGGACATCTGATCACATTCGGCTTCATCCGTGATATGCTGATCTTCGGTGTCCTGCCTTCGGCTGTCGTGCTCTGGGTGCCGCTGAAGGATGAGCGCTTCCTGCCGAAGCTGCTGCGCACGGCGGTCATCGCCGTGGTCAGCTTCGCGCTGTGCCTCGGCCTGCTGCTGACTGACTACAGCCGCTTCGCCGCGATCTTCCGCGAACAGAAGGAACTTATGGCGACCTGGAACCCCGGCGCGCCGATCACCGGGACCATCCGCTATGCCAAGCTGATCATGCGCAGCCAGAACATCGTCGTGGCCCCCCTTGGCACTGATGCGAAGGCGGGCCCCTACCTGTCGCAACCCGGCAAGCCGGTGCTGGCGGTGATCGTGGTGGGCGAGACCGGCCGCGCTGCCAACTGGTCACTGAACGGCTACAGCCGCGACACCAACCCTGAACTGGCGAAACGCGACATCACCTATTTCACCGATGTGACCTCCTGCGGCACCTCCACCGCGGTTTCGGTGCCCTGCATGTTCTCGGCCCTTCCGCGCGAGGATTACACCTACACCAAGGGGCTGTCGCAGGAAAATCTGGTCGATGTGCTGGTCCGCGCCGGGTTCGATGTGAAATGGTGGGACAACAACACCGGCTCGCAGCATGTCGCCAAGCGCATCGGCGAGCAGGAATATGACAAGGAGAAAGATCCGGTGGCCTGCGCGCTGGGGGAATGCGATGACCGTATCCTGCTGAAACAGCTTGCCGCCGAACTGCCGAAGATCACGAAGAATACCGCGATCATCCTGCATACGGTGGGCAGCCACGGCCCGTCCTATTACCTGCGCTACGATCCGGCGACGGCGCCCTTTGCCCCCACCTGCCAGACCGGCGAGCTGGGCAAGTGCAGCAGCGAGCAGATCGTGAACACCTATGACAATACCATCGCTTTCACCGACCGCATTCTGGCGGAAACGGTCGACATGCTCGCGGGGGCGCCGAATGTGGTGCCGGTGATGTATTACGTCTCGGATCATGGCGAGAGTCTGGGTGAGAACGGCCTCTACCTCCATGCGGCGCCCTGGTTCATGGCGCCGACGGAACAGACCCATGTGCCGATGGTCACCTGGGTCTCGCCCGAGGCCGAAAGCCGGCTGGGCCTGACGAAAGCCTGTCTGGATGCCCGCAAGGCAGATACCCTGTCACATGACAACATGTTTGCGACGGTGCTGGGGATGCTGGACATCCAGACCGAGGCGCGTGACCCGGCGCTGGACCTGACCGCCGACTGCCGCAACTGAGGCTGAGGTCAAGAACGACAGGCGCGCGTCGCATCCCGGCGCGCGCCTTTCCCATGCTGCGGCCCAGTCTGAACCCGGACACGGAGGCCGCCATGCAAAGCTATGCCGATACCCGCCGCAAGATCGACCCGAGCCGGGGTGACCGGCTGGGCGATGGCACCCCCAACGACAATGACCGCGTAGAGATCGGGCCGACCCAGCTTGCCTTTGCCGAATGGGCGGCGGCGGGGCTGGAATTGCCGGACCTCGACCGCATGCGCCATTACCGCTGGGACCGGCTGGTCAGGGCGCTGGTGGCGCGCGATGTGGGCGGCCTTCTGATGTTCGACCCGCTGAACATCCGCTATGCCACCGACACCACCAACATGCAGCTCTGGAACAGCCACAACCCGTTCCGTGCCTGCCTGATCTGCGCTGACGGGCATATGGTGGTCTGGGAATACAAGAACTCGCCCTTCCTCGTGACCTTCAACCCGCTGGTGAAGGAACTGCGCTCGGGCGCGAGCTTCTTCTACAACGTCTGCGGCGACCGAACCGCGCAGGACGCCGGTTCATTCGCCGCACAGGTGGACGAAGTGATGCGCGCCCATGCCGGAGCAAACCGGCGGCTGGCGGTGGACAAGATCATGGTCCACGGCTTGCGCGCGCTGGAAGCAGCGGGGTTCGAGGTGCTGGAGGGCGAAATCATCACGGAACGCACCCGCGCCATCAAGGGCCCGGACGAGATTCTGGCCATGCGCTGCGCTCACCACGCCTGCGAATCCGCCATTGCCGGGATGGAAGCGTTCACACGGGAAAACGTGCCGAAGGGCGGCGTGTCCGAGGATGACATCTGGGCCGAACTGCACAAGGGCAACATCCGCCGGGGCGGCGAATGGATCGAGACGCGGCTTCTCGCCTCCGGCCCCCGCACGAACCCATGGTTTCAGGAATGCGGGCCGCGAATCGTTCAGAACAATGAAATCGTCGCCTTCGACACCGATCTGATCGGCAGCTACGGCATCTGTATCGACATCAGCCGCAGCTGGTGGATCGGCGACGCACGGCCCTCGAATGCGATGATTTCCGCGATGAACCATGGGCTTGACCATATCCGCGACCATCAGGCCCGGCTGAAACCCGGTGTCACCATCCGCGAACTGACCTTCGGCGGTCATCAGCTGGAGGATCGCTATTGGAAGCAGAAATACTCCTGCAAGATGCACGGGGTCGGGCTGTGCGACGAATGGCCCTTCGTGCCCTACCCCGATGGCTGGATGGATGGCGCTTTCGAGGTCGCACTGGAACCGGGCATGGTGCTTTGCACCGAGGCGCTGATCAGCCCGGAGGGCGGAGACTTCTCGATCAAGCTTGAAGATCAGGTGCTGATTACGGAGAATGGCTGCGAGAACCTGACCCGCTATCCCTTCGACCCGCGCCTGACGGGCGAAGCCTGACCGACGGAGCCCGCCAATGCCCTTCCGCCCCGCCCTTGCCTTTGCCGCTCTGGCCCTTTGCGCGGGATGCGGTGGCGGGGGTGGCCGGCAGGCGGCCGAACCGTCGAACAGCCGCTGGGCCAGCATGTCGAACCCCGCCTCGCAATATTGCGCAGAACTGGGCGGGCGACTGGAGATGCGGCAGGAACAGGCGGGCGAGGCGGGCTATTGCCATATGCCCGACGGCACCGTGGTCGAGGAGTGGCAGCTTTATCGCGGCAAGAACGCGCTCTGACCCGTCAGGGCAGCAGCGCATCCAGTTGCACCTCCAGCCCCGCACGCATATCGGCGCCTGTGGTCAGGCGCAGCTCCATCAGCCCCAGCGTCGCGGCATAGAACAGCCGCGCCGCATGTGCCGGATCATCGTGACGGGCTTGCGTGAAAAAGCTTTCCAGCACCGCCAGCCGCCGCGTATCCATCGCCGCCACCGCCTGCGCGACCTTTGGTTCGGTCCGCGCCCAGCCACGCAGCGCGGGCTCGACACCGGCGCCACCGTAAGCGGCGGGCGGTGCAACGGAAATCCGCCCGATCAGCGCCTGTAGCGCCGCCCGCCCCTCGGCCCCGCTGGCCAGCACTGTGGTGGTGATCTCTTCTTCCGCCAGCCGCTGCCACAGTGCGACCATCTGCACCTTCAGTGCCGCCAGATCAGCGAAATGCCAGTAGAACGAACCCTTGCTGGTTCCAAGACCACGCGCCAGCGGCTCCACCCGCAGCGCGGGGGCGCCGCCGTTCACCAGCGCCCTGAATCCCGCCGCAATCCAGTCGCGAGGGGTCAGGCGGGTGCGGTCTGTCTGCAAGGCAGGTATGGTCATGCGCGAACCATACGATAGCGTATGGACTCGGGGCAAGCAGCCATGCCACAAACCATACGCAACCGTATGGAGCTGGCCATGTCCCTGCATCGCCTCACGGCCCTGGCACTGGCCGCCTTCCTGATCAGCCACCTAGCGCATCACCTGGCGGGGCTGATCGCCGGACCGGCGCTGCATCTGGCGCTCTCGGCCCCCTTCCGCGCCTTCTGGCGGCAGCCGATTGTCGAGGTCTTGCTGCTGACCGCCTTCGCGGTGCAGATCACCACTGGCCTGCGCCTGTTGTGGCGTGGAAGGGCCTGGCGCTGGCGCGGCCTGCGCCGCTGGCAGGCACTGTCCGGCGTCACCCTCGCGGGGTTCCTGTGTATCCATGTCGGCGCGGTGCAGGCCGCCCGCGTCACGGGCACCGACACCAACCTGCATTTCGCCGCCGCCGGGATGCAATCCGGCCTCTGGGCGCTGTTCTTCGCGCCCTATTACACCGCCGCCGTGACCGCGCTTGGCCTGCATACCGGCATCGCGCTAAGGCGCCGCACCGGGCAGCACTGGGCCTTCCCCCTGCTGACCGCCGCCGGGCTGGCGCTGGGGATCGGCCTTGTTCTGCTGATGGCGGGCCTGATTCATGATTACACTGTGCCGCAGGAATGGCGCGCCGCTTTCGGATAATGCACCGCCGCCACCTTGCCAGCCCGGCCCTTGCGGATTAAGGGGGCGCAACCCCACATCCCCGTCAGGAAAGGCCCGCCGATGATCCCGCGCTACTCCCGCCCCGAGATGGTCGCCATCTGGTCGCCCGAGACCAAGTTCCGCATCTGGTATGAGATCGAGGCGCATGCCTGCGACGCGCAGGCCCAGCTTGGCGTGATCCCCAAGGCCAATGCCGAGGCCGTCTGGCGCGCGAAGGATGTGGAATTCGACGTGGCCCGCATCGACGAAATCGAGGCGGTGACCAAGCATGACGTCATCGCCTTCCTGACCCACCTGGCCGAACATATCGGCTCGGAAGACGCGCGTTTTGTCCATCAGGGCATGACCTCGTCGGATGTGCTGGACACCACGCTGAACATCCAGCTTGTCCGCGCCGCCGACATCCTGCTGGCCGATATGGACCGGGTTCTGGCCGCGTTGAAGACCCGCGCGTTTGAGCACAAGGATACCGTGCGCATCGGGCGCAGCCATGGCATCCATGCCGAACCGACCACCATGGGCCTGACCTTCGCGCGGTTCTATGCTGAAATGGATCGCGGCCGTGCCCGTCTGGTCGCCGCGCGCGAGGAAATCCGCACCGGCGCGATTTCAGGCGCCGTCGGCACCTTCGCCAATATCGACCCTTTCGTGGAGGAATATGTCTGCGAAAAGCTGGGTCTGGTGCCGGAGCCCGTCTCGACCCAGGTCATCCCGCGTGACCGCCACGCCATGTTCTTCGCCACGCTGGGCGTCATCGCCTCGTCGATCGAGAATATCGCCATCGAGATCCGCCACATGCAGCGCACCGAGGTGCTGGAGGCGGAAGAATTCTTCAGCCCTGGCCAGAAGGGTTCGTCGGCCATGCCGCACAAGCGCAACCCGGTGCTGACCGAAAACCTGACCGGCCTCGCGCGGCTGGTGCGCATGTCGGTGGTGCCGGCGATGGAGAATGTGGCGCTCTGGCATGAACGCGACATCAGCCATTCCAGCGTCGAACGCGCCATCGGCCCGGATACGACCGTGACGCTCGACTTCGCGCTGAACCGTCTGGCGGGGGTGATCGAGAAGCTGGTGATCTACCCCGAGAACATGCTGAAGAACATGAACAAGTTCAAAGGGTTGGTCATGTCGCAGCGCGTGCTTCTGGCGCTGACTCAGGCAGGGGTAAGCCGCGAGGATGCCTACCGTCTGGTGCAGCGCAATGCGATGAAGGTCTGGGAAAAAGGCGCCGATTTCAAGACCGAACTGCTGGCTGACCCGGAAGTGACCGCCGCGCTGTCGCCCGCCGAGATCGAGGAGAAATTCGATCTGGGCTATCACACCAAACATGTGGATACGATCTTCGCCCGGGTGTTCCGCGCGTAACAGCGCCGGGCGCAGGAGGGTGGCATTTCAGTGGGGCGGGCCGTTGGGCCTGCCCCTTTTTTCATCGAAAGGCCCCGTTTCCCTTGAAAGATCCGGCGGGTATCGGACCAAGGTCCGGCCCATGCAGGTTCCACACCCTGAAAGGCCGGAAACGTGGTATCCTTTCCCAAACCGGAGAACCGCCATGCGCCTGATCCCTGCACTACTGCTTGCCGTCACGCCCTTCGCCGCCTTCGCCGCCGGGTCTGATGACACCGAGCCGCCGAAACCCACCGAAACATCGCAGACCTGCAAGAACGGTCAGGTCTGGGACGACAAGATCAGGGCCTGCGTGAACCCCGAGGAATCGCGGCTGGACGACGACGCCCGCTTCCGTGCCGTACGCGAACTGGCCTGGGCCGGACGCCCCGCCGACGCGCGCCGGGTGCTGGCAGCCATGCACGAAGGCGACAGCGACCGCGTGATGACCTATGACGCCTTCACCCTGCGGATTTCCGGCCGGATCGAGGACGGGCTGGCCCGTTATGAACAGGCGATTTCGGCCAATCCCGCCAATATCCTCGCCCGCAGCTATTACGGGCAGGCTCTTGTTCTGCAAGGTGAATACGGCATGGCCCGTGAACAGCTCGCCGCCATCGACAACCGTGAAAGCTGGGCCTGGCGCGCCCTGAACCATGCCATCGAGACCGGAGAAACCGCCAACTATTAAGGAGGGAACCATGCGCCTCAGAATTGCTGTTCTTGTCTGCCTCGCCCTGCCTGCCCCCGTGCTGGCCGAAGGCTGCCACCAGCAAACCGCCATGAACTGCGCCGAAGGGATGCAGTGGAACGCAGGCACCAAATCCTGCGAACCCATCTCCAGCTAAGCGCCCGTTAACCGGCGCCTGTCAGCCTGACCCCGGAAGAATCACCGGAGGCGACATGGCGCAGGCGCTTGCTCGGATCAAACCTGTCCAGATTGCCGTGCCCCGGCCACCGGGCACGGCGCTGCATTTGTCACGGCGGCAGAAGGCGGCAATCATCGTGCGGCTGATGCTGGCCGAAGGCTCACCCCTGCCGCTGTCCTCGTTGCCCGAGGCGATGCAGACCGAACTCGCACAGCAGATCGGCGAAATGCGGCTGGTGGATCGCGGCACGGTGCAGGCGGTGGTGGCGGAGTTTCTGGAGGAACTGGAACAGGTCGGGCTCAGCTTCCCCGGCGGTCTGGAGGGCGCATTGTCCCTGATGGATGGGCATATTTCCGGCGCGGCGGCAGCGCGGCTGCGCCGGATGGTGGGGCTGCGCCCCGATGCCGACCCATGGGACCGGATCACCGCCCTTCCCCCCGATCTGCTGCGCCCGGTGCTGGAGGTTGAAAGTACCGAAATCGCTGCCATCATGCTGTCAAAACTGCCCGTGACGAAGGCGGCGGCGCTGCTGGGCAAGCTGCCCGGCGACAAGGCGCGGCGCGTCGCCTATGCCATGTCACGCACCGCCAATGTCGATCCGGGCACGGTGCGGCGGATCGGGATGTCGCTGCTGACCCAGCTCGACAACCAGCCCGCCAAGGCCTTTGATGCGGGGCCGGTGGAACGGGTGGGGGCGATCCTCAATGTCTCCCCCGCCGTCACGCGAGAGGAGGTCTTGCAAGGGCTGGACGAAACCGATCAGGGCTTTGCCGAACAGGTGCGCAAGGCGATTTTCACCTTCGTGCACCTGCCGCAACGTGTGGCCCCGCGCGATGTGCCGCGCCTGACCCGCGCGGTGGACCAGCCGACGCTGGTCACCGCACTGGCAGGCGCCCGCAGCCCCGATCAGCAGGCGGCGGCAGAATTTATCCTCTCGAACCTCTCGCAACGTATGGCGCAAACCCTGCGTGAGGAAATCGCCGAACGCGGCAAGGTGCGGGACCGTGACGCCGAAGCCGCCATGACCAGCGTGATCGAGGCGGTTCGCGGCATGGAACGTGAGGGCGAACTGACGCTTGTCCGCAGTGAGGAAGAGGAGGAATGACCCTGCCCACCGCGTCTTGCCCTTCCCGCGCCCCGCCCCTAGGGTCTGCCGGACCCAGACAGGCGAAGGCAGATGCACCAGACCGAAACCACCCGTGGCATCCTGCTGATGCTGATCGCCATTGCGACCTTCACCAGCATGGATGCGCTGGCCAAGACCATGGTGGCCGATTACCCGGCACTTCAGGTGGTCTGGGCACGCTATACCGGGCAGACCGTTATCGTGACGCTGGTCTTCCTGCCGCGTCTGCACCAGCTGTTGCGCACGCGGCATCCGGGCCTTCAGGCGCTGCGCTCGCTGTTCCAGTTCGGCGCAACGGCCTTTTTCTTCCTCAGCCTCGGGCATATTGGCCTCGCGGAGGCGACCGCGATCACCGATCTGAACCCGGTTCTGATCACACTGGGCGCGGCATTGTTCCTGGGCGAGAAGCTGGGCCCGCGCCGGCTGGTCGGGATTGGCCTGTCGCTCGTGGGGGCGATGATCATCATTCGCCCCGGTCTGGGCGTATTCCAGCCCGCCGCCCTGCTGCCGCTGGCCTGCGCCTGCTGCTATGCCGCCTTCGCGCTGGCGACCCGGTATGTTGGCCGCAGCGAGGGGTCATCGACCGCACTGCTGTACTCCGCGCTGTTCGGCACATTTGCCACCAGCGTTATGATGCCGGGCATCTGGCAACCCATTGCCAGTGCCGACCTCTGGAAATTCCTGCTGATCGGCGCGCTGGGGTCGGTGGCGCAATTCTTTCTGATCCGCGCCTTCACGGTGGCGGAAGCCTCGGCCATCGCTCCTTTCGGCTATGTCGGGATCATCTTCGCGACAGGCTGGGGCGTGCTGCTGTTCGACGAATGGCCCGATCTCTGGACTGTCGTCGGCGCCCTTGTGATCGTGGGGGCGGGCCTCTATGTCTGGCATCGCGAAACGCGGGATCGCCCGCGCCACCCGAGACCGGAATGAAACCATCGGAAAAGCCGCGATTCCGCGTGGATCACTGGCTTCAGAACCTCGTCCTGCGTGGCCTGATCGGGACGCTGCTGACCCTGCCCTATCGCTGGCGGGTGCCGCTTTGCGGCTGGATCTTCGCGCGGGTCATCGCCCCGCTGGCAGGCTATGACCGGCGCATCCGTGACAATCTGGCCCGGATCTTCCCCGACATGCCCGAGCCCGAGGTACGCCGCATGTTGCGCGCGGTGCCTGACAATGTGGGGCGCACGGTGATCGAACTGTATTCGGGCGCCCCTTTCATCGAACGGGCACTGGCCGCGCCGATGCACGGCCCCGGACTTGCCGCGCTGGAAGAGGCGCGGGCGGCGAACCGCCCCGTGGTGCTGGTGACCGGGCATTTCGGCAATTACGATGCCAGCCGCGCCGCGCTGATCGCACGGGGATTCCGCGTTGGCGGCCTTTATCGCCCGATGACCAACCGCTATTTCAACGCGCATTACGTCGCCGCCATATCGCGCATTGGCACGCCGCTGTTCGCGCGCGGGCGGCAGGGCATGGCCGGGATGATCCGCTTCCTGCGCGAAGGCGGGATTCTGGGCATTGTGCAGGACCAGCACATGAACCTGGGCGTGAAGCTGAAATTTTTCGGCCATGACGCGATGACAGCGCTGTCGGCGGCTGAACTGGCCCTGAAATATCACGCGCTGGTGGTGCCGACCTATGCAATCCGGCAGGAAAACGGGCTGGATTTCGACATTCTGGTCGACGCGCCGATCCCTCATACGACAGCAGAACAGATGACCCAGGCATTAAACGACCATCTGGAGGCGCATGTGCGCGACCATCTGGATCAGTGGTTCTGGATACACAAACGCTGGAAGGTTTAGTTCACGCGTTGCGCGGCCAGAATCTCTGCCGGACCGGCGCGCTGGATCAGAACCACCGCGGGCTCATCCCCCGCCAGCGGCAGCGTGAGATCAAGCGGCGGCTGGCCCGGCCATTCGGCCACCGGCTGCCAGTCGGTGACGATGTTGCGGTAGGTCACAGTACGGCCCGCATTCTCGCCGCGTTCAATATTCACGGTTTCCTCGGGGCGATACCGGACAAGCTGAATTTTCATCGGCAGGCCCGGCCCCTCGGCCGATTGCGCGCGGACGCGGATCTGCCCGCCCTCGTGCTGCACCTCCAGTGTCACCGGCGACCCGGCCCCCCGCGCGCTGCGAATGGCCTCCAGCACGGCTTCGGGGTCATTGCCTTCCACCCGCGTGCCGCCATTCACGATCATCTGCGGGGTATAGATCGTGCGGCTGCGCACGGCGCGGGCATAGGCTTTCTGGCGGGCGGTAAAGCCGGGCTGGGCCAGATGGTCCTCCCAGCCGATGTAATCCCAGTAATCGACATGCAGGGCCAGCGGGATAACGGCGGGATCGGCGGCCAGCGTCGCCAGCAGGTCATCGGCGGGCGGACAGGACGAACAGCCCTGCGAGGTATAAAGCTCCACCACCACCGGCCGGTCGGCTGCCGTCTGCGCCTGCCCGGCCACGGCAAAAGCAAGCCAGAGGCCGCATGCGGCTTTGAGTGCATCGCGCATCATGGTCTTCCCGATCCCCTCGTGATGTATCGGTTCTAGCCAACAAGCCCCCCGCTTGCCAATCAAGGTTTTGCGAGAGCCCGCGAGGCAGCGTATCCTGACGCCGGGCGACCTGCGGGCGGTGCCCGGCAAAACCGTGCCGAGCGGATCAGAAAGCGCTGGATTTTCGGCATACAATTGCATACAAAGCCCGCAGATTCCCTTGCGTGATGCGCCGCATTGCGGCATGACCGGAGGGAATACCACGTACCCGAGCCCGAATTTCCGAGCCACAGCCAGGAGGCGACCATGACCGTCACCGTCGGACACGACAGCAGCAAAACGAGAAAGACCCTGACCGCAGGCGGCCAGTCGGTTGCCTATTACTCGATCCCCGCCGCCGAAGCCGCCGGTCTGGGCGAGTTCGCCAAACTCCCGGCCGCGCTGAAGGTCGTGCTGGAAAACATGCTGCGCTTCGAGGATGGCAAGACCGTTTCGGTCGATGACATCCGTGCCTTTTCGGACTGGGGCAAGATGGGCGGCAAAAACCCGCGCGAGATCGCCTACCGCCCCGCCCGCGTGCTGATGCAGGATTTCACCGGCGTTCCGGCCGTGGTGGACCTTGCCGCGATGCGTGACGGCATCATCGGCCTTGGCGGCGATGCACAGAAGATCAACCCGCTGAACCCCGTTGACCTCGTGATCGACCACTCGGTGATGATCGACGAATACGGCCATCCCCGCGCCTTCCAGATGAACGTGGACCGCGAATACGAGCGGAACATGGAGCGTTACGTCTTCCTGAAATGGGGTCAGAAGGCGTTCAACAACTTCCGCGTGGTGCCGCCCGGCACCGGCATCTGCCATCAGGTGAACCTGGAATACCTCTCGCAGACCGTCTGGACCGATACCGACCAGAATGGTGAACTGGTTGCCTATCCCGACACGCTGGTCGGCACCGACAGCCACACCACGATGGTGAACGGTCTGGCCGTGCTGGGCTGGGGCGTGGGCGGCATCGAGGCCGAAGCGGCGATGCTGGGCCAGCCGGTTTCCATGCTGATCCCCGAGGTCGTGGGCTTCAAGCTGACCGGGCAGATGATGGAAGGCACCACCGCCACCGACCTCGTGCTGAAGGTCGTGCAGATGCTGCGCAAGCATGGTGTGGTGAACAAGTTCGTCGAATTCTACGGCGAAGGTCTGGATCACCTGCCGCTGGCCGACCGCGCAACCATCGCCAACATGGCCCCGGAATACGGCGCCACCTGCGGCTTCTTCCCGATCGATAACGAAACCCTGCGCTACCTGCGCAACACCGGCCGCGAGGAATCGCGGATCGCGCTGGTCGAAGCCTATGCCAAGGAAAACGGCATGTGGCGCGGCCCGGATTATGACCCGGTCTACACCTCGACCCTGCATCTCGACATGTCGGAAATCGTGCCCGCCATCTCGGGTCCGAAGCGTCCGCAGGACTACGTTCCGCTGAACCTTGCCTCGCAGGGCTTCTACAAGGTCGTGTCGGATTACCGTGGCGTCGATCTGTCGAAAGCCGCCGACGAAATGGCCGGTGAAGGCGCCGTGGCAACCGCCCCGGCCACCGATCCGCGCAAGACCGTCAAGGTCGAGGGCAAGGATTTCACCCTGACCGACGGCGATGTGGTGATCGCCGCCATCACCTCCTGCACCAATACCTCGAACCCCTATGTGATGATCGGGGCAGGTCTGGTCGCGCGCAAGGCCCGTGCGCTGGGTCTGAACCGCAAGCCCTGGGTGAAAACCTCGCTGGCGCCGGGATCGCAGGTCGTGGCGGAATATCTGAACGCTGCCGGGCTTCAGGAAGATCTGGACGCCGTGGGCTTCAACCTCGCCGGTTTCGGCTGCACCACCTGCATCGGCAACTCGGGTCCGCTGGGCGATCCGGCGATTTCCAAGGCTATCCAGGAAAACGATCTGGTGGCAACCGCCGTGCTGTCGGGCAACCGCAACTTCGAGGGCCGGATTTCGCCCGACGTGCGCGCCAACTATCTGGCCTCGCCGCCGCTGGTCGTGGCCTATGCCATCGCCGGGTCGCTGAACATCGACCTGACAGTCGATCCCATCGGCCAGGACAAGGACGGCAAGGATGTTTTCCTGAAGGACATCTGGCCGACCAACCGCGAAGTGGCGGATCTGGTGGAAAAGACCGTGACCCGCGAGGCGTTCCAGACCAAATACGCCGATGTGTTCAAGGGCGACGAAAAGTGGCAGGCGGTGGAGATCACCGACAGCGAAACCTACGACTGGCCGCCGAGCTCGACCTATATCCAGAACCCGCCCTACTTCCAGGGCATGGGCAAGTCGAAAGGTGTGATCAACGACATCGAGGGTGCCCGCGTTCTGGCGCTGCTGGGTGACATGATCACCACCGACCACATCTCGCCCGCCGGTTCGTTCAAGGCGACCACCCCGGCCGGCAAATATCTGTCGGAGCGTCAGGTTCCGGTATCCGAGTTCAACTCCTACGGGGCCCGGCGCGGCAACCACGAGGTGATGATGCGCGGCACCTTCGCCAATATCCGCATCAAGAACGAGATGCTGGATGGCGTTGAAGGCGGCTACACCAAGGGGCCGGATGGTCAGCAGACCTCGATCTATGACGCGTCGATGGCCTATCAGGCCGAAGGCACGCCGCTGGTCATCTTTGGTGGCGTCGAATACGGCGCAGGCTCGTCGCGGGACTGGGCTGCGAAAGGCACCGCGCTGCTGGGCGTGAAAGCCGTGATCGCGGAATCGTTCGAGCGTATCCACCGGTCCAACCTCGTCGGGATGGGCGTCATCCCGTTCGAGTTCACCGGCGGCGACACCCGCAAGACGCTGGGCCTGAAGGGCGATGAGGTCGTGGCGATCCATGGTCTTGCCGGTGACCTGAAACCGCTGAGCCTGGTGCCCTGCACCATCAAATACGCGGATGGCACCGAGAAGACGATCCAGATCAAGTGCCGCATCGATACGGCCATCGAGATCGAATATGTCGAAAATGGCGGCGTGCTGCACTATGTGCTGCGCAACCTCGCCTCGGCCTGATCGGCACTGAACGGACAGCAAGGGCCCCGGAGCGATCCGGGGCCTTTCGCATTTCCGGCGGCGTGGATACCGTGCGGGCGCAGAAAGGTGCTGCAAGGGGGGGTGAACCCCGCGCAGTGCCGCGTTATACAGGAACCGAAGTGCGCGGCGGCAAGCTGCTGCGTCAGGGCATAGCGGATGGGCGGGACAACCGCCAGAGCGGTGGAGGCAGATATGCGTGGGTTTCTGTCAGGCGTGATTTCAGGCGGGATCGTGGGGGTGCTGGGCCTTGGTGTCCTGTCGCAACTGGCGCCGCCCCCGGCCGGGCGTCCGGCCCCGGCAGCCGAGGTCGCCAATGTGGATGCGCCGCCGGTCACGGTGCCTGAGGCCGCACCCGCCGAAAGCCCCGCGGCGGCCCCTGCCACAGTGCCCGCGGCAGAACCTGCCGCCCCCGAACAGCCGGACATGGCAGAGGCAGCGCCGCCGCCGACTGCCTCCGAAGCCCCGGAGGCGCCGCAGCGCCCGGTGGAACCCGCCGCCGCACCGGATCTGGCACTGGCCCCGGCCACAGAGCCTGCCGCGCCGGTGCAACCCGCCTTGCCAGAAGCCGGGGCGGACAGCGATGCGGCCCCCGCTGCCGCCGAGCCGCCGCCGGTTCCGCCTCTGACGCCCGAAGAAGAAGCGATGCTGGCCCCGGTCGACGGGGGCGCGCTGCCCGATGAGATTCCGGCCCATTCGCCGCTTGCCCCCGAAGCCCCTGCGGAGGCAGAGACCGAGGCCCCGGCAGAACCCCTGCTGGACCGGCCGCAACCCGGACTGACCGGCACGGTCGATGGTGTAACCACCGGCCGCCTGCCCGCGATTGACGTGGCCCCCCCGGCCGATCCCGCCGCGACAGAGCCGGATCTGGCCGATGATCCGCGCCCGCTGATCCGTTATGCGATGCCCTTCGACAATCCCGCCGCCAAGCCGCTTTACGCCATCGTTCTGGCTGATAACGGCCTGCCGGGCGTCGACCGTGCCGCAATTGCCGCGCTGCCGCTGCCGGTGACCATCGCGCTGGACCCGGCCGCACCGGATGCCGAAGAGATTGCAGGCGCCTATCGCACCGCCGGGAAGGAAGTGGCCATGCTGGCGACCGGCCTGCCGAAAGGGGCCACCGCCGCCGATGTGCAGGTCACTTTCGCCGCAAATGCCGCTACGCTGCCGCAGGCGGTGGCCGTGGTGGATCTGCCGCAGGGCGGGTTCCAGAACGACCGCAAGCTGGCGAGCGACGTGGTGCCGGTGATCAAGGATCAGGGGCGTGGCCTGGTCACCTTCGACCGGGGGCTGAATGCCGCCGATCAGGTCGCCCGGCGCGAGTCGGTGCCTGCGGCGGTGATGTTCCGCCAGATCGACGGCGAGGGCGAAAGCGTGCCGGTCATGCGCCGCTATCTGGATCGCGCGGCCTTCAAGGCAGCGCAGGACGGCAAGGTGGTCGTTTATGGCACCGTCGCGCCCGACACGATCGCGGCGCTGCTGGAATGGTCGGTCGAGGGCCGTGCAGGATCGGTGGCTCTGGCGCCGCTTACCGCCGTTCTGGCCGAGGGCCAGTAACCGGCTGGCGGCGCCGCAGCGTCAACGCAAGCCATTGCGTTGGCACGCCGCCGAAACCGCCGCCACGGCGCAAGGTCAGGGCCACCAGTTCCCAGCCCGGCCCGCAGGCGGCCAGCAGCCAGGCCGGATCGGGCTGGTTGAAGTATCGCCCCAGCGCATCCGCCCCTTCCGCGTCGCCGGTCTTGAAGCTGGCAAACATCAGGCCACCGGGCCGCAAGGCGCGACGGATACGGGCAAGAATGTCGGGCAATTCCGGGCGCGGCACATGCAGAAGGCTCGCATTGGCCCAGACAGCATCATAAGCCGCATTTGCCTCCAGCGCGTCGAACTGCAAAAGCCGCGCGGGGCGCCCCAGCCGTTCAGAGGCGATCCGCACCAAGGCGGCGCTGCCATCGGTCGGGTCCAGCCCGAACCCTGCGGCAAGTATGGCCGCCGCGTCCGTGCCCGCGCCGCAGCCCAGTTCCAGAATATGCGCACCGGGCGCCAGCCTGGCCAGAAATCCGGCAAGGGCGGGATGCGGGCGGGCGCTGCCTTCGGCCGCATAGCGCGCAGCCTGTGTTTCGTAGAACAGCCGGGTCCGGGGATCGCCAGCCATACCCGGCTCAGGGCGTGATCATGGTCACGCCGGGCAGGCTTGCGATATAGGCCATGTCGCGGTCATAGGTTTCGGTCATCACCGCGACCATGTCATCGGTCCAGTCCGGCAGGGCAAAGGACATTTCGACCACATCGGGCCGCGCGAATTTGTCGAGGAATGCCGAAACCACCCGACGCCGTTGCGCCACGCCCTGCGGCGGGTGCTTTTCCATATAGGCGGCCATCCGGCTCATGCCGTCCACGGTCATCACCGTGCCCAGCAGATCATCCGCGCCCTCCAGATACATGCCGGAGGGATGGCCCGACACCGCCTGCAGCACCTCGGGCCAGATCAGCGGCGTATCCTCGTCCGCCCAGACGGTGATCGGAACGCCGGGATTGCGGTCAATCAGTTGCAGGATCAGGTCGGACCAGCGCAGGCTCAGCGGGTCGGTGCCCTCGATGAACTCGGCATAATCGCGGCCCCGCTGACGACGGTGCAGTTCCGGCAGATAGGTGGCGGGGTTGCGCAGGCCCAGATGGAACTCTGCCCCGATCTCGGGGAAGATCTGGCAGATCGTGCGCATCCGGTCGCCGCCGGTATGATAGAACCGCCCCTTCACCGCCCAGGCGGGGAAGGACAGAAAGTTCTCCCATGACAGGACAAGCCGGTCGGCCGCATCGGCATCCATGATCTGATCCAGCAGATTGGCCTGCATTTCCATACTGGCGGGCTGCCCTTTCAACTGGATCGCCGCGTCGCGGATCAGGTTGCGATAGCGCCCCGGTTCCGGCACTTCGATGCCGACCGCAGCCAGCTGCCCGGCGTTGCGGTGCAGGGTCCGCACCAGACGGTCATCATCGGTGCAATGCACCCCGAGGTGATAGGCAATACGCATTTGGCTCTGTTCTGGCAGTTGCTGCTCGTTGATGCTGAATATACGGGGTTTTCTGGACAGATAAACCGCTTTCCTGTAATCGGGCCTGATGATGCCCGAGCAAAAGACTCAGTCACAGCCTTTCAGCCTGCCGCGCCTGCCCGATGTCTGGACGCTGGCCGCCGTGGTGATCGGGGTTGTGGTGCTGGCGCCCGTCCTGTCCGTGGTCTGGATTGCCTTCCACCCGACGGAAAACATCTGGCCGCATCTGATGGCGACCGTGATGCCGCGCTATCTGGCGACGACGGGTCGCATGATGCTGGGGGTCGGGCTGCTGACGGCCGCCGTTGGTACCGGCGCTGCATGGCTGGTGACGATGTACCGCTTTCCGGGCGCAAGGTTCTTCGACAGGGCGCTGCTGCTGCCGCTGGCGATTCCGGCCTATGTCGGCGCCTATGCGCTGGTCGATTTCTTCGATTATTCCGGTGCGTTTCAGGTCGGCCTGCGGTCGCTGATGGGCTGGCACAGTGCGCGGGACTACTGGTTCCCGACAGTGCGGTCGGAAGGTGCGGCCATCGTCGTGCTGTCAGCGGCGCTTTATCCTTATGTCTTCCTGCTGGCGCGCGCGGCCTTCCGCGAACAATCGGGCGGCTGTTACGAGGTGGCGCGCGCGCTGGGGTCGGGCCCCTGGAGCGTGTTTTTCCGCGTGGGCCTGCCGCTGGCCCGGCCCGCCATTGCCGCAGGCGTGGCACTCGCGCTGATGGAGACGGTGGCCGATTACGGAACGGCGACGCATTTCGGGGTTCAGACCCTCACGACAGGGCTGTTCTCCACCTGGCTGACCACCGGCAATGCGGGGGGCGCGGCCCAGATCGCGGGCGTCTCGCTGACGGTGATCGTGCTCCTGCTGGGGCTGGAACGCTGGAGCCGCCGCAACGCCCGCTTCCATGGCTCGGCCCGGCAGGCCCGCCCGGTAGAGCCACAGCCGATCCGGGGCCCGCAACGCTGGCTGGCGACGGTGGCCTGTGCGCTGCCCTTCGCCATGGGCTTTGTGCTGCCGGTGGCAGTGATGACCGGCCACGCCATCCGCAAGCCCGAAGCCTGGGTCTCGCCCGGTCTGGGCCGCGCGCTGGTCAATACACTGATCACCGGCGGGCTGGCCGCCCTGCTGACCGTCGGTGCGGCGTTGATCATGGTCTATGGTTTGCGGTTGCGCGGGCGCGGATTGCCACGCTGGATTTTGCCGATCACGGCGCTGGGATATGCCGCGCCCGGTGCGGTACTGGCGCTGGGTCTGCTGATCCCGCTGGCCGCCCTTGATCACTGGATGGCCGATACCCTCGCCGCGACCACAGGCTGGGATCCGGGCCTGCTGCTGACCGGCACTGCCGCCGCGCTGGTGCTGGCCTATGCGCTGCGCTTCTTCGGCATCGCGCAGGGGGCAGTGGATGCCGCCTTTGGCCGCGTCTCGCCCAATCTACCGCTGGCGGCACGGGCGCTGGGGCGCAGCCCTGCGCGGGTGCTGCGCGACGTTTATCTGCCGCTGATGCGCAGTTCGGTTGCCACCGCATTGCTGGTGGTCTTTGTCGATTGCGTGAAGGAACTGCCCGCCACGCTGCTGCTGCGCCCCTTCAACTATAACACCCTAGCGACGCGGGTGTTTGAACTGGCCAGCCTCGAACGGCTGGGCGAGGCCGCACCCGCAGCACTGCTGGTGATGGGGGTCGGGCTGATCGCCGTGCTTCTGGTTGCCCGGAACGAGGGCTGAGGCACCTTTGTCGCATGCCGCCGCTTTCGCTTTGCGCGGGCGGCGCAATCGGCTAGGCAGGGCAGGAAACCGGGAAAGGCGCATGACGGCGAAAGACTATCGGGTATCTGACCTTGCCGTGGCGCGCGGCGGGCTGGTGGTGCTGGAGGGCGTGGGCTTCACCCTGCGCCCGGGGCATGCGCTGGTGCTGCGCGGGCCGAATGGCGTGGGCAAGACCACCCTGTTGCGCACGCTGGCCGGTTTGCAGCCGCCCGTTGCGGGCGACATCGGCCTGCCGCCCGAGGCCATCGCCTATGCCGCCCATGCCGACGGGTTGAAAGCGACGCTGAGCGTGGCCGAAAACCTTGCCTTCTGGGCCGCGATCTACGGCACCGACCGGGTTGAAACCGCGCTGGACCGCATGAACCTGCGCGAACTGCGCGACCGCAGCGCGGCCAGCCTTTCCGCCGGGCAGAAGCGGCGGCTGGGGCTGGCGCGGCTGCTGGTCTCGGGTCGTCCGGTCTGGATGCTCGATGAACCAACCGTCAGCCTGGACGCCGCCTCGGTCGCGCTGTTCGCCGATGTGGTGCGCGGCCATCTGGCCGAAGGCGGTGCCGCGCTGATGGCGACACATATCGACCTTGGCCTGACCGAGGCCGGGGTGCTGGACCTGACCCCCTTCAAGGCGCGCGGGCAGGCGGCGGGCACCGCCTCCGACTTTGACGAGGCTTTCGCATGATCGCCCTTCTGCTGCGGGATCTGAGGCTGGCGGTGCGCGCCGGGGGCGGCTTTGGACTTGGCCTTGCCTTCTTCCTGCTGGTCGCGGTTCTGGTGCCGCTGGGCGTCGGCCCGGAAGGCGGGACGCTGGCCAAGATCGCGCCGGGCATCCTGTGGGTCGGCGCGCTGCTGGCCTGCCTGCTGAGCCTCGACCGCATCTTCGCGCTGGATTTCGAGGATGGCTCGCTCGATCTGCTGGCCACCGCACCGATCCCGCTGGAAGGCGCGGTGGCGATGAAATCCGCCGCGCACTGGCTGGTGACCGGGCTGCCGCTGACGCTGGCCGCGCCGGTGCTGGGGGTGCTGCTGCATCTGCCCGGCGAGGGATATTTCTGGCTCGTCGCCTCATTGGCACTCGGAACCCCTGCCCTGTCGGTCATCGGCACCTTCGGCGCGGCGCTGACCGTGGGGCTGAAACGCGGCGGCCTGCTGCTGAGCCTGCTGGTCCTGCCGCTTTATGTACCGACGCTGATCTTCGGCGCCGAAGTGGTCAAGCGCGGCGCGGCAGGGATGGCGGTGGAAGTGCCACTTCTGCTGCTGGCGGGCATTACACTGGGCGCGGCGGCCGTGCTGCCCTTTGCCTCGGCGCTTGCCCTGCGCATCAATCTGCGGTGATCCTGCCCGATGCCGCTTGTCGCACAACGAAACTGGATTTAGCGAGGCCCCATGTCGCTCTGGGAATATGCCAATCCGAAGAAGTTCATGCAGACCGCCACACGGGTGCTGCCCGTGGTCAGCGTGCTGGCCGCGATCTGCATGGTCGGGGGGCTGGTCTGGGGGTTCTTCTTCACGCCCGATGATTACAAGCAGGGTGCAACGGTGAAGATCATCTTCATCCATGTTCCCGCCGCCATGATGGCGATCAATGTCTGGGGCATGATGCTGGTCACCTCGCTGGTCTGGATCGTGCGGCGCCACCATGTCAGCGCATTGGCCGCCCGTGCCGCAGCACCGCTGGGCATGACCTTCACCCTGATAGCGCTGGTGACCGGCGCGCTGTGGGGGCAACCGATGTGGGGGACGTGGTGGGAATGGGACCCGCGCCTGACCTCATTCCTCATCCTGTTCCTGTTCTACCTTGGCTATGTTGCGCTGTGGCAGGCGGTGGAAAACCCCGATACCGCCGCCGACCTGACCAGCGTGCTGTGCATCGTGGGGTCGGTCTTCGCCGCACTCAGCCGTTATGCGGTGAAATTCTGGAATCAGGGGCTGCATCAGGATTCGACCATCATGAAGGTGGGCGAGAAAGACCCGCTGGACCCGGCCTATTACTGGCCGCTGATCGTCTGCATCGCGGGCTTCATCCTGACCTTCGTTGCACTGGTGCTGCTGCGCACCGTCACCGAAATCCGCGCCCGCCGTCTGGCGGTGCTGACAGCGCGGGAGAGGCTGGCATGATGCCCGATCTTGGCAAATATGCGGTGCCGGTTCTTGGCTCTTATGCGGTGGCGATTGGTCTGATCGCCGCCATTGTCGCGCTGTCCATCTGGCGGTCGCGGCGGATGAAACGCGCGCTTGATGCTGTCGAGGCGCGCGCCGGGAGGAAATGACATGTCGCGTATCCTGATGATCCTGCCGCCGCTGGTTTTCGCGGCACTGGCAGCGATGTTCTGGCTGGGGATGCAGCGCGAGGACCCTGACGCCCTGCCCTCGACGCTCGTCGGGCGGGCGGCGCCTGTCGTGCAGGTGGGCACGCTGGGCAGTCATCCCGCGCTGCTGCACGAGGCGCTGACCGCGCCGGGGGTGAAGCTCCTGAACTTCTGGGCCAGCTGGTGCGCGCCCTGCCGGGCCGAACATCCGATGCTGAAACAGTTGCAGGCCGAAGGCGTCACCATCCTTGGCGTGAACTACAAGGACAAGTCCGATCAGGCCGAGGCATTTCTGGCCGAGCTGGGCAATCCCTATACCGCCATCGGCACCGACAGCGGCCGCATGGCGCTGGAATGGGGGGTTTATGGCGTGCCGGAAACCTTTGTGATCGACGGCGCGGGCAAGGTGGTGCTTCGTTACGCCGGTCCGATCACGGCGCAGGAGCTTGAGCGGGTCATTCGCCCGGCACTGGCCAAGGCGGCGGAATAACCGCCGCTGACCCTGAGGCAAAGGCCCGTCACCCTGTGCAGGCGGTCATGCTTTCCGCGAGCAATACGCTATCCTTGCCCGGATAGCGTAGCGACGGAAAGGACCCCTCAACCATGATCGCTTATGTCACGGTCGGCGCGGACGATATCGCGCGCGCAAAACGATTCTATTCAGCCCTCCTGCCCGCCCTGGGTTACGCTCTGGAGGAGGGACCGGAGGGGCTGAGCTACACGCTTCCCGCCGCGCCGGGGGCATCCGGCCCCGCGCCCGATTTCTACGTCAAACCCACTTTCGACGGGCGCCCTGCCTCGGCTGGCAATGGCACCATGGTGGCTTTCATGGTCCGCAGCCAGAAGCAGGTGCGCGACCTTCACGCCGCAGCACTGATCGCAGGCGGATCGGACGAGGGCCAGCCGGGTTTCCGCGCCGCCTACGGGCCGCATTTCTATGTGGCGTATCTGCGCGACCCTCAGGGCAACAAGATTGCCCTGTTCTCCAGCGATCCGAACGAACCTGGACGAGAAGGGTGATATCTGGGTGCAGACGCCAATCACAGCATCCTCGCGCCCTATGTTTCGGCGACAAGGCCGGCTCGATCCGGCGGGCGATGCAAGTGCTGATGGTACCGACTCCCCGGCTCGAACGGGGGACCCCCAGATCCACAATCTGGTGCTCTAACCAACTGAGCTAAGTCGGCACTTGCGGGCGATGTAGCCCCCTGCGCGGGGGAATGCAACCCCCCTCGCGCGCTTGCCATGATGGTTTTTCGGCGCTAAAGCGTTTCGGGAATTACCCGAGCCATGAAACATCGTAAAAAGCCCGTAAGCATCGAAGATGTGTCAGGGTTTTGGCGATTGAGGGTATCCCTGAAACGCTCCGGGCCACGAAATCGGAAAACGGAGAATGCCATGAGTATCAACGACCAGAGCGAAATCGCCGCCAACCTGCAAATCGGCCCGACCGATCAGGGCATGGTGCGAATCTATGTCGAGGCGGAAGGCGGCATCGACCTGCCGCTGGACTTCGACCCGGACGAGGCCGAAGAGATTGCCGAAGAACTGCGCGCCGCCGCCGAGGCCGCCCGCGCCATGGGCGCCCCTGCCCCTAAGGGGAAAAAGCGCTGACCTTGCCCACCGCAGCCGGATCGCGCAGCGCCTGAAGGCGCAGCGCGGCATGGCGGGCGAACTTCTGTACCATGACCTTGCGGCGGGCTGCCGCCAGCGGCGCCTGCGGCCCCATCCGCAGGATTTCGGCGTCGTAGTCATCGGCAACGATCAGCCCGCTGTCGGGCGGCAGCAGGCCGGTCGGGAAATCGGCATCCACCGCCCAGAAGAAACGGTCACACCACTCCAGATAATTGTGCCATTTGCGATCTGCCGCGAAATCCGCGCGCGAAGATTTGCACTCGACCACCCAGACCTCGCCCTTCGGCCCCAGCCCCATCACATCGACCCGCAGACCGGGCGCGGGCACCAGCTCCTCGACCGTGGCGAAGCCGTGGCTCAGCAAATGGCGGCAAACCCCGCGCGCAAGGCGCTGGCCGGGCGTCGGAGGCGGAAGTGCGACAGTGTCATCCATGGGAAAATCTTGAACGAAAAGGGAACATTTCGCAAGCCCCCCCTGCACCCCAAGGGTTGACAGCATGGCGCCCCTTGGCCAGCCTGCCCGCAGTTCATTGAGAGAGAGATTTCATGTCCGGTATCCTGATCACCCGTCTGTTGCCGCTTGCCCTTTTGTCGCTGCCGCTGCCCGCCCTTGCAATCACGGTGGCCGACTGCACCCTGCAACAGGGCTGCGCCTGCTCCGAATCGCCGCTCAGCGCCGAGGAGATCGGCATTGTCATGGGCGCGACGCCGCCGCAGGGTGCTGACGGCATGGTTTTTGTGTTCCAGGACGGCGACGCTGGCACATGGTCGCCGCTGACGCCCGAGGAAATCGACATTGTTTCGGGCGGTGATGGCGCCTGTGACGGGCCGCTGGTGCCCGAGGATGGCACCTGGGTCACGCGATCCACCCTGAACAGCCTGCATTGCGGTGCGGGCACGGCCATGATGCGCAGCATGATCGAGGGCACCCTGAACAAGGAGAACCCGGTTCCCGTGCGCTGGAACGGCGATTTCAGCGCTGATACCTGGCGCCGCGCATGGATCGCCGCCAATCCGCAGGCCGAAGCGCCGAACACCCCGACGTTCAACCGCGTGTCGCCGGTCGAACTGTCAGGGCGTGACAGCATCAAGGGCATGACCAGCACGCAGCGCATGGTGCTGCTGACGCCGCGCAGCTTCCGAATGGACTGGCAATTCGAGGGGCAGAACGAAATGGGGGCCTGCGGCTGGTCTGTCACGCATATGGTGCGCCGCACCGGGGGCTGAGCCCTTGCCGTCGCGCCCGCCGCATCCTATCTGTGGGGACGGCGGGTGCTGCTCTTCGCGTGTGGGACACTTTTCCAGTGGCCGATAAGCAAGCGAACGGGGGCTGGCTCTGGCAGGATCCTGGTCCTGTTACCTGGCACCCACCTGAGACCTCTGGCTCTCGGGAAAACACCGTCGCCCACGGTCGCTGCGGGCCCGCCACTTTACGACCCTTTCCCTGTCGCCACCGGGGCAGCAATCGCCGGGCATGGCCCTAGGCTTGCGGGCATTCCAACGCGCCCGAGGCTGTGCCCCATGTTCCGCATTCCCCGCCCCACCCTTCTGGGTATCCTCTGCCTGTGCAGCGGTATCGCGGTCTTTTCGGTGCAGGATCTGATCCTGAAGCTGCTGTCGGGCAGCTATCCCTTGCATCAGGCCATGGTGATCCGCAGCATGACCGCCATGCCGCTCTTGTTCCTGCTGGTGCTGCGCGACGGCGGTGTGGCGACGCTGGTGTCGCCGGGATGGTGGCGGATGGCGGCACGCGGCTGGCTGAACTTTGCCGCTTACACCGCCTATTACCTCGCGCTGGCGGCACTGCCCATCGCCTCGACCGTCACGCTGTTCTTCTCGGCCCCGCTGATGATCACGGCGCTGTCGGTGGTGATGCTGGGGGCGCGTGTCGGCCCGCTGAGGTGGAGCGCGGTGGCGCTTGGTTTCGGCGGCGTGGTGCTGATGCTGCGACCGGGCAGCGCGTTGTTCGACTGGGCCGCACTCTTGCCGGTGGTGGCGGGGCTCGCCTATGCGATGACGATGATCCTGACCCGTATTCAGGGCACGCGCTTCACCGCCCCCGCCATGGCCTTTCATGGCAATGTGGTCTTCCTGTTCTGCGCGCTGGCACTGTCGGCGGTGTTCGGATCGGGCGAGATGGCACAATCCGGCCATGCCAGCCTCGATTTCCTGACGCGGGGCTGGGTCATGCCACCGCTGCGCGATCTGGGGCTGATGGCGCTGTGTGGCGTCATTGCCGCCGCCGGGCTGACGCTGCTGACCCAGGCCTATCGCATCGCCCCCTCGTCGGTGCTGGCGCCGTTTGAATATACCGCGCTGATCTGGGGCGTGATCTATGGCTGGCTGGTCTGGGGTGACTGGCCGGATGCGATCGGCTGGCTGGGCGTCGCGGTGATCTGCGGCGCCGGGCTGATCGTGCTGTGGAGCGAGGCGCAGGACCAGCGCAGCGCCGCCGCCCCCACCGCCGCCTGAAACGTAAAAGGGCCGCATCCTGCGATGCGGCCCCCGTGATCCGGTCTGACGCCGGGATCAGATCTCGTCCAGCGCCTCAACGGCTTTCTGGAGATCTTCTTTCGACACTTCCTTGTCGCTGACCTTGGCACCGGCGACGATGAAATCGACAACCTTGTCCTCGAAGATCGGCGCGCGCAGCTGCTGTTGCATCTGGGCGTTCTTCTGCACGAATTCGAAGAAGGCGCGTTCCTGACCCGGGTATTGACGCGCGGCGTTCAGCACGGCTTGCGTCATCTCGGCGTCAGTCACCTGCACGTCGGCCTTGCGGCCCACTTCGGCCAGCAGCAGGCCCAGACGCACGCGGCGTTCGGCCAGCGACTTGTGCTCGTCAGTGGGTTCCACATTGCCGTGGTTGTGGTCATGCACATCCGGGTTTTCTTCGTGCCACAGCTGATGCGCGATCTGTGCGGCTTCGGCATCGACCAGCGCGCCCGGCAGGTCAAACTTCACCAGACCGTCCAGCTGATCCAGCAGCGAGCGCTTCAGCACGGCGCGGGCAGCGCCCTTGTATTCGGCTTCCAGACGCTCGGCGATCTGGCCTTTCAGCGCATCCAGCGACTCGGCGCCGAATTTCTTGGCAAGTTCGTCATCCAGATCGGCAGCTTTCGGCGCTTTCACCGCATGGACCTTGCACTTGAACAGGGCTTCCTTGCCCGCCAGGTGCTTGGCGCCATAGTTTTCCGGGAAAGTCACTTTGACTTCGACCTCGTCATCGACCTTGGTGCCGACCAGTTGGTCTTCGAAGCCCGGAATGAACGAACCCGAACCCAGAACCAGCGGATAGCCTTCGCCCTTGCCGCCCTCGAATGCCTCGCCATCAACGAAGCCCTCGAAGTCGATGGTCACCTGATCGCCGTCCTTGGCCTTGGAGCCTTTCTTGCGGTCATCGAAGGATTTGGCGGTATCGGCGAGGTTTTGCAGCGCCTCGTCAACGGCGGCATCCTCGGCCTTCACGACCAGACGCTCCAGCGTCACGGCCGAGGCGTCCAGTTCCGGGATCGGCGGCAGGGCTTCGTAGGTCATCTCGACCACGACATCCTGACCTTCCTTCCACTCTTCGCCGCCCACCATCTTCACTTCGGGCTGAAGCGCCGGACGGTCGCCCGAGGCTTCGAAATGCGACTGCATCGCGCCGTCGATGGCGTCCTGCATGGCCTCGCCCAGCAGGCGCGGGCCGAACTGCTTGCGCAGCATGGCCAGCGGCACCTTGCCCTTGCGGAAGCCCTTCATCTCGATCTCGGGCTGCGCCTCGACCAGTTTCTCCTGGACTTTGGCGTCCAGCTCGGCTGCGGTCACCGTGATGGTGTAGCCGCGCTTCAGACCTTCGTTCAGGGTCTCGGTGACCTGCATGAGTGTTCCGTCCTTGTTCACGTCTCTGGTGCGGGTGGAGGGACTTGAACCCCCACGCCTTGCGGCGCCGGAACCTAAATCCGGTGCGTCTGCCAATTCCGCCACACCCGCTTTCCCAAAACGCGGACGGCCCCCTGCGAGGCCGCCCGCGCCCTGAAATTCCGCGTCCTTCTAACAAAGGCCCGCAGCGGATGCGAGGGAAAAATCGCGCGCGTCCGGCTGCGGCAAATGGGGCACGTCCGGCAGGATCGGCGGCCCCTGGCGCGGAAAAGCCTCGCGCCGGGCGCATTCCTGCCATAATCTGCCTTGAAAAGAGCAGAACATACAAAAAACAGGTGTCACCCATGTCCATCGTGACCGAGGGGCGTGTCGCGCAAGCGGCCGCCGAGACCGATTTTGCTGTGGCCGATTGCGGGATTGCCGCCGGAACCCCGGTGCTGACGCTGGCCGGAGCCGTCGCGGTCGAGGATCTGACGCCGGGAACCCGGATCATTACCCGCGATGGCGCGCGTCAACTGACCGGACTGCGCCAGGTTGCACCGTCGCGCATGGTGCGGGTTTCGGCTTCGGCCATCGGAGTCGAACAGCCGGAAGAGGATATGGTGATCGGCGCCGCGACGCCCATCCTGATCCGCGACTGGCGCGCCAAGGCCCTGAAAGGCTGCGATCAGGCGATCATCCGCGCCGACCGGCTGATCGACGGTGAATATATCCGGCACGAAACCGCCACCTCCCCCACGCTGTATGCGCTGGAATTCGACGCACCTGCGGTGATTTATGCGGGGGGTCTGGAACTGGCACTGGCACCCGCGCGGCAACCGGCCTGACCATCACCTGCCCGGAAACGCAAAAGGCGCCCCTCAGGGCGCCTTTCTTATTTTCGGGTCTGATCGCTCACTGATCAAGGAAACTGCGCAGTTTGCGCGAGCGCGACGGGTGCTTGAGCTTGCGCAGTGCCTTCGCCTCGATCTGGCGGATACGTTCGCGGGTCACGCTGAACTGCTGGCCCACTTCCTCCAGCGTGTGATCGGTGTTCATGCCGATGCCAAAGCGCATCCGCAGCACACGCTCCTCGCGCGGGGTGAGGCTGGCCAGAACGCGCGTCGTCGTCTCCTTCAGGTTCTCCTGAATCGCCGAATCAAGCGGCAGGATCGCGTTCTTGTCCTCGATGAAATCGCCCAGCTGGCTGTCCTCCTCGTCGCCGATCGGCGTTTCGAGGCTGATCGGCTCCTTGGCGATTTTCATCACCTTGCGGACCTTTTCGAGCGGCATTTGCAGCTTCTCGGCCAGTTCCTCGGGCGTCGGTTCGCGGCCGATCTCGTGCAGCATCTGACGGCCGGTACGCACCAGCTTGTTGATCGTCTCGATCATGTGCACCGGAATACGGATGGTGCGCGCCTGATCGGCGATGGACCGGGTGATAGCCTGACGGATCCACCAGGTCGCATAGGTCGAGAACTTGTAGCCGCGGCGGTATTCGAACTTGTCCACCGCCTTCATCAGACCGATGTTACCTTCCTGGATCAGGTCAAGGAATTGCAGGCCGCGGTTGGTGTATTTCTTGGCAATCGAGATCACGAGCCGAAGGTTGGCTTCCACCATTTCCTTCTTGGCCTGACGGGCCTCTTTCTCGCCCTTCTGCACCTGCTGAACGATGCGGCGGAATTCGCTGATGTCCACGCCAACATACTGGCCGACCTGCGCCATCTCGCTGCGCAGATCCTCCAGCTTGTCACGGCTTTTCTCGATCAGAGTCTGCCAGCCGCGGCCCGCCTTGGCCGCCATGCGGTCGATCCAGGTCGGGTCCAGCTCGTAGCCCTGATATTCGTCGATGAACTCGCGCCGGTTGATGCGCGCGGCATCGGCCAGCTTCACCATGCCCGAGTTGATCGACATGATCTTGCGGTTGATGCCGTAAAGCTGGTCGATCAGCGCCTCGATCCGGTTGTTGTGCAGGTGAAGCTCGTTCACCAGCTGCACCACTTCCGACCGCAGTTTCTGATAGGTCGCTTCCTCGTTCACGCTGAACCTGGCGCCACTGCTGGTCATCGCGGCATGCATCCGCTTGTCCTGCATTTCGGACAGTGTCTCGTAATCCAGCGCGATGCGTTCCAGCATCTCCAGCACGCGGGGGCGCAGCGCGTTTTCCATCGCGGCCAGCGACATGTTCGACGAATCGTCATCTTCATCGTCATCATCGGCACGCGAAATCGGGTTGCCGTCAGCATCAAGCTCGGGTTCCGAACTGGCGGGGCGGCGCGGGGTTGCCGGGGAGGCCCCGGACATGTCCACCTCATCGAGCCCGCCCATTTCGTCATCGCCGTCCAGATTGCGGCCGAAGGTGGCCTCAAGGTCGATGACATCGCGCAGCAGGATGTCTTCGTTCAGAAGCTCCTCGCGCCAGATGGTGATGGCCTGAAAGGTCAGCGGGCTTTCACACAGCCCGGCGATCATGGTGTTGCGGCCAGCCTCGATGCGCTTCGCAATGGCGATCTCACCCTCGCGGCTGAGCAGTTCGACGCTGCCCATCTCGCGCAGGTACATGCGCACCGGATCGTCGGTGCGATCCAGCGTTTCGGCCGGCCCACCGGCCAGCGCCACCTCGCGCGAGGTCGATCCGGTCTCGACCAGCTCGCTGCCGGTTTCGCCTTCCTCGGCCTCGTCATTCTCGACGACGTTGATGCCCATTTCGGACAGCATCGCCATGACATCCTCGATCTGCTCGGACGAGGCCTGTTCGGGCGGCAGCACCGCATTGAGCTGATCGTAGGTGATATAGCCGCGCTCGCGGGCGTCGGCGATCATCCGTTTGACCGCCGCCTGGCTCATGTCGAGGGAAACCTCGGTCTCCTGATCCTCGGGCTTGGCGTCGTCGGTGTCTTTGACCATGAGTTCTCCTCGGGTCCGAATCGGTCTCGTCTCGTTACGAATCAATAGCGCGAATCACGCCGGGGGAAAGGGGGCAGCGTTCGCTTCCCCCCGTTCCCATGCAACAGGGCGGCGATTCCGCCCGTTTCAGGGGCGTGACTTGCCCCCTTTGGTAAAGTCGATGCTGGCCCAAATCTTCTTGGCATGGTCCAGTTCCTCCCTGTCCATTTCCACCCCGTTCGGCGCCACCACGCCTTCGGCCCGGGCGGCCTCGGGGCCACGGTCGGCGTCAGCACGCGCGCGTGCCGCCTGCCCCAGCCGCCAGGTCAGCCCCTCATCCGCCAGCGCCTCGATATCCTCGGCCGCCTCGCGCATTTCCTGCGCATGGCCCCAATAGGCCTCCAGCTTGGCAAATTCCATCTCCAGGCATTTCGCGGCGCAATCCGTATCGTCGAGGCGACGGATATGCGGCTGGATACGGATCTGGGGATGCGCCAGCAGGGTTTCAAGATCATCCCCCGCAGCGCGACGCACCCGTTCGGCCCGGCTGTCAGGATCAGCGTCATGGGCATGGGTCAGCACAACCTGCCGCAGGTTTTCATGCCGCGAGTCATGCAGGTGCATCCGTTCAATCCGCGATTCATGCGGGTCGATCAGATGCGGATGCAGGCACAACGTCGTCAAAACCACCGACACGCGCAGATCGACGACCGCTGCCTCGCTATCGGCAGACCCCAGAAGCGAGGCGCGGGTCTGGGGCACCGGCTCCACCGGCTGAAGCCGCGCATTCCGCGCGAAACCGCCCCGTGCCACGCCGCCGACTGGCCGGCCGTCCGGCCGGGAGGGTCGGCGGCCCTGACGGAACAGCTGCCAGCGCAACTCCTTGATATCCTCGCCGTAATGGCTGCGGATGGAGGGGTCCCTGATCTTCATCAGCGCGGCGCGCAGCGATTTGTCCAGCGCGGCCTTGCGTTCGGGGCTGTCGAAAACGCGGCCCTCGGTCTCGCGCTTCCACAGAAGGTTCACCATCGGCTGCGCCTGATCCAGCACCTCTTGCAGCGCCGGCGCCCCTTTGGCCTTCAGCAGGTCATCCGGGTCCATCCCCTGAGGCAGCACGGCAAACCGCAGGCCCTGCCCCGCCTCCAGCAGCGGCAGCGCAAGGTCGATCACCCGCATTGCTGCACGCTGGCCTGCGGTGTCACCGTCCAGCGTGATCACCGGCTCTGGCGCGATGCGCCACATCAGGCGCAACTGGTCTTCGGTGATGGCAGTGCCCAAGGGTGCCACGGCAGCGGGAAAACCCGCCTCCACCATGGCGATGACATCCATATAGCCCTCGGCCACCACTAGCGCGGCACCCTTGCCCGCAGCTTCACGCGCGGGGCCGTGGTTAAAGAGGTTGCGCCCCTTGTCGAACAGCTCCGTCTCGGGGCCGTTCAGGTATTTCGCCCGCGCATTGGGATCGAGCGACCGCCCGCCCAGAGAAATCGCCCGCCCGCGCGCATCGCGGATCGGAAAGATCACGCGGCCCCGGAAACGGTCGTAAAGGCTGCCATCATCGCCCTTGGCGATCAGGCCCGAGGCCACCATCAGATCCGGCGGCACTCCCTTCGCCTTCAGCGCGTCCAGCAGTGCATGGCGGTTGTCGGGCGCCCAGCCGATTTCCCACCGCTCCTGCGCCTGCGGGCTGAGCCTGCGCTTGCCGCCGATATAGTCGCGCGCCATCTGCCCGGCGCCGGTGCGCAGTTGCAGCCGGAAGAAGCGCACCGCCTCTTCCATCACCTCGGCAAGCTGGCTGCGGCGGTCAGCCTTCTGCGCCGCCTGCGGATCGCGGGCAGGCATCGGCATCCCGGCCTCGCGCGCAAGAATCTCCACCGCCTCCATGAAGCCCACGTTTTCGCTTTCCTTCACGAAGGTCAGCGCATCGCCCTTCGCGTGGCAACCGAAGCAGTAGTAGAACCCCTTGCGGTCATCGACGTGGAAGCTTGCGGATTTTTCCTGATGGAACGGGCAAGGCGCCCAGAAATCGCCCTTCGCCTGGTTCGACTTGCGCATATCCCATGTCACCTTCCGGCCGATGACGGCGGAAAGCGAGACGCGGTTGCGCAGCTCGTCAAGGAATCCGGGCGGCAGGGACATGAGTTCTATATCGGCCCTCGCGGCGGCACTGTCCAGTGCCGGGGTTCGACGTCAGCCGCAGAGATCGCGGATCACGCGCAGGAAGGCCGTGACACCGGGGGCGATAAGGCTGTCGGGAAAATCGTAGTCCGGCGCGTGCAGGGGCGGATGGGTTTCACCGGAACCGAGGAAGGCCATTGCACCACCGAGACGCGCAGCGGAGGACAGGCGGCCAAAATCCTCGGACGCGCGCATCGGGCCGAAGCCATTGGCCAACGGGATGCCCGACGCCGTGATGGCGGCGCGGAAGCGCGTGACAGCCTCGGACGCATTGGTGGAAGCCGCGAAATCATCGTGCCAGTCATGGGTCAGTGTCAGCCCGCCCGCACGCGCCTCGGCCCCCGCCAGATGCAGCGCGGCCTCTTTCAGCGCCTGCATGCCGTCGTCGGTCAGCGTTCGCAGCGTCGCCCAGATTTCGGCCCGGCCCGGTGTGATGCCGAAGGCCGGTTCGCCCATCGTGGCATGGGTCACCGTCACCAGCCGGAAGTCGGGGGTCAGCGCGCCGCCCTGCCCCAGCGCGGCAAGGCCGGGGATCAGCCGCGACAGTGCCAGCGCCGGGCTGACGGCCTTGTCCGGCTCCGCCGCATGCGAGGTGCGGCCGTTCAGCACCAGCCGCAGCCCGACCGAGGCGCAATTGGCAGGCCCCGGTTCAACCACGAAGGCGCCCAGCGGCAGGCCCGGCAGGTTATGCAGCGCAAAGGCCCAGTCCGGCGCAATCTCGGCAAAGCGCGGATCGGCGAGCACAGCGGCAGCGCCCGAGCCGTCTTCCTCGGCGGGCTGGAACAGCAGCACGACCCGGCCCCGCGCCGGGCGGTCACGGCCCAGCGCAAGCGCCAGCCCCGCGACGATGGCCATATGGCCGTCATGGCCGCACAGATGCCCCTTGCCCGGAATGCCAGACGCCCAGTCGGGGCGCCCCGTCTCCTCGATCGGCAGGGCATCGAGTTCACACCGGATCAACACGGTCGGCCCGTCTGCGGCCCCCTGAAATTCCAGCGCGACACCATGACCACCCAAACCCGTCAGCACCCGGTCAGGCGCGCTGTCCGCCGTGAAGGCCAGCACGGCACGGGCGGTTTCCGCCTCGTGCCGCGACACTTCGGGCGCGCGGTGCAGCGCGTGGCGAAAGGCCGTCAGCGCGGCAAGGTCGCTCATGCCCCCGCCCGCGCCGCCAGATGCTGCATCGCATGTTCAAGCTCGGTCCAGGCACTGCGCGCCATCGACCGGAACACAAGGATCTCGAACCCGCCCTCGACGCGCATCAGGACCGAGGACATATGTCCCAGCGCCGCCCGTGCTGCACGGCCCGGCGGGAAGGCCGCCGCGCGCAGGTCCAGCGGGTAAAGCCGCGCCAGAACATCTGCCGCAGCCGCCCCTTCCAGCCGCAGGCAGGCCCAGCCATCCGACTGATCGGTCAGCGCCGCGCCCTCGCAGGCCAGCGTTCCGTTCAGCAGGAACGCCTGATCCCGCCCCGTCCAGACCAGCCGCAGCGCGCCGTTCTCGGAGAACAGCCCCGGCGCGGGGAAAGCCACACCCAGCGGCTTCAGCGTCTTGTCCACCGCCTTCTGCCCGCCAGGCAGAACGGCGACAGATGTGATGCCCTCGAGCACGACCTCGGACAAGGCCACCCCGCCATGGGTGACCGGCCACAACCCCGCCAGCGGGGATTTCGTAATCAGCCTAGGCACGGAGCTTCACCCCTTCCCTGTCATGGAATACCGGATCGCAGACCTCGCACAGCACATCCAGCCCGCGCAGATGATCGACCAGCCGCACCGTCTCGCCCAGCCGGGCGGGGCCGTTCTTCAGGAAGGCGAGCGCCAGCCACGACCCCAGCGTCGGCGACCAGCAGACCGAGGTGACATAGCCCTGATCGCGGGCACGTTCGACCGTATCGCCTGGCACGAACAGATGCGCCCCGGCGGCCAGCGTATCCTGCGGCTGGCGCGGGCGCAGGCCGACCAGCTGTTCGCGCTCTGGCCCGGTCAGCCCCGGACGCTGACTTGCAGCCTTGCCGATGCAATCCTTCTTCGCGCTGACCATGCGGCCCATACCGATGTCAAAGGCGGTGGTCCGGCCGTGGATCTCGGCATGGGTGATGAAGCCCTTCTCGATCCGCAACACGTTCAGCGCCTCCATCCCATAGGCGCCGCCGCCCATGGTTTCCGCCCGCGCCAGCAGGTCGCGGAACAAAGCCTCGCCATAGCGGGCGGGCACCGCGATCTCATACCCTTCCTCGCCCGAGAACGAGATACGGAACAGCCGCCCCGCCACCCCATGCACCGAGACCGGCGCACAACCCATGAAGGGCAGATCCACGGCTTCATCCAGAACCGAGGCCAGAAGCGCCCGCGCCTTTGGCCCGGCGACGGCGAATTGCGCCCAGGTCTCGGTGACCGAGATGAAGCGCAGATCCCAGTCGGCGCAGAAGGCCTGATGCACGAAATCCAGGTGCCGCATCACCAGCCCGGCAGCGGCGGTGGTCGTGGTCATCAGATAATGGTTCTCGTCCAGCCGCGCGGTGGTGCCGTCGTCCAGCACCATACCATCCTCGCGCAACATCAGCCCATAGCGCACCCGCCCGACCGGCAGGGTCGAGAAGGTGTTGCAATAGACCAGATCAAGGAAGCGCGCCGCATCCTTGCCCTGAATGTCGATCTTGCCGAGGGTGGAGACATCGGCCACCCCCACGGCCTCGCGCACCATGCGGACCTCGCGGTCACAGGCCTCGCGCCAGGTGGTTTCGCCCGGCCGGGGGAAATAGCTCGGTCGATACCACAGCCCCGCCTCGATCATCGGCGCGCCGCGCTCGACACTGGCCTGATGCGAGGTCAGGAAGCGCTGCGGCGCAAAGCCCGCGCCGCGCCCGCCCGCGCCCATGGCCGCAATGGAAACAGGGCTGAACGGCGGGCGGAAAGTGGTGGTGCCGGTTTCGGGAATGCCGCGCCCGGTGGCATCGGCCAGCAGCGCCAGCGCCGCCACGTTGGAGCTTTTGCCCTGATCCGGCGCCATGCCCTGTGTGGTATAGCGCTTCATATGCTCGACCGAGGCAAAGTTTTCCTGCGCCGCCAGCTTCACATCCTTGGTCGTCACGTCATTGGCGAAATCGAGCCAGGCCCGCGCCCAGCGCCCGCCAGAGGTCGGCACCGACCAGATCGGCTCGATGGTATAAGGCGCGTCCTCGGCCACCGGCAGGGCGGCACCGGGGGCCTTCAGGCCCAGCGCCTCCAGAGCCTCGCGCGCGGCGCGCTGACCCGAGGCCAGACCGGCGGCGGTGGACATGATGCCCGTCGCAGCCCCCACCGGCGCCAGCCCCGGCACCGCACCCGGTGCAGGCACGAAGGCCGCCAGCGCCTCGTTCCAGATCGGGCGACCGTTCAGGTGACAGGTCAGATGCAGCGTCGGGTTCCAGCCGCCAGAGACGGCCAGACAATCCGTCTCGATCATCGCCTCGCCACCGCCATGGCGAATGGTGATCTGGCGCAAGCCCTTGCGGCCGCGCGTGCCGGTGACCACGGCGCCGGTATAGACCGGGCAATCCTCCACCGCGCTTGCATGCGGTCGCGGGTCGATGATCGCCGCCACCTGCACCCCCGCCGCCATCAGGTCGCGCGCGGTGCGGCGCGCGTCATCGGTATTGCCGAACACCGTGACCCGCCGCCCCGGTGCCACACCGTAACGATTAAGGTAGCTGCGCACCGCCGAGGCCAGCATGATGCCGGGCCGGTCATTGTTTTCAAACGCAATAGGCCGCTCCAGCGCCCCGGCGGCAAGGATCGCCCGCTTCGCCACGATGCGCCAGAAACATTCGCGCGGCAGATGCGGCCGGGCGGGCAGATGCAGACCCACCCGCTCCAGCGCGCCATAGGTGCCATGGTCATAGGCGCCGGTCACCGTGGTGCGCGACATCAGCCGGACATTCGGCAGCGCCCGAAGCTCGGCCAGAACCGTGTCAGCCCAGGTCACACCAGGCTGACCATCCAGCACCAGCGTTTCCGACAGCAGCCGCCCGCCCATCCGGGCGTCCTCGTCGGCAAGGATCACATCGGCTCCTGCCCGCCCGGCCTCCAGCGCCGCCATCAGCCCGGCAGGCCCGGCCCCGATGACCAGCAGATCGCAGAAGGCAAAGGCCTTTTCGTATTCCGCCTCGTCATGGCGGCCTGACAGCCGCCCCAGCCCGGCAGCGCGGCGGATCAGCGGCTCGTAAAGCCCTTCCCAGAACCGGCGCGGCCACATGAAGGTTTTGTAGTAGAATCCGGCGCCAAAGAAGGGTGCGGCAAGATCATTCACCGCCAGCAGATCGAACTGCGCCGAGGGGAATCGGTTCTGGCTGCGCGCCTCCAGCCCCGGAAAGATCTCCTGCACGGTGGCACGGACATTGGGCGTCTGCTGCCCGGCCTCCAGCACCTCGACCAGGGCATTGGGTTCTTCCGGCCCGGCAGTCAGCACGCCGCGCGGGCGGTGATACTTGAAGCTGCGCCCGACCACCCGCACATCATTGGCCAACAGCGCCGAAGCCAGCGTATCCCCCGCGAAGCCCACATAATCGCGGCCGTCGAAGCGAAAGCTGATCTGGCTGGTGGGATCGACCAGCCCCCTGCCCGCGATCCTCATTTGCGCCCCCTCTTCTGAGCGACTGGCGCCACCAGATCGACAGCAAGCACCGCATGAGTCACGGTATTGCGCATCACCGCCAGCCACTGCCCGCAGCCCGCCTCGTGATACCAGAGGTCACGCGTCTCGCCTGCCGGGTTGTCGCGGTTGTGCAGGTAATCATCCCATGCGGCGGCAGGCGCCCCTTCCGCCGGGCGGCGCAGATAATCGTCGGCGCCGTAGTAATAGAACTCGCGGCGGTCCCTTTCGCCGCACAGCGGACAGGTCAGGCGCATGGCCGGGGCTCCTTTGGGTTCGATGCGGAAGAAAGGGGCGCTGCCCCTCGGCCTGCGGCCTCACCCCGGGATATTTGAACCAAGGCGAAAAGCCGTTTCATCTTGGCAAAAATATCCCTGCCGGAGGCATCCGACGGCCCAACCAGGTGCGGAGATCTGAGTGACAGAGCCATGGTCAATGCAGGTTGTGCTGGCTGCCGGTGCCTTCCTCGTCGAGAAGATGGCCGGTGGCAAAACGGTTGAGCGTGAAACGGCGGGCAACTTCGTGCGGCTGGCCGGTGGCCATCAGATGCGCCATGCACCAGCCCGAGGCCGGCACCGCCTTGAAGCCGCCGTAATTCCAGCCGCAGTCGATATAAAGCCCGTCAACCGGCGTGCGGTCGATGACGGGCGAGCCGTCAGGCGACATGTCCATGATGCCCCCCCAGCTACGGAGCACCTTTGCCCGGCCGATCATCGGCATCAGCGTCATGCCCGCTTCCATCACATGTTCGACCATCGGCAGGTTGCCGCGTGCGGCATAGGAGGCGTAGAAATCCAGATCGCCGCCAAAGACGAGGCCCCCTTTGTCGGACTGGCTGATATAGAAATGCCCCATGCCGAAGCTGATCACATGGTCAATCACCGGCTTCAGCCCCTCGGTCACGAAGGCTTGCAGGATGTGGCTTTCGATGGGCAGGCGCAGCCCTGCCATCGCCGCGACCTGGCTGGACCGGCCCGCGACGACAATACCCACCTTCTTCGCCCGGATCGCGCCGCGCGTGGTCTGCACGCCGGTCACGCGGCCGTTTTCCACGTCGATGCCCGTGACCTCGCAATTCTGGATCAGATCGACGCCGCGCTGGTCGGCGCCGCGGGCATAGCCCCAGGCCACCGCATCATGCCGCGCCGTGCCGCCGCGACGGTGCAGCAACCCGCCGTAGATCGGGAAGCGGGTCTGTTCGAAATCCAGATAGGGCAGCAGCGCGCGCACGCCGTCCCGGTCAAGGAGTTCCGCATCGTCGCCCTGATTGACCATCGCATTGCCGCGCCGGGCAAAGGCATCCCGCTGACCATCGGAGTGGAACAGGTTGATCAGCCCGCGCTGCGAATGCATGACGTTGTAGTTGAGGTCAGCCTCCAGCCCTTCCCACAGCTTCAGGGAATGGCTGTAGAATTCGGAATTGCCGGGGAGGAAATAGTTGGCGCGCACGATGGTGGTGTTGCGCCCGATGTTGCCGCCGCCGAGGTAGCCCTTTTCCAGCACAGCGATATTGGTCAGGCCGTGGTTCTTCGCGAGGTAATAGGCCGTCGACAGCCCGTGCCCGCCGCCGCCGATGATGATGGCATCGTATTCGGCCTTCGGCGCCGGGTCGCGCCATGCGGGTCTCCAGCCCTTGTTGCCGAAAAGCCCCTCGGTAAAGACCTTGAAGCCGGAATAGCGCATTCTGACCGTCCTTCCCTGCCCGATAGCGGGCCTCGGCCCATCTGAGCCAGGCTTTGGCTGAATATCAACCCCCGGAGCAAAAAGCCTTATCCGTGAGCGACAGGATCATGTCGCCTTCAGCTTTCATGCGGGCCTGCACACAGGGAATGATCGCCCAGGCTTTCCAGAACGTGACAATCCGCCGTACTGCCCGCCCCGCAATCGGCCATGCGCTGCAATTCTGCCCGCAGGGCAGACAGGCTGCGGATGCGCGCCTCAACCTCGGCCAGTTGCTGACGCGCGATGGCATCCGCAGCGGCGCAGGGCGCTTCGGGATGCCCCGCGAGGCGCAACAGGTCGGCGATGGCAGGCAGGCCGAAGCCCAGTTCGCGCGCATGGCGGATAAAGCGCAGCCGCGCCACCGCCGCCGGGTCGTAGAGCCTGCGATTCCCGGCACTGCGCGGCGGTGCGGGCAAAAGGCCCCGATCTTCGTAGAACCGGATGGTGTTGATCTTGATGCCACTTTCGCGGGCCACATCGCCGATGGTCAGGTCAGACATATCGCTTGCTCCTCCAGTGACTGGAGATGTTACGCCTGATTCGATGCAAGAAGGAGAGTGAAATGTCGGCATCCTGTCACAACCATGCGATCACCTTCGACGGCACCAGCCCGGCCTATCGCCGGGCACTGGTGGCGGTGATCGTGTTGAACGCGGGCCTGTTCGGGGTCGAGATCACCGCCGGGGCGCTGGCGGGCAGCCGGGCACTTCAGGCCGATGCGCTGGATTTTCTGGCCGATGCGCTGACCTACGGCGCCAGCCTCGCGGTCATTGGCCGGTCGGTCGCGCTGCGGGCAAGGGTGGCGCAGATCAAGGGGATTTCACTGGCTCTGATGGGTCTTTGGGTCTTTGGCCGCACGCTGGCCGATTTTCTGGCGCCCGGTGTGCCGAAGGCCGAGGTGATGGGCGCGGTAGGTCTTGCAGCGCTGGCGGCGAACCTCGCCTCGGTGCTGATCCTGATGCGCTGGCGCGACGGGGATGCCAATGTCCGGTCGGTCTGGCTGTGTTCGCGCAACGATGCGGTGGGCAATATCGCCGTGATGGGGGCGGCCGGTATGGTGGCGATGACCGGCAGCGGCTGGCCTGACCTGATCGTGGCCACCTTCATGGCGGGGCTGTTCCTGTCGTCAGCAGTGCAGATCCTGCGCCGGGCGGCCAGCGAGCGCGCAGATCACGCCTGCGGCCACAGCCATTAGGGCCCGGCGCGGCGCAGGGTCATCACCGGCTCCACCCGCCCCGCAGGTTGCCGGGGCGCGGCGGGCTGGGCCGGGGCCTCGGGCGCGCGGGTCGCGGTCAGCGCCGGGGCGGCAGGCTGCGCCGCTGTGGCGGGCGCTGTGCTGTCCCGGTGCCGCGCCTGCCGTTCGGCGGCATCGGCGATGCGGTGCAGCAGGCGGTTGTTCTCGATCTGAAGGGCCAGCATGCCGAACAGCGTAATGACCAGCGCCAGCCCCCCTGCCGCCAGCAGCGCCGCAGAGACACCATTGCCGGTGGCGAGATAGTAAAGCCCTGCCCCGCCCAGGGTGCCAAAGACGAAGGCCAGCGCAATCACGCTGAACAGGGTACGGAGGGCTTGCGCAAAGCTGCGGGACATGGGCGGTTCCGGTTACTGGGTCGGCTCGTCCGGGGGCTAATGCGCCCCGGACGGTCCTGTCAAGCAAACTGCCCGTGAGGCCCGGCCGTCAAAGCCCCTTCGACCTGTAGGTCTTGGCCACGCGATCGATCGCCACGATATACGCCGCAACCCGCAGATCCTCGACATCGTTCCGGCTGTGCCAGACCTCGCGCATCGACTGATAGGCGGTGCGCATCGTGTCATCGAGGCCCGAGCGCACCAGCGCCAGCTCGTCCGAGCCGGTGAGGAAGCGCTCCTTGAAGTCATCTGCCAGCGTCCAGCCCAGCCCCTTGTCAGAGGACAGCCGCTCCAGCTCCTCGACCAGCAGGCGCGACCGCGCCTCCTCGGCGCGGCGCTGCATCCGGCCAAAGCGGATGTGGCTGAGGTTCTTCACCCATTCGAAATAGCTCACCGTCACCCCGCCCGCATTGGCATACATGTCGGGGATGATCACCTTGCCCTTCTTGCGGAGGATCTCATCGGCGCCATAGGTGATGGGGCCGTTCGCCGCCTCGGCGATCAGCGGCGCACGGATGCGGTCGGCATTGCCGAGGTTGATCACGCCTTCCATGGCCGCCGGGATCAGGATGTCACATTCCGCTTCCAGCACCGTCGCGCCCTCGGCCACATAATCGGCGCCGGGAAAGCCCTTCACCCCGCCATGGACCGCGATCCATTGCTTGATCTCTTCGACCGGCAGGCCCGCATCGGAGACCAGCGCCCCGTCGCGTTCGATGATGCCGGTGATTTTCGCGCCATCCTCTTCCGACAGGAATTTCGCGGCGTGATAGCCCACATTGCCAAGGCCCTGCACGATGATGCGCTTGCCTTCCAGATCGCCGCTCAGGCCGGCCTGTGCCTTGTCTTCCTTGTGGCGGAAGAATTCGCGAAGGGCGTATTGCACCCCCCGGCCCGTCGCCTCGACCCGGCCCTGAATGCCGCCCGCATGCGGCGGCTTTCCGGTGACGCAGGCCTTGGCATTGATGTCGGTCGTGTTCATCCGCGCATACTGGTCCGCGATCCATGCCATTTCGCGCTCGCCCGTGCCCATGTCGGGGGCCGGCACGTTCTGCGCCGGATGGATCAGGTCGCGCTTGATCAGCTCATAGGCAAAGCGGCGGGTGATCAGCTCCAGCTCGTGCTCCTCCCAGGCGCGGGGGTCGATGCACAGCCCGCCTTTCGAGCCGCCGAACGGCGTTTCCACCAGCGCGCATTTGTAGGTCATCAGCGCCGCCAGCGCCTCCACCTCGTCCTGGTTCACATTGGTCGCATAGCGGATCCCGCCCTTCACCGGCTCCATATGTTCAGAATGCACCGAACGGTAGCCTGTGAAAGTCTCGATCTTGCCCCGCAACCGCACCCCGAACCGCACCGTGTAGGTGGAGTTGCACACCCGGATCTTCTGTTCCAGCCCCGGGCTCAGGTCCATCAGCCGGACCGCCCGCTCGAACATCAGATCGACGGATGCCCGGAAACTCGGCTCGTTCTGCACTGCCATGTAACGTCCTCCACGTTATGACCACCGCCCGCCATGGCCCGGCGGACAGGGCCCTTGGCTCACGCTAGGACGCAATGCTGAAAAATTCATCACCAAATTTGCAACGTTTCCGTGTCCATCAGGCCGAAGCGGAGGTGATTCGTGGCCATTTCGGCGGTTCAGCGCAAATGTGGCAAGAAGTTGACCGCTGCGCGACAATCCGCCACCGCCCGCATCCGCCGTTTCCGGCCCTGTCGAATTCTCTTCACATATCGGGACAAGTCACCGTTATCAGGCCATAATTTCGCCCGATGTCTGAATGTAGATGAACACTTGAGAAGGTCTGTGCCGCAAGCTGCGGCCGGATCGGAATACGAGTGAGCACAGTCCATCGAGGGGTCGGCGACATGGGCAAGGACAGAATACGGATTGCGGCGCGGATCACGGCGGCCCTCCGGGGATTCCGCCGGAGCGAGGATGGCAGCCTGCTGCCCTTCGGCATGATGCTGCTTCTGCTGATGCTGATGGTCGGCGGCCTCGCCATCGACGTGATGCGTCACGAACAGAAGCGTGTGACCCTGCAACAGACGCTGGACCGCAGCGTTCTGGCCGCCGCCGGGCTGAACCAGAGCCTTGATCCCGAAACCGTGGTGCGTGACTATTTCGACAAGGTCGACCTGTCGCAGTATCTGAAATCAGTCACGGTGGAGAGCGGTTTCAACTTCCGCAGCGTGACGGCGGATGCCGAGGCCGACACCCATCCGATGTTCATGCAGATGATGGGCGTCAACAGTTTCGACGTGGCCGCAGACAGCGGCGCCGAACAGCGGATCAACAACGTCGAGGTGTCGTTGGTGCTGGATATTTCCGGCTCGATGAGCGGGACACGCATCAACGCCCTGCGCCCCGCCGCGCGCAGCTTCATCGACACCGTCTTTGCCAATTCCGAAGCCGGGCGGACGACCGTTTCGATCATTCCGTACAACGCGCAGGTCAATCTGGGCCCCGATCTGATGGCACAATTCAACGTGCCCAAGCTGCACGACTATTCCTATTGCGTGGAACTGCCGGATGACGTGTTCGGCACCACCACGCTGTCACGCACCCGCAGCTTGGTGCAGAACGGCCATTTCGACCCGTTCAACGGCACGAGCTCCACAGCGCAGGATTACAACTGCCCACCCGAAACCGGAAACCGGATTGTCATGCTCAGCGACAACACGACAACGCTGAAGGATGCGATCACCAACCTTCAGGTGGGCGGCAATACCTCGATCGACCTTGGGGTGAAGTGGGGCGCTTTGCTGCTTGACCCCGCCACACAAGCCGTCACCCAGGGCATGATTGCCCGGGGCAAGGTGGCTGCCCAATATGCGAACCGGCCCCTGGACATCGTCAGCGGCAATACGATCAAGGTTCTGGTCGTGATGACGGATGGCGAGAACACCACCGAATACAAGCTGACCAGCAACTACCGCTCCGGCCTGTCGAACATCTATCGCCGCAACAGCAATGGCCGCGCGTCGATGTATTACAACCGCAGTGGCTCCAACGATTATTACTGGGTCAGTGATGGGTCGTGGCATTCCTCGCCCGAGGGCGGCACCAGCGGGGCGACCCAGCTCACCTGGCCTGAGGTGTTTCGCTACTGGTCTGTCCAGTATGTCGCCTATCAGCTGATGGCGCGGCCGCTGGGGGGGAACTATTCGACCTATTATTACGACATGGTCGACTACGTCAGCAGCACCAAGAACTCCCGCCTGCAACAGGTCTGCACCGCAGCCAAGAATTCGGGCATCATCATCTATGGCATCGCCTTCGAGGCGCCCTCGAACGGCCGCGCCCAGATTCAGGCCTGCGCGACCTCGGATGCGCATTACTTTGCGGCGACGAACCTCGATATCGCCTCGGTGTTCCATTCCATCGCCTCGCAGCTCAGCTATCTGAGGCTGACCCAATGACACTCCGGTTGCCAGACTGTCTGCGCAGGCTCTGGCCGCGTTTCCGGCGCGAGGACGGATCGGCCACAGTCGAGTTCGTGCTGATCTTCCCGCTGTTCATGACGGTGTTCATGGCCTCCTTCGAGACCGGGCTGCTGATGGTGCGGCAGACCATGCTGGAACGCGCGCTGGATATCGTGGTGCGGGAACTGAGGCTGGGTCAGTTTCCAAATCCCACGCATGACAGCATCCGCGATGCGATCTGCGACGCGGCGGTCGTTCTGCCCGAATGCAGGCAATCCATGAAGGTCAGCCTTGACCGGGTGGACATGACGACCTGGGCGCTGCCGACGGACCGCGTGGTCTGCCGCGACCGCGCCTCCAACATTGATCCGGTCACGCGGCTGGACCCCGCGGCACTGGCGCCGCGCGAATTCATGCTGGTGCGCGTCTGCGTCCGGGCCGATGCGATTTTCCCGTCCACCGGCATCGCGGCCAATCTCGAAAAAGACGGCAAGGGCGGGTACCGCCTGGTCGCGGCCTCGGGCTTTGTGAACGAACCGTAAGGATACGAGTAGATGTGGGGCAGCAGAACATGACAGGCAATCCGGGGCTTCTGGGACGGTTGTGCCACCGCCTGCGCCGTTTTGGCCGCGAAGAGGATGGCACTGCCCTGCTGGTCGAAGGCATGTTGCTGATGCCCATGCTGATCTGGGCCGCCTTCGGGCTGTACGTCTACTGGGACGCGTTCCGCACCATCAACCAGGTGCAGAAAGCCACCTATACCGCCTCGGACGCGCTGAGCCGGATGGAGCGCAATGCCTCGTTCACCTATGTGAACGGGCTGAGCAACGCCATGACCTACCTCATCCAGAACGACTTCGCGCCGGTGATGCGCTATTCGTCGGTGATCTGGGTCGCGGCGCGCAACAGATACGAGGTGCAATGGTCCTGTTCGATGAACCGCTCCAAGATGCCGCCATGGACCACCACCACCCTGCAAACCGTGGCCACCAAACTGCCGATCAGCGACAATGCGCAAACGCTGATCCTGGTGGAAAGCAGCACCAATTTCCGTCCGGCGCTGAACATCGGGCTGAATGATTTCGTCATCCGGCAGTTCGTGGCGACAAAACCGCGGTTCGTCACGCAGGTGGGCTTCAACGATGTCGGCAACTGCAACTGAGCCGCGGGGTCAGTCCAGCCGGAACAGCTTGTCCCTTGCGGTCGCCCCGCGCACCAGCGTCAGACGCGATTTGGCAACCCCCAGCGCTGCGGCCAGCAATTCTGTCACGGCGGCATTGGCCCGCCCGTCCTCCGGCACCGCGGTCACCTGACAGCGCAACTGCCCGTCGTCTTCGGTCAGCGCGTTGCGGCTGGCACGGGGGGTAACCCGCAGGGCAAATTCTGCCCCCGGCAAGGCCCGCGCCGCCAGATCAGGGACAGTCCGGCGCGCCATCAGCCCCGCAATCCGGTTTTCTCCAGCAGACCCATGCGCTTGGCTTCGTAGTAGTAGCCCCGCGAATACCAGCCGACCGCCCGGTCATGATTGCCGCGCGACACGAGCCAGGCGCCACGCAGATATTTCACCCCGTATTTCAGGTTGGTATCGGCATCCAGCAATTCCTGTGCCGATCCCCGGTGCCCCATCGTGCGGGCGGTCTGCGGCAAAATCTGCATCAGCCCGTAGTACGGCCCGTTGCGTGCCCCCGGATTGTAGTTGCTTTCCCGCTTCACCACCCGGTGCACAAGGCTTTCCGGCACGTCATAGACGCGGGAGTAATGGGAAATCAGGTGATTGATCTCTGCCGGTCCCTGCGCGGTATCGGGGCGCCGGGCTTCACGCCTGCGGCCGCCCCCACACCCCGCGACAAGCGTGGCAAGCGTCAGGGCTACAAGGGAACGGCGGGTCAACTGGCTCATGGCAAACTCCTGGCGGCAGGCTAAGCCCCGTTTAGCGGTTCCCTTGGCGCCGATAAAGGGGGCTTGCAGCGGCCCTGCGCCCTTCCGCCCGGCCCGGCCCGCGCCTATGTTGGCCGCGATGACGAGCTTAAGGACCGACAGATGACCCCGAACCCCGCCGCGCTGGATTTCCTGCTGACCCGCCGCTCGCGCCCGGCCAAGACGCTGACGCTGCCGGTGCCGACGCCCGAGGAGCTGGCGCCGCTGCTGACCGCCGCGCTGCGCGTCCCCGATCACGGCAAGCTGGAACCCTGGCGCCTTCTGGTGCTCACGCGCCCCGCCATGGCCCGGCTGGCCGACATGGCCGAGGCACGGGCCCGTGAAACCGGCGGCAACGAGGAACGCATCGCCAAGGGGCGCGGCCAGTTCGATCAGGGCAATCTGGCTGTCGTGGTGATCTCCAGCCCCAAGGCGCAGGACAAGGTGCCCGAAGCGGAGCAGATCCTGTCGGCAGGCTGTGTCTGTCTGGGCCTTGTGAATGCCGCGCTGGCGGCGGGCTGGGGCGCAAGCTGGCTGACAGGCTGGGTGAGCCATGACCGTGGCTTCGCCGAACCGGCCTTCGGCCTTGCCCCGCAGGAAAGCGTGGCGGGGATCGTGCATATCGGCACCGAAACCTCGGCACCACCCGAACGCCCGCGCCCGGATGTGGCCGCCCTGACCCGCTGGGTCGTGGAATGATCTTTTCGGATTTCACCCGCGCTGTGGGCCAGATCGGCGACCCGCGCTTTCGCCGCGTCCTGCTGCTGGGCGTTGGCCTCGCGCTGGCGCTGCTGGTCGGGGTCTACGCCGGGATGCTGTTCCTGATCGAATGGCTGGCCCCCGCCTCGGTCGATATCCCGCTGGTCGGGCCTGTGGGCGGGCTGGATACGCTGCTGTCCATCGGCTCGGCCCTTCTGATGGTCGGGTTGTCGATCTTCCTCATGGTGCCGGTGGCCGCCCTGTTTTCCGGCCTGTTTCTGGAGGATGTGGCACAGGCGGTCGAAGACCGGCATTATCCGACCCTACCCCCGGTGCCCCGGCTGAAACTGTCGGACAGCCTGATCGACGCTGTGAATTTTTTCGGCTTGCTGGTGATGGCCAATGTGCTGGCACTGCTGCTTTATCCCTTCGCCGGGCCATTGGTGCCGGTTGTCTTTTGGGCAGTGAACGGGTTTCTGCTGGGGCGCGAGTATTTCACGCTGGTCGCCATGCGTCGTCTGGGGCGCAAGGGGGCCAAGGCGCTGCGGGCGCGTCACAACGGGGCGATCTGGCTCGCGGGCACGCTGATGGCCGCGCCGCTGTCGTTTCCGCTGGTGAACCTCTTCATTCCGGTTCTGGGCGTCGCGACCTTCACCCATATGTTTCACCGCCTGAACAGCGCGCGCTGACACCAGCAGCGGACGTACCCTCAGGGGCAGACCGCCGAAGAAAGAAGGCGGGCCGATCCGGGCCCGCCTTTCCTATTTCTGCCCCTGCTGTTCCAGCGCAGAGGGCGGCGGCATATGCCCCATCACGTCGATGTCGCGGATGCTGACCAGACCGCTGGTGATGAACCAGACCAGCCCGGCCCAGATCACCACCGTGATCATGGTGGTGATCTTCGCCTTGCGGCCGACCATGTGATCGGCCGGAGCCGATTTCGGCGTGCCGGGCACCACCTCCCCCGCCTCGGCCTGCGAGCGGAAGCGCACCGGCAGCACCACGAAGAACACCATGAACCAGGTGACGGCGAAAAGGATGAGGGCGGCGGTGATCGTCATGGCTCAGACCTGTTCCAGTTCCACGAGGCAGCCGTTGAAATCCTTCGGATGCAGGAACAGCACGGGCTTGCCATGCGCGCCGATCTTCGGCTCCCCCGTGCCCAGCACCCGCGCACCGGCGGCCTTCAGCTGATCGCGTGCGGCAAGGATGTCTTCCACCTCATAGCAGATGTGATGGATCCCCCCGGCGGGGTTCTTTTCCAGAAAGCCCGCAATGGGGGAGTTCTCGCCCAGCGGATACAGCAGCTCGATCTTGGTGTTCGGCAAGTCGATGAACACAACGGTCACGCCATGATCAGGCTCGTCCTGCGGCGCGCGGACACTGGCGCCCAGCGTGTCGCGGTATTGCGCGGTGGCAGCCTCCAGATCCGGCACTGCAATCGCCACATGGTTCAGTCGTCCGATCATCCTCGCGCTCTCCTCTGCCTGACGCCGGTGCGGTTCGGAGCGCGGCGGGCCATGCCGCGCGGAACCCGGCCCGCTTATCCCGTGACCGGCGTCCGCACGCAAGAGCGGCTTTGCCGCAGCGCGTCAACGGTCGTGCATTCCCTTGCCCGCCCGGATATGCGGCGCCCATTTTTCAAGCCGCGCGCGCCGGGTTGCCGCCTGCTTCGCCTGGGTGAAATGCAGCAGGTAGCCGCGCCGCCGCCCCGGTGTCAGTGCATCGAAGGCAGCCGCCAGATCCGGGTCTTCGGCGAAGGCTTCGCCGATCTCTTCGGGCAGGTCCAACTCGCCCGGCGCCGGGATCACCTTCTGCCCGCTCTGTTCCAGATGCAGCGCCTGCGCCAGAAAACCGCGCAAGGCAGGGCTGGCGGGCGCCACCTCTGCGCTTGCGGTAAAGCGCATCATCCGCACGAAGCGCGAGTTTGGCCCCGGCGGCTCCAGCAGCCTGTCGGGGTCATCCAGCAGCACGCCCTTGAAGAACGACAGGCCAAAGCTCTCTTTCATGCGCCAGGGCATCGCCACATTGCCGCCCTGCCAGTCATAGCAGGGACCGCGCCATTTGAGGTTTTCGGCCAGAGGCGTTTCGCGCAACAGCGCGCGCAGGGCCAAAAGCCCCTCCTGCCAGCGGCTTTCAGTGCTGTACCATGCTTCGATGCGCGGATCTTCGGTCATGGGGCCATCCTGCCCGCCGCAGCGGCGCCTGTCCACCGTTCACCGGAGATTAGGGAATCTTTGCTTGGCTGGACACAGGACAACCCGCGAGGCCCCCATGCCAGACCCTCTGCACCTGCCCGATGCCAATGCCTGCCGCGCCGCACCGCTGCGCGGGTTGACGATCCTGCTGGTCGAGGACAGCCGCTTTGCCTGCGATGCGCTCCGGCTGATCTGCCAGCGCACCGGGGCACGGATGCGGCGCGCGGGAACGCTGGCCGCCGCGCGGGCGCATCTGCGGCTCTATCGTCCCGATGTCGTTCTGGTGGATCTTGGGCTGCCCGACGGGCGGGGCGAAGCGCTGATCCACGAACTGTGTCTGGGAAGTTTCGGGCGGGCACGCCCGGCAATCCTTGGCCTCAGCGGTGATCCGGCCGGGCGCGGCGCGGCGCTGGCCTCCGGGGCCGATGGCTTCGTCGAGAAACCCGTTCCGGGCCTGTCCGCCTTTGTCGCCCTCATCCTGCGGACCACCGGCACCCCGGCAGCCACCGCCTGCGAATCTGGCATGACGCTGCCTGCCGACCCGCTGGCGCTGCGGGACGATCTGGCCCACGCGGCTGAAATGCTGGACGTGCAGCCGGAAACCGGCAGCTATGTCGCCGGGTTTGTCGAAGGCATCGCCCGCTGCGCCGATGATCCGGTTCTGGCGGATGTGGCGGCGCGGGCGCGGCCTGCCGGGGCAGATACCGCGCCGCTGGTCAGGCTGCTGGCGTCACGGCTGGCCCGGCCGGTCACCGGACTGATCGTTCCCCCCATGTCGGGGGCCGGGCCACCGCCTCATCCGGGGACGCATTCAGAATAGACCGGGGTTTCTTCCGCCCCGAACAGCATCATGGCCTGATCACCCTTGCTCCACCAGACAAAGGGCTGGGCTGCATCCCGGCTTTCATAGCGCGCGCCGGACGCCGATTGCGCGATGGCAAAGCCGATCTGCCGCCCCTCGAAGGTGACAACGACAAAGCTGTCGGTCCCGCTATTGATATACGTCGCGCTGACCCGCGCCCCGTGATCGCAAAGGTAGGGGACGGTCGTCACATCCTCCGCGGCAAGCACGGGGGCCGACAGAAGGCAGAGACCGGCAGAAAGCAGGGTCATTCGCGGATGCATGCAGTTTCCTTTTCGCAAACGGGCCGGTCACAGCGCAGGGTCGCGCGCGGGCCGGGTCAGTCGGGTCAGATCCGAAAGCTTTTCATTCTGCTGCCCGCCCGCACCGAAATTCGCAGGCGCGAGCCAGGCTACGAAGGCCTCGCGCAGCGCCGGCCATTCGCTGTCGATCACGGAGAACCACGCGGTATCGCGATTATGTCCCTTCACGATCATATGCTGCCGGAACACCCCCTCGTAGCTGAACCCCAGCCGCTGCGCCGCGCGGCGCGAGGGCATGTTCAGCGCATTGCACTTCCATTCATAGCGCCGGTATCCGGCCGCGAAGGCCCATTGCATCATCAGGAACATCGCCTCGGTCACAGCGCGGGTTTTCTGCATTTCCGGTGCGATGCAGATATGGCCGACCTCGATCACACCATGCGTCCGGTCGATGCGCAGGAAAGAGGCCACACCGCCGCAATGCCCCGTCGCCCGGTCCCGCAGCGCCAGAAACACCGGGTCCTGGCTCGTCTCGTGATCCTTGACCCAGCGGTGATATGCTGCCGCTCCGGGAAACGGGCCATAGCCCAGATAATCCCACAGCCGGTCATCCCTGGCGAAGGCGCGGTACAGATCGCCCGCATGGGCCTCTGCCTCCAGCGGCTCCAGCCGGACATAGCGCCCCTCCAACACCGTGCCCGCCGGATGCGCGGGCGCCGTAAACCCTTGTATCTTCTGACCGAGATCAACCATGCCCACCTCCACCTCGGGTTTGAGCCTAGGCGGGCGCTGCGGTGAAGGCAACGGCCTGCTCAGCGCAGGAAACCGGGATCATCGCCCATGTCGAGACCGGGAAAAACCGCCTGTTCCAGCACCCGGCGGTCCAGCCCGTATAGCCCGCGCATGGCCCAGGCCGCCCAGCCGCGCACATCGCTGGTGGGCATGAGGTCGCGCCGTTCATACAGGGCTTCCTCGGCCAGGCCCGGCCAGCGGCCGTAGATGCGGCCACCTTTCAGTGCGCCGCCCGCCATCAGCATGGCCCCCCCGGTGCCGTGATCTGTGCCCGCACTGCCGTTTTCCGCCACCGTGCGACCAAACTCGGTCATCGCAAGCAGCATGGTGCGATCCCAGGCCGAACCCATCTGTTCACGCAGGACAAGGATCAGCCGCTCCAGCCCGCGCAACTGCTGCGGCAGCGCGCCTTCCTGACGGCGATGCGTATCCCAGCCCGACAGCGAGAAAGCGGCAATCCGCGTGTCACCTTTCAGCCGGTCCGCCGCGAAACCGGCCAGCCTGTCGGTATCTGCGAATTTGCCGCCCCCCTCCATCGAGGCGGGCGCGGCCCCGCCTGCAAGTTCGGCAGCCAGATCCATCGCCTCGCCGCCCGCGTCACGGAACAGCGCATCATCATGATAGACCTGTTCCAGCAGCAACCTGCTTTGCGCGCTGAGGCTCAGGGTCACTTCGGGCGTCCAGCTGCGGATTTCTGCCGCACCGGCCAGAAGGGGTTGCGCCTCGCGCCCGACCGCATAGGCTGTCTCCGATGCGATTCCCGGCACCGCCTGCAACATCCGGTTCAGCCAGCCATCGCGCACTTCGGGAACCGGCACATCCAGCCCGGTTCCGGCTTCAAGAATGTCCTGCCCATCGAAATGGCTGCGCTTGTCGCGATAGGGCGTCGACGTGGCATGAACAAATGCCAGCTCACCCGACGTCCACAGCGGCATCAGCCCGGCCATTGCCGGATGCAGCCCGAACAGGCCGTCCAGCGGCAGCACGCCCGCGCCGGTGCCCAGCTTCGGCCGCATCCGCGCAAACAGCGGGTCGCCAATGGGCTGCACCGCGTCCAGACCATCCATCGCCCCCCGCAGGATCACGACGATCAGCCGATTCTCCCCCAGTTGTGCCGCGCCTTGTGCGAAGGTCACGGTGGTCAGCCAGGGATGGGCCGCCGCCGAACAGGCCGCCGCCAGACCGCCTCGCAGGAAAAGCCTCCGGGTGACATCTTGCATCGCCGCCTCCTCAGCGCCGGTTGAATTCAGGCGAGGCCATCACGAGCCCTACCCCCTCGCGGGCAGATTCGGCGCGCGAGACCGCAACCCGCAGCGTGTCAGGTGCGAGTGTTCCCAGCGCGTGATCCAGAAAAGCCCTTGGATCAATCTGGTCCACCTGTTCCAGATTGCCCGGCATGTCCATCGCCCAGGCAATCCGCGCGCCCAGCCCCTGCGGTGTGATCCACTCCGCCGCCGCCTCGGCCCAGCCATCCGGGCCGATGGGCCGTCCCCATTCCTGCCCCATCAGACGCATCGGGTCGATCAGCAGAGTGTGGAAGCGCCGTGAGGGCATCCTGAACATGCGTTGCGGCCGCAAACCCAGCGCCCGGCAGGCACCGATGACGAACTCGGCCGGCTGGCGGGCCTTCAGGCGCGGCGCGGCGAAGGCCGATGAATCCGTCAGCATCACCTCATATACCGGCAGAAGCGCGGTATCATTGGCCAGATAGGCCGCCGCCATCCGGTCCACCAGCGCGGGATCCGGCGTGTCCGACAGGAAATGCGTTACCAGTTTCCGCGACAGATGCTGCGCGGTTTCCGGTCGGCGCGCCAGATCGTCCAGTACCCGGTGGATGGGCTCCAGCCCCCGCCCGTCATAGCTTTTGCCCAGAACCTGTTCCGCACCGGGTTCGGCCCGGCGCGGATAGAACACCGCCCCCCTGGCCGGGTCCACCGCAAGCCCGGTCAGAAGCTCGGCAAGCTGCCGCACATCGGTCTGGGAATATTGCGCGCCCACCCCCAGCGTGTGCAGTTCTATCGCCTCGCGCGCCAGATTCTCGTTCAGCCCCTTTCCCTTGCGCTTCCCGAAGGCCGATCCGGGGCCGATGGAACTTCGCTGGTCAAGGTAAAGCAGCATCGCAGGATGGAGGTCAGCCGCCCGCAGCATATCGGCAAAGCGCCCCGCGAGATGAGGGCGGATGGCACGTTCGGACATATCGCCCGTCAGAACCGAATGCTCGCGCAGGCGGGGCACCGTGGTGAAGTGATCTGCCCAGAACCAGGCCAGCCGTTCGCGAAAACCGTCCGGCGAGGCCAGCGCGCGCGCGATCAGCCTGCGGGAAAAGGCCTCGGTCTCCGCCTCCACCAGCTTGACCCGCCTGCGCACCTCGTCACGCTCTTCCTTCTTCTTTCGGAAGGCAACGCGGGCTTTCGCTGCATCGGCAAACAGGGCGAAAAGCGCAGGGGTTTCCGGCGCAGGAAACAGGTCCCGCGCCCGGTCAGGGCCGGCCAGTGCCGCCAGCATCTCTTTCGCACCGCGCGGGGCGCCTGCGGGCAAGGGTAATCCATAGCCATAACGGAAGGCGGCGATATCTTCGGCGACCGGCATGGCATCCTCCGGGCTGGCACAGACTGGTGCAGCGAAGATAGGCACAGGCCCGGAGATGGAAAGCCCTGACCTCTGGCCGCCGGCACAATTCCGCGCGAGGGATCAGAACCGGAAACCGTGCGGATAGTCGTGCAGCCCGTCAAAATCGGCCTTGCCGATCTCCAGCCCCTGCTGGCGCAGCACGGCAAAGGCCATGGCTGTGTGGAACATGAAATTCGGCATGCCGAACAGGTGCAGGAACTCTGCGCCGGACTGATCCAGCTCGGCAAAGCCCGCGCGATGACGGATGCGCCGGGTTTCGGCCCCGTCGAAGGCCTCAGGCTCCAGCCCGCGCAGCGCATGGCTTGCCGCCGCAAGACGACGGCCGAGGCCGATCCGGTCCATCCCGTGATCCGCGATCCCCGGCACCGCAGCCCCGGCCAGCGGAAAGGAAATCCGCAGGGCAAAGCCCGCCGCCGTCGCCACCTGTTGCGCGGCGGTGAACATGTCGGGGGCGAGACGGGCCTGAAGCACCTGCTCCTGCCGGGCAGTGCGCTCCACCATGGCCGCCAGACGGTCGAGGTAGTGCAGAAACACCGGGACGGAGGCGTCGAACATCGCAGTCATGGCAGCCTCTTGTTGAAAGACCCCGCCGGGGCGGGGCCAAATCTTTTGCAAAAAGATTTGCAAATTCCTTCACAAGGAATTTGCAATTCCCGCTCAGGCGTCTTTCGGCACCACGCGCAGGCGCAGTTCGCGCAGCTGTTCGTTGGTGGGTTCCGAAGGCGCGTTCATCAGCAGATCCTCGGCACGCTGGTTCATCGGAAACATGATGACCTCGCGGATGTTCATTTCATCCGCCAGCAGCATCACCGCCCGGTCGATCCCCATCGCGCAGCCACCATGCGGCGGCGCGCCATATCTGAACGCCTTGACCATACCGCCAAACCGCTTGTCCACTTCGCTGTTCGGATAGCCCGCCAGTTCAAAGGCGCGATACATGATTTCCGGCTTGTGGTTGCGGATACCGCCCGAGATCAGTTCATAGCCGTTGCAGGCCAGGTCATACTGATAGGCATGCACCTTCAGCGGATCGCCCGACAGCGCCTCCATCCCGCCTTGCGGCATGGAGAAGGGGTTGTGGCTGAAGTCGATCTTGCCGTCGTCGGTCTTCTCGTACATCGGGAAGTCAACGATCCAGGCGAAACGGAAGGTGTCAGTTTCGGCAAGGTTCAGCTCGCGCCCGATTTCATTGCGGGCACGGCCGGCAAAGCCTTCAAACTGTTCCGGCTTGCCGCCAAGGAAGAAGGCCGCATCGCCGAGGCCGAGGCCAAGCTGCTGACGGATCGCCTCGGTCCGCTCCGGCCCGATGTTCTTGGCCAGGGGGCCCGCGGCTTCCATCGCGCCATTTTCACCCTCGCGCCAGAAGATATAGCCCATCCCCGGCAGGCCCTCTTTCTGCGCATAGGCATTCATGCGGTCGCAGAATTTGCGGCTGCCGCCGGTCGGGGCCGGAATGGCGCGGATTTCGGTGCCCTCATTCTCCAGCAGCTTGGCGAAAACCGCAAAGCCCGAGCCTTTAAAATGGTCGGACACCACCTGCATCCTGATCGGGTTGCGCAGGTCGGGCTTGTCGCTGCCATACCAAAGCATGCTGTCGCGGTAGGCGATGCGCGGCCAGTCGGAGGGCACTTTGCAATCGGGACGGAATTCCTCGAACAGGCCCTGAATGACCGGCTGCACGGCGGCGAACACGTCTTCCTGCTCGACGAAAGACATTTCGATATCAAGCTGATAGAAGTCGGTCGGGCTGCGGTCAGCGCGCGGGTCTTCATCGCGGAAGCAGGGCGCGATCTGGAAGTAACGATCAAAGCCCGCCACCATGATCAGCTGCTTGAACTGCTGCGGCGCCTGAGGCAGGGCATAGAACTTGCCGGGATGCAGGCGCGACGGCACCAGGAAGTCGCGCGCGCCTTCGGGGCTGGAGGCGGTGATGATCGGGGTCTGGAATTCGTTGAACCCCTGATCCCACATCCGGTTGCGGATCGAGCGCACCACGTTCGAGCGCAGCATCATGTTGCCATGCAGCTTTTCGCGGCGCAGGTCGAGGAATCGGTAGGTGAGACGGGTTTCCTCGGGGTAGTCGGTTTCGCCGAATACCGGCAGCGGCAGATCGCCCTCCACCGCGCCCAGCACGCGGACGGATTTGATGTAGACCTCGATCTCGCCGGTGGCGAGCTTCGGGTTCACAAGGCTCGCGTCGCGCGCCTTTACCACGCCGTCGAGCGAGATCACCCATTCGGCACGCAGCTTCTCGATGTCCGCGAAGGCCGGGCTGTCGCTGTCGGCCAGCACCTGCGTCACGCCATAATGGTCGCGCAGGTCGATGAACAGCACGCCGCCGTGATCCCGCACCCGATGCACCCATCCGGCCAGACGGACATTCTGCCCGACATGATCCTTGTTGAGTTGCGCACAAGTATGGCTGCGATAGGCGTGCATCACGCTCCCCTTTTCCGAGGCTTCATCCGATGCGCCGATACACACCGCGCCAAGGGGCAAGTCAACCCCGCGCGATACGGGCGAAGCCGGGGCAGAAGGGTTTTGCGAAAGCATTTGCAAGGTGCCTTGCAGATGCCCTGCATGTTTCACCCCAGCCAGACCGCCGGGATCAGCCCGCGCAGCGCGTTCCCGGCCCAGAGCCGGACCTGCGGCAGGTCTTCTGCGCGCAACACCTCTTCCGGGCAGCCGAGTTCGGCACGCAGCACGCCGGGCAGGCAGCCGCTGGCCAGCGGCGGTGTCCGCATCCCCTGCCCCCGATCAAAGAACAGCGTGCTGATCGTGCCCTCGCAGACCTCGCCACGTTCGTTGAGGAAGATCACTTCCTCCACGCCCTCGGGCAGCGCGGCGCGGCTGGCATCATACAGCGCGCGGCGGGTGGTCTTGTGGCGCAGCCAGGGGTCCGCGCTGTCGAGCCGGAGCGGCGAAAGCGCCAGCCGCCAGTGCGACGCGGCGGGCGGCAGCGGTGCCGCCGTCACCTCGATATCGCCCGCCTGGCCCAGCGTCAGCCGGACACGAGCCGTGCCCTCGGGGGCGGGCAGCGCCTCCTGCACCGCCGTGAGGTCGCAACTGTAGCGCAGCACTGCGGCAGAGCCTGCCAGCCGCACCAGATGCAGCGGCAGGCGCGGATAGGACGCCCCATCCCACAGCATCGTTTCAATGAGGCGCGGCGTCATCGGACCAGCGCCGCGGCATAGCGCGCCTTCCAGTGAGCCTCGTCCCATTCGCCCTGCGTGGTGGAATCGTAGACCACGCCACCGCCGACGTTCAGCACCACGCGATTGTCCGGCCAGACCGACAGCGTGCGGATCGCCACGTTGAAAACCGAGGCACCATCCGGCGCCATCCAGCCGATTGCCCCGCAATAGACCCCGCGCGGGAAGGGCTCGACCTCGCGGATGATCTCCATCGCGCGGATCTTCGGCGCCCCGGTGATCGAGCCGCAGGGGAACAGAGCGGGCATCAGCCGGGCCATTGCGGGTGGTTCGACCAGTTGCCCGACGACGCGCGACGACATCTGATGAACGGTGGCGAAAGCCTCCACCGCGAAAAGTTCGGGCACCTTGACCGAGCCGACCTCGGCAAGGCGCGAGATGTCATTGCGCAGCAGATCGACGATCATCAGATTTTCGGCCCGGCCCTTTTCGGAACGGTACAGTTCTTCCGCCAGCGCGGCATCTTCCTCCGGGTCGGCGCCACGCGGCGCGGTGCCTTTCATCGGGCGGCTTTCGATGCGCCCGGCAGCGGTGGTGGAAAAGAACAGCTCGGGGCTGCGTGACACGATGACCGGGCCGCTGCCAAGATCCAGATAGGCGCCATACCCCACCGCCTGCCGCGCCCGCAGCGCCGCGTAAAGCCCAAGGGGCGTGCCGGTCAGGCGGCTTTCCATCGGGAAGGTCTGATTGATCTGATAGCAATCGCCCGCGCCGATATAGGCCGCCACCTTTTCGGCGGCCAAGCCGTAATCCGCGCGGCTGATCATTGGCACCAGCGGCGCGAGCGTGGCGCCACCTGCCGACCGTGCGGTTTCCAGCAGCGGTCCGCCCGGCGCGGGGGCATCAAAAACACCGAAGGCCAGCAGCGGGTGATCCCGGTTCTCCGGCATCAGGGGCGCCAGCTTCGGCTCCAGCGCATAGCCCGCCTCGTAGGACAGATAACCCGCTATCCAGCCGCCCGATGCCCGCGCCGCATCCAGCCGCGCCAGGGCGGGTGCCAGCGCGTCCGCCTCCCACACGACAATGGTCTCGCGCGGGGCGTCAAACAGGGCCGGGCGGCCCTGCGGCCCGTGTTCCAACAGGATCATGCCTCGCCCTCCGTTCGACCGCTTTCCCGCGATGTAGCAGCCATGCCGCGCGCCGACCAGCCCGATGCCGACATGCCGTTCCTTCCCTGCGCCAGATAGACCCTTGCGCCCCGAACTGACGCGACTATAACCCCGCCAATTTGCGCGATGCTCAGAATCCCTCCCCCGCCCCCTTGGGTGCGGCGGAGCACACACGGGGGCCCCCATGCCGAAAAGAACCGATATCTCCTCGATCATGATCATCGGTGCGGGGCCCATCGTCATCGGGCAGGCCTGCGAGTTCGACTATTCCGGCGCACAGGCCTGCAAGGCGCTGCGCGAGGAAGGGTATCGCGTCATCCTCGTGAACTCCAACCCCGCAACGATCATGACCGATCCGGGGCTGGCGGATGCGACCTATATCGAGCCGATCACCCCCGAAGTGGTGGCCAAGATCATCGAAAAGGAACGCCCCGACGCAATCCTGCCGACCATGGGCGGGCAGACCGGCCTGAACACCACGCTGGCGCTGGATGATCTGGGCGTGCTGGAAAAGTTCAACGTCAAGCTGATCGGCGCCAATCGCCAAGCCATCGAAATGGCCGAAGACCGCAAGCTGTTCCGCGAGGCGATGGACCGGCTGGGGCTGGAGAACCCGAAGGCAACCATCATCGCCGCCCCCAAGGTCGGGACCAAGTTCGACATCGCGGCCGGTGTGGCCGAGGCGATGAAGGCGCTGGATTATGTCGGCCTTCCGGCCATCATCCGTCCCGCTTTCACGCTGGGCGGCACGGGTGGCGGCGTCGCCTACAACCGCGACGATTACGAGGCCATCGTGAAATCGGGGCTGGAAGCCAGCCCCGTCGCGCAGGTTCTGGTCGATGAATCGCTTCTCGGCTGGAAAGAATACGAGATGGAGGTGGTGCGCGACCGCAAGGACAACGCCATCATCGTCTGTTCCATCGAGAATATTGATCCGATGGGCGTGCATACCGGCGACTCCATCACCGTGGCCCCGGCGCTGACGCTGACCGACAAGGAATATCAGATCATGCGCAACGGCTCCATCGCCGTGCTGCGCGAGATCGGGGTGGAGACCGGCGGGTCGAACGTTCAATGGGCGATCAACCCGAAAGATGGCCGCATGGTCGTCATCGAGATGAACCCGCGGGTGTCGCGGTCTTCGGCGCTGGCGTCCAAGGCCACCGGCTTCCCCATCGCCAAGATCGCGGCGAAGCTGGCGGTCGGCTATACGCTGGACGAGCTGGACAACGACATCACCAAGGTCACGCCCGCCTCGTTCGAGCCGTCGATCGACTATGTCGTCACCAAGATCCCGCGCTTTGCCTTTGAAAAATTCCCGGGGTCCGAGCCGCATCTGACCACCGCGATGAAATCGGTGGGCGAGGTCATGGCCATCGGCCGTACCATCCACGAAAGCCTGCAAAAAGCGCTGGCGAGCCTTGAGACCGGCCTCAGCGGCTTTGACGAAATCGCCATTCCCGGCGCGCCCGACAAGGCCTCGATCTTCAAGGCGCTGGGTCAGCAAACCCCCGACCGGCTGCGCGTGATCGCTCAGGCCATGCGCCACGGCCTCAGCGATGACGAGATCCAGCAGGCGACCAGTTTCGACCCGTGGTTCCTCGCCCGTATCCGCGAGATCATCGGGACCGAAGCACAGATCCGCGCCGAGGGTCTGCCGGTCACCGAAGAGGGCCTGCGCGGGCTGAAGATGATGGGCTTTACCGATGCCCGTCTGGCCAAGCTCACCGGCCGCGATGAAGGTCAGGTCCGCCGCGCGCGCCGCAATCTGGGCGTGAAGGCGGTGTTCAAGCGTATCGACACCTGCGCCGCCGAATTCGAGGCGCAGACCCCCTACATGTATTCCACCTATGAGGCCCCCGCGATGGGCGATGTGGAATGCGAAAGCCGCCCGTCGAATGCAAAGAAGGTAGTCATCCTTGGCGGTGGCCCAAACCGGATCGGCCAGGGCATCGAGTTCGATTACTGCTGCTGCCACGCCTGTTTCGCGCTGACCGCGCAGGGCTATGAAACCATCATGGTCAACTGCAACCCGGAAACGGTTTCGACCGACTATGACACCTCGGACCGGCTGTATTTCGAGCCGCTGACGCTCGAACATGTGCTTGAAATCCTGCGGGTAGAGCAGGAAAACGGCACGTTGCATGGCGTGATCGTGCAGTTCGGCGGACAGACGCCGCTGAAACTGGCCAATGCGCTGCATGAGGAAGGCATCCCGATCCTCGGCACCACGCCCGACGCGATTGATCTGGCCGAAGATCGTGAGCGGTTCCAGAAGCTGCTGAACGATCTGGGCCTGAAACAGCCGGTGAACGGCACCGCCCGTTCGCGCGACGAGGCGTTCGCTGTGGCCGCAGATGTGGGTTACCCGCTGGTCATCCGCCCCTCCTTCGTGCTGGGTGGCCGCGCGATGGAGATCATCCGCGACGACGCGCAACTGGAACGCTACATCCGCGACGCGGTGCAGGTCTCAGGCAACAACCCGGTGCTGCTGGACAGCTATCTGGCCGGCGCCATCGAGGTGGATGTCGATGCGCTGTGCGATGGCGAGAATGTCCATGTCGCGGGCATCATGGAACATATCGAGGAAGCGGGCGTCCATTCGGGCGACTCGGCTTGCTGCCTGCCGCCGCACAGCCTGTCCGACGACACGGTGGCCGAGCTGAAGCGCCAGACGGTGCTGATGGCCCGTGCGCTGCATGTCGTCGGCCTGATGAACGTGCAATTCGCCATCAAGGACGGCGTGATCTATGTGCTGGAAGTGAACCCGCGCGCCAGCCGCACCGTGCCCTTCGTCGCCAAGGCCACTGACAGTGCCATCGCCTCTATCGCCGCGCGGCTGATGGCAGGCGAGCCGCTGTCGAACTTCCCCGAACGCGCCCCTTATGACGCGGGCGTCGGCCCTGATTCGGTGCTGCCGCTGGCCGATCCGAACACGCTGGCCAACCCGATCACGCCATGGTTCAGCGTCAAGGAAGCCGTGCTGCCCTTCGCCCGCTTCCCCGGCGTCGACCCGCTTCTGGGGCCGGAAATGCGCTCCACCGGCGAGGTCATGGGCTGGGACCGCACCTTTGCGCTGGCCTTCCTCAAGGCCCAGATGGGTGCGGGGATGAACCTGCCGGAAAGCGGCCGGGTTTTCCTCAGCGTCAAGGATGCCGACAAGTCCGAAGCGCTGGCCGGAGCCGCGCACGACCTGATCGCCATGGGGTTCGAGATCGTGGCGACGCGCGGCACCGCAAGCTGGCTGTCGGCGCAGGGCGTGGCGGCGACTTTGGTCAACAAGGTCTACGAAGGCCGTCCGAACATCGTGGACAGCCTCAAGAACAATGAAATCACCGTGGTGATGAACACGACCGAAGGCGCGCAGGCCATCGCCGACAGCCGTGACATCCGCCGCGTCGCGCTGATGGACAAGATCCCCTATTTCACCACCGCCGCCGCATCCATCGCCGCCGTCGCCGCGATGAAGGCCCGCGCGGAAGGTTACGGGGTCCGCACGCTTCAGGGCTGATCCCCTGCCCCATGACGCAAACGGCGCCCCGAGGGGCGCCGTTTTTCATTTGGCCTGCATGTCGCGGACATATTCGCCCAGTTGTACAAGCCGCAGCGGCGTGGGCGTGGCAATACCGTCGCCGCTGTCGAACAGCACCATCTTCTCGCCTTCCAGCAGGGGTGCGAATTGCGGCATGACCACACCATCGGGTGTGCGGGCATAGCCCCAGATCTTGCTCATCACCCGCGCCATCGGGAACTTGCCGCGGTTCTTCGCGGAAATACGGGTCAGATCAGCCGGGCGCTTGTCCAGCGTATCGGCCATCGGCCCGTCGCCCTTGCCGGCATCGCCATGGCAAGCCGCGCAATAGGTGGCAAAATCCTCGGCCCCGGTCGGCACTTTCTTCGCCAGCGGCAGACAGGCCGCCAGAGCCAGCGGCAAGAGGGCACCCCCGAGGGCAAGGCGCAGCGGCGTAAGATGGAACATGGCAGTCTCCGAGGTATTTTCCCTCACGAAACCATGCCCGGTCACAGGGCGCAAGCGCCAGATCATGCGCTCAGGCGACGCGCCCCTGTTCCAGCCGGACAACGCGGTCCATCCGCGCGGCGAGTTCCATGTTATGCGTGGCAATCAGCGCCGACAGGCCCGTCGCCCGCACCACCGCCATCAGCGCGCCAAACACCTGATCCGAGGTGCCGGGGTCCAGGTTTCCGGTCGGCTCGTCCGCCAGCAAAAGCTTCGGCGCATTGGCCAGCGCGCGACAGAAGGCGACGCGCTGCTGCTCGCCGCCCGAAAGCTCGGCCGGGCGGTGGCCCGCGCGGTGATCGACGCCGACGCTGGCCAGCAGATCCATCGCGCGCGCCTGCGCCGCCCGCGCGGCCAAGCCGTTCGCCAGTTGCGGCAGCACCACATTTTCCAGCGCGGTAAATTCCGGCAGCAGATGGTGGAACTGATAGATGAACCCCACATCCGCCCGCCGCGCCGCCGTGCGGGCACGATCCGGCAGACCCGTCATCTCGCGCCCGGCGAGATCTACGCGGCCCTCGTCCGGCGTATCCAGAAGCCCCGCGATATGCAGCAGCGTCGATTTCCCCGCCCCCGAGGGCGCCACCAGCGCCACGACCTCGCCCCGCCCCACGCTGAGGCTCGCCCCGTTCAGCACCGTCACGGCCGAGGGTTTGCCCCGGTTGTAGGTCTTGGAAATGGCCTCCAGCCGCAGCACCTCATTCATAGCGCAGCGCCTCCACCGGGTTCATCCGAGCCGCCCGCCGCGCCGGAAAGATCGTGACGATGAACGACAACCCGAGGCTCAGCGCCACGGCCGAGGCCACATCGCCCGCCTGCAACCGCGCCGGCAGGTAATAGATGCCGCGCACCGCCGGATCCCAGACCCCGCCGCCCGAGACATAGTTCACAAAGGAAAAGATCGGGTCGATGTAGATGGCAAACAGACAGCCCAGAACCACCCCGGCCAGCGTCCCCACCAGCCCCGTCGAGGCGCCGCAGATGAAGAACACCCGCAGGATCGCGCCTTCCGTCAGCCCCATGGTGCGCAGAATGCCGATGTCGCGGCCCTTGTTCTTCACCAGCATGATCAGCCCCGAGATGATGTTCATCGCCGCGATCAGCACAAGGATCGACAGGATGATGAACATCACATTGTCCTCGATATCCAGCGCGCGCAGGAAGGATCCCGCACTGTCCCGCCAGGTCCAGAGCAGCGTGCGCTCGCCCCCCGCCTGCAACAGCGGCAGTTCATATTTCTCGATATGATCGGGGTCAGCCACCATGACCTCGATCTCATCCGCCCGCCCCTCGCGGTTGAAATATTCCTGCGCCTCGGTGAAGGGCAGGTAAACACGGGTCCGGTCGATATCATAGCGCCCGGCGGTGAAGATATAGACCACCTCATAGGCATTGACCCGCGGCGAAGTGCCGAAGGCGGTCTTCACCCCGTCGGGCGAGATCAGCCGCAGCCGGTCACCGATCCCCACCCCAAGTTCGCGCGCAAGGCCTGATCCGATGGCGATGCCCTCGTCGAAACGCGCGATGTCCCCCTCGTGTTCGGCCCCGTCACCGACACGCGGAATGCTGCGCAGGTCGTCCAGCCGGATGCCAAAGACCTCGGCCCCCATGTTCACGCCATTGGCGGTGGCCATGACCTGCCCCTTGACCAGCGGCGCCGCCCGCACCACCCCCGGCACGGCCGCCAGCCGTTCGGCCCGCGCGTCATAATCGCTGAACCCGCGCAGGGACCGGCCGTTGTCATCGACCTCAGCACTGGCATAAACCGTCACATGCGCATTGGCGCCAAGAATCGTATCAACGAATTCCGCCCGGAACCCGGCCCGCACCGCCAGTGTGGCGATCAGTGCGAAGACCGCCAGCGCAATGCCGATCAGGCTGATCCAGGTCATCACGCTGACGCCGCCCTCGCTGCGTCTTGCACGCAGATAGCGCCAGGCGATCATCCATTCGAACGGGGCAAAAGGCGGGGTGCGTGTGCTCATGATGCCGGGTTGTTCCGCCCTTTGCCACAAAGGTCAAGCGCCGCCTGCATCACTTCACCGTTGTCCTCTGCTTCTTGCGCAAATACTCGCGGGGGTCCGGGGGCGGCAGCCCCCGGGGGGACCATCCCGCTCAGCCCAGCCGCATCAGCTTGAAGACCGAAAGCTGGTTGCGCAGGACCCCGGCATGAACGCAAGCCCAGCCGTCATCCGAATAGTTGCGCATGTCGCGCTGGAAGGCATAGACCGCCTCAATGTAGTCCTTGCGCTTCGCATCATGCGGCGCCACCGCATTCGGCACCACCAGCACCGAACGCCGCGCGATCCGGGTGAACTCGCCCACCACCTTCATCCAGTCACGCGGATGGCAATAATGCTCGATCGCGTCGAAACAGATCACGCTGTCGAGGCTCTTGTCCGCAAAGGGATAGGGTCCGCTGCCCGCATCGAACAGCCGCACATCAAGACCAAGGCTTTCGGTGATCGGCCGATAGGGCCAGTCGCGCACCACGCCCGAGCCGTCATGCAGGCCATGGTCGTCCCGCGCGGAGGTCAGATCACTGCCGTTGAAATCCCGATACCGGCTGTCCAGCGCCGCCCCGCCGACGAAATTGGCAAAATCATTGCCGATGACCCGGTGCCCCTTCCGGCGCAGGATTTCCAGCGTCGCACCATGGGCGGTGGACATTTCCAGCACCTCACGCGGCGCGCAGCCCTCGGCCATCAGTTCGGGCATATGTTGCAGCAGCAGCGCCCAGCAACGCCGTATATTCTTGAAATGGATTACATATTTCCGCTGAATACAGCGGCTGACATGCTCCAGCCCCTCGGGCGTCAGGTCATAGGGCACCGCAAGATCGGCGGGGGGCAGATCACCGAAGGCGGCGATGATCTCGTCATTCGACGGATGCCGACGGGCCTCGCGGGTCAGGAACTGTTCAAAGAACGTGTCACGCAAGGCGGCCATCTTGCGCCGATATCCGTCGTGGCCCTTCCGGTGGTCCGCCGGCCGCGCCCGCTCGTTCTCGATCAATTCGGCATGGTTCAGTTTCAGCATCGCCCCTACCCGCACTGCTTCCCCGCCCCGGGGAGATTACCGTTTGTGTTCTGCCCGCTGTCTTGCCTGCAAACAAGCTGGAACGGTTGCTCCAAGGGGCGGAAAGTGCCCTGTGACCTGACAGCGCCCCCAAGACCCGCCCCCGCGCACGGGACCGGGCAAGAAAAACCGGCAGGAGGCCCTGCCGGTTCGTTGTCCTGCCATCTGCTGGTCGGTCAGATCCCGGCGTAGATCTGCGCGATACGGTCCACAGCGGCTTCGGCGCTCATTTCCTCGCTTTCGCCGGTGCGGCGCGAGGTCAGTTCGACCACGCCACTTGCCAGACCGCGCGGGCCGACGGTGATGCGCCACGGCAGGCCGATCAGATCCATCGTGGCGAATTTGGCCCCCGCGCGTTCGTCGCGGTCATCGTACAGCGGGTCGAGGCCCCTGGACTTGATCGCCTTGTAAAGCCCTTCGCAGGCTGCATCGGTGGCGCTGTCACCCTGTTTCAGGTTCACGATACCGCAGTGGAACGGGGTCACGCCTTCCGGCCAGATGATGCCCTTGTCATCGTGGCTGGCCTCGATGATCGCGCCCAGCAGGCGCGAGACACCGATCCCATGGCTGCCCATCTCGACCGGCACGCGGTTGCCGTCGGCGGTGACGACGGTGGCGCCCATCGGTTCGGAATATTTGGTGCCGAAGTAGAAGATCTGCCCGACCTCGATACCGCGCCCGACCTTGCGATGCGCCTCGGGAACAGCGTTGAACGCTGCCTCGTCATGGGTTTCATCCGTGCGCGCGTAAAGCGAGGTGAATTCCTCGCAGATACCCAGAACCTCGGCCCGGTTATCAAAATCGACCTCGCGGTCGCCCAGCTTCAGCGCGGTCACGCGGTCGTCGTAGAACACTTCCGACTCGCCGGTGGAGGCCAGAACGAGGAATTCATGGGTATTGTCGCCGCCGATCGGGCCGGAGGCGGCGCGCATCGGAATCGCGGTCAGGCCCATGCGTTCATATGTGCGCAGGTAGCTGACCATGTGGCGGTTGTAGGCGTGCAGCGCGTCCTCTTTGGTGAGGTCGAAGTTGTAGCCGTCCTTCATCAGGAACTCGCGGCCCCGCATCACACCGAAGCGCGGGCGCACCTCGTCACGGAACTTCCACTGGATGTGGTAAAGCGTCAGCGGTAGATCCTTGTAGCTGTTCACATGGCTGCGGAAGATGTCGGTGATCATCTCCTCGTTGGTCGGACCATAGAGCATGTCGCGTTCGTGGCGGTCCTTGATGCGAAGCATCTCGGCACCGTAATCGTCATAGCGGCCGCTTTCGCGCCACAGGTCGGCCGGTTGCAGCGTCGGCATCAGCAGCGGGATGTGCCCGGCGCGGATCTGTTCCTCATGCACGATCTGCTCGATGCGTTTCAGCACCTTGAAGCCCATCGGCAGCCAGGAATAAATCCCCGCCGCCTGTTGCTTGATCATGCCGGCACGCAGCATGTAGCGGTGTGAGACGATCTGCGCCTCGGCGGGGTTTTCCTTCAGGACGGGCAGGAAGTAGCGCGACAGACGCATGGGGTGGCCTCTTGGCAAAAGCTTTCGGCGGTTTTCCTAGCGGGTTCGCGGCCTGCGGGCAAGTTCCGCGCCACAGAAGCCCCGGGGTCAGGCCCCTTGCCCGCAGGATGTGGGCGTGCGACCAAGGCATATTGCAACCCTGAATTGCCAAGGCCCGTTTCAGATGACCTATTTTGATACAGCCCTGCTGGCCCTGTTGCTGCTGACCCTGCTGGGGCTCGGCGCCGCACTCTGGCCAGGCCGCCGCGCCGCGCCCCGACCGGACCCCAGGGCCCGCGCCGCGTTGCGCCAGAAGGCCGAGACGCTGGCCCTGCGTGGCCGCATCCTTGCCATCACGCCCGAGACCAGCCTGCCCGACTTGACCCTGACCCCGCTGGGCGAGGTCTGGCTCAGCCGTCCGAAGGGGGTTTCCGCCGAAGGGGCGCTGGCCGTGAAGGCGGCGGCGCGCTTTCCGCTGGCGCGCGCGCTGACCGGGTTGCGGCAGCGCCCGAAAGGCGGGCGCGTCGAATGGTCTGCTACCGCCTGTGCCGCCAGCCCGCGCCATGGCACCGAACAGCCCCGCACGCCACGCCCGCAGGCAACAGTGCTGGTCGACGGCTCCAACGTGGTGATGTGGGAAAAGAACTCGGGCCTGACGGACAAGGCGCAGCTTGCCACGCTGCAATCCGTGATCGACCTGCTGATGGCGGAAGGGCGCGCGGTCAAGGTCATCTTCGATGCCAATATCGCCTATACGCTGTTCGGGCGCGGCATGTCGGTGGAAGAGCTGACCCGCCGCATCGCCCGCCCCGCCGCCGACATCGAGATGACCGCCAAGGGCCAGATCGCCGACGCATGGCTGATCGACAGCGCCTTCACCACCGGCGCCACCATCGTCAGCAACGATCTTTACCGCGACCATCCCCGCGCGCGGTTTCTGTCCATGCGGCGCGGGTTTTCGCACGGCGGCGTGGCAGAGCTGTTGCCGCCGCGCTGATCCTCAGCCGCGCTTGCGCACGAATTCGGTGCGCAGCACCAGACCCTTGATCGTGTCGTGGCGGCAGTCAATTTCCTCGGGGTTGTCAGTCAGCCGGATCGAGCGGATGACGGTGCCCTGTTTCAGCGTGGTGCCGGCGCCCTTGACCTTGAGGTCTTTCACCAGAACCACCTGATCGCCGTCGGCCAGCACATTGCCCGCCGCATCCTTCACCACGACCGCCGCTTCGGCCCGCACCTCGGAGGCCGGACGCCATTCACCGCTGGCTTCATCATAGACATATTCGTCGTCGTCGCTCATTCCGCTCTCCTGCGCCGGACATGGGGCAGCCCTCGCATGAAATTGCCTGTCGTTACAAGGCCAAGGCAGGCTTTGCGCGGCCGCCCCTTGAAACCTGCGCCCCGATGCGCAATCTGAAGGAAAGGTAGTCTGGCGGGGTCCGATGTCGCTTCCGGTGCGCGAACAGGTGAAATACTGGGGCCTTGCCGCATTGCTGTTCGTAGCAGTGCTGTGGTTTCTGGGGGCGGTGATCCTGCCCTTCCTCGTTGGCGGGGCCATCGCCTATTTCATGGACCCTCTGGCCGACCGGCTGGAACGCGCGGGCCTCAGCCGGGCCGCCGCGACGGGTGTTATCTCCATAGCGGCCCTGCTGCTGACGGTGCTGCTGTTCCTTGCCGTGCTGCCCGTGCTGTTCAACCAGCTGACCGCGCTGGTGAACGAGGCGCCGGTGATGTTCCGGCGGCTGCAAGCTTTCATGCTGGAACGCTTTCCCGATCTTCAGGACCAAACCTCGACCATGCGTCAGACGCTGGAGAATATCGGCAAGCTGATCCAGTCGAAGGGGGGCGAGCTGGCGCAGTCGCTGATCGGTTCGGCCATGGGGGTCATCAACGCGGTGGTCTTCATCGTCGTCGTGCCGGTGGTCGCCTTTTACATGCTGCTGGACTGGGACCGCATGGTAGCCCGCGTCGATGAGATCCTGCCGCGCGATCATGCCCCGACCGTGCGCCATCTCGCACGCGAGATCGACCGGGTTCTGGCCGCCTTCGTGCGCGGGCAAATCTCGGTCTGCCTGATTCTCGGCACCTTCTACGCCGTGGCGCTGATGCTGGCGGGGCTGAATTACGGGATCGTCGTCGGTGCGATTGCCGGGGCCATAACCTTCATCCCTTACGTCGGCGCCATCATCGGCGGCGCACTGGCCATGGGTCTGGCCCTGTTCCAGTTCTGGGGCGACTGGCTGCAGATCGGCATCGTCGCCGGGATCTTCGCGCTGGGGCAGTTTCTGGAAGGCAATGTCATCACGCCGAAACTGGTGGGCAATTCGGTCGGGCTGCATCCGGTGTGGCTTCTGTTCGCGCTGTCGGCCTTCGGCTCGGTTTTCGGCTTCGTCGGGATGCTGGTGGCGGTGCCGGTGGCGGCGGCACTGGGGGTTCTGGCGCGCTTTGCCATAGACCAGTACAAGCAGAGCCGCCTTTACCTCGGCCTTGGCCCCACAGCACGACGCGACGACAATACCCCGTGACCGCCCAGCTTGCCTTCGATCTGCCCGCGCGCGCCTCGCTGCGCCGCGAGGATTTCTTTGCCTCGCCCGCCAATGCCATGGCGCTGGCGACGCTGGAAGCCGGGGGCTGGCCGCTGGACAAGCTTTTGCTGATCGGCCCTCCCGGATCGGGCAAGACCCATCTGGCGCATATCTGGGCGGCACGGGCAGGCGCGACACTGCTGGAGGCGGCCGCGCTGGGACAGACCGATGTGGACGCCCGCGCCACCGGCCCCGTGGTACTGGAGGATGCCGCAACAGTGGCAGGCGATGCGCGCGCCGAAACCGCGCTCTTTCACCTGCACAACCGGCTGGCCGAACGCCGCCTGCCCTTCCTGATGACCGCCGCAACCCCACCGCGCGACTGGGGCATCCGCCTGCCCGACCTGCTGAGCCGGATGCAGGGCACCGCCCTGACCCGGATCGAGCCACCCGATGATGCGCTGCTGTCTGCGGTGCTGGTCAAGCAGTTCAGCGACCGCCAGATCGCCGTGCCGCCCGCGCTGATCCCCTGGCTCGTCGCGCGCATGGGGCGCAGTCTGGCCGAAGCGCGCAACCTTGTGGCCGATCTGGACGCACTGGCACTGGCGCGCGGCGTGCCGATCAGCCGCACCCTTGCAGCCGAGGTGCTGGACAGCGCCTGAACCTGCACCGATATTGGGCGTAACCCCATGCCCGCCAAGACATAAAGCAAGCAGATGACACAGGCAGATTTTCTCAAGTCCCCTTTTGAAACCCCGGTCGAGCTTTGCGAGGCCGAAACCACTGGCCCGCGCCGTTTTTTCAATCGCGAACTCAGCTGGCTCGCCTTCAACTGGCGCGTGCTGGAGGAAGCGGCAAATCCGCTGGTGCCGCTGCTGGAACGGCTGCGCTTCCTGTCGATCTCGGCCACCAACCTTGATGAATTCTATACCGTCCGCGTGGCCGGTCTGCGCGCCATGGTGCGCAACGGCACCCCCACCCTGTCGGAAGACGGCCGCACCCCGACTGAACAGTTGCGGCTGATCAATGACGATGCGCGGCGTCTGATGAAGATGCAGCAGATCACCTACAAGAAACTGAAGCGCGAGATGGAAGCGGCGGGGATCGAGATTCTGACCCGCTCCAAACTGACGGCGCGCGATCACAAGCTGCTGGAGGATCATTTCCTCCACAAGGTATTTCCGGTGTTGTCGCCCTTGGCTATCGACCCGGCGCACCCCTTCCCCTTCATTCCGAACACCGGCTTCTGCCTTGCACTGCAACTGGAACGCGCGACCGACCGGCGGGCCTTGCAGGCGCTGCTGCCGATCCCGCAACAGGTGGCGCGTTTCGTTTCGCTGCCGGGGCGCGAGGGCGAAAGCCGATTCCTGCCGCTGGAGGAACTGCTGCTGCTGCATCTCGACATGCTGTTCCCCGGCTATGTCGACCGCGGCCATTGCGCCTTCCGGGTGCTGCGCGACAGTGATCTGGAGGTGGAGGACGAGGCCGAGGATCTGGTACGCAGCTTCGAGACCGCGCTGAAACGCCGCCGCCGGGGCGAGGTGATCCGCATGAAGATCAGTGCCGGAGCCCCCCCGGAACTGAAATCGCTGATCATGGACGAACTCCACGTCATTCCCGATGAGGTGGTGGAGGTGCGCGGCCTGCTGGGCGTGGCCGATCTGAAGGAACTGGTGCTGTCCTCGCGCCCCGACCTGCTGTGGCCCTCTTTCACGCCGCGCGTGCCGGAACGGGTGCAGGATCACGAGGGCGACATGTTTGCCGCGATCCGGCAGAAGGACATGCTGCTGCATCACCCTTACGAAACCTTCGACATGGTGATCCGTTTTCTGGAACAGGCGGCGCGGGATCCCAATGTTCTGGCGATCAAGCAGACGCTTTACCGCACCAGTTGGGACAGCCCGATCGTATCGGCCCTGTGCGAGGCGGCGGAGGCCGGGAAATCGGTCACCGCGCTGGTCGAGTTGAAAGCCCGCTTCGACGAGGCGGCGAACATCCGGCAGTCGCGCCGTCTGGAGCGCGCGGGCGCGCATGTGGTCTACGGATTCATGCATCTGAAAACCCATGCGAAAATCAGCACCGTCGTGCGGCGTGAGGGAGAAAATCTGGTGACCTATACCCATTACGGCACCGGCAATTATCACCCGATCACCGCCCGGATCTATACCGACCTTTCGTTCTTCACCTGTGATGCGGCCTTGGGGCGTGATGCAACCAAGGTGTTCAATTACCTGTCGGGCTATGTGCAGCCGCAGGGGCTGGAAAACATCGCCATCGCACCGATGACTCTGAAACCCCGCCTGCTGGAGATGATCCGCGCCGAGGCCGAACATGCCAGCGCAGGCCGACCGGCCGAAATCTGGATCAAGCTCAACAGCCTGATCGAACCCGAGGTCATCGACGCGCTTTATGCCGCAAGTCAGGCCGGGGTGCGGATCAGCCTCGTCGTGCGCGGCATCTGCGGCCTGCGCCCCGGCGTGAAGGGCCTGTCGGAAAACATCCGCGTCAAATCGGTGGTCGGCCGCTTCCTTGAACACAGCCGGATCGTCTGTTTCGGCAATGGCGGCAGCCTGCCCTCGAAACAGGCGCGGGTGTTCCTGTCCTCGGCCGACTGGATGGGCCGCAATCTCAGCCGTCGGGTCGAGACGCTGGTCGAGACCACGAACCCCACGGTGAAAAATCAGATCATGGGGCAGATCATGGCCGCCAATCTGGCGGATGAGGCGCAAAGCTGGGTGCTGCATGGCGATGGCCACTATAGCCGGCAATTGACTACGGCCGATGATAACCTGTTCAGTTGTCACAAATTCTTCATGGAAAACCCGTCTCTGTCCGGGCGGGGCACCGCCGGGGCCAAGGATGTGCCGCGGCTGGCCCGGCCCCGCGACGAAACGCCCGCCTGAGCGGCGTGGCAAGCCTTGACCTGACCGCCGCCTTGGCGGCAAGGTCTGGCGCAGACCGAGGAAGGGACGCCCATGGCAGCAGACGCCAAAACCGCCGACATGGCCGAAGACGGCCGACTGTTTGACCGCCCGCTGTTCAACGATCCATCGGCGCGGGCGGTCAGTCGGGTCGGGGTGGTCGATGTCGGATCGAACTCGGTCCGGATGGTGGTGTTTGACGGGGCCGCCCGCAGCCCCGCCTATTTCTACAATGAAAAGGTGATGGCGGGCCTGGGCAAGGCGCTGGCCGAAACCGGCAAGCTGAACCCCGAGGGCGCCAAGCGTGCCCTTGCCGCGCTGAAACGCTTTGCCCTTCTCGCCGAAGGCATGAAGATCGCCCCCCTGACCGTGGTGGCCACCGCCGCCATGCGCGAGGCCGAGGACGGTCCCGCCTTCCGCGAGTTGGTGGAGCGCGAGACCGGCCTGCATATCCATGTCATCGACGGGTCGGAAGAGGCGCGGCTGTCGGCGCAGGGCGTGCTTCTGGGCTGGCCCGGCGCCCAGGGGATCGTCTGCGACATCGGCGGCAACTCGATGGAACTGGCGCGGATCGGTGGCGGCACGGTCGGCAAACGCATGACCTCGCCCCTTGGCCCGTTCCGCCTGCAACAGGTGGAGGGCGGGCCGAAGAAGCGGCGCGAGCATATCCAGAAAGTCCTGCGCCGCATGCAGGGCGAGTTGGACAGCAAGAACGAACGCATCTATCTGGTCGGCGGATCATGGCGGGTCATCGCGCGGCTGGACATGGAACGCCGCAACTACCCGCTGACCGTGCTGCACGAATATCGCATGACCCCTGCCTCGGTCATCGACACGCTGGACTGGATCGCGGCGTCCGACCTCAATCTGCTGCGCGCCCATACTGGCACCAGCGCCGAGCGGATGGAACTGCTGCCGCTGGCCTGCGAGGTTCTGCGCGAACTGGTCACGGTGTTCCGGCCCTCGGAGATCGACATTTCCTCTTACGGCATCCGTGAGGGGCTGCTGTATGAACAGATGCCCGCGCGCCTGCGCGCCCGCGACCCGCTGATCGAGGCCGCCCGCGCCGCAGAGGCGACTCAGGCCCGCATCCCCGGCTTCGGCAAGAAGCTTTACAATTTCATCCTGCCGATCTTCCGCGAAGCCAGCGACGAACGGCAGCGCCTGATCAAGGCCGCCTGTCTGCTGCATGACACCACATGGCGCGCGCATCCTGACTACCGGGCGGAAGCCTGTTTCGACAATGCCACCCGCGCCAACCTGGGCGGGCTGGATCATCCGGGCCGGGTGTTTCTGGGGCTCGCGCTGCTCCACCGCTACAAGAACAGCCGTACCGGCAGCCGGATGGAGCCGCTGTTCCGCCTGCTGACCGACGAGGAGATCATCGAGGCCGAGGTTCTGGGCAAAGCGATGCGCTTTGGCGCCATGTTCTCGACCGACCGCCCGGAAGAAGCCGGCAGCCTGCACTGGTCGCCGCGCAAGAAGGTGCTGGAACTGAAGCTGACTGAACGCGGTGTCGGCCTGATGGGCGAGGTGGCGCAGGCGCGCTTCAACGCGCTGGTGGTGGCGCTGAAAGCCAAACCCAAGATCACGCTGGCGTAAACATGCTGACCTTCGATCACATCGCCCTCGCGGCAGAGACGCTGGAAGCGGGCGTGGCCCATGTCGAGGCTGCGCTGGGGGTGCCACTCGCCGGTGGGGGGCAGCATCCGCTGATGGCGACGCATAACCGGCTGCTCGGGCTGGGGGATCTGTATTTCGAGGCTATCGCCATCGACCCCGCTGCACCGGCGCCCGCCTTCCCGCGCTGGTTCGACCTCGACCGTTTCGCAGGCCGCCCGCGCCTGACCAACTGGATCTGCCGCACCGATGATCTGGAGGCTGCACTGGCCGCCTGCCCGCCCGGCACCGGCATGCCCGTCGCACTGGCGCGCGGCGATCTGCGCTGGCGCATGGCCGTGCCGGAAACCGGCATCCTGCCCTTCACCAATGCCTTTCCTGCGCTGATCGAATGGCAGGGCAGCCTGCATCCGGTGCAACGCCTGCCCGACAGCGGCCTTCGCTTGCGCCGGCTTGAAATCGCCAGCCCCGACGCACCGGCCCTGACAGCGACCCTGGCTCCGCTGATCAACGACCCGCGCGTAGTTATCGTGCCAGGCGAACCGGCGATGCGCGCCAGCTTCGACACCCCCTCTGGCCTGCGCGTGCTGGAATGATCCGTCCGACCTGCGCGGCCGATCTGGAGCCGATCCGCGCCTTCTGGAACCCGCTGATCCGCGACACGGCCGTCACCTTCTCTTCCGAGGAGAAGACCGAGACCGCGATGCGCGACTATCACGCCGCCCGCATCGCCGCCGGTCACGGCTTCTTTACCGCACTGGCCGAGGGCCGCCCCGTTGGCTTTGCCACCTACGGCCAGTTCCGGGGCGGCAACGGTTACGCCCGCAGCATGGAACATACCGTCATCCTGTCGGATACCGCACGCGGCCACGGTCTTGGTCGCGCCCTGATGCAGGAAGTGGAAGATCACGCCCGCGCCGCCGGTCATCATATCATGGTGGCAGGCGTTTCCAGCGGCAATCCGGCGGGGCGCGATTTCCACGCGGCACTCGGCTACCGCCTTGTCGGCACCGTGTCCGAGGCAGGCTGGAAATTCGGCCGCTACTGGGATCTGTGGCTCATGCAAAAAATCTTGACCTGACAGCTTGGGTTTTCACCGCTATCCTGCCGCCATGTCGATCTGGACCCGGATATACGAGGCAATAGCCGCACTGGCGCAGGGCGAGGGCCTTGGCACCGTCTTCGACCGCCTGCGCCACCCGCCCGAAGCCTGCCCCGAACGTACGGTGGCCTTCACCATCGCGGTGATCGCGCTTGGCGCCAAGATGGCCAAGGCCGATGGCGAGGTGACACGCAACGAGGTCGCGGCCTTCCGGCAGGTCTTTCACGTCCCGCCGGGGGAAGAGCCGCATGCCGCGCGGGTGTTCAACCTCGCCCGGCAGGATGTCGCCGGATATGACATCTACGCCCGCAAGATCGCCGCCATGTTCGAGGGTGATCGCAAGGTGCTGGTGGATCTGATGGAAGGGTTGTTCCACATCTCGGTCGCTGACGGCCACTATCACCCGCGCGAAGATGAATTTCTTGCCGATGTCGCCCGTATCTTCGGTCTGGGCGAGGCCTGTTTCCGCGCCATCCGCGCCCGCTATGTACCCGAGGCACCGCGCGACCCCTATGACGTACTGGGCCTGCCCGCCAATGCCACGCTGGACGAGGCGCGCAGCGCGTGGAAAACCGCCGTGCGCGACAGCCACCCCGACCGCCTGATGGCCCGTGGTGTTCCGGAAGAGGCGGTAAAGATGGCCGAACGCCGCCTGATTGCCGTCAACGCCGCATGGGAGGAAATCGCGGCGCGCGAGGCGGCATGAGCCATCCGCGCCGACCCTTCCGCCTGGCGACCTATAATGTCGAATGGTTCAATGCGCTGTTCGATGATACCGGCCGCCCGCTGGAAGACAGTGAACCCGCGCACCGCTATGGCGTGACGCGGGGCGACCAGCTGGCCGCGCTGGGGATCGTGTTCTCCGCACTGGATGCCGACGGCATCATGGTGATCGAGGCGCCCGATACCAACGGCCACCGCAGTTCCACCCGCGCGCTGGAACGCTTTGCCGCGCTCTACGGGCTGCGCGCCCGACGTGCCGTCACCGGCTTCAAATCCGAGACGGAACAGGAAATCAGCTTCCTCTTCGATCCCGACCGCCTGACCGCACGCCACGATCCGCAAGGCAACCCCACCTTCGATGGCACCTTTCGCCGTGATCTGGATGGCGACGGCGTGGCCGAACCGATCCGCCCCTCGAAGCCACCGCTGGAACTTGCCGTCACCGTCGGGCGGCACAGACTGCGGCTGATCGGCGTGCATGTGAAATCCAAGGCCCCGCATGGCGCCCGCCATCTGGACGAGGCGCGCCGCATCGCCATTGAAAACCGCCGCAAGCAATTGGCCGAATGTATCTGGCTGCGCGAAAGAGTCGACGAACATCTGGATCGCCACGACGATCTGATCGTGCTGGGCGATTTCAACGATGGCCCCGGTCTTGACGAATATGAAAAGCTCTTCGGCACCTCCGGCGTCGAGGTGGTGATGGGCGTGGGCTGCCCGCGCGACCGGCAAATGCGCGACCTGCATGCGCAGATGGCGGTGGAAAGCCGGCTGCATCCCACGACCGCGCGGTTCTACAGCACTGAACACGAACGCTATTTCGAGGCGCTGCTGGATTTCATCATGGTCTCGCCCGGCCTCACCGCACGCCAGCCCCACTGGCGAATCTGGCATCCGCTGAACGATCCGAAATGCTGGGCGGTGCCGGAATTGCGCGACGCGCTGCTGACCGCCTCCGATCATTTTCCGGTCACGCTCGACCTGCCTCTTTGAGCCTTGGCCGCACTGCCCTATATTCAGGGCATGACCCGTTGGCTCGCCCCCCTGTTCCTCGTCCTCGCGCTTGGCCCTGCCCAGGCCCAGGAGACGGAAGAAACCGACCCCGGCCTGATGAAGCGCGGGGCCGAGCTGTTTCTGCGTGGCCTGATGAACGAGATCGGACCCGAACTGAACCAGATGCAGGACAGCCTGCGCGACCTGCAACCCGAATTGCAGAAGCTGGTCGAGCTGATGGGCGATTTCCGCAATTACGAAATGCCGGAAAAGCTGCCGAACGGCGACATCCTCATCCGCCGCAAACCCGACCTGCCCAAGCCCCCGACCCTGCCCGAAGGCCCCGAAATCGAACTCTGAGCCTGAAACGGCCCCGATTTCATCTTGGCCCAAATATCCTCGGGGGGTGAATTGGCCGCAAGGCCAAGAGGGGGGCAGACAGCCCCCCTCCTCTCGTATCAGCCGCGCGCTTCGCCGATCAGCTTCAGGATATCGCGCGCCGCGTTGGGGATGTTGGTGCCAGGGCCAAAGATCGCCTTCACGCCGCTCTTGTACAGGAAATCATAGTCCTGCTGCGGAATGACGCCACCGCAGATCACGATGATGTCGCCCGCACCCTTGGCCTTCAGCGCCTCGACCAGCTTCGGTGCCAGCGTCTTGTGGCCCGCCGCCTGGCTGGAGATGCCGACGATATGCACGTCATTGTCCACGGCATCCTGCGCCGCCTCTTCCGGGGTCTGGAACAGCGGCCCCACATCAACGTCAAAGCCGATATCGGCAAAGGCGGTGGCAATGACCTTGGCGCCCCGGTCGTGACCGTCCTGCCCCATCTTCACCACCAGCATGCGCGGGCGGCGGCCCTCGGCCTCGGCGAAGGCGTCAACATCCTTCTGGATCTGGGCAAAGCCGTCGTCGCCCTCATAGGCGGCACCGTAGACCCCGGCGAGGGTTTTCACTTCCGCGCGGTGGCGGCCGAACACTTTTTCCATGGCGTCGCTGATCTCCCCTACCGATGCACGGGCGCGGGCGGCCTCGACCGCGGCTTCCAGAAGGTTGCCGCCCTCGGCGGCGCGGCGGCCAAGCTCGGCCAGCGCGGCCTGTGCCTTCGCCTCGTCCCGCGCAGCGCGGGTGGCTTTCAGCCGTGCGATCTGCGCCTCGCGCACCGCGATATTGTCGATGTCGAGAATGTCGATCGGCTCTTCCTTGTCCTTGCGGTACTTGTTGACGCCGACGATGACCTCTTCGCCCCGGTCGATCATGGCCTGACGCCGCGCCGCCGATTCCTCGATGCGCAGCTTGGGCATGCCCGAAGCCACGGCCTTGGTCATGCCGCCCATCGCCTCGACTTCCTCGATCAGCGCCCAGGCTTTTTCCGCCAGTTCCGCCGTCAGGCTTTCGACATAGTAAGATCCCGCCAGCGGATCGACGACATGGGTGATGCCGGTTTCCTCCTGCAGGATCAGCTGGGTATTCCGCGCGATGCGGGCAGAAAATTCGGTCGGCAGGGCAATCGCCTCGTCCAGCGCATTGGTATGGAGCGACTGTGTCCCCCCCAGCGCCGCCGCCATCGCCTCATAGGCGGTGCGGATGACGTTATTGTAGGGGTCTTGCTCCTGCAAGGACACGCCCGAGGTCTGACAATGGGTGCGCAGCATCAGGCTACCCGATTTCTTCGGCTCGAATTCCGCCATGATGCGGTGCCACAGCAGACGCGCGGCGCGCAGCTTCGCGGCCTCCATGAAGAAATTCATGCCGATGGCAAAGAAGAACGACAGCCGCCCGGCGAAATCATCGACATTCATGCCGCGCGCCAGCGCCGCGCGCACATATTCGCGCCCGTCGGCCAGCGTATAGGCCAGTTCCTGCACGAGGTTCGCGCCCGCCTCCTGCATGTGATAGCCGGAGATCGAGATGGAGTTGAACTTCGGCATCTCTTTCGACGTGTATTCGATGATGTCGGCGATGATCCGCATCGAGGGTTCGGGCGGATAGACATAGGTGTTCCGAACCATGAACTCTTTCAGGATATCGTTCTGGATCGTGCCCGACAGCAGGCTGCGGTCCACGCCCTGTTCCTCGCCCGTCACGATGAAATTGGCGAGGATCGGGATGACCGCGCCGTTCATCGTCATGGAAACGCTGATCTTTTCCAGCGGGATGCCATTGAACAGGATCTTCATGTCCTCGACCGAGTCGATGGCCACGCCCGCCTTGCCCACATCGCCCACCACGCGCGGGTGATCGCTGTCATAGCCGCGATGGGTGGCGAGGTCGAAGGCGACCGAGACGCCCTGCTGCCCGGCGGCCAGCGCCTTGCGGTAGAAGGCATTCGATTCCTCGGCGGTAGAGAAGCCCGCATATTGCCGGATCGTCCAGGGACGTCCCGCATACATCGTCGCCCGCACGCCGCGGGTGAAGGGGGCGCTGCCCGGCAGCGTGCCCATATGCGGCAGGTTTGCCGTGTCTTCCGCCGTGTAAAGCGGCTTGACGGTAATTCCTTCCAGCGTCTGCCAGTTCAGGCTGTCCGGGCTTTTGCCCTTGAGTTCCTTCTCGGCGACCTTGCGCCAGGTTTCGATCGGGTCAGTCATGGCTCTCGTCCTTGGCTTCTGCCGGATGGGCACCGGCACAGGGAGTTGCGGCGCGTGCGAACGCACCGATGCAAAATGGCTGCCGGTCAGGGCCAGCGCCTATTCCAGAAAATCCTCGGCGGTGGGGATGCGCCCGAAGGCGATCTTGGCGCCGGTATAGGGCACATGATGCGGCGGCAGCTGGCCATAGCGCACGGTATCCTGCCCGAAGCGCTGGTTCAGACGATCCACCACCGCGCAAAGCGCGCGCCGGTCCTGCGCCGGGGCGAACAGATCCGCCGAAACCCCGGCATCCGGCACCAGACCACCCAGCGTGACCGAAACCGACAGCGGCCGGTGTGGTGGCAGCGCCGTCCAGTAGCGGCCCAGCACCTCCAGCAGGAAAAAAGTATCCTGCGTCGCGCGGATGTCGCCGCCATGGCCGATATAGCCCGCCTCGGCGCATTTCACGCTCAGATGCAGGCTGCGGGCATGGAAGCCTTCGCGCCTCAGCCGCGCCGCAGCCTTCACCAGCAGGCGCCGCGCCACCAGACGCGCGCCCTCGGGCGTCTTGTTGCCCGCGGTCAGCACCTGGCCATGGCCGATCATGCCGCGATGGGTTTCCGGCCAGACCACGGTTTCGCCGCGCAATTCGCGCAGAAACCGTTCGCCCGCCACATTGCCCCAGATCGCCCGTGCGCGCTTCGGGTCCAGATGGTAAAGTGCAGGCACATCCGTGATCCCCGCCGCCTCCAGCCGCGCCTTCATCCGCCAGGACACGCCCGGCAGATCGTCCAGCGCCAGATGCGCCAGCCGGTCGGGCAGCACATGCGGCAACAGCCAGTGCAACCCGCCCGGCTTTTCCAGCCCGGCGGCCAGTTTCGCCAGCAATCGCGTCGGCGCCAACCCGACAGAGCAGCGCAGCGCCGGGCTGACCCGATCCAGCACCGCCTGTTGCAGATCGTGCCCGATCTGCATGGCCCGCGACAGTTCCTGCTGCGAGCCGGTCAGAAGGCACGAACATTCGTCGATCGACCAGACCCGATGGATCGGCAGCACAGTTTCCACGGCTTGCAGGATGGCATGGTGATAGCGCACGCAGACATCGTGCTTCACCGGGCGAAAGACGATGCCGGGGCAAAGCCTGCGCGCCTCGTCCTGCCGTGTGCCCATGCCGACGCCCCGGCGCTTGGCGTCGATGCTGGCCGCGATACAGGCCGCGCCCGGCGCATCCGTCGTCAGAACACCCACCGGGCGCCCCATCAGCGCCGGTTCCTCGGCCTGCGCGACCGAGGCGTAGAAACTGTTCATGTCGAAGAACAGGGTGGAAACGCGCAGCGTCATGGCAGGACGACCCGGACAGGAGTTGACGCCCCATTATAGAACAAAATGGGAACTCAATTCCAGCCCGAAGCCGGTATGCCATGACGCCGCGCGCCACCTTATTCGAACTCCATGATCACATCATCGACCTTGAGGCTGGCCCCGGCGGCGGCATTGATCTTCTTCACCACGCCCCGGCGCTCGGCCTTGAGGATGTTTTCCATCTTCATCGCCTCGACCGTCGCCAGCGCCTGCCCTTCCTGCACTTCCTGGCCTTCCTCGACGCTGATCTTCACCACCAGACCCGGCATCGGGCACAGCAGGAATTTCGAGGTATCCGGCGGCAGTTTTTCCGGCATCAGCAGGGCCAGATCGTGCTGGCGCGGGCTGCGCACATGGACTTTCAGATCGGCACCGCGCACCCGGATGCGGAAGCCCATCGGGATCTTGCCGACCTTCAGCACCAGCGGCGCGCCCTCGACCGTCAGGCGGGCCAGCGGCTGCCCCGGCGTCCAGTCGCTTTCGACGCGCATGGCATGGCCATCCTCGAAGGTCACGGTCGAACCGGCCTTATCAGCCGCGATCTGCACCGGGAAGGCCGTGCCTTGCAGGCTGACCACCCAGTCGTCGCCGACGCGGCGTTCGTGGTTGTCCATCGTGCCGGAAATCTTGGTGCGGCGAATCTCGGCCACGCGGTTCATCGCCGCCGTCGCCGCCACGACACGGCGCAGCATGGCCTCATCCAGCGTCACCCCGTTGAAACCTTCGGGATATTCCTCGGCGATGAAAGCGGTGGTGATATTGCCGCTGGTGAAGCGCGGGTGATCCATCACCGCCGAGCAGAACGGCAGGTTATGGCCGATGCCTTCCACCTCGAACGTGTCCAGTGCCAGCCGCATTTCCTCGATGGCGGCCTCGCGCGTTGGCCCCCAGGAACAGAGCTTGGCGATCATCGGGTCGTAATACATGCTGATCTCGCCGCCCTCAAAGACGCCGGTATCATTGCGCACGATGCCACCGCGCGCGGTTTCGCCCTCGACCGGCGGACGGTAGCGGGTCAGCCGCCCGATGGAGGGCAGGAAGTTGCGATAGGGGTCTTCAGCATAAAGGCGGCTTTCCATCGCCCAGCCGTTGATCTTCAGATCTTCCTGCCTGAACGGCAGCGGCTCGCCATTCGCGACGCGGATCATCTGTTCCACCAGATCAACGCCGGTGATCAGTTCCGTCACCGGATGTTCCACCTGAAGGCGGGTGTTCATCTCGAGGAAATAGAAGTTGCGGTTGCCGTCCACGATGAACTCGACGGTGCCCGCGCTGGTATAGCCCACGGCCTTCGCCAGCGCGACCGCCTGTTCGCCCATGGCCTTGCGGGTGGCCTCATCAAGGAAAGGCGACGGCGCTTCCTCAATCACCTTCTGGTTCCGCCGCTGGATCGAGCATTCGCGTTCGTGCAGGTAGACCGCATTGCCATGCTTGTCGGCCAGCACCTGAATTTCGATGTGGCGCGGCTGGGTCACGAATTTCTCGATGAAGATACGGTCGTCGCCAAAGCTGTTGGCCGCCTCATTCTTCGAGGACTCGAAGCCTTCGCGCGCTTCCTGATCATTCCACGCGATGCGCATGCCCTTGCCACCGCCGCCCGCGCTGGCCTTGATCATCACCGGATAGCCGATCTCGCTGGAAATCTTCACCGCCTCGTCGGGATCGGCGATCAGGCCCATGTACCCCGGAACGGTGTTCACGCCCGCCTCCATGGCGATCTTCTTCGAGGTGATCTTGTCGCCCATCGCCTCGATGGCCGGGCTCGGCGGGCCGACGAAGATCACGCCCTCGGCCTCCAGCGCCGCCGCGAAATCCATGCGTTCGGACAGGAAGCCATAGCCCGGATGCACCGCCTCGGCCCCGGTCTGGCGAATGGCGTCCATGATCTTGTCGATCACGATGTAAGACTGGTTGGCGGGCGGCGGGCCGATATGCACCGCCTCGTCGGCCATCTTGACATGCAGTGCGTTGCGGTCGGCGTCCGAATAGACGGCAACCGTCTTGATACCCATCTTGCGGGCGGTCTTGATCACGCGGCAGGCGATCTCGCCCCGGTTGGCGATCAGGATCTTCTTGAACATTCGGCTTCCTTCCCTCAACGGCACGCGGGCCAGCGTGCGCGGCAGCTCAAAAACGAAGGGCCAGCCGGGGGATACCCCGACTGGCCCTGGTGACAGGTTCAGACGCCGCGAAAGCGGCGGTCAGATCAGTAGCAGGCCGGCAGCCCGGCAACGCCGCAGGATGCGCCACCGGCCAGCGCGCCAAGCGCAGCCCCGGCAACCATGTTTTCATCGGTCGCATCGGCAATGGCGGCACCGACGACTGCGCCTGCGACGGCGCGGCCGCCCTGGGTTTGCAGCGGGTTGGACGGCTGACCGTAGTAGCCATTCGACGGCTGCGACTGCACGCAGCCCGCGACGACAAGAACCAGCGCGCCGCTGGCGAGAAGGGAAGTGATACGCATTTTGCTCGGCCTCCATGAGCGGTCTCGTTATGGAGTAAGTCTAGCGCAACCGTGAACGGCGACCAGTCGGGAAATGCGCGAACGGCCGCGCCGCAGGCAAAGCCTTGCCGATGTCTTGCGACAAAAAGAGACCGCCCGCCCCGCGCGGGAACGGACGGCCGAGATGGGGAAGGGTCACACTCCTGGCGCGAGGCCCGGATGCCGACATGGCCGGGGACAGCCACATCGGCAGGCAGAAGATGCGGCAGCCCATGGCCACAGGCAAAGGCAAAAGCGCCCTCCACCTCCGCTTGCGCGGAGATTTGCCGGAAAACCATGGGGTTGCGCGAAATCATGCTCAATCGTCCTCTTCGTCCCAGTCGTCGAGATCATAGGGCTCTGCCTCGGGGGCAAAGATCTCGGGGAACGAGGCCTGGGCACGCTGCACGTCGATCCGCAGCAAGGCGTCATAGGAGGAGGGGTCGAAGGGGTCTTCGGCAGGAACCACCTCGCGCCCGAACAGCCAGCTCAGGCGGCCAGCGTCCAGATTGCCACGTTCGAAGGGTTCTTCGCCGAAATAGGCCCAGAGGGCCGCCATGAAGGCGCTGTCCGCCGCCCGGTCAAGGTTCTTGCGGTCCTTGAACCGCTCGCGCCGGATGATTTTGGTCGCGCCTTCCTTCATGTTGGCGCGGCGGATTGTGAACTGGAAGTCCGTCCCGGTCATGCGACCGGGGAAACCACGATGTTTCAGCATGTTGCGCCTCCCAGACCGGAGGCGCCGAAGGGGGCGGACCGCAGCCCGCCCCGCGCCGGGGTCTTACTTGTACTTGCCGGTGTAGACCGGCTCGGTGGTGAGCTGAGGCTCAGCCGAATAGACGACTTCTTCTTGCTTGCCAGCGCAGGCCGCGACGAAGGCGACAGTGCAAAGCGCGAAGGCGATACGGGCAGTGCTCGACATTCTCTTCTCCATTCTTGCGGGACGACCGCGACAGAGAAATCCGCAGCGGCCCCCCGATACAGGGTTGGAAACGCTGATGCGCGTTTCCCCGCAATCATAACCCTTTCCCGCAAGACAGGACATCCGCGCCCGGCGAAAGCGGGCTGCTGTGTCCGGGCTACATCATTCCGGGCAGTGGATGAAGAACATACCGCAAGATGTTGTGGATACATCAGAACATCTCCCAGATGCAGGCCCCGTCGCGAATGGCGAAGGCTTCGAAGAATTGCGTGGCTTCCGGCGCACTTTCCCCGAAAGGCACAGCCGTATCCGACAGCGAGATGATGACCTGTTGCGGCACAGGCCCAAAATCGCTGATCCGCGGCAGGGCAAAACTTTCGCACAGCGCGTGGATATCAGCGGTCGCCGTATCGACATCGACACTGCCACCCATGCGCGCGATCTGCGGCGCCAGAAAGCGGAACCGCAGGGTCAGGCCGTCGGGCCCGGTCTCGTTCCAGATCACGTCCAGCAGCGTGACCGGCTGGCCGGAAGGCACGGCAACGGGGTTGGCATCCCCGACCAGGACCACCTCGCCCGGTTCCTGCATGGGGTCGGGGGTCTGGTCAGGCAGCGTCATGCCCCACCCCCTTGCGCATCATCACCCGCAGGTACTTCGGCTGCTCCGACAGCACCTCGACCGCGCCGCGCGACCGAAGCTTTGCAAGCTGCGTCTCGGCGCGACCGGCGCGCAGGTCGAACAGCGCCGCACCACCCGGGGCAAGCGCCTTGTCCAGGAAGGGCAGATAGGGGTCCAGCGGATAATGGAAGCCACAGGACAGGAAGGAGGCCGCACAATCGACCGGCCCCGCCTCTTCCGGCGCGCGGTCGCGCGGGTTCAGCAGCTCGATCCGCCCTGCCGCGATACCGTTTGCAAGCAGCATCGCCCGTGCAGTCGCAAGACTGGAATAGGCGGCCCCGTCCTTTGCAAAGCCGAAGTGCCGCCGCTCGTTGCTTTCCAGGTCGATCAGCAGCAGGTCACAGCCGGTCTCGCGCGCCAGAAACAGATCGAACAGCGCATAGCCGCAGCCGATATCGGCAAAGCGCTTCGGCGCCAGCTTTTGCAAAACCGGCGCAAGCAAAGTGTACTCTGCAAATATGACGCCCGCCGCCCGATAGGCGATCTCGATGCCCAGCTTCTCTACGGCTTCGGCAATGGGCGCCTCGTCCCCGGCGTTCCATGCCTTGATCACCTGGCCGGGCTGAGGCCAGTCAAACAGCACCTCAGACCGTTGCAGGATCAGGTTGAGCAGATCCTGCGGTCCGAATGCCGTCAGGTCCAGCGACCGGATTTCCGGTCGCTGAGCCTCGGCCCCTATGTCGATATCAAGCTGCATGGCACCCCCTGCTTGCGATTACAGGGGGATATTATCGTGCTTCTTCCACGGGTTTGCCAGCTTCTTGCCCCGCAGCGAGGCGAAGGCGCGGGCCACGCGGCGACGGGTCGAATGCGGCATGATCACCTCGTCGATGAAACCACGCTCGGCCGCGACGAAGGGATTGGCGAAACGGTCCTCGTAATCCCTGGTCCGCGCCGCGATCTTCTCCTTGTCGCCCAGCTCGCTGCGATACAGGATCTCGGTCGCGCCCTTGGCGCCCATCACCGCGATTTCCGCCGTGGGCCAGGCATAGTTGAAATCGCCGCGCAGGTGTTTCGAGGCCATCACGTCATACGCGCCGCCATAGGCCTTGCGGGTGATCACCGTGACCTTCGGCACCGTCGCCTCGCCATAGGCGAACAGCAGTTTCGCACCATGCTTGATGACGCCGCCATATTCCTGGCCCGTACCCGGCAGGAAGCCCGGCACGTCGACCAGCGTCAGGATGGGAATTTCAAAGGCGTCACAGAAGCGCACGAAACGCGCGGCCTTGCGGCTGGAATCGATATCCAGACAGCCTGCCAGCACCATGGGCTGATTGGCGACCACACCCACGGTCTGCCCTTCGATCCGCACGAAGCCGGTGATGATATTCGCCGCATAATCCTTCTGGATCTCGTAAAAATCGCCCTCGTCCGCGATTTTCTGGATCAGCTCTTTCATATCATAAGGCTGGTTCGGATTGTCAGGGATCAGCGTATCAAGGCTGTTTTCCACCCGCGACGGATCATCGAAGAACGGGCGCACCGGCGCCTTTTCCCGGTTATTGAGCGGCAGGAAATCGACCAGACGCCGCACCTCGGCCAGCGCCTCGACATCGTTTTCGAAAGCGCCATCGACCACGCCGGATTTCTTGGCATGGGTCGAGGCCCCGCCCAGTTCCTCGGCCGTAACCACCTCATTCGTCACGGTTTTCACCACATCGGGGCCGGTCACGAACATGTAGGACGTGTCCTTCACCATGAAGATGAAGTCGGTCATCGCAGGGCTGTAGACCGCGCCACCGGCGCAGGGGCCCATGATGACGCTGATCTGCGGCACCACGCCCGAGGCCATGATATTGCGCTGGAACACCTCGGCATAGCCGGCGAGCGAGGCAACGCCCTCCTGGATACGCGCGCCGCCGGAATCGTTGAGCCCGATCACCGGGGCACCATTCTGCACCGCCATATCCATGATCTTGCAGATCTTCTGCGCATGGGTTTCCGAAAGCGATCCGCCGAAAACCGTGAAATCCTGGCTGAAGACATAGACCTGACGGCCATTGACCGTACCCCAGCCCGTCACCACGCCATCGCCCGCCGGACGGTCGGCCTCCATGCCGAAATCGGTGCAGCGGTGGCGGACGAACATGTCGAATTCCTCGAACGAGCCTTCGTCCAGCAGCAGTTCAATCCGTTCGCGCGCAGTCAGCTTGCCCTTGGCATGCTGCGCCTCGACCCGGCGCACCCCACCCCCGGCACGCGCAGCGTCACGGCGGGTTTCAAGCTCTTGCAGGATGTCTTTCATGGCGGTCCTCTCCCCGGGAATCGGCTGCAACATAATCTTGCGTGACAGCCGCGTGAAACGAAATTGCGAAAATTTGCAAATTATTGGCAAGGCCATTTGTGCAAATTGCAAATTCCGTTCAGATCCCGCACACCCCCTTCGCAGCAAGTTGAGAACTCAGGCCGGCGTTAGCGATACCAACTCTGGCCCGGCCGCATTAGGATCGCGCGCAGATCAACCCGTCCGGAGCCATCATGCCCGCCCTGCCCGTTCCGCTTGTTACCATCGGATTGCTTGTCGCCTCCAATGTTTTCATGACCTTCGCCTGGTATGGCCACCTGAAATTCAAAGAGGCGGCGATCCCCATGGTGATCCTCACCTCCTGGGGAATCGCCCTGTTCGAATACATGCTGATGGTGCCAGCGAACCGCATCGGCTACGGCTATTTCTCCGCAGCCGAGCTGAAGACGATCCAGGAGGTCATTACCCTTGTGATCTTCGGCATCTTTTCGACGCTGTTCCTGAAAGAGCCGCTGAGCTGGAACCACTTTGTCGGCTTTTCGCTGATTGCGGGCGGCGCCTTCTTCATCTTCCACCGCTGGTAACCGGCCTGCCGCACAGCGGCCTGTGCATTCTTGCGATGGACAGAGCCGCCGCGCGCGCGTAGCCCTTGCATATGCAACTACCGCCCTCACGCTTTCTCGATCCGACGACCCCGCCGAAGATCGTCACGCTGACCCTGCTGGCCGGGGTCTCTGCGCTGACCATGAACATCTTCCTGCCCTCACTTCCGGGCATGGCAGAGTGGTTTGGCACGTCTTACGGGTTGATGCAGCTTTCCGTCGCGCTGTATCTGGCGCTTTCTGCCGTGCTGCAAATCGCCATCGGCCCGATTTCAGACCGTTATGGCCGCCGCCGCGTCGTGCTGGGGGCGCTTCTGCTGTTCCTTCTGGCCACGGTCGGCACCTTGCTTGCCCCTAATGCGACGGCCTTCCTGATCTTCCGCATGGCGCAGGCGGTTGTCGCCGCCGGCATGGTGCTGTCGCGGGCCATTGTGCGCGACATGGTCAGCGATGCCGAGGCAGCCTCGATGATCGGCTATGTGACGATGGGGATGAGCCTCGTGCCGATGATCGGCCCGGTGATTGGCGGTGTGCTGGATGAATATTTCGGCTGGCACGCCAATTTCGGCCTGCTGCTGGCGGCAGGCATCGCGGTTACCTTGCTGTGCTGGCGCGATCTGGGCGAAACCTCCACCCCTTCAGGTATGAGCTTTACCGAGCAGGCCCGGCAATATCCGCTCCTCCTGCGGTCGCAGAGGTTCTGGGGTTACTGCCTGTCCGCGGCTTTCGCCTCGGGCTGTTTCTTCGCCTATCTCGGCGGCGCCCCCTTCGTCGGTACCGAGGTTTTCGGCCTCTCCGCCTCGCGCGTGGGCATGTTGTTCGCCCTCACCGCGCTGGGATATGCGGGGGGCAACTTCTTTGCGGGCCGGTATTCGGTGCGCATCGGGATGAACCGCATGGTTCTGCTGGGAACGGTGGTGACCACGCTGTCCTCCGCCGTGCTGGCGCTCCTGTCGCTGCTGGATCTGACCACTGCCTTCCTTTTCTTCGGGCTGACCCTGTTCATGGGGCTTGGGAACGGCATCTGCCTGCCGAATGCCAATGCCGGCATCCTTTCAGTGCGCCCCGAGCTGGCAGGCACCGCGTCGGGGCTGGGCGGGGCCTTCATCATCGGCGGGGGCGCGGGGCTCGCGGCACTGGCCGGTATCCTGCTGCAACCCGGCTCCAGCGAACTGCCCCTTGTGCTGTTGATCCTTGCCTCCTCCGTTGCATCGGTGCTGTCGATTCTCTGGGTCATGCAGCGCGCCCGCGCCCTTGGTCTTTCGGGCTGACCGCTTGACGACAGGCTTTGCAAAGGCGAGTGTTTGCAATTAGCAACCCCGCCGCAACGGAGGCCCGATGTCGACCCAGAAGCTTTATGCCGGGGTAAAGCTGCGCGAACTGCGCGGCAGGCTCGGTGTCACCCAAAAGGTCTTTGCAGACAAACTGGGCGTATCCCTGCCCTATCTGAACCAGATGGAAAACAACCACCGGCCGGTTTCAGCTGCGGTCGTCTTGTCGCTGGTGCAGGAATTCGGCTTCGACGTCACCGAACTGACCACAGGTGATGCAGAGCGGATCGTGTCGGACATGCGCGAGGCACTGGCCGACCCGGTTTTCCAGAGCGGCGCGCCGCCGCTGGCCGATCTGCGGCTGGCCGCGTCCAACGCCCCGGCGCTGGCGCGGGCCTTTCTGGACCTGCATCGCGCCTATCGTCAGACCCACGAACGCCTCGCCTCGCTGGACGAGGCTCTGGGTCGTGAGGATGCGGCACTGCGCCCGTCACCATGGGAGGAAGTCCGTGATTTCTTTCACTATTGCGACAACTACCTCGATGCCATCGACCGCGCGGCAGAACATTACGCCATGCCTTCGGGGAGCCGGAAAGACCCGCTTTTCATCGCAACCGACACGCTGACCAAAGCGGGGGTGGAGCTGCATTTTTCCGACAGCACGGCGCTTCGGGTTTACGATCCGAACGGGCGGCGGCTGGAGATTTCGGGCCGTGCCTCCGGGCCGACCCAGCGGTTTCAGCTGCTTTACCAGGTGGCGCTGACCACCCAGAACGATCTGCTGGAAGCAACGCTGGATCTGGCCCGCTTTGCCACGCCGGAGGCGCGGGATATCGCCAAGATCGGTCTTGCCAACTACTTTGCCGGGGCCGCGCTGCTGCCCTACCGTGCCTTCCAGGCGGCCGCCATGGAAACCCGCCATGATCTTGAGCGCCTGTCAGACCTGTTCGGCGCCTCCATCGAACAGGTGGCGCATCGCCTGTCCACCCTGCAAAGGCCGGGTGCGAAAGGCATACCTTTCTTCTTTGTCCGGGTCGATCAGGCGGGCACGATCACCAAACGCCATTCGGCCACACGTCTGCAATTCGCCCGTTTCGGCGGGGCCTGCCCGCTGTGGAACGTGCATCGCGCCTTTGAAACACCCGGTCGGTTTCTGCGTCAGCTGGCGGAAACACCGGATGGCGTGCGCTATTTCTGCCTCTCGCGCGATGTCAGCAAGGCGGGGGGCAGTTTCCAGGCGCCGGTGCGCCGCTACGCGATTGGCCTTGGATGCGAGGTGCAGCACGCTGATGCTCTGGTCTATGCCGACGGGCTGGACCTCCGGGGCCGGTTCGAGCCGATCGGCATTTCCTGCCGGATCTGCGAGCGGCGCGACTGTCACCAGCGCTCCGTCCCGCCGCTGGAACGCCGGTTGAAGGTCGACCCCGACAAACGCGGAATCCTGCCCTACCAGATTGCTGAGTGATTATTGCAAAGCAAAGGCCCGGAATTTGCATATTCCGGGCCTTTTTTCCGGTCGTTACGCCGCGAGGCGCTGCCAGATCTGGTCTTTCAGCGCGGCACGCTTGCGGCGCAACTCGGCCTCATGTTCTTCCGACAGCGCCTCGACGCGGGTTTCCGCACGATGCACGGCGCGGTTGACCTCGTGATATTCGTCCACCAGCCGGGCGAAATGCGCATCGGTCTCCTTCAGAGCCGAAATCTTGCCCGCTTCAGCCGGAAACTCTTCGGCCAGTTCGTGGGGGGTGTTCGACATGCGTCTGTCTCTCCTTCAACGTTACACCCACATCCTAACCGCCGCTGAGGGGTACCACCTTGACCCGGATCAAATCGCGCAACTGGCAGGCATCTTTTCAGCGCTGCGCCTGCTGCCAGTCCGGGTTGATCCAGGGCGCAAGGTTCGACGGCGGCAACATTGCGCGGCCCAGAATATGATCCGCCGCCTTCTCGCCCGTCATGATCGACGGGCCGTTGAGATTGCCGTTGGTCACCCGCGGGAAGATCGAACTGTCGGCAACGCGCAGGCCGTCCACCCCGATCACCCGGCATTCCGGGTCCACCACGGCGCCGGGATCGCTGGCGGCCCCCATCCGCGCAGTCCCACAAGGATGATAAGCACTTTCAACATGTTCGCGGATGAAAGCGTTCAGTTCATCGTCCGACTGCACGCCCGCACCAGGCTGGATTTCCGATTTCAGATAGGGGGCGAAGGCCTGCTGACCGATGATCTCGCGCGTGAGCCGGATGCAGCGGCGGAAATCATCCCAATCCGACTCCTGGCTCATGTAGTTGAAACGGATGCGCGGCGCGACACGCGGATCGGAGGACCGCAGCGTGACATCCCCGCGCGAGGCAGAACGCATCGGGCCGACGTGGGTCTGGAAGCCATGGCCCTCGGCCGCGGCCTTGCCGTCGTAGCGCACCGCGATGGGCAGGAAGTGATACTGGATATCCGGGTAATCGACCCCGGCCTTCGAGCGGATGAAAGCGCAGCTTTCGAACTGGTTCGAGGCACCAAGCCCCCGTCCGGTCAGCAACCATTGCGCCCCGATCAGCGCCTTGCCCCAGAGGTTCCAGTATTTGTACAGGGTCACCGGCTGGCTGGCTGCAAACTGCAAATATAGCTCAAGGTGATCTTGCAAATTCGCGCCGACACCCGGCCGGTCTGCCCAGACATGGATACCATGCTCGCGCAAATGGGCCGCGGGGCCGACACCGGACAGCAGCAGCAGTTTCGGCGTATTGATCGACGAAGCCGCGAGGATGACCTCACGCGCCGCCGGTATCACCACGATCCCGCCCTTCTGTTCCACCTCGACCCCGATAGCCCGGCCATTCTCGATCACCACACGGCGGGCGAAGCCCTTTTCGACCTTTACCCGCCCGGTTTTCAGCGCAGGTTTCAGATAGGCGTTGGCGGCCGACCAGCGCCGCCCGCGCCAGATCGTCGCCTCCATGGCGCCGAAACCTTCCTGCTGGCGGCCATTGTAATCTTCGGTCACCGGATAACCTGCCTGTCGGCCGGCCTCGATGAAGGCGTTGAACAGGGGATTCGCACGCGGGCCTCGGGTGATGTGCAAAGGGCCATCGCTGCCGCGATAATCCGCCTCGCCGGTATCGCCGTGCCAGCTTTCCATCCGTTTGAAATAGGGCAGCACATCGGCATAGGACCAGCCCGCAGCACCCTGCTCCGCCCAGTGATCGAAGTCGCGCGCATGGCCGCGCACATAGACCATGCCGTTGATCGAGGACGAGCCGCCGATCACCTTGCCGCGCGGGGTGGCCAGCACCCGCCCCCCCAGATGCGGTTCGGGCTCGGTCTGGAACCCCCAGTCATAGAGGCCCATGTTCATCGGATAGCTGAGCGCGGCAGGCATCTGGATGAAGGGCCCGGCGTCGGTGCCGCCGAATTCGATCAGGGTGACACTGCGCCCGGCCTCGGCCAGACGATAGGCCATGGCGCAACCGGCGGAGCCCGCACCGACGATGACGTAATCGCTGCTCATCTTCGCCTCAATACGGAGCGTCGACGGGGCCCATGCCCACATAGACGGATTTCACCTGCGTGTAATGCTCGACCGCCGCCCGCGAATTTTCGCGCCCCACACCCGAAGATTTCACCCCACCAAAGGGGCCTTCCACGGGGGTCAGGTTATAGGCATTAATCCAGCAGGTTCCGGCCTGAAGCTGCGCGACCACGCGATGCCCGCGTGCCAGATCGGCGGTGAACACCCCGGCGGCGAGGCCAAATTCCGTGTCATTGGCGCGGGTTATCACCTCTTCTTCATTCTCGAAATCAAGAATGGCCATGACCGGGCCGAACACCTCTTCCCGTGCCAGCGTCATATCGTCGGTCACATCGGCAAAGGCAGTGGGCTGAACGTAGAAGCCGGTATTCAGCGCGGCACGGTCGCCACCGCAGATCAGCCGGGCACCTTCAGCCTTTGCAATTTGCATATAGCCCAGAACTTTTTGCAACTGCGCCTCCGACACCAGCGGGCCAAGCTGGGTTTCGGGGTCCAGCGGCTCACCAAGGCGGATCGCAGCGGTTCGCTCGGCCAGGCGGCTCAGGAAACGCTCCTTGATGCCCTTCTGCACGAAGACGCGGGTGCCGTTGGAACAGATCTGCCCGGTGGAATAGAAGTTCCCCAGCATCGCCGCGCCAATGGCGCTTTCGACATCGGCATCGTCAAAGACGATCAGCGGCGACTTGCCGCCCAGCTCCATCGTCACATGACGGATACCTTCAGCGGCAGCGGCATAAACCTTGCGCCCCGTCGGCACCGACCCCGTGAGCGAAACCTTCGCCACGCGCCGATCGGTGACCAGCGCACCGCCCACGGTTCCCCGCCCCTGCACCACATTGAACAGCCCGGCAGGCAGTCCGGCCTCCACCAGAATCTCGGCCAGTTTCAGCGCACCGAGCGGCGTCACCTCGGACGGTTTGAAGATCATCGCATTGCCAAGGCTCAGCGCGGGGGCGGCCTTCCAGCAGGCGATCTGGCTGGGGTAATTCCATGCACCGATGCCGACGCAGACGCCCAGCGGTTCGCGGATCGTGTAGACGAAATCGCCGCCCAGCGGCACGGTTTCGCCGGTCACCGTCGGCGCCAGCCCAGCGAAATATTCCAGCGCATCGGCGCCCGAAGGCCAGTCGGCCACCGTGGTTTCCTGCACAGGCTTGCCGGTATCCAGCGTCTCAAGCACCGAAAGTTCTTCATTGCGGGCGCGGATCAGATCCACGGCGCGGCGCAAGATGCGGGCGCGTTCGACCGGGCGCGTGGCCCCCCAGGCTTTCTGTGCCGCCGCTGCCCCGGATAGCGCCGCCTCGATCACCGCAGGCGTCGCCTCATGCAGCACGGCGATCATCTCGCCCGTGGCCGGATAGACAACCTCGATCGCCGCACCGGCGGTATCTTCGACATAGTCACCATTGACGAAATGGCTGGCCTTCGGCTGTGCCCGCATGGTCATCCCCTTTCTTTATTTACGTTTCCCGAGTTCCGAGGCCACGAATTCCATAACCGTGGCCACGGCCGAGGCCGAATCCGGCGGCCCCTCCTTCAAAGCTTCGCGCAGGTAGACGCCGTCGATCAGCGCCCCCAGCGCATCGGCCGCGCGATCCGCCCGCACGCCGACCAGCGGACGCAGACAACTGAGCAGATTCGACCGCAGCCGCCGCTGATAGACCGACAGCAGCCGCCGCGCCTCGGGCACGGTCTGCGCCAGAACATAGAAGTTCAGCCAGGCCCCCACCGCCTCGCGCCGGAAGTTACCGGGGCTGAAACTCGCACGCAGAATCGCCTGCAACCGCGCCTCCGGCCCGTCCACCGCCGCCAGCGCGCCGCGCACCTCGGCCCCGTAAAGCGACAGGATGTGTCGCATCGCGGCAAGGAAGATATCCTCCTTGGACCCAAAGTAATGATGCGCCAGCGCAGAGGACATGCCTGCCCGCTTGGCGATCTGGCTGACCGTCACATCCAGCGACCCGGCACGGCCCAGTTCCACGATGGTCGCTTTGACCAGCGCGGCCTTTCGGATAGGTTCCATCCCAAGCTTCGGCACGGCATTTCCCCAAAAAAGACTTGCCAAACCGAGCTAGCGTGTTTTTTATTGATCCGTCAATCAACAAAAAACACGGCCAACGCCAGACCCAGGGAGTCGACATGACCAAAGTGAAATCCGCCCTTCTGGCCACCACGGTGGCCTTTGCCTTTGCAGGCACCGCCCATGCCGAAGGCTGCGACAAGGTGATCTTCTCGGATGTCGGCTGGACCGACATCACCGCGACCACCGCCGCCACCAGTGTCGTGCTGGAGGCTTTGGGCTATGAAACCGAAACCAAGCTGCTGTCGGTGCCGGTGACCTACACCGGCCTTGCCGGTGGCGATGTGGATGTGTTCCTCGGCAACTGGATGCCGACGATGGAGGCCGACATCGCCCCCTACCGCGAGGCGGGCACCGTGGAGACCGTGCGCACCAACCTTGAGGGCGCCAAATACACGCTGGCCACCAACGAGGCCGGTGCCGCGCTAGGGATCAAGGATTTCGCCGATATCGTCGCGCAGAAAGATGCGCTGGAAGGCAAGATCTACGGGATCGAGCCGGGCAATGACGGCAACCGCCTGATCCTCGACATGATCGAGAAGGATGCCTTCGGCCTGAAGGGCTTCGAAGTCATCGAAAGCTCGGAGCAAGGGATGCTGGCCGAAGTCGCCCGCACCACGGGCGAGCAGAAGCCGATCATCTTCCTCGGCTGGGAACCCCACCCGATGAATGCCAATTTCAAGATGACCTATCTGACCGGCGGCGATGATTTCTTCGGCCCGAACCTTGGCGGCGCCACCGTGGCGACCAACGTCCGCAAGGGCTATATCGCGGAATGCCCGAATACCGGCAAGCTGCTGCAAAACCTCGTCTTCTCGCTGCCGATGGAGAACGAGATCATGGGTGCGATCCTGGATGATGGTGCCGATCCGAAGGCCGCCGCCTCGGCCTGGCTGAAGGCCAATCCCGATACGCTTGGCCCCTGGCTGGACGGCGTGACCACAAAGGACGGCGGCGACGCCATGGCCGCGGTGAAATCGGCGCTGGGTCTTTAAGGCTTCCCTGAACCGCCCTCCCCTGTCCGACCGGCGGGGGAGGGTTTTCGCATGCGCCCCGCAGGAAGGAAACGCGCCGGATGCTCGACTGGCTGACCGACAACAAGCTGCCGCTGGGCAAGCTGTCGAAAATTGCCTTCGAATGGATGAAAGTGAACCTGAAGCCCCTGTTCGACGTGATGGGGACGGTGATGGATCGGCTGATCGACGCGATCCTCTGGGTTCTGCAAAGCCCGCCGCCGCTGGTGGTGATCGCGGCGTTTCTTGCGCTGACATGGTATCTGCAAAGATCGTGGAAGGTGGTGCTGTTCGTGGCGCTGGCTTTCGCCTTCATCCTCAATCAAGGCTACTGGAAACCCACGACCGAAAGCCTGACACTGGTGCTGTCATCCTGTGTGGTCTGCATGGGGCTGGGGGTGCCCATCGGTATCTGGGCCGCGCACAGGCCCAAGGTCTATGCCGCACTGACCCCGGTGCTGGACCTGATGCAGACGCTGCCGACCTTCGTTTACCTGATCCCCGCCATCGTGTTCTTCGGCATCGGCATGGTGCCCGGCCTGATCGCCACGGTGATCTTCGTGCTGCCCGCGCCGATCCGCATGACGCAGCTGGGAATTTCCTCGACCCCCATGCCGCTGCTGGAGGCCGCAACCGCCTTTGGCGCCACCAAACGGCAGGTGCTGTGGAAGGTAGAACTGCCTTATGCCCTGCCGCAGATCATGGTCGGGCTGAACCAGACCATCATGCTGTCGTTGTCGATGGTGGTGATCGCCGCGCTGGTGGGGGCGAACGGGCTGGGCGTGCCGGTGGTGCGGGCGCTGAACTCGGTCAATACCGCGCTCGGGTTTGAAAGCGGCCTCGTCATCGTCGTCGTGGCCATCATGCTGGACCGCATGCTGAGGGTGACGCGCAAATGACCGCAGTTGAATTCGACCGGGTGTCCATCGTCTTCGGCGATGATCCGCAAAGCGCGCTGCCGCTGATGGACCAGGGCAAGAGCCGGGCCGAGGTGCAGCAGGCCACCGGGCAGGTGCTTGGCGTGCATGACTGTTCGCTGAGCGTGGCCGAAGGCGAGATCCTCGTGCTGATGGGCCTGTCCGGCTCGGGCAAATCCACGCTACTGCGCGGGGTGAATGCCCTGAACCCGGTGGTGCGTGGCGAGGTGCGGGTCTCGGATGGCGACCGCATGGTCAGTGTCACCAGGGCCGATGCCGATACGCTGCGCCGCCTGCGCCTGTCGCGCATCGCCATGGTGTTCCAGCAGTTCGGCCTCTTGCCATGGCGGTCGGTGCGGGAAAACGTGGGGCTGGGGCTGGAGCTTGCGGGCATCCCGGTCGAGGCCCGCCGTCAGCCGGTGGACGAACAGCTTGAACTGGTGAACCTGACGCAATGGGCCGACCGCAAGGTGGGCGAGTTGTCAGGCGGGATGCAGCAGCGCGTTGGTCTGGCCCGCGCCTTTGTCACCCGTGCGCCGATCCTGTTGATGGACGAGCCCTTCTCGGCGCTGGACCCGCTGATCCGCACCAAGTTGCAGGACGAATTGCTGGATCTGCAACAGCGGCTGAAGCGCACCATCGTCTTTGTCAGTCACGATCTGGATGAGGCGTTCAAGATCGGCAACCGCATCGCCCTGATGGAGGGCGGCCGCATCGTGCAATGCGGCACCGCGCGCGAGATCATCGCCAATCCGGTCAGCGAATATGTCGCTGATTTCGTGGCACATATGAACCCTCTGAGCGTGCTGACCGCGCGCGATGTGATGCGGGCGGGGCCTGCCTCTGCCAGTCATGCGGTGGAGGCGGAGACCCCGGTGAAAGCGGTGATGGAGATGATCCGTGACGGCGCCACCGCGATTGCTGTGACCGAGGGAGGGAGCACCATCGGCAGCATCGCCGCCGCCGATGTGATGGCGCGGCTGGTCAATCCGCGCGGCGCCTGAGCCGGAGCGTGAGGCAAAAGGGGGGCGTTCAGCCCCCCTTTTTCTGTTTCAGCTTTCGGCGTCGGCAGCCTTCTTGCCTGCGGCCTTCTTCGGCCTGGCTTCGGCTTTGGCCTTCGTCGCCTTGGGTTTTGCCTCTGCCTTCGGCTTTGCCGTCGCTTTGGGCTTGGCCGCCTTCTTGGCCCCGCCCTTCTTGCCCGCCTTTTCCGCGATCAGCGCCAGCGCCTCGTCAAAAGTAATGGCCTCCGGCTCCATGCCCTTGGGCAGGGTCGCATTGACCTTCTCCCATTTCACATAAGGACCGTAGCGCCCCGGCATCACAGCGATGACGCCGCCGTCCGGGTGCTCGCCCAACTCCTTCAGCGGCTGGGCCGGCGCGCTCGCCCCCCGCCCGCGGGAGGCTTTGAGCGCCAGCACTTCGACCGCACGGTTCATGCCGATGGTAAAGACCTCGTCCACCTCGGGCAGGTTGGCATAGGTGCTGTTATGCTTCACATAGGGGCCGAAGCGGCCGATCCCGGCCTCGACCAGCGCGCCATCCTCGGGGTGCGGGCCGATGGGACGCGGCAGGTTCAGAAGCATCAGCGCGCGTTCCAGATCAACGCTTTCCGGCGACCAGCCCTTGGGCAGGCTGGCGCGCGGCGGCTTGGGATTGGCCTCGTCCGCATCGCCCTTTTGCACATAGGGGCCAAAGCGCCCGGCGCGCAGGGTGATCGGCTGGCCGTCCTCGTCCTGCCCCAGCACCTTGCCGTCCGGGGTGATCGCACCCGAATCGTCGCCCACCGAAATCGGCCGCGTATAGCGGCATTCCGGGTAATTGCCGCAGCCGATGAAGGCCCCGCCAGACCGCGCCGTCTTCAGATGCAGCCGTCCCGAACCGCAGACCGGGCAGGATCGCGGGTCACCACCGTCGGCCCGCGCCGGGTAAAGATGCGGCGCGAGGAAATCATCGAGCCGCTCCAGCACCTCGCCGATACGCAGATCAGCGGTTTCCGCCACGGCGGCCGAGAAATCGCGCCAGAACCGCGCCAGCACTTCCTTGTAGTCGCGCTCGCCCGCCGACACATCGTCCAGCTCGCCCTCAAGCTCGGCGGTGAAATCATACTCAACATAGCGGCGGAAGAAGTTGGTCAGGAAGGCCGTAACCAACCGCCCCTTGTCTTCGGGGATCAGGCGGTTCTTGTCCTTCCGCACATATTCGCGGTCCTGGATGGTCGAGATGATCGAAGCATAGGTCGAGGGCCGGCCGATGCCGAGTTCCTCCATCCGCTTGACCAGTGTCGCCTCGGTGTAGCGCGCCGGCGGCTGGGTGAAGTGCTGCATGCCCTTCACCGCCTCTGTCTTGCCCAGCATCATGTTTTGCGCCCGACGGATGTCGCCGCCGACCGGCGCCGGTTCGCCTTCGGCAAAAACCGCCTTGGCGAAATCGGCGCGATAGGCACCGGCAGCGGGTTTCACCGTCTCGCCCTGCATGATCTGCGGCAGGCGGCCCTCGTCATCGCCATCCTCGTCACGGCCTTCGTCATAGACCTTGAGGAAACCGTCGAACATCACCACCTGCCCGTTGGCGCGCAGCGTGACCTGGCCGTCGGGGCTGGTCACATCCACCGCTGTCCGCTCCAGCCGTGCTGCCGCCATCTGGCTGGCGATCGTACGCTTCCAGATCAGGTCATAAAGTTTGCGCTGGTCCGCCTCGGTCAAACGCAGCTTTTCGGGCGCCGCCGACATATCGGTCGGGCGGATACATTCGTGGGCTTCCTGCGCGTTCTTGGCCTTGTTTTTATACATGCGCGGGCTGTCCGGCACATATTCGGCGCCGAAGCGATCCTTGATCTCGGCCCGCGCCGCCATCACCGCCTCGGGTGCCATGTCGATGCCGTCCGTCCGCATATAGGTGATATGCCCGGCTTCATAGAGCCGCTGCGCCGCCGACATCGTGGCCTTGGCGCCCATGCCGAACTTGCGGCTGGCCTCCTGTTGCAGGGTCGAGGTCATGAAGGGCGGAAAGGGATTGCGGCTGGCGGGTTTCGATTCCACCGCCGCCACGCGCAATTCGCGCGATTGCACCGCCTGCACCGCCAGTTCGGCCGCTTCGGCGGTCGGGATGTCGAACTTGTCGAGCTTCCTGCCGCCCAGCACGGTCAGCTTCGCCTCGAAGCTCTGGCCGCGCGGCGTGTCGAGCATGGCAACCACGCTCCAGTATTCGCGGGCGCGGAAGGCCTCGATCTCCATTTCCCGTTCGACAATCAGCCGCAGGCAGACCGACTGCACCCGCCCCGCCGATTTCGCACCCGGCAGCTTGCGCCACAACACCGGCGAGAGCGTGAAGCCCACCAGATAATCAAGCGCGCGTCGGGCCAGATAGGCATCGACCAGCGCGGCATCCACCTCGCGCGGGTTCTTCATCGCTTCGGTCACGGCGGCCTTGGTGATGGCGTTGAAGGTGACGCGGCTGACCTTCTTGCCCTTCTTCAGGCTGGAGGCCAGCGCCTCTTTCAGGTGCCACGAAATCGCCTCGCCCTCGCGGTCAGGGTCGGTGGCGAGGATCAGTTCGTCATCGGTTTTCAGCGCCTCGGCGATGGCCCGGACATGCTTCTTGCTGTCCGAGGCGACCTCCCATTTCATGTCGAAATCATGCTCGGGATCGACCGAACCATCCTTCGGCGGCAGGTCACGGACATGGCCATAGGAGGCCAGCACCGTATAGTCGGAGCCAAGATATTTGTTGATTGTCTTGGCCTTGGCCGGTGACTCGACGACGACGACTGCCATGAAAACCTCTTGCGCCCTGCCCATCGGGGGCGCCGAAACATGTGTATGACCGGGCACCCATGTCAAGGCAGGGCCGTGTCGTCAAGCCCGCAATCGGGTTTGACGGAAGCGTGAAGACCGCGCAATCTGCGCCGGATTTCCCTTTGATCCGGTTGATTTCGATGCGCCTTGCCCTGGTTCTGAGCCTCTGCCTCGCCCTGCCCCATCCCGCCGCCGCCTGGACCGAACCCGCCCGCGGCACCGCCGACCGACGCGCCATGATGGATGCGATGCGCCCCCTGGCCGAGATGAACCTCGGTGCGCCGGTGGAGTTCGTTGTCCACACGCTGCGCGTCGACGGCAGTGCGGGATTCGCCATGGTCAGTGCCCAGCGGCCGGGCGGCGGCGAGATCGACATGGCTCAGACCCCGATGGTACGGCAGCAGGGGCTGGACCCGGAATTCATGGATGGTGCCAACATGCAGGCGCTTCTGTGGAAATCCGGCCAAAGCTGGGCCGTGGCCCATTGGGCCATCGGGGCCACCGATGCCTGGTGGGCCGATCCGGCGCTGTGCCCGCAATGGGCCGCGGTCACGCCCGAGGTCTGCTGATCCCGCCTCACGCCCGGCAGATCAGACCGCCGGGCTGGCGCAGTACCCGCCCCTCCAGTTCCAGCGTCAGAAGCTGCGGTGCGACCTCATGCGCGGGCACCGCCAGATCGCGGATCAGCTGATCCTCGGCCACCGGGCTGGGCGACAGCCGGTCAAGGATCTTGCGATGCAGCGCCGCAATCTCGGCCAGCGGTCGGCGGGCGGGCACCGGGCCGGGAAGCACCCCGTCAGGCAACGCGGCATGGGCGCGCGCGGCGGGCGCGGGCACCTGGCCAAGTGCTTCGATCACATCCTCAGCCGAGCGCACCAAGGTTGCCCCTTCCCGGATCAGCTGGTTGCAACCCGCCGCGCGGGCGTCGAAGGGATGGCCCGGCACCGCCAGCACCTCGCGCCCCTGATCCGCCGCCTCCTTCGCGGTGATCAGTGAGCCGGAGCGCGCCGCCGCCTCCACCACCACCACCGCGCGGGCAAGGCCCGAGACGATGCGGTTGCGCAGCGGGAAATGCCGTGCCTGCGGTTCCGTGCCCATGGGCTGTTCCGACAGCAGAGCCCCTTCTGCCGCGATCCGGGCCGCAAGACCGCCGTTTTCCACCGGATAGATCACGTCAACCCCACCCGCCATCACCGCCACGGTGCCAGTGCCCAGCGCAGCGGAATGCGCCTCGCCATCAATGCCGCGCGCAAGGCCCGATACGACGACAAACCCCGCCTCGCCCAGTGCGCCGGCCAGCCGCCGCGCCATGCGGATACCGAGGCTGGAGGCATTGCGGGCCCCCACCAGCGCCACCATGGGCCGGGCCAGCAGCGCCGCATCGCCGCGCAGCCACAGAACCGGCGGCGCATCCGGCAGGCCCGCCAGATGTTCGGGGTATGCCGCCTCGCCCGGACAAACCATACGCGCCCCGGCTGCCCGTGCCGCCCGCATCTCATGCAAAGCCACCTCCACCGGGCAGGCCGCGTAATCATTCACCCCCGCCGCGCGCGCCACATCGGGCAGCGCCGCAAGCGCCGCCTGCGCGGTACCGTGTTCCGCCAGCAGCCGGTGAAACGTCACCGGCCCGACCCTGCGGGAGCGAATGAGGCGCAGCCAGGACAGCCGTTCCTGTTCCGTGAAGGGGTGGGTGGGGTGTGGGGTGTCACAGTCCGGTCCAGGCGCCATGATTCCGCTCCTCATTCGCAGGGCCAGACTGGCCCGGAAAGGGTTAACCGGCGGTAAACACCAACTGCCGCTTGCGACAATTCACAGGCCGCGCTACGGCAATCGGATGAGCACCGATCAGACCGAGGATTCGCAGCGATACGTGGCGCGCGGCGTGGCACATGTCACGCTGCCGAAAGTCATCGAGCCGGTGCATGTCACCTTCGTTCTGGCCCCGCGCTTCACCATGCTGGCCTTCACCTCGGCCATCGAGCCATTGCGGGTGGCGAATCAGCTCACCGGGCAGATCCTGTTCCGCTGGCAGACCTTCTCGGAAGACGGCCAGCCGGTGCGCTGCTCCAACGGCGTGCCGGTGATGCCCGACGGGCCGCTGAGCGCCGCCCAGCCGCAGGGCCATGTGCTGATCTGCGGTGGTGTGCAGCCCGAGGTCACGATGGGCGCGACGCTGGGTGACTGGGTGCGCAACCAGTGGCGGCGTGGCCGCACGGTGGGCGGGCTGTGCACCGGCGCCTATGCTCTGGCGCGGGCGGGTATCCTGAAGGGGCGGCGTTTCACTCTGCATTGGGAAAACCTGAGCGGCTTTTCCGAAACCTTCCCCGATCTGACCCCGGCGCGGCAGGTGTTCTGTCTTGACGACCGGATCGTGACCTGCGCGGGCGGCGTTGCTGCCGCCGACCTGATGCTGAAACTGATCCATGACCATTACGGTGCCGAACTGAGCCAGGAGGTCATGAACATGTGCCTGCTGACCCAGCGGCGCGACGAGGCGGACGAGCAGGTCACCTCGCTGGCGGCGCGGCTGGGCACGCGGAACGAAAAGCTCATCAAGGCCGTGGCCTTCCTTGAGGCGCGGATCGAGGAGGAATTTGATCTGGACGCCTGTGCCGATCACCTTGGCGTATCGCGGCGCCAGATCGAACGTCTGTTCAATCGTTATCTCGGCGTCACCCCGGTGCGCTACATGAATGACCTGCGGCTGCAACACGGCCGCGCCCTTCTGGCCGAAACCGACCTTAGCGTAACCGAAGTGGCCGTCGCCTGCGGCTACGCCTCCAGCAGCCATTTCTCGAAAAGTTTCCGCAAGAAATACGGCGTCTCGCCCTATCGCTTCTCACATTTCCGGGCCTGACGCCGGTCAGAACTGCCGGATGAGGCGGAAGCCGGCCATATACCTGCGATATGATTCGATGGCACCGCCACGCGCCGCGGGACGGGCGTAATCCATGCCATCCGTGAAGGCGCCGCCGCGTTCGACCCGATTGCATTCTTGCTGTGACAGCGCATTTGCCAAATAGGCACTGTCTCTGGCAAGGCCGAGGTGCCCGCCCTCAGTCCAGCAGGAGAGTGTCCTTTCACTGACATTGCCTGACATGTGGCGCAGGCCCCAGCCGTTTGCAGCATCCAGTGCATCCACTTCGACCGGCGTGTCCCGCCAGGCGAACATCGGAACAGCATTGCCACGCATCCTGTCCTCGCCCTCGCCATTGAAATTCGCCTGATCCGAGGTCAGCTCGTCCCCCTGGGCAAAGCGGGTTTCGGTGCCCGCACGGGCGGCATATTCCCATTCCGCTTCAGTCGGCAGACGATAAACCTTCGCCCCGACCAGCGTATTCAGCCACAGCACATACTCCTGCATGTCGAGGTAAGAGATATTGATGACCGGATGCTTCGGGCCAAGCGGGATGTCGCGGCTGAGTGTCGGGGTCACATGTTTCGGCACGCGGGTGCAGGCACCGGCGTCCACGCATGCCATCCATTCGGCATGGGTGACCTCGTTACGGCCCATGGCGAAGGGAATGTCCATCTCGACCCGATGGCGCGGATGTTCGCCGGGGATGAAGGGTTCCTTGCCGGGGGGAAGCAGGCGGAAGGTCGCATTCGGGCCGAACATGTCAATCGGGTTACGCGAATCGCCGGGCTTTGCCCCCATCATAAAACTGCCGGGCGGCATGACGATCATTTCGGGACAGGCATCACATTCGCGGAACACGTCCAGCGGCGCGAGGCTTCGACCATCGGTCAGAAGATAGCTTTGCTGCCCCTGCCCCGCAGCCGGCAGGCAAGACACCCAGAGACCCAGCGTGATGCACCACAATCCAGACCTGAAACCCATCAGCCCAACCCGTCATTCTGAAATCCGTTCGGGGCAGTATCCTTGTGCCTCCCCGGATCACAAGACCTGTCGAATCCCATTGCCTGCGGTGGGGATATTTGATCAAATGTGGCGCAACTCCCCTTAGGGCAGATGAGGACCAGAAAGATGAAGAATACCGAAGTGGCCAGCCGCCGGGACGAGGCGATTTCGCGCGGTGTGGGGATGCAGACGCAGATCTATGCTGACCGGGCGCTGAACGCCGAGGTCTGGGATGTCGAGGGCAATCGCTATATCGACTTCGCTGCGGGTATCGCGGTGGTGAATACCGGCCATTGCCACCCGAAGGTCATGGCGGCGGTGGCCGAACAGATGGGCCGCTTCACCCATACCTGCCATCAGGTCATGCCCTACGAGAACTACATCCGCCTCGCCGAGCGCCTGAATGAAAAGGTGCCGGGCGATTTCCGCAAGAAGACGATCTTCGTCACCACCGGCGCCGAAGCCTGCGAGAATGCGGTGAAGATCGCCCGCATCGCCACCGGCCGCGATGCGGTGATCGCCTTCGGCGGCGGCTTCCACGGCCGCACCTTCATGGGCATGGCGCTGACCGGCAAGGTGGAACCCTACAAGAAGGGCTTCGGCTCGATGATGCCGGGCGTATTCCATGTGCCCTTCCCGATGGATGTGCACGGGATTTCGGCCAGGGATGCGATGGCGGGGATCGAGAAGCTGTTCAAGGCCGATCTGGACCCGGCGCGCGTCGCCGCGATCATCTTTGAACCCGTGCAGGGCGAAGGCGGCTTCTACCCGGCGCCGACCGAGCTGGTGAAGGCGATCCGCGCTTTGTGCGACAAGCATGGCATCGTGATGATTGCCGACGAGGTGCAGACCGGCTTTGCCCGCACCGGCCACCTGTTCGCCATGGAGGCGCATGGCGTCGCCGCCGACCTGACCACCATGGCCAAGGGTCTGGCGGGTGGCCTGCCGCTGGCGGCAGTGACCGGCAAGGCAGAGCTGATGGATGCGGCCAATCCCGGCGGTCTGGGCGGCACCTATGCGGGCAACCCGCTGGGCATCGCCGCCTCGCATGCCGTGCTGGATGTGATCGAGGAGGAAGACCTTTGCGCCCGCGCCAACGAGCTGGGCTCGCGGCTGAAACAGAAGCTCGAATCGCTGCGCGCGACCACACCCGAGATCGTCGACATCCGCGGCCCCGGCTTCATGGTGGCGGTGGAGTTTGCCAATCCCTCGACCAAGGAACCCGATGCGGGCTTCACCGGCCGGGTGCGGGCCGAGGCGCAAAAGCGCGGGCTGATCCTGCTGACCTGCGGTGTTTACGGCAACGTCGTGCGGTTCCTTGCCCCGATCACCATTCCCGACGCGCATTTCGCCGAGGCGATGGAGATTCTGGAAGCCTCGGTCGCGGCGGCGCAACAGGGCTGAGCGGGGCTGGGGGCTCTGCCCCCGCGCCTTCGGCGCTCCCCGGGATATTTATGGACAGAAAATGAAGGGGGGCCTCATGCCCTCCTTTTGCTCTGCCCTCCTTTTTCGTTGTGCGCGGCCGGGGTGACAGCTATGCGGGCGGCATGGACGGGATAGAGTTTTCCGGGGTGCAATATGCGGTGCAGGGCAAGCCGGTCCTGCACGGCATCACGCTTTCGCTGCATGAGAGGCGCATCGGCATCGTCGGGCGCAACGGATCTGGCAAAACCACATTGCTGCGGCTGATGGCAGGGCTGTTGGCGCCGACGGGCGGCACGATCCGGGTGGCAGGCGTGGACCCGGCGGTGGATCGCAAGGCCATGTTGCGGGCCATCGGCATCCTGTTCCAGAACCCTGATCACCAGATCATCTTCCCCACGGTAGAGGAAGAACTGGCCTTCGGTCTGCGTCAGCTGGGGCTGCGGGCCGGGGAGGCCACGGCGCGGGTGCGGACCTGCCTCGCGGCAGAGGGCCGCGCGCATTGGGCGGCGGCGCCCGTCACAGCGCTGAGCCAAGGGCAGAAGCAATGGCTGTGTCTGATGGCGGTTTTGCTGATGGAGCCGGCGACACTGTTGCTGGACGAACCCTTCGCGGCACTGGATTTACCCACGCAGGCGCGGCTGTCGCGGAGGCTGGCATCCCTGCCGCAGCGGCTGGTGACCATCAGCCATGATCCGCAGGCGGTGGCGGGTTGCGACCGGGTGATCTGGCTTGAGGCCGGCCGCGTGGTGGGCGACGGCGCCGCTGCCTGGGTTCTGGAGGAATTCCGGGCCGAGATGGCGCGGCGGGGGGATAGCGATGCTGACACTGACCTCGGCGCATGAGACAGCAGCGCATCGCTGGCCTGCCGGGCCAAAGCTGGCCGCTGCCGCGCTGGGATCGGCGCTGATCTTTCCGGTGCAGGCACTGCCGGTAATCGGTGGCGCGCTGCTGGCGCTGGCGGCGCTGCATCTGGTGCTGGGGTGGGGCTTCACCCGCGAGGCAGCGGGGCGGCTGTGGATGCTCTGGCCGTTTCTGCTGGTGCTGACGCTCTGGCATCTGTGGACGGGCGAAATTCGCGCAGGCGCGGTCATTGCGGGCCGCATGGTCTTTGCCGTGGCGCTGGCCAATCTGGTGACGATGACCACCCGGCTGGATGCGATGCTGGCGGCGGTCGAGCGGGTTCTGACCCCCTTCGCGCGCTTCGGGCTGAACCCCCGCGTGCTGGCGCTGGCGGTCGCGCTGGTCATCCGCTTCACGCCGGTTCTGCTGGACAAGGCCGGGCAATTGCGGCAGGCATGGCGCGCGCGCAGTCCGAAACGCGCCGGGGTGGCCATCGTGCTGCCGCTGGTGCTGACCGCGCTGGATGACGCTGATCATGTGGCCGAGGCCCTGCGCGCGCGGGGCGGGCTTTGAGGAGATCCCCCCGATGGAACGCAACCTGACCCATATCGCGCTTTTCGCTGCTCTTATCGCTGTTCTGGGCCTCGTGCCCAAGATCGACCTCGCCTCGGGCGTGCCGATCACCGCGCAATCGCTGGGCATCATGCTCTGCGGCACGGTGCTGGGCGCGAAACGCGGCACGCTGGCGGTGCTGCTGTTCCTTGGCCTCACCGCGCTGGGTCTGCCGCTTCTGGCGGGCGGGCGTGGCGGGCTTGGCGTCTTTGTCTCGCCCACTGCCGGTTATCTGGTGGGCTTCCCGCTGGCAGCCTTTGTTGCCGGTCTGGTGGTCGAGAAATGGCGCGCGCCTGTGGGCATCGCCGCTTTCGGCGGCGCCTTCCTGGGGGGTCTGGTTGTACTGCATGCCTGCGGCATTGCCGGTATGGCCGTGGTTCTGGGCAAGACCTTGCCCGAGGCCGCCGGTCTGGCCCTGCCCTTCTTTGCCGGTGACCTGCTGAAGGCCGTCATCGCCGGGGCGATCACGCAAGGCCTCGCACGGGTGCGCCCGCAGGCCCTGCTGTCACGCGGCTGAACCATCTGCCAAGGGGGCGGCCTGCCCCCTTGGCTGCGGCCATTCACCCCCGGGAATATTTCCGCAAGGTAGAAGCCCATCCGGCTCTTTATCTTGGTCCAAATATCTCGGGGAAGGCCGCAGGCCGGGGCGGAGCCCCCTCAGACTCAGATCTGCAGAACCAGCGCCGAGCCGATACCCCCGGCCGCCGCGATGGCGGCAAGGCCGGAGCCATGTTGCAGCCCGTGAAACAGCCGGGCAACCAGAATGGCCCCCGAGGCCCCGATGGGGTGCCCTCGCGCCAGCGCCCCACCGCCCGGATTGACGCGTTTCTCTGGCAGGGCACAGGCGTCCATGCAGGCAAGGGCCTGCACGGCGTAGGCCTCCATCAGTTCAATCTGTTCCAGCGCATCGGGGGCAAGGCCGGTGCGGTCCAGCACCCGGCGGATGGCGGCGACCGGGGCAAGGCCCGGCTCTTCCGGTGCGGCACCCAGCGTCGCACAGGCGCGGATGCGCAGGCAGCGACGTGCCTTTGCCGCGATATCCGGCGCTACGACCAGCGCGAAAGCTGCGCCGTCGGCCTCCACCGCCGTGGTTGCGGCATTGACGCTGCCCGCCAGACGTGGTGCGCGGGCCGCCAGCGCCGTGGTCAGCGCGCGGGTGAAACCATCCCTGTCCCGCCCCGCGACCGGCACGATTTCCGGCTGCGCGCTGGCGCGGGCAAGGGCATGGCTGCGCACCGCCCAGGCCTGCTGGCGCGCGGCAGAAATCCCCAGCCGGTCGGCCAGTGCGGCGGCGGCATCGGTCATGTCCGGATCACGGTCGGGCCATGGGGTGAAAGGCGGGCGGTCATAAGGTTGCGGCGTCTGACCGGGCGCCTGTGCCAGCCGCAGGGGGCGGCGCGAATAGCTTTCCACCCCGCCCGCCAGCACCACCCTTGCCTGCCCGGACGCCACCAGCGCCGCCGCAATGCCAATGGCATCCAGCCCGCCCGCACACTGGCGGTCGACGCTCAGCCCCGCGACACGCTCTGGCAAACCCGCGGCCAGCGCCGCCAGCCGCGCCGGATTGCCGCCCGCCCCCAGCGCGTTCGACAGGATCAGCTCGTCCACCTGATCCAGCGCGATGCCTGCATCCTTCAGAACGGCGGCAATGACGGGCGCGGCCAGTTCGTGCAGGGCAAGACCGGCGAAGGCGCCGCCACGCGGCATCACCGGGCTGCGGCGGGCGGCGATCAGGCGGGGTTCAGTCATCGGGCAGATCCCACGCCAGCGCTGCGAGGTCAGTCTTGCCCGAGGGCAACTCGGGCCAACTGTCGCGCCAGATCACGCGGCGCGGCGCGGCCAGCGGGCCGAAAGCGGCGCGCAAGGCCTGAAGGATTGCAGGCTCTGCCGCCCGGTCTCCGACCACAACCGCCACCAGAACCTGCCCGCGCAAACCATCGGCCACCGGCAGAACAGCGGCGCGCGTCACGCCGGGCAGGCCCAGCAGCGCCAGTTCGATTTCCTCGGGGAACACGCTCTGATCGGCAATCTTCACCCGCCGCCCGGCCCTGCCACGCAGAAACAGCGCGCCATCGCGCAACTCGGCAAATTCATCCAGATGCAGCCAGCCGTCACGCCATTCGGCCCCGGCCCCGCCTCCGGCATAGCCCTCGGCCAGATAGGGCGATCTGACGGACAAGCCATCGGTGTCACAGCGCAATTCAACACCGGGATAGGGTCGTCCCACGCTGTCGGGCGGGGTCGTTTCATCCGCCATGGCGATGAAGCTCGCCTCCGCCGCGCCGTAAAACTCGGTTACCCGCGCCGGACCCAAAGCGGCCAACACCGCCCGCAGCCCCGGATCGAGCTTCGATCCGCCGACGACGATATGGCGCAGATCGGGCAGCGCGCCGCCCGCCTCGGTCAGCAGGCGCAGTTGCGCAGGCGTCGCGTAAAGCAGCGACACGCGCCGCGCTGCCAGCGCCGCGCGCTGCCGGTCGGGGCGCAGACCGTCCAGCAGATGCAGCTCCGCCCCAAGATGCAGCGCCTCCACCGCGCCATAAAGCGCCAGCGAATGCACCAGCCGCCCCAATACGGCGACCCGCGTGCCCGGCCCGATGCCGAACAGCCGGGCATTCACCGCGAAACTGGCGATCCAGGATGCCTGCGTGCGGCGGATGCGTTTCGGCGTGCCCGAGGTGCCGCCGGTCAGGGTTTCAAACACCGGGACCCTGCCCGGTTCGGGCGTCGGAGCCTCCGTCGCCCCGATGCGGAACGCCGGATGCCCGATGGCGGACTGCAAGGCGGCAAGTGCCGGGCGATCCGGCAGAACCGGAGCCCCTGGCAGCGCCCGGTCGCACACCGCGCCGCGCGCATCCACCGCCCGCGCTGCCGGATGCCAGCGAAAGCTTTCCACCCTGCCTAGCCCGCCCGCAGCAGCGACACCACGCGGCGCAGCGCCAGAAGGTAGCCTTCCGTCCCGCAGCCCGCGATCACCCCGTCTGCCCGCAGCGAGACATAGGAGTGATGGCGAAAGCTCTCGCGCTTGTGGACGTTCGAGATATGCACCTCGATCACCGGCCCGTTGAAGGCGTTCAGCGCATCCAGAATGGCGACCGAAGTATGCGTATAAGCAGCCGGGTTGATGACGATGGCCGAGGCGGCGTCGCGCGCGGCGTGGATCATCTCGACGATCGCGCCCTCGTGGTTCGATTGCGCGAAATGCAGCCCCACGCCCAGCTCGGCGGCCAGCGCGGCGCAGCGCGTCTCGACATCGGCGAGGGTTTCATGGCCGTAAACCTCGGGCTGGCGCTTGCCCAGCAGGTTGAGGTTCGGCCCGTTGAGGATATGGATCGGTTTCATGTCTGCCCGTTGCACTGGATCGCAGGCAGGATAGCAATGCCCGCCCCCCCTGGCCAGATGGCTTGCCCCGCGCAGGCAGGCATGGCAAGCGATGGAAAACGGGAGGGCGGATGAAGCTGCTACTGATCCATACCGGCGGCACCATCGGCATGGCGCCGGGGCCGGACGGGCTGCACCCCGCACCGGGGCTGGTCGAGGCGGCGCTGGCCGCGCGGCTGCCGAAGGGCACCGATCTGGTGGCCGAGGTCTTTGCCCCCCTGCGCGACAGCGCCGATGTCGGCCCGGCGGAATGGAACCGCATCCTGACGCTGATGGCGGATCATCCGGGCCGGGCGGTCCTGCTGACCCATGGCACCGATACGCTGGCCTTTACCGGCGCGGCGCTGGATCAGGCGCTGGCCGGGTCGGGGCGGCGGCTGGTGATCTGCGGCGCCATGGTGCCGCTGGGCATGGGAGGCGATGCCGAGGCCAATCTGGACCTTGCGGTGATCGCGCTGGCCGAACAAGGCGCCGGGGTGTTTCTCGCGCTTGGCGGCGCGCTGCTGCCCGCAGGCGGTCTTGCCAAGACCGACAGCCACGCGCCGGATGCCTTCACCGCCCTGCCCCAGCCCGCGCCCGTTCCGCGTGCGCCACATCCGGCGCCGTTTGACGAAAACAAGCGCCTTGCCATCCTCAGCCTGTCGCCCGGCATGCCTGCCACGATGCTGGAGGCGGCGCTGGAGGTACTGGATGCCGCTGTGCTGCGGGTCTTTGGTGCCGGAACCATGATGTCCGACCCCGCAATTGTGGCAGCACTGGCCCGTGCCACGGCGCGCGGCTGCCGTATCCGCGCGGTCAGCCAGTGCCTGCGCGGCGGGCTGGAACCGGGGGCCTATGCCGCCGGAGCCGCGCTCTGGTCCGCCGGGGTGGAAAACGGCGGTCTGGAAACGGCCGAGGCCGCCCTGGCGCGGCTGTGGCTGGATCTTTCGGACCGCGCCCCGCGCACGATCGCGTGAAGGGTGTAACTTTCGCCCTCTCCTGACCGTAGAATAGAAAAAGCGACAGGAGGCACCGCGATGGCGCAACGCTACAATTCCGGGCTCGGCTGGGCCGATGTCACCCCGAAGGCCGGCTGGCTGAACCGCAGGCAGCTGATGATGACCATGGGCGCGGCGCTGGCGGCCAGCCCCGCACTGGCCGCGACCGGCCCCTATTCCACCGACGAGGCGCCAAACAGCCTTGAGGACATCACGGGATACAACAATTTTTACGAATTCGGCTTCGACAAGACCGACCCGGCCGCCCATGCGGGCAAGCTGACCACCTCCCCCTGGGCGGTGGAGGTTGACGGGCTGGTGGATCGCCCCGGCAGCTACGACCTTGGCGATCTGCTGAAGGGCCTGCCGGTCGAGGAACGCATCTACCGCTTCCGCTGTGTCGAGGCGTGGTCGATGATCATCCCGTGGAACGGCGTGCAGCTTTCGCATGTGCTGGATCGTGTCGGCGTGCAACCCGGCGCGAAATTCGTGCAGTTCACCTCGCTGGCCCGGCCCGAGGAAATGCCGGGGGTCAAGGCCGGTCTGCTGGACTGGCCCTACCGCGAGGGGCTGCGTATGGACGAGGCGATGCACCCGCTGACCCTGCTGGCGACCGGGATCTATGGCGAGCCGATGCCGAACCAGAACGGCGCGCCGATCCGGCTGGTGGTGCCGTGGAAATACGGCTTCAAATCCGCGAAATCGCTGGTGAAGATCACACTGACCGACAGAATGCCTTACACGACCTGGAACGCGCTTCAGCCGAAGGAATACGGCTTCTATGCCAATGTGAACCCGGAGGTGGATCACCCGCGCTGGTCGCAGGCGTCCGAGCGCCGCATCGGTGCGGGCCTGTTCGCGTCTAGGGTCGATACGCAAAAGTTCAATGGTTACGGGGATCTGGTGGCCGATCTTTACAAGGGGCAGGATCTGGCGAGGGATTACTGATGCTGCGCGATACGATCCACCGCGCCTTGCGGCCGGTGCGCCCCTGGATGGTCTACACCCTGGGGGCGCTGCCCGCGTTGCTGCTGGTCGTTGATGTATTCACCGGAAATCTGGGCGTCGATCCGGTCAAGACCATCGAGCACCGCGTCGGCGAGGTTGCGCTGCAACTGATCGTGGCAGGGCTGTGCATCACACCGCTGCGCCGATTTGCCGGGCTGAACCTCATCCGATTCCGGCGCCAGATTGGCGTGCTGGCCTTCGTGTACGCGGCACTGCATCTGCTGGTCTGGATCACGCTGGACCTGCAATTCCGCTGGTCGGAAATAGGCGCAGATCTGGTGAAGCGGCCCTATATCATCGTCGGCTTTGCGGCTTTCCTGATGCTGCTGCCACTGGCCGTCACCTCGAACAATGCCGCGATCCGCCGGATGGGCGCCGCCGCCTGGCAGCGTCTGCACTGGCTGACCTACCCCGCCGCCATGTTGGCGGGGCTGCATTTCATCATGCTGGTCAAGGCCTGGCCCGCCGAGCCGCTGATCTATATGGGCGCCATCCTCGCCCTGCTGGGTTTGCGCCTGATCCCGCGCGCCGCCCCGCGCCGGGTGCCTGCATAAAAAAACGCCCGGGCCGCAAGGGACCGGGCGCAGGTTTGCCGGAAAGGGCCTGTCAGGCCACCTTTTCCAGCGCCACCTCGGGAGAGATCCCCAGCGCGTGACAGACATCACGCGTGAGATGCGGACGGTTCAGGGTGTAGAAGTGCAGGTCTTCCACCCCTTCCGAAATCAGTTCGTCGCACAGTTCGGTGCACAGCGCGACCGACAGCAACTCCTCGCGGCCATCGCGTTTTGCGGTGGCATAGGCATCATCGAGCCACTGCGGCACCTGTGCCCCGCAGCGCGACGCGAATTTCTTGACGCCCGCGAAATTCTCGATCGGCAGGATGCCCGGGATGATCGGGGCGGTGATGCCCTCCTTTGCGCAAAGATCGCGGAAGCGCAGGAAGGTTTCGGCCTCGAAGAAGAACTGGGTGATGGCCGAGGTTGCACCGGCATCCAGCTTGCGTTTCAGCCAGCGCACATCGGCCAGCGTATCGGCGGCATCGGGGTGCGGTTCGGGGTAGGCGCCGACGCGCAGGGTGAATTTGCCGGTGGCGGCCAGCGCCTCGATCAGTTCCACGCTGTTGGCAAAGCCTTCAGGATGCGGGGTGAAGCGGGTCGCGCCCTTCGGCGCATCGCCGCGCAGCGCCACGATTTCACGCACACCGGCGTCAGCATAGGCCGCCGCGATTTCCAGCGTCTCGGCCTTGGTCGCCTCCACACAGGTCAGATGCGCCGCGACGTTCAGGCCATAGTTGCGCCCGATGGTGGTGACCGCCTCATGCGTCAGCTTGCGGGTGGTGCCGCCCGCGCCGTAGGTGACCGAGGCAAATGTCGGACGCAGCGGCGCCAGCATCTGCACGGTTTCCCACAGTTTGAACGACGCATCCAGCGTCTGGGGCGGGAAGAACTCGAACGAGATGCGCGGGGTCGTCATGATCTGCTCCGTGTTTGCGGTGTGTCCCTTGTGCCGGAAAGCGGCCTGTGAGACAAATTCATAATTCTCAAGATCAACATGAGGCCGCTTCATGTATTTCGAGCTGCGCCACCTGCGCACCATCCGCGCCATCCATGATTGCGGCGGGCTGGCCCGCGCCGCCGACATGCTGAACATGACTCAATCCGCCCTGAGCCATCAGGTGAAGGGGCTGGAGGAGCAGGCGGGGGTCGAACTGTTCGTGCGCCGTTCAAAACCGCTGAAGCTTTCCGCCGCCGGGCAGCGCATGCTGCGGCTGGCCGACAAGGTGCTGCCCGAGGTTGAGGCGCTGGAGGACGAGTTTCGCGCCTTGCGTGCAGGCAAGACCGGGCGGCTGCATATCACGCTGGAATGTCACGCCTGTTTCGACTGGCTGTTCCCGGTGCTGGAGAAATTCCGCCACGCCTGGCCCGATGTGGATGTGGACATCCGCGCGGGCCTGGCCTTCGATGCCTTCCCCGCGCTCGACCGCGAGGAAGTCGATCTGGTCATCACCTCGAACCCGACCGACCTGCCGGGCGTGGTGTTCAACCCGCTGTTCGACTATCACCCCACGCTGGTTGCATCCTCCGCCAATCCGCTGGCGGGCAAGGCCGCGATCAGTGCCGAGGATCTGCGCGATCAGATGCTGATCACCTACCCCGTCAGCCGCGACAAGCTGGATGTGTTCACCGAATTGCTGACCCCCGCCAAGGTAGAGCCGCGCGGGCACCGGCAGGCCGAACTGACGGCGGTGATCCTGATGCTGGTCGGCTCGAATCGCGGGGTTTCCGTGCTGCCCGACTGGGTGCTGCGCGGGGTGCGTGACAATCCCGATTATGCGCTGCGCCCGCTGGCGGGGAACCCATCGAAACGGCTGTACGCTGCCACCCGCACCGAGGATGCGACCCAGCCCTACATGGCGCATTTCCTGCGTCTGGGGCGCACCGAGGCGGTGAAGCTGCAACGCGGCTGAACCCTGTTCCTTCGGGAACAGCCGCGCCCGGCGTGCCATGGCAGGGTGAGCGTATCAGAGAAGGAGATCCCCCATGGCCCGCACGATCCGTTTCACCAATGGCGACGACAGCTTCCGTCAGGGCTTTGCCCCCGAAAACACCCGGCTGACGCTGGTGATGGGCGGCGGCAAGGACAGCGTGCTTCTGGACCGCGACGATGATCTGGGCGGGCTGAACCGCGTGCTCGCCGGCGCAGGCGACGATTCTGTGATCAGCCGGATCGAACAGGGCAATGTGATCTCGCTCGGCGCGGGGAACGATATTTATGTCAGCACCGGCTTCGGCAGCTTCGCCACCGACCGCGGCGACCGTGTTTCGGGCGGCGCGGGCAGGGACACATTCGCCGTCTCGACCTTCCAGAGCACCTATCTGGGTGGCACCGGCAACGACATTTTCCACTCCGTCGGCTGGCAGAACACTTTCGTCGGCGGCAAGGGTCGTGACACCATCAGCTATGAGCCGCGCGCGGATGATTTCACCCAGGGCGGCAGCGGTGTGACTGTCGATCTGGGTGCAGGCCGTACCCAGACCGGCGCCAACCGTTTTGAAACCCTGCGCGGCATCGAGAACGCCATCGGCTCGGGCGCGGATGATGCGCTGTTCGGCACCAATGGCCGTAACGTGCTGACCGGCGGACTGGGCTTTGACCAGCTGACCGGACGCGGCGGTGCCGATACTTTTGTCTGGCGCAGCGCCGCCGAGGCGGCGATGGCCTCGGATGCCATCGACCTCGTGACGGATTTCAGCACCGCACAGCGTGACCTGATCGACCTGCGCGGCATCGACGCCGATGCCACCACCCGCGCCAATGACGCGTTCGACTTCATCGGCGCGCAGGGCTTCAGCGGCACGGCGGGCGAGCTGCGCTTTGCCGGTCAGATCCTTGAAGGCGACACCAACGGCGACGGTCTCGCCGATTTCCGTATCGGCCTGCTGAATGTCGACACGCTCGGCGCCAGCGACATCCTGCTGTAAGCGTCAGTATTTCGACGGCACATACAACTCGGGCGGCAGCACCGCCCGTTCATAGGACGGATTGAACACGCGATCCGGCAAATGGATTTCCTCGTGCGGGACAGGGCCATAGGGCACCATGCTCAGGAAATGGTCGATACAGTTCAGCCGCGCGCGCTTCTTGTCATTGCCCTCCACGATATACCATGGCGCTTCCGCGATATTGGTGCGGGCGAACATCTGTTCCTTGGCCTTGGTATAACGCTCCCACCGCACCCGCGATTGCAAGTCCATCGGGCTGAGCTTCCATTGTTTCATCGGATCGTGGATGCGCATGAGAAAGCGGAACTGCTGTTCTTCGTCAGTGATCGAGAACCAGTATTTCACCAGCCGGATACCCGAACGCACCAGCATCCGTTCAAACTCCGGCACGTCACGGAAGAACTCTTCTACCTGATCCTCGGTGGCGAACCCCATCACCCGCTCAACCCCGGCGCGGTTATACCAGCTGCGGTCGAACAGCACGATTTCCCCGGCCGCCGGCAGATGCGGCACATAGCGCTGGAAATACCACTGGCTGCGCTCGCGTTCGGTAGGTGCGGGCAGCGCCACGGTGCGCACCACGCGCGGGTTCAGCCGCTGGGTGATGCGCTTGATGACGCCCCCCTTCCCGGCCGAGTCGCGCCCCTCGAACAGCACCACGACCTTTTCACCGGAATGCACCACCCAGTCCTGCAACTTGATCAGTTCCGATTGCAGCCGGATCAGCGCATGCATGTAGGTGACACGGTCCAGCGCGTTCGGGTGCTTCTCCTTGTAGATACGGGCGATTTCCTCGGAAATTGCCACATCTTCCAGCTCCAGCTCGTATTCCTCGTCCAGCGTATCAGCCAGCTCTGCCGCCAGCCAGTCACGCCCCGGAAGATCCTCTTCGCCGTTCATCACCGCCCCCTGTCCTGCGCACGGTCGTTTCGCGCCGAGACAAACCATGTCCACATGACGGTTTCGTGACAGGTTGATAACATCTGTCCCCGGTGGTGCCGGATGCAAGACAATGCCCCGCCCCCTTCACAAAGCGTGCATTCCGGTCTAGAAGCCCCGGCTTGAACATCCGACATGACCGAACGAACCGAGGAAAGCCGATGCAAGGCAGCGCCAACCTGAACGTGATGATCAAGGCGGCCCGCAAGGCCGGCCGCAGCCTTGTGAAAGACTTCCGCGAGGTGGAAAACCTTCAGGTCTCGGCCAAGGGTCCGGGCGACTTCGTGTCGAAGGCCGACCGCGAGGCGGAACGCATCATCAAGGAAGAGCTGATGGGTGCCCGCCCGACATATGGCTGGCTGGGCGAGGAAACCGGCGAGGAAGCCGGGCAAGACCCGACCCGCCGCTGGATCGTCGATCCGCTGGACGGTACCACCAACTTCCTGCACGGCATCCCGCACTGGGCGGTCTCCATCGCGCTGGAACACAAGGGCGAGATCACCTCGGCCGTCGTGTTCGACGCCGCGAAGGATGAGCTTTACTGGGCCGAAAAAGGCGCAGGGTCGTGGATGAACGACAAGCGTCTGCGCGTCTCGGGCCGTCGCCATATGCATGAGGCGCTGTTTTCCACCGGCGTGCCTTTCGGTGCAAAGCTCGGCCTGCCCGCCGTGTTCCAGGATCTCGCCCGCCTGATGCCCGCCACCGCCGGGGTGCGGCGGCTCGGCTCCGCCTCGCTCGACCTCGCCTGGGTTGCGGCAGGGCGTTACGACGGCTTCTGGGAACGTGGCAACAAGATCTGGGACATTGCGGCCGGTATTCTGCTGGTGAAAGAGGCCGGTGGCCTGATGTCGGGCATCCGCGAGGGGCAGGACATCCTCGAAAGCGGCTCTGTCATCTGCGCCAACGAGGCCCTGTTCGAGCCCTTCCGCAAGATCATCCGCGGCGAGTGATCAGCGGCCGCGCCGGGGGACCACCGGCACCCGGCTGCGCGACAGCCGGTAAGTGGCGGGCGGATGGGCCGGGTGTCCCTCGGTCCGCCGCCAGAAGCCGGGGCCACCGCGCCGCAGCCACACCAGAAGCGTCAGCACGAAGCCTGCCACGAAACCGCCCGCATGCGCCCAATACGCAACGCCGCCCATATCGGTCGGCGTGCTGATGCCCGACACCAGTTGCAGCACGAACCAGATCCCCAGCACCGCCCAGGCCGGAATGGCGAAGATGCGGAAGAAGATCACGAAGATCACCAGCACATCGACCCGCGCGCGCGGAAACAGCAGCAGATAGCCCCCCATCACGCCCGCAATCGCCCCCGAGGCGCCAACCATGGGAACGGGCGAAGACGGTTCAGCCGCCACCTGCGCGAAAGCCGCAGCGAGGCCGCAGGCCAGATAGAAGCCCAGAAAACCCGCATGGCCGAACTGGTCTTCCAGATTGTCGCCGAAGATCCAAAGAAACAGCATGTTCCCCAGCAGATGGGCCCAGCCGCCGTGCAGGAACATCGCGGTCAGCAGCCCGCCGTAATGGCCCCCGTGTATCAGATCGGCTGGCACCAGCCCGTAGCGGTAGAAAAACCCGTCCAGCGCCGCGCCATCGGGCAGCACCAGCCAGTAGCTGACGAAAATCGCCACATTGGCCGCGATCAGCGCCCAGGTGATGTAAGGGGTACGCCCCGAAGGGTTATGGTCACGGATCGGAAACATCCGCTCACGCTTCCCGATCCCGCGCCGCGCGTCAAGTGACCGGCGTAAACGAGGCGCGTTGCCGTTCCGGGCAACGCCTCCCTCGCCTGAAACAGAGACGGGCAAAAAGGCTGAGAGAGGATCAAGATGGTCGGGGCGAGAAGATTCGAACTTCCGACCTACGGTACCCAAAACCATATCGAAACCATGACGTGAAACGGGGTTTTCTGCAAACCGCTAGATTTGCTGCCCTTTAGGATTCAATGGGTTATAGCAGCGCTGCAAACCGTTTCTCGCTGTCGTGTTGACAGGAGTGACCGAAATGTTCTCATTGTGTTCTCAATCAGCACTGCCAGCCAGCACCATGCCCGCCCGCGCCCCGTCAGCCAACCCGCACCGAAATCCCCGCATCTCCGACGCTGCGCGCGCCGGAAAATTGCTGACCATGCGCTGCGGACTCTGTCGCCGCACGGCGCATTTTTGGGCGACCGATCTGGTGGCTGTAGTCGGCGGCGATCACCAGGCGCATATCAGCCCTTTCCCGTGCTCCAAATGCGGCCACACCGACTACATCGACCTGCGCTGGTCTGTCCCCAGCGCGAGCGAGCTACAGACATTGACTGTCAGGCGCCCTGTCAGGCAGGTTGTGAAATGGATCTGGCGCAACGAGAGGGCCTGACATGTGCAATCTCTACACGTCCACGACGGCGGTTGACGCGATGCGCCGGCTGTTCAGAGAATTTGATAACCGCGCTGGCAACTTGGAGCCGGGGGACATCTACCCCGACCGCATGGCCCCGATCATCACGGCCGAGGACGCCGGGCACGTCCTGCGCAGGGCGCGATGGGGCCTGCCCTCCCCGCCGCAGTATCACAGCCCCAGCGGGATCGACCGCGGGGTGACCAATGTGCGCAACAGCACCAGCCCGCACTGGCGCCGGTGGCTCGGGCCGGAAAATCGGTGTCTCGTGCCGTTTGATCGGTTCGCGGAACCGAAGCCCGGTGGGCGTGGCGCGGGAGATTCGTGGTTTGAGGTGACCGATGATCGCCCTGCATTTTTCGCCGGGATCTGGGTGCCGGAATGGACCAGCCTTCGGAAGCTCAAGGACGGCCAGACGACCGACGATCTGTTCGGCTTCATGACCTGCGATCCGAATGCGGTGGTGGCGCCGATCCACCCCAAAGCCATGCCAGTCATTCTCGTGGAGCCGGGTGAATGGCACGCTTGGTTGCGGGCGCCGTGGAGCGAGGCGCGCGCGTTGCAGCGACCGCTGGGGAATGAGGATCTGGTGGTGGTGGAGTGACGGCCCTAAGCGGGCGGTCGAACTCGGGTTCTTGCGGCGGTGCGGCGCCCCCGAAGTGGCCGTTCATGGCTTGGTGCAGCAAAATCCCGGGCCGAATCTCGCTGATGCGGGAGAGAGCTGCCTTTCGCCGCAGACGCTTGATCTGCGGCGCCAATGGGAGAGGTATCTATGCGCCAGCGTTGGACCCCGATATGGTTTGAGGATGAGCTATGAATCAGAAAACAAACTACCTGCCGGAACCAGCGTAAAGCGCCTCAAAGAGGTAGTGGAGCTTCTTGGATATATGTCGGTCAAGGACGGCTTCAAAATCCCCGAACGAGTCGGGTGCTATTTCTGGCATGACCCATCAGAATACAAGTCTTGGACCGGGGTTGAGTTGAGTATCTACTACGACGAAGGCGCGCTAAAGCTCAGCACTCGGACTCGTGTTTCCAGAAGCTATTGGGATCTAACGCATCAGAACAAAACCATCAAAATGGTCCGAGACATATTTGGTGGAACCTTTGTGACTGACGAGGGGGCCAGTCGTTACCTCCAACCCGAACACCCGCCCCCTTCACCATTATCCTCCGGTTGCTACCTTGCTCGCTGGAAGTTTAACAACGCGCTGTTGAAAGCTCGGTGGTACCTTTCGTGCCGTAAACTGGAAGGGGACGCAGCGCGGGACGCTCCGAGTCCCCTTTCTTTCCTTGACGAAATGAACCCTCGCCTTCTGTCAAACAACCTCTTGGTTCCGTTCATCATCGCTGTGTGGGAGGAATACTACCGAGCGACCTTTACGGCGGTGCTGCGCTATGCAGACAAGCGAGAGGTCGTCTTGAAAAAAGCGCGTCTCAGCCACGCCCAGCTCGAGCAGATTGCTGCCGAGAAGCAGATTGAACGCGCAATCGCAGAGTGCTTTTCCTTTCAGAGACCAAGCGTAATTGGTGATAACTTTAAGATGATTGATGCGCGGTTGGATTTGGTGGGCGCGATGCGGAAACCTCACAGGAGACGGAAAGTCACACTCAGTGATTCTATTGAGTCGCTGGTCGTGGCGCGCAATGCTTTTGTCCACGCAGGCGATATGGACATGTCTTTATTCGACAAAGATTTGCAAACCATCATGAGCGACATTGTTGTTGCCGTCGATAGATCTTACGAGGCGATAGGAAGCCACTTTGGGTTTACGACAATTCATGACTATTGACACGGCGATTTTCCGCGCGTCTTGCAATATGCAGAATTTCTGCAACTGCTCGCTCGGTAGCATTGGGCTCGAAGCGGCCATGCGGCGAGCCTTTCTTGCCGCCGCATCTACCCGTTCGGCCCTTAGCCGCCGGTCAGCGTCGACGGCTGCTGCGGCGTAGCCACACCCAAACCGGTCATTGATGCTTGCGGCGGCATCTCTCTCACCGCATCATCCGGGCCATGCGCTAAGCCTATCGCTACTCGAGGACCGAATGACAAACGACGTGACCTACGAGCAAATCAGTGCCTCGCTAGGTTCGCTCCTCCTGCTTTGGGCCGCGATCGAACGGACCGCGCGGGATGAAGTCGCCCGTATTCACGGCGGATGCGTTCCGAAGTCGGCCTATGGTATCGCTGCCGTCCTGAACGCTTGGGAGGCTGCTGTGATTGCAACGCGACCTGAAGCACCGTTGCGCGCGTTGCTGGCCTCGACTCTTCGCACGGAACTTCAGGAGCCACTAAGCATCCGGAATGGGGTCTGCCACGGCCTAGTAGGCATTTCATCTGCATACGATGAGCAACCGGCGGCATTGATGTGGGAAATCAACAAAAGGAAGCGCAGCATTACCTGGCAAGAACTGCAAGCCACGTTCAGTTGGCTTTCGAAGGTCCCTTTTGCGATGTCCATGATCTCCGACACAACGACAGAGCGAGCGGGAAGCAGGATGACGGACAATGCCGAAAACCGGGAGTGGTGGCTGACAGAATTTGGGCTCGACCTTCACAAGCTGAACCTCGGCACAACATGATGAAGTCGCGTGGCTCGGCCCAAAGCCGCCAAGTACCCAGTGTCGCTAATGCGGCGGCGCGGCACGTCAAACCGGACTTTCGCTTGAATGCTCCTTCCCCGCAGCAATTGAGAGAATGCAGTCTTAAGGATACTATGAGTGTAATTGCAGCGCTGCAACATGACGGTCGCTACGGACGCAGACATTTCGCCACTTACACAGACCGGGTCGAATAGCACATCGAAATATGTGAGTGGGCATATACGCAGATTTCTGTCAGTTGCTCTATGGAAGTACATCTATGATCTAAGCTGGAAGACGTAGCTCTCGGACAGGCAAACCGATCTCTTTACGCCCAGTGGAAGTGCGGTACTGCTCTATGGAGCGGTTCATGAAACCGCGCATGGCGTCCAACGTTGATATCTTTTTATTACGTGCGAGTTCAAAGCACTGCTGTGCTGAGATTTCGAATTCGTTTCGCATTCCCAGGACGACAAGTTCGCCGGCTGTAATCTCTTTATGGATAATGGGGAACTTGAGTAAACCGTCTGTGCCTGTAACCTCATTCGGTCTGAAAAGGTGTAATTGGCTGGTCGACCTGCGCGCGCACCATGACGCAGCAACGAAATCGGCGCTCCAAGATCGAAATTGTTCGGCTGAGGTTGCGATCTTTTGCTTCGCCGCAAAGATGTCTTCGATAACCGTATTCAAGCAAGCGACAACGGCTCCGTGAATTGAAATTGCGGCCAGATCCGCAGGGGTAAATGTGTCGTCGCCCCAAGTGGTCACGAAAGCTCGATCAGTAAGTGGGTTCGGCACGGTTTTTGTTTGCAGCACGTATTGCAGGGCACCGTCCAGAAGCGATCGTTCGCAGCTTACCCGCAAATCTTCCAGTAATACGGCAGCTCGTTCAAAGACAGCATTTGCGGTCAACGTGGATCCCGCGAAAGCCACACCAACACTTCCAGCATTCGACGCAGGTCCGTAGCAATGAAAGGCTCCATCCGGGTAGAACTGTGGCTCCCTAATCATTACGCGAAAGCAGCGGATTTTTGGAAAGTTTTCATCGAGGGCTTGACGGCCGCCATCAGTTGAAATCGCGCTATCACTCAGCATAAAAATTCCGGCTCTCACGTAGGCTCTGTTTGCGACGGGCGTATCGTCCCAAAAGTCCTGCTCAGGTTCGAAGATATGGCCTGCGAGAATGAGTGTCATTTCCGAGTCCTGCGGGGCTACATGTCCAGTCTACGATTAGCAATGTTCACACCCGGGGGCAAACCTCCCTGCGTTAGGTGGTCGCTCTATCCCGCTTTAGCCCCATCTGAATGTCAGCTCACGCTGAAATCCCTCGGCCGCGCTGCACCCGCAGCGAACTTCCGCTTGCCGCCCGAATCGACCACATCACCGCCACCGTCCGCAGGCCCCCTCCCTGATCAGCACCTCGCCCAGATCCCGCCCGTCCGGCAGCGCACACAGCCCGACTTCGCGGTCATAGGAGCGGCGCCCCTCCAGCGTGCAGGTCAGCTGCGCGCCCGCGACCAGATCGCGCACCCGCGCAGTGGCCGCGTCACCGGCAGACGTGCCCCGTTCCGCGCAGTCCAGGTTGGCGATGCGGATCGGGATGAGGCCGACGACGATAGTGTCACCGTCCCGCACGCGCGTCACATTGTCGATAAGGACCGCGCCAGCGCTGGCCGGATGCCGCTCCGAGGCCTTCGGCTCGACGGTGCGCCGCACCCGGGACGAACTGCCGCTCCAAGCATCGCCGCCGCGCAGGATCGACACGCTCTTGCCGGGCGCGCTGTCGGCCTGCTGCTGGGTCAGGTAGGCGGCAACGCACATGGCGGCTACCGATACGAGGATGGTTTGTCGGATCAGTCTCATGGTCGCCGTTTACCGTGGGGATGTGGCAAGAGTTTGGCCATGGCGCCACCACCTTCGCCCTAGCCAAGTTGCTCAGCACCTCCGGCGCAGGCCGCACTGAGCCCCGGGGCCCGCGTCGACATAAAGACAACCTTTGCGCAACACATACAAGCCATGATTGCACGAAAACCATGGCACCACGAGAATCACATGATTGGAGTTTATTGTGCGAAAACCGTTGTCCGCAGTCGCTTTGTGCAGCCTGCTTTCTGCGTGCGTCCAGCCGCTCGAGGAGTATCGTCCCGTGACGGATCCATCCACATCAGCGTCGCGACGCTACGAGAGTGACCTGCAAGCCTGCTACAGCATCGCAAAAAAAGCTGAAGCCGAATATCAGGCTAGACAGGAAAAGGAGATGGGTCAGAAGATGATGGCCGGCATCTTGATTGGTGCCATTGCAGGTGCGGCAATTGGTGACAACAGCAACTGGGCAGCTGCTGGTGCTGCCCAAGGTGCAGCTGCAGGAATGGCCGCCACTGATACCGAACTGGCTGTCGGCGGTCCGCGGCGGATCATTGACCGCTGCATGACACAACGTGGTCACATTGTACTCAGCGACCTCGGTCGCGGCTAATCCTTGAGAAAATCAGAATACATGCTTGGTGCGGACCTCTTTTCCGCACCAAACAATCTGAAGCATATCTTTTGAGCCATTCAATTGAGTTCCAGCACATTTGCAAGCACCGGGCTGTTAATCATGGCTAGCGCAACACCAAAACAAAACGCGCCCGACCGAACAAACGGAGAGCGCAAGCTGTCAACAACGGCCAAAGAGGTTCCGCAACACTGCCCCGGTCATGGCGAATCGCCAACGGCCACCACCTGAACCCACGCCGCAGCGGCCAGCGGCGGCGCTTCAACCTGCCGCCTCGACCAGCTTGGCCCGTGCCAGATTGGTAATGACCTCCGGCGCAGGCTTCAACGCCCTGATTGCAGCCGGCACGCTGGACTGCGCGTAGCCCACCGCCGCCTCGGCCGCGACATGCCCGCTCAGCCCGCGCTGGATCGCCATGCGGGCCCCGGTCAGCAGCGCAGATTGCAGCGCCTCGCGGTGCTTGGCCTCGATCTGGATGCCCCAGTTGCGCCTGGCAGCATCTGCCGCCCAGCCGATGAGTACGGTCAGCACCGCCCCGAGGATTTCGAGCGCGTGCGGCAGCAGCGCCTGCATCAGCGCGGTCAGAATGTCTTGCATGATCAGGCTCCTTTGAACCAGGTGGGAACGTGAAAGCCCGGGCACGCCTTGGCGGCATACTGGTTGTGCCCGGAAACGGTGGTGATCTGGGTGCGCATCGAGATGGCCTCGATCTGATTGCGCAGCTGCACCAGCTGACGATCGGTGAAATGGACCTCGGGCCGATCCGTCTCGGCCGAGCCGAAACCGCCGATCAGGCAAATGCCGATGGTGCCATTGTTCCGCCCCACCACATGCGCGCCAATTTCGGTTTCGCGTCGGCCTGCGCGCAGCTCACCGGATCGGCCCAGCACCCAGTGATAGCCGATGTCTCGCCAGCCGTTTGCCCGGTGCCAGCGCCGGATCTCGGCCACCTGCGCGTCGATACCGTCGCCGTCCATCCAGTCGGGGCGAGTAGCGCTGCAATGCACGATGATCTCGCGCGCCGGATACCGCGCGCTGCCCTGATAGATCATCGAGGTGGTGACCGGCGCGACGTCCCGCGCGGCGACCGGCGCGCCCTGCCCCCAGCGCACAGCCGTGGCGCGCGTGCGCGGGCCGTCGATTCCGTCGATGGGGCCCGGCGAATAGCCAACCCCTGCCAGCCCGGTCTGAATAGACCGGATGTTTTCGTCTGCCATGTGTTGCTCCATGAAAAAGCCCGCGCGAGGCGGGCGGGTGGTTTCCGGGTTGCGTTGATTGAGGGATGGCCCCTATACACGCGCCAGTTGTTAGTGATTGATCAGGAGGAATTAGCTCCCATGGAACGCAGCCGAAACTTGCGTGCCGAACTCTCTGCCTACATCGCGCGCACGGGCCTCACGCAGGAAGCGCTGGACGATCTGGCGGCGAAAATCTGGAATGAACCGGCCACCGATGACCTGCGCATCCTCAGGGTTTGCGCCAGAGGCGCCAAAGCTCGATGATCTGCTTGGGGTCGTTGATCCCGATCAGCAGCCAGCGCATCGCGCCCTCTGCCGTCAGGGTCACAATGGCGGCAGCGATGGGCAGCGGCACGCCGAACACCTGCGCAGCATAATCCGCGCTGACCCCGGCCGCGCCGATGCCGACAATCATCGTCACCATGACCTTGGCCGGACTGAGCTGTCTGGTTGTCCTGATCTTGACGATGAGCGCGACGATGACCGCGATCCAGAAATCAAGGCTGCGAAACGGGGATAGATCTTGCACGGCGCCTCCTGCGCATGAAAAAGCCCGCCAAAGCGGGGCTGGGTGAAGGATTAGATCGCCAGCATGGGCCGGTACAAAGAAAAGCCCCGCCGCGCGAACGGCAGGGCAAGTTTGAGCGGCAGATAGGTACGCCCTATCGCAGCAACA
>NZ_QBKP01000002.1:0-64568 GCF_003054195.1 Gemmobacter caeni
TGAAACGCGCCCCTCGCAGCCGTCAACGCCATGATTTATATGCGAAATATCACGATTACGACAGCGAAATCAGCGACTTACTTGGAGAATGTGGGGCGAGGTCAAAATCTCTCATTTGGAAAATCCTTAATATCAAGATCGTAAGGGATTATTTCGAAAGGTTTTCTTTTCCCTCCCATCTGTTTCATAAAAAATGAGGTATGAGATTTAACGCACTGGTCCCGTATCGCGCGCGCCCAGGCGATGTTCATCGGCCGCGCCTCCGGGCCGGACTCCCCGCCCACGATCACCCAGTCCACCTTGGGGCCGAACGTCTCCTCATCCGGATCGGCGTCCTCATGGCGCAGGTAGGTCCCGCCGAAGATGGAGGACTGCTGCGCGGTCTCGCCGGTCAGCGCGTCGATGTTCTCGCCGAGCCCCGGCGCGATCAGCCGGTCCAGGTTGCGCAGGTCCACGGGGCCGAGGAGCGGCTCCATCGAGAGGAAGACGATGCTGATCCCGAGCGCCCCCTTCACCCTGAGGAGCTTGGGGATGTCCCGGTTCGCCTCCTCCTGGTTGACGATCGTGGCGCCGAGCCAGAGGTTCGCGGGCACCCCCTCCGGGAACATCTCCCGCAGGATCCTCTCCGCATTGCCGACCCGCTTCGTCAGGAGGAGCCAGTCCAGGTTCGGGGTGGCCCGGATGAGCGCGGCCAGGTCCCGACGCCACTCCGGCAGGACGCTCGCATGCGTGTCCATCACGTCCGACAGGGAGGAGCAGAAGACCCGGTGCCGCTCCCCGAGCGCCGCCGCCTCCCGGTCCCACTTCCGGGGCTGGTTCCAGTTCCGCGCGCCGGTGCGCCGCCGGGCCGCGTGCGGCCCCCAGTGGCCGCCGCCGAAGCGGGCGTCGCGTGTCTCCGCGTAGCAGTGGTCGCAGCCGGGGCCCACCTTCTGGCACCCCTCCCAGCCGTTGAACGTGTGATGCGTCCATTCGATCAGGGTGTTCTTGCCCATGCTCAGCCCCCCTCCCCGCCCGTCCGGCTCGCGATCACCAGGATGCCCGCGAAGAGCAGAAGCCCAACCGGGATGACCCAGGGCGGGGCGATCGCGAGCCGGCCCGCCTCCGCGGACAGATGGAACAGGCCGATCGGGTGCGACATGCGAAAGGCTCCTCAAATTCATGCTGACCTTAGCTTGTGCGAAAAACAATATCAAGCGGCGCGCGCCCTATGAAAATCGAACCCGTTTTCAGAAGACCGGTCTATGATGGGGCGAAACCGGCAAGGAGGATCTGCGATGGCCACGCTGACGAGGGGGGAGCGGCCCCGGTTCCGGATCACGCTCGAACAGCGCCCCGGGCGCCACCTTCTGGAGCGGCAGCCCCGTTACGCGGTCCTGGTGAACGGGGCCCAGCAGGGGGAGCTCTACTACAACATGCGCGGCTACCAGGGGTACCTGCCGACCGTGCACGGGTCCAGGCTGGACATCGGGGAACGCGGGATCAGCGCGTTCCGCCGGGAGGTGACCCTCCTCAACCGGGAGGCGGAGCAGGCGATCGAGCGGGGCGCGGCCGACGCGCGCCGGATCGTCCTGACCCGGCCGACGACGGACGGGGGCGTCGTTTTCGCGCTCAGCCGGGACGCCCTGACGGGGACGGACGCGACGCATCTGATCTCGCGCCGGGAGCTGATCCAGGCGCGCCGGCTCTTCGGGTCGGACGATATCGGGTCCGGCTTCTTCCGCCCCCTGGACCTGGATACGGAGCCGGTCGTCCTGTTCGAGCCGGGGGACGAGGCGCTCGCGGCCGGCCTGCCCCAGCTCCGGTCCCGGATCATGGACCCGGTCGAGGCGGAGGCGCATGAGCGGGAGATCGAGCGGGTGATCCGGACCGCGGACCCGGAGGTGCTCCTGGTCGTCTCCCGCCGGACCCGGGACGGGGCGGACCCGGAGCCGCATTACGTCACCCGCTGGGGGCACGAGACCGCCCTGGCCCGGTTCGGACCGGACCTGCGCCTCTCGGACCTGATCGAGGTGGGGACGCGTCCCGCGATCCCGGACCCGGGGGACCGGGCCTTCCTCCGCGGGCAGTTCACCTGGTTCGGGACGGAGGACGAGCAGCCCTGGCGTCCGGACCTCTCCCTCCTGGGCAGCGGCGCGCCGGATGCTGATCTCGAGGGGCCGGCATGAGCGGCAAGCGCGCCTTCCACGTGACCGAGCGGGAGACCGCCGCCCTCATCCTCGAGCAGGGGTTTCTGGGCGGCTGGGGGGATATCGGCTTCGGGGTGTACCTCTGGACGGATGAGGCGGTCGCGCGCGCCTATGCGGATCGCGGGGGCTGGGACGGGTGTCTCGAGGACCCGGTGCTCCTGCTGGTCGAGGATGAGACCCTTCGGCCAATCAGCCCCTGGGAGCTGCACCCGGACTGGGACCCGAAACCCTACATGTCGATGCTCTGGCGTGCGATGGATGAGGATGACCCGGACGCGACCTGGCGACCGGACCGGCTCCAGCTCCTGGATGCCCCCTCCCCCGAACCGGGGAACGGACCATGACGGCGCGCACCCTTCAGCTCACGCTCCGCCTCCTGGAGGAGGTCGTAGACCCGGAGCTCCTGGAGGAGCTCGAGCTGCCCCCGACGTGGGTGCCCGGCCCGGTCCTCGACTTCCTGCGTCGGGGCGTGGCGCGGATGAGCGCGGACCCGGAGATGCGGGTCACCCCCGTCTCCCCGGGGACGGTCCCTCCGGGCGAGCTGAGCGGGGTGGATATCCTCCTGTGCTCCCCCGCCGCCTTCGAGGAGCTCCTCGAGCAGCCCGCAGGCGTCATCGGGGTCCATCTGGTCTCAACGCCGGATCTGGACCCGTTCCGGGATGACTCGCCGCATGCGCGCGCCTACCGGGTCGCGATCCCGTTCGACGCCGAGATGGTGATGGACCGGATCCGGGACGCGGTGGCCGGTTTCGACGGGGAGATCGACGAGGCGGATCTGGTGCATGGGGCGATGGGGTGGCTCGTCACCCTGCCCCATGAGGTCCACCACGTCCTGTGGTTCGCCGGGAACGGCAGCTTCAACAGCCCGGCCGACCTGGACGTGATGGAGGGGGAGATCGGGCATGACCTGTTTGACCTGTCGACCGGATACGGGATCCGCCCCGCCCTGATCGACGGGGCTGAGGTCGAGCCGGAGGACGCGGAGGAGGCGGCCCTCCTCATGGAGGAGATGGTCGAGCAGCGGGGGTGGGTGATGGCGGAGCGGGTCTTCACGGGGGACCTGTCCCCGGACCGGTTCCTGTCCCTTCTGGGTGACGCCCTCGCGCAGAAGAGCGAGTTTGCGAAAAAGTGTATTGAAAAAGATTTTCCTGAACCCTAGCTTGAGACATGCGAGAAATGGAAAGGATTCGCTCCATGAAGAAGATCGTCGCTCTCTCCCTGGCCCTGCTCTGCGCCGCCCCGGCCCTTGCGCAGGAGAGCTCCGTCTCCGCCTCCGTCTCCTCCGGCCCGATCATGGCCGGCCGGATCATCAGCATCTCCGTCGGCGGGGGCGGGATGAACGGCGCCATGGCGGCCCGGGTCCAGATGGGCGGGTCCTACTCCTTCCAGAAGATCGGCAACGCGCCCGCGGTCGAGACGGTCTCCCCCTTCGCCCCGAGCGTCACGTTTGCGAAAAACGGCGGTTTCTCCGGCGGGGTCTCGGTGACCCAGCGGGTCCCGGGCCAGACCTTCAACGTGCAGATGGGGACCCCGCCGGCGGCCGGCTTCCAGATCCCCTCCTTCCAGGCCCCGTCCTTCTTCTCCGCCCCGAGCGGCTTTTTCGGCAACTGACCGGCGGTGGCGCCGGGGGAGGTGTGAATGACCCCGTGGACGAGACTCGAGGGGACGCCGCTCTGGGAGGCGGCGTCCCTCCAGTATGCGAAAAACGGTCACGACTATCATGACATGGGGCATGTGGGCCGGCTCTACGGGCACGCGGCCCGGTTCCGGCTCCCTTATGATCTGTCGCTCGACCGGGCGATCCTGGCGCATGACGTGATCCTGGACCTCGCGGGCGGGAACGAGGCCCGCTCCGCGGTCTGGCTGCGTGATCAGCTGGGGGAGGAGGACCGGGTCGCGACCCGGCTCATCATGACCACGGTCGATCATGACCCGCAGCACTCGGACCGGCGTCTCGCACTCCTTGATCTTGCGGACTTCCTGGACCCGGACCGGTCCCGGGCCAACACCCGGCTCCTGCGGCTTGAGGCGGAGCGGATGCGCGGGGACCGGTTCGACGAGGCGGTCTGGGAGGAGGGGACCGTCCTCTATCTGAGCGGGCTCTCGCGTCGGATCCGGGACGGGCTCGATCTGGGCCCGACCGGGGCGGAGCGCCGGGTCTGGTCGAAGATCCTGACCGGGATCACGAGGGTGATCCGGGAGATCGAGGCGGGGCCGGTCCCGGACCGGGACCCGGAGCCGGCCTGATCGGACCGATCAGCCCCCCCTCCCCCGCAGCCGGATGAGAGCCGGCTTCAGGAGGAGGTAGGTTCCCGCATAGGCAAGGGTCGCGATCGGGAGTGATCCGACAAGCGTGACCAGGAACGCGTCCCGCAGGATGACCGCCATCCCGGCCTCCTCGAGATGGTCCGGCACCCCGAAAAGGAGCGTGCCGACCCCGTAGGCGCCGGAGACCAGGAACGGGAAGGTGATCGGGTTGCCGACCGCGGTGCCGAGGGCGGCCGCGAGTATGTGGCCCCGGACCGCCCAGGCGAGCGCGAAGGACAACAGGAAGTGCAGCCCGAAGAGCGGGGTGCAGCTCAGCGCCGCCCCGGAGGCGAAGCCGGCCGCGACCGCGTGCGGGTCCGAGCCGAGCCGGACGAGGCGTCGCAGGAGCCGGGACGGGATCAGGGAGCCCGCGAGAACCAGGGCGCGCCGTCGGAGTCGGACCGGCGCGAAAAACAAACGTATACGCCGAATCAGCACCCGCGCCCCTCCATCGTTCCCTTGGTATCCAGATAATCGGAGCGGGCCGGTTTCGGAAACGGAACTTATGGGGCCGGGGTCTGATCCGGCTCCGGGTCCGGGTAGCGCCATCCGGTGATCTTCCCGATCACGGATTCCGCGGAGCTGTTCGAGATCGGCTCGATGAACTCGCCCCGCGCCTTCGACCAGCAGAGCCCGTGGAACTCCTCCCCCTTCTCCGTCTGCACGGTGACCGGCTCATAGGCGCGGGGCTTGCGGGTCGGGTTGGTCCAGTCGGTCATCAGGGTCTCCTCACCTCAGCGGGGCAGCGCTTGAAAAAAGAGCATGATTTGCGCATTCTTTGACGCGCAGCGTAAGGGGGTATCCGTGACACGTCCAATCGAAAAGATGCGCACGACCACGCAGATCCTCGAGGGGGTCGCATCCGGCATTGTGGATCCTGATGAGGCGATCGAGGCCCTGCACATGAACAACCGGGCCGAGCTTCTGAACGCGCTGGCGGATCGTCACCTGCCGCCCCCGAAGCCACCCAAGGAGCAGGTTGAGGCGGAGCTGGCAGCGGCCATGCCGCTTCTCCTTCGGATGGAGGCGGCGATCCGTGGCTCTTGAGATCGTCATTCCGGACAGCGGGCCCCTCATGTCCCTCGGGCGTGTCAACCGTCTCGACCTTTTAGATCGGTTCGCCTGCCCGATCCTGATTACGGACATGGTCGCGGATGAGGTTCTTCGTGGGATGCCCGGTGCTCCTGACGCTTCCGTGTTCAAAGAGTGGTTTGATCGGCGCGGGAACCAGATCCAGACGGTCGAAACGAGCATTGGGATCCTGTGGAGGGCGGTGCCGCCAGAACAAAAGGATCTCCTGCGGCGGATAAAGGATGCGGGAGAGACATCTATCTGGCAGTTCGCGAACACGCTCGAGCGGACGATGAGCCCGTCTGATGAGGCGCTCCTCTTGTTCGAGGACTCCGCCGTCAAGAAGATGGACTTCGGCCCGAAGGTGACGAAGGTGACGACGTGGTCCTTCTTCCTCGGACTGGAGCGGATGGGCGTCATCCCCTCCGCAGATGGGCTGATCGCGGAGATTGCCGATCAGAAACGGGTGATCGTACGCGATCCGTTCGAGTCCCGCGCCCCGGAGAGTGATCTGTCCACGGATTGGACTGAAAGATACCGGCCAGGGGATTCCTAACTATCTCAGCGCCTGAATATCGATCGTCCAGCTCGGCAGCCCCAGCTCCCGCTTGAGGGACGCCCGCCCCTCCTCGGACCCGATCCGGCCGGCGGCGATCCGGTGCACCGCCTCCCGCCCCTCATACCCCTTCAGGAGCGAGAAGGCCACGCTCTGGCGGACCCCGGTGAACCGGTCCCGGACCCGGGCGGCCCGGTCAGCGGACGGAAGCCCCGTCAGGGCGCCGAGCTCCGCCGCGATCTCGTTGCAGGCGGTGGCGATCGCGGTCTCGACCTCCTCGAGGAAGGCGAGGAGCGCCCTGCCCCGCTCCCCGCCGAGCGAGGCGGCCGTGTCGTCCCCGATCCCCTCATGCCAGCACTGGTAGACCCGGCGTTCATGCTCGATGTTCGCCAGCACCTTGTGCCGGGCGTGGTAGTCCCGGGTCTTCCATTTCACCCGGTGCCCGTCCGGGAAGGTGAGGACCGCCCCCTCGATGTCGGTCCGCTCAGCGAGCCGGGTCAGCGCCTCCGTCGTCTCCGTGAGCCCGGTGACGCGGCCGAGGCTGCCGGGGCGGGTGACCCCGTGCTTGCGGGCCAGCTCATCCGCCATCCCCTCGAGATAGGCCCCGGTGATCCGGTCCCGGATCGCGATCAGCCGGAACTCCGTCTCCGCGTAGGGGATCACGACCCGGTTCTCCGGGCTGGTCCACTCAAGGGTGGGGGTGCCCCCCGCACGGATCGCCTCCAACGCCAGCGCGACCACGTTCGGGGGCGCGAGCGCGAGGCCGCGGGCCGCGTGCTCGGTCAGCCCCCCCTTGGTGTGAAACCGCAGCGCCCCCGGACGGGCCGGGGAGGTGAACCCGGACAGCATCGTCCCGTCGATCTTCAGGGACAGGTCCGCCCCCGCCTCGAGCGGAAGGTCCGCCTGCCCCTCCCGCTCCCCGAGGTTGAAGAACTTGTGGAGCGACCGGCTCAGCAGGTCCCCGCTGTCCCGGTCAAAGACGAGGGACCGGCACTCGAGGTCCAGCTCCGTCTCGAACGTGTTCGGCCGGGCTGAGACGTAGCGCAGGATCAGCACGTCCTCATGAGTGAAAAGGTGCACGCCGCGCTCCGGGTCGACCCGGTGGGCGACGTCGTCCAGGTGGCGAATCTCCGGATAGCGGGCCATCCGGGCCGGGGCGCCCGGGAAGAGGGGCTGATCGAGAATCATCATGGCGCATCCTTTCGCATATCAGTCGGGCGCCGGACCGGTCCGGTCCGACTGGGCCCAGGCGAGCTCCGCCTCCGGGCCCCGCAGCGGGACCCAGCCCGCGATCCAGTCGTCCGGGAACCCGCCGTGCCCGACCGGGGCGGCGACGTTCCAGCCGTGGTCCCGGACCCGGACCCCCTCGTCCGTGTAGGTGCCCGGATGGCGCAACGGCACCTGCACCCCGTCCCAGATCTTGAGCTCGGGCCGTCCGGTCCGGACCGAGAGGTCCGCATGGAGCCGCGCCCAGATGGCGGGTCCCCCCTTGAGCGCCTCGGAGATCGGCCGCCAGGGCTGGGCGAGATCGCCGCGCGCGAGCGGCCCCAGCAGGATTGCGGGGTCCGCGCCCCGCTCCTGGAGCATCATCGCGAGGATCGCGAGGTCGATCAGGTTCCCCGGGTTCCCTTTCGGGAGATGCCCGATCAGCATCTCCGCGAGCCGGGTCTCCGGGCAGAGGGCCGGGTCGTGCCAGCCGTCGCGCCCCTTGGCGCGGGAGGCGGCCAGCTTCTCGCGCATCCGCAGGGTGAAGCGGGAGAGGGCCGCCTCGTCGATCTGCTTCTGGTCAGGGGTCAAGGCCCGCCCCCCTCTCATGGGTCGGCCCCTCGACGGCCCGTTCCGCGAGCCGCGTAACCAGGTCCGCCGCGTCGCGCAGCGTCTCCGCGACCAGGGGGTGCCCCTCAGCGGACCGGTCCGCCCCCGCCCGCAGCGCCCGCGCGAGCCCGCGCGCCTCGCCGGGGAGACGCTCCGCCCCCTCCCCGCCCAGCCGGACCCGGATCAGGTGTCCGAACCCGCTCAGGTTATGCGCCGCGTCCGACCAGGATCGGATCTCCTCGATCGCCACCCCCGCCTTCGTCGGGTCCCCCTCCGCGTCCCAGCACCGCGCCCGGATCAGGGTGAGGAGCCGGCCGCTGAACGAGACCAGAGCGGCAAGGTCCGCGCTCAGGGCGCGGTCGTGATCATGCGGGTCCATCGGTATCCTCCGAAGGCGCCGAAACGGGCGCGGGTGTGTTCTCCTGCTGCGGGGCGGGCCCGACCTGCGCGGGCCGTTCCCGCCTCAGCACCTCATCGAGCAGGGGCCCGACCCCATCGGCGGTGATCAGACGCCCGGTCTCCGCCCCGGCGATCGCCCGCCGGACCGGCTCCAGGTCCCGGTGGGCCCGCGTCATCGCGCTGACCGCGAGGGCGGGCAGCACCCGGTCCGGCGCCGGGATCTCCTGGACCGGCCCCTGCACGCGCCAGTCCAGCTCCTGCCGGATCGGGGCGTGATGGACCTGGTCCCAGCTCTCGAAGGTCCAGCCCCGCTCGACCACCGGGGCCGCGCTGAGCGGGGCCTCATCGGTGAGCCGGAACCGCTCAAGGGCGAGGGTGTTCTGGTGCTCCGCCCGGTCCCGCTGCCGGTTGAGACCGGCCTCCGGGTTCCGGTAGAGGCGGGTGCACATATGTGCGACCAGGTCCGCGCGACCCTGGCGGAACGCGAGCAGGACCGGGTCCAGCGCGAGCCGCAGCGCCCAGGCGGCGGACCCGCCCCGCTCCCCGTCCAGCACGGCCACCCCCACCGGGATGACGAGGGAGGGGATCCGGACCTGACGCTGAGCGCTCGCGTAGTTCAGCTCCCGGACCTCATCGAGCCAGCCGCGAAGGATCCGCTCATCGGCCCGGTCCGCCCCCTCCAGGAACTCCCGGACCTCCTCGGCCCAGAGGTCCGTGGTGAGCGAGCGCAGGACCTCATGCGCGGCCGGGTCCCGCAGGCCCGGGGCCGCGAGGCGCCGCGCCGCGGCCGTCTCCTCCGGACCGATCGTGCCCCCGATCACCGTCTCGCCGAGATCGGGCAGGTGGCTGAACGGGATCAGACGAGACGCCCCCTCCTTGGGGGAGTTCTCCGACCAGGACCGGAGCACGGTCGCCCCCAGGAGGGGCATGCGCGCCTCAAGGCTGACCGGGTCGGTGGGCGCCCCGATCCGGACCAGGTCCCCGTTCGCCCTCAGGCGCAGCTGAAGGCCCGGGTCCGTCAGGGACAGGTCCGCGGCGCGTTGGAGCCGCTCGGCGAGACCGATAACCCGCTCGTCCTGTTCCGGCCCGACCCCGCCCCTGCTCGCCTCGCGCATCATCCGGACCGCCTCCGGCAGCGTTCCGGACAGGTCGGGGCGGAGCCGGCTCACCCGGTCGATCACGCCCCGGTCCGCCGCCTCGCGCGCCTCCACGATCGGGAGCGCCCCCATGAACAGGGCGAGCCAGGACAGGTAGGTGGACCGCTGCTCACGCGAGTTGATGTAGCGGCGGAGCGTTTTCGCATCGACCCGGTCGAGGCAGAGGGCGCCGGAGGTGACCACGGTCCCGTCCGCCTCCCGCAGCCGGACCGGGGTGTTCATCCGCCTCTCCCGGTACCCCTGCTCCGTCGGCAGCTGCACGATCAGCTCCGCCCCGCGGCGACCGACGACCAGCTCCTCAAGCCGGTTCACCGCGTGCCGGTCCCGGTGGCGCTCATAGCCGCCCGCGCCCCGGTCCGAGGAGTAGGCGGTCGGCGCGGTGTCCGGGGTCATCACCCGGTTCCCCTGGACCAGGACGCGCGAGCCGGGCCGGATCCAGTCGTTCATCTCCGCGATCCAGGCGGCGACCGGCCTCAGCCCGTCGGTCAGCACGTTCTCCTCGTCATGGATGAACCGGAAATGCCGGTTATGGGTGGTCTCCTCGAGCCAGTTCGCGCCCTGCGGGATGAACGGGCCGAACACCTGTTTTCTCTCCTGAAGCCCCCATAGGATGATCAGGAACCGCTTGTAAAAGAGGGCCCGCTGGTCATGCTCCCCCCGCTTGTCGGAATACGCGATGTCGAAGGGCGTGATCTCGCGAGTCCGGTATTCCCGCCGCTCCCAGTCGTAGGAGCCCCGGTCCGTGAAGATCGCGTCGATCTCGGCGCGCGACGGGAAGAGCCGCTCCGCGCGCGAGGTCTCCTCGTCCGCCATCACCATCCGCACGTTCCCCCCGTCCCGGATCAGGATCTGCACGAACCTGTCCTGCTGGTCCCTCTCGATCAGGGCGAACACCTCCATCAGGTTCTTGGGGGTCTCGAACTCCCGACTCTTGCGGCGGATCCGGGCGATCGCCACGCAGCGCGGGTGCGGGAGCATCCGGTCGAGAAGATCCGGGTTGGCCGAGAGCAGACCGGGCAGGTCCCGCATGTTCCCGGCGTGGAACCCCTCATCCATCACGGAGGAGACGAAGATCTCCTCGTCGAGATAGAGCATCCGCTGCATCAGGTGCAGCGGCTCCGAGGCGGGGGCGCTCTCCCCCTCGAGAAGGGTCGCCACCTCGACCCCCTCGCCGAGGAAGAGCCGCATCGTGTGAACGTTCCGGAGGAGCCCCTCGGCCATCTTGCGCTGCTCGGAGATCCCGGCGAGGGACTGGGCGACCTTCTCCTCCTGGTAGGCTTGCACGATCTTCATGCCGTGCTGCATTTCGTCAGTCTTCCCCTTCACCCAGGCCGACCGGGCCTCGAGGAGCGCGATCCCGCGTTCGATTTTCGCCTGCGCCGCGGTGACGTCCCCGGAGGGGAGGAGGGCGGCGGGGAGCCGCACCTGAGCCCCCTGAGACCCGGCCTCCACGTCCGGGGCCTTGGGCTTCGGCGGGTAGAGGGCGATGAGCGCCTCATCCCCGGGGATGTCCGACATGGAGGCGCCGATCGTCTGGATCCGGCCCATCATGGCGGCGAGCTCGGCCGCGCGCAGCGCCTCCCCGTCCGGACAGGGGGCGAAGGCCCTCAGGAACGCGTCATGCAGGAGCTTGACCCGGCCCATCCGCAGGAGCGGGTGGCCGTGCAGGGTGACCGCGTGGACCTCCCCGTCGACGAGATGGGTCTCCGCGAGCAGGAGGACGATCCCGTGTTCGGGCGGGGTGACCCCCCGCTCCCAGTCCCGTTTGGCGATCTCATGATCCGGGTCGGTAAGGCGCCACCAGGTGCCGGGCGTGAGGCGGTCCGGCTCCGGGCCGTTCATGCGGGCGGTCTCGGGTTGACGGACGGACGGGATCATCGACGGGCCTCCAGGAATCTCACTCAGACATACAGTCCCATATAGTTTTTCGCAACTGTTGATCAGGACGTCGAACCGGGTATGATGGGGAGAACGCCCACCCGATCTTGGGGGACGGGCAGGAAAGCATCAAGCATGGGGGCACCGTGGCGAAGCGGAGATTTGCGAAAAATGATCGTGGGCCGACCCCGCAGGAGCTGGCCCGGCTCTGGGAGGTGGCGGTCGAGGGCGGTCCGGACGCGGAGGAGGCGGACCTCCTCCTCGACGCGGCGCTCCGGTCCCTCCTGGACACGGACCGGCTTGATCGGGACCTGCTCACCGCTATTCTTGACCACCTGCCCATCGACGAGCATCACCCTTTCCTTCAGGACTGCGAGGAGCTGGCCGCCTCCGATCATGGCCGGTTCTCCGGCGCCTCCGGGGAGGACGCGCTCCTTCAGCTGTTCCTGATCCCGGTCCACGGGGAGATCTCCGAGGTGGAGGCGGCGGTGCGGGACCCGGAGCTTCTGGACGGGATCGCCCGGTCCCTGCGCCTGACCGGCTACGCGGTGACGGAGTCGAACGTGCTGGTCCGCCCGGACCTGTTCCCGGTGCAGACGCTCGCCCTGCTCGGCCCGGCCGGGATCCGGGACCTGCTCATCGACGGCGGGTCGGTCCTTGCGCGCGGGCCCGGGACCGGCGTGACCGGTCGGCTGCTCGGGGAGATCCGCGCCCTCGTCGGGGACCGGGAGGGGGCGGGCCCGGAGGAGCTCCTCTACGCGGTCCGGTTCCTGGTCGGGGTCCGCGCCTCGGTGGACCGGGGCGACCTCGCGGACGGGCTCATGCCGGACCCGGAGGAGCCGGAGGAGGCGTATCTGGACCGGGTCGAGCGGTGGCGGGACCGGACCGAGGCGCTTCTGGAGCGGTTCGGCGCGGTGACGATCGAGCCGCCCACCCCCTGGGGGGAGGCGCGGGTGGAGCTCCTGACCTGCGCGCTGCGCCAGCTCGCGGACCTCGCGCTCGGGGCGGAGGGGTATGACCCGGCCCGGACCCCTTACCCGGAGCTGCGCTCAAGGATCGAGCTCCTGCCGGACGGGCTCCAGGTGGAGCTGGTCCGGGACGGGCGGGTCCTGACCGGGACCGTCATGGGGCTTGAGCTGATCGGACCCGCCCTCGAGGGGCTTCTGGACGCGATCGCGGAGGAGTACCCGGTTCTCGAGACGGAAATCGCCCCCGCGCGGGTCCTGGTGCACTGATGGAGGGGGCGCAAATCACCCCCTGGGAGGTCCGGGTCGGGCTCGCCCGGCGCGGCTGGCAGACGGAGCTCCGGCTGACCCGGACCGGCCTGGCCCGGTCCGACCGGGACCGGGTCTCCGCCGGCTGCTGGGCGCGCCGGATGCACTGGGCGGGCGGGATCGCGGAGGTCTGCCTGCATGAGCACGGGGTCCTTGATCCGGCGTCCCCGGACGCGGCGTCCCGGCTCCGGGACCTGATCGACCGGGTGGACCGGCTCTGCGCAAAGGCGGAGCGGGATTTCCCGGACACGGTCCCCTGCCAGCTGATGGAGCGGGGGGAGGACGGGCTGCTGCGTCTCGCGGTCAACACGTTCCAGACCGGACATCTGATCCCGCAGCGCCGGGACCTGACCCCGTCCGAGGCGATCCCGCCCGGGGTGGAGGCGGGGCCGGACGCGCATCTCTTCGCCCTCCTCATCGCCGCCCGGGACGGGCTCGAGGCGGAGGACTCCCTCAACCCGCATTTCGGACGGTCCCGGTACGCGCGGGATTGCGAAAACAGGGACTGGGGCTACCGGCTCCGGCTCGCGGTGCGGGAGGCGAACGGGGTCAAGGTCGCCTTCCGGCCCCAGGAGTTTACGACCCGGCTACTGGCCCCGCGGGCCGTCTCCGGCCTGATCGGCGGGTCCAAGGCGGCACTCACCGACCTGTTCCGGGCCTACGGGCCTGAGGGGGAGCTGGCGGAGATGACGCCGAACGGGCTGCCGCCCGGGTTCGAGACGCTTGCCGAGCTGATCGCGGCCCGAAAGGCCGAGGAGGCGGCCCGTCTCGCGGAGGCGGCGCCGGACCCCTGATCAGGGGGAGGGCATCGGATCATCCGCCCCCTCCGAAGCGGCGGTCACGAGGCGCGGGCTCATGATCGGGTCCCCGAAGCCGCGCACATGGGCGCTGCGCCAGACCGGCCCCTTTGTGGGGGTCCGCATCAGGTGCCCCCGGACCCAATGTGCCCGGCGCGGTCGACCGTCAGACGTCTCCCGCATGGCGGTCAGATGGGCCCTGCCCTCCGCGTTCAGGACGATCCGGGTCGTCTGCGTCCCGGCCTCGGGGGTCTCCCCCCCTTTTCGGGCGAGCGCGCGCCGCTCCTGCCGGGACATCAAGGGCTCCCGGCGGCCGTCCATGGGCGCGTTTTTTGCCCCCATGAGCTCAACCGCGTCCCGCAGGTGGACCACGCTCATCGCGGCGATCTCGGCGAAGATCTGTTTCCCCTCCTCCATCTTCCGGACCGCCTGGTCCCGGTCCAGTCCGAGGTCGAACAGGTGCTCGATATGCGCGTTCAGGACGAGATGGTTGATGCCGAGGCTCACCTCATTTTTCGCATGATCCACAACGAGCATGCAGAACGGCTCGTAGAACATCCCGTTCGCCTCCAGGAACGGGATGACCATGAAGGGCTCCCCGTCACCGCCCCGGATCAGGGCCCCGAGACGCTCGAAGGTCTCCTCGCTGCGATGCTCATGCTCGATCCAGCTCATCGGGTGGGGGAGCCTGAAGTCCCTCAGCCGCTCGAGGATGATCTCCTCCGAATAACTTTCGGGGGCGAGGTCCCGGACCAGCTCCAGCGCCTCCCCGTTCAGAACGAATGGCATCGCGATCTCCAGGCGCGCGGAGATGTCGTCCCGTATCTGAAGACCTCCGGGGATGACGCGCCCCGCCTCCGGGAGAGTCCCGCGATAAAGTCCGAGGACGTGCTTGTATAACATGAGGCTCACCTCCTTTTTCATTGAACGATCATCAGGCACCCCGAAGAAAACCCGAAGCGCTTGTCGGCGGGGCCTGGTGGTCTTGACGCCAAAGGAATTTTGCGGTTTTCAGGCGTCTCGGGCATCCTCATATCGGATCGCCGAGGAGGATCAGGATGCGTATCGAGGAGGCCCGCCGGCTCACGCCCGGCATGAAGGTGAGATGCCCCGCGGACCGGGACGAGCCCGCCTATGTCGGGACCGTCACGCAGGGCGCCGGCGAGACGCAGGAGGACCTGTTCGGTGCGGAGTACGCCTGGGTCACCGTGCGTGATGAGGTGCGCGGCCGGGAGGCGGTCTGGCCGTCGAACCGGCTCGGCCTGCTCTCCCCCCTGCCCGCTCTCGAGGTCGAGGAGCCGGAGGACCTGCCGTCCCCCTGACGGCGCCGCCACGTCCGCTTGCGAAAAAAGGAATTACCGATGTCGAGCCTCATCGCCGACCCGTTCAGCGGCTCCGGCCCGTCCGGCCTGGGACCGCTCCTCACCCGCGGTGCGCGGGCGGCCGCCCTGCTCGCCCCGGACCCGGCCCGCCTGGAGCGGGGTCCGAACACCCGGATCGACCTGAGGTTCACCGCGCAGAACGGGTACTATGCGCCCCATCTGATCCTGGAGGGGCCGCTGGCGGCGGTCGCCGTGCCGCTGCTCCTGGGCGCGCTCGCCGAGCTTCCGGCCGGGCCGGACGGGCGGCCCCGGTTCGGGCTTGATCCGCGCCCCCTCGGGTTCCGCTCCCCCGCCTTCCCGCCCTCCTTCGAGATGGGGCGTGACGGCCCCCTCTTCGAGGTGGTGGGGGTCAGCGCGACGTCGCTCCCCCCGACCCTGGTCGTCAACCCGAGAACCGCAAGGCAGGGCCTGTTCCGGACCGCCGACTTCGTGCTCGCCTGTCTCGCGCGGGACGGGGACCGGGGCGCCCCCGGGACGGGGCCGCTCTCGCCCGAGCCCTGATCAGGGCCTCGTCCGGCTCGTTCCTATCCGGGGTTTTCCAGCTCCTTCGGGTCATCGGGCAGGCGCTGTTGACAGCCTTGCAGGGTTCAGGGGATACATGGAACGAAATAAGAACATTTTGAGGCCGTCATGCCGGTTTACCCGATCGAAAATCCTGTGAGCGTTCAGGGGGAGATGCGCCCTCTCATCGTCGGAAAAGTCAGCGCGGGCTTTCCCTCACCCGCAGCTGATGATCTCGAGGAGGAGATAGACCCGATCGCGTGGGTGGTCCGTCGCCCCACGTCGACCTTCTGGTGGCGGGTGGAGGGGGACTGTCTGTGGGACGCGGGGATTCGCGACGGGGACCTGATCGCCGTGGACCGGGCCGGCAAGCGCCGGGTGGGCAGGGCCGTGCTCGCGGTCGTCGAGGGGGCGGTGACCGCAAAGATCCTCCGCAAGGCCGCGGGCCGATATTTCCTGTCCAGCGCCAACGCAAAGGACCGGTTCCCGGACATCGAGCTGACCGCGGACAGTGAGGTCTGGGGGGTTATCGCGGGCGTGGTGCGACGCTACCCGATCGAATGAGCCGGCCGATCGCGATCAGCGACAGCGCAAACTTCTATGTGAGCGCGGAGCGGATCTTTGACCCGTCCCTGCGGAACGTCCCCGTCATCGTCCTGTCCAACAATGACGGCTGTGCGGTGGCCCGCTCCGATGAGGCGAAGGCGCTCGGGATCAAGATGGGCGCACCCCTTCACCTGATCCGGGACAAGGTCTTGGCGCACGGGATCCGGGTCTTCTCGTCAAATTATACGCTATACGGGGATATCTCACGCCGGGTGGTCGAGGTCTATGAGGCCTTCTCCCCCGTGGTGGAGGTGTACTCGATCGACGAGAGCTTCCTGGACTTCGGCGGTTTCCGGGACCGGGAGGCGCACGCGCAGGAGATGCGGGCGCAGGTCCTCTTGCAGGTCGGGGTCCCGGTCCGGGTCGGGATCGGCCCGACCAAGACCCTGGCCAAATGCGCCAACGAGGTGGCCAAGAGGAACCCGATCTTCAAGGGCGTGCTCGACCTGATGGACCGGTCCGTGGCGGACTGGGTGTTGCCGCGCGTCCCGGTCGGGGACGTTTGGGGGGTCGGGGTCCGGACGCGCGCCAAGCTCGCCCCGCTCGGGGTTCATACCGCGGCGGATCTGCGTGACATGCCCGCCCGGCAGGCGCGGGACCTGGGGTCCGTTGTCCTGGAACGCACGGTCCGGGAGCTGCGGGGGGAGCCCTGCATCCCGCTCGACGAGGCGCCGCCCCCACGCAAGGGAATGGCCGTTACCCGTTCAGCCGGGGCCCCGATGCGCGATATGGAAACGGTGATGAGTGCGCTGGCCGCCCACGCCACCCGGGCGTCCGAGAAGTTGCGCCAGCACGGGCTGATCGCGGGGACCATGACCGTGTTCTTCCACACAAGTCGGTTCAGCGTGGGCAAGCCGCAGCACGCGGCCTTCCGAACGGTGAAGCTGACCCCGATGACCTCGGACGCGCGCGACCTGGTAAGCGCGGTCCGGGCCTGTGTGGAGGCCTCCTGGCCGCAACACGGCGGACCCTACGCCTTTGCGAAGTCCGGCGTTCTTCTGGACGACCTGATGACGGAGGCGGACCGGCCGCGCACCCTCTTTGATGTCGAGGAGCCGAGCACAGGACGGTCCCCCGCCGTGATGCGCGCACTCGACGCGGTCAACGCCCGGTTCGGGAAGAAGACGATGGTTCTCGGGTCTGAGGGGACAACGCGGGCCTGGGAGATGCGCGCGGAGCACCGCAGCCCCCGCTACACGACCCGCATCTCGGACCTGCCGGTGGTGAGATGATCAGGGCTCCGGATCATCCGACCCGGCCCGGGCTTCTGTGCGCTCCTCCTCGAAGACGCAGGCGACGCTCGCGAGCGAGCCGATCGCCCCGTTCAGATCTCTTACGGTCCGGATATGATGCGCGATCTCCGGTCCGTTCTCTGGTCCGAAGTCCGGGCGCAGCCCCTCATCGGTCATGATGAACCGGCCGATGGGGAGGTCCCGCCCACCAACCTCCCGGACCGCGAGGACCCGGACGACGCCCCCCTCCCCGTCCTCTTTCATGTCGACCCGGTAGGTCCCGTTCTGGGTCTCGGTGCGCAGGGAGCGGACCGGACCGTTCAGTTCGGCCCGGGCGAGGTCCCGCCCGTCGTTGCAGGAGAACGCCTCCTCCCCGGCCCCGTGACCGGCCGCGGCCAGCTCCGGGGCGAGCGCGAACCACTCCGCGAGGTGGCGCTCCACGTCCTGAGCGGCGATCCCGGCCCAGAAGGCGGTCAGCCGGCGGGTGACGGATGCGTCAAACATCCCGCCCGCCGCATGCACCATCGCGTGACCCGCCTCCTCCAGGGGGACCCGATGCTCCGACCCGTAGCTGATCCAGGGGAGTGATCCCACCTCCGCGGCCCGCTTGGCGACCAATGGCGCGAGGTCCGATGAGCGGATCAGGTCCGACAGGATCCGGAGCGGGATCTCCGGACAGGCCCCGCCCCGGTCATTGCTGTGAGTCAGCATCCCCTCATGGCGCTGATAGGACGGGTTCGGTCTCAGCGTGAGCTGGATCCCGTTCCACCAGGTGTCCTGATAGGCTTTCAGGGGCAGGAAATGCCGCGCATGGGCGAACTCCTCCACATGGGCGGGCTTGCCGCCCGGACCGGTCCCCCGCCAGCCCTTGGCGCCGAGATCGAGCGCGGTCCCGTAGACGACCGATACCCGGTCCCCGCGCGCGGCGGGCCGGTAGCTTGCCGGGTCGTCCTCCAGCCGTTTCAGCTCCGCCATCAGGGGATCGTCCTTCTTGGGGAACAGGCGGGCCATAAACAGATCACGTGGCGAAACCCCGGCGTTCGCCTCGGCGATCCGGGCCTCGATCTCCGCCTCGCGCGCCTCCGCCGCCTCCGTCATGACCGGGTTGAACCGGACGGAGAGGTGCCAGGCCCCCGGTTCCGTCTCATGGACCAGCATCAGGTCGATGTTCGTGCCGGACGGGCCCGGCTCCCAGAATGCGCGCCAGCCGCTCTCCGACACCTGCGGCGTGTCCGGCCCGAGGTCACGGGCCCGGAATGCGATCTCCGAGATCGCGTCCTTCATGCACTCGGCCGCGTGATCGATGGCGGCGCCCAGAACGAGCGAGACGTCATTGTACCGGTCGTACCCGACCGTCGCCTCCAGGGCCGCCTGAAGCGCCTGATCCGGGTCCAGATCAACCGCCGGATAGGTGGCCGGATGGGTCTCATCGCCCAGCTTCCACGTTGGTCTGCTCTTGTTTTTCATATGAATTTCCAGGTATTTATGAGGTGTTCTTAAGTTTCAGGTTCAGGGTCGCCCGGACCGGAAAGATGCGCGTTCAGCCGGTCGAGCGCCGTCTCGCGGCTGACCGGAATCCCCTCCGGGTCGAGGTCCAGGTCCTCCAGATCCGTCGCGGTGAACCAGGTCCGGAACGGCCCGTCCCGGAGCGAGATCCGGCCCGCTGAGGCCATCGCGCTCAGCTTCTCCAGCCCGTCCTGCACGAGGATCAGCTTCAGGAGCGCCTCCGGCTCGGAGCGGGCGTGAACCCCCTGATAATGGACATGGGCGTTCCCCATCATGTCGGAGACCCGCGACCAGCCCCGGACCGGCCCGTTCGACGGCGGCGTGAGCCGGGCGATGAGCTCCCCCGCCTCCGCGATCCGGTCGAGCCCTCTGAGCCCCCGGTACCCGTCGCGTTGCAGGAGCCCGCTGTTTGCGAGCTCCAGCCCGGCCAGCTCCGCCCCGATCAGCCGCGGGGCGACCCGCCACGGGTCCCTCCGGTCCAGCCCGTCCAGCTCGATGATCAGGGTGAGCGGCCAGACCTGTGGGGTCATCGCGGCGCGAAGATAGCTGACGAGCCGGTCCGTCTCCGGCGCGTCCAGGAGGTGCGGGTCCGCCCGCTCATCCCCGCCCCGGAAGGTGAGCGCCCGGTCGTTCAGGCTGATCCGGATCCGGGGGTTGCGGAACCAGGGCTCCTCCCGTGCAGAGGCCCGAAGGTCCGGGTCGATGCGGGCGGAGACCGTCTCCGACCAGTCCGCGAGGGCCGCGTCGAGCGGGCCGATATCGGGGTTTCGGGTCATGGGGCTGGTCCCTCCCCCTCCTCGAACCGGCGGAACCGGACGTCCAGCTCCGTCTCGAGCACCCGCTCGAGACGGCCGATCAGCCGGCCCGCCGGCTCCGAGACCGTATCCGCGGTGACGACCCAGGGTTCCGGCTCGAGCCCCTCTCCCAGGCGCCGGTCCGTCTCCCGCAGGAGGAGCTCCGCGAGCCCGGCCGTGAGGGCGGATCCGATCCGGGCGCCGCGGTGATCCGCGTCCACCTGGACCATCTCCACATGCGCGGTCCCGCCCCCGGCCGGGTCCGGGGAGAGCTCCGCACTCAGGTATCCGACCGGGCGCCCGTCCAGATCCGCGACCAGGCTGAACCCGTCAGGCCCGGGCTCCCCGAAGAACCGGTCCCCGCAGCCGACCGTCTCCGTCCCGTCCCAGCTCATCTCCAGGAACCAGGCGGGCCGCCCTCCACGGTGCAGGCGGACCCGGACCCCGTCCGGGGCCCGGAAGGCGGCGCGGAGCGCGTCCCGGACCGGGCGCGCCTCGTCCAGCTCCAGATCTTCCCTTGTCATTTCCTGCTGTCCAGGAGCGTTCATGGCCCCTCCAATCCCGAAAGGTTTTCATTTTCCAACATATGCGCCATGAATCCCGCGTCCGGCAGCCAGGCCTCCGGCAGCGGCCCGTCGATCCGGGTGAGGCGCGCCTCCGCGCCGGGCGGGCCGAGGTCCGCGGCGCGGGCGACGTAATGCGTCGTCTGAGGATCCGCCTGCAACCCCCTGAGATCAATGACGCCTTTCGTCCATTCTTCCATTCTTGCCCGGGTCGGCTCGGAGAGGACGTAGGCCCAGCCCCGCCCGTCCCCCTCCGGGAGCGCGCTGGCGATCAGTTCCGCCCGATCGCCGTCTCCGGCGTCGCGCGTCACGCGCAGCAGGAGCGGCTCGCCCGCCTCGAGGAGGACCGCCTCGACCCGGGCCGGGACCTGCGGTCCGGGCCGGATCCGGACCCCGATCTCGTCCGGGTCCCCGTCCGCCGGGAAGAGCCGCATCACGAGATCGCACTGCGCCTGAAAGAGGCGCTGGTCCTCGGCGAGGAGGGCCGCGCTCACCTGGTGCCGCATCCGGTCCGGGTCCAGCTCGATCCGGTTGTCGATGATCCGGGTGGGGGCGTTCGCCTGGTTCTCCCAGGCGGTCCGCTCCCCCTTGGCGCGGGCCACCGCCTCCGTGGCGGCGAGCCCGGACATGACCCCGTGGACCACGTAGCGCCAGTTCCGCCCCGGCCAGGCCCCGACCGGTCGGGGCGGGTCGCCCCGGTAGATGGTGGACGGCTCCGGGTCCCGCCAGAGGTCGACCCGGGTCCGGCCGAACTTCGCGCTCAGCACCTCCGCGCCCGCCGGCAGGTTGTACCCGTGATCCGGGTTCGGCTGGAAATCGGGCGTGAGCTTCAGGTCCGGCATCAGGTTTCTCCGTTTCGGGGAGGCTCGCACGCGGGCGTGAAAACGCGCAGCCCGAAACGCGCCCCCCCTAATCGATGTTCTGGAAGATCAACCAATGAGTGAGGTACACCTCGTAACCTGTTGATTTGGGGTTCAGATGTGAGGGTCAGATGTTCGGTTCTGAAAAGGGCTCATCGGCCAGGGACAGGTCCGGCCGGGCCCTGGTGACGATCGCGGCCCGGGTCCGGATCTCCCAGACGGGGCCGTCCGGATGCGGGTGTCCGGCCCAGTAGGCCTCCGCCGCCCGGGCGATCTCCGGGTGGTCCGGGGCGTGATCGTCCAGCAGGCAGCAGATCCGGCTGATCCAGTTCTGGTCGTGGCGGCTGAACGCCCCCTCCGGGCTCACCTCGACCACGTGGTCGAGCGGGGCCCCGCAGGGGTCGAGATGGTCCGGGTCCTGGCAGAGGAAGACCGCCTCCGCATGCGGGATCCCCCAGTCCGGCCGGTACCGCTCGAGGACGCGCACGAACTCGAGCCCCTCCCATGCTGCGGCCCGGTCCGGTTGCGGGGTGAGTCGGCGCCCCACCGGATGCGGGTCATAGGAGCCGTGCAGGAAGAGCATGATCAGAGGTCCGGCTCGAGGTCCGCGTGGGCCGCGTCATCCGCCGCCATCTCGGCCCGCTCCTCGATCTGCTCGACCGCCCGCTCCTGGAGCCGCCCCATCGCCCCCTCATCCGCGACGAAGGCGTCATGGACGTCGTCCGGGCAGGGGAGCGGCCCGTTGACCCCGGTGAGCCGGATCCCCCGGATCTCGAGGTCAGGCCCCTCCGCCGGCTCCGTGCGGGAGGCGGAGAGGCCCGGGGTGAGGGCCCAGTCCACCTCCAGCTCGAGCGTGACCGGCCCGAGCAGGTCGTCCTGGTGGTCGAACTCGATGAGGGTGGTTCCTGATTCGGTTTTTCGCATGTCGGACCTCCGGCTGCTGCTGCCCGGACTCTGCGGCCCGACCCCGAAAACGCCAAGCGGCTCAGCCGGGCTCCGGGCCCGGCTCGGAGCGGTCCGGGTTCAGCGCCGCCTCGGCCGCCGCACGTGTCTCCGGCTCCCCGGTCCGGTCCCGGATCTCCGCGAGCGCCCGACGCAGGGCGAGGAGCTCCGCCCGGTCCGCGGCCAGGTCCTGAGCCGCGTCCGAGATCAGCTCCGGCAGCGGCCGGTCCGGCTCCTCATCGGACTGGTACCAGTCGAGGACCGGGCCGAGGGCGGCCCGCGCCGCCGCCTCCGCCCCGTGAAGGGCGGGGAGGCCCGGGACCTCCTCCGGGGCGAGATCGCCCGGCTGCGGGTGGCGGCAGGAGAGGGCGGTGTCGTTGATCGCCCCCGCCACCTCGAGGACCCACTCGCCGGTGCTTTTGCGGAACCAGACGCAGGCGTCGAGCGGGTAGACGGGTCCGGCGTAGCCGAAGGGGCGACGGATCACCCCGGCAAGGTCGGCCCGGATCCCCGCCCACTCCTCGATCGAGGCGGCCGCGTCCGCGGTGTCCCCGGTCCCGGTGTGGTCGTAGCCCTCCATCAGCCGGTCAAGCCGGCCGAGCGGGCTCTCCGGGTCGGTTCCGGCCCGGAGCGTCTCGATGCGGGCCTGGGCGGCGCGGATCCGGTCGAACAGGGGCTGGGCCCGGCTCATTCCGCCCGCCCCCGATCAGGGCGCGACAGGGACCGGTCCACGGCCCCGGTGACGCGGTCGAGGAGCGCGCCCTTCTCCGCCGCCTCCGGCCCGAACCGGGTGAGGCTCGCGTCCAGCAGATCGACCAGCTGTCCTTTCGGGAGGTTGATCTCCACCCCGTCCGCCAGGGCGCGGGAGGAGGCGACGGTGTCGCGCGCGGCCCGGAACCCGTCCGCGTAGCCGACCCCCTTGGCCGCCTCGATGAGGTCCCGGAGGAGCCGGGCCGCGGGTTTGCGCAGCGGAAGCGCCCCCGGGTCCAGGTGCCCCTCCTCGAGGAGCGCGATGGTGAGGTCCCGGCAGCCGATCCCGTCCGACTGGCTGCGGATCATCTCGACCCGCTCCTCCGGGCTGAGCCGGCGTTCCCGGGTTTGCATCGGGTTCTCCGGGGTCCGCGGGAGCGTCTCGTCGAGCACGTAGACCCGGTCGCATTCGAGGCGCCGCTCCAGCGCCGCGATATGCGCCAAGAGGTCCCCCCGGCTCGTCTCCTCGTTAACATCTTCCACCCCCTGAAGAGAGGTGGATTTCCGGCGGGCCGTTGGGGGAATTGACCCCTGTCGTCCCGCTGGGAGTTGACGGCTCATCGGGCGCTAACGCGTTCCCCTCCCCGTCCAGCAGCGGCGCGTTCCTCCGCTGTCGTGCCTCGTCCCCGCGCAGGGCGCGGTTCACAATGTTGATCGCCGCGTTATGGTCGGCGTTGGCGGCGTTGCCGCAGGCGGTGCAGACGAAGGTCGCTTGGTTCTTGCGACTCCCCTCGTCCACGTGCCCGCATTCGGCGCACTCCCGGCTCGTGTTCCGGGCCGGGACCTTCACCATGACCCCGCCCGTCTCCTCCAGCTTGTAGCTGAGGAGCAGCTCGAACTGGTGCCAGCCCACGTTCAGGATCGCCCGGTTCAGGCCGGACTTTGCCGCGACGTTGCGGCCCGGCTCCTCCACGGTCCCGGCCGCGGACCGAGTCATGTTGAGGATCCGCAGGTCCTCGATCGCCACCAGCCCGAAGGTCCGGGCCAGGTGCGTGGTCAGGACGTGGGCGAGGTGTTTGCGCGCCCGCGCGTTCGAGCCCCGCAGCTTAGCGATCCGGCTACGGAGCAGCCGGTACCGCTGGGATCCGCGGGTCCGGCGCGCGAGCTTGCGCTGGAGACGGCTGACCAGCCGCTCCCGGCGCGCCACCGTCTCGGGCAGGCGCCAGACGGACCCGTCCGAAAGCGCGAACGGGATCGCGACCCCGCGGTCCACCCCGACAGCCCTTGCCGGGAGCGGTCGGGCCGCCACCTCGCAACGCAGCGCGATTGACACCTGCCAGGCCCCGTCGGGGCCGAGCCGGACCGTGGCGCTGCGGATCTCCACCGCCCCGTCCGACCGCTCCCGCAGGGGGCGGGTGTCCCGGTACCGGACCCAGCCGATCTTCGGGATCCTCACCTCGGACCATTTCCCGTTGAGGCGGCGAACCGCCACCTCGCGGCCCACGTGTCGAAACGAGTCATGGACCCCCTTCTTGCGCGGGGTCGGGAACCGGGCCCGCCCCTCGAAGAAGTTGGCGAAGGCGCGGTCCAGGTCGATCAGGGCCTGGTTCTGCGCCGTCTGGCTCACCGCCCCGATCCAGTCCACCTCCCGCCGCAGCGCCGACAGCTCCCCGGACAGCCCCTTCGAGCCGAAGTTCCGGGACCGGCCGCCCCGGTACGGGCGTCCGCCCCAGGTCCGGCGCTGCTCGAGGGCGAGGTTATAGACGAGGCGGACCACGCCGGCGGTCCGCGCCAGCAGCGTCAGCTGCTGGGGGGTCGGATAAAGCCGGTAGACATGGGCGCGATGAACTTGCATATTCGCAAACGTACCGTTTGGTCGAAAAGGGCGCAAGATGGAATATCGCAAAGGCCGACACGTGGTGTCGGCGATCCACGTTCACTTGGTCTTTGTGACCAAGTACCGGCGTGGGGCGCTGGACGACGACGCCCTGTCCCGGCTTAAGGACACCTTCGCGGCGGTCTCCGCCGACTTCGGGGCTCGCCTCGTGGAATGCGACGGGGAGGCGGATCACGTCCACCTCCTGCTGGAATACCCGCCAACGTTGACGTTGGCGCGGCTGGTCAACTCCCTGAAGGGGGTCGGGTCCCGGCTCCTGCTGCGCGACCGGCCGGAGCTGCGGCGATTCGCGCAGAAGGGGCTCTGGTCCCCGTCCTATTTCGCCGCAAGCTGCGGCGGGGCTCCGATCGAGATCGTGCGAAAATATGTCGCCAACCAAAGATCGGCGACATGAATCGTCTCCTATCCCTCCCCGCCGTGAACAGACGGGGCTTCCCGGAGATTAGGGTGAACGCTGCGCTCGAATCTGAGGACTTTGGACGTGACGTTGTCCGAAGAAGCGCGGGGAATCACCAGTTAGACAACATGGTCGCACTCCTGCCTGATGCGTGTTCCGTCAAGCAGCGACTAAAGGACCTGGCGAATTTGACCGACTATGCCACGTCTTTCAGGTATCCGAGTCCGTCCGGCAGAATTCCTCGAGCTCCCTCTTTTGAAAAAGTGACTAACTGGATCAATAAGGCACGCGCCTTAGTTGATCTGTACGCTTCACATTTTTCTGTGGACCTCTCGAAAAACGAGCCGATAGCGCAAAACACGAGCCCGTTTCGCGAATCCCACGACAATGATGATCTGTCGCCCAGATAGACAAACCGGTCCGGAGGGGTGACGATACGGGCACCGCAGCCCTCCCGTCTCATGCCCGCTCAGAGGTCCTCGTAGAGGATGTTGAGAAAATCCGCCAAGGCGCGGATCTCCCGGTCACAGTCGGCCCCGGAGAGGGGCCGCTGATGCGTCGTAGCCTCAAACGGGAGGACCGCCCGGTCCCCGAACAGGACGACGGCGAAGTCCGGGCCGAACTGATGAGAGGTGTAATACAGGCCCTGAGCGTCTGGGCAGCCGGCGTGAATCGTCTCCGCCCAGGCCCGCGTGGCCGGGTAGGTCACGGTCGGTCCGGCCAGAAGGGCGTTCCGGCCGATCCCGAGCCGACGCTGCCCCTGCGTGGTCAGATCGACGAGCCGCAGGTCACGCGCCGTGCGGATCAGGCTGTGCGCGCTCCCGCGCCACTTGTGCGGCCGGACCGCGATCAGGACCGGGCGCCCGGTCAACGGGTCGATCGGCTCGAGGTCCGGACAGCGCAGGACCGTCTCCCCGACGGCGCAGGCGAAGGTCCCCGCCCCGTATATCGTCGGGATCACCGCCCCGTCAGGCCGGCGGATCGGCGAGAAGCGGGCGTTGCCGAGCGCGGAGTCGTTGAACTGGGCCGGGCCGAACCGGTCCGGGTGGATCCGGTGAAGGTCCGTCCCGGCCGGGAGGGGGCGGTACGAGACGCGTGACGGACGTAAGACCGAGGGCGGCGGGATCTCGATGGAGAAGGTGGTCATCCGTTAAGGACCTCGGCGAGCTCCGCCGCGAAGGACTGAACGACCTCGCCCCCCGTCCCCCAGCCGGTCGCAGGGGCGCGCCCCCTGAAGGCTGCGGTTCGGGCGGGTCAGCCAGTGGAGGAGCGCCATCCGCCCGCCCCACGCGTCCGTGCGCATCTCCAGCAGCCGCAGGAGCGTCGGATGAACCCGGCGCTCCGCCACGTCGAACTGGAAGAGCGGGTAGGCGGCCCCGCCCCTCCAGTCGAATCGCAGGATCCGGTCCCTCGCCTCGTATCGCCTCAGAGTGGCGGACGGGTTGGTGCCCGACAGCCCCAGGGCCGTGGCGTGTACGCATAAGCCTTATGACCCCGCCGATCCCGAGGATCGTCGCCGGGTCATAGCCAGCGCTATAGCGAGTCAGCGGGCCGAGGGGCTGGAGCCGGACCGTGAGAGCCTTGCGGATCTGGAGGAGTTCATCACCGGGACGATTGACCTTACGGAGGTCAGGGCACGCGCCGCGGCGAGGTATTTCTGACAGGAACCGGCCGGCTCTTCCCCGCCGCATCGTGATGAACGCTTTTGAGCTTAGGGGCGCCGGTCTGGATTTTCTTGTGTTGTCAGGGTATCATGAAGGCGGAGGATCCGCTGAATTGGTGGAAAGGGGTCGACAGCATGCCAAACCTTGAGATGGTCGACAGGTATGAGGATGATTTCGTCGGCTGGACGGTCGAGCAGGCCGCCCGACTCAGGGGGATGCCTCAGCTCAACAACGCCGGTCTCGATGTCGAGAACCTTGCGGAGGAGATCGAGGATCTGGGACGCAGTGAAATCAACAAGATAACCAGCCTTATGGGTCAGGCCATGGTCCATCTGCTGAAGATCGTTGCGGACCCGACCGACCCGTCCCGTCAGCATTGGCAGCAGGAGGTGGGCGGTTTCGTCGTCTCGATCCGGAAGGCCTGGTCCCCCGGATATGGCCAGCGCGTCGACATGGAGGAGATCTGGAAGGACGCGATCGAGGAGGCCGGGAACGCTCTGGAGACCTTCGACGTTACGCTCCCCGCCCTGCCTGAGGCGTGCCCGTTCCCGTTGAGCATGTTCACCAACAGGGGGTTCAACACGAAGGCGGCCATAGAGCACCTTCAGGGGAAAATCTCAGAACAAACGCCCCAACCCTGAAGTCTGTGGGACCGTTGCTCAGGCGATCTGAGAGGCCGGATGGGCGAAAACCGGTCCAGCCGCATCCCCGCAGACGGACCTGACCCGTTCCGGGGTCATGTTCGTCCAGCCAGCTAGGTGATAAGCGGTGATCGCGTTCCTCAGCGCAACGAAGAGGGCCGGGTCCGTAGCGGCCAGGTCCACCGGGGCGTCCGCGACGGCGAGACGGGCGACCTCCTCAAGGAGCTCCCAGTCCCGCGTTTTGAACACGTGTGCGACCCGACGCCCGATAAGCGTGTTGATCGCCTCCACCCTCAGAGCGCGTTTACTCCGGGCCATCATACCCTCCTGCGTCATACTTGAAGGCGATCAGCCGGACCAAGGTCAATCATGACGTGTCCTCCGCGCGCTAAGCGGTATATGCCGGTTCATCCCAAAAAATCAATCATTTCGCGTTACGGTCCTCGGCGCGCCTCACCTTCTCGAGGATCCCGTCCGACATCTCCGGGTCGAGCGCCGCGTACCGCTCCAGCATCGCCGCCGCGTGCTGGAGGCTCCACCCCATATGCGCGGCCAGCTCCCCGAGGTTGCAGCCGGCCCGGACCAGCCGGGTCACCGCGGTCCCCCGCGCGTCGTAGAGGCGGAGCCCCTTGCGGATCCCGAGCCGGTCCCGCCACTCCGAGACCAGCTTCCCGAGCTCGTCCGAGCTGGCGAACGGGCGCCCGTTCGCGGCCACGATGATCCGCTCCTGGTCGGCGGGGAGCCCGGCGACCAGGGCGGCGAGACGCGGGGTGACCGGGACGGACGCGTAGTTCCGCCCTCGGCTCTTCCGGGTCCGGATCAGGACCCGCCCGTGCGTTCCGGCCCGGGGCTCAAAATGGGACCGGGCCAGCAGGCTCAGGTCGCCGGGCCGGTACCCGGTCTCCACCGCCGCGATCAGGATCCGGCTCACGTAGGCGGGCGCGCCCGCCTCGAACGTCTCGATCTCCTCCCGGGTCCAGACCACGTCCGCCCGGTTCGTACGGACCCGCTTGCGGATCTTCAGCAGATGATGCTCCCCGATCAGCCCCCGCTCATAGGCGAAGGAGACGATCCGCTGCATCGTCGCCATCATGTTGTCTGACCCCACAATCGTGGGGTCGGAAATATCGCCACATACACCACGGCCCGTACCGAAACCGGCTCATCAACCTGCTGATCCGGCTTGTTATTCGGGAACCAGACAGGCCGGGATGAGCCGAGAAAGGGTGGGAGAAACGCGCCGAGAAAACGGTGAGGTTTTTCCGGCGATCATTTTTCGCACTTCTTCCGGTGACGCGCATGGTTTACAGTTCGTTCGTAACCCTTTGACGATTGACGCGGATTTTGGGTCCGGTTTACAAAAATGTCCATGTTTTTCAAGAGAAGTGGGTGCGTTAGAAGATGGGGAACCAGCCACCCGCCTCGGGCAGGTCCCTCCCCGCCTCCACGGGCGCCGCCGCAAGGCGGACCGGCTCGAGGGGCGGATCGCCCGGCTCCGGGCGCTGACGGAGCGCCGGGTCCCGCCCCTCGTGTTCGGGACCCGCAAGCTGCTCCGGTCCCAACCGCAGGAGGGGACCCCCGAGGAGGTCGAGGCGTGGCTCCGGCGCGCGGTGATCGCGAGCGCGCTCGGGAGTCAGCGGGCCTCCGGGACGGAGCCGGACGCGGCCTCCCTGGCGGAGCTGGAGGCGTTCGTGCGCGGGGAGCTGGATCTCGATCAGCTCCGCGCCCGGGCGCGGACCCGGTTCCTGGCCGCAAACCTCCAGTCGGATTCAGTGACGCACACCCCATCCTTAGCCCCGTAAAACGATATGTTTTTTCGGCGCCCTCGTGATAAAGAGGGGACAGTCAAGTCGTGCGGAGAGAACCATGAAAGTCCATGACCCATTCTCAGGTAGGCCCCGCTCGCTTGCGGAGGTTTATGCGGACGGCGCAGCGAGCGGCGGGTCACTGAAGGAATTCCTCGATGAATTCTATTCAGAATCTGATCCGCTCAAAAAATACGAGATGATCCTCGAAGAGCCCCCGTTGACAGATGATCCGAAGCGGAACGCGTGGGTGGCGGCCTGTGCCGCGCATCTCAGCCGGGAGACGATCGGGCCGCCCCCCGCCTGGACGACCAAACCAGAACGCTACCTTCGTCGCGCCTGGTTTCCAAGCGGCATGGAGTCCCTGAAGGCGACCTTCATCGTGGAGAGTCCGGCAGCTTTTCGCGAACGGATGATCTTTGTCGAAGCGGATCCGCTCTACACCCCAAGGAAGGACGTCCCGTTCGGGTCCAGGCTGGTCGATGAGGTGGCTCTTTGAAGTCCAGCCTGGATAAAGAGGCGTTGCTCGATATCCTGCGAGACATCGCTGAACGAGCGAAAAAGCGAGATGCCATGATCGAATTTTCCGTCTACGGCGGGACTGTCATGGTCATCGAATACGAAGCACGGAAGATGACACGAGATGTGGATGTCGTGATACACCGAGGGGCATCCTTTCTTCGGGCGATCGTCGACGAAATCGCACGGGAGAAGGAATGGGACCCCGGATGGCTGAACGACGGCGTCAAGGGTTTCATATCATCAAATCCGCAATTCCAGGAAATGTTCACGATTGAGGAAGATGGGTGCGGATTACGAGTCTTGCGACCGACGCCCGAATATCTTTTTGCGATGAAGGCGATGGCGATGAGAGGTCTTGATTCCGAGAACTCATCTGACATCGAGGACATCAGGTTTCTCGTCAAATCCATCGGAATTAAAAGTTTCGATGAGGCCGCCGACATAGTCGCGTCTTTCTATCCTAAATCTCAGATATCACCAAAAACCACCTTCGGGCTACAGGAATTGCTTGAGAATATCCTTGGTCCCGAAAGTGTTGTTCAGCGGGAAACAGGGCACGAGGATAGATATGAGGGCTGAACGCGAACATCCGCGCCTGGACGGGCTGATCGCGCTCTGCCGCTCGGAGCTGGGCGCCGAGGAGGTCTGGCTCTTCGGAAGCCGCGCCCGCGGCGACCATCATCCGGACAGCGACTGGGACCTGCTCGCGATCCTGCCCGATGACGCGCCGGAGGAGGCGCTGGACGCGGTCCGGGTCTGGCAGGTCCGGCGTCGGTCCGGACTCAACGCGGACCTGCTGGTGGTGACCCGGTCCGACTTCCTCGACGCACAGGACAGCGTGACCACCCTGTCGGCGATCGTCGCGCGCGAGGGGGTCCGGATCGACCAGTTTAAGGATGAGGCGCCCGGCCTGGTTGGTCGGGTACCTAACGATCCATGAGCCTGGATCGCATTTTCTGCTGGTACCTTGGCGACCCGGGCGCCCCGTGCCTCATCGGCGAGGTCCGGCTCGAGGCGAACGCCCGAACCTGCATACTTCGCCTTGAACCGGACTGGCGGGCGTCCGGGTTCGATCTGACGCCAGGCACGTCGAACGCGAATGACCTCCACGCGACGGAGCCCGGCCTGCGGGCGCCGGGCGCGCTCGATGACGCCATCCCGGATCAGTGGGGCGAACGGATCATCCGGGTCATATCCCGCCCGAGCCGCATGAGCCCGATTGACCTTTTGTGGTACGCGGGGGACCGCCGCTTCGGCGCGCTCGGGATCTCCTCCTCCCCGACGGAGTACCGCCCCTTCCCGGAGCCGCCGCTCCTTCAGGCCGCCTCGATCCGCGAGGCGGAGGAGGTGATCGGCCGAGTGATGGCCCGGGAGCCGCTGACGGACCGGGAGCGGGAGCTGATCGCGAGCGCCGGCTCCCTCGGCGGGGCGCACCCGAAGATGCTCGTCGAGGAGGACGGGGCGGAATGGATCGCGAAGTTCCCCAAGGGGCAGAACGTCGACCAGCTGCTGATCGAGCACGCCTCCATGGAGCTGGCCCGCCGGGCCGGGCTCAACGTGGCGGAGTCCCGGGCGGTCCGGGGCGGGATCGACCACGTGCTCCTCGTGCGCCGGTTCGACCGGACCGGGGACCGGCGGGAGCACGCGGTCTCCGCGCGCACCCTCCTGGCCCGGGAGGGGGACGACAGCTACGCGACCATCTCGGGGCTGATCCGCAAGCTGGCCGCGCCGGGGGAGATCCTCGCGCAGCAGCGCGAGCTCTTCGGCCGGATGGCGTTCAACATCATGATCGACAACACGGACGACCACACGAAGAACCACGCCTTCCTGCGCCGCGAGGACGGGACCTGGGGGCTCAGCCCCGCCTATGACGTCCCGGTGCAGATGAACGGGCTCGGTGTTCAGGCGATCCAGATCTCTCCGGACCCGAGGATGCTGAACCGGTTCGACCGGGAGCACGCGGTCGCGGCCGCGCCCCGGTTCGGGATGAGACCCGAGGAGGCGCTCGCGGAATGGAACCGGATCGCCGGTCACGTCGCGCTGTGGCGGGACGTGTTCGCGGAGGTGGGGGTAACGGAGGGGGATCTGGACTATCTGGCGGACTTCCTCGACAGTCCCGAGAAGCGGGGGTACCGGAAGGACGCGACGCCGCCGCAGAACGATGGGCTTGATGGCGGTCTGAGATGACCGCGGGGCGTCCCCTGGAGTAACTGCCTGGAAACCGATCAGGTCGATAATCGTTGAAGAGCCGGCCCGAAAGGGGCATATTGACAAGGTATCAACGCACGATTCCCGGAAACCGGACCCATGTCGGACCTCTTGAAGAACAGAGCGGCGGTCAAGGCCCTCTCCCGCGAGCGGGACGAGGAGCGGCTGCGTCGCGGCGAGGTCTCCCCGTCCGAGCTCCAGCGGGAGAACCTGGTGTTCCGGGGCTTCCGCAAGGACGTGATCGGCCTCAAGCCCAAATACAAGCCGAAATCCGTCGATTTCGTGCTCGCCTGACCCGCGAATGAGCGGCACGGCCGACCCGGCTGATCAGCCGGATAACGCCTATGAGGACGAGCCGGACCTCCTTCATCTGCCAGAAGAGCTCGTTCAGGAGGTTATCCTCTCCGTCGGGGACACGGAGGCGATCCTGATCGGGGGACAGGCGCTCGGGCTCTGGGCGGACCAGCTTCTGGATCCTGAACAGCTTGACGAGCTGGGCGGGCCGGTCACCTCGAAAGACGTGGACTTCTTCGGCACCGTGGACCTCGCACGCGACCTGGCCCGGGTTTTCGGGGGGCGGGTCGAGATCCCGGACATGGACCACGTGAACACGCCGGAGGCGGCGATCGTCCTCTATGAGCGGGACGGAAGGACGGTCCAGATCGACATCCTCGGCTGCCTTGCGGGCCTGTCAAACGCTGAGGTTCAGGAGGGCTGGGTCGATCTGCCCTACGGGTCCGGGGAGGACGAGGTGGTCATCCGGGTCATGGCCCCGATGGAGGTGCTTCGCAGTCGGATCTCGAACATCGTCATCCTGCGTCGGCGGGACCCGAACGCGATCCGCCAGCTTCGCCTGTCCCCACATGTGGTGGAGGCCTACATTCGCCAGCAGCTGGACCGGATCCTGTCGGTTCGTCCGGAGGATGAGCCGGACCTCATCAAAGGGCTCCAGCGGAGCACGCAGGACCTTATCCGGGAGCTGATCCAGCACGGACGCTCCCAGGAGCTGGACCGGATCTACCTGGATCACGGGGTGGACCTGCTCGCCCACGCCCTGGCCCTCTCGGATCACCCGGCCTGGGAGCCCCGCTTCGCCGAATTCCAGGTCAGGAAGGCCGCCTCCGACGGGATCACGCGCCGAGAGAAGAGGATCGCTGAACGGGAGCGGAAGGACCCGGGCTTCTCATCTGCTCGGCCCCGGCCGGAAGCGGACTAAAATGATGCGGTCGGCCCCTCCTGATGCAGGAAAGACCGGCACGCCAGATCGGCAAAACGTCTTAACTTTCACCAGCAACACCATGAAAAGGTGAGATAATCATCCATCATAAGAGCGGCATGAAATCCGACAAAAAGCGGCACGCACGCGCCGCCGCCGAAACATCGCCGGTGAAAGATCAGGATGTCCGGATTCCCGGGTTAAGACGGGTCGGAGCATCGATCCTGACCGGAATCCCAGGTTAAGCGGGGAAGATTGACCATAATCCCGACTTAACGGGTCATAACAACCCCGGCCCCGTCCCGGCGTCCCGGTCATGATCAACGTGCTCCCAGTAGCGCCGCGGCGCCGGCACCCCGTCGCGCCAGACCACCTCCGACGGGTCCTGCGGGTCCGTGAGGCTCGCATGCCGGTCCTCCTCCAGGAAGGCGCGGGTGCTGGCCCACCGGCCGATCGCCTCGTCCAGCGTCTCCGCCGCGCAGGCGGCCGAGATCTGCTGGCAGCGGGACAGGGACCGGATCAGGATGTCCGGGTTCCCCTGCCGGGTCATCGCCCGCATCGCGGAAAGGTAGTCCTGACGGAACACGGTCGGGATGACGATGTGGCTGAGCCCGTGCGAGATCAGCTCGCGGGACATCGCGAGCCGGCTCATCCGCCCGTTCCCGTCACTGAACGGGTGCACGTCGGAGATCAGGAAATGCGCGAGCACCGCGCGCGCGAACGGGTCGCTCACCGCGCGGACATGCTCGAACCCCTCGTGAAGGGTTCCGTGGACCTTCTCCGGGGCGACGAAGACGGTGTTCCCGGCCTGGTTCGCCGCCGTCTTGAACCGGCCCGGTCCCACCTCGGGCCGCTCGCGCATCAGGTCCCCGTGATCCACCTGGAGGTTCAGGATGAACTGGTCGGGGCCCATCTCCGACAGGCGCGGCCGCGGCGGCTCCATCAGCTTGGCGTAGGTGGCCAGAACGTCATGCCCGTCCTGCGGACGGGACTGCGGGATCTTCCCCTCGAAGACGATCTCGCGCGCCTCCCCGACCAGGAACCGGGTCCCCTCGATATAGTTCGAGAAGAACGCCTCGACGAAGCTGGAGGCCCTGCGCGCCCCCACGGACAGGTTCGGGTCCGGGACATGCGCATAAGGGACGGCGAGGAGCGCGGTCCGAAGGGTCATAACCCGCTCGAGGCAGGCCTCGTCGATCGGGGAGCCGACCGCCCGCGCCCGGCCCGCCCGGGTGCGCATCGTCGCCCCCCTTGTCCGCAACAGCCCGCCGATGAGCTGATCCAGCGCCTCGAACTCCTTGTCCTTGCCCACCAGGGGGGCGATCCGTCGAGCCCCGTCCCGGATCCCGTTCAGATGCGCCTCCCCCTTCGCGGAGCACTCCCGTTCCAGCCGCGCTTCCACCCCGGCCGGACCGAGGGTGCGTGCGGGTCCGCCCCTGGCCCGGGAAGGGGTCATGTTGTCCAGATAGCGCCGCTCCGGGCCCGCGACCCAGGACCCCATATAGGGGATGTCCCCATCGACGGGCCCGACGCCGCGGCGGGCGCTGATCACCAGCTTGGCGATCTCGACCCGTCGCGGGGCCCCGGGGGCGCTGACGAAAACGTGGAGGGTGCCGGTGGCCTCCTCCCGCTCCGGCGCGTAGGTGAGACCGGTCAGGTCGGTGATCACCCCGTCCGGGAAGAGGTGGCCGACCAGGGCGGGCCAGTGCAGCCGCGCGGCCTCCTCCGGGGCGACCCCGTCCGCAGACAAATAGACCCCGGTTGCGAGCTTGACCAGCTCGCCCGCCCCCGCCTGACGACGCAGGCGCCTGGCGGCGGTGTCGTCCCCCTTGGGCGCGAAGATGAACCCGGCCATAAGACCCCCCTGTCCGATTTCCGGAGTTAAGCCGCGATGCCCGGCAAGAATTGTCCGAAATTTCTATTTAAGAAAGCTATCATGTCCGCATATCCGATTTAAGGGGGTTCGTCCATCAATAAATCGGGCGACAAAGGAGATCACCGCATGGGCGGCCGCCGCCAGAACATTACGAAAACAAAAAATTTCGCGTTCCTTCCGGACCCGGAACCGGTATGATCCGGTCCACAGAGGAACGGAGCGACGAAGATGTCGGAGAGGACGGAGGGGCCCGAACGGGTCCCGCTCAGCGCGGAGGATCTGGCGGCGATCCGGGCGGTCTGCGCCGACCCGCCCGAGCCGGGCCCCGCGCTGCTGCGCGCCGCGGAACGGTACCGGGAGCGGGTCCGGTCGGCTCCGGACTGAGCCTCAAGATTTGGGCGGCAGAAGCGGCCAGAGCCGCCGCGCGTAACCCATCGCGCCGGGCGGGCCGGACAGGAGCTCCCGGTAGACCATCCGCGCGTTGGCCGGGTCCGTCGCCGCCTCCCGGTTCGCCCACCAGAGGATCCCGGGGTGGAACCGGTCCCAGATCTCGATCAGGAGCGCACGAAGCGGGTCCTCCTCTGATCCGTCCATGGTTATGCGCCCCGCCGCTCAGTCCCCGAGGTTGCAGGCGGCGTGGAACATCCCGTCCGGGAACCGGCCCTGGTGCAGCGCGATCAGGGCCTGAATCTCCATCTGCACGTCCCGGTCCGTGCAGGGGGTGGCCAGGAGCTCGCTCATCGCCCGCGAGATCGCGACCGCCACCTCCGGGGAGAGGGTCGCGGAGCGGAGGTTGCGGACCTTGAGCTTCTTGTCCATCGCCACGATGTTCACCACCGGGTGGTGCTCCCAGTCCGCCTCAAGCGGCGGCTCCCCGTTCAGCCGGCCGATCACCGGGGACCACCAGAGTTCGAAGGCGAAGTTCGACTGGAGCAGGTGGATCAGGAGGACGGACCGGCCCCGGTAGACCCGGACCTGCACCTTGCCCCGCAGCCCCTTCAGGTCCGCCGGGGTGAAGTCGTCGATCTTGAGCATGATCAGCTGGTCGGCGAGGCGGAGCATCCCGCCGGTCCCGACCCCCCGGAACGCGTCGCGCATCCAGGACGGGGCCGGCTTGTTGAGGATGATCGGTTCCATGGGGGCCTCGCTTGCTTTTCGTGAACGGATATCTGGACAGGGCTTCAGGTCTCTACTCGTCCGGGCCGGCGAACTCCTCCCGGACCCGGGCCAGGGCCGCCTCGGCGCGCGGCGCCTCCGCGAGGGAGGCGGTCAGGTGGCGGGTCCACGCTTTCCCCCGGGAGGTCAGGTCGCGGTATGCGGACCAGAGCTCGTAGGGGCGCGTCTCCGCGAGGAGCTCCAGGAGCCAGCTCGCCTGGGCGAGGTCCTTCTCCCGCTTCAGCCGGAACGGGCCCTGGCGCAGCTGCGCGACGATCAGCTTGTGCAGCGCGTAGCGCTCCGGGGCCGGGATCAGCACCTCCACCCCGCCCCGGTAAAGGGCCACCTGACGGACCGGGCCGACCAGGGAGAACTCGAGGAACCGGAGCGCGCTGACCCGCTCCTGAAGCCCTTCATGGAAGTGGGTCCGCGCCCCGCCACGGGCGACCGGGCTCAGGATCTCCACCTCGACCGTGTCCCCGACGATCAGCTTCGGGGGGGTGTCCTCCTCAAGCCCGAACCGGGTCTCGAACGCGAGCCCGGCCGCCCTCAGGCGGGAGGTCAGCGCCTCGCGCGGGCCGAGGAGGCGGATATGGGAGGGGGCGAGCATGTCCACGTCCCCGGTGACGGACATCTCGGACCGGGGCGCCTCCACCCCGAGGAAGAGCGGGTAGAGCCGGAACGCGTGCGTCCCGCCGAGGAGCCCGCCGGCCCGGAAGAACCCGACCCGGGACAGGGCGAGAAGGACCTTGCCGGTCTCCTGGTCCGGGGTGAGCGCGCCGGCGGCGCGCAGCATCGCGACCAGCGCCGCGTTGCGCTCGTTCCAGGCGCGGTGCGCGGCCTGTTCCGCGCGGGCCGCCTCGACCCGGGCCAGCACCTCCGGCGTGTCCGGCCCGATCGCCTCCTCCGTGACCCGGTCCCCGACCCGGCGGCGGGCCACCCAGTAGCCGCGTCCGGACTTCTCGACCCGGACGAGCGACCCCTCGATCGAGACGGACGGGGCCGCCCCGAACCGCTGAAGCAGCTCCTGGTAGGAGGTCTGGACCGGGATCGGGAGCGAGGGCACGGGATTTCCTACACAAAATTATTATTTGTGTAGGAATATCGACGTCCTGAGGTGCGGTCAAGCGAGAGAGAGTACGACACGCGCCTGCGCGATACCGAAACGCCCTTTTCCTACACAAAAATTCTCCGCGTGTGGGAAACGGGAGCGCATTTCAGCCCATCTCGGTCCCGTCCGCCGGGTAGAGGGCCGGGTAAAGGTGCCTCTCCCGGTGATCATACGCCACCAGGCATATCTCGAAGAGCTCATAAAGGACGACCACCCCGGTCGGCCCGATGATCAGGTGCCGCGCCCCGTCGGGCAGGAGGTGCTGACACATCGCGAGCACGTTCTCGATGATGGTGACCGGGAGCTGCCCCCCCTGATCGGTAACCCGGTCCGTCTGCTCGAACTCCTCCGCCTCGAGGTCCCGGCTGTCCTCGAGATGCGGGACCTCCCCGAACGGGATCACCCGCAGCGCGGAGGAGAGGTCGAGCGCGTCAGGGTCCGGGTGGCGCCAGTCGAGGCGGGCCTCGAGGGGCAGGTGCCAGGCCTTGCGGGGCGCGTGCTCCGCCAGCGCCTCCGCGGCCCGGGTGACCGTCTCGCGCCAGGCCGGGGTCGTCTGGTCGAACCGGTAGGCGCGCGCGCCGTGGAGCTCCTCGAACTCCTCCATCATCTCGACCGCGAACGCTCCGTCCTGCACGAGGAGCATGGTGAGGGCGAGGCTGCGCGCCGGTTCCGGCTCCACGTCGAGCCGGGCCAGACGCCGGAGCATCCTGTCCGGATGGACGTCGAACCGGTCCGGGATCTCGGAGAGGTCCGTGTCGACCCGGGAGAGGTGCTCGTTCAGCGCGTGATAGGAGCGGAACTCCCAGGCGGCCGCCATCGCCTCCCCCAGCTGGGCGGAGGAGGGGGCGCCCGGGATCAGGGTGAGGGCGTTCTTGATGAGACGATAGGTGTGCGTGTTCAGGATCATGCCTAAACCTCCTTGAAACTGGCTCTTCGCTCGCAAGTTGGTCGAAAAGCCGGGAGGGGCTGATCTGACAACTCAGGTGGGGTCTTCTGGTTCGCGGTTTCGGCCTGCGAGTGCCGGGGCTGCGCGCCGCGCCTTGATATCGCAGGCGCGCCGGTCCCGGTCAAGGGATCATGCCATGATCACGAAGATCGATAACTTGACTTTCTTCTCTGCGAGAAAGATACGTTGGGGAAGTTCCTCTCGCCCCTGGACCCACAGAATCATAGCTACCGCAGGAGCCTCATGTGATGCGAAAAATGTTAAAATCTACGTTTATGGGTATTGCTTCTGTATGTGCGCTCACCCTGTCGTTCCCCGTTATCGCCCAGCAGATCAGCGGGAGCGTGACGCTAGAGATCCAGGTGACCGGGGAAACCGCGGGTGCGGTTCCCAACCCGGTGATTGTGGGGAGCATAGCCTCGGCTCAGCTCGACGGGGCCAGCGCCGTCGCAGTGTCCGGATCCTACGCCTATGTCGTCTCCAAGTTCGCGAACACGCTCACGGTGATCGACATTTCGGATCCGACGAATCCGACGATCGTGGGAAGTGCATATCACGCGGTCGACCTCAATGCGGCGGACGGCATCGCCATTTCGGGATCCTATGCCTACGTCGTGAGCTACGCCACCACCAGCCTGACGGTGGTCGACATAAGCAACCCCACGGCTCCCGCGGTGAGGGGCAGGATCGCGAGCTCCTTCCAGCTGAATGGAGCCTGGGATGTCGCCGTATCGGGATCAAATGCCTTCGTGACCGGACAGATGGGCGATCGCGTAACAGTCGTCGACGTCAGTGATCCGTCTTCGCCCATGATCGCTCGCCCCCTTCCTGACACGAGGTTCGACGGAGCCCGAGACATCAGGATCGTCGGGTCGCTCGCTTATGTTGCGGCCGACCAGTCTGACGGCATCTCGGTCGTAGACATCAGCAACCCGGCCGCGCCCTCCATTGTTGGAAACCTCAGGAGCCCCCGTAACTACGATGGGGCCTGGGGCGTCTCGGTCTCCGGTTCCCGAGCATATCTCTCTGCCACCACGTCAGACAGCTTGAACGTGATCGACATCAGCAATTCTGCCGCTCCATCAGCTCTGGGCCGGATCTCAAGCGCCGATCTGAATGGAGTGCGCACCGTCGTCGCGGCGGGCTCATACGTCTATGCCTACAGCGGATTGGCCAACAAGCTGACGGTGGTCGATGTCAGCGACCCTGCGGCGCCGACCATCGCCACCAGCCTGACGGATGTCAGGTTTGACAACGCCTCCCGCGGCCTGGCCATCTCAGGCTCGCATGCCTACATGACCAGCTTCAGAGGTGACGCGTTAATCGTCATCGATCTCGGGGTCGATACGGGGCTCTGAACAGGCTTCGGTTAGGCTAAATGCTGGGGGAAAAACAACCGCGGACAGTTGGGGGGCAACACCTTGGAGAACCGGCTGACCCCGGCATCCGTTCATCCCTGATCAGGGCTCAAACGTGTCATCAGGGAGTTCAGGGGACAATACCGTGGTCTCTACCTCTTTGATGTGGACCTGATCCCCGGAGAAGACGATCCAAGAGGGGGGCCGCTGCCCCGCCTCGTCACGGCCCTCATCGACGAGGACCGCGTCGAACCCCTGGTCCGCCAGCTCCTCGCGCAGCCAGAGCGCGATGTCGCGCCCTTCGACCCAGTCCGGAAGGCCCAGCTCCGTAAGGACCCCCTCCCCGTGGACCCCGCAGAACCGCTCCTTCAGGAGGGCCCGATGCGCCGGGTTGCGGGTGTCGAACGGGTTCTCCGCCCGGATCAGGACCGTGAAGACCCCGGGCCGGCGATCCGTTACCCCGTAGAAGGAGGACGAGGAGGTCGCGGAGCTCAGGAACCGGCGCGCGTAGTCCGGATCCGGGGTGAAGAACTGGTCGTCCCGGAACCGCTCGAAGCTCGCGTCGGGGGTGCCGTGGTACATCACGAGCGGCGCGCCCTGCTCATCGACCAGCCTGCTGTTCCCGAACCACTGGTCCCGGTTTTCGCAAGGCTCCGTCATGGGGACGGCCCATCCTCGTCCGTCCGGGTCGGCGCATGCCGCGCCCGCCAGGTTTCCAGTTCCTTCTCGAGATGGTCGAGCTGGCGCTCCCCGGTCTGGACCGCGTGCTCCATCATCCGGGTCCAGGCGCGCAGAACCCTGTACCACCCCTCCTCGCCCCGGCTGACCGTCCGGGGAACCAGTTTCCCCTTCTCATGCGCCTCATAGGTGATGGTGCTCATCTCGTCCCGGCCGGAGAGCCGTTCCCGGTCCGCCCCGAGCCGCTCGGAGGTGGACCAGACGAGCCATTCGAGCCCCTCCGTGGAGACCTCGAGCGGCGGGAAACGGACACCGGCGCAGCTCGCGGACTGATATCCATCCCCCGGGCGCTCATAGCCGTGATGGGCCATCCGGCCCGTGTCGAGGACGGCGGTGTCCCGGAAGCAGCAGGAGCAGGTCCCGCGGACCTGGTCCGGGTTCACGGGCTTGGGCGGCGCGGGCGCCCTGCCCTTCACGACGAGCCCCTTCAGCTCGCGCGCCGCCTCGGCGAGCGGCAGGACCTCCGCGGTCAGCGCCCGCATCGCCGCCACGGCCGGACCCGTCGCGTCAGAGGCGTCGAGCCGCCTCGCCACGGCGAGGAGGTCATGGAGCGAGCTCGGGTTGCAGGCGTGGTTGAGCGCCTGGACCGGCCCCGGCTGGGCCTCCCAGCGGCCCGCGTGGAAGAACGGGGCGGAGACCTGACGGTCCCAGGCCTGCTCGAGGGCGCGGCCGAGACGGGACTTCGCCTCCTGATAGTCGACGTTCCGGATCCCGCCCGCGGCGAGCCCGTCCCGGATCAGGTCGATCGCGGCCCGGACCCGGTCCGGCTGGCGCGCCCCCTCAAGGAGGAGCGGGAAATCATCGGGGAGGGTGACGGGCATCGCGGGTCTCCTTGCGTTTTCCGGAAAGATGACCGATCCTTGCGAAAATCCCGCTCCGAAAAGGAAGCGCTCATGGGGGAGAAGGACCATGCGGATCCGTCGCGACGAGAAGGGGCTCTACATCCGCAGCCGGTGTTTCAGCCTCGGGGACACGGACCATTACCGGCCGGGCGCGGTCCCCGGCTTCGATCATGCGTTCGACATGGGCGAGGCGGGGCTCGCGGAGGGGGACAACCCAAAGGCCGCCCACGTGGCGGGCGCGCCGCTCGTCCGGATCCGGCTCGAGGACGGTCGGGTCCTCCACTGGGCGAGCGAGAGCGAGCATCGTCTGCGCGACCCGGGGCCCGAGCCGTGAGCCTGCGAATACCCGTATCGGGTCGTTTCTCCTGTTCCCGATTTCGGGCTGACCCCATATCAGGGGGAGATCGAACCCCCATCAGCCGGAGCCCCTGATGCGCCCCTCACCCTCCCCGCCCGATCTCAGCGTCCTCGAACCGGACCGGATCCGGGACCTCCCCTTCCCGGACCTGGCCGCCGCCGCCTGCGCCGCGCTGGACACGCTGCGGGACGGGTCCGGCGGGGTCGAGGGGGCGCTTGAGCTCCTCGAGACCGCCGAGGCGGACGCGCTCTACGAGGCGCTCTGGCAGGTCCACCTGATCCCCCATATCCGCCGGGTCCCCGCCCCCAACCCCTATGAGGAGCTGGAGACGCATGAGGTGCAGGAGGCGCTGGTCGGGGCGCTGCGGGAGGCCGCGGCGCGCCGGGCAGGAAGCCCGCAGCCCTTCTACGCCCTCCTGAACGGGCTCGGGGACCTGCCCGCCCTGGACCTCGCGAACCGGGTGGACGCCTGGCGCCACCGCTACCCGACCCCGATCTGAGGGGCGGCCCGTATGCGATTTTCCAAACGCACGAGTGAGGAGGCGGAGGCGGCGCTGATCGTCGCCGAGATGGCGCCCCGGTACTGGGAGGACGCATCGGTCAACGGGGTGGAGGAGACGGATGAGGACCCGCAGATCCCGCTCCGGGACGGGGACCTCTGGACGCTCCGGATCCTGATCGACGAGGGGCGGGTCCTCGACTGGCCCGAGGGGGTGACCGCGCAGACCCATTACAAGGTCTGCGACGCAGGGCTCTATAGGCTCCTCGACGCGGACGGGGGCGTGCTCGCGGAGCGGGACGCCTACGTCCCCCCGTTCCTTGCCCCCGGCAAGGAGGGGTTCGGGGATTATGTGATCCTCTCGATCGGACCGGACGGGAAGATCGCGAACTGGGACCCGGACCTGTCCTGGTTCGACCGGGGCCGGCCGGACCCGGACCACGCCCCGTGACCGGGCGGCTGATCACCGACCCGTCCGAGCTGCGCCGCGGCCTCCGGCTCGGCTGGGTTTGGGGCAAGAACCCGGCCGGGGAGCGGATGATCCAGAACGGGGTGCCCCCGCGCGGCCGGCTCGTGACCGTGGCGGACCTCCCGAATCTGGGCGGGACGGATCTGGGAATTCAGGTGGACGGGCACCCCCATATCGTGCTCGACCCGCACCTCGCCTTGGGACGCGGGACACCCCTCACCCTCCTCGAGGACGCCCCGATCCCCCGGGTCCTGAACCAGCACAAGGACGGCCGGCCGGCGAGCGCCGTCTATATCGGCCGCCCCTCTCCTTTCGGGAACCCGTTCGCGATCGGGCGGGACGGGGACCGGGACGCGGTCATGGGGAAATACGTCGCCTGGCTCGGCAACCAGCCCGCGCTCATCGACCGGGCCCGCCGCGATCTGGCCGGCAAGGACCTGGTCTGCTGGTGCGCCCCCGCCGCCTGCCACGGGCACGTGCTGCGGGACCTGGCGCTGGGGCGCCCCCTGCCCCGGCCGGAGCCCCCCGTTCAGCCGGGGCTCGACCTGTGATCGCGGCCCGCATCCCCCCAATCGTCTTCCACGGGACGAGCCACGCGTTCGACCGGTTCGACCCGCGCCAGCTCGGCCGGAGCGTCCGGAACCCGACGACGGAGTTCGGCTTCTTCTTCTCGGAGGACGCCGAGGACGCCGCCTACTGGGCGCGCCGGGCGGCCCGGTACGGCCGATCGGGGGGCGCGCCGCGGCTGATCACGGCGGAGGTCCGGGTCGACGCGCCGGTCCTGATCTCCGCACCAAAATTCCGGTTCTACCTCCAGCGCGCGCGGGTCTCCACGATCCAGCGGGACCTCCGGGCCTGGCGGGACGCCGGGCATGACGGGCTCACCACGGTTCGGGACGGGGTGCGCTGGTGGGCCCCGTTCGACGCGGACGCGATACGGTTCCTCGACTCCCGCCCCCTCGACCCGCCCCCGGCGGAGGAGACCCCGCAGGAGGACCCGTCCGGACCGGCCCCGTGAGGACATGCGAAAAACCGTTTGCGAATTTTCAGCGCATCACGATAATGTCCCATGAGAAACCCATCCCCCTTAGAGGACCTGAACAGATGACCGGGAAGACCGAGACCGAGAAGAAGACCCCCGCCCTCCTGAACGCCTATTACGGGACCGTAGACCCGGCCTCGATCGAGACCCGTCAGGACAAGAGCAAGAAGGACTACCTGGTCGCCAAGCTGGACGTACACGGGCCCGAGAAGACGGTCGACCTCTACATCCGCGGCAAGGCGATGGAGGCGTTCCGCGCCAAGGTCGAGGCGGGCGGGCAGATCTTCGTCCAGGGCGAGAGCCTGGCCAAGGGGAAGGGGCTCTCCGTCTCCACCCTGGAGCCCAAGACCTACGAGGCGACGATCAGCAAGATCCACGGGTCCGGCTCGAACGAGTACGGGGACTGGACCGCGGCGAAGATCGCCATCGACGGGATGGAGAGGGAGCGCAACGTGATGCTGTCCGGCGCGGACGCGCGCGCCGCCAGCGCGGCCGGCGCGGGCGGGAAGATCACCTTCCAGGGGGCCTGGAAGCCGGAGAAGAACGAGGAGAACGGGAACTGGTACTCGCGCCTCGTCTCCGCCTCCTCCCTCGAGCCGCGCGGCGCGGAGGCGCCCACCCCGACCCCCTGATCCCGGCCCTGATCCGGAAAAGAGAAGGCCCCTCGCGGGGCCTTTTTCGCATCTACCAGGCCGGTTCCGGGTCCGGCTCCGGCGCCAGCCGGACCTCGATGATCCGAACCCTCTCCGGTTCGAATACCGCGATATGATCATCCGGCTCAAACGCGCCCGCCGGGGTGTCCGCGATGTCCCGGATGATCACCCCGTCATGCCCGGCCCCTCGCGCCGCCCGCAGGACCGCGCCGAGATCCGTAACAACCGCACGGGACGTCCCGTCCACCTCCAGCGGGCTCCTGAGGGCGACCTCGCACAGGAGGACCCGAGCGCCGGCCGGAACCGCCTGAAGCGCGCGGGTTTCGATCTCCTCCGCCTCGAGGTAGAGCCGCTCGGACAGGTCATGCGCCCCGCGGCGCGACGCCCGCTCCGCCCGCGCCAGGAGCTCCGCGACCCGCGCCTCATGCGCCGCCTGGTCCGGGATCAGCTTGCGCGCGGCGCTCTCCGCATAGGCCCAGGCGGTCCCCTCCCGCATCGCGAGGAAGAGGGCGGCGCGGGACGCCTCGTTCGGGTTCGCGAAACCGAGCCAGTCCGGATCGAACCGGTCGAACGCCTGGTTCGTCCCGTGCCAGGCGAGGAGCCGCATCAGGAGGGCTCCGGGACCGGGTCCGGCGCGAGCGCCAGCTCCGCCATCCGGAGCGCCCCCTCCCGGGTCCGGGCCACCGCCATGAATCGGGCCCGGTGGCAGAAGACCGCGCCCCCCACCCCTGAGGCCTCGGAAAGCGCCTCCCCCTCAAGACCGGCCCAGGCCTCAGGCAGGTCCAGCCGTCTCACGAAGGAGCCCGGCGTCACGCTGACGGTGGAGACGACCCAGTCCGTTTTTCGCGGATGGACCACGAGACGGATATGGTCCGCCCCTGAACGGCTGATCGTCTCCCCGAACGGGGCGCCGCGGGGCAGCTCAAGGATCGGTGACCCCCAGGAGGCATCGATCGCCCCCCTCACCTCCCGGTCCGCCCTGAGCGTCGCCTCGGCACTTAGGGCGCGGTTCTCCAGAAGGGTCGCCGCGAGCCTTACGGCCGCGTCAAAACCGGACCGCTCCGCCTCAGGGGACGGGTCGTCAAAGGCCGGGTTCAGGTCCTCGATCAGCATCGGCAGGGTCAGGTCGGCCGCGGCCCCCAGCTGTGCCGGGTCGAGCCTGCCGTTATCCAGAAGATCGATCCCCCGGACCAGGCTCTCGTCCACAGAGGCGGCCACCCGGTCGATCAGCGACGGGTCCGTTCCGATCTGGCGCAGATAGGGGGCCGCGTATCTGGCCCAGATCAGGCCGAAGGCGCTATAGGGGTCCCCGTTGGGCCGGGTCGGTGCGCCCGGCTGATGGTGGTCGAACCGGCGGCGCGCCGGTTCATATACGCCGCCGACATCATAGATGATATCCGGAGAGAACGGGTCCTGAACGAGCCCCTGATCCCGGGTACGTACCACCTCCGCCTCCGGGAAAAGCCGGGTCAGGACCGCGGTCGCCAGGACCTCATCGGCGTGAAACCGACCGTCATGGGTGATGAGCCGCCTCACCTCGCGCGCGCCGGTCATGCCGCCTCCGGTCCGGCGCAGGCCGGCTCATGAGGGCCGAACGGGTCGATCACCCGAAACGGACGGCTCGCGGCGATCGCCGCGGTGTTGTCCGGCGAGGCGGATACCCGCTGAAGTCCGGCGAGCGGGGAGAGGTGACGGGCACGCCCCTCGCACTGCTCGCGCATCCGGGACATCCTCTCCCCGTCCATATCCGGGTCGAACCCGATCTCGACCCCCTCGGGAAGGCGCCAGCCGGTGGAGGCGGCGCGCGCGTCCGCGACCACGTCCATCCCCATCTCAAGGGCGAGCATCGCCTCGAGCACGTCCTTCCCGCTCAGGAGGAGGCGCGGCGCGTCCCCGTCCGGCCTGGTCAGGGCCCGCACCTGACGCCGCATCCCCTCCGGGGTGGCGCAAAACATGATCCTGCTCATAACAAACTCTCTTGTTCTTTTTCGTCAAACCGGTTCCGGGCCGGTCTCCTGCTCGAGGAGGCCCGCCTTGGCGTAAAACTCAGCCGGGTCCCCGGTCAGGGCGAGCCGGCCCCTCGTGAAGGCGGCCGCCTCCGCAGCGGACCCGGTCTCGTCGAGCCAGAGCAGGAAGCACTCCTTCCCGACCGCGATCTCGTGATGGACCTCGAACACCTTCGGCCCCTTGTCCCGGTCCGCCTTCGTCTTCGGGATCATCGACCGGAACCGGTCCAGGATGTCCCGCTCCACCCCGGCCCAGGCGGCGCGAACCTCCCGGTTAAGCCCTGGATCCGCGGCGAGGCGCTGTCGCATCCGCTCCTCGAACCCGTCCGCCCGGTAGCGGGCCTGCTCCGTCCGGCGATAGAGGACCGCCGCGGTCATGAGCTCCTCGGGCCAGTCCGCCCGCCCCGTCATTATGTGTTCAGACACGTCCCGCCCCCCGAAAGCCCCATAAGACCCATATAGCCAGACTCTTCGAATTTTGCGAAAATCTGAAACGATAAATCGCCCTTCCCGTTTTCACCGATCCGGGACATCCTGCCCCTGAAGGAGACCCGACCCATGTCCAAGCCCGGCCCCGGCCCGTTCGGCTATTACGTCAACCTCGATGAGCGGGGGGACTTCTACGCGGACGTCCGGAACCCATCCGGGGAGACGATCTTCGAGATCCACGCCGAGGAGGACGGGTCGATCGGTCTGATCGATGACGGGTTCATGCGTCACAAGACGGACCTCGGCGGGCTGCGTGACCATCTGGCCGAGCTGGGCCTGATCGGCCCGGACGCGGAGCTGCTCCCCTCCGACCGGTTCGAGGCCCGCCTCGACGCCGACCCTGAAGACCCCGAACCCTGAGAGGCCGCGCCCATGTTCTTCCCCTTTGCGAAAGATGAACCCGAACCGCCCGTCGTCACCCTGTCGATCCCGAACGGGCTTCAGGAGAGGTTCCTCGATCAGCTGCGTCTCGCCTATCGGGTGAGCAACAAGAGCGGGTCCGGCCCCGAGGAGATCGGGATCCGTATCGCCGCGGACGGCGGGGTCGCGACCCTCTCCTACCCGAAGGGGGGCGCGGCGGGGGACCTGGTCCTGCTCGCCGCTGCCCGGACCGACGCGGGGCTGATCGCCCCGGCCGCCGAGGGGGTCGAGAACCGCCGGAACGACCCGATGTCCCACGTCTACCGGGGCGCCTGGGTGGATCACCTCCTGGCCGGAGGGCACCCGGCGGACCTCGCCGCCTTCAGCAAGCACGAGCATGCCCGGCTCGAAAAGGCCGGCCTCGCCGCGCTCAGCCTGGTTGCGGGGGGCGAGACGGATCAGGGCGCCTGGGTGCGGGTCACCGGCCGTGACGCCTCCCTCCTCGCGACCCGGCTCGGCGAGACCGCCGTGTCCCGCTGGATCGAGAACCGGTTCGACCGGCCCTCGGAGGCGGGGGAGGCGATGCCGGATTTCTACCTCCTGGTCGATGACCCGGGCGCGCCGACGCGGGCCCATGTGACCCTGGCGGCCGCGCGCGAGGGCGATCTCGAGGCGGGCCTGGAGGTCCGGATGATCGCGCCCGCCGGTCACGCGACCGGCTACCGGAACGACAGCCCCTACCCGGAGTTCGCCGAGGCGATCGAGACGCTCCGGCGGGTCGAGGGGCTCGCGCTCCGGCCGAACTGGATGGGGCGGGAGCTCGACCCGACCCGGGAGGACCCGTCCGAGGACGGGCCCGGCATGTGAGGAGGGGGACATGAGCACGCTTGAGCTGCGCGGGGCGCGCAAACCGGGATACCGGAGCCTCTGCCGTCGCCATCACGACCTGGGCGGGGTCGACTACGAATATGTCGCCATGCTCCCGGACCGGACCGCCCAGGCGCTCCTTGACGGGGGAACATTGCGGGTCCGCCTGCGCGAGGACGCGAGGCCGGACCAGGCCTGCTGGCGCCTCGACGTCCTCCTGAACGGAGAGGTCTTCGAGGGGACCTTCCTGTCGGACGACGGGTTCAGGCTCCTGACCGAGCGGGATGACCGGTTCCCGGTCCGGATTGAAGGGGGTGAGCTCACCCTGCGAAAACATGACCTGATCATGGCGCGCCACGCGCTGGAGCGGGCGGAGGCGGCCGTGCACGCGGCCCGGGACCGGGTCAGCACGCTCGCGCTCGAGGTGCTCGGGATGACGGGGGCGGAGACGGAGCTCCGCCTTGCGACCGGGGACGGGAAATATGAGGTGGTCCTGAGCGGGGGGGACGCCTACGCGACCCGGCACGGGGAGCGCTGGCGCGACCTCACGGGCGCGCCGCTGACCGTGGCCCTCGCCCGGGAGCTCAAGGGGTGTCGCGACGCGATCACCGCCCTCGGCGGGGACCCGCTGGCCCCGGGCCGGACCCCGGCCCATTACGGGGCGGAGCGGGACCTGCTGCGCCTCACCCTGACGGACGGGTCCGAGCTGGTCCAGGACGCGGAGGGCCGTTTCACCGCGACCCGGGACGGGGTCGAGCTGCCCGGGCTGACGGGGGACAAGCTGACCCTCACCCTCGCCTATGAGCTGGAGGGGGCGCGCGCCGCCCTGGCGCAGCTCAGGCCGGACACGACCCCTGAACCGACCGGGCCGGCCGAGACGCCCGAGCCCTGATGCGAAAATCTATGAAGGACACGCTCTCATGATCACCGCCCCGCTCAGCACGCCCCGTACCGGGCATCTCCTCTTCTCCGAGAAGCTCTGCCTCATGGTCCGGGTCAGCAAGGTCTCGCATGACGGGTTCTCCTTCCACGTCCTGAACGGAGCCTGGGACGGGGTGGTCCGCAACGGGGAGGTCCTGATCGGGGACCCCTCCTTCGGCTGGGCGGCCCCCCTGAACACGGACGGGGGCGAGACCGGGGAGGCGCCGGACCCCCGTCTGGGCCCGAGCGACTTCGTCCAGGTCCTCTCCGTGACCCGGCGCGAATATGACGCCTGGTACATGGCTGCGGCGGTCGGGGCCGAAAAGCTGATCAACCGGCCCGTCACCGCGGCCCCGGTCCTCACCGAGGGGCCGGACGATGAGGCGGATGAGGAGGAGGAGCGGCCGGACCCGGTCTATGAGGTGACCTTGCGCCTGACCGTCCTCGGCCAGGGGGAGAGCGCCCGGGAGCTCGAGAACTGGGTCGCGGGGCTCAGCCTCGAGGACCTCGCCCGGGAGCTTGACGAGGGGGAGCTGATCGGCGCCTCCCAGGTGATCGGCACCTCCGAGGTCCCGCCCGAGGACCTGCGCGCCCGCCTCGAGGAGGTCGGGAATGACGGGTCCTTCTTCGAGCGGGTCGGCGCCGCGGGCAAGCCGGTCCCGATCGCGACCCGGATCAGCGATCTGCGCGACCAGCAGGGCTGGACCGACGGGAGCATGGAGCACCTCGCCGCCGCCTTCATCCGGGAGGCGGGGCTGGAGCGGGCGTTCCTCGCCCATCTTGAGCGGCAGGCGGCGATGGAGAACGGGTATTCGGACGAGCCGGAGATCATGTGATGGGCCGGTGCGTCTATCGGCTCTCGAACACGACCGACCCGGAGGAGCGGCTTGAGGACGCGGTCCTCGCCAAGGCGCTGCATGACGCGCTCGGGCCCGGCCTCACCCTGCTCGATCCGGAGGCGAAGTTCCCGGAGGGGGGGCTTCATCTCGGCCGGGCGCGCCGGAACGAGCGGATCCCCTCCCCGCTCTCCCCGGACCAGATCCCCTACTGGGAGGACCCGGCCTTCCTCCGCTTCACGGCACGGGACTGGGGCCATTACGACCTGGAGGGGGCCGAGGAGGCGGTCGCCCGGCTGCACAAGGAGGGGCGGGACGCGGTGGTGAAGTCCACCCTCGGCGCGAAACACCTGGTGACCGGCGTGCCGCGCGGCACCTCGCTCGGCGAGGCGCTTGACGCGATGGTCTACTCCTTCTGTGATCGCCCCCCGTGCCTCCTGGTGCAGGAGCGGGTCGACATGCGCTTCGAGCGCCGGTTCCTCTTCCTCGACGGGGAGCTGCTGACCCAGTCCGCGGTCGGGTCCCACCTGACCCCGATGAGCCGGGTCTGGGAGGCGGGGGCCGGGGCGGATTTCGAGGACCTGCACCTCGAGACCCCCGGATCGCGCCGGCTCATCCACAACCCGGCCCTCACCGCACGGATGACCGCGCGGGCGCTCGAGATCGCGGCCGCCTCCGAGCACGCGACCTTCTGCATGGACCTCTGCCTGATCGGGGAGGATGCGGCCTGCGGGCGGATCGAGCCGATCGAGTGGAACCCGTTCCAGCCGGGTCAGCTCGGCCTCTACGGCTGCGACCCGCGACGGATCGCGGAGGGGGTTCGGGCGCATCTCGAGGCGAACCCGGACCTCTACCAGGGGGCCCCGACGGCCCCTCCCGAACAACCCGCCCCCGCGGGGGCCGACCTGGACTGGACCGATTTCGATGCGTGAACGGGGACGGATGACGACGGGACGGCTCGCCGGGATGATCGAGAACGAGGGGGTCCCGCTCTGGGAGCTCGACCAGGCGTTCTGGGCGCGTGAGCGCGGGGTGGATTACCCGCTCACCCATTATGATCTCGAGACCTGGGAGGAGAGCGTCCGGGAGGGGGACCCGGCGGCCCGGGCAGTCAGCGATACCGGCGACCTCCTCCGGCTGATCGAGGACCGCTATCCAGGGCACCGGCTGGACCTGCGCGCCGAGGGCGGGCGGGCACGCATCTCCCTTCTGATCACGGAGACCCGGGACGGGAAGCTCCCGATCGGGGTGGCGGGGGAGTACCAGGGGGAGGCGCCCCCGTCCCGGCTCGGGCGCGCGATCGCGCTGGCCACGGTCCGGGCGGACGGGCTGGCCCGGGGCCTCGATCTGCGCCTCAAAGCGGTCGCGGGGCTCGCGAAGCGGGCCCCGCCCTACGCGGACTGGCCGGTGGAGGAGATCTCCACCGGCCGCTGGGGCGCGGTGCATCACGGGCTCCGGCTCCTCTGCGCGACCGCGAACAGCCCGGAGGGGGCCGCGCGCCACGCCACGATGAACCACAAGGGGGATTACGGGCTCCTCCTCTGCCGCGAGCGGTATGAGACGCTCGCCCCCCAGGCTGGCCTCCCAGATCAACCGGCCCGGACTCTCGCGCAGGACGACTCTGGCGGACCAGAATTTTAAGAAGGAAACCTACATGTCAGATTGGATTGATAGCCTGGCCTATGAAGGGCACACCCTCGATCCTCATGAGAGACTGGAACGGTCGGAACGACTCTCCCTGCGTATCAGGATGATCTGGCATCGGATGGGACCGGGGTACCCCCTGACAACACGGCAGATCGCAACTTTGCTCCCGAAAGACCTGGCCAAAAGGTTCGATGATCGGACTCACCTCTACAAGAGCATCTCCGCCCTGATGCGGCACGCGGTCAATCGCGGGGAGTTCATCGGACAGGACGGGGAGTACGAGAAGCTTGCGGAAGTCCGCCCCCCGGCGGCCGGAATCCCGAAAAAGGACCGGACCGCCTGGATGTACCGGGTCGTGGACCGGTGCATGTGCGAGGGTGTCCTGGACCCGGATCAGATCCGCAACGAGGTCCCGCCCGCCCTGAACCGGGCCTACAGGACCCCGGAGGCGGTCACAGGGGCTATCTTGGAGGTCCAACGGCGGATCTTCTGCGCGGATACAGGGTCCTATCAGGCCTCCGCGATGGAGGTCCTGGGGATCCCCACGCAACATAGCCTCACCGGATATGAGGTCCAGGAGATCCTGAGAGCGATCAGGCGCGGCGAGATCGAGATCGATCGGGGCTTAGCGGATCAATTCCGGTTGCGGATTGAGTTCTACCCGGGCGGGGATTTCGACCCGTCCGAGGTCAGTTTCATAGAGAATCTCGGCAGCCATGAGGCCGCCCAGATCGCCTATCTGGAAGCGCGGGACGCGTCCGGACTCGACCTGCGCCGGTTCCTGCCCGGGGAGGTGTTCGACCACACCGGGGAGCACGTGGCCCGGATCTCCTATGACGGCCGGCTCTGGGCGCCGGACCCGCTCACCACGGGCGGCACCCCGCTCGCCGAGGCCCCGGTGAGGCGGGATCCGGAGGACGTGCTCGTATGGATGGTCGGGACCCGCGACTCCGTCCTTCAGGACGCCTACACGGCCGGCCCGGACAACGCCCCGGACCTGCTGAAGCTCGCGATGCGGGAGGGGGAGATCCTGATCGGGAAGGACCGCCGCGGCGAGGTCCGGGTGGTCCGGGAGATGGGCCCGGACGGCTGCGTCGACCTGCCCGGCGGGCTTGACGCCCTGCGCGCGGACGACGCCCCGGAGCCCTGACCGATCGGGGCGCTCCGCTTTTTCGCGCACGCCCCCTAATCTGACGCGGCAACCCGGAGGCCCCGCATGGCGACCTATCTCCTCTTCCAGCTCCACCCGCAACCGGGTCAGGCCCTCGACGCGGTGTTCGACGCCCGCTTCGGCCGGGTCGGCCCCGCCCTGAGGATGGGGCTCTACCGCCCGGTGGCCCGGCTCGAGGCGACGGACCTGGAGGACCTGTTCACCCGCACGAACAGTATCCACGGGCCCTGGTACGCCGCGGAGGGGATCGACCTCCTCGTCGAGGGGGGCGCCCCCTCCACCTCCGTCGGGGACGTCGCGATCGACCTGGGTCGGGGCCGGGCCTGGTCCTGCGGGGCCGTCGGCTGGGAGCCGGTCGCGAGCGATCTCTGCGCGGAGCTGTTCCGGATCGCCGGGGTCGCGCCGGGGGGCGGCTGGCCTGAGGCGCCGCGCGCTGAAGAAGGGCCTGAGCTTTAAGATGAATCATGACCTCCTCAAGACCTATGATGATCGGTACGCCAAGGCCCGCGCCCGGGTCGCCGAGGCGCTGTCCGGGACGGATGACCGACCCTCCGGGGTGCTCCTGCGCTGGATCCGGGACGGCGGCGTCAACCCCTACGGGGTTTTCTCTCGCCACAGGGAGGCGGACCAGCTCCGCTCCGCGGAGGGGGCGGCGGCGCTCCTCGACCGGATCGACCGGGCGTTCCGGGACGGGGAGGTCTGCTTCCCGGAGACGGAGACGCACGGGCCCTACGTCCATCTCGGCTCGAACGCACGGGACCCGGAGACGCCCGCGCTCTTCCTCGCGGAGATCCGGGCCAACGGGCACGGGGAGGAGGTGGTCGAGGGGCACCGGGTGACCGGGTTCTGTCCTGACCTCGACGCCTTCATCGCCGCCTTCGAGGCGCGGGAGCGGGCGTATGAGGCCCTGTACCGTGAGCTCCTCGAGGACCCGGAGCCGTGACCACCGCCCAGATGAGAAGGGAACACCCCCATGGCCGATGATATCGCCGCCCGCAAGGCGCTGCTCGACCGGATCTCCGACGAGACGGGCGCCGGCAAATACGCGGGTCCGGGCCTGCTCCTCTTCTGCCCGGATGACCCCACCACGCGGGGCCTCGCCATCGCTGGCGGGGCCGCCTCCGTCACCCGGCCGGACCGGGACGACGGCCCGGACCGCGAGGCGCTCGTCAGGTCAGGGATCCTCCGGATCCTGGGGCTCGGCGGACGGGTCACCGCCACGCTCGGACGCGTCCCGGAGGGGGCGCGCCTGCCCGAGGGGGCGGTCTGCGCCTTTCATCCGGGCTGCCCGACGGAGGGTCCGCTGCGGGAGGCGGCCGAGGCCTGGGTCGCGCGCGCCTCCGCGGACCCGGTCCGGGTACCGACCCTGCACCTGTTCGGCTCCCGCGCCGACTACGACCGCGCCGTCAGAGAGGGGGTCCTCTCCGCCGAGGTCCCGATGACGGGCGATTTCGACCTGGTCCACAATGACGCGAACGGTCAGACCAGGGCCCTGGTCCGGGACATCGCCCGCCTCTCCGAGATCGAGGGGGACCGGGCGATCATCGACAACGCGATCCTCTGTCTGAGCCTGAGCTTCTTCGTCGACGGTGTCCCCTCGCCGGTGATCGAGATCCACGGGACCCTGCGGGAGCACACCGAGCGCAAGATCGCCGAGCTCGACCTGGAGATGACCCATGTGATCCGCCGCCGCCCCGGCGCCGCGCCGGAGGAGGGGCCGTCCCCATGACCCGGATCACCTACCTGCTGAGCAACGAGACGGAGCCGGACGTCCGGCTCTCGGACGCGCTCCTTTACGCCGCGCTGAAGGAGCGGCTCGGCGACCGGCTTGAGCCGGTCGACTGGGGGCGGCACCGGCCCGACCGGGGCCCGGCCTGGGGCCGCGATCCGTTCCGGTCCCTCGCCGCCCGGACCGGCCTGATCGTTGCGGCCTATGAGGAGCCGGCCGTTCTGGACACGCTCGGGGCGCGCATCCTGCCCCGACACGCGGTCCAGGCGGAGATGGACCGGATCGCCGGGACCGGGTTCGGGGCGAGCCTGCGCAACATGCGGGACCCGGAGCGCCTCGTCCGGCACGGCGCGCGCGGGGACCGGTTCGCCCAGCACGAGAGCGCGATCGGGTCGGACCGGTACGAGCACCCGGTCCTGGTCTGCCCGAACCGGGACCTGGCCTTCGTTCGGCGCCTCCTGATCGTCGCGGGCGGGGTGGCGGCCGAGACCCCCTACCGGTTCTGTTCGGAGACCCCGACCGATCTGCTCAAGCCGGGTGCCGCCCTGATGCAGGCGGAAGATTTCATGTCCCCGCTCACCGAAGAGGACCCGGTCTGGCGGGACCTGCAACGTCAGGCGGCGGACGCGCTGCTCGCGCGTTTCCCGCTCCGGTCCGGCGCGATCGACGTGGGCCTCCGGATCACCGCGGACGGGGAGGTGACCCCGCACGTCCAGGAGGTGATCGCGGCCCCGCCCGGCGCGTTCGACACGTTTTACGCCGATGTCCGCGCTTACGCGGGGGCGATTTCCGAGAACCTCGCGATCCTGGAGCCTTCGCTCGGGGACGCGGAGGGGCCTGAACCATGACCCCCGCCTCCGCCCTTCTCAGCGCCGTCGAGGCGCGCTGGGGCGCGCCGGGCCCGTCCGGGAGGACCCCCCTCCTGATCGACGGGGTCCGGGTCGGGGAGATCGCGCTCGGCGCCGGGCTTCCGGACACCGTCCGGATCGCGACCATCTTCGTCGAGGAGCGGTACCGGGGGCACGGGGTCGGCACCCGCCTCCTGCGGGAGCTCGGGGACCTGGCGGACGCGGCCGGCTGCGCCCTCACCCTCGAGGCCTTCGTCCGCCCGGACCGGGCGGACGGGGGCCTGCCGGGCCTCTACGCCCGGCTCGGCTTCGTGGCGGAGCACGGCCCCTGCGAGCAGGGATATCTGGAGATGGTGCGCAGGCCCCTGCCCGCCCCGGATCCGGATGACTATGCGGAGCCGGATCACCGCCGGATCGTCGCGGATCTGATCGCCGGGATGGCGGTCTTCGCAGCAAGCCTGCCGCTCACCGCCGCGCTGCGCCCCTACCGGAACGCCTACGCGCCGGAGCTGGCCTACCCGGCCCTGGTCCTCACGGACCTGTTCGCGGATCGGCCCGGCCAGGGGGCCGGCTCCGCCTATCTGGCCGAGCTGTCCCGGCGCTGCGACGCGGCCGGGCTCACCCTCTACACGGACGCGCAGGATGAGCGGTCCCGGGACTTCTACCTCGCCCGCGGGTTCGAGCGGACCACCGGGCGGCGCGATCATCAGCTGGCGCGCTGGGCGCCCGAACCAAACGAGGAGGACCCTTCCCCATGAGATGCGAAAACTGGGAGGACGGCCTGTTCACGGTCGAGGACCCGGACGGGACAGAGCGGCCGCTCCGCTCCCTCCTGTGGTATGACGGGCCGATGATCTTCACCCTGCCCCATGAGGGGGCGGACCGGCTCTTCACCTGCGGCGGCGAGACGGAGGAGGGGATGATCTATTTCGGCGCCTCCCCGGCCCCGGACCTGGTCGACCGGCTCTGCCGCAACGAGGCCCCGCTCATCGACGGGTACCGGACCGGGCCGTTCTTCCGGCTCGTCTGGGGGGACGGCGCGCCCGGGCCGACGGGGATCACCGAGATCGACGCCTTCCCGGCGGAGATGCTGCCGGACCCGGAGGTCCGTCTGGTCTACGAAGGGGCGGAGACGCCCAGTCCTTAATGTTGATTGAGGCCAACATTTCTTGTGCTTTCATCCGAATTCCACTAAATGTGGATCCTAGTAAACATTTAGGTCAATATGCGCCCCGACATCATCCTGACCCCGTCAGATCTCGCCCATGTACTGAAACGCCGTCGCAAGGAGTTCGGGGTCCGGCAGGAGGAGCTTGCGGGGCTTTTTGCCTTGAGCCGCTTTACGGTGATCGCAGCGGAGTCCGGTGAGGGGGACCCGAAGCTGTCGACGGTCCTGAAGCTGGTGGAAGCGCTTGGTCTCCGGCTTGTTGCGATTCCAAACGTGGTGGCGGACCGGCTCGTGCTGCCGGACCCACCTCCCCCCCCGCCTGACCATGTCGATGTCGATGATGCGGACTGGGAGATCGGAGAGGGGCCCCAATGAACGATCCTCTCCACGCCTTCGAGACAACGATCCCGACCGAACTTCAGGAGGACCTCCTGCAACGGATCGAGGAATGCGCCTGGGGGTTCACGACCGACCCGGAGATCGAGATCACGGATGTCGAAAAAAGGAACGTGCTCAACATCGAATATACCGGGGTGGTTCAGCTTATGGGTCAGGAGCACCGGTTCCACATCAGGAGCGGGGACGCGGCCGGCACCGAGATCCTCTCCTGGAACGGGGAGACGGACATTGACCGGGAACCGGGTCCGGTGATGATCCTCGCCCCCCTGCACCGGCGCGCGTCTGAGGCGATCTTCCAGGGCCGGGCGGCCGAGCTCCTGCGGAACTGGGATGAGGCGCTCGACCCGAGCACGGCAACCGGGAAGCGTCTCTCGCGCCTCTTCGCGGCGGCCTCCTATGACGCGTTCTTCGCCCCAGGGACCGGCGCGTCCCGCTCACATCACGAGGCAGCCCGTGAGGCGGGCTACGAGATCCAGGAGGCGGCGGACGCGACCCGGATCCGGCGCGACCTCCTTTTTGCTGCGCACCCGATCGCGCCCCTGATCACGGATCAGACCCCGCTCGAGGCGCTCAGGTCCTGGGACGCCGCCCTGGACGCCTCCACGGTGATCGGCCACCTGGCGCTGCTCCGGCGCGCCCAGATCCTTGATGAGACGGCGATGCGCGGCGCCTCGGCCCCGAACACGGAGGGGGCGGCGCGGATGCGGGAGCTGGGGTTCGCCTTCACCTCCCCGGGGGAGGCGCTCAGGCTCCGCGTCCGGCTCACCCGATCCCTCCTCTCCCTGGACCCGATCGACGGGTTCGACCCGGCGACCCTGCCGGAGAACCCGATCGCGGCCCTGTTCAACCGGCTCGACCCCGCGCTCGCGCCGGACGTCCGGGTCAGGCCGGAGGTCGAGGCGCCCAAACTCCTCGACGCGATCGCGGAGCGGATGGCGCGGGACCGGAGCATGACCCTGCCGGACTGGGCGGAGGGGCGGACCGCGGAGATCGGGCTCCGGGTCCGGAACCGGGCGGAACCGGCGCGGGAAAGCGACCCGTCCCCCTCCCTCTAGGCGCGAAACCTTTCCGGTTTTCGCGGGCCTCGCCGATGATCGGAGGGACACCCTGGCAGACCGGATCGGAGAAGAGATGTTCCACACACCCGCAAAGCCGACCCCGCCCCTCTACGACCCGGCGATCGGGCCGAACGGCGGGGTGCCCCGTCTGAGGTCTGATCGGGTGGACCCGATCACGGTCTCCCCCCTCTTCATCAGCATCGGAGGGGACCGGTCCTCCGTTCAGGGCTGGCGTTCCGCGCTCCGTTTCGCGCTCACCTGCGCGAAACGGGCGGGGGCGGATAACCTCCTCCTCTCCGACCTGACCGGCCTGCCGATCCGGCCCGGACGCGGCTACCCGAACATGGGATATCATCCGGATCTCGACGCCTCCGTCGCCTGTGCCGGCACGGACCGGACCGCGAGGGCCCTGTTCGGGCTCCTGGACGGGATCGGCCGGTCCGCCCTCCTGCGGGTCCGAACCGAGTCCGGGGAGGCGCTGATCGAACACAGCGCCCGTACACGCGCAGATCATCGTCGCCTGCGGGAAGCCCGCACGCCGCTGACCCCGGACCGTCGCCTCCAGGAGGCGCGCGAGGGACGTGCCCTGTACGGCTCCCTCGTCGAGATCAGCGTCGAGGGGATGTTCGAGCGAAGGGCCTTCCGTCTCTCGGGGGCCGGGTCCGACCCGCGCAGCGGTGCGCTCAGCGTGAGATCCCCGGTCGGGGCCGCCCTGCTCGGATGCCGGCCCGGGGAGGAGACATCCTATCGGACCGGTCCGGTCCTGCGTCGCGTGATGCTCCATCAGGTCGACAACGACCTGCTGATCGACCGTCTCATGACCCGGTCAGCCCCTTTGCGAAACGAGGATCCCCTTTCTGAACCAAATATGTGAAAAACCGAACTCAGACTGTTGCGGCATCCCGGCCCACATTATAGATTGCGAAAATCTTTATTGATGGAGTTCCCATGACCGAGCAGATGCCGATCCCGGCCCCGTTGCAGCCCGCCCCCGAGGAGGAGACCCGGGCCGCGCATGCGGTCCCGTCCACCCTGGTGAACCGGTTCCACCTGACCGCCGGGGACGCGATCCTGCGCCTCTCCTTCGGGGAGCAGATCCCGCCGGGCGGGGTCCATTACCATCAGGCGGTGACCATGCCGCGGGCGGAGGCGATCCTGATGGCGCAGATGATCCTGGAGCTGACGAGCCGGAACCCGTCCCCGGCCGACCAGATCACCCACTGAGATGGGAGACCTTCCCGAGCGGACCTCCCCCCTCGCCGGGGCGATCCTGAGGTGCCACGGGCACCGCGAGGCCCTGCTCAGGCGGGCGGGGCCGCTCCTTTCCGGCGCGGAGGTTGCGCGACTTCTCGGTCTGGACGCGGCGGGGGTCGAGGCGCTACGCGCCGCGCATGGCCTGCTCGCCGTTAAGATCGAAACGGGATGCGCCTACCCGGCCTCGCAGTTCCTGGGCGCGGAGGTCCTTCCAGGTCTTGCCGTCCTCCTTCAGGCGCATGCGGGGATGGATCCCTGGGTGGTTCTTGACCTGCTGCTGGCGCCGGACCCGGCCATGAACGGGCGGAGCCCGCTTCAGGCGTTGCGGGAGGGGGACGCGGAGGGGCTCAGGCGTCACATCGCGCAAGCGGGCGGGGACGGTTTCTCCTGATCCCCGACTAGCCGCGCGCGCGCCCCCCGGCGCGGCGAGACTCATGGGGCCGGAGCCGCGTCCTGGTCCCCTTCCGGCGCCTCCAGCCCCGCTTCGGCGTTGGAGACCCAGAGGAATGCCATCACATAAGCCCCCTCATCCCCCTTCGAGACCATCCCGTCCGGCTGGAAGTCCAGATCCCCGTCCGTGAGCCGGCCCGCGTATTTCTCGACCGCGGCGGCGCGGAACGCCGCGTCCGCGGACACGTCCGCGAGGCAGGAGCGGAGCTTCGCGAGCACGTTCGCCAGGACCGGGTCCGACGCCCCCTCCAGCGCGATATGGAGCCGCTCCGCCTCGAGCGGGTCGAGCGGGAGCCAGGCCGGGGCAGAGCCGAGCCCCTCCGGCCGCTCCGGGATCGGTCCGTCCGGACGGATCGGAGCGAGCATATCCGGATAGAGGCGGGTCCGGATCATGTCGGCGAGCGTATCAGAGGAGAGCCGCTCCGGACGGAACCGGATGACCAGCAGTTTCGCGGCCTCAGCAATCCCGGGCTGATCCGGACCGGCCTCTGCGTCGATCCGCTTCGCCGCCTCCATCCAGACGTCCTGGACGCGCGCCTGCGCGTCCGGGCCGCCACTCCGGGACCGGACCGGGGTCGTGTCATGCCAGCGCGGGAAGCGGACGTCGTCGGAAAAAGCGGATGCGAGACAAAGGGTCCGGTTGACCGGATGCGAGATCGCCGCCTTGCGCAACCGGTCCAGATCGAACGGCTCATGGAGCGTCAGGCCGGTCCGGGTTTCGAGGTCAAGCCGCACCGCGCCCGATGCGTCGATCGTCACGAGCCCTTTTCCGCCCAGCTCCTGAAAAGCGCCGAACCTCCGGATCACGAGCTCCCGCGCAAAGGCGGCCGCCGCCTCCATGAGTGCTGCCCCGTGAAGCGGGTGTCGCGCCCGGAACGGGTCGGGCGCCGCGTCCGGGGGGCGGTTGGATCCGGAGGTGACCGCACAGTGCAGACGACCCCCATCCGCCGTGATGGACACGAACCTCGACGATGACCCGTCCGCCCGGATCGCGGCCGCCAGGTCGAGCAGGTCATGATAGAGATGGGGGGATCTGGACATCGGGGCGCTCCTCTTTGTTGCCACTTTCCCCCGATCTTGCGAAAAAACCTACCTCAACCTGATTCTCGAAAGGAGCGGCCCATGTCGACCCCCACGATCCTCTCCCCCTGCGTCCGGACCTGCCGGCTCCTGAACGAGGTCTGCGTCGGCTGCGGCCGGACCCGGGCGGAGATCGCGCTCTGGACCCGGATGACGGAGGCTGAGCGGGACGCGGTGATGAGCCGACTGGATCAGCAGGGATCAGCCTAAAAACGGTTTGCGGTCAGCTCGGACTGTGCGAAAAGGATAGCCATGAGACTGATCGGCGGACATGACTATTACGACGGGGCCGGGATGGGGGTCGACACCAGCGTGGTGTTCGTCCGCGATCCCGCGCGCCACCTCGCGGACCTGCCCCTCCGGACGGATCACCCGTTCCGGGTCCCGGAACGGTCCGTCTACGGGGACGGGGCGGAGCGGACCGAGCTCATCCCGACCCTGATCCTGATCGGGGGGGAGCGGATCCCCGCCCTGGAGGAGCGGGTCACCGAGGCCTGGGTGATGAGCAGCCGCTTCCATTACGAGCTCGCGGAGGCGGAGGCGGCGATCCTGCGCGCCCGCGCCCGGCACCCGAGCCGCTGGGGCGGCTTCCTGCGCCGCAGAAGCTTCCTCGAGGAGGTGCGCGCCCATTTCGCGGGGCGCCTCACGCAAGAGGAGACCGGCTGGCTGATCTCCAACCACGTGACCGTGCTCAGCACCTGGCTCCCGCCTCACTGGCGGGAGAAGACGGTCCCGGCGCAGGTGAACCACGCCCGCCTCACCGAGCTGGAGCTCTTCCGCAAGCTCGACCCGGCCACCGCCCATATGCGGATCGCCTCCTTCCTGTCCGGGGTGCTCCCGTTCAGCCGCCCGACCGTGGAGCTGCCGGACCGGGACCGGATCCGGAAGGCCGGTTTCGACTTGCGCAGCTCCTTCCGAAAACCGAAACAGGGCTGAGCCCGACCCGGAGACCCTGATGACCCTCTTCCTGTCCGCCGCCCTCCTCCTCTCGCTCCTCCTGATCGGGCTCGGCTTCGCAATGGACCTGTCCGCGGTGCGGGGCCGGATCAGCGGGGCGAACGGGTTCCCGATCCTCATGATGCTGCTCCTCTCCTTCGCGGGCTCCCTCCTGGTCGCGCTGATCGGGGGCCTGTTCGGGGGCTGGGGGCTGCTCGGGAAGGTGCTCCTCTTCACCGTCCCCTATCATATCGCCCTCGGCGGGCTCCTGATCTGGGTCCTTCAGACCGTCGCGACCCGGGTCGCCGCAGGCGGGAAGGGCTGATTTGCGGCGCCGGAACACCAAAATCGGATCCGTCAACGGAAAACATATCTTTTTTCACAAGATGTGCTTGAAACGACTCACGAATCCCCCCAACATCTAGGGGGCAACCAAGGAGTGGGCACATGTCCTATGTAGGTACCCCTGAATTCGAGAGTCGCCGCCCGGCCCTGAAAGAGGCCTTCGAGCGGAGCCGCCAGGAGATGGAGGCGCGTCTCGCCCTCATGAAGGCGGAGACGGAGCCGCCCGCGGACGTGATGAGCCCGGAGGAGCTCGCCTCCCGGCTCGTGCTGGACCGGATCCCCCGCGAATAAGGGCCGCCCGAATCCCGGGCGGCCTTTTCACTGGGCCGCGTTATGATCCCCCCGGATGGAGGGAGCGACATGAGCCCGTTGCCGAAGGTCACGAAAATCGAGGTGTCCTCGCTCTTCTGGCGGGACCTGGCGGAGTGGCGCACGCACAAGGAGTACTTCTCCGTGCGGGCCCGGATCGCGGAGCTGGTCCTGCGCGCGGGGGCCGGGGATCCGGCCGGGGACGTCCCGTTCACCGGGCGCAAGGAGGTCTGGGACGGGATCGGGCACGCCCATGTGGGGAACAAGCTGACCCTCTTCACCACCCGCCCGGACGGGGACACGCTGCGCCTCTGCGCGGTCAAGAAGCACGACTTCTACGGGTTCCGGAGCGAGCGGAAGGGGCGCGCGAACGACGCGGCCCGCAGGATCCACAACGCCTCCGTCTCCCCGCATGACCCGTCGCCCGGCTGGTCCGGCCTGAGATGGCGGGACCCCTCCGAGGTCGCCTCGCACCCGGAGCTGCGGGAGCTGTCGGACGCGGGCCTGCGCGGCCTCTACCAGGAGATCCTGGAGGAGGCGGACCGGTTCGACCGGCTCGGACAGGCGGTGAGCGGGCTCAGCCCGCGCATGCGCGGGGCGGTCGAGGAGGCCTGGGTCACCAGCCTGATCGAGGCGAAGGACGCGGTGGAGGCGGAGATCCTCCGGTCCGCCCGCCCCCCCAGGCCGCATATCGAGCCGGCCGCGTTCGAGGGGTGGGGCGGGCCCGGCTGACCGGGCCTATTCGACCCGGTAGAGCTGGAGCCCGTCAAACCAGATATTGACCGCCTCACCGGAATCCGGCCCGTCCAGACGGGTCTGGACCGCCTGGACCCCCGCGTTCGCGAAGGTGAACCGGTAGGTGTACTCCTGCCACCCCGTGGTGACCGCCCGCGTCCCGGCCCCGATCGTCCCGGACTGCCCGCTCCAGGCCCCGGTGGAGCTGGTCCCGAACAGGAAGAGCTGAATCGTGGTCGGCGCGGACGCCTTCGCCAGAACCCGGACCTCCCAGGTCTGACCGTTCGCAGCGGTTGCAAGGTTCCAGGGCGCGCCGGTCTGCTGCGCGTAGCTCATGATGTGGGGATCCGCCCCCGTGACGACCATCTTGAGGGGGACCCCGCCATAGGGGGAGTCGGTGACCGTCGTGTCACGGGTGACTGTCGCGTTGTTATCTGCCGCCGGACCCGCCCAGGAGAAGACGTCAAGCGGGCTCCTGGTCGATGTTTTGAACAGGTTCAGAGCACTGTTCCAGAACGGGGTCACCGCGTCGAAATTTGTGACCTTCAGGTCGTCCACGTGGAACTCGCGGCCCCCCAGGATCGCGACCCGGTCGAACGGGCCCGCATGGGTCGCGTCCGCCGCATATGCGTGCGTGGACAGCTCCGCCCCGGCGGCGTCGTAGATGGTGGTCCGGAACGTGTTGTCCGGGAGGGCCCGGAACACGACCCGATACCAGGCGTTCGAGGGGCGGGACCAGGTCGCCCCGCCCACGATCGTGGACGCGTAACCGGTGCGGACGTCGAGGGCGTGACTGGTCGACCCGACGTTGAACCCGTACCCGTTCCCGTTCGCGTCTGAGATGGTGATCCGGTCCGCCCCGCCCCCGACGCGCGGGTCCGAGGAGCGGACCCACGCCTCCAGCTCATAGTTCCGCGACACCGGGGAGCTCAGCAGCTTGTAGCCCCCGTTCGGGTCGTCCGCGGCGGACTTCAGGGCGGACCCGGCCCCGGACCGGGCCTGGTCGGTCGCGGCGGTGAGACTCCCAGACCGGATAACGGACCAGCCGGAGAACGATTCGAACCCATCATCGAGGACAACCGTCGGATCTACCGGGACGGGCTCCTTGCGCATACATCTGACCTTGTAGGACCAGCTCTTCGTGGCGTTCGACCGGGTCGCTGTGGCCGTGTCGTAGATCACCGCCGTGGTCTGGGTGTTCTCGACGGAGGTCCAGATCGCCCCCATCTCTGGAAGGAGAGCCGCATTCGTCGCCATCCGGGCGGTATCAGACGGGGCCGGAAGATACCAATTCTGAAAACCGAGATAATTTAGATTTTCACAGATCTCCGCAGCAACGTGAACCTGCGTCCCGGAATTCGCGGTGTCCGCATCGTTCACAGCCAGCCAGCTGGTATTCGCGGGCCCGTCTGTCTCGGACTTGATGTTTGTCAGCCGCATATAGGTCGTGCTGGCAATCCCGCTGTTCCAGGGGTGGGCGGGAAGCGAGAAGGACGTCGTGTAAAGACGCTGTCCCGATTCCTCTCCGACGTAAACCACCTCGCCGTTTCCGCAGGCCCCACCGATTACCGAAACGTCGGAGCATGCCGTTCCCGCGGGAGCGGCGGCTGGCCCGCGCCGGACGCACATCAGCGCGCCGGCGGTCGACTTCGTGACGGCGCTGGTCGCCCCGGTCCCGAGGTTGTAGGCCATGGCGGTTGTCTGCCCGTACTCGCTCGAGGTCCAGAACGTGCCGGTCTTCACCGGAAGCGCCCCCTTGTTCAGGAACAGGGTGTGGATCTCGGCGGACCCGGGTAGATACCAGTCGCTGTAGCCGCCGTAGACCATGTTGTGACAGGCCTCCGCGGCGGCGTGAATCTGCGTCCCGGAATTCGCGGTGTCCGCATCGCGGACCGCGAGCGCGGCGGAGTTCGCCTCTCCGTTCACGCCGGACTGCACATTCGTCAGCGCCATGTAGGTGGTGGAGGACATTCCACTGTTCCAGGTCACCCCCGGGAGCGGGAACGTGGTGGTGAAGAGCCCCTCGCCCGAGAGGGCGGGGCCCGCGT
>NZ_QBKP01000002.1:64663-141871 GCF_003054195.1 Gemmobacter caeni
GCCATGTAGGTGGTGGAGGACATTCCACTGTTCCAGGTCACCCCCGGGAGCGGGAACGTGGTGGTGAAGAGCCCCTCGCCCGAGAGGGCGGGGCCCGCGTAGACCACGGTCCCGCTCCCGCAGGTGTCCCCGACCGCGCTCACCCCGTCGCAGCTCTGCTGCGCGGTGAAGGTGATCGCCTCGCGGCGGACGCACTGGACCGCCCGGCCCGATGACTTCGTGGTCGGGGTCAGGGACCCGGCCCCGATGTCGAACACCTGCGCCGCCGTCTGACCCGTCTCCGTCGAGGTCCAGATCGCGCCGGAGGCGATCGCCGTCGGCAGCAGCGCCCGGTTCCGGTGCAGCTCGTAGGCCTCGTGAGAGGCCGGAAGGTACCAGTCGTCGTACCCCCCGTAGGACATGCTCGCGCAGGATTCGGCGGCGATATGCGCCTGCGTCCCGGAGTTGGCGGAATCGGAGTCCCGCAACAGGAGGGCGGCGGTGTTCGCGGCCCCGTCCGTCCCGGACATGACGTTGGTCATGGTCATGTAGGTGGTGCTCGACATCCCGGCGTTCCAGGTGACCGCCGGCATCTGCACCGTCGTGGTGTAGATGCGGCCGCCGGACAGGGCCTCGCCCGCGAAGACGATCCGCCCGTTCCCGCAGAGCCCGCCCACCGCCGTCACGCCCGCACAGTCCGTCGCCGCCACCAGCGCGGCGGCCCCCTTGCGGACGCACTGGACCCCCCGGTGCTGGTTCTTCGTCGTGGAGGTGATGGCGCCGGTCGCCAGGTCGATCGCGCTCGCGATCGTCTGGCCCGTCTCGGTCGAGGTCCAGAACACGCCGGACCCGACCGGGAGGGAGGACCGGTTCCGATGCAGCTCCGCCGCCTCAAGCGATGCGGGGAGATGCCAGTCGGAGTACCCCCCATAAACCAGGCTCGCGCAGACCTCCGCGGCCGCATGCGTCTGTGTCAGCGCGTTGGCGCTGTTCGCGTCCGCCACCGCCAGCGCGGCCGTGTTCGCGGCCCCGGTCATGCCGGAGGTCCGGCCCGTCACGGTCATGTAGGTGGTCGAGGACAGACCGTCGTTCCAGGGGTGGGCCGGGAGGGAGAAGGCGGTGGTGAAAAGCGGGCCCCCGTCCACGCTCTCCCCCGCCATCACGATGTCGCCGGAGCCGCAGGTCTGGCCCAGCCCGGTCAGCCCGTCACAGGGCGCATCCTCCTGGGCCGGGACCGGGCCGCGCCGGACGCACATGAGGGCCCGCGCGTTCGACTTCGTCACGGCGCTGGTCGCCCCGGTCCCGAGGTCATAGGCCATGGCGGCCGTCTGCCCGTACTCGCTTGAGGTCCAGAACGCGCCGGTCTTCACCGGAAGCGCCCCCTTGTTCAGGAACAGGGTGTGGATCTCGGCGGACCCGGGCAGGTACCAGTCGCTGTACCCGCCGTAGACCATGTTGTGACAGGCCTCCGCGGCGGCGTGAATCTGCGCCCCCGTATTCGCGGTGTCCGCATCGCGGACCGCGAGCGCGGCGGAGTTCGCCTCCCCGTTCACGCCGGACTGCACATTCGTCAGCGACATGTAGGTGGTGGAGGACATTCCACTGTTCCAGGTCACCCCCGGGAGCGGGAACGTGGTGGTGAAGAGCCCCTCGCCCGAGAGGGCGGGGCCCGCGTAGACCACGGTCCCGCTCCCGCAGGTGTCCCCGACCGCGCTCACCCCGTCGCAGCTCTGCTGCGCGGTGAAGGTGATCGCCTCGCGGCGGACGCACTGGACCGCCCGGCTCGATGACTTCGTGGTCGGGGTCAGGGACCCTGCCCCGATGTCGAACACCTGCGCCGCCGTCTGACCCGTCTCCGTCGAGGTCCAGATCGCGCCGGAGGAGATCGCCGTCGGAAGCAGCGCCCGGTTCCGATGCAGCTCATAGGCCTCATGCGCCGCTGGCAGATGCCAGTCCGAATACCCCCCATAGGACATGTTCGCGCAGGATTCTGCGGCCACATGCGCCTGCGCCCCGGAGTTCGCGGAATCGGAATCCCGTGACAGGAGGGCGGCGGTGTTCGCGGCCCCGTCCGTCCCGGACATGACGTTGGTCATGGTCATGTAGGTGGTGTTCGACATCCCGGCGTTCCAGGTGACCGCCGGCATCTGCACCGTCGTGGTGTAGAGGCGGCCGCCGGAGAGGCTCTCCCCGGCCAGGATGATGTTGCCGTTGCCGCAGACCCCGCCGACCGCGGTGATATCATCGCAATCCGTCGCCGCCACCAGCGGCGCCGCGCTCTTGCGCACGCATTGCACCGCACGCGTGGTGGACTTAGTCGTGCTGGCCAATGCCCCGGTCGCGATATCGATCGCGTTCGCCGTGGTCTGGCCAGTCTCCGTGGAGGTCCAGATAACCCCGGAGCTGACCGGGAGGGATCCCCGGTTGCGGTGCAGCTCCGCCGCCTCGATGGAGGCGGGGAGGTACCAGTCTGAATAGCCCCCGTAGACCAGGCTCGCGCAGACCTCCGCCGCCGCATGCGGCTGCGTCAGGGAGTAGGCCGTGTTCGCGTCTGCGGCCGCGAGCGCGGCCGTGTTGGCCGAACCGGTCATCCCGGAGGTCAGGTTGGTCAGGGTCATATAGGGGGTGGAGGTCATCCCGTCGTTCCAGGCGTGAGCCGGGAGCTGGAAGGCGGTGGTGAAGAGGTATCCCCCGTCCACACTCTCCCCCGCAAGGACCACGTCCCCGGCGCCACAGGTCTGGCCCGGGGAGGTAAGCCCGTCACAGGGCGATTCCGGCTGTGCCGGGACCGGGCCACGCCGGACGCAGATCAGGCTGCGGGCGGTGGATTTGGACACCTCAGAGCTGGCCCCGGTGCCGATGTCAAAGCCGCGCGCCGTGGTCTGACCATATTCGCTGGAGGTCCAGATCGCACCGGTCTTCACCGGAAGAGCCGCCTTGTTCAGGAACAGGGTGTGGGCCTCCGCGGAGGCCGGAAGATACCAGTCCGAGTACCCCCCGTAGGTCATGTTTTCGCAATACTCTGCCGCGGCATGTACCTGGGTCCCACTATTCGCGGTGTCCGCGTCGCGGACCGCCAGGGCAGTGGTGTTCGCCGCCCCGTTCACCCCGGACTGCACGTTCGTTATCGCCATGTCGCTGGTGGTGCTCATCCCGTTGTTCCAGGTCACTGCCGGGAGCGGGAAGGCGGTGGCGAAGAGCCCCTCGCCCGAGAGGGCGGGGCCCGCATAAATGACGCCTCCGGTCCCGCAGGTCTCGCCGACCGTTGTGACCGTTTCGCAGGGTTTGGACGGGGTAACCGCCACCGTCCCGGAGCGAACGCACTGGATCGCCCGCGTCGTCGACTTTGTTGTGGGGGTAAGGGCGCCAGTCCCCGTCTCGAAAGCGTAGGCTGCGGTTTGGGAATACTCGGATGAGGTCCAGACGGTCCCCGGAGAAACCGGTATCGAGGCGGCGTTCCGGAAGAAAAGATAAGCCTCAAGCGCTGAAGGGAGATACCAGTCATCAAATCCGCCATGCGTCAGGTTCGCGCAGACCGCGGCGGCGCGGTGCGACTGGACGCCTGAGGTGGCTGTGTTTGCATCCGCAGAAACAAGAGAGGTCGTGTTTTGAGCGCCTCTCGCACCTGACATGATGTTGGTCAGCGACATGTAAGTGGTCGACGTCATGCCGTCGTTCCAGCTGGTCGCCACAAGCGTCACATCCGTGGTGAACAGCTTGCGCCCGCTCAGCCCATCACCCAGGTAGACCACGTTCAGTTCCGGGCCGCAAAGATCACCGACGTTGCGCGCCGCATCGCACTCGCTCGAGTTCTCCTCGATCGTGATCACGTAATCCTTGACCGTCTCGACGAGCTGCGCCTGGGCGGGGGCGTCGGCGAGGAGGGCCGCGAGGCCAAAGAGGGCGGGGCGGAACATCTGGCTCAGACGGGTCATGCTCCGGTCTCCTCAGTACTGACGGGCGCGGATCTGGAAGGCGTACTCGCCCGGGGTGGTCGGGGTCCCGGAGATGACCCCGGTCAACGGGTCCAGGACGAGACCGGGCGGGAGCTCCCCGGAGGAGACCTCAAAGGTGATAAGGCTCAGGCTGGTTCCGGAGGGGGCGTTCGGCCAGATCTCGAGGCCTGACCGCAGGTTGAAAAAGAACGGGACCGTCTGCTCGGCCGTCTCCGGAAAGGAGGCAGGTAGACTGATACCGCACTCCCCGTAGCGCGGGTGCTTCTGCTGGGATTTGCGCAGCGGCGGGTGCCGACCGTTTTCACGCCCCATCAGACCGGGAGGCTCCTCGTTGAACCGACGCATGCACCAGCGGCTCATGTCCGTCTGCTGGGACAGGGCCCCGTCAAACAGGTCCGTCATGGCGAGCACGTTCTTGATCTGCATCCCCCAGCTTGCCAGATTCTGAGAGAAGTTCGGCGCGTCCTGGAAGGTCCGATTCAGGTTCTCAACGCTCGTCGGGAGGGTCGTCGGCAGAGCGACAAGTCTATCATTCCCCTTGAAGGCGGCGTCGAGGGATCTGATCCCCACGTTCCCCCAGCTGATAACACGGGAAACCGTATTGCCGGTAGGCGAGGAGACGCCGGGTCCGAACTGCGGAACCGTCCCGGAGATCCGCACCTGGTCCCCCGGCCCCGCCTCCGGACAGCTGACGCTTCTTCCGGCCCCCTGGACGATCCGAAGACAGGCGTTGTTGGCCGCGATCGACCCCCAGTCGATCACCGCGTCCACCGGCTCACCGGCGTAGCCGTAGAGATGAAGGGTCACCTGCGCATGTGCGGAGGGGGCCGCGACAGCGGCCCCCATCAGGAAGGAAAGGAGTGCGGCCTTGAAGCGATACATCGCTCGTCTCCATTTTTCGCATTTATAGGCGAAAAATGGGCGACGTGCAACGGGGGCGTTCAGGAGTCCGTCCGGGTCACTGTTTCCGTGACCGCCTTCTTCTTCAACGCGAAGTAGCGCGAGTAGCCCCCCTCATCGCGGATCACCCGCTTCGACCCGATCACGAAATGCCGGCCCGCGTTCATCACGACCACCTGATTCAGATGGAGCTTCTTGGCGATGAACAGGTCCGCCGCCAGGCGCATCCCGTCGTTGTAGACCCGGTCCCCCTTCTTCGAGACGAGGACCAGAACGCCCGTCTTCGGGCTGTAATGGGCCTCCTCGGCCGCCGGGATCTGGTCCAGGAGGGTCTCAACCGCCCCCTTGGCGTCCTCCACGTAGCGGACGGCGGCCGCCTCCGTGGCGGGGCCGACGTAGGTCGTCTTGCACAGGCCGAACAGGGTCGGCTTGCAGACGTAGTCCGAGGCGGCCGCGGGGGACGCGCCGGCGAGCATCAGGACGAGGGGGAGAACAAGCGAATTCATCGGAGGGCTCCTTTCCGGGATTTGTGCGAAAAAATCTACCCAATATGAACTGTTGATGCAATATGTTTGCGAAAAAGATTTTCTATAGTTGGCGTCGTGAGACACGATGGAGTGCGGCTCCCAGACGGCTGCGCAAAAAAATTTCTGGCTGTCGTTTCGTTTTTTCGCATATCGCGCCTATGCTGAATCAGGCACAGAAACAGAGGAGTTCGCCATGACCGACCAGAAACCCGAGAAGAAGAGCGACCGCGACTGGAGCACCCGTGTGGGGACGGTCAAGGAGGGCTCGATCGAGACCTTCACGACCAAGGGCGGCGAGGAGGCGCTGCGCGCCATCGTCGTGAACGCGGAGGGCAAGGAGTCCATCGTCGAGGCGTTCGGCGCCCCGGCGCAGGAGAAGCTGCGCGCCGCCGCCGACGCGGACAAGCCGATGGTGTTCCGCGGCCCCGCCTACTTCACGGAAGGCAACGTCCCCCACGTGATGATCGCCACCGTCTCCGCGCAGGCGGAGCCGAAGGCGGACGCCCCGGCGAAGACCGCCGAGGAGATCGAGGCGGAGAAGGCCGCCCGTGCCGAGGCGAACAAGGCGCGCGCCGCCGAGCGTAACGCCTCGCGCGTCGCGGTCGAGGCCGGCTCGGTCGGGATCGGCGACACGGTCGAGAAGGACGGGGTGAAGCACGAGGTCAACCACGTCGGGGAGACCTTCGAGCGTGACGGGAAGCAGGTCGCCTACGCCTATTTCGGAGAGCTGGGCGCCGAGCTGGCCGCGAAGGCGGCCGAGAAGGCCAAGGAGGAGGACGCCAGCCCGTCCATGTGATCGGCTGCGTCTCCCCGGCGAGACCGGAACACCGGAACGGGCGCTTCGGCGCCCGTTTCTTTTTCGAGAGGGGGACGGGCACGTCTTCGCATAGGCCGGTCCATGGGTTAGACTGGTTTTCGAGACCGGGCAGAAAAGACGCCTCGCCCCCTACCTGAAGGAAGGGGGGTGCGGCGAGTTTTGCTCAATCCTCGCCGATCCTTCCGGATTTCCGACAGGAAGCGCGCCGTCGGCGATCCGGACCTGGAGCGCATGCGCCGAGCGCCGCGCCGCGGCGCCGGGGACGGAATAGGCGGCCGGACAGAGGAACCGACCCCGTTCGAGGTCGGAGATCAGGACCAGGAGCGCGCCGAGCCCGCGCCCGCGCCAGACGGGGGTGACGAGGGGCAGCCCGCTCCGGATACAGGCGACCGGCTCCTCCTGGACCAGCAGAACGAGATCGCGAAACGGGCGGTCCGTCGCGAGAACGCGAGCCCCGCGCAGCCCGGGCACCTCGAGCGGTCTGAACCGGTCCGGATCCGACCAGGCGGTCCGGTCCGCAAGGAACCGCTCCGCCTCCCGGATCTGCGCCCTTTGGAGCGGGCCGGTCTCCCCCTCCCCCAGCACCGGCAGGTCCCCTAGATACTCCCGCAAGGACCGCAGGTTGTGCCCAGCGACCCGGACCGCGGCTGCGAGCGCCGGGCAGGTAGGGTCGAGACCCGGACAGGAAGACAGGAGGGGGTGTTCGCCCATCAGGCGTCCAGGATCGCGTCCCAGAACCCGCCCGTCCCGCGCATCGCGTAGGGGGCGCTGCGCAGAAGGTCCTCCAGCTCAGAGGCCCAGGCCCGGGCCCAAGCGTCCCGGAAGGGCTCTCCGGAGAGATCGGCGGAGGGGGCCGGCAGGGGGCGCAGGTCCACGGTGATCACCCCGCCCTCCCCGGGCAGGACCCGCGGGAAGACGGTCGGGACGTTCAGCCGTTCGGAGATCCGGGCACAGAGGTCGGAGACCGGGACTTCGCGATCGAAGAGCGGCACCCGGCGCGGACGGGGACCCGGGACCGCGTCCGCGGAGACGGCGACCGCCTCCCCACCCCGCAGCCGGGCCGTCAGATCACGCATGGCCGCGGTCCGGGAACGCCCCTCAACCGCGATCAGGTAGTCGGAGAGACCGGGCAGGTCGAGCAGGGTCGCGGGGGCGGTCAGACCGAAACGGACCCCGGCGGCCAGGAGGGCGAGCGGGGCCGCGTCCATCAGGCCCGCGTGGGCGGAGGCGATCAGGACCCCCCTGCCCCGCAGATGCATGTCCATCACCATCCCCTGCGCCGCCTCGGAGAGCCGGACCCGGTAGGTCAGCTCGCGGATCCGGTCAGGACGGGTCTGAACCCAGGCCAGAAGGGTCCGGTCGAAGGCGATCAGCTCGCGCGCCTGCCAGGGGTCCGGGTCCTGGCCGGTCACCCCGGCCACCCATCCCAGGCGGGAGGCGGGGGCCGGGTCCGCGGACACGAAGCGGGAGGGCTCCTCGAAGAGCTCATCCGCGGTGTCCGGAAGACGTGCCTCCAGGAACGGCAGCCCCTCCCGATAGACGACCCGTGCCGCTTCCCGCTGTCCGCTGCGCGAGAGCAGATCGACGAGATGACCCCGGGCCGTGTCATCGGTCGGGTCCCGTTCGAGAAGAAGTCGCAGGGGACGCGCGGCCCCCTTCAGGTCATCCGTCAGCTCCCGTGCCCGGGTCTCCAGAAGCAGGAGCTCGCGGGTCCTGTCCGCCTTCGGGACCCGGCGGAGGGCGATCAGCGCCGCCTCCGGGCGTCCGGTGGACAGCGCGGCCCCCACGAGAAGGGTGACGACCGGGACCGCCGGGGCATTCCCGGGGATCAGGGTCAGGGCCGCGGCGGCCGCCTCAAACACCCCCTCCGGGTCCCCGAGCGCCTCGTGGCAACGGGCAGCGAGAAGGCGGTCATCCCCCGTCGGGAGGTCCCCGATCAGGGAGAGGGCGACCCGGACCGACCCCGCCTCGAGCAGAATCCGCGCCGCACGGCGGCGCATCGCGTCGCTCACCCCGGTGAGGCCGCCAACCCGGGTCGCGATCAGGCGCGCCTCCGTCCCCCAGCCGGCCCTCTCCAGAACCTCGAGCAGGACCCCGATCAGCTCACAGGCCCCCTCATCGGTCCGCTCGCGCAGAACGACCCGCTTGGCGAGCTGATAGGCCCGGTCCGCCGTCTCCAGATCAAGATCCCGGTCCAGAGACTGGCGGAAGGACTCCGCCAGGGACCGGTCGTCCCAGCCGGCCCCGACGAGCCCGCTCAGCATGTCCATCGGGTCGCGCGCCGTGGACGCGGCGAGCGTGCCCCCCTGCTCCGGGGTCAGGCCTTCGGTAACGGCGGGGTCCGGCTGAACGTTCTGTTCCAGTAGGGTCACCCTGATGCTCCTTGCATGGATGAGCCCCCCGCAGCGACCCGGGTCGCCGGCAGGAGGGGTGTTGAGAGGACGGGACGGACGGACCGGCCCGGGCATGGTGATGAAAGGAGAACGGTGGGTTCAGGGGGGCGAATCTGACGGCCACGGACAGATAAGCGTTTATTTTTTCGCATATCCTCTGGCACGGATCGTCCCCTCCTCATCCGGTCTCTGCCCCTGTCGGGCCCGGATGATCGCGCCTGTCGATCGGGGATATTGGAGCGGGTGAGGGGAATCGAACCCCCGTATTCAGCTTGGGAAGCTGCTGCTCTGCCATTGAGCTACACCCGCATGTCCGAATCCCTATCCGGATTTCTTTTTTCGCGCAAGCGCATTTTTCGCAAACCCGATCAGATCTCGGGGCTGATCTCCGGGTCTGGTGCCCCCTCCCCTGCGAGCCCCCTCGGGGAGGCGCGCCTGATCAGGGCTCAGGTGACGGGTCCGGCGCGACCCGCGCCCGCTCCCGCCAGTCGCAGGGGGCGAGGAGGTCCGGGTCCACGGTGAGCGGGCTCGCCGAGAGGACGTAGACGTCCTCGCGCCAGTCCGCCGGGGGGATCTCCGCCGCCCGGAAGATCTCGTTGAAGTCCTCCGCATGCACCCCGTGCCCGGTCGGCACGTAAAGATGCAGCCGGTCGACCCCGAGCTCGGTCGCGCTCACCCCGTACTCCTCCGCATAGGCCTCAAACGCGCGCAGCGCGTCGACCCGGTCGGGGTATTTTTCGGAGGCCATCAGGATGTCCAGGATCACCTCCCGGTCCGCGAAGGTGTTGGCCCAGAGGTCCGTGCAGGTGCGCCAGACCGGCTCCGGGGCGGTGACGCCCGGTCGCGGCTCCCCCTCCTCCGTCCAGAACGCGTCATGATCCTCGTCCACGTGTCCCATGCGCCAGACCCCGGGCGTGTCCGCGTAGGCGGCCGGGGAGGTGTTGCCGACCTGGACGATGACGAGCCCGGCCTTCTCGAAATAGGCCCGCGCCCGCGCATCAAGCCCGTCCGCGTAGTTGATCTCGAAATCGTCCGCCCCGCCGAGGAGCGCGCGCAGCCCCTCGTTGAACCCGTCGATCCGGAACCAGTCTGCCATGACGAGGGTCCCGGACGGGAGGCTCAGCTCGAGGTGACGGATCGAGCGTGGCGCCTCGATCGGCGGGAGCGGGACCGGGGCGGAGCCGTAATCGGCCGGGACCGCGCAGAGGACCGGGGTGAGGAAGGACTCCCCCAGCATGAACCTCTCGCTGGTCTGTCGCCCCTGAAGGTCCATAAACCCGATATTGTCGGTCGTCTCCTCCTCCGCGTAGGCGGTGATGATCCGGGCGCAGGCGTCTCGGAAGCTGGTCTCCACGTCGGCCCGCTCAACCGGGACGTCCCTGCTCCCGGAGTCGTATCTCTCGCCCGGATGGTGCCGTTCCCAGACCCGCCGCTCCATCTCGACGACGGCGCGGATCAGGCAGTTCGAGACGGTCTTGAAGCCGGGGGAGTCCGCGAGCCGGTACTCCCCGTACCGGTCCTCCCGGTCCCGCGCCTCCGGTGGCGCGTCATAGGCGCCGGCGATCCAGCGGTTCCAGGCCTCGAGCGGGCCGACCCCACGCGGCCCGTTGTTGGGACAGGGGGCGAGGAGCCCATCCGCGCGCAGCTCCTCGAGGAACCCGCGGGTGACTTTGAGGAGGGCCTCGTCGAACGCCTTGCGGGCGTCAAACGCATGATAGGCCGGGATCAGCCCGTCCGTGATCGGGAGGTCCCGTCCGAGCAGGAGCCCGTCAAGGGCCCCATCGCCGAAATGCCGCTCCGCGACCCGCCGGATCCGCTCCTCGCGCGCGACCAGGGCCTCGACGCGGGCAGAGACCCGCGCGAGCAGGTCCGGACCGACCGGGCCGAGACCGCCCTCAATCCCGATCACCTCCCCCTGGGACCCGAGCCGGAACCGGCCCAAGGCGGGTAGGCGATCCGGCAGGTCCGCCCCTTCGAGCACCGTGTCCCGCATGAGGGGGGCGGTGGCGTCCGGGACCGGGCGAAGCCGCTCTGATCCGGTCAGGGGCCCGGCCCCCGCCCGCTCACCGCAGAACCAGGTCCGGCCGAGCCGGTCGAGGAGGAGGACCCCCTCCTGCGGCGCGGGCCGGGTTGCGGCCCGGCAGCGGCTCACCCCGAACCGCTCCCCCCTGTCCGTCTCGAAGAGGACGTGCAGCGCCCCGTCCCGGGTCTCCTCGGCCGGGACCCCGTCGAAGGGGGCGTCGCTCACCCGGACCGCGCTCAGCCGGAACCGGGCCGGGCGGCCCCACTTCTCCACCCCCTCGACCTCGAACACGTTGTAGGGGTCATGCCGCCCCGCCCGCGCGAGCCGGAGGCTGAGCCCCACCACCGCCCCCTCGGCGAGATCGGGCGCGCGGCGAAGGGGCGGGTAGTCCGGGAACCGGGACTTCGGGTGGCGCATCGGGTCGGCTCCTCTGAGTTGATGGCCGAGCATAGGGGTGGCGCGCGAAAACCGGAACCGGATCAGGGCTCCGGCGCGGGGACCGGCGTGAGCGCGGTCGGGAAGATAAGCGCGTCGAGCGCGCGCTCCGCGACCTCCCGGTCCACCTCCGGGTCCGGGAGTCGGGGCACCTCCTGCTCGAGCCGGATGAGCTCGGACCCGATCCAGCGGTCGAGGACCGGGAAGCGGCGATGCGCCTCCCCCTCCCCGAGGGCGGTCTTCCAGTCGAGGAGGTCCTGGATCGCGGCGTCGACCGGGGCGGCGACACGGGTCTGCGCCCGGAGCCGGTCGAACCGGACCGGCGGGGCGGCGCCCGGGGTCGGATGATCGAGCATCCAGTTGGCGGCGAGGAGGGAGCGGACCGCGTAGAGGTACTTCTTCCCGCGCGGCTCCCCGGGGCCGGAGAGGTAGTCGCAGACGGTCTTTTTCGCAAGGCCCCGGTAGTGATGTGCGAGCACCCGGGGGGAGGACTGCGCGGTCAGAACGCGGAGCCGCTCCAGGAACCCCGGATCCGCCCGATAGGTGATCGTGCCCGCGGCCCATTCGCAGAGCTGCGGGTTCGAGGCGGCGGCGAGCCGGAGCGTCTTCGGGAGGGACCAGCCGACCAGGTCGATCGGGACCCCGGTCCCGTCCTCCCGATAGGGAGTCATCTGCTCGATCACGTCCCGGCCCGGGAAGAGCCGGAGCATCCGGTCGAGCGGTTCCTGGTAGACGAAACGCACGTCGAAGTCGGAATCCGGGGAGGCGAACCCCCAGGCCCGGCTGCCGGACTCCACCGCCATCAGGATCCGGACCCCGTGGCGCCCCTCCAGCTCGTCGAGGAGGGCGTTGACCCGCCCCATGTCCCGCTCTGACACCATCGCAATCCCCACACATTCTCTAGGCTTTTCCTTTCTCGCATATTAGGCTCAGCCAGACCAGAGGGAGATGTCCGCATGCGGCTGATCGCGATCGACACGGAGACGACCGGGGCCTCCCCCGCCAGGGGGGACCGCTGCGTCGAGATCGGCGCGGTGGAACTGATCGACGGCCGCCTGACCGGGCGGACCTTTCAGACCTATCTGAACCCGGACCACCCGGTCGCCTGGCAGGCGCAGCGGGTGCACGGGCTCACCAACCGGTTCCTGGCGGACAAGCCCCGCTTCGCGGAGATTGCCCCGGACCTCCTCGATTTTATCGGGGACGCCACCTGCCTGGCGCATAACGCCCGGTTCGACCGGGACATGCTCCTCTACGACTTTCGCCACGCGGGGCTCCCGGTCCCGACGCTGCGCTTCTTCGACACGATCCCGTTCGCGCAAGCGCGGGTCCGCACCCCCTCCTACCGGCTGGACCAGCTCGCCCTCACCCTCGGGGTCCTGAAGAAGGGACGGGGCCTGCACGGGGCGCTCGAGGACGCGGAGATCCTGGGCCGGGTGGTGGAGGCGATCGAGACGCGACAGCCCGGCGCGCTCGCCGCCTGGATGCGCGGTTCCGCCCCCCTGAGCCCGCTCCCGAAAGGGTGGCAGGCGCCCCCTGCCCCGCCGACCCGACTGGCCGCGGCGAGGCCTGAACCGTCAGAGCGGGCCGCACCGCCCGGCCCGACCGCCCCGCAAGCGGCGTCGGAGGAGGCGCGGGAGGCGGACCGGATCGCCGCCCTCGTTCGGGCAGCACTCGACGGGGCGCCGGATCTGGCCCTCTTCGCGGAGCGGCTCACGTCGGCCGGGGTCCTTATGCGACCGGTCATCAACGGGGAGCTCGCGCTGCACGGGGTCCGCTTCTCCACCCCGCGCGCCTCCTTCACCGGGGGTGCGATCGGGCTCACCGGGCCCGCGCTGGAACGGGCCGGGCCCGCCTACCGGCACCCGGAGCACGCGGGGCTCGTCGCCCGGCTCGTCGCCGCGCATGACGCGGTCATGGGGCCGGTCACCGCCCTGAAGGGCCGGTTCACCGCGACCCCCGCAAGCCCCATACCCCCACAGACGGACGAGGCCCGACGGCGGGTTCACGCCCTGATCACCGAGGCGATCCCGGGGGCGACCACCGTCTTCGATCTGGCCGCCCGGCTCGAGAAGGTCGGGATCCGCGCCGAGACCCGGATCGACACGAAACGGATGCGGGTGAGCTCCGTCCTCTTCATCTCGGAGGGGGCGCGGGTCCCCGGGTCCGCGGTCGGCCTCGGGCCGAAAGACCGGACCCCGGACTTCTGGTCCCTCGCCACGCCGGAACCGGTCCGGATGGCCCCGGACGGGTCCTTGATCGCACCGATCGAGCTCTGCCCCAAGCCGGTCACGCCGACCCGGATCGGCGAGGGGCTGAACCCCGGCGTGGCGGAGCTGATCGCGGACCTGAACCGGGGCGCCTGTGAGATCGGACCTGAGACGGTCCTGAGGATCCGTTCCGGCCGGGACGCCTGGAGCGGGTTCCCGGAGGCGGCGCTCCGGGAACTCCTCGCGGGAGCGCATCCGCTGGAGGAGCTGGACGCCCTCTTCACCCCCCTGACCGGACAGGACCGGGGCTCCGCCCTGCGCTGGGTCTGCCGCGGGCTCGACCCGCAGCTCACCCTCGCGTTCCACCAGACCCGCCAACTGGTCTATGAGGCGCGCAACGCGGAGCGGGCCCAGGACGCCACACCGGAGCCCTGATCCTCTTCCCATCATTTGCGAAAACCTTTATCTTAAAGATTATCCCGTTCCGGAGAGGAGGACCCATGCCTGATTTTCGAGCCCGACCCGCCCTCCTGCTGCAAGAGAAGGGCACCTTCGCCACGTTCCGCCTCACCCCCGCGATGACCGTCCCAGGGGAGGAGCATCTCCTCGCGGAGCGGGACCTGCTCGAACGGATCCGGGCCGCCCTCCCTGAGGGGGTGATCGCGCATCCGACCGGGCCCGCCTACGGAGACCTGATCGACCCGCCGGGACCGGAGCCCTTCGCCGAGAAGCCGCCGACCACCATCGAGGGCCTGGTCAGCGCCGAGACCCACTGGGCCCGACTGACCGCGGCCCGGGACCGGCTCGACCGGGCCGGGGCGACCGGGACGGCGGAGATGATGGGGGTCCCCGCCGGCTGGGTCCGGCTGATGGAGGGACTCGCGGAGGGGCTCGCGCCGCTTCTTGAGGCGGAGCCGGGGGCGCGTCTGCATTTCCGCCAGATCAAGGAGAAGTTCGGGACGCTCCGGGTCTACACCACCCTCGACGGGTCTGAAAATTTCACCGCCCAGGCCAGAGAGGTCATCGACTGGGCGACGGCGGCCAGCGAGGAGCGCTGCGCCCTGACCGGCCGCCGCGGCTACGGGGACCGGGCCGGCTGGTTCCTGATCCTCTGCCCCGAGGCGATCGGATGGCGGCGGACACAGCGGGACGCGTTTCACGCGGCCCTCTACCCCGCCCCGCCGAAGGCGGAGCCGGACGCGCCCGCCCCCTAGAACATCCCCGGCCCTCCGGGGCCGGGAGGGATTTTCGACCAATTTCGGAGTATCTCATGAGCCTTTCCACCGACGCCCTGATCTTCGGGCTGGGCTATCTGAACGGGCCCCGCGCCCGCCTCTCCTTCGGCGGGGAGGGGGCGGAGATGCGGATCACCCCGCGCGCCCGGGCCGCGCTCGACGAGCTGATCGCCGCCGGCTACGCGGAAACCGCGGATCCCGACTGTCAGACCCCGGGCAGGGAGTTCTATCGGGGGGCGGCCAGGGAGCCGCATCTGGGGCAGCTCGCGAAGGAGGCCGGTCTTGACCCGTTCACGCTGGAACGCTGGACCAGCTTCGAGCGGATCGGGGCGGAGCCCTCCCCTTGCCCGTGATCACGGTCGGGCCGGTCCCGGAGCTGCTCGAGCAGCCCCTCATCCCCCCGCCCCTGCACGGGCTGAACCCGCGCACCATCATGGGAAAGACCGCCTGGGACGAGGCGCGCCGCCGGGTCTACCGGAAATATGGGTTCACCTGCGCCGCCTGCGGCGTGAACGGGCGCGACGCCTTCCCGATGACCCGGCTGGAAGCGCATGAGCGGTTCCGGGTCGACTACCCGGCCCGGACCATGGAGCTGATCGGCATGGAGCCGGTCTGCCCCGCCTGCCACGCCTTCGTCCACGGGGGGCTTCTGGAGATTCGGCTCCACTCCGGCCAGGTGAGCCGGGCGCTCGGGCGCCGGATCCTCGAACACGGGATCGGGGTCCTCGGGCGGATCGGGGGGACCGTCCCGCAGGCGGCCGACCACCTCTGCACCCGGCTCGGGGTCCGTCACGCGCTCCGGGTGGCTTCGCCCCCGCCCCCGACCCCCTGGTCCGGCTGGCGGCTCCTCTGGGAGGGCCGAGCCTACCCGTCCCCCTACCCCGCTGAGGCGGACTGGCGGCGCGCTATGCGGGACGCCTGAACGCGCCGGGACCGCCCGATCTTCGGGCAGGTCGACGCCTTGCGGGGCGGGCATTGCTGCGTTGCAGCGTAAATTCTTGTGCGAGCGCAGCATATGTGCGAATTTCGGACCCGAAAGGGATCTCCGATGGCCACCCAGACCGCCAGCACAACCGACCTTCCCCTCTGGGTCCCGTTCAGGGTCCGGTTTGTGCGCGCCCTCGCCTATCGCCGGGCGCTGCGCCTGCTCGCCAGATCCGGGGTGCGGGGCGCTGAGGCGCGGCTCCTCGCGAGAGAAATCGCAGCACGGGTCCGCGGCTGATCAGGGCTCAGGGGTCTCCGGCCCGCCCCGCGCGTTCAGGACCTCCGCGAGCCAGGTTTTGGCCACGCTGATCCGGATCGGCTCCCCGACCATCCGGTCCTCGTCGATGATTCCGCGCAGGAAGACCGCCGCCTCGATCCGGGTGTTGGCGTCCTCCGGCTCGCCCGCGTCCACCTCATAGACGAGCGCCTCCGCCGGCGCGTCCGGCCGGGCCCGGCGCAGCGCCTCCCCGAAGGCCTCATGCAGGAGACGGTCCGCGAATTCCGGGGCCGGGACCCGCGAGAAGGGCCCGAGTTCCTCCCGGACCGGCTCGCTCCCGACCCTCTTCCGGACCGTGATCTCGAAATCGTCGATCTGGGCGATCGGGATGATCTGGTGGAAGACGTCCAGCGCCGCCTCCTCCGGGTCCGGGCGGACGGCGAGCCGGCCCGTCAGGGTCAGCCCGTAATCCCCTGCGAGATCCCGGTCCTGCGGGTCGAGCCGGTCCTCCGGCTGTCCGCTCCGGACGTTGACGATCAGGCTGCACGTGCTCTTTCGCATATGGGCTCTCCTTGCTCGTTCAGACGATAGGCGCTCCGCCTGAAAAGGCCGACAGCGGTTGCGGGCTGATGAGATGTTCCTTAAAGGTTCTCCTATCATGTTTGATCCGAAATTCGAAGAGGGGTTTGCCCTCTACATCATCTGGGCGCGCCCGATTTCGGGCGGGATGCGCACGCTCGCCGCGGGCGGGTTCAACGCGATGATGGCCGCCTGGGAGGCGGTCCAGGCAGAGTGCCCCACGGAGGAGCTCACGCTCCAGCACCGGGCGCGCGTCCTGCGCTCCCGGCCGCCCCTGATCCAAACCGGTCCGGACAAGGGCGTCACAGGCCGAGGTCCGTGACGGCGCTGTGACACCCCGTTGTGACACCACTAAACCTCTGAAAAGCCTTATATTTATTTATATTTATGAGACGTGTCACAGAAATAAAGATATATGTTCACGCGCATGCACATGCACGCGCCCATACACGCCCGCACATACACACACGCGCCAAACACACTCATCCCGATTTTCGTTGTGACACTGTGACAGTTTGAAAATAAAGGATTTTTCCGTCACAACGGTCCGTCACAGCGAAATCTTGTGACGCTTTCCGTCCAGAAGACCCCCGTTCGAGCAGGTCTCGGGGCGCGGTTCTGGTGGAGAAAACGGGCTGTCTGATCGGTTTTTCATTGCGTCGCTATCAAGCGATCATTATCCCTTTACGGGACGGATAGCGAAGTCAGGACACCGGATGACGCAGACGACGGACCCGCTTGACCAGCCGGTCAACGTGAACTTCAAGATGACGGAGCGGGACCGCCGCGCCTTCAAGATCTGGTGCACGCAGAACGGGCTCACCCTGACCGAGGGGTTCCACTCCGGGATCGCGCTCCTGCGGGAGCTGCGGGCCCGGCTCGGCCCGGAGCCGGCTGACGTCCTGCTGGGGCTGATCGAGGCGGCGGACGGGTTCCTGATCGACAAGGAGCGGGAGATCCGGGTGGAGCGGCGCGGGCCGGACGCCTGGGCGGTCCGTGAGGGGGCATCGGTCGTGAACCGGGACGGGGGTCGGGAGCATGAGCCGATGCCGTCCTCGCGGGACGAGGCGTTCATCGCGCGGACCCGGTTCCCGCTTACGGAGGCGCTGAAGATCGCGCGGGCGCGGGCGGGGGTGGGTGAATGAGCCTCAAGCTTGAAGACCTCAAACCGGGCGCCCGCGTCTCCGGCCTCACCCCGGACGGCCCGGTCGAGCTGATCGCGGCCACCTGGGTCGGGTCCGACACGCTCACCGCCATCTTCCGGACCACCGCGGGCGGGATCGCGGAGCGGACCCTGTTCCGGGACGACGAGGCCCGGCTGTCCCTGTCCGAGGCGGGCCGGAACTGGTCCTTCGAGGCGGACGGGGAGCTCCTGCGGCTCGTCACGGAGGCGACCCGGATCCAGCTCGCCCACCATTTCGACCCGTATCTCGCGATCCACACGAGCCGGGTCATCCCGCTCCCGCACCAGATCTCCGCCGTCTACGGGGAGATGCTGCCCCGCCAGCCGCTCCGGTTCCTCCTCGCGGACGACCCGGGCGCGGGGAAGACGATCATGGCCGGGCTCCTGATCCGGGAGCTGGCGGCGCGCAGCGATCTGGACCGGTGCCTGATCGTGGCGCCCGGGAGCCTCGTCGAGCAGTGGCAGGACGAGCTCGGGAACAAGTTCGGCCTCGAGTTCGAGCTCCTGACCCGCGACATGATCGAGGGGTCCCGGTCCGGGAACGTGTTCAAGGAGAAGCACCGGCTGATCGCCCGGCTCGACGTCCTGTCCCGCAACGAGGACCTCCAGCAGAAGCTCCTGGACGCGGAGGAGTGGGACCTGATCATCGGGGACGAGGCGCACCGGATGAGCGCCACCTATTTCGGGAACGAGGCGAAATACACGAAACGGTACCAGCTCGGGCAGCTGCTCGGGAAGGTGTGCCGGCACTACCTGCTCATGTCCGCCACCCCGCATAACGGGAAGGAGGCGGACTTCCAGCTGTTCATGGCGCTCCTCGACGGGGACCGGTTCGAGGGCCGCCCCCGCGAGGGGGTCCACGTCACCGACGCGTCCGACATGATGCGCCGCCTGACGAAGGAGGAGCTCCTGAAGTTTGACGGGCGGCCCCTGTTCCCGGAGCGCCGCGCCTACACGGTCAAGTATGACCTGTCCCCGCGCGAGGTGCTCCTCTACGACGCGGTCACCGAATACGTCCGGGACGAGATGAACCGGGTTCAGCGGTTCGCGGAGGAGGACGGGCGGAAGAAGAACAACGTCGGCTTCGCCCTCCAGATCCTCCAGCGCCGCCTCGCCTCCTCCCCGGCCGCCATCTACCAGTCCCTCAAGCGGCGCCGGGAGCGGCTCGAGGCGCAGCTGGCGGAGGTGACCCTCCAGGGGCGCGCCCGCGTGCTGCGCGGGGATGAGGACGGGTACCTGCCCGAAGAGCTCGACGAGCTGGAGGAGTATGACCAGGCGGAGCTGGACCGGGTCGAGGACGCGCTCGCCTCCTCCGCCACCTCGGCCGAGAGTGCCGAGCAGCTCCGGCTCGAGATCGCCACCCTTCAGCGCCTCGAGGCGCAGGCGCTGGACGTGCTCCGGTCCGGCGAGGACACGAAATGGACCCAGCTGGACCGGATCCTTGATGACGAGCTGATGCGGGACCCGAAGGGGAACCGGCGCAAGCTGATCATCTTCACCGAGCCGAAGGACACCCTGTTCTACCTGCGCGACAAGGTGACGAACCGGATCGGCCGGCAGGACGCGGTCGAGGTGATCCACGGCGGGGTGACCCGGGACGAGCGGCGCAAGATCGTCGAGCGGTTCATGACGGACAAGGACCTGCTGGTCCTGATCGCGAACGACGCCGCCGGGGAGGGGGTGAACCTCCAGCGCGGCCACCTGATGGTGAACTACGACCTCCCCTGGAACCCGAACAAGATCGAGCAGCGGTTCGGCCGGATCCACCGGATCGGCCAGACGGAGGTGTGTCACCTCTGGAACCTGGTCGCCCACGAAACCCGCGAGGGGGAGGTCTACGCGCGGCTCCTCGACAAGCTGGAGGAGGCCCGCAAGGCGCTCGGAGGCCGGGTCTACGACGTCCTGGGGGAGCTGTTCGAGGGGGTCGCCCTGCGCGACCTGCTGGTCGACGCGATCCGGTACGGGGAGCAGGACGAGGTGAAAGCGCGGCTCTTCCAGCAGGTGGACACGGCGGCGGACAACGCCCGCCTGATCGAGCTGCTCCAGAAGCGGGCGCTGACGAACGACAGCATGCCGGCGGCCCGGGTCCAGGAGATCCGGCTCGCGATGGAGCGGGCGGACGCGGAGCGGCTCCAGCCGCACCACGTCCAGTCCTTCTTCCTCGAGGCGCTGAGACGGCTCGGCGGGGACGTCCGGGACCGGGAGCCGGGCCGGTGGGAGATCCTGCACGTCCCCACCATTATCCGGGAGCGGGACCGGCAGATCGGCTTCGGCGCCCCGGTCCAGAAGCGCTATGAGCGGGTCTGTTTCGAGGGGGACAAGGTGGACCAGCAGCCGGTCGCCACCTTCCTCTACCCGGGGCACCCGCTCATGGACGCGGTGATCAGCCTGGTCCGGGAGCAGTACGGGCACCTGATGCGCCAGGGGGCGGTCCTGGTCGATGACACGGACGAGGGGGCGGAACTGCGTGCCCTGTTCCTCCTGCGTCACCAGGTGGAGGACGGGCGGGTGAACGCCCGCGGGGAGGCGAACGTGATCTCCGAGCGGCTCCAGTTCGCCAGCGTCGGCCCGGACGGGACGGTCCGGAACGCCGGGATCGCGCCGCACCTGAACCTGCGCGCCGCGACCGCGGCGGAGATCGGCCTGTGCCGGCCGGAGCTGGACGCGGACTGGTTCCGGCGGGACCTGGAGCCGACCGTGCTCGCCTACGCGACCGCGCATCTGGCCCGGGGCCATCTCGACGAGGTCCGGGACCGGCGCCTGCCCGAGATCGACAAGGTCCAGCGCGAGGTGGAGGCCCGGCTCAAGGCGGAGATCAAGTACTGGGATAACCGGGCTATGGAGCTGCGGGAGACGGAACGGGCCGGCGGGAAGGCGCGCCAGGGGTGGCAGAACGCGCAGCGCCGGGCCGACGCGATCAGCGACCGGCTCCAAGCCCGCCTCGCCCGGATCGAGCGGGAGCGGTTCATCTCCGCCGCCGCCCCGAAGGTGCAGGGAGGGATGATCGTCCTGCCGGCCGGGCTCCTGCGGGCCCGGGAGGCCGGGACGAGCGCGTCCATGTTCTCGCAGGACGCGGAGGCGCGCCGCGCGGTCGAGCTGGCCGCGATGCGGGTCGTGATGGAGACGGAGCGGGCGCTCGGGAACGAGCCGCGCGACGTGTCCGCGGAGAAGATCGGCTACGACGTCTGCTCGCTCGACCCGGACACCGGGCATCTGCGGTTCATCGAAGTGAAGGGGCGGGTCAACGGGGCGGACACGGTGATGATCACGCGCCAGGAGCTGATCACCTCGCTGAACAAGCCGGACCAGTTCATCCTGGCCCTGGTCGAGGTGGTGGACGGGGCGGGTCAGCCCCCCCGATACGTGCGCGGCGCGCTCGACACCCGTGAGCCCCCGTTCGGGCATAACGCGATCCAGTTCAGCCTCCGGGCGCTGGACGCGCGCGCCGAACCCCCACGATGAGGAGCCCCATGCAGATCACCATGTCATCCGCCGAGGCGCTCCAGATCATCGACCGCAGCTACGCGGGCGGGAGCAAGCCGATCTCCATCAACACGCGCCCCGCGGACGCCCAGTCCCCGGACTGGTGGCGGACGCGCGGGAGGACGGAAACGGTCGGACAGGACCGGAAGCGGGTCGCGCTCGACCTCTACCTTCACATCGCGTCCCGGGCCGCCGAGGCGTTGCCGCCGGACATGTTCCCGGCCGCCTTCCTGTTCAGCGACAAGGCCCGGTACCGGCCCGACAAGGGGCTGATCAAGGCGCTGCTCCAGGTCGGGGCGGTCGAGACGCAAGAGATCCGGGGCGAGCTCTGTTTCGCCCTCACCGCCCGCGGGCGAGACATTCTGGGGAGCCGCACATGAGCCTGACCTACAAGAAGAAGCTGATCGAGGTGGCCCTGCCGCTCGAGGCGATCAACGCGGCCTCCTCGCGTGAGAAGTCGATCCGGCACGGGCACCCGTCCACCCTGCACCTGTGGTGGGCGCGTCGGCCTCTGGCCGCCTGCCGGGCGGTCCTTTTCGCCCAGCTGGTCGATGACCCGTCCGAGCACGTCGATGCCCTCCTCGCGGACCCCAAGACCCGCGCGGCGGCGGAGACGGAGCTCGCGAAGCGGGTCCACGCCTGGGAGGAGCGTCAGGGGGACCGGTCCGAGGACGCGGTCGCCGCCCCGAAGCCGACCCTCCCGGAGGTGGTCGCCGACCTCGAGCGCAAGCGGCTCTTCGCGATCATCGAGGAGCTGGTGAAATGGGAGAACTCCACGAACGAGGAGGTCCTGGAGCGGGCCCGGGCCGAGATTCGGCGCTCCTGCGGCGGGGAGCTCCCGCCCGTCTATGACCCGTTCTCCGGGGGCGGGTCGATCCCGCTCGAGGCGCAACGGCTCGGCCTGCCCGCCTACGGTTCCGACCTGAACCCGGTCGCGGTGATGATCGGGAAGGCGATGATCGAGATCCCGCCGAAGTTCCGCGGGATGGACCCGATCCATCCGGGGATGCCGGAGCGGAACCACTACCGGAACGCCGAAGGGCTCGCCGAGGACGTGAAGTACTACGGGGAGTGGATGCGGGAGCGGGCGTTCGAGCGGATCGGGCACCTCTACCCGGAGGTGGACCTGCCGAAGGAGTACGGGGGCGGGCAGGCGACCGTGATCGCCTGGATCTGGGCCCGGACCGTGCCGAGTCCGGACCCGGCGTTTTCGGACGTTCAGGTGCCGATCGCGTCTAGCTTCCTCTTAAGCACCAAGCCTGGAAAGGAGGCTTGGGTGGAGCCGATCGTCGATAAAGCGTCGAAGACGATCACCTATCGGATCCGTCACGGCGGGACGAAAGCGGAGATCGCGGCTGCGAAAGAGGGGACCAAGGCGGGGAGAGGCGCGAACTTCCGGTGCATCGTTTCAGACACAGCAATCACCATAAAGCATGTTACGTCGTCTGGCACATCTGGAAGGATGGGTCAGACTCTCATGGCGATTGTAGCGGAAGGAAAAGGCGGGCGGACCTATCTGGCGCCTGATGCTGGACATGTGAGAGCGGCAATGTCCGCTATTCCCGAATGGCGACCTGAGGCACTGATGCCGGAGAATCCCCGATGGTTTTCCCCACCGGCCTATGGGATGACCACCTTCGGAGATTTGTTCACGGACCGCCAGCTGGTCGCGCTGAACACTTTCTCCGACCTGGTTCACGAGGCGCGGACGCAGATCGAGCAAGACGCCTTGACGGCCGGTATGGATTCGGATCAGACCCCGCTCCGGGATGGTGGACATGGGGCGAAGGCCTACGCCGAGGCGGTGAGTGTCTATCTGGCATTTGGTATTACGAAATCGACGGACTACCATTCCTCCATAACCACATGGCACAGCGGTCGAGAAATCATTCGGAACACTTTCGGCCGACAGGCCCTTCCTATGACTTGGGATTTTACCGAGGCAAACTTCTTCTCATCGTCTACGGGTAACTGGTCCAATAGTATCGAATGGGGCGTAAAGACTCTGAATGCATTCATGCCGAAAAATGATGGTGTAGAAATACAACATGACGCGCAAAGCGTTGATTACCCGAAAAATACGGTCATCTCAACCGACCCTCCCTACTACGATAACATCGGCTACGCCGACCTGTCTGACTTCTTCTTCACCTGGATGAAGCCGGCCATTCGTCCGGTCTATCCGGACCTCTTCGGTGTCATGGCGACCCCTAAGGCGGAAGAGCTGGTCGCGACCCCGTACCGGCATGGCGGACGTGATGCGGCCGAGTCCTTCTTCATGACCGGCATGAGCCGCGCCATCTCGAACATGGCGCGCCAGTCCTCAGCGGATTACCCCGCGACGATCTACTACGCCTTCAAGCAGTCCGAGATCGATCAGGAGGGGATCAGCTCAACCGGCTGGGCCACCTTCCTTCAGGCGGTTGTCGAGGCCGGGTATGCGGTTGTCGGAACCTGGCCTATGCGGACCGAGATGGCGAACCGGATGATCGCCTCCGGCACAAACGCCCTCGCCAACTCCGTCGTCCTCGTCTGCCGGAAGAAGGAGGCGAGCGCCGAGGTGGTCACCCGGGCTGAGTTCGTCCGGGCCCTCAAGCGGGAGCTCCCCCCGGCCATCGCGAAGCTCCAAGCGGCCAACATCGCCCCGGCCGACATGCCGCAGTCCGCGATCGGGCCCGGGATGGGGGTGTTCTCGCGCTACGCGGCGGTCCTCGAGTCTGACGACAGCCCGATGAGCGTCAAGACGGCCCTCCAGCTGATCAACGCGGAGCTGGACACGTTCCTGTCGAACCTGACCGGGGACTTTGACGCGGAGACCCGGTTCGCGGTCACCTGGTTCGAGCAGTTCGGGTATGACAAGGGGGAGTTTGGGACCGCCCAGTCCCTCTGCCAGGCCCGCGGCCTCGCGGTGGACGCCGTCAAACACGCCGGTATCATCGAGAGCGCGGCCGGGAAGGTCCGGCTCCTGAAACGGTCCGAGCTGGACGACGGGTGGGACCCGAACACGGACCCGCATCTCACCGTCTGGGAGTGCCTCCAGTACCTGGTGCGCGCGCTCGACGGGGGGGAGGAGAACGCGGCCCGGGTCCTCAGGAAGATCGGCACGGACCGGGCCGGGGCCGTGAAGGACCTCGCCTACTACCTCTACGACCTCGCCGGAAACAAGCGGCGCGACGCCCAGGAGGCGACCGCCTACAACGCCCTGATCGCCCTCTGGTCCGACCTGACCGGCCTCGCCGCCACCGTCAGCGACGACGCCGAGCGTCAGGCCTCCCTCTTCTGAAAGTGACCGCCCCATGAGCAAATCGAACCGCCAGTACATCTTTGACGCCCTCGAGCTCCTCCCGGAGTCGCTGAAACCTTTCGTGGAGACCCGGCTCTCCGCGGCGATCAGCGGGCACTGGCAGGGGGCGGTCCGGGACCGGGTGGACTCGCTCCGGGTCACGAACGGGGAGCTGGACTGGGACCTGCCCGGTCTCCTGAAGGCGATGATGTCCTTCTGGGGGGACGCGTTCAAGGCGGTCCTGGGGCCGACCGAGCGGGCCTACGTGAGCGAGATCCTCGAGATCCGGAACCGGTTCGCCCACGACAACCCGTTCTCCTACGACGACACGGAGCGGGCTCTCGACACGGTCAAGCGGCTCCTCGAGGCGATCTCGGCCGGGGAGGCGGCGGAGCGGGTGAGCGGTATGCGCACCGCGGTCCTGCGGCGCCGGATCGACGAGCAGCGCCGGAACGAGGAGCGGAAGGCTGTCCCGAGCGCCGGGATCCGGACCGGGACGAACGGGGGGCTACGCCCCTGGCGGGACGTGATCCGGCCGCATGACGACGTCGCCTCCGGCAAGTTCCAGACGGCGGAGTTCGCTGCGGACCTGTCGACGGTCCATTCCGGGAAGGCGGGGCCGGAGTACCGGGACCCGCGCGAGTTCTTCAGCCGGACCTATCTGACCGCGGGCCTGAGCGAACTCCTGGTCCGGGGCGCGGAGCGGCTCTCCGGGAAGGGGGGCGACCCGGTGGTCGAGCTCCAGACGAACTTCGGGGGCGGGAAGACCCACTCCATGCTGGCCCTCTATCACATGTGCGGGGAGATCCCGGCGAGCGGCCTGTTCGGGCTCGACCAGCTCCTGAGCGATGCGGGGGTCGCGGTTCCGGAGAAGGTGAAGCGGGCCGTGATCGTCGGCACCGCCCGGTCCCCGGTGAACCCGATCGAGACCCCGGACGGGCTGACGATCCGGACCACCTGGGGGGACCTCGCCTACCAGCTCGGCGGAAGGGACGGGTACGCGCTCGTCGCGGAGAACGACCGGACCGGGATCTCCCCCGGCTCCGAGCTCCTGTCGCGCCTCTTCGCGGCGAACGCCCCCTGCCTGATCCTGATCGACGAGTGGGTCGCCTACCTGCGCCACCTCTACAAGGCGGACGGGCTGCCGGCCGGGTCCTTCGACACGAACCTCTCCTTCGTCCAGGCGCTCACGGAGGCGGTCAAGGTGAGCCCGCAGACCTTCCTGGTCGCCTCGCTCCCGCAGTCCCAGATCGAGGTCGGCGGGGAGGGCGGCGAGGAGGCGCTGAAGCGGCTCCGGCAGACCTTCACCCGGGTCAACGCGACCTGGAGCCCGGCCACCACGGAGGAGTCCTACGAGATCGTCCGGCGACGCCTGTTCCGGAACGTGGAGCCGGACGCGTTCCCGCACCGGGACAACGTGGTGCGCCAGTTCGCCAAGCTCTACCGGGAGGACCCGGACGCGTTCCCGACCGGCTGCGCGGAGGAGGATTACCGGCGCAAGCTGGAGAAGGCGTACCCGATCCACCCGGAGCTGTTCGAGCAGCTCTATCACAGCTGGGGGTCGATGGAGCGGTTCCAGCGGACCCGGGGGGTGCTGCGCCTCATGGCGCAGCTGATCCACGAGCTCTGGATGAGCACGGACCCGTCCCTGATGATCATGCCGGGCAGCGTCGCGGTCGGCGCGGCGCGGGTCCAGCCGGAGCTTTTGAATTATTTGCCCAAGGAGTGGGCGCCGATCATCAGCGGGGACGTGGACGGGGACGCGTCCACCCCGTTCCGGATCGATCAGGCGACCCCGAGCCTCGGCCAGGTCTCCGCCACCCGCCGGGTCGCGCGCGCCGTCTTCATGGCGTCCGCGCCCCTGGAGGGGTCGCAGAACCAGGGGGTGGACACGAAACGGGTCATCCTCGGGGTCTGCCAGCCGCATGAGCGGCCGATCCTGTTCGAGGACGCGCTGCGGCGCCTCGCGAACCAGGCGAAGTTCCTGCACTCGAACATGGGCGGGGCCTGGTACTCCCGGAGCCCGTCGATCAACCGGCTCGCCTCGGACCGGGCCTCGGTCCAGGAGGAGGCGCTGGTCGTCCTGGAGATCGACAAGCTGCTCGGCGGGTATGTCCGGTCCCTGAAGGACAAGGGCCCGTTCGGGTCGATCCAGATTACCCCGGGCGGGTCCGCGGACGTGCCGGACGAGGCGGAGGGGGTGCGGCTGGTCGTGCTCGGCTACGCCCACCCGCATAACGGGAAGCCCGGGTCGAGCGCGTTCACGGAGGCGAAGGACGTGTTCCTGACCCGCGGCAAGGCGCCCCGGGTCTACCGGAACACGCTCGTCTTCCTCGCGGCGGACCAGACGGCGGCGGCCGGCGTGAACGAGGCGATGCGCAAGAAGCTCGCCTGGGAGAGCATCCTCGCGGACAAGGACGGGCTGAACCTCCTTCAGAGCGACATCGCCCTCGCGACCCGGAACCTGGCGGAGGCGGAGCGGACGCTGGAGGCGCGGCTCCGGGAGGCGTGGTGCTACCTGATCACCCCGATCCAGGACACCCCGCAGGACGAGGTGAGCTGGGACGCGACGAAGGTGGTCTCGCAGGACGGGATCCTCGCGCAGCTCGGCAAGAAGCTGGTCTCCACCGAGGGGGTGTTCGTGGAGATCGGGGCGCGGCGGCTGCACGCGGCGCTGGCCCGGTTCATCTGGGGGGACAAGCCGCACCTCTCCCTGTCGGACGTGTGGGAGTACTGCAACCGGTTCACCTACCTGCCGCGGCTTCGCGACAAGGAGGTGCTGCGCGGCGCGGTCGTGAAGGCGGTCTCGGAGATGATCCCGGGCCCGTTCGCCTTCGCCGAGGACGTGGGGGAGGACGGCCGGTATGACGGGCTCCTGATCGATAAGGGCCGGTCAGAGCTGGTCCTGATCGACAGCCGGTCCGTGATCGTGAAGGCGGAGCTGGCCGCGAAGCAGCGGGAGGACGATGACATCTTCCGCAACCGTCCCGCTCCGCCGCAGCCGGAGGGGGTTCCGCCGGGCCCCGGGATCACCGGGCCGGCGGTCCCGCCTGTCGACGGAGGGCCACGTCCCGCTCCGGGTCCGACCGATCCGACCCCGCCCGCGCCCCGTCCGGACCCGCTGCCGCGCGCCTTCTACGGGCTGGTGGAGCTGTCCGCGGACCGGCCGGCCAGGGACATGACGCGGATCCTCGAGGGGATCATCGAGCAGATTACCAGTATTCCTGGCGGGACCGTCACCCTTCGGTTGGAGATCGACGGGGAGGCGCCGGACGGGTTCGACCGGAACAAGCAGCGGACCCTGCTGGAGAACGCGCAGGTGCTTCAGTTCAAGGAGAAGCGGCTCTCTTGAGCCTTTGAAACAGACGTGGAACTCGGCATGAACGACCAGCCCCGCCCCGCCCCCCTCACCGCCCTCCTCGAGGACGCGCGGCGCCGGCTCGTCGAGACCGGGACCCGCAACCGGCTCATCCACGTGAACCGGTCCGCCAAGCGCGCCAACGCGCTCGACATCGTGGGTGAGCGGAGCGCGGACGTGTTCGACCTCCTGCGCCTCCAGGGGAAGCGGATGCGCTTCCTCGCGCGCGACGAGGCGGAGGGGGGCGAGACGGATGAGGCGGGCACGGAGGAGCCGATGCTCGCCCTCGGCATGGACGAGGCGCCGGACGGGGCGGACCAGGCGGCCCGCTACCGGGACCTCTACCTGGAGACCCGGCTCGGGCCGGAGGCGCTCCAGCGCCGCCTCCTGACGCTGCACACGGACGCGCGCACCGCGGAGGAGGAGCAGGGGGTCAACATCCTCTACCTCGCGCTGGGGTTCCTGCGCTGGTACGAGAGCGACAGCTCGCAGGTGCTGCGCGAGTCCCCCCTGATCCTCATGCCGGTCGAGCTGGTCCGCGACGACCGCCGCGCCACGTTCGATCTCCGGGCGCGCGACACGGAGATCGTGACCAACCTCCCCCTCCAGGAGCGGCTGAAGGCGGATTTCGGGTTCGAGCTGCCGGACGTCGCGGAGGACGAGAGCTTCACCCCGGACGCCTATTTCGCGGAGCTGGAGGACCGGGTGGCGGGCCGGCCCCGCTGGTCGGTCGACCGGGACGGGATGCAGCTCGGCTTCTTCTCCTTCACGAAGCTCCTGATGATGCGGGACCTGGAGACGGCGCAATGGCCGGAGGGGGCGTTCGAGGCGCACCCGGTCCTCAGCGGCCTGCTCGGGGACGGGTTCGACCGGGAGCCGCCCCTCTTCGGGCCGCAGGAGAAGCTCGACCCGCGCCTCCCCCCGGAGGCGCTCCTCCATGTGGTCCCGGCGGACGCGTCCCAGACCCGGGTGATCGAGGAGGTGCGCGCGGGCCGGAACCTGGTCGTGCAGGGCCCGCCCGGGACCGGCAAGTCCCAGACGATCGCGAACATCATCGCCGGGGCCGCCCATGACGGGAAGACGGTCCTCTTCGTGGCGGAGAAGATGGCCGCCCTCTCCGTCGTGCATGACCGGCTCCGCAAGGTCGGGCTCGGGGACCTCTGCCTCGAGATCCACTCCCGCTCCGCCAACAAGAAGGCGTTCCTGGACGAGCTCGCCCGCACCCTCGCCGCCGGCGCGGCCGCCCCGGACCTGCCCGGCGCCCCGGAGGCGCTGCGCGAGACCCGGGACCGGCTGAACCGGATCACCGCGCTCCTGCATGAGCGGGTCCCGGGCCGGGACTACACCCCGTTCCGGGTGATCGCGGAGATCGCCCGGCTGATCGGCCGGGAGGTCCCCCCGCCCCGGATCCCGACGACCGGGCTCGAGGCGCTCGATGACGCGGCCCGTCAGGCGCTCCTGGACCGGGTCGCCGCGCTCGTGGAGCTGACCCGCGAGGCGGGCCCGCCCGCGCATCACCCGTTCTCCGGGGTGGGGGCGACCGGGCTTCAGCCGACCGACCTGCAACGGGTCGGGCCGGAGCTGGACGCGGCGATCGAGGCGGCCGCGAACCTGCGCGGGGTGACGGAGTTCATCGCGGACCTGGCCGGCCTGCCCGCCCCGGACACGATGCCGGAGACGAACCGGCTCCATGAGCTCCTCCGCGCGGCGGCGGAGCGGCCGGAGGAGGCGCGCGAGGCGACCCCCGCCCTCCTCGCCCGATCCGGGGAGCCGCGGCTCGCGGAGGCGCTCGCGGCCGGTACGGACTGGGCCGCGGCCCGGGCGGAGGCGGCCCGGACCTTCACGGAGGCCGCCTTCGAGGCGGACCCGGCACCGTTGCGTGCCCGGCTCCTGCCCGGGGTCGGCTCCTTCTGGTCCCGCCTCTTCGGCGGGTACCGCGGCGCGAGCCGGGAGCTCGCGACCCTCCTGAACGGCCCCCTGCCCGCCGCCCCTGCGGACCGGCTCAAACTCGTAGATCAGCTGATCTCCGTCCGCCGCCGCCGCGCCGCCCTCTCCGAGGAGGAGGGGTACCTCAAGGAGGCGCTCGGGGCGATCTGGCGCGGGGAGCGGACCCCCTTCGCGCCTCTCCGGGCGCAGGCGTCCTGGCTGCGCCGGCTCACCGATCTCCGCCCCATCCCGGGCCTGGACCCGCTTGAACGGATATGCACGGCGGCGATGCGGACCGAGCTGCTCGGGCAGGCCCTCTTCGCGGCCGTCTCCGCGTTCGAGCCGGTCCTGACCCGGCTCGACATCCGGTGGCCGGACGGGGCGGAGACCCCCCTTGAGGATGTCAGCCACCGGCTCGGCCGGATGCGGGCCGAGCTCGACCGGTACGGGGAGTGGGCCCGCCTCGCGCATCTGACCGGATCGCTCCGCAGGGACGGGATGGGCCCGCTCCTCGACGCGATGGAGGCGGGGCGCCTTCCGCCGGACCGGGCGGTCGACGAGCTCCGCTACGCGATCGCGGAGGCCCGCTGGGCGGCGGCGCGGGCGGCCCTCCCCGACCTGGACCTGCTCGCCCATCAGGACCGGCACGCGCTCGTGGCCGCGTTCCGGGACCTGGAGCGGGCCCGGCTCGAGGAGACGCGCCGGCTCGTGCGCGCGAAACACCTCGCCCAGCTCCCGACCGGGGCGTCCGGCCAGATGGGGCTCCTGCGCGGGGAGATGGGGAAGAAGCGCCGGCATAAGCCGATCCGGCAGGTGATGCGGGCGGCCGGGCCGATGGTGCAGCGGATCAAGCCGGTGCTCCTGATGAGCCCGATCTCCATCGCGCAGTACCTGCCGCCCGGCTCGGCCACCTTCGACCTCCTCGTGATCGACGAGGCGAGCCAGGTCCGCCCCGAAGAGGCGCTCGGCGCGATCGCCCGCTGCCGGCAGATCGTCGTGGTGGGGGACCAGAAGCAGCTCCCGCCCACCAGCTTCTTCGACCGGCTCGCCGGGGCGGAGGAGACGGACGAGGAGGAGGAGGACGCCGAGCAGGTCCGCTCCGCGAAGGCGACCGAGATGGAGAGCGTGCTGACCCTTTGCGAGGCGCGCGGGCTGAACCCGGCCATGCTGGAGTGGCACTACCGGTCCCGCGACCCGTCCCTGATCATGGTGAACAACGCGGAGTTCTACGACCACCGGCTCGTGCTGCCCCCCTCCCCGGTCCAGAACGACCCGGAGTTCGGGCTCGCCTTCCGCCGGGTCCCCGGGGTCTACACGTCCCGCTCGCGCGGGACCGGCCGGCCCGGTACGAACCGGATCGAGGCGGAGGCGGTCGTTCAGGCGGTCGCCGAGCACGCCCGGACCCGGCCGGACCTGTCCTTGGGGGTGGTCGCCTTCTCCAAGGCCCAGTCGGACATGCTGACGGAGGTGATGGAGCTCGCGCGGCGCCAGGACCCGACCCTCGACGCGTTCCTGCGGGAGGGGCGCGCGGAGGACGTGTTCGTCAAGAACATCGAGAACGTGCAGGGGGATGAGCGGGACGTGATCCTGATCTCGGTCGGCTACGGGCCGGCGGAGCCGGGCGGCCGGCTCGCCTCCATGTCCTTCGGCCCGGTCAACGGGGAGGGGGGCGAGCGGCGGCTCAACGTGCTCTTCTCGCGCGCCCGGACCCGCTGCCTCGTCTTCTGCTCCTTCGACCCGGGCGACATCGACCTGAGCCGGGTGACCCGGGACGGGCCGCGGGTCCTCAAGCGGTTCCTCGAGTTCGCCCGTTCCGGCCAGATGGCCCAGCCGGAGGTGACCGGGGAGCTGGCGGACAGCCCGCTCGAGTCCGACGTGGCGAAGGTGATCCGCCGCTTGGGCTACCCGTGTGACCACCAGGTCGGCTCGGCCGGGTTCAAGATCGACCTCGGGGTGCGTCACCCGGACCGGCCCGGCCGCTACATCCTCGCGGTCGAGTGCGACGGGTCCGCCTACCACTCCGCCCTCTGGGCGCGCGAGCGGGACCGGCTGCGTCAGGACGTGCTCGAGGGGCTCGGCTGGCGGTTCCATCGGGTCTGGTCCACGGACTGGTTCCACCGGCGCGCAGCCGAGATCGACCGGCTCCGGGCCGCGCTCGAGGCGGCGCGGGACGCCGAAGGGCCCGCCTTCCCGGGCGCGAACCGGGACGGGCTCCTCGCGCCCGCCGAGCCGGTCGCGGCGGAGCCGGAGGCCGGGACGGTCCTGCCCCCGCCCCCGGAGCTGAGCGCGCCCGCTTACGCCGTCTCGACCTTCACCGTGAACGTGAGCTTCGAGCCGCATGAGGCGCCGCTCCCGCTTCTCGCGGACCTGGTGATCCGGATCGTCGAGGCGGAGGGGCCGATCCACCGGGACCTGATCGCCCGGCGGGTGAGCGCCGCCTTCGGGAAGGCGCGGACCGGGGGCCGGATCCGGACCGCCTCGGACGCGGCGGTGGACCGGGCGGTGCGGATGGGCCGGGCCCTCCTCGACGGGGAGTTCGCGATGACCGCCGAGCAGCGGGACAACCCGCCGGTGCGGGACCGGTCCGGCCCGGAGGCGCCCGGGGCGGCCGGGCACCTCCCCCCCGTCGAGATCCGCGCGGCCGCCTCCATGGTGGTTGCGGAGAGCGGGGAGATGGCCCGCGAGGAGCTGCTCGTGGCGACAGCGCGGCTGCTCGGGTTCCTCCGGGTCGGGCCGGACCTGCGCGGGGTGATCGACGCGGCGCTCCCGGCCTCATGAGCCGGGGGCCTTCCCCGGTCTATCCCTGCCGGAGCGCCTTCGCGGCGGCCATCAGCTCCGGACCGCGCGTGTCCCTGATGCGTCTCAGCACGGAGACGACCCGATCAAGCTCGGACCGGGACCGGATCGGGTTATGATAGGCGTTCATGCAGACCCCCTCGAAGGACCCGATCCGGACGTTCAGCTCCCCGATCCGCTCCTCCATGGTCGCCCCCTTTGGGGCGAAGCGCTTGAGCGCCTCGTATCGGTCAAACGCCCGGAGATAGGCGTCGATCATGGCGGAGATGTTCTCCTTGGGTATCCGGAAGAGCTCCCCCCTGTAGCGCTGGTCCGGACCCGCCAGGTAGAACTGAACGGTATAGCCTGACGCGTCCGCGATCAGCTTGCCGCCCCCCCCAGCCGATCTCCTCCTCGATCTTTACGGACATGAAGCTCTCACCGTGCCGGACACGGCCTCAGCCTACCGGGCGGGCGCGAGGCGGAACAAGACCTCTTTCGAATTTCTGGGCATCACTCGGCTCCGCTCTCGCGGGGAAACCCGCCCCCTCATTGAAAATGTATTTCTGCTCTTTTTTTCGCACATCGGATCCCGTATAGGATGCTCATGCGAGAAAAGGGGATGACCATGGTCAGCGAGGCGGCTTTCATCGAGATCCTGCGGGACATGCTGGACGGGGACCGGGCCCGGCTCACCGCGCAGTTCGAGGCGGGTGCCCGCCTGCGCGAGCGGGACGGCTGGGCCTGGGACGTGTTCGTCCAGTCCTACGCGACGAACGGCGGGGTCCGGGTCTGGAACGGGTTCCTGGCGGAGGGGGGCGCAGCGCTGGTCCGCTGGGACGCCCTGCTCGGGGAGGACCCGGCGAACGTGGAGGCGGCCGCCGTCCGGCTCGAGGCGCTCTCGCACCGGTTCCTCACGCCCCGCTGGGCGGACCGGACCCGGCCCGCCCTCCTCACCACCTTCCGCCGCTTCCACGCGGTCGGCGGGCCGGACCGGATGGCCCGGACCTGGAACGGGTACGACCAGCCGGACACCCTGCTGCGCTGGCTCAAGACCTTCCCGATGATCGGGGACAAGTACGCGCGCAACATGTGCATGGACGTGTCGCACCCGCTGATCCTCGATCACATCGCGCTCGATCATCGGATCCACGCGCTGTGCGACCTGGTCGAGGGGGCCCCGCCCCGGATCCCGTACCGGCGCCGGGAGGGGTGGCTGCGCGGGGTCGCGGGCGCGCTCGGGATCAACGGGTGGTATCTCGACCGGCTCCTCTTCGGCCGCTTCGAGGAGATCAGGGCGGCGATCAGCTAAGGCGGATCGGGGCTCTCTCGTAATCGTTTTTCGCAAATCACCTTGCCGCAATCCGGCCGGTGTGCGAAAAACGAAATATCCCCTTGAGTCGAGGTTCTCGCGATGTCTGACGCCCGCTTCCCCCGTCTCCTGCCCGGCCGGCCCGGCACCTCCACGGAGGGGCGCGCCTTCATCGCCACCCTGAAGGAGGACGCGCGCAGCGCGATCCGGATCCGGGAGGCGTCCGGGGAGGCGCTCCGCGAGAAGGACGGGGCGCTCATCTGGGGGTTCCCGCCCGCCGTCACGCCCGCTGAGGTGGGGGCGCTCTGCGAGGCCTTGCGCGCAGAGCCCGCCCCAATCGGCGAGCCGGTCCTCGGCCCGGCCGCGGAGGGGTGGACCTTCGACATGAGCGAAGCCCCGAGAGGGGACGAAAAGGTGATCTCCGGACGGGTTGCGGGCGCTCACGACTATGAGCGGCGGGTCCACGTCCGGCAGCGGATCATCGCGGCCGGGAACGGGGGCGTGGTCACCGTCTCCTACTGGGTCCCGGAGCAGGAGCGGTGGAACATGTTTACCAAGGCGGTCCCGCCGATGGCCTGGCGGCCCTACGTCGAGGGGGCGCCCCTGCCCCGGCACCCGCTGGCGGGATGACAAGGGACATCGCGGTTATAGACAAAAAATAATTTTGTTCTATAACGGGGCGTGGAGGTCCACATGAACAGACTGCCCGTATCCATCCAGACGCTTTACGCCGACCTCGTCGACAAGAGCTGGTCAGGGTCCTACCAGTCCCTGATCGAGTCGGGCGGGACCCCCTATAAGCAGACCATAAAGGGAACCGATTTTTGGTATCTCAAGGGGGGTATGGTGAACGGGTACCGTCGTAAGGACCGGTACCTCGGACCAGATGGTCCGGAGATCCGAAAGTGGATCACGGAACATGAGAACCTTCGAGATGTCCGGAAAACGCGAATCGATATGGTGCGTTCCTTGCGAAACGCACGAATCCCCGCCCCTGATCCGGTATCGGGGAAGGTTTTGTCAACGCTGTCCGAGGCGGGCGCGTTCCGCATGCGGGGCGTCGTGGTGGGCTCTGTGGCGTTCCAGACTTACGCGCCCATGTTGGGTGTTCGGTTTGAGGACGCCACCGGACAAACCGGAGATCTTGATCTGGCACAGTTCCACTCGATCTCCTTGGCGGTGGATGACAGCTTGCAGGAGGATTTCCTTACCACACTCAAATCTGTCGATCCGCGCTTTGAGGCGAACCCTTCGCCGATAGACGGTCGACGAACACTGAAATACGCGATCCGGGTTGGTCGCGAGATCGAGTTCAGCGTTGACCTGCTCTGCCCGCTACGCGGACCGGAAAGGGAACGGGTGACTCCTTTGAAGGCTATGCGGGGTGACGCTCAGCTCCTTCGCTACCTGGACTTCCTGATCTACCAGGAAACCAACGCAGTGTCCCTGTATGGCTTGGGGGTGCCTGTGAAGGTCCCCGCGCCGGAACGGTACGCCGTCCACAAGCTCATCGTGTCCCAAATGAGGATCGATACGGCGGACAGTCAGGCGAAGGCGCGGAAGGATCTGCGGCAGGCGTCCGCACTGCTGGAAGTCCTACTTGAAGACCGCATGTATGAGGTTCAGGAGGTGTGGAACGAGGCGTTAAGCCGTGGTCCGTCCTGGCAGAAGAAGCTTCTGCGGGGGGCCGGCGGCCTTCCCTCCCCTGTCAAAGAGGGGTTATTGCGGCTGACTGAAGTCCGCGTGATCGACCCCTTCAGGGACCCGGAAAAACCTGATCTCTCTGGAGACCCGGACAAGACGCGGTAGCGTTTCCAACGAAAGGATGCCTATTGGATATAGACGGCCTCTCAGCGGATCAAGTCAACCTTCTGAAGCGTTTCGCTCGGCGCTACATCTGGTGGCAAACACCGGGGAGAGCCTGAGGTCCCCTGATCGGATCCTGCTTCAGATCATGGAGCTCGGGGAGTGGGAGGACTGTCTCGCCATGGTGAACCTCCCCGGGCTAAACCCCGGGGCTTCCCTGCCGTGAGCGGCGGCACCGAGCCCCCGCCCACGGCTGAAGTTTTTTGTCACAGGGTCGGCGCGGCGGCCGGGGCCGCCGGTTTAGGTCGTAGGAAGAGCCAGCGCGCGAGCAGCTCCGCGGCGTGCAGGTCCGCGTCCCATTCGGCCCCGTCCGGGGCCCGGAACCGGGACCCGGAGCGCTGCCCCCTGTCCACCGTCCCGGTCCGCCAGTCCGTGCTGCTCGAGTAGAAGCTTGGAAGCTTCAGCGTCGCGATCCCCCTCCATTCCAAGGTGTCGTCGGCGCGCCGGGTATATTGCCCCTTCGCCCCGTTGTTGATCAGCTTGTTGAAGGTCCGGCCCCTGTAGGCCACATCCTTCTTTTCGACGGCGAGGACCGACAGGTCCTCCCGCACCACTACCGCCCCGTGTTTTTCCGCCAGGGCGGCGCGAACGTTCGCGACGTGGCCGAACCAGCTCCGCTTCACCCCGTCGATCCGCCGGTAGAGGGCGCGGCGCCGCGCCTTGAGCCGCCCCAGCCCGCCGAGGAGCCGGAAGAACCGGCCGTGCATGTTCCGGTACCGGGCCGCCTCCGGACCGGTCACCTCCTGCGGCGCCTCCGGGACCGGGGCGGTCGGGTCAGCGCCGGTGAGCCGGTTCATCTACCCCTTCAGCCGGGAGAGCCGGGCATGGCCCAGATCGATCTCGGACCGGAGCGTGTCGATCCGGTCCACGTGCTCCGCGACCCGGGCCAGGAAGGCGCGGCCGCTGAGCTGCGCCCGCTCCAGCACCTCCACCTCCGCCCCGGAGACGTGCGTCTCCAGGAAGGCCTTCATCTCCCGTTTCCCCGGCTTCGATCCGGCGAAGGCGACCCGCTCCGCCGTGACCCCGTCCGCGCAGCGGACGACCACCATGCTGGAGGTGTTCGCGTATCCGAAATCCTCTGCGAGGACGGTTTTCGCGCCCACGATCTCGGGCGCGCGTGGCTGACGCAGCAGCACCGCCTTCGGCCGGAGCAGGTCCGGGCCGAGCTCCAGGACGAGGGACCGGACCGTCTGGCCCGGGTCCCCCTGATGCCGGTCCGCGACCGGTCGCGGCAGCCGCAGCGGGATCCGGATCGCGGGGCCGCGGGGCCGGTGCGAGGAGATCTCGACAACCGCGGTCCCGTCCCCGGACCGGTCCAGACCGGAGGCGAGACCGGCGAGCGCGGTCGCGAGGGCGTCCGCGCCCCCGCGCACACAGCGGTAGTCGAGGTGCAGCTGGATCGCGGCCTCGTCGCCCCAGACCGGGCAGCCGAACCGGGCGCTCACCGCCGCCTCCATGTCGCGCAGCGCCTCCGCCTGAAGCGGGGTGAGCACGGCGTCCCCGGACCGGAGGTCCCGGAACAGGCTCATCGCGGCGGGGAAGTCGAGCGGGTCCGCCCGCGCCTGGATCGCGGCCACGTCCGCCTCCGAGAGTCGGGACGTCCAAACCTCGGGGAGGTTGAGGAGGCGCCGGGTCCCGTCCTTCGCCGGCGTCTCGGCGCGGGCGGAGACGTGCTTGAGACGGCCGAAAAGGCGGGCCTGAGCCCGCTTCCACTGCTCGGTGACGGCGGATTTGGCGAGGAGCCGCATCTTCTCGGCCCAGACGTTGTTGAGGCCCCGCTTCGAGGCGTCGGACTGGACCCGGAGCAGGATCTGGTCCAGCTCCTTCCCGGTCAGACGCGGGTCCGTGATCGTCTCCGGCCATACGGCTTGAGACATCTCCTGGACCGTGAGGAGACAGAGGCGGCGGAGTTCCGCGATCTCAGGCGTCATCGGCGTCTGGCCGAGATCGGCCATCCGCTTGAGATCCGTCTTCGCGCTGCCCTTCCCGTACGCCATCTCAAACCATGTGCGAAAAAACTTCTCCAGCAGCTTACGCTGACGAGAGGGGCCGATCAAGGCGCAAAGCGCCGTCAGATCGGCTTTTCGCTATCCCTCCCCGACCTGAAGGACGGGGTCTCCCGCGAAATTTGATGAACGGTTTCCCGAGGGAACGTCTTGTCGAGGCGCTCCGGGCGGGGACCGCAGGAACGCTCTCCCCGAAATCCTGGAATTTCTGGCATATCCGGCTCTACGTGGGAGAGCCCGGAAAACCACCTCCGCTCCCCCCGGCGATACCGGATGATTTTCCGGGTGGTTCCTGACCGGGAACACGCCGAGCAGACCTGCCATCCAGACCCCAACGTATTCCTGATCGGGAACCGGTCATTCCGGACCGCTGAGCGTGCGGATCCTCGGCACGAGGCCGATCTCGAGCCCGAACGGCCTACAGATCCGCTGAAGCGTCTCCAGCTTCGGGTTCCCCCTCCCCTTCTCGAGGTCCAGGAGCCGCATCCGGGTGAGCCCGACCCGTTCGGCGAAGGCCGCCTGGGTCAGCCCCTCCGCCTCCCGGATCGCCCGGATCGCGTCCGGCAGCCTCAGCTCCCCCCGCCCCGCCCGAAGGGCGATCTCCCGGTGCCGGGCGAGGCTCTCCTCTCGGGTCAGGGGGCGCTGTTTGGGCATGGGTCCGTTCCGGTTCCGGTTGCGTTCCAGGGCGCGGCCCTGTATCCCTGAAAAAGTATCCGCGCGAGGGGGCTTTTGGGGACCATAGGCCCGAACCGGCCCCGCCGCAACGGGACAGTTCAGCGCCCGTCACGGGGGAGCAGCGAGGGCGGATGCAGATCCTGATCTACAAGACGGACCTTTCGGTGGATCGGGCCCCCGGCTGGCTCGCCCCGACCGCGCCGGTCCGGCTCCGTCTCGAGGCGGACGGGTCCGTCGGAGCCTACGCGGACCGGCCCGCGGGCCTGTTCGGCCTGCGCCCGGGCGGACCGGTCCGGATCGGCGCCCTGACCGGTCAGGCCCGGGACCTGCTCGCCCCCGCGCTTGAGACGGGCGCGGCCCTGCGGGTCCGGGTCGTCGAGCTGGTCCCGACGCAGCTCGCCCCGGACGGGCGCGCCCGGATCGCCGTCTCCGTCTGGGGGGACCCGGACCGGCTGCGGCGCCTCTCGCCCCTCCTGGAGACCCTCCCCCCGTCCGAGGCGGAGAAATGACCGGCTATGAGGGGGAGGCGGGCCTCGCGCTCGCCCGCCGTTATGAGGCGGTCTCCGCGCCGGACCTGCACGGGCCGGTGGCGGACCTGCTCCCCTCCGCCCCGTCCCGGGTCCTCGACGTCGGCGCCGGGTCCGGCCGGGACGCGGCCTGGCTTGCGAAAACGGGTCATGCGGTCCTCGCCGTGGAGCCCTCAGCCACCCTGCGCGCCGAGGGGGCGCGGCGGCATCCGGACCCGCGGATCACCTGGGTCGACGACCGGCTCCCGGACCTCACCCGGGTCGGCGGGCGGTTCGGGGTGATCCTCCTCTCCGCGGTCTGGCAGCACGTCGCGCCGCCGGACCGCCCGGTCGCGTTCCGGGCCCTGACCGGGCTTCTCGCCCCCGGCGGGCTCCTCCTGATCAGCCTGCGGCTCGGCCCCCCCGATCTCGCGCGGGGGATGCACCCGGTCTCCGTGGGGGGGGCTTCGTGCGCTTGCGGCCGCGTCCGGCCTCGCGATCCTCCGGGAGGCGCCGCTGCCGGACAAGCTGGGCCGGTCCGAGATCAGCTGGGTCACCGTCGCGCTCCGGGGAGCGACATGAGCCTCGCGGACGTGTACCTTCAGCACCGGGTGCATCTCCTGGAGCGGCAGGTCTCAATCCTGTTCGAGACGACCCGGGTCCTGAACCCGGAGGCGGGCGCGGAGCTGACCCGGCTCGAAAGGGCGTGGCGCGCGGAGCTCGATCAGCTCCACGCCGCCTTCCTGCGCGGGGACCTGGCGCATTTCGAGCGGCGCGAGGCCCGGGTGCGGGGCGGCGGATAGGCGCCCTTGCGCAGGCGACCGTCCCGACGCATGATAGACGCATGCTGAAAATCCTCCCCGCCCTCCTTGTCGCCCTGCTCGCCGCCCCCGCCCTCGCGGACCGGGTCCTGGAGGGGCGCGTCACGGTGGTCCGCGACGTCGACACGATCGTCGTGGCCGGGACCCCGGTCCGGCTCAACGGGCTGGACGGTCCGGAGACCTCGACACGGGTAGGACGGGAGGCCCGCGCCTTCATGACCCGGCTCGTCCGGGGCGAGACGGTGACCTGCCAGCTGAACGGGGAGCGGACTCACGACCGCTGGGTGGGCGTCTGCTATCTCGACGGGCAGGACATCGGCGCGATCGCGGTGGCGAACGGCCACGCGCTCGACTGCCGGCGCTACTCCGGCGGCCGGTATCGGGACCTGGAGACCACGGCCGCCCGGTCCCGGATCGGTCGCGCCCCCTACTGCTGAGACGAAAGTGCCGCCCTTTTGCACCGCCCCGGAAGGGGGCGCGTGTGGCGGCCCGTGACGTCCCCAATCGTAGCGGATCATGCGGTTTTCCGCAAGCGCCCCGTTCTCCCCAAACCTTTCTGGCCGACACGCCCATTCTGCTTGATTTGCGAAAATTCTTATACGAAAACTCTCCGAACAGCCGGAGACCCGTATGACCGCCCAGACCCTCATGTACGTCCTGACGGACGCCAACGCGAACAACAACAAGTTCTGGGAGATCAGCCGGGACGAGACGGGCCGGGTCAGCACCCGCAACGGCCGGGTCGGGACCGCGGGACAGCACCGCGTGCTCGGCGCCGGGGACGCCCTCTTCCACGCGAAGATCCGCGAGAAGGAGCGGAAGGGCTACAAGCGGGTCGAGGTGCTCGGTCAGCCTTCCGGGCCGGGCGGGGTCGACAAGGCGGAGCTGATCGGGGCCGCGGAGGCGCAGATCGGCCGCGGGGACCCGGTGATCAGCGCGCTGGTCCGCCAGCTCGCCGAGATCAACCGCCACCAGATCATCGCCGCCTCCGGCGGCCAGATGAGCGTGGACCTGGCCACCGGGATCGTCTCCACCCCGGTGGGCGTGGTGACCCTGAGCAACATCCGGCGCGCCCGCGATCTCCTGATCCGGATCGAGCCGCTCGTCCGGTCCGGCGACTTCGACAGCCCGGACTTCCTGACCCCGCTCGAGGAGTACCTGATGCTGGTCCCCCAGAAGGTGGGGACGAGACGGGGCTGGCACCGGGACTTCCTCGCCGCAACGGACGCGCTCGCCCGCCAGGGGACCTTCCTCGATCAGCTCGAGGGGTCGATCGAGATCGCCGAGGACCGGTTGCGAAAAACGCGCGAATCGGAGACCGGCTCCGCCGAGGCGCCGAGGCTCTTCGACGTGTCCATGCGGGTCTCCGAGGACCCGGGCCTTCGCGCCCGGATCCTCGCCTTCTTCCAGGCGGGCCGTCACGCGAAACACGCCTCCTCGAACCTGCGCGTCGCCCGGATCTTCGAGGTGACCCTCGGGGACATGGATCGCCAGTATCGCGAGGACGGGCTCAAGGTCGGCGGGGTGAAGGAGCTCTGGCACGGGACCCGGGCCCATAACCTCCTGTCCATCCTGAGGAGCGGGCTGATCGTTCCCCCCGAGAACGGGTCGATCCATGTCACGGGCCGGATGTTCGGGAACGGGGTCTATTTCTCCGACCAGTCCACCAAATCCCTGAACTACGCGGCCGGGTACTGGGACGGAAAGGTCTCCGAGGAACGCTGCTTCATGTTCCTCGCGGACGTCGCCATGGGCCGGCCCTGGCACCCGGACCGGACCGGCGCCTCCGTGAAGCCGCCCGCCGGTTACGACTCCGTCTTCGCCCGCGGCGGGCAGGACCGGGTCCTGAACAACGAGATGATCGTCTACCGCACCTCACAGGTGAACCTGAAATACCTCGTGGAATTCGAAAAATGAAAAAGGAGACCGGAATGGATACCAAGCACAGCTTCATCGCGGAGGTCAGCCCGGAGATCCTGATGATCGACCCGTCCGGACGCCTGACCGCCCTCGCCGGGCCGCACCTCGCCCTGGAGGGGATCCGGGCCGCGGACCGGGTTCAGGAGCTGCGCGGGGCGGCGAAGACCGTCCCGGCGCTGGCGCAGGGCGCCCTGGGCGATCACGCGGAGGACCGCCGCGAGGAGGCGGTGCTCCTCTACTACCGGACCCCGAACGGCCGCCCGTCCCGGACCGACCTCTCCCGTGCGGCGCAGGTGATCGCGAGGAGCGCGCTGCGCGATCCGGTCTCGAACGGGGAGGCGGAGATCCGGGTCAGCGGGACCCGCGCGGTCGTCTACCCGCGCCGGGTCGCCGCGGAGGCGGGCTATGCGGTCCTCCTGGTCTCAACCCGGGTCTGGTACAACGAGAACCGGTCCGTCCTGCACTTCCCGGCCACCCCGGAGCAGCGTAAGGCGATGCTCGACGACATCAACGCCCGCCTGCTGACCGGGGAAGTGAGCCTGCCCAGATGAGTGACGTGACCCCGACTGACGCCGACCGTCACCGCGCGCTGACCGCGCAGCTCCGCGCGGCGGAGGAGGCCTATCACCTGCGCGATGACCCGGTCATCTCCGACGCGGAGTATGACGGCCTGCGCGCGGAGCTGCGCGCGATCGAGGCGCGCGACCCGGCCCTCCCTGCGGACCGGCCCGTGGGCTTCGCCCCCGCGGACGGGTTCGGCAAGATCCGGCACGCGAAACGGATGATGTCGCTCGCCAACGCATTTCAGATGGGGGACGTGGACGCGTTCCAGGAGGCGATCGCCGCTCATCTGGGCCGGGCCCCGGGCGGCTGGGAGCCGGTGACGGCGGAGCTGAAGATCGACGGGCTCTCCCTCTCGCTGCGCTATGAGCGGGGTCTGCTCGTGCACGCCGCGACCCGCGGCGACGGGGAGGTGGGGGAGGAGGTGACCGCGAACGCGCGCACGATCCGGGACATCCCGCAAACCATCCCGGACGCGCCGGAGGTCCTGGAGGTCCGGGGCGAGGTCTACATGTCCCACGCCGATTTTGCGGAGCTGAACGCGGCCCTCACCGCGCGGGGCGAGAGGCCGCTCGCCAACCCGCGCAACGCGGCCGCGGGGAGCCTGCGCCAGATCGATCCTGAGAAGACCAGGGCCCGTAAGCTCTCCTTCTTCGCCTACGGGGTGGGGGAGATCTCCGCCCCCGTCGCGAGGACCCGCAGCGAACAGCTGACGGCCCTGCGGGGGATGGGGTTCAGTACCCCCTCCCCGTTCCGGCTCTGCAAGACTCGGCAGGATCTCGAGGCCTTCTATAATGACGTCCTGAAACGCCGGGCCCTCCTGGGGTTCGACATCGACGGGGTCGTCTACAAGGTGGACGATCTGGCGCTCGAGGACCGGCTCGGGGCCCGCTCCACCACCCCTCGCTGGGCGGTGGCGCATAAGTTCCCGGCGGAGACCGCCTGGACGCGGCTCCTGGCGATTGAGGTGCAGGTGGGCCGGACCGGGGCGATCTCACCGGTGGCCCGGCTCGCCCCGGTGACCGTGGGCGGGGTGGTCGTCTCCAACGCGACCCTGCACAACGCGGACTATATCGCGGGGGTGGATTCCGCCGGCGCCGTCATCCGGGACGGGAAGGACATCCGGGAGGGGGACCTGGTCTCGATCTTCCGGGCCGGGGACGTGATCCCGAAGGTGGGGGACGTGGATCTCGCGGAGCGTCCGATCTGGGCGAGGCCGTTCCGCTTCCCGGACACCTGCCCCGGCTGCGGATCCGCGGTGGTGCGCGCCGCGGGGGACGCCGCGCATCGCTGCACGGGCGGGCTCGGCTGCGACGCGCAGATCGTTGAGCGACTCAAGCACCTGGTCAGCCGGGACGCGCTGGACGTGGACGGGCTCGGGGCGACCCTGGTGGAGGAGCTCTACGCGGACGGCTGGGTCCGGGCCCCGGCGGACCTGTTCCGCCTCCCCCTCACCCACGGGGACGGGTCCGACGCGCCCCTCTCCGGCCGGGACGGGCTCGGGGAGCGCTCCGCCGGCAAGCTCTTCTCGGCGATCGAGGCGGCGCGTACCCGCCCGCTCGACCGGGCGATCTTCGCGATGGGGATCCCGCTGGTGGGGGCGAGCGTGGCCAAGCTCCTGGCCCGGGAGGCGGGCAGCCTGGGGGGGCTCGTGGGGATGATCGACGCGGCCGCGACGGACCCGGCGGCCCGTGACCGGATCCTCGCGCTCGACGGGGTCGGGGACCGGATCCTCGCCTCCCTCCTCGAGGCGTTCGCCCCGGGCCCGAACCGGGACCTCCTCATCGGCCTGATCGGGGAGCTGACCCCGACCGCGCCGGACCGGCCGGCCGCGGACGGCCCCCTCACCGGCCTGACCGTCGTCTTCACCGGGACGCTGACCCGGATGGGGCGCAAGGAGGCGCAGCTGATCGCGGAGCGGGCGGGCGCCAAGGTGTCCGGCTCCGTCTCCGCGAAAACGAGCCTTCTCGTCTGCGGGGAGGCGGCCGGGTCCAAGGCCGAGAAGGCCCGCAGCCTCGGGGTCCGGGTGATCAGCGAGGCGGCGTTTCTTGAACTGGTAGGAGGCTGAGCGGGCTCTTTTTTGCTGGAGGAATCTCGCCCCGCTTCCTAAACACTTATGGGAGAGCCAGCGAAAACAGGGGAGAGCACATGAATAGCCGGAAAATCCTTATCTTGACCATCCTCCTACCGCTGACCGCCTGCGTTCAGCCTGCCCCGGAGGTGATCACCGGAGTTCCCGTTACGGCCCCTCCCCCCGCCGCGGTACCCGCCCAGACCCCCACAAGGGTCGCGACGCCGCCTGCCCAGCCCCGCACCTCGCCCGCGCGCGGCCCTGTCACGATACCGGAGGCGCCGACCTACAGCGGGTCTGACGCTCCCTCAAACCCCGTCGTGATCGATCTCTATGATTGAGATCCGCGCCGGTCATGACGGGGGCCGGAGAGGATGAGACAACCAAATCTTAGTTCTTTTGGATGGAGAAAAAACCAAAAGATAGGTTTATCCTCGGAAAGTCGACAGGTGATCCCGCCGAGCCGGAGAGAGTCCCTCATCATGATGGTGGTGACCGGGATCTATCTCCTGTTCGAGCTGGCCTTCGGCGCGCGGCTGCTGGACGTGGTCGGGTCCACCACGGACCTTGAGGAGATCGAGCAGATCGAGAACGCCGGACGAGTGATCTCCGGGATCGCCCTGACCCTCGTCGTCTGGACCTCGCTCATCCTCCCCCGGATCCGGCGGATGAGCTGGTGGACCCCGTGGCGACGGACCCGATCTGCCCTCATGCTCGGGGGGAGCACGATCCTGTGCTGTCTCGCAAGCTATGCGATCCAGGAGGCGATCCTGGACGGGCTGAGCTACGGCTCCAGCCCGGCGCAGCGCCAGGCCGCCTCGACCCTCACCCTGGTCTCCTCCTCCGTCCAGAACGCCTCCGCCCTGCTGCGGGGTCTGGATTTCGAACAGGTGGACCGATCAAGCCCGGAATCCAAGACCTTCATGGCGCTCCTGCCCTCCCTGGCCCTGAGCGTTGACCGGCTCGAGGAGCGGACGAGGGGGTCGATCGAGGAGCTTCTCGAGGCGCAGGCGGAGGACGCGCTCGGCGGGCCGGGGTCCTTTTACGCGAACGTGTACTTCCCGGCGATGACCGAGATCATGCGGAGCTACAACGACGTGTATCTCCCCGCCTCGGATCGTCACGCGCGCGCGATCGCCCGGATCCCGGATGAGCAGACCCGGCTCTATCGGCAGTACCGGAACGGTCTGGGCCGCTACACCCCGACTTCGCTCCCGCGGTCCCAGCACCCCCGCGTGAGGTCCCAGCTGCGGCAGGCCGGGATCATGGTCCCGCTCGACTGGGCCCTGACGGACCGGGCCGGGTTCATGTCCGCGGTGGCGGAGCGGATCCGGGGGGAGGTGACCCCGGGCTATGAGCGGGTCATGATCGACGCCTACGGGGCGGTCCTGCCCGACGATCTGACCCCCGCGCAGTTCTTCGGTCATCCGGTCATCCAGGACCGGTGGCGATCCCGGATGGGGATGGAACACGAGATCCCGCTGGCCGTGAACCTGGATCAGGACGCGGCCGAAAGGACCATCTATCGGCCCTGGGTCGAGGCCATCGTCGACGCGCGGCGACCGCTCTATTTCTCCCCGATCAGCGCCTTTGAGGAGGGGGCGGAGCATTACCAGGACGGGATCACGGCGATCCGCATCGCCTATATCCCCCTGATCGCCTTCACCTTCTCGATCCTCGGCGCCCTCGTGCACAGCTTCAAGACCCTGAACTTCGCGCTGAAGGCCGCCGTCGGGGCCGGCTCGCCCCGCGCCCTCAAAACCGCAAAGGTGTTGAGGCTCGTCCTCTTCGGCACGGTCATCTCCGCCGGGGCCCTGGCCGCCCGGAACGAGAACCCGATTACGCGGTCCGAGCTGTTCCTGGAGCTGGAGGCGCAGACCTCCGAACGGGTCGGAGCGCCCCTCGCGGCGATGATGCGGGCCGTCATTCAGCTCCAGACCTACAATTACCCGATCGCGGAGACGATCAGAAACCGGGTCCTCCTCGGCATCACCTACGACTTCGATCCGGACACCGACATCCCGACCTTCGAACACATCGATCTGACGTCTTGATGGCGCTGCTCGGGGCTTGGGCGGGGACCGTCCTCCGGACGCGTTGTCTCGCCCCTCATTTTGGCCCTATCCGGCCGGCTCCGTCTCCTCCTCGGCGAGGCTGAGCTCCACCCCGAGCCGGGCCGAGGCCCACTCCACCAGGTCGATCAGCTCGATCTCCAGATCGTCCCAGACGGTCCATTCCGGATAATCCGGCCCGTCCGGAAGGACGCTGGCGACCAGGAGGAGCCGGTCCGTCATCCCGCTCAGGAGGCGCCGGAGCGGGTCTCGGACCCCGCCCGTCTCCCGCTTCTGCGGGAGCGCCACGAAGGGGCCGAACCCGACCCGCTCCCCCACCGAGAGGAACGCGCGGGCCCGCTCCCGGACCCGCCCCCTCTGGTCCGCAGGCAGCAGGCCCTCAGGCGGCTCCTCATGCGCGAGCAGGATCCGGTTCGGGCTGAGCGCGGTCAGGTGCTGGATCATCATCCCGAGGAGCGCGCCCCGATCCACATGAGGGTCCGCCTCGAGCGTCCGGCTCAGGATCACGGTCTGGATCGGATCCTCGCTCTCGATGAAGAGCCCCTCCGCGGACCCCTGCCTGACCCATCGGGCCAGGGCGGCGGCGACGGACCTGACCTCCTCATAGGCGTCCCAGGTGTTCCCGTCCCCGTCGTTCACCTCCAGGAGTTCCAGGAGCCCCTCCGCGTTATGGAGCGGCCAGACGTGCAGCATCAGCGCCTCGAGCCGGCCGATGAGGACCCCGTCCTCCCCGACCCAGGCCTCCGAGATCGCCTCCTCCGCCTCCGGGGAGCCGGTCACCTCCTCGGACGGGTCCAGGTAGGCGTCGACCCGGACGTCCCAGGCGTCCGCGTCCTCGTTGCGGCGCGTGCTCACGGAGAAGCTGATCATGTGCCCCACCCCCTGTTCCGATCGGCCCCGTCCGGGCCCTCCCCCCAAGTCGTACCCGTCGTGCGAAAAAATGGGAAGGGCAACCTTTCGCTTTTTCGCACGCTCGTGCATGAATGGGGCGAACAGGAAAGGTGGGGGGGTCGCATGTCAGAGGAGGATCTGGTCCGGGCGCGGAACACGCGCACCGGGGAGGCGCGCAAGATCGACGAGTGGTCCGTCCCCCTGCCCGGCGGGGACAAGGCCCGCTTCGACGTCACCATGCGCTATGAGCACGGGCTCTGCATCTTCGCGGTCCGCTCCGAGCACCCGGACTTCCGGGGGGTGCGCCCGCATGACAGCGACCTGAACCGGCTGCGCGCCCTCCTCGCGGAGGAGGCGCGCGCGGTGATCGAGGGGCGCCTCTCCGAGGACTGGGACCCGGCGACGATGCTGGAGATCTCCCACAAGACGGCGGAGCGGCGGGAGGGGACGGTCGGCACGGACTTCTCCCTCTCCCTGCGTCTGAGGCCGGTTGAGCGACGGGATACGCCGCAGGAGGGGAACATGCCGGTCGCGACGATCCGGGACGCCCACCGGCAGGAGAAGGTGGTCCTGCGGGGGCACGCGGAGGACTTCTCCCCGCTCAAGCCCCGCTCCGGCGCCCTGACGGACCCGGAGGTGAAGGCCTGGATGGCCCATCCGGTCTCTCGGGACCCGGAACGGGGCCTCGGCCGGATCGTCATACAGGGGGACGGGGCGGCGGAGCGGGAGCTCCTGCGCGCGCTCGACGCCTTCGCGACCGGGCTCTCGGGCCGGCTCTCCCCGGACCGGGTCGCGCGTGAGGGGGTCCCGGACCCGTATGAGCTGGTGGAGCTGATGCGGGAGGCTGCACCTGCGCCGGAGCCACCAACCGAGGAGCCGTCCCCGTGAGCCTTGCGAAAAACCCCCACCTCTCCGTGGTCATCCCGCTCTATCAGAAGGCGCGTCACGTCCGGACCGCGCTCGCGGACGCGTTCCGGTCCTGCCGGGACGCCGATACCCCGTTCGAGCTCGTGGTGGTCGATGACGGGTCCACGGACGGGTCCGGGGACGTGGTGCGGGGCTGGGCGGATGAGGCCGCCGGTCAGGCCGCAGCCCTGCGCCTCCTGACGCAGGAGAACCGGGGCGCCCCGCGCGGCCCGCAACGCGGGCTGGCGGGCCGCGCGGGGCGATCTGATCCTGTTCCTGGACGCCGATGACCGCTGGGCCCCGCATCACGTCTCCGAGCTCCTCGGTCTCGTCCGGGACTTCCCCGGAGCCGCCCTCTATGCGGACGCCTGGGCGGAGATCGGCCCGGACGGGACGCGCCGCGCGCATCGGTTCGGGATCGGGTCGGACCGGCGCGGCCCCCTCCCCTGCTTCTTCGAGGCGATGAGCTCCGGCCCGATGATCGTCTCCTCCAGCACCGCGGCCGCCCCGAGGTCCGCCCTTCAGCGCAGCGGCGGGTTCCCGGACGGGATCACCCACGGGGAGGACAAGGTCGGCTGGGGCCGGCTCGCCCTCCAGGGCGATGTGGTCTGGTCCCCGCGGATCGGCGCGGTCTGGGACCGGAGCGCGGAGAACCGGTCCGACGGGGCGGCGGGTCCGGCCCCCGCCCCCGCCTTCCGGGACTTCCTGCGATCCGCCCTCCTGAACACGGAGCTGCCGGACCGCATGCGGCGCAACCTGCGGACCGCGATCGCGGTCGAGGAGGCCCGCCTCGCGGGGGATATCCGCCTCTATGACCACGAGACCCCGTTCCGCTACGCGGCCCGGAGCCCGGTCCCCGAACCGATCTGAGGAGGCCCTGATGGCGCACAAGGTTCACATCTACGACCTCGAAAAGGGGTTCGACGAGGGGGGCTGGATGCGGCCCGCCCGCACCCTGGAGACCACCGACCCGGAGGAGGCGGTCCGGCTCGCCCGGGCGGAGCTGGACCGGACCGGGTCGATCAGCGCGGCCACGGTCCGGCCGGACTGGCGGCTCTGCCCGGACCTGCGGACCTATTTCCGGCTGACCAACGTGGTTGCGGACTGGCTCGACGAGAACCCGATCGAGGGGGCCTGGATCGGCCGCCTGGTCGAGGACCCGGCCCACTGGGACGGGTACGGGGTGAGGAGCCCGGAGGAGCTGGAGAAGCACCTCCTCCTCTCGGACTACTCCGACCTCTACAAGGAGCTGACCGGGGTGCGCCCCCGTCACTCCGGCCTCAGCATGGCGAGCTCGATCGAGGAGATCGAGGCGGCCTATGACCGGCTGCGCGATCTCCCCGCGGATGACGGGCCTGAGCCGCCCTGAAGCCGACCGACGGGCAAACCGTGGGACGCATAACGGACGAATGGTGAGGGGCGCTGAGGATGAGCGAGACGCGAAAATCAAAGATGCGGGCCGACGAGGTGTCGCCATGAGAGCCGGCCGCGTGCTCTCCCGCCTCTTCGGCGGCCCGCGTCACCCCCGCTCCGTCACCGTCGGGACCTGGACCCGGATCGGCGAGGGGGTGATCCTCGGAGAGCGGGTTCAGCTCGGGGACTGGTCGCAGGTGGGGGACCGGAGCCGGATCGGGCCGGACAGCGTCTTCGGCCCCTGGGCCCGGGTCGGGGCGGACGTGACCATCGGGGCGCGGGTCCGGCTCGGCTCGCACACCCGGGTCCAGGACGGGGTAACCGTCCCGGACGACGCGGTCCTCGGGGACGGGGACCTGGTGACCCCGGACGGGATCATCCCGGACCGGTGCGGCGGGTTCACGACCACGATCCTGCGCGGCGGCGCCTTCATCTCCGGCCCCTTCGGCAAGTTCCTCGTCCCGCTCGAGGAGTCCGACCCGGACGAGCTCACCGACCAGATGGTGGATGACCACCAGTGGGGCAGGTCGGACGCGCTCGAGCCCTGCCGCTGTTTCCGGCCGCCCCGCCCGGAGGAGGAGGAACCCGCCTTCCGAGCGGTCCGGTCCCGACAGAAACTGCACCGGCTCGGCCTCTGGCCGAGACCCGCCCCCGTTCTCATCGAGCCCGGGGGCATCTCCCCGGAGGAGTCGGACCCTTCCCCGGCCCCCTAACCGACCGAGAACCGGCTTGATCTCCGCCGCCCGGGAGGCGACGATGCGGTTGTTTGGGATTTTCGAGGAGCGGGCCGATGTCGATTTTTCAGGGTGCGGTCTACGCGCTCGGCTGGGGCCTCGCCCTGAACCTCGCCTGGGTGCTCCATCTGGCCGCATCGCGGCCCGCAAGGCTGCGCGACCTGTTCAACATCTCCGCCGGTTCGCGGATAAGGGAAGAGCTCCACACCATGTCCCGCTGGCGGGCCGGAGCGCATCTCTGGGGCGCCTTTCTCGGGGTCCTCGCGGCGAGCCTCCTGATCTTCCGGGCTCTCTTCGGCTTCCTCCCCGGGGACTGGGGCGGACAGGACGAGTTCGGCGCGTTCGTCCCCGCCCGTGACGGCCTGGCCGGCCTCGCCGCCCTCACCGTCAGCGTGATCGCGTTCCGGGCCCTGGAGCGGTCGGCGACCCGCTGATCAGGCGACCCCTCCGAATGCACGGCTTTTGCGGTTTTCACTAGGTGAGGATAGGGTCCTTCTGATCCCCTCAGGAGCCCGTCATGAGAGTCATCCCGTTCCCCCCGACCCTGGCCCGGATCTCCGCGGAGACGGGGCGCCGGCTGCAATCCTCCGATCAGGACGACGCGGGCCGTCATCGCCCCCGCTCCGCCCTCCCCCGCCCCTACACGGCGGACGGGGTCGCCGCCTACCGCTGGCCGGACGGCCGGGTCGCCCCCGCCTATGACATGTACGCGCCCCAGCACCCGGAGGGGGCGGAGCCGGGCCTCGCCCGGATCCTCTACGAGGTCCGCCACCACCCGAACGACACGTCGAGCTACGAGCCGCGAATCCTCACCTTCCGGTCCGTCCCGGACCTGGAGGCGGAGGGGATCGCGGTCGACCGGACCGCGGCCGGGCTCCTGCGCCATGAGGGGCGCGCCGCCCTGGTGATCGCCCCGGACGAGACGGCGCTGGCGGAGCTGGCGACCCGGTTCCCGGCCGGGTCAGAGCTGGTCCGGGGCGTGATCCGCCGGGTCGGTCCGGAGACGGAGCCGATGCAGCACTTCCTGGCCACGAACAGCCAGGGGGGCGGCTTCGAGGTGATGGGGGCCGCGCTCGAGGCGGACCTGTTCCGGGCCGCTGAGGGGCGGTTCAGCTTCATCAAGGACGCCCCCGATTATCAGGAGTTCTGCGCGACCCTGCGCAAGCACGGCACCAAGAACGGCTGGGTGGTCGCCGCGACGACCCTTGAGGAGGTTCCGAAAACGTTGAGGGATTACATGGGGATGCAGGCTGATCCTGATGCGGGACCTGAAGGGCCCGGCCTCTGATGGACCCGTTCCCGACCGAGCCGGCGGCGATCGCCGAGGCGATCGGGCTCCCCCTGACGGACTGGCCCGGGAACTGCCACGCGGTGGCGGAGCGGGTCCTGCGACGCCTCCCCACGCAAGGGATGCGGCTCGTGCGCGGCCATTTCCACGGCTGGACCAGCCCCGCCTCCGTCTACGGGTGCGGGCCGCAGCAGCACTCCTGGCTCCGCCTTCAGGACGGCCGGGTCCTCGACCCGACCCGCTGGGCGTTCGATCAGCCCGGGAAGCCCTACCTCTACGTGGGGGAGAACGACGCCTATGACGAGGCGGGGCTCTGGCTCACGGCCCGGTCCCGCCCCGCGATCCGGATGGCCGCCTTCCTCAGCCCGGACCGGGACGCGCCCGAGCGGGCCGTCGCGGACCGGCTGAACGCCTGCACCGCGGGCCTGCGGGGCCGGATCGCCGCCGCGTCGCGGATCCCGGAGCTCGGCGAGGGGGAGGTGGGGACGCGGGAGGCGGAACGGCTTCTGGACCTGCTGCGCGCGCCCGTCGAGCACCTCGACGCGCCGGAGGCGCTCTATGCGGCCGCGGCGGACGCGGGCCTCAAGGCGCAGATCAGGCTCGACCTCTGGGTCCGGGTCATGGAGCCGGAACGGGTGAGGCCCGAACGCGGGGTGAACCGGTTTTTCGCGGACCCGCCGGGCGAGCGGCTCAGCGGCCCGCAGGCCCTGTTCCGGGTGATGGCCCGGTTCCTCTCGATCGAGGAGCGGGACGGGCTGGAGGGGGAGCTGGAGGAGCGCGGCTACCGGCTCGAGGAGCTGCACGCGGCGCTGAACGGGATGGAGGCGGTCCTCCGTTCCGACCCTGACCTCACCTGGATGCCGCGCGGGGACCGGGACCTGCTCGCCGTGGTCGCGGCGGACCTGCTCGGGGCCGGGCACGGGGAGGCGCTGCGGGTGGAGCGTTATGCGGAGAGTCTGGGGCTCGACCGGCGCGCGCTTGACCGGGAGCTGCGCCGGTTCGGGGCGGCGGCCGGGTATTCCCTGCTCTGGCTCCCGGACCGGACCGTCCCGGAACAGGCCACCCCCGCTCCGGCCTAGACGCCCGGGTGCTCCAGATGGAGGATCAGCCGGTCAAGCCCGTCTACCCAGCCGCCCAGCTCCGCGTAGAGTCTCCGCACCGCCCCCCTCACCTCGTCCCGGACCGGGTCCAGATCGAGCCGCCACTCGTCCAGCACGTCCGTCACCCCGCCCAGGACCGGGCTCCAGAACAGCCCGATCGTGGTGGGCTCCCGCGGGCCGACCCGGTCGATCAGGGCCGCGCAGTCGCGGGCGAAGGCGCCGAAGGCGGCCGCCCCGTCCGGGACCGGCGCCCCCTCCCGGAGGGGGCGGGCGAAGGCGAGCTCGGCCCCGGAGACCCGGAGCGGGCGGACCGCCGCCTCAAGCGCGGGGGCCCAGGCGGTGAGGAGCGCGGCGAGGTCCGGCGCGTCCAGCCTCGTGATCGAGTAGTTGAACGCCCAGGACCGGTCCGCTTGCCGGACGGAGCGGACCCGGTCCGTCCCGATCCGGGTCAGCGGGCCGGTCGCGAGCGGGGCCGGGGCGGGCAGGACGGTCAGGGTCCCGCTCAAAGCGCCGGCTCCGGGCTCGCCTCTTCGGGCATCCGCTCGCTGAGCGCCTCCAGCGCGTAATCCGTCCCGATATGGCCCCAGACCGCCTCCGTCCCGAGGCGCACCGGGCGCCCGTCGGCGATCTCCCAGGTCTCGACGATCGCCCCGTAGACCTCCCCGTTCACGCTTTTCGAGAACTCGGACAGGGTCCCGTTCGTGTCCTCGATCAGCCAGGCGCGGGCCGCCTCCTCCCCCTCCGCCTTGACGCGGTCCCGGTACATGTCCCGGACCTCCTCGCAGGGGATGAACACCCCGTAAAGGCCCACGTCCCACTGCCGGTCCGGGTAGGCGCGGGTGTTCGCGACCGAGTAGTGGTCGAGGCCGTGGCTGTAACGCTCGACGAGGAGCCAGGGGGTCCCCTCCGCGGTGAGGCGTTCGAGCAGATCGTTCGGATCCTCGGCGCGGGTGAAGCGTCTCAGCTCCCCGAGCCCGTCGGACTCCGCCCAGAAGTCGCGCGGCTCCGGGTCGACGCTCAGGTAGCCGATCAGCACCCGATCCGCGTCCCGTCTGATCAGGACCTCCGCCTCCGACGCGACCGGGAACTCCGTCCGCAAAGGGCCGCTCAGCGCGCCCCCGATCGCCGCCTCGACCCGCTCCCTCAAATTCTCACCGCCCATCCCGCTCTCCACTTCCGATCTTTCCCGATGTTACCGCCCTCCCGGGCGAAAAGATACCTGCACCGCGCCTCTCAGGGCTCCGGTGTCGCATCCGCCCCGACCCGACGCCCCGCCTCCGAGAAGCTGTTGGCGACCATCTCCAGGTCCTGCTCGGATGCTCCGCGGGACCGCAGGGTCTCGCGCCAGCGCGCTCCCACCATCTCCGACAGATCATTGACGATCCGCTCCGCCCTCTCCGGGCGAAGCCCGAGGCTCGGCCCCGCCGCGACCGCGTTCTCAAGCGTCGCCTCCCGCCCCGCCCCGGCGCGGCCCAGGTGCAGAAAGAGGTTTCGGGCCCCGAGCGACTGGAGGGTCGGGGTGACGTCGTAGAGCGGGCTCAGCTCGTAGCGGCCCCGCTCCGTGAGGAGCAGCGCCGTGTTCCGGTAGTGGTCGTCCGTGTTCCCGCAGAGCACGTTCATCACCATCCGCCTAAAGACCGCCTCCCCGTGATCCCCGGACACCGCGTGTCGGCGCAGACCGTCATAAAGGTCCGCATAGCCAGAGAGCCCCCGATCTGACTCGTGGGCGCCGAGCAGGGTGAGGGCGGAGATCATGTGACGACGTCGTACGCCCCCCTCCCCCTCCTCCCGGTCGAACCGGCGCAGCACGAGCGCGTCCCGGTCCCCGACCCGGATCACCTGGCGTGCGCAGGTCGGGATCCCGGCCATCTCGCACAGGTCCAGACAGCCCGCCTCAACCGCGGCCATGTTGTAGCGGTCCCGCGACAGGCCGAACTTCACCAGGTGGGGGAACCCGTCGATCGTGACGGTCCCCTTGGGGCGCGCGCCCCCGAGATCCGTCCCCGGAGCGAGGAAGTCGATGAACCGGGGCGGGAGCGGACGGTCCGGCTCAAGCCGGTCCACCAGATCCTGGAACGCCTCGAGGTCCCCGAGATGGGTCAGCCGGTCGTCGATCTGGAGCGGCAGGACCGGCCCCACCGCGACCGGGGTCGGCCCGAACCGGAGCGCACCGATCCGGTTCCCGCTTTGCGAGACGAGCAGGAACTCGGCCTCCGTCGCCGGCCGCCCCTGGCTGCGCAGAGATTCCCGGTCGATCAGCTTGCGGCCCCATGCGTCCGGGGCCGCGTCGCGCACCCCGTTGAAGAGGGGGAACCCCTCGGGCGCCTCCATCAGCGCCGGTCCCAGAGGGAGCTGCACCGGGTCGATCGCGACCGCGTCCTTCCGCTGGAGGTAACGTCGCCCGTAAGCGAACTCGCAGCGCGAGTAGCGTCCGTCCTCCGTGATGGATATCTGTCCCGCCGGGACCGCCGTGCCCCCGATGTCGATAAAGACGATCGCGTTCACCTGCATCTCAGCCCCTCCTCAGAAGTCCAGATCGGCCGCCGGCTGGCGGACCCGTTTCGGCAGGGCGAGCCGCGCCTCCCGGCCCTCCTCCGTCCCCGGATGAAAACCGGACAGGAACCGCTCCTCGAGCCCGAGAACCCAGGCCGCGGTCGCGTAGGCGCCGAGGCTCACCGTCGGGTCCCCCCGCTCCATCCGGATCAGGGTCCGGCGCGCCACGTTGAGTCGGCCCGCCATGTCATCCTGGGTGATCGCCTGCGCCCGGCGCGCGGCGGACAGGTCGGATCCCATGCGGGACAGGAGGCCGAGAAGGGGGTCCGGAATCGTCATCTTGCTCCGTTTCGGCTTCATTTTGTTCCTCACGAGTCACATTAAGAGCCTTATGTTACACCTGAGGAACATTTACCACGTTTTTCTGCACCCTCTCAGAGGGAGGGTCCTTCCCGCCAGGCCTCCAGGGGGACATCCCGCCCTCACCACTCGGCGCCCAAAGGCGGCCGTTGTAGGAGATATGGGCGATGAGCTGGCCCGCCTCGTCGAAGACGTGGCCGAAACCGACCTGTGAGGCCCCGTACCCGGTCTCCTCGCGCAGGGCGACGTAACCGCGCTGCGCCTCCTCCAGGGTCCGACAGCCGCGGATCCAGTTGACGCTCGGGGTCTCGCTCAGCTCCTCGAAGATCTCCACCCGGACCTTGAAGCGGGTGCGTTGGTCGACCTGATAGCCCAGTCGGTCCTCCGCAGTGTTCATGCAACCTCTCCCACAATGTCTGCGATGAACCTAAACGGTCCCCCCGAAAACCGGAAAATGTAGAGGCGCTAACCTGTTTCTTTTTTTCGCACGGCCGACAGACGCTTCAGGACACCACATTGCAGGAGGCCAAGGTGATCGACAAGCTTGATCAGACGTCCGGGACCCGCACCGGAACCTTTACGACCGCCCTCGCGGAGTTTGACTGGTCCTGCGCTCCGGGCGGGGACCCGGAGGTGACCGCCGTGCGGATCTGGGGGCCGGATGGCTGGGAGCCCTGCTCGACGCGCATGACCAAGGAGTTGACCGGCGACGCCAACTTCATGGCGGACCTGCGCCTCCTGATCGGACCGGTCCCGGAGGCCGTGGAGGAGCCGGAGGCGGACCCCTGCCCCTGATCCCGGATCAGGCCTTGCGGACCGTGAGACCGAAGGCCTCGTTCAGGAGCTCGAACCGGCCACGCCGGATCAGGTTGCGCCGCGCGAAGTCCTCCCGGCCAGAGACGGAGGCGAGCCGGGTCATCAGCCTCCCCCCGCGCCGGTCCTGATGCAGGACCGCCTGGATCGCCTCGGCGACCATGTCCCGTGCGAGCTCCTCGCTCATCACGTCGGAGGCGAAGGAGACAAGGTTGATGATCGCCCGGACCGGGTCGGAGGCGTGGATCGTACTGACCACCATCGGACCGGAGAGGGAGATGCGCAGGAGCTCCTTGGCCGCCTCCGGGGACTGCACGTCCCCCATCAGGACGTAGCGCGGGCCCCAGCGTCGGGCCGCCCTGACCCCGGCCGGAAAATCGTGCTCCGCGATCTCGACCTGGTAGATCGCCCCCTCCGCGGAGGCCTGACCGAGCGGGACCTCGGGCGGGTCCTCCAGCGTGACCCCCACCTCCCGGCTGTCCCGGACCCAGGCCCGCAGGCAGCTCGAGGCGGTGGTGGTCTTGCCGGACCCGAAGGCGCCCGAGACGAGCATCAAACCGCGCTCCCGCCCGAGCGCGCGGACCTGATCCGTCACGCTTTTCGGAATCCCCATCTGATCGATGTCCATCGCGACGGTAGAGAGGCGCCTCAGACACCAGGTCCAGCCGATCCCTGGATCAGGTCCGGCCTCCCCGGTCCGGATCAGGGCGGCCCGGTAGACCCCCCCGTTATGCGACAGGTTGAACTCGTCCGGCCTCCCGCGTCGGTCCCAGTCGGAAAGGAGGAAGGACCTCAGACCGTTCGCATCCGCGAGGAACGGGTCCGGAAGAGGCCGGACCGGACCCTCCGGAGAGCCCGGGTCCAGGTTGCGGATCAGGAACGGAACCCCCTCCTCCACCGGGACGTAAAGGTCGTCGAAGGGGACCTCCGAAAGCTTATGCGCGCCGCGTCCCATGCCGGCCTCAGAAGCAGCGGGTCATGGCCATGACCCGGCCATAATCCGTGCTGACCTCATAGGCGTCCGAGACCCCGTCGGGGTTTCCGAGCGCCGGGTCGTTCTCCGGGTTGCGCGGGTTTCCGGCCACGAAACCGCAGGAGCCGGGGGCCGGATAGGGGCCGGAGCTGAAGCTGAAGGTGCAGAAGTCCTCCGCCACGTACTGATAGAGGCGGACCCGCCACTGCGCCCCCTCATCCTGGGCGAAGGCGCGCATACCCACCGTGGCCCGACCGTCCGGGTCCGAGTAGGCGGCCGGGAGCACATAGATGCGCGGCTGCATCTCGAAGGCCCCGTCAGGGGTGGTCGCCGGACATTCCGGCTTGGCGATCGTCTCCCCGGAGGCGAGAATCTGGACGTCATAAATTCCCGTCGAGAGATCCGTATCCCCCATCAGGAACCGGTCCGCCGAGACCTGAACCTCGCTTTCCGCGCCGAGGGTCACCTCCCGCGCGAGCGGGACGACCCCGTCGCTCGTCTCGAGAAGGACCTCCCGGCCGAGCACGGTCCCCTCCACGATCAGGTTCCCGGTCGTCCGAGTGAGCGCACAGTCGATCAGGAGCTCCGCCTCCGACCCGGTCCCGGGGGCGACAGAGCCGCAGCCGATGACGCGCAGGTTCTCGATCGCGGAAACCACGTCCGGGGTCCCGTCCCCGGTCGTGTCCACCGGCGGGCTCATGCTGATCCGGGTCGGGCCAGTGATGGTCGGGAAGACGTTGATCACCCCGTCCCCGTCCGAGTCGTGGTTGACCAGTACGATGTCCCCGTAGATCCCGTTCGTCGTGTCCCGACACTCAAGATAGAGCGGGCTGTTCTCGTCCAGGTTCGGATCCGCAAGGATACCTGCACAACGGCGGAACGCGTCCTCGAGGTTGAGCTCCGGGAGCGGGTCCGTGCTCATGCCGGAGGCGTCCAGGACCCCGAAGCCGGCCAAGGCCACAATCGCGGCGAAACGCCCCTCCGGATCGGCCGGGTACCCGTCCGCCCCGGCGAAGCCGCTGACGTCGAAACTGAACACCCCGTAAGGACCGCGCGCCTCCGTCCCGGTCTCGATGAAACCGGCGTTCGACCGCTCGGTCCGGGTCGTGATCGGGGCGCCGCGCTGGGTCGGCACCGGTGTCCCGCCGGCCGAGACCAGAACCGCCTCGATCTGGACCTCCTCGTTTACCGGGTCCCCGTCAATCAGGTCCGCCGCGATCGCCCCCTGTCCGCCCGGGTCCATCTGGGCCGCGGAGAGGGTCTGGCGCGGGACCGCGGTGTCGGAGACGAGGACCGCCCGTGTGAGGAGACGGAACTCCTGCCCGTAGAGCCGGTCCAGCGCCCCTCCCCCGTCCAGGAAGGAGGTGGGCAGGAACCCCAGACCGGAGAGCTCCTCCAGAGTGTAACGTCGCACGGCCGCGCCCCCACTAAGGGCCGCCTCCTCGTAGAGCTCGTCGAGGATCTGGTCGTAACGGGTGGAGACGAAGTTCTGCGCCCCCTGCATGACCAGTCCGAACTCCCGCGCGACCAGGATCTCCTCCTGTCTGCGCTGTTCCTGGATGATGAAGCTGGCCGAGAACCCGATCACCGAACTTGCGAGACCGAGATAAAGGATCCCCTCCAGCATGGAGATCCCCCTCTGACGACCCGGACCGGCTCTGAATTTCATCTTTCGCATCACGTCATCCCCGATACAGGCGGAAAAGGAGAACCCCGAGAAGGGTGGTCAGAACGACCGGGAGAAGGGGGGCGGACCTCCCCGAACCGGACAGCCCCGCGTCACGCGCCGCCTCCGGCGCCGCCGGACCCCGCAGGCGCTGATAGACCGGGTCCGGAACCCGTATCAGGATCAGGACCGGAAGGCAGATCAGCGCCCAGGTGACCGGAGCGTAGGGGGTCAGTCCGAAAATCAGAAGCGGCAGGCAAAGCACGATCTGGTCCGGCGGGGTGAGGAGGCGCGGACCGAGCAGGCACTGCGCCGCCCAGAGCCCCTGCGTGAAAAGGAAGAGGGCGAGAGCGAGGAACGGGGCGCCGATCACGCTGACCGGACCGCTCCCCAGAAGGGCGCCGACGAGAAGACCGCCGATCAGAAGCGGCAGGACGAGCCCGTCCGGCGCCCAGGCGGTGCGATGATCGATCCAGGCCGCGAGAAGCGCGAGCGCCCCGAACAGACAAAGGACCAGCGTCTCAGCGGCCGTACGGGCCTCCGGCCCGAGACCGGTCACGAGCAGGACCCCGCCGTAGCCGCAGGCGGCGGCCAGGGCGCCCCCTCGCAGATCTTCGACCCGGAGACGGGGGCCGCCGGAGAGCCGGAGCATCAGCCCGGCCCAGAGGGGGAGAAGCAGGCTGACCGGGAGGAGGAGCGGGAGCGCCATGCCGGTCACCTGTAGATGGCCGGGGCGCCGGCGGCGATCGGGCTCGCCGTCGCCGGCAGCTCCGTCGTCCCGATCCGGGCCCCGCCCGTCCCGGGGAAGGTGATCACACCGACGACCCCGGACCGCCCAAGACGCTCCGGCAGGGCCCCCACCACCCCCCGATAAGCGGATGGGTCGATCCCGTCCGCACCGTAGCCGTCCGCCCAGGTCAGGACCCGCCGTCGCGTCCCGTCCTGCACCACCTCGGAACGCCACTCGGCGAGCGGCAGGATCGGATAGGGGAGGTCCGCCTCGACCGGGCCGAGCGGGAAGCCGGAGACCCGGGCGACCTCGAAATGGTGCTGATGATGCCTCAGAAGGTCCCGCGCCAACTCCTCGGTCACACCGGTCTCACGCGCCGACTGTGCGGCGAGCAGACCGATCGAGAGCAGGATCGTGATGCCGATCACCGGCGGGACGAGGCTGATCATCGGGCCTCACTCCGCCGCAGCGGGCTCTGTCGTCTCCGCAGGGGGCTGTTCGCCCTCGATCTGCCCCTCCTCTGCGGGCACCTCGGCGGGCTCAGGCGCCGGGTCAACCCGGACGACCCCGGCGAAAAGGTCCTCTCCCGGGACCCCCGCAAGCGCGACCGGGCCGGAGTCTGAGGTCCAGACCAGGAACGGCAGGGCCGGCGGAGCGATCCGAGAGGCGAGCGCCCCGTTCCGCTCGATCGGGGTCACGAGCTCCTCGGGCAGGGTGACCTCCTCCCCCTCCGGAGGGGTCGGAAGCGGCCCGCCGTCAAGACGGGCGAGGAAGGCGCGCAGCGGGTCCTCCGCGGAGAGGAGCGCGGCCATCGCCTCGGCGGAGGCCGGGTCTCGCGTCACCACCGGGACCACGCGCAGATAGACGGACCCGTCAGAGATCCGGTCACGCAACATCATGAAGGTCGCCTGGGAGGACGGGGTCGACGGGTCCATCCAGGCCCATACCTCCGGCGCGGCGGGGTCGCCGATGCCGAACCAGAACGCCTCGGTGGCGGTGATCTCAAGCGCCTGACGGATCAGCCCCTGGTTCGGGGCGCTCCAGTCGAACGGGTCCGGCTCTGACGCGGAACCATTCGCTGGGGGCGGGTCGTCTGCGGGGGCCGGAAGCGCGAGGGGGGCAGAGGGGGCGGAGAGGTTACGTGCGGGCGCCCCGGTCAGGGCGGCGCCCAGATCCTGTCCGGTCGCCGAAAAGAGGGACCCCTCGATGAGCGCGCGCCCGTCCGGGGCACGCATCCAGATCCGGTCCGACCCCTCGACCCCCCAGGCCTCGAGACCGGCAACGATCCCCAGATAGGAGAGGCCGGTCCAGTCGCGGATCTGATCGGGCGGGGTCTGTGCCGAGACGGGGGAAAGCCCCGTCATCAGGGCGATGAGACCGCATCCGGTGAATTTCAGGTAATTGCGCATGAGACCCCCCGTCTCTCGTTCGGGGCGCGAGACGCCCCGGAAAAGGGCCGGCCCGGGAGGGGCCGGCCCGGACGCGTCAGCGCGCGTAGGTGAAGGTGATCGTCTGGGTCGCCTGGTTGCCGCAGCCGGCCGAGGCGTCCGTCAGGGTGACCTCACCCGAGATCGGCGCGTTGGAACCGAACTGCACGGAGGTGATCCCGATCCCTGCGACGCCCTGGCCGCGCGCGTCCACGGTCGAGATCCGCGAGCAGGCGTCCGAGGGGATGCCGACCAGCTCGATGGTGAACTCCTGGTCCTCGGCCGTGACGTTCACGGCCCCGTTCCAGGGGTGACGAATACCGGTGCCGGTGTTGTCCTGGAAGTTCGAGGGGACGGCGCCCGCGTTGATCAGTGCGGCGTTCAGATCGGTCCCGCTCGTCCCGAAGCTGCGGGCGTTCTGATGCAGGGCGCGGGTCTCGGAGGAGATCGCGACCAGGCCGCGGGCCGCCTCGGTCACCCGGTTCGACAGCTGGGCGCTCTGGAACAGCACGATCCCGCCGATCACGACGCTCAGCGCGAAGACAAGATACAGGATCCCTTCGATCAGCGACACGCCGCGCTGGCGGCCGCGGGTCAGAGGGTGCGACGTCCGGTGCCGTTCCCGGAGCGCCACATTTTTCGCATCCGCGAAAAGGGTGGTATAGGTCATGGGTCTCTCCATTTCATAACCGTTCATTGGGGAGCCTCAGCTCCGGTGCAGGAGGACGTCCGGTCCCCGGTGAGCACGCCTCCATTCTACGTTTTTCGCATTTCATTGATAGGGACGCCGAAATCTGAAGGGCCGGTTCTCCACATCTTTCTGCATCAGAAACCGGAGTTCATGCTTGAGACGATCTGATCCTGGAGCGCGTACATCCCGCCCACGATACCCAGGATGACCCCGAAAACGAGGAAGAGGACCACCGTTCGGATCAGTCCGATCGAGCGCAGGATCCGCTCCCGTGCCCGCTCCATCCACTCCTCCGAGATCCGGTGCAGCTGCGCGCTCAGGTCATGCGTTTCCGCGTAAATCTTGATCGAGAGATTCATGCGCGGGTCCGGCCAGCCAGTCCCGCTCGCATGCAGCGCGGCGCCCAGGTTGAGCCCGTTGAGCATGTGAGATCTGATCCGGTTCAGCCGGTACCCGACATAGGGGCTCGAGAGGGGGCGGACCCGCTCCACCGCGTTGATCGGCGAGAGCCCCCCCTGCACCAGGGAGGAGATCGAGATCAGGAAGGAGACCCCGGTGTACATCCGGTAGAGGCTGAAGACCGGAAGCCGGTCAGCCACGGAACGCCCTCTCCCGGCCCATCTCGGCAGGGCCACGAGGACCGCGAGCAGGATACTCACCGATCCGACCAGGACCGGGATCGCTACGCTTTCCGAGAACTCGCTCAACAGGAGCAGGAACCTGGCCGCCCCGGACCACTTCTCCGTGGGCAGGAGCCCCTCGATCTTCGGGACCACCTCGGATCCGAAATAGAAGGCGATCCCGTAGACGGCGGCCAGAAGGGCGAGCGGGTAGAGCAGCCCCCCGATGATGATGTTCAGGATCTGTCGCCGCTTCCGGATCACCTCGCAATAGCGGTCGAGATAGCCCGGGAAGTCGTCCGAGTTCTCGGTCGCCTCGAGGATCATCGCGTCCTCCGGCGGGACCCAGCGGCGGACCGCGTCCCCGAAGCTGAGCCCGTTGCGCATCCCGTCCCCGATGTCGCGCAGGATGAGCGCGGTCGTCTCCTTCGGTTTGCGCCCCTCGTCGCTCGCCACCTTCCAGGCCATCTGGAGCGCGTCCGTCTTGCTGACCCCGGTGCGCATCAGCGCCGCGAGCTCCTGATAGAGGGAGAGCCGGTCCTCGGTGAAGAAGAGCGCCTTGGCGAAGCGACGTTCGAACTCGTTCATGTGCGTCCCCTCAGGGCGGCGACGTCCTCGCGCAGCCGCGGCAGCAGATGTCCGAAGTCCCGCTCATAGACGGAGAGCAGGTCCACCTCCTCCTCCACCTCGTTGATGTCGCAGATCCCGGCCCCCACCTTGGCGAGGGCGTGGTGCAGGACCGGAAGCCCCCCCATCCCCCCCTCGGTGACCGGTGTGACCCAGTGGCGGCGCATCTCCTCACGCTTGCCGTCCCGCATCAGGAGCAGCAGGCCCGGGGTGATCTCGACCGTCTCGGCGACGACGGTCCGCCCGGTCAGGCCGCCGCGGCACTTGTCGCAGCCGTCCCCGCGGATATGGATCTCCTCCGGGGGGAGATCGAAAAGCCGCAGGACCCCCTTGGCGAGCTCATGCGAGACCCGCCGGTCACGCAGGGCGGTCTTCAGGTCCCGGCGACAGTGTTTGCACATCACCCCGCAGAGACGCTGGTAGATCAGCCCGCCCTTGAGGTCGGGCCGGGTCAGATCCGCGATCGGGACCTTGAGATCGAGCAGGCGGTCCATGATCCCGAGCGCGCTGCCCGCATGGATCGTCGACCAGACCGCATGTCCGGACCCGATCACCTCCATCGCGAGCTCCGCGATCCGTTCCGTCCGGATCTCCCCCAGGACGATCACGTTCGGGTCCGATCGCAGCGAGGCCCACATCCCGGCCGAGAACCCGTCGGTGCCGTCCGGCTGGGGCTTCGCGACCACCTGGATCGCGCCGGGGATGTCGAGCTCCTTCGGCTCCTCGATGATGAACATCGAGATCTCCCGCCCCTTCTCGATCAGCATCTTGTTCAGGGTCCGCTGAAGGGTTGTCGACTTGCCGGAGGAGACCTTCCCGGCCAACAGGTAAAGCCCGCTGGTGCGGCGACGCATCACAGCGATATCCCGGATGTGATGGTCCGCGTAGCCGAGGCTGTCGATCTCCGTGTCCTTCGGGTCGCTGCGATACTTGAGACGCATCACCAGGGCGGACCGGTTCTCGCTCGTCGGCGAGTACTGGAGACGGATCAGCTCGACCCCGCGCGGAAGAAGGCCCGATGAGGGGGTCAGGGCCCCCTGCTGGAAGGCCATGTCCGAGGAGGCGGAGCCCTGGTCAGACGAGACCGCGATCGCCGCCTTGATCAGGGCGGTCCCGTCCTCCGGGTTGCGGAAATCGAGATCCATCATGCGGCCGTGGACGCGGACGCGCGCCTCCGCCGTGTGACGCAGGACCCGGATATGGATGTCCGAGGCGCCGAGCGCCGCCGCGCGGGCCAGAAGGGTCGCGAGCTCGCGTTGCCGCTCCACCCCCTCGGTCAGAACGGCCGTCCCGTTCGTCGTCTCGTCATGCGCGCGGGCGTAAAGGTCAATGATGACCGCGGTCTCCACCTCGACCACGTCATTCACCTTATGCCCGGAGTTCCGGGCCAGGTTGAGGATCGACTTGACCCGGCCGGACCACCGGTCCGGCTTGGAGACGAGCGCGATCCCGTTCCGGAAGATCGCGACCATGCGCCGATCCTCGACCGTGATCGGGATATCCCCCCCGTCCCGCGTGAGCAGGTCGGAGATCGGCAGCGCGGTGGTGATCCGTACCGCCTCGAACGGGGAGATCTCGCTTCGGGGCCTGAGGGCGGGTAGGCCCGGACGGGCCGCTTCAACGCTCATCGCCGCACCTCAGTTCGGCATCGTGAGGAGGATCTCCTGCCCACGTCTGATGATGCGCACCCCGTCCCGCTCGATGCTGAGGATACGGACCTCGCCCGGGAGCGCGTCACCGGTGCTGACCCGCACTCGGTCGGCCCCGTACTGGAGCACAGCGGAGAGTTCGGCGCCGACCCCGAAGATCTCGCGGACGAAGATCTGCCGATCGCCCCCGTTCTCAGGGGTCGCCGCGTCCGGGGAGGGATCGGCCAGCTCCGAGATCCGCTTGTCGATCAGCTCGACCAGCTCGGACCCGTCGCTCCGGGCCGGACCCGCGGCGACGGGGGCGGGCGGGGGCTCCGACATCTGTCGGATCTCCTGCTCCAGCTTCAACATCTCGACCCGGGCCCGAAGACCGGCCGGGGTGTCCGCAAAGCGCATGAACTCCCCGGGCGCTACCTCGATCATCGCATCGGGCCCGAGCAGACGGATCAGCTTCTCGACCGCCTCCGCGTGCCGAAGCTGACGGTCAAGGATGATGACCCCCTCCCCGAGACGGGACTGGCGCGCGATCAGTCCGCTCTCATCGAGCAGATCGACCGCCTCAGCGGTGACGGGGTCCTGCGCCTGGGCGGACAGGGTCGCGGGGGTCGCCATCAGGGCCGGCAGGAGGAGGGCCGGGAGCAGGTGGCGCCGGATGCGGGCGGGTTTCGCTTTTCTGGTCATGGCGGTCAGCCTCTTCCTTCTGGTCTTCCGCTCAGCTCGGGGGGAGCGGCAGAATCGGGGGGTGATGGATTTTCGCGGTCAGGGTCCAGGTGCCGCTCTCCACGGAGTAGATCAGCGCCTCCGGAACCAGGGCGGGCACGTCTGACAGGAGCCTGGCGTATTCCCGGATTCCGACGGAGGTCTCCAGGGACAGGTCGTGACGGTTGTAGACGGGTGCCCGGAGCTCCTGACGCTGTGTCGTGGTCAGGGTCCGGACCCGCGGCCGCAGATTCAGCGAGAGGCCGAGCGTCTGGAAGCGGGACAGCAGGACGTCCGAGACCTCCGCCTCCGTCCAGGGGATGGAGACCTCCGCCCCCTCGTCTACGGGGAAACTGATCAGCCGCTCCAGGCGCGCCTGGGCGCCCCCGTCAAGAAGAAGGACCGGTTCCGGCAGGCTCGCTGTGGCCGCGCGCAGCCAGGTGATACGCCCACCGCTCCGGACCCAACCGGCGGAGACCTGACCTTTCGGGCCGTTTGCGGCGCAGACGACCGGCTCGTTCGTCCATCCGGTCACCACGAAGAGGGTCCGCTCGATCTCGTCAAGGCAGCTGTCCACGAAACGGCGGATCGGGACCGCCTCAGCCCAAGGGTAGCTGCGCGGGTCAACCCGCACGACCGCGTCGCGCATCCGGCGCATCTCCTCGGCCCGCTCGGCCTCCTTGCGCTGCATGTCCGCCCAGAAGAGGTACATCCCGCCGCAGGTCGCGCCGATCAGCCCGAGGATCACCGCGCGCTGGACCATGTCCCTGCGCCCGTCGACCGGTCTCAGCGGGACACCGGATTTCAGGGAGAAAACCTGCTCGATCCGGGCCTCGACCGTGCCCGTGACCTGCCAGTCCGCGGGGGCGATGATCCGGGTCCAGTCCGGCGCGTCGAGCGCCTCCATCAGCAGGCTGCGTGCGCTCGCCTCGTCCGGGAGGATCGCGTCCTCATAGACCTCCCCGTCCCGGATCGAGGCGACCCACCAGAACCGGTCCGCCTCATTGACCCGGAAAGCGCCGACCCAACGCGGGCCCAGGAGTTCGGACCTCGCGGCGGTGACCAGGGCCACGGCCCCGCGACGTTGCTGACGGTCCGTGGAGGCGAACCCGGCCTGCCCGCCATGGCGGGCGTGCAGGTTGCGCCGGTACCCGGACCGCTGGATCCGGTCCGCCTGGGCCTTGATCGTCTCGTCCGTGCGGATCGGTTCCCATTCGAGGCCGACCGCGTAGCGCCGACGTCCGAGCAGGAGGTTCCCCACCCCGTCATACTGGAAGTCGACGACCGGGGAGGACGGGATGACCCCCTCCTCGGCGGCCGCACCCGGCTCAGGAGGCGTATGCCTTTTTCGCAGAAGGTCGGACAGCTTTCCCATCGGATCACTCCGACCGGATCGGGGTGCGGCGATCGAGGATGCGCGGGGTGATCATCAGGACCGTCGCCACCTTCTCCCGCGTCGCGTTCCGTCCGCCCCCGAAGATCGGCAGGTTCGCGTTACCGGTCCCGGACCGGGACACCTGGGTACGCTCCCGCTCAAAGCCGGCCAGGATCAGTGTCTGTCCGTTCTGGATCACGGCCTGCTGCTCGAAGGAGGTCTCGGAGACCTGCGGCAGCTGGATCGTGTCCACCCCGGACCCGAAGGTCTGCATGCCGCGCAGTTCGGACAGGTTGACCGTATACTGGACCATGACCTCGCGCGTGTTGAGCACGCGCGGGAAGATCTGGAGCTGGAAGCCGGTCTCCACCTCGTCGGTCTGGATCGACCGGCTCTGGGTGCCGTTGCTGTCCGTATCGATCTGTTGCGTCTTGATATAGGCGAGCGTGTCGGTCACCTTGATCGGGACGATCCGGTTGTTCGAGGTGGTTGCCCCGGCGCGCGTATCGACCGAGACCCGGCCCTGACGGGACAGGGCCTGAACCACCGCGTTGAGGTTCAGATCCCCGGTGATCACCCCGATGTTGACCGAGCCGACCTGACCCGCGACGGATTCCTGACCGATCACGCTGAAGGACCGGTTTGACCGCTCCAGGATCGAGGAGAGGTTCACGCCGTAGCCTTCAGAATCGTTGATCGACACGGTGAGCACGTTGACGTCGAAGGAGATCTGCTGACTCACCGCCTCGTTGAGGTCGTTGAAGTAGCGCGAGACACGGTCATGATCCGAGACGAGCGCGGTCACCGTGACAAGACCGGTCCCGGAGCCGAGCGAGACGGCGGATCCCTCCGAGACGATCCCCTTGAGGGAGGATTCGATCTCGCCCCAGACGTCCGTCGCGAGCGCGGTGCTCGACTGCATGGTCCCGGCCCCGATCGCCGTGTTGACGGTCGAACGGTTCGGAAGCGCTGAAATCTGGTACTGGCGCGTGACATAGTCCCGGAAGACGATCCGATCCCCCTGGTAGCTCCACTCCACCGAGAAGGCGGCTGCGACCTCGTCCAGGACCTTTGAGAGGGGGCCGCGCAAGGAGGGGCGGATCCGGATCCGGTCCGCCTCGGAAGCGGGGGCGGGCTCAGATCCGGCGCGCGGCTGATCCGCCGCGCCGGCCGCGATCTCTGTCAGAACCGCCAGGTCAGAACTGTCCACCACCCCGCTCGAAGGGGCAGAGGACGGGCGCCCCGCCGGCCCGAGCGCGGTCATATGCGGCACGCCGGTCATCTCACTCAGACGTTGCGCGATCTGCGAGAGGCTCATCGGGTCGCGGGACTGGAGCGAGACGGCGTTCGGCGCCTGAAGGCGGGCGGGAAGACGGGTCGCCTGCGAGGAGCGCTCTGGTGTTGCGCCGAGGAAGATCCCCTCCGAGACCTGGGCCCCCCCGGCCCGGATCGCAGAGCGCCCCTGGAACCCGGCAACCCCCTCGTCGACCCGGCGCATGTCGCGGCCGACCTCTCGGGAGGAGCCGTCCATGATCCCGCCGCAGCCGGCAAGGGTGACGAGAAGAAGGGCGAGCGCCGGCTTGAACGGTTTCACATGCATTTTCAGAGGTTCCATCATTTTTCAGCAGGCCGTCAGTTGTTGATCGGGGTCGAGTCCCGCACATGGATGACCCGGTTCCCGAGGTAGAGGGTGACGGTCAGATCCGGGCTCGTCATATTGACCGCATCCGCAAGAGCTCGGACCGCGGATTGAAAATCAGGACCCAACCGGGCTGAGGCCCGGATCCGGTAGTCGCGCGGCGCGTCCCAGACGAGAACCCACCCCTCCCTTGCGGCCCAGGCACTGAGGGTGGACTGGAGGGTTGACCCGGCGGCCACGGACCAGGCCCCGGGCGACTGGGCGATCCCAGACCGCGTGCCCGATGGACCGTCCGCCAGAGCGGGGCCAGTCACCCCCAGGGACAGGACTGCACAGGCCATGGCCATCCGCAACCGGTTGAGTGCCGTCTTTCGCAAATCAGTTCTCCTTTTTCGCAGGGGCGGTCGCCGCCTGTTCCAGGATGCGAGGTTTCGGGGTCAGCATACGACGAGACCCGCCCGGTGACATCGCAAAAAGGGGGGCGCTCAGCCCGTCCCGGCCAGATTTATGTGGATTACGGGGAGTCCCGGAATTTTTCCGGAATAATCCTGTCTCTACAAAGCGATAGTTGCAGGCTTTCCACCACTGACTCATGTTCATTGATTGATTTTTCGCACTTCTGATGGTTAAATGGAGAACGCCCCCTTTTGAAGGCCCCCCCACCATGTCCAGAAACCGGAATACCCGATCCCTCCTTCTTGCCAGCGCAGCGATCGCCCTGTTGACCGGTCCGGCCGGGGCACAGCTCCTTGGGGAGACGCTGCTCAATCCGAACCTCGGCGTCCAGATCCCGAACTCGGGTCCGACCGATGGGACCACGATCACCCGGTCCCGTACGGTCACGAGCTCCGTTGACCAGTCCCTCCAGGACCCGGGGGCCGCGGTCCCGAACGATTACTCAACGGTGGGCGACAACCTCGGGAACCACATCGCCATCAAGGACATGAACCTGTCCGGAAACGAGCTGCTCATGCAGGGTGGTGACATCCAGTCCGGGGGCGGACGTGTCCTGGGGATCCAGGAGGTTCCGGTTGAGACGGATGAGGCGAGCTCGAAATTCTACGTCGACAGCCTGAACTCCGAGCTGTCAGACGCGATCACGGTGATCGAGGGGGATGTGCAGACCCTCTTCAACCGTCGGATCAACACGCCAGAGAACCAGGGCCTGAAGGGGGGCGGCTCGCTCACCTCGGATCTCACCCTGACCGTCGACGGGACCGTGGTTCGTACCGGGGGTGACCAGGTCATCTCGGGCGCGAAAACCTTTATCGGATCGGTTGATCTGCGTGGGAACCGGCTGCTTTCGGTGGGGACACCGACAGCAGCGACCGACGGGGTGAACAAGGCCTATGTGGACGCGGCGACGAGCGCGCTCGGCGCGGAGATCGACACGCTGGATGAGACCTTCCGGACGCGCCGGATTGATACCGGGACCGGTCTTCTGGGCGGTGGTGATCTCAGCCAGAACCGCACGCTCACCTTCGACACGGTCTGGGGGGATGCCCGCTACGCGCTCCGTGCCCGCAGGCTCAGCGCGGGGGACGGTCTCACGGGAGGGGGTGACCTCTCGGCCGACCGGAGCTTCGCGCTCGACGCCACCGTGGTCCGGACGAGCGGGAACCAGACGATCGCCGGGAACAAATCCTTCACCGGGCTCCTCTCCTTCTCGAACAGCCGGCTGACCTCGGTGGGAACGCCGACCGTCGCCTCCGACGCGGCGACCAAGGGTTATGTCGACGGGATCCGGGCGGAGCTCGAATCCAGCCTGACCACGCTCACCGGACGCCGGATCAACACCGGCACAGGACTTCTCGGGGGCGGGGATCTCAGCCAGGATCGTACGCTCACGTTCGACACGGAATGGGGCGACCTGCGCTACGCGCTCCGTGCCCGCACGCTCAGCGCCGGGGACGGGCTTTCGGGCGGCGGCGACCTCGCGGCCGATCGGAGCTTCTCTGTGGATGCGACCGTGGTCCGGACCGCCGGGGCCCAGATGATCGCCGGGGACAAGACGTTCCGTCAGGGGACCGGAACGCGTTTCGAGCGCGGTGCGGGACTTGACGGGGTTATCCTGCGGGGGGGCTCAGCTGGAACGGCCGGGTACTCGGTCACGATCACCCCGGGACAGCTCACCGCGAACCGGGTTCTGACCCTTGCGGACGGGGCGACCACGCTGGTCCCCGGCACCATGGTGCCGACCGCGCGCAGCCTGATCGCCGGGGACGGTCTTTCAGGCGGGGGCGATCTCGCATCAGATCGCACCATCTCCGTCAACGGCACCGTGGTTCGGACCTCCGGAGACCAGGTCATCGGGGGTGCGAAAAGCTTTACCGGCTCGCTCTCCTTCTCGAACAACCGCCTGACCCTGGTCGGCACCCCGGTCGCGGCCTCTGACGCGGCGACCAAGGGCTATGTTGACGGGATCTCCGCGACCCTTCAGGCGGATCTGACGGCCCTTTTCGCACGCCGGATCGACGCCGGCACCGGTCTGACCGGTGGGGGTGACCTGACGGCTGACCGGGTGATCGGTTTCGACACGACCTGGGGGGACGCGCGCTATGCGCTGCGCGCCCGGACCATCGCTGCCGGCGACGGCCTCACCGGCGGCGGAAACCTCTCCGCCGACCGCACCCTGGCCGTGGATTCGAGCGTCGTGCGCACCCTGCGCAGGGTCGCGACCGGGACCGGTCTGACCGGCGGAGGGGACCTCTCCGCGGATCGGACCCTGGCCTTCGACAGCGCCTGGGGGGATGCGCGCTACACGGAACACGTCACCACCGGGTTCGCGACCACGCTCACCTATGACGACCTTTTCGGGGCGACCGGGAACGGCGCGGCCACCTTCGGCCATAGCGGCGCGGCACGCCCCTCGGACGCTCCGGTGACCGGCCAGGCGGGCGGACTCCATATCGGAAACGCCTGGGGCCGGGCGCAGATCGTCCTCCCGAACGCCGAGAACCGGGTCTTCTTCCGGAGCGGCACGCGGACGGCCTGGTCTGAGCTGTGGCATTCCGGGAACCTGAACGTCACCGAGCTGACCCCGATCACACGGGCGATCAACGCTGGCACCGGCCTGACCGGTGGGGGGACCCTGTCGATCGACCGGACCCTCGCCTTCGACACCGCCTGGGGGGACGCGCGCTACGCCCTCTCCGCCCGCAATCTGATCGCGGGGGACGGCCTTTCCGGCGGCGGGACGCTGGCAGCGGACCGGACCCTCGCGGTGGACGCCAGTGTGGTCCGTACCGCCGGGGCTCAGACCATCGGGGGCGCGAAAACCTTCAGCGCCTCGCCGAACTTCTCGAACCTGCGTGTTCTGGGGGTCGCGACCCCGACGCAGGGGACGGACGCGGCGAACAAGGCCTATGTGGACGCCCAGGTCAGCGCGGCCGCCGGCACCACCTACACGGCCGGGACCGGTCTCACCCTGACCGGGACCACCTTCGCGCTGGCGGACAACCAGATCCGCCGAGACGCGCTCTCCACGAGCGCGGGCGTCGTCGCCTATAACGGGCATACGGCCGCGAACGGTCAGTTCTACGGCGGGACCACCAACCCGACCAGCACGAACACGGCGCATCGGGTCAACTTCCAGGGGTCCCTCTACGCGACCCGCTTCTACGCGACCCAGTACTTCTACTTCTCGGACGAGACCCTGAAGGAGAACGTGAGCCGGATCGAGGGGTCGGAGGGGATGGCGCTTCTGCGCGAGATCCGTCCGGTCCGTTACGACTGGAAGGAGACCGGGCGGGAGGCGCTCGGGGTGATCGCGCAGGAGACCGCCCGGGTTCTGCCGAACCTGGTCGACACGGACCCGAACGGGATCATGTCGGTGGACTACATCCAGCTGATCGCGCCCCTGATCGCGGCGGTGCAGGAGCTGGACGCGCGGGTGACCGCGCTGGAGGCGGCGCAAGGTGAACGGTCCCTCCCCTGACCACCTCCTGGTCCGGCCAGTCTCGGCCGGACCGCAAAACCGGGGCGACCCCGGTATGTCCCGTCTCGCCCCCCGTCGCTTTTCGTGTTATGCGAAAAACGTATTCAATCGGAGACGCGACATGGGACGACCCTCCCTTCCGATGCCCCCACTCAGAGCCCTCCTCGCACCTGCATGCGCGGCGACGCTGATCTTGATCGGGGCCTGGACCGCCGGCCCCGCCCTCGCACAGGAGATGTCGACGGTCCATTCCGGTGGACGTGTCGAGATCAACGCCCACGGGGTCTGCCGCAGGGTGCATAACGGGACCGAACACGGGGTCATGATCCCGACCAAGACGGCGCAGGAGTGGGCGACCGGCGGGTCCTCTTTCCTCCAGAACGTGCCGACGGGGATGACCGCCTACGCCTGCGTCAGCCCCGAGGTGGCGTTGCGGCGCTGGTCCCGTATCGGCCCCCCGGGCCAGACCGGCCAGCCCTTCACGGTGAACGGGGCCGATCACGGTCTGACCTTCACCTCTGTGGGGGTGTCGACGGACGGGGTGACCCCCTCCCTGGTCGGCAACCAGATCCGTTACACGCCGAATTCGACCCGCTGGCGTCTCGACCATCTCGCAACGGCTTTGGACACGATCCCCTTCGAGGCGATCGATTCCGAGGGGATCGCCGTACAGGGGAGCCTGAAGATCACCCTCGTGGGGTACGATTACGGGAACGCCTACCTGGGTTTTCGTCATTACAGCCCGCTGCATCCGGACATCGAATATGGAGACCTCGGGCTTGACATCCCTTATGACTCGAAAAACGGCGTCCGGATCAACATGATCTTTCAGTTGAAACAGAACATTTTCGACGGGATGGCCAATTTTTCAGGTCTCATGTCGCTCCGTTTCGGGACCGCACATGTGATCGTCATCGATAACTCAACCGCCTCGATGGGGGCCTATTCCGGCCCCTCAGTCGGGGACGTGAACGGGGACGGGGCGTCGAACACGATCCTTGACGCCCAGATCAGGGCGGCGCTCGACTTCGTGGATCTCATGATCGCGAACCGTCAGGCGGAGGTGGGCAAGACCCGTATCGAGGGGTTGGATGATCCCGGCGAGTATATGGAGATCAGCGTCTACGGGCCCGGCAACCTGGGCCCGAGCGGAAGCGAAGATTCCGGTGCGGAACCGATCTTCATCTACACCGCCAACGCGACCGGGGCCTTCGTCGGTCAGACCAACCTTACGAGCTACACCAGCTATCGCACCTCGGCGCGATCAGCCCTTCTGTCGATTAGAAACTCCGGATCAAATCTGAACACGTCCTCCGTCTTCTCCTATCTGGACGGACAGATCGCGTCACTCGCACCAAGCTACTTCACCATGGCGGTGCATTTTCTCACGCCGGGGACGAACTCCGGGACGACCCCGAACCTGGCGCGGTTCAACCAGACCGGCTCAGGTCAGCTCGGGACCCCGGTCTTCGCCTATTACACCGGGTCCAACGCGGCCTCGGCCCAGGCGACCTTCGTGGCCGGCCTTGATCATGCCGGGGCGCGTCGTCACCTGACCAGCCCGGCCGTTTTCGGCGCGGTCACCCCCCCATACCCCGTCGAACCCGCCTTCCGGATTGCGCGTGAGGTGAACGGGGTTTATCAGCATGTGCGAAATCCGGACGGGTCCATCTTTTATCCCGATCTCGTACCGATGGTCCAGAGAGGGGTGTACGGGTTCGGGTTCAGGCTTCTGCCGGGAACTGACACGACCTGCTATGCGAAAAACTGTCAGATGGCGGGGGTGCCGACCCATCTGATCCAGAACTATAGTGGACTGCTGACCCTCTCCGGTCAGACGAACCGGTTCGAGATGCAGCCGATCATGTTCACGAACCCGATCTACCGGGTACACTATGACAGTAACGCCGCCCTGTTCAATTCGGGCGGAGTCCTGTGGCGTCTCGGCTTTGTCGTGCGCGGCGGATATACGGCGCTCCCGCCGAACTGAAGGTTCTTGGCGGATTTTCGCGCAAGCGGAGAGGTGCGGCACGCGCGGGGTGACGCGGTTTGCGAAAAACGCTATCAGACCCGAAGTGAAACGGCTTCGGAACCTCCCCATGCGATCACCCCTCCCCGTCCTCCTCCTGACCCTGCTGTGCGGCTGCGGTCTCGCGCTTGACCCAGTCGCGGGACCGGCCGCGGCGGAGACGGGCCCGGCCCCGATCCCGGAGGTGATGATGGGGGCGCTTCAGGAGGATCTCGAGTTGAACGCGGTGCAGGCGGCGGCGATCCTGGGGAACCTCGCCCAGGAGACCGGGAACTTCACCCTGCTCAGGCAGATCAACGGCTCCGCGATCGGATACTCCCAGTGGATGGGGCCCCGTAAACGGGAGTTTCTCAGTTTCGCCGAGGAGAACGGGGGCGCCTTCAGTCATGAGGCGAACTACGGGTTCCTGGTGGAGGAGCTCCTCACCCAGTATGAGGGGACCCTCGAGCGGATCCGGTCGACGGACCGGGTCGATGAGGCGACCCGGATCTTCATGACGGAGTTCCTGCGCCCGAGCCCGAAACACGCGAACCTGTCCGGTCGGGTGCGCTATGCGGAGCTGTTCCTCTCCGAGGAGTTCTCCGGCGCGGGCTGTGTCGGGACGGAGCCGGTGGACGGGGGGAGGGTCCCCCCCTGCCCCGACGTCACGCAGACGTCCGTCGAGGCCGCGGCCGGGCCCGACACGCCGGTCCGGATCACCGAGGCGGAGGTCCCCTCTCCTGAGGCCGCCTCCGAGTCCGACCCGGCGGTCGCATCGTCGCAAATCCGGATCGCATCGGATGATCGCCCCGCCCGCTCCGGCCACGGCATGTGAGAAACAAAAAAGGCCGCGCTTTCGCACGGCCTTTCAAGTCCTGTCCGGTTACGCCGATCAGAGTTCCGGCGCGTCCTCCTCCGCCTCGAGCACGTCCGCGAAGAAGAAGTCGATCTCCGCCCCGTTGTCGTAGCGCAGGTCCTGAAGGGCCACACGGGCCGCGTCGATCATCTCGTCGCTGGGCACGTCCGCCTCCGTATAGGTGGACAGGACCCGGTCACGGACGTTGATCTCCGCCACCCGGGAGGCGCTGTCCCAGCTGTAGAGGTAGGCGCCGACGTGGTCACGCACCAGCAGCACGTCCGCGTCCTCCTTCGAGAAGAGGCGGGCCTGGAACCGGTAGCCCGGCATCCGGTCTCCGAGGATCTCGGAGATCCGGTTCAGCGCCTCCGGCGCCCAGGTCCGCTCCTCATGGCGTCCGAGCTCCTGAAGGACCAGGTCATGATCCTGCGCGGAGATCATCCGACCATTGACCCGAGCCACCGGGGTGGTGGTCAGGGCCCCGAACACCTCGCGGGAGATGACCGGGTTGGCCGCGATCGCCGCCATCTGGGCGGCGGTGAACCCGGCCCCGCGGACCGGAAGCCCGCCCAGAAGCGCGCGCGCCGCCTCCCCGTCCCCCTCATAAGCGGCGGCGGGCGGGGTCAGGGCCAGCTCATGCGTCGGCTGAAGCGCCCCGATCTCCTCACGCAGCGCCCGGTACTCGGTCACCTTGGACATCTGTTCGGGAGTCAGCACGTTGGCGTTCGCCCGACCGATCTCATACTGGACCGCGTAGGCCTGGCTCTTCGCGGCGATGTCGGTGAACGGGTCCTCAAGCGTGGCCCGGAGCCCGTCCTGAACACAGGTCAGCAGCCCGGGGACCCGCGCGAAGGCGTCAGCCGGGTAGCGCGGGGTCAGGTAAGTGGGCTCCGCCGCGTCCGGGTCCTTCGCCAGCGCCTTCTCGTGCTCGGCGCGCAGCTTCGCGTTCTCCTCCGCGACGCGGGCGTGGTCGCGCAGGCTCTCACGCCCCATCTCGAAGAGGCGGATCGCGGCGCGCTGAAGGTTCCCGGCGGGGACCTTGTCCTCCTCCCCGTCGGTGGTCGGAATGACGAGGATGAGGTCATTGCCGGCGTTCGGGTTCAGCACCATCCCGCGACGCTCCGCCCCGTCCATCCAGCCGACGAGCAGGTGACCGGGCTGGACCGTCTGGCCCACGGCGCGGGCCAGGTCCGCCTGGTCGAACTCGGCCAGGAGGGCGGCGTGCATAGGGAGGACCTGGGCCTTGTGGCCGCGGAACTCCGCGCGCAGCGCGTTCTGGGTGAACGCGGTCTTGATCGTCTGGGGCATGACTCACTCCTCGGTGGGTTTGCGAAAATCTCTCTTGATCTTCGTAGCAGCTGGATCTGAAAATCACAAACAGCTATGCTGCGGGGGTCGCGCGCCAGCGTCTCCCTGTTGCAGAAAAGGCCCCGATGCACTGGCTCGCACAGCCCTCCCCAGAACTGCTCAGCCTTTTGTTCCGGCTCGACGCGGCCTCCGTGCTGACCGGTCCGGACCGGGACCCGGCCGATGCGGTGATCGACCCGGTCTTCGCCGTCCCCTTTGCCACGGCGCTCGCGGATCTGCGCGCGGACGCGGGCCTGTGCGAGCAGGGGGATGGGCCGGACCCGCTCCCCCTCTGGCTCGCCTCCCTGGCACGGAACGGACCGCCGATCGCCGCCTCCGGGGCTGCGCGTCTCTTGGACGCCAGCGCCCCGGACGGGACCGGGCTCGGCGTCCTTCTCCTCGACACGGAGCCCGCGATCCCCCGCATCCTCGGGATTTTCACCGGGTCAACCCTCTGCGTCGACCCGACGCTTCGCGGCCGCGGCCACGGCCGCGCGCTCGCCATGGCCCGCCTGATCCGGGACGAGTCCCTGCCCACCTGGGAGCACGACACGCCCGGATACAGCCCCGCCGGGGTGGCAACGCTCGTGAGTGCCCTGGGGGCCCTGCGCCGCATGACGCCGGAGGAAGATCCGGACCTGTCCTTTTAGCCGGCCCGCTCCTCTTTTTTACAATCAACAACGGGAAAGCCCCGTACTTCAGTGCGGGGATGAGAGTGATCGGCGAAGCCGCGATCTCCCCCGGCCTTGTCTTGACAAAGGTGAGGCGTAAAGTATTTTCGCATCATGGAGATCGTCAGCCGCCGCCACAGCCGAAGCGCCCTCGGGTACCATTTCGTCTTCGTGACGAAACGGAGACGGCGCGTCTTTTTCGGCAAGGTGGAGGCGGCGCTC
>NZ_QBKP01000002.1:141969-446545 GCF_003054195.1 Gemmobacter caeni
CAGCCGCCGCCACAGCCGAAGCGCCCTCGGGTACCATTTCGTCTTCGTGACGAAACGGAGACGGCGCGTCTTTTTCGGCAAGGTGGAGGCGGCGCTCAAACGTGTCCTGTCTGAGGTTTCGGTCGGGGCCGGTTACGGGCTCGAGCTGGTCGGGGTGGACCGGGATCACGTCCACCTGTTCGTGACCGCTCCGCCGGACGCGCCCCCCTCCGAGGTGGCGCGCCGCCTCAAGGGGGAGAGCGCGCGCCGGATGCGCGCGACCTTCCCCTGGCTTAAGGGCCGCGTCCCGGGCGGGTCCCTCTGGTCCCCGAGCTTCTTCGTCGCCTCCGTGGGAGCGATCTCCGAGGGGGCGGTGCGCCGCTACGTCGCCGCCCAGGGGGCCTCGGCATGAAGAAGCCGCGCGCGAAACGGGTCAAGCGCCCCAAGCACCCCGGCGAGATCCGGGCCTGGCGCTTCGCGCTCCGGCTCGATCAGGACGTCTCCGCCCTGCACCGGGCGCTGGACACGGCCTGGGCGCTGCGCAACGACCTCGCCGAGGCCCGGGCGGAGAACGGACGCGTGATCCGGGCCGCGAAGGAGGCGGGGCTCGTCCCGCCGGCCCGGCTCACGAAACGGGACCAGGAGATGGTCCTCGCGGAGCGGCGCCGCCGGGACCCGAAAGGGGCCGGGGCGCTCCACAGCCTCGTGGTCAAGAACATCGCGGACCGGGTCGACGAGGGGTGGAACCGTTTCTGGGACGCGCTCAAGGAGCGTCGCCCCAACGTGCGCCCCCCCGAAGCCGATCCGGCGCGAGCGGTACCGGTCGATCACCTACCCCCAATACGGGAACGGGGCCCGTCTGAAAGACGGACGCATCGAGCTGTCCATGATCGGGACGTTCCGGCTGCATGATCACCGCAAGGTCCGGGGCCGGATCCAGACCGTGACCCTGAAATGGGCACACGGGCGCTGGTGGTGCGTCCTCACCAGCCTGATCCAGGCCAAGGACCTCTACCAGCCCGTACGCGCAGGGGTAGGGGACGCCGGTGCGGACCCGGGTCTGACCGCCGCCCTGACCCTGTCGGATGGGCGGGTGCTGGACCCGCCGCGGGCACTCGACGAGGGGCTCGCCCGGCTGCGGAGGGCGCAGCGGGCCCTGTCGCGCAAGTTCGAGGCGCTCAAGGCGCGCCAGGCGGAGGAGAACCGGGCCGCGAGGGCGGAGGGGCGTGAGCCGGTACGGCTCCCGCGGCCGAACCGGCTCCGGCGCCAGATCGCGGAGGTGGGCCGCGCCCACACCCGGGTCGTGAACGTGCGGGACCACTGGCACAAGGTGAACGCCCGGCGCGTCGCCAACGCCTACGACCGGGTCGCCTACGAGGCGCACGGGCTCATGTTCATGATCCGGAACCGGAGGCTGGCCCGGATCGCGTCCGACCGGGCGCTGGCGCAGCAGCGCCACGCGCTCGCCTCCGCGCTCGGCCCCCGTCTGGTCCCGGTCCCGAACCGGCGCGAGGGGGTTGGCGGGAACAGCCAGACCTGCGTCTGCGGCGCCTCCGTCCCGAAGACGCTGCGGGACCGGTGGCATCACTGCCCCGCCTGCGGGGTCAGCGCGCCGCGCGACGTCGTCTCCGCGAATATCGCGGAGCTGATCGCGTTCGGAACGCACAAGTTGACGACGGCCCCGGGCAGGGGACCGACAGACGTGGAGGGGGCGACGCCTCAGGCGCGCGAAAGCGCGCCGGGGACGGGTGAGGAGCCCGTCAGAGCCCCCGATGAAACGTCGACCTCTTGCGACCTGAGGTCCAATGAGAACACCGCCGGTGGCTTCGGCCTACGGCGGAAGGCCAGACTCGTTCCCATCGGCGTTTTGTCGTTGGAGCGTAAACCGAAACCTCACGGATACGAAAAAATCAGGAAGCACCCGGCCTCGGCCGGGTGAGGATGTCACCGCGCGTCCGGGCAGGCTTCGATTGAGAACAAAATAGGAACGTGCTATCCCATGGGTTCGAATCTCGCCATGGAGGACCGATGCGACTCGTTCCCGTTCCCGCCTTCACCCAGATCCCGGACGGCCGCATCCGGGTCGGCCCCCTGCGTGGCCCGATCAGTCGGGTCCGGACCGTTTTCATGCGTTACGGGATCCGGCTCAGCCTGGAGACGTCCGATCCGGTGATGGTCTCGCGTCACGCCCAGGGGCTCGTGCTCTCCTGCGCCGGACCCGGCGTGCGCGGATATCTGCTCGACCGGGACGGGATCGAGGCCCCGTCCAGCGACGTGGACGCGCTGATGGCGCTGTTGCTGCCGGACCGGTCCACCTGTCGGCTCACCGGCCACTACCGGGCGGAGGAAGACCGGATGGTGGAAAGCGAGGCGCTCTACTGGCGGGTCTCGGGGGAGGTCCTGTCCAGCGAGCGGCGTGAGCTGATCGGCACCGACGGGACCCGGCGTCTCCTCTCGGCCCGCTCGGCCCAAGCGCCGCGGCGCCGGGACGGGCGCGGCGCGGGACGGCTGATCGCCGTCTAAGCCTTCGCGCTCTTTGCGAATTTTCTGTTGACCCGATCTTTCAGATTCGCGATTGTCCTATTTATATTTTCGCAAATCGGGGTCGATCATGCTGAGCAGGGAGCTGGCGCGCGAGGCCTGGACCGGGACCGGCCTGACGATCGGGGATCTGACCGCGGCGGACCTGTCCGATCTTCGGGCGCGTCTTGATCGGGGGCTGCGCGCCTCCGGGCTGATCCGCGGTTCCTTCCGGATGCAGGGGCGGGTCCTCACCCGGTCCCAAGAGGGGCGACTTCGGAGCGCGGAGCTGCGCTGTCGGTCCGACTACTTCACCGACCGACAGGCGGTCACCTTCGAGGAAGGCGGGTTCGTGGGGTTCGCCGGCTGGGCGGATGAGGTGAACGTGCAGCCGGTCCTGACCGCCTTCATCGGCTGGGCCCGGGAGCGGGCACGGCGCCCCCTACCCGCGTGAGTCAGGGGGACGGGTCGTCCCCCTCAAGGTCCAGGTACCCGTTCTCGACCGCCGTCGCCCGGATCCGCCGCCAGGCGGAGAGGTGCGCCGCGTGCCCCGCCGGAGAGAAGCCGAGCCCGTCCCGGTTCTGCGTCGGCACGTCGCCGAGCAGGTCCGCCGCCGCCCCGATCAGGAGGGCGGACCGGCCCGCCCCCCGCGCCTCCGGGTCCACCCAGAGCTGACCGCCCATGTAGAACCCGCGCGCCGCCCCGTCCGGGCCCAGAAGCCCCATCGTGCCGGGCGGCTCCCAGTCCGGCAGCCAGCGCACGGTCCACCCGTCCGGGGACCGGGCGAGGTCCGGAAGGTCCACCCCCTCCGCCTCGAGCGCCTCCCAGAGGTGATCGTAGGCGCCGCAGCGCCCGTCGATCTCGAAGACGGGGAGGACCAGCGAGGGGCCGATGAACGCGTCCAGGTCATGCTCCCAGGGGTCGAGGGACCCCTCGATCGGCCCGTCCCGGACCAGGCGCAGCTGATCCGGCGCGATGATCATCCAGGACATGGAGCCGGGGTCCTCATGACGGTTCCGGTAGCCGATCCCGTCATAGCCGGCCGCCCGGAGCTCGAGGGCGAGCAGGTCGAACCCCTCCCCGGTCTCCTCCTCATGAGCGAGGAGCCGGCCCCGGACCTCGGGCCCGAAGGCGGCCCCCGCCTCGGAGACGGCGAGGAGCCCGAGGAGCCGGTCCAGCCCGTGATTGTCGTTCAGGTCCGGCAGGTAGAGGGGGCGCCTGATGTCCAGGAGGCCGGAGATCAGCCGGGCCCCGCCCCATTCGAACATCCGCTGACGCGCCGCGGCCCGGGTCCCGAAATGGGTGAACGGGGCCAGCTCGGCGGGGTCGAACCCCCACTCCCGGGTCGCGTGATGGACGAGCAGGAGCGCGTCCGTCTCCGAGCGGACCTCAGAGGCGGCGAGGTCGTCAAACCGGGTCACGGGCTGGGCTCCTCGGACCTGTCCGCGCTCGCATCGGCGCGCCGGGCGCCCGCGACCAGTTCCAGGGTCCGGTCGAAAAGCGATTCGGCGATCCCCGTCTCCTCCGCTCCGGACCGGGCGAAGGCGTGATCAAGCAGGAGCGAGATCTGCGCCGGCTCCCAGGTCCCGACCGGCCCCCAGTCCTCAAGGTCCGCGGAGAAGTAGGGCGCGAACCCGGCGCGGGGGGAGAGCTCCGCGCGGACCCGGTCACGGAACGCGGCCGCCTGTGCCGGGTCCGACATGACCCCCGCGTGCAACGCGCGGACCCGGTCTGGCGCGACCCGGACCAGGATGTCATCCGTCCCGAAATTGTAGAAGTCGGGCGAGCTGACCCGGGAGAAGGTCATCCCGACCCCGATCAGCCTTGAGACCTCGCGCATATAGGCTTGCGCGTAACCGAGCCGGACCGCCGGCCAGTCGACCGCGTCAGAGTCCACCCCCGCCGCCTCGGCGGCCAGGTCGAACTGGTGCTCATGCACCGTCTCGTAGAACCCGGAGAAGGGGAGCCGAAGCTCCGTCCCCTTGTTGTCCTGCTCCGCCATCTGGTCCTCCCCCCTCCTCTGGGAACAGCCTAGAGCCACCGCGCGAAAACACGAAATACCCCCTTTCCGAAACGCCCGATCCGGTGCAGGCTGGACCAATCAACAGGAAGGAGGGACGCATGTCCGTAGAAGGTCGTATCGAGAAGCTGCGCCGGGATCACCAGGAGCTGGATCAGCAGATCACCGCCCTGGAGGCCCATCCGGGCGCGGACCCGCTCGAGATCGTCGAGCTGAAGAAGCGCAAACTGGCCGTGAAGGAGGAGCTGGCCGCCATCGAGCGGGCCTGACCCCAAGACGGGGGATAACCTCCCCCGCCCCCTTCCCACCCGGGTCGATTTGCGATAAACAGGATTTGATTTCCTTTTTCGCAAACGGGACGACCCATGAAAAGACCCCTGCTCGGCACCGCCGCCCTGATCGCCCTGATGACCGGCCCCGCCTCCGCCGGCCCCGCCCTCGACGCCCTCGTCGGCCTGATGCCTGAGGGGGCGGAGGTGCGCCACACGGCCGAACGGGTCGAGGGGGGCGAGGAGGTCTATGAGGGGCTCGAGATCAGCGCGGGCGGGGACCTGGTCCGCCTGGAGGGGGCCCGTCTCACCCTGACGGAGGGGTCTGTCGGCCTGATCGGGGACCGGGTCCGCTTCACGCGCGCCGAGGGGGGCGGCGGGGAGATCGGCCGGATCGACCTGTCCGTCCCGCTCGCGATCAGGGGGCTCCCGGCCGGCACCCTGCTCGCCGGGGAGAACGGGGTGCGGGTCAGCCCGGAGCTCTGCGGGGCCCTGCGGACCCCGATCCGGGTGGCCGGCTCCGACGTGACCTTCGGGTCCGGGGGGCGGATCGCCTCCCTGCGCCTTGACGCGGTCGTCTCCGGCCCGGACGAGGCCTGCCTGCTCGACCTGACCCAGGAGCTGACCGGGGCGGAGCTGACGGACCCGGCCGGCCTCGGCCTCCGGGTCGCGGAGCAGCGGGTCCGGCTCCGGACCCCGGTCACCCCGGGCCTGCCGGAGGTGGCGACCGGGGAGACCTGGAGCTCCACGTTCAGCCTCTCCGGCGCGGAACTCCTGATGAACGGGACGGTCGAGCTGCGCCTGGGCCGGCTGGAGACGGGTCTGCGTCTTGACGGGGACAGCCTCCTGCCGCTCGCCGCGACCGGCCACGCGCGCGCCCTCGCCAAGGCGATCGCCGCCGGGCGCGCCCCGGAGGAGCAGCTCCCCTGGGCGGACCTGTGGAACGGGCTGCGCGCCGCGGTCGGTGAGGGGCTGGTGAGCCTCAAAGGGCTCGAGGTGACCGGGACCGGCCTGGCCGCCCTGACCGGTGTGACCGGCCCCCTGGACCCGGGGGCCCGGATCGACCTGAGCGGGGTGGCGCGCAAGAGCGAGGAGGGGCTGACCGGCTCGCTGACCCTTGACGGGACCGCGACCGCGCTCCTCGCCGTCGAGTTCGGGGTCGCGACCGGGCCCGCGGACCCCTCCTTCAACACGCTCCCGCCCGGCGCGCTCCTGACCGGGGCCCCGATCAGCCTCACCGGCGCCTCGGTCCGGTTCTCCGACCGCGGGGTCGGGCAGCTCCTGGAGCGGGTGCTCGGGATGAGCCCCTACGAGGTACTGAACGCCGCCCTCCCGGGCTGGCTCGGGGCGGAGAAGGGGGCGCTGGTCACCGCATGGGTTGACCGGGCCCGTGACGGGGGCATTGCCGCCTTCCGGTCGGCCCCGGCCGAGCCGGTCCCCCTCCTCACCATCGGGATGATGGGGCTCGGGGACTGGACGGTCCTGGGGCAGATGCTGAACGTCTCGACCGGAGCCGAATAACGGATCCATCAGCCCGTTTCGCAAAAAAAGGGGCCGCCCGGGGGCGGCCCTTGAGGTCGAGGCAGTCAGGAAGCGTAGCGGGACAGGCCGGAACGGTTCCAAACCGAGCAGTCCTTGCATAATCCCAGCGAATCAAGCTGTTGTAAAGGTTTTTCGCATCGGATAGGGTGAGAAAGCCCGTTTGGAGACCCTCCCCATGCCCCGAATCCTGATCATCGCCGACCTTCACTCCGACATGTGGGCGGATCGGGGCCGGGACCCGCTCGCGGGGCTGGACCTGTCCGACCTGGACCTCCTGCTGATCGCCGGGGACCTCTCGAACAAGGGGCACGTGCAGTGGCGTTACGCGCTCGACCGGCTCTCCGCACATATCGACCTGGACCGGGTCCATGTGGGGCCCGGCAACCACGACTATTACGGGGGCCGGGTCGACCGGGAGGACAAGCTGCGGGAGGCGGCGGAGGCGGCCGGGGCGCATTTCATGCAGAAGACGGAGCTAATCCATGAGGGGGTCCGGCTCCTCTACTGCACCCTGTGGACGGACATGGCCCTCGGCGGGCTGACCGTCGAGTTCAACCGGATGCGGGCGGAGGACCGGATGAACGACCACCGGGTGATCCGGGTCGAGTCCGAGGGGTTCCGGCGGATGTCCGCGCTCCATTCGAGCCGGATCCACGCGGACCACAAGGCCTGGCTCGACGCGCGGCTCGCCGCCCCGTTCGACGGGGACACGATCGTGGTGACCCATCACGCCCCCCACCCCTACAGCCTGCGCGGGACGACCGGGCCGGGCGACCTCCCCTTCGCCTACGGGTCTGACCTGAGCGAGCTGATCCTGGCCCGTCAGCCGAAGATGTGGGTGCACGGGCACACGCATCAGCCGGCGGATTACGAGGTTGGCCGCACGCGCGTCCTTAACGTCTCCCTGGGCTACCCGCCGGAGGTGGACCCGGGCCGGCCGGTCGGGGACCCGATGACCGGGCTGATCACCTGGGACCGGCCCGCCCCCCTGCCGTCCCCCTAGAGGTCCCAGGCGAGGGTCAGCTCACCGAGCAGACGCGCCTGATCCCCCTCCGCCTCCACGAGGAGGAGCCGGGGGGCGGCGCGCAGCGCCCGCTCCGCCCGCAGGTCGAACAGGAGGGTCGCGCCCGGGACCGCGACCCGGAGCCCGTCCCGGTCCCGGCTCACCCGGCCGGCGCGCCGCGCCGCCCCCTCGAGCTCCCCGGGCAGGAGCGCGACGAGGGTCTGCGCCCCCGTCTCGATCAGCGGCAGCGGTCCGATCTCGCGGCTCATCGCGGCCCCTCCAGCTCCGGGCCCGGGGCGGGCGTGGCGAACGGATCCGTCACGGTCAGGTCGGGCGGGCCGGACCTGGTCATCGCGTCGATCGTGGACAGGAACGCGGCGAGGCCGAACCCCGCTTTCCGGTCCGGCGCATGAACCCTTCCGTCCGCTCCGAGGATCATGACGTTCCCCGGCGTCTCCGTGTAGATGAACGGCGCCCTTGAGGGGGAGGTCACGTGCCCCTCGGTCCGGTCCAGGAAGGGCAGGTCCGGGCGGGGAACATGCGTGAGCCAGGAGGCGCGGCACTCGCGACCCGGGAACCCGGCGCTGAAGAGGAGGTCCGCGTCCAGGGACGGGACCCGCTCGATCCGGTCCGGATCAACCCCGAGCGCGGTCAGGACGCGTGGGCTGGAGAGCGGCGGCCCGCCGGCCACCGCGTCCACCATCACCCCGACGGAGGGGCCGGAGGCCGCCTCCTCCAGCAGCTCACGCGCGAGCGGGGTGAGCAGCGGGACCGGGCCGTGCTCCCAGTTCAGGGTCGCCTCCGGCATCGTCGTGTTCGCGGCGGCCCGGTAGGAGTTGACGGCCGGGAGGATCTCCGAGACGAGCCCGACGGCGCGCCCTTCGGGATCGAGCAGGGCCGCGCCCGAGTAGCCCGGGGCGATGAAGGACCGGTTCCCCTCCCCGTGGAACACCATCAGGCTCTCGGACTGGACGGGGGAGACCTCAACGCCCCGCCCGGCCCAGGAGAGGGCCATCTCCGGGCTCGGGAAGGCGCTCGGCGCGAGGACCATCACGTCCTCATGAATGAGATCGTGCGAGATCTCCCCCAGCTGGATTCGCGATTCGCTGTGCAGGGCCGGTTCCAGGTTCGCCACGAGGCGCCCCTCCGCGTCGAAGGCGTGAATCGAGGACAGGGTCGCCGGCTCCCCCTGCGCGGTGATGACCTGCGGGTTGGCCACGTGGGCGGCGGTCAGGACCCGGTTGATCCCGGTCTCCGCCCGGATCACCGTCCCGGTCCCGTACATCGAGGTGGCCAGGTCCGTGCCGTCGATCCGGTAGACCGCCATCAGCATGAGGGTCGCATCCGCGACCCGTCCGTCCCGGAGAAGCCGGCTCTGGCCCGGCGGGAAACAGGGGAGCGGCGGTTCCTCGATCCCAGACCCGTCCCCGGTCAGGCCGGCCCCGGACAGGGGGGCGGCGGGGCCGGTCAGGATCACCTCCCCGCTCTGGATCCGGTCCTGGAATATCTCGAGATAGGCGGCCTCTTTCCGCTCCCCGACGGAGGAGGGGAGCCCGTCCGGCAACGCGGCACCCGCCCCCAGGGCGCTCAGGAGCCCGGCAAGCGCGGCGAGCCGCTTCGGGGAGACCCCGTGTGAGAAAAGATCGGTCATGAGAAAACTCCCAACTCTGGAAATGGGCCGCGGACCCGAAAACGAGTAGCGTTTTTCGCGTGCCCCCTTCCGATTTTCCGGTCGGGGGTGGAGAGTGGGGGAGGATCACACGGATGGAGGCCGAGATGGGCGTGAAACTCAGGGACCGGGACCCGATCTACCAGTGCTGGCGGGTCGCGGCGATCTACCGCTGCGTCCTGCGCCACGGACGCGACCGGGACTGGGCCCTGGACCGGATCCGGGAGGTCTCCCCTGACGGCCGCAAGGATCATCTGGTCGAGGTCTGGTTTCTCGGGATGGAGGAGTTCCGCAGCGGGCGGATCCGCCCCGTCACGGAGGAGCCGATTCACGAGATCCGGCTCGCCGCCTGATCGGGCAATGAGAGGTCCGGCAGGGCCCGGAGCCGGGCCGCCACCTCGGCCATCAGACGTGCGAGAACACGTCCCCGCCCCTCCCGATCGGGCAGGTCCCGACCCCGGACCCAGAGCCTCAGCTCCTGTGAGCTGACCTCACAGAGATCCGCGAGCCGGCCTCTGGGGATCCGCATCTCCTCAGCCGCCTGGATCAGCGTGACGAACACGTCCGGGTCCGCGAGGTCCGGGGCCCGCAGCTCCTCGGCGTAAAGACGCAGATGCGCCTGAAACGACCGCTCCAGCCGCGCCCGTGTCCCGTCGAGACGGACGAGGGCGGAGCCGATCCGAACGTAGCCCGGGTCCGGGAGGTCAGACATCGGCGTCCGCCCCCTCCCTCAGCCGATCAGACGGGCGTGCGGCTCGCCCGGACCGCAGATGAGCGTGACCAGGCCCGCCTCGACGAGCTGGTCCAGCCGCGACCGTACCCCGAAACGCGCCGACCTTTGCCTGTAGTGCCCTTTCGAGACCATGTGCTCGGCGATCATGCTCAGCGGCACGTCCTCCCCGGCGAAGCCGCGTAGAAAGTCCAGGATCGCATCGTTGAAGGCGAGGTTGCGCCGGATGATCCGCGGCGCCGCCGGCACGCCCTCTGCCGTCTCGGCCAGGGCGGCGATCAGATAGGGGGGCCGGGTGAAGACGAGCGTCTGCCCGACCATCTCCGGGGTGATCGTCAGGGTGGTCAGCTCGCCACGGGCGATCATCATCCCGATCCGGACCGCCTCCTGGTCCAGAGGGACAGACCCGGTGACCGGGACGGGAGCCGAAACCGGGTCGGCTTTCGGGCTGCCTGCGCGGGCCGTCCGCGTGGTACCTCCGACAGAAGGCGCTTTCACGCGGGGGGCGGGTGTTGCGCGGGCGGTCGGCGCAGCGGCCGGGACCTCCGGAACGCGGGTGGCGGTGGCGATCTCGGGTTCGACGATCATGTTCATTTCGGTCAGCTCCTTCTGCTGTTCCTGTTGACCCGCCTCCGGGGTCTCGATCCGGGTCATCTGCTCTTCACCGGTCACATCACGGGCGACGATCGGGCCCTGCTCTACGGCCGGGTTGCGCCTGCGATCCTCTTTTCTCGCAGGCTCAGATCCGATCCGGCTCACCACAAGAGCGGGGATCGTCTCGACGCTCCGGCGTCCGCTCCGACGTCGCTTGCGTTTGTGCATGCTCAGGATCTCCGCCGCCTGGTCCGGGCCGATAAGGGTCGTTGAAGGGTCCGGGCAACGAGCCGTCCCCATCAGCGCGCTTCGGCAGTCCCGAACCAGGTTGAACGGGGTGCGAAAGTCCGAAGGGGTCGATGAGGTGAAGACCGGCTTCGCCGCATCCGCGTGCTCGAGGCGAATATGCCCACCGTTCGTCTTTGAGGGGGTCCACCCCTCCTGATGTAGTCGTCTGATCGTGTCCCGAAGGTCCGGCTGAACCCCCTTCAGGACGGAAGATAGTCCCGTCATTCTGACCCCGCCTTGCGAATAATGATCTGGAAAGGATAGGCTTGAGATCTCGGCTTTGCAATTATTTTTTCGCACATGCCTGGATGTCAAATGGGAAACAACAACAAGAGGAAGGATCCAAACATCCCCGCGCACCTCTGACAGATTGGGGCGGGAAGAGGCAAGGATCCGCCCCGACGGCTCTTTTCGGTGCCGGCGCCCTTGCGCAGCTGACGGAAAACGTATAATTTTTCGCAAATCTTGAGGTGATGAGGGTGAACATGTCGGACGTGAGCGGGAAGGACCTGATCGAGATGGGCTTTGCGCCCGCCCCCTGGTTTGGGGAGGCGCTACGGGAGATCACGGAGCGGCGGCTGTCCCTGTCACAGGCGGCCCGGATCGCACAGGGCTACGTCGACCGCATCGCGGCGGCGGAGGCCGCACGGGCGGCGCGCGAGCGGCCCCTGCACGCGACCCCGCCCGACTGGCGGCTTAACATCACGTCAGAATCCGAGGCCCGGTTCGGGCTCGCCAACGTGGTCGACGAGATCCGCCCGCACGGGGCGATCATGGCCGGGGACTGGGAGGCGGACGCCCCCTGGCGCCGCAAGCGGGGGTCAGAATGATCCGCCCCCCGCCTCCCCCGGCCGGCCTCGTCAAGGCAACGATCCTCCTCCTCGTGATCTGCGCCGTCCTCTACGCGCAGCGCACCGGCTGACTTGCGAGAAATAGAATCATGCGCGCCCTCCTCCTGACCGCCCTCCTTTCAACCCTATCCGCCCCCGCGCTGGCGGAGACCCGGATCGCCTCCTGGAACATCCGGAACCTCGGCTGGGACAACGGGAAGGATTACGCGGCGCTCGCGGAGGTCGGCTCCCTCTTCGACCTGATCGCGGTCCAGGAGGTGATGAGCGAGGAGGGGATCGGCCGGCTTGAGGCGGCGCTCGAGGCGCGCACCGGCGCGGACTGGGACCGGCTCTGCTCGCATCTGATCGGACGCGGCTCCTACCGGGAGATGTACTGTTTCACCTGGCGCGCGGACCGGGTCACCTGGGTCGAGGGGGCGGTCGTCTACACGGATGACCGGGACCTGTTCGCCCGGGAGCCGTTCTCCGCCGTCTTCGAGACGCACGACCGGGTCCGGTTCCTCGCCGCCACCCTGCACGCGATCTACGGGGAGGACGTTGCGGGTCGTGAGGCGGAGGCGCGCGCGCTGCGCGCCTATCACGACTGGCTTCGCGCGAGCTTCCCGGGCCTGCCGGTCCTCCTGATGGGGGACTTCAACCTCCCCCCGACGAACCCGGCCTGGGCGCCGCTCGGGGAGGTCGCCTTCCCGCTGATCCGGGAGGGGGCGACCACGATCTCCACGACCGACGGCCGGTTCGCCAACCTCTACGACAACATCTGGGTGGACGTGGGGGCCGATCTGCCGATCTCCGGCTACGGGAGGGTGGAGTTCCCGGGTCAGATCCTGGGGATCTCCCATGAGGCGGCGCGTGAGCGGGTCTCCGACCATATCCCGGTCTACGTGACCCTCGCCGCGGGGGCCTCCGCCCGGTTCGCCCCGAATGATGTCGAGGGGGGCCGGATCGGCGTTCAGGCCGGGACGGAGGGGGCCGCGCCCACCGCCGCTCCGGCCGGATCCGAGGCGGACGCGTCCGGCCCGATCATCGGGAACGCCCGCTCGAAGGTCTATCACCTGCCCGGCTGCCCGAGCTACGACGCTGTCGGGGCGGGGAACCGCCGCCCCTTCGCCTCCGAGGCGGAGGCGCTCTCCGCCGGGTACCGGCGCGCCGGCAACTGCTGATCTGCGAAAAACGGGCCGTTTCCCGTTTTCAGATTCGGCGACTATGATCAGGGCGTAGCCGAATGGAGCCGAAAAGTGCAGATCCGCCCCTCAACCTCTATGATCGCCGCGATCGCCGCGATCGGCCTCAACCTCACCCCTGGCCTCGCCCGGGCGGATTTCGACGCGGCGATGACCGCGCCGGCGCCGGTCACGAGCCGGGTCCTCGCCGCGGAGATCAGCGCGTTCCGGGACGGGGTGGAGAGCGTCCGCCCCCTCTCTGAGGGGGTGAGCGCGCGCGTGGATGAGGCCCTGGTCAGCTCCGGTGCCTGGCTCGCGGACCTCAGCCCATATGAGGGGCGCCTCAGCGCCGCCCGCTCCGAGGGGGTGATCCTGTCGATGACGGAGCCGGCCCCGCTCGTGGAGGCCCGGCTGAACGGGATGCTCATCGCCTATGAGGTGATTGACGCCCGGGCCCGCCTCGACCCGGCCGCCGCCCCGGACCCGGTGCCCGCGAAAGGGCTCCCCTCCCCCGAGACGCTCGAGATACTCATCGATCAGCGGCTTGGCCTGCCGCAGGGGGAGGCGGCCCTCGCCGGCTATGAGCGGATGATGGGGGCCTGGGCGGAGATCGGCCCGACCCCCGCACCTGCCCCAATCCGGACGCCGGAGCAGGAGGCGAGGGCGCTTCAGCTCCTGGAGGACGCCCCCGGGATGGCCCGCTTCCTGCCCCAGGACCTGGTCCGGATGGCGGCGGAGGAGCGGGCGGACCGGATCCGGGAGCTCGTTTCGGAGAACCCGGGACTTGAGCGGTTCGTGCACGACTCTATCCTGGCCGGCTCGGACCTGACCCGGGAACGGACCGCGGAGCTGTCAAACGGGCTCACCCCGGACCGGCTGGAGCGGCTGAGCGACCTGGTCGAGGAGCACCCGCGCGCGCGCCGGTTCGTGCCGGACTCGACCCTTGCGGAGATCGACGCGGCCCGCGTGCCGCTCCCGGAGGGGCGGGCGGACCAGATCCGGATCAAGACGAAACTGATCGGGATGCGGATTGACGCCCTCTCCGGGATGGGGCCGGCCCGGGACCCGTTCGCCCCTCTGGCGCCGGGCGGGCCGGAACCGGACCAATGAGCGGGGGTGCGCCCTCCCCGTTCCGCCCCTCAGGCGCGAGCCTCGGCCTGATCGGCCGGGAGATGACCCGTCTCTATCAGCTCCCGGACCGGTTTCTCGGCCGCGCCCTGATCGACCTCGCGCGGAGCGCGATCACGGTGGATCCGGACCTGGGCGGGGACCCGCGCAAACGCGGCTACGAGTCCCTCCTGATCCGCTCCGTCCTCCCGCGCCTCGCGCTCGCGCTCGGGGAGACCGGGCTCACCGCGCTTGAGGCGGCAGGGGCCCGCGCCGCCCCGGAGCCGGGACCGGAGCTGCGCACCCTGGTCGGGACCTGCCTCAACAACGCGGCCTTCCGCCCCTTCGTGGCGCAGCCGGACCCGCAGCTCCGCGCCCTCACCCTCGGCTTCGCCAACGGGTCACCCGTAACCATCGGTCTGGACCGGGTCTGCCCGCCCACCTTCGCCTCGGACGACTGGGTCGCCCGACACATTCGCGAGGTGAGCCGGGCCCGTTTCGGAACCGAGCGGTTCAGCGCCTGGGAGCCGGCGATGCAGGACTACCCGGGACGTGGCCGTTTCAGCTTCAAGCGGCGACCCGAGGTGCCCGCGGAGCCCGTCGAGGCGGCGGACGAGAGCCCCTGCCCCTGATCAGGGGGAGGGATGCGCTTAAGCGCGCTCCTCCGGGGCGCTCCTGATGAGCGCCTGCCGCTCCGCCCACTCCTTGTGGCCGAGAACGGTCTCCCCGCGCAGGACGGTCGCGCGCCACGCCTCGAGGCTGAGGTCCGCCACCTCCGGCGCGGGGGCGTCATCGGAGGCGAGCTTGCCCACGTTCATCCAGGGCTTGGACGGGATGAGCCGCAGCCAGTCCTGCGCGGACGGGATCACCCCGCCGCAGTCCTCGCGCACGTGCTGCTCCCCGATGAACCGGACCGGGACGGTCTTGCCGTCGGAGTTCTGAATCGTCACTCCGAAGACCCGCTCCGCCTCGAAGATCCCGAAGGCGTGGTGGCGCAGCGCCCGGTGACGAAAATCCGCAAACTGGCTTTTCGACGCGTCGAACCAGCTGTGAATCTCCAGATAGTCCTCCGGCCGCCCGCCGTATTTACGAGCCGACGAGACCGCATGATGCCAGGGGTGCGCCATCAGGACAACTCCTCAGGGTTCCACATCGGGATCATCCTCATCCTCCTCATCAGGATCCCCGAGCTCTGGCTCCCAGTCGTCCTCCTCCTCGTCATCGTACTCCTCGCCCGGAGTGTATTCGACGTCGATCAGCCGGATCCGGCCCAGCTCCGGGCTCAGATCATAGGAGCAGAAAGCGCTCCCCCCCTCGTTGTTGATCCAGTCCCCAGCGGAGGAGCCGTCATTCTCGAACATCGTCTCGAGAACGTCCTTGAAGGTGACATGGGAGGTTGTGCCGTCGTCGAGGGTCATCTTCGAGAGGATCTCGTCGACATGGGAGAGGGGAGTTAGAGTGATAAGCGTTTCTGCGCAACGGAAGCCCCGCATCGCCACTGCCGGATCAAACGCGTTGACGAACCCGTCCGACGAGGCGGTGAGACGGGTCAAGGCAGCGCGCTGCTCCAGCCCCGGGATCTGATCTTCAAGCATTTCCCGCTGTCGCCGGATATCTGGCTTTTCAGGGGCGTCCTCGACCGGGAGGCAGAGCGGATCCCGCTCTTTGATCTGGGTTGAGAGCGAATCGGCGCGGCTCTCAAGCCAGCTGATCCGCTCTGCGAGCGCCGCCTTCGTCTTCTCAACATCAGACGGGCCGGGACCGCTCTCGTCCTGGACGGCTGACTGCGATTGACGCTGTTCAAGTTCCGCCATAACGGAGAACTGTTCTTGCCGGAGTTCAATTTCCTCCAGAACTGAGATCTGCTCGCGACACAATGAAAGCAGCTCTCTCGCCTCCACCGGGTCCACCTCGCAGATCGGATCCCCCGCCCGCACGATCATCCCGCCGGTGACAAACCAGGTGAGGACGAGTCCGGAATCCGGCGATCTGAAGTCGGCATCGGTCCCGGTCGGGCTGATCACCTCGTCCCTTTGATAATAGATCACGTCATTGATCTGTCCGGAATCTCCCCCGCCGGACATGCTCGCCTCGACCCGGGTGATCCCCAGCTCCGCGAGGAACGGGTAGAGCCAGATCTTCGGGTTGGGCTCATCCAGATCCATCAGGTCATCATCCGTCTCGTCAAGCAGGTCCGTCATCCGTCTCTCTCCTCATGAGGCCATCTGGAGGCCGGTCTGATCCGGCGCGTCCTTTTCAGGTTCCGGCTCCGGCAGCGCCTTGACGATCCGGTCCGCTATCGCGTCGATCCGCCCGGTCACGTCGGCGCCGGCGACCCGGGACAGCTCCCCCAGGAGCCCGGCCGGGTCGAGCCCGCGGAGCGTTTTCGGGAGCACCTCCGCGTAGGCGCTCAGGACCCGTTCGGGCAGGTCCGGGTTCACCACGTCCCCGCCGCAGCGGGTGGTCGCGAGGGCGAGCTGGTCGCGGATCTGGGTCGCGTTGGTCCGGATCCCGGTCAGGTATTCCCGCACCCGCCGCTTGGGCAGGTCCGCCAGCGCGTCGCGCAGCCGCATCCCGGCCCGCAGCGCCAGATCGTCCGGCTCCGCGTTCCCGGCCGCCTTGTTCTGGCTGATCCGCCAGCTGATCTCCCTCTTGTCCCAGGGGTTCTGGGTGACGGTCAGCTCGATCGTGGACAGGATCCGTCCCCCCCGCTCCAGGGAGAAGATCAGCGAGGCCCGCTCCGAGGTGGCCCCCATCACGACCCCGGTGTAGCCGCCGACGCAGTGCCGCTCGAGCCGGCCCTGCCGGTCGAGCGCCGCGCTCGAGGTAAGCTCGACCGCCCTGACCCCGTCCAGGTCCAGCTCGCCCAGGAGCGGGGACCAGGAGAGCGGCTCCCGGCTCGTCATCACCTCGTTCTCGAAGGTCTGGCGGACGTGGTGCCAGCGGACCTGCGCCTCGCGCAGGGACTTGATCGTGTGCCCCTCTCCGATCAGCCTCGTCATCTCCGCCCGGATCGGGTTCATGCGGTGATCCCCGCTCGAGAGCTCCTGGACGTAGGCGGCGAGCGGGGCCGCGTCGGCCGGGTCCGGCTCCGCCTTCTCGCGCAGCGCGAGGGCGGCCCGACCCATCCGGTCGAACTCCAGCTCCGGCCGGTCCCGGAGCCGGCTGATCAGGAGCCCGGTCACCAGCGCGGTCGAGAGGGCGCGCAGGTAGTCCGACGTCTCCCGCTCCGGGAGCTGCCCCTTCAGGTGCAGGCAGGCGGACCCCCAGGCCCCCTCCCCGGCCGCGGCCGGCGGGACCCGGGACATGTGGCGCCGGAACGGCCCCTCCCCGAGGCTGAGGACGGAGCGGAGCCGCTCCGCCTCGGACACGTAGGTGAGCAGGTCGACCGCGTCCTCCGGGCTGGTGGGGACCTGGTCCGCCCGCACCCGTTTCGCCGTCTTGAGCGCGATGTCCCGGACCGTCTCCGCGTCAACCCGCAGGAGCGGGACCCCGAACCCGCCCGGCCGGACGGCGGGCTCCCGGTTGAGCGGTGCCGCCCCGTCCAGCGCACGGGTGAGGGTCGCGGCCATCCGGGCCTCAAGCTGCGCGTAGCGCCGCATCTCCGCCGGGGCGAGCCCGCCCCGCTCCGCGATCAGCGGGGTCAGGGGGGCGCGCTGATCGATCAGGTCGCGGAACGCCGGGTCCCGCAGGATCAGGCCCGCGTGCAGCGGGACCGCGCGGAGCGCCTGAAGGCGCGCCTCCCGGTCCCCGCAGGAGAGGAAGTTCACCTGGTCGATCAGCGGGGCCCGGCGCTCCTCCGTGAGCCGCAACACGGGCCGGTTCAGATAGGCGAGCGCCCCCTCCGGCAACCGGTCCCGGATCATCCGGGAGAGGGCCGCGATCTGCTCGGGCGCGTAGCCGGCCTCCCCCGCCTCCTCCGGTCGGAGGACCGCCCGAACGAGGATTTGCGGCGGGATCCCGACCGCGACCGGCCGGAACGCGGGACGCGCCCCCTTCGCCGCAGACCGGTCGATGTCCGCCGCGCAATCCGCGAGCGGGTCCCGTTTCGGGTTCACGAGGAGCCCCCCGTCAAAGCCGGTGTCCGGCCGGTACCCCACATAGAGGAGGGTCAGCGGGTTGCGCCCGGTAATGAGCAGGAGCTCCTCGAACCCGGTCAGGTCCGGCTTTTGAAGATGCAGGGTGGTCCCGGTCACGACAGGGGTCTCCTCTCACTGGTCACGGTGATCTTAGCGGGGTTATGCGAACAACTGTAGCTTTCCTTTCCTCGCTTCCCCTCAAGAGGAGATTCCGGTATGCTCGGCCAAAACGTGAGGGGGACGGATGGGGAGATACGCGCAGCCGACGAACGTGCAGGAGGCGGTCCGGATGGCGGACCGGCTCGCAGCCCTGCTCGGCCGCCTCGGGGTCCCGCTCTCCCAGGCGCGCGCGCTCGACCTGATCGCCCGGATCTGCGGCCTGCCGGACTGGGACCGGATGCGCACGGGCCTCGTCCGGCTCGAGGGAGCGCAGGTCCCGATCGCGGATCACGCGCTGACCCGGCTCCTCCGGCTGGACGAGGAACGGTCCGAGCAGACGGTCCGGGCGGTCGAGCTGGTCTGGTTCGCGCATCTGACCGATCCGGAGCTCGCGGACCCGGGTCTCCCCGCGGCACGGATCTGGCTCCGGTCGGCGGTGGAGGCGGCGCACGCCTGGGCGCGCGCGTATCGGACCCCGCTCACCCCGGATCACCTGGCCGCCTGCCTGGAGGCGGGGACCGGGGCCGGATACCGGTCACATCGGGCGTGGCGCACCCCGCTCCTCCCCGCCCTCCTGGACCTTCAGGCCTGGGCGCTCGCGGACCGGATCAGCGCCCCCTGGGCGGACCGGCTCGCCGCCTGTCTGGCCGCAATCCCCGGCTATGACTCGGCGATCCCCCTGTCGGGCGCGCCCCTGCCGGAGGCGTTCCGGCGGGCGGCCGGGGCGCGGATGCGGCTCACCATGCGCCCGGTCCGGGACCTGATCGATGAGGTCCGGATGGAGACCGGGCCGGACCTCCTCCGGATCGGCTGAGCCGTCCCGCGGACGGCTTGCCCCTGTTTGCGACAAGCGGAACGGTCAGGGCCCGTCCGGCCCCTCCGTCCCCTGCTCGCCCTGGCCGCGGTATTTCAGCTGAACGAGCTGCGCCGCCTGCTCCGTCAGGTCCGTACGGACCCCTTTCAGGACCGGCTGGAACAGGGCCCCGCCCGGCTCCGCGTAAAGATACCGGACCTCGACGAGCGCGCCCGGAGCGGGCATGGGCTGGTTCGGGGGCACGGTGACGTTCCCGACCGGGACCCAGGGCCCCTCGATCCCGTCCTGAAGCTCGAGCCCGATCGACGCCTTCCCGTCGCGGCCGGGGGTGACCCGGCAGGTCGCCTCCGCCCAGAACTTCACCTTGAGCGCCTCCCCGCCGGAGCTGGGGCGGCCGGGCGTGTAGACGCTGTCCGCGTGACGCAGGACGAACCCCTCCGCCCCGGCGCGCCGGAAGGACCCATGGGCGCCGAGCCTGATGAAATCGGGCAGCGGGGTGGGCACGTCGACCCGGAGCTGATCGAACAGGCCGATGTTCTGGATCGTCTTGTCCAGATGCGCGAGGACCGCGGCGCGCTCCCGGAACGGGGCCTCCGGGCCGATCATGAAATGCCGGGTCACGTCGAAGATCACCAGGTGATCCCCCATGTCCTCCGCGTCGAGCGTGAGCGGTCCGACCACCTCGGCGAGCCGGCGAAACGCCGCGTCGATCGGGGCCTGCACCCCCACCGCGAGTCCGCGCCGGTTCGCGTAGACGGCCGCCCCGTCCTCGAACAGGGCCCCACGCCGCTCCCCGTCATGCTTCTCCTGCACGAGCCAGTCCGGGCCGAGCGCGAGCGCCTCCGCCTCCGTGACCTCGTTGAGGAGCTGCGGGCGGAACCCGGTCACCTGACCGGCGAGCTCGGACGAGCTGAAGGCGACCCCGCTCTCCTGCTCCGTGTATCCCCCCTTGATTTTCGCAGAGACGACCTTCTCGAACTCTCTGAGGGCGGAAGCGTAATCGGACCCCTCCAGCTTGACCCCGTCGCGGAGCGCCTTGCCGCGGCGCCCGTTCTGGAACCGGACGTCCCATCCGGTCGGGCCTTGTGCGAGATGGACGTTGTAGACCTTGTCCGAGGACCCCTCGCGGAAGAACAGGTGGGCGGATTTCGGCTCGGACATCGGGACCTCCTTTGGGTTGCCCGATCACAATAGGGAGGGGAGGCGAAAACGGAAAATGCCGGACGAAAAAGGCGGGTTCACGGACCGTTCGGGGCTAACGCCCGCCGCGCGAGGTCCGGGCGAGCGCAATCTCGAGCCGCTCACGCAGGCGGGGCGGGAGCGCCGGGAGGCGTCGCCTGAGCTCCGTCCGACCGGAGAGGGAGAGGCGACCGACCACCCGGTCCGCGTGCTCATCGATCTGGTCCCGTTTCAGAGAGCACAGGCCCCTTAGAACAGCGGAGACCCCGGAGGAGGTGCTGAAGAGGCGCCAGGCGAGCCTGGACGGCCGAAAACTGAGGGGCTTCCTATCGAAACGCAGATCGAGGCTCAGCCCGTCCGTCTCGTAATCCGGCCAGGACCCGTCCGGGACCGGGAGCCCCGCGCGCATCGCCTCGAACACCGCCCCCGGCACGATTCGTGCCCGGGTGAGTCGGGCGAGCTCGCTGACCAGAGCCCTCTCGCGGTCGGCGGGCGGATGAGACGTGAGCGATTCGACGATCAGGAGGAAGCCCCCGCCCAGCGGGGTCAGGACCCCGTTCTGACGAAGAAGATCTGCAAAAAGATCGCCATCTGCTGCTGAGACCTCCTGCGGGGCGAGGAGTACGCGTCCCGGCTCAGCGATGAGACCGGCGAGCGGGGGCACGTTTTGCATCCCGACAAGCATATGTCCCGTCAGATCCGGCCGCGTTAACCAGCCCGCCTCCCGCGCTGCGGAAAAGAGAGACGGGTCACCGATCTCCCACCCCTTGAGATCAACATACCGGATCGCCGAGCGGATCAGATCGATCAGGGGGGGCCGTATCACGGCGTCCGGGAAATGTCCGACGAGCTCCGGAGCGGAGAGCCACCCGGACCGGGCCGCCTTCTCGTGCCCTTTCGGGTCCGCTGCGGCCCAGGCGGCGAGGGTCTCATGCCGATGCGCCCTCCGCCGCACCTCCGGAAAACTGAGCGCGGGGCCGCGGGTGCGCATATGCCCGACCACCGAACGGTCCTCGAGCAGTCCCAGCTCACTCGCACGCCAATAGGTGATCGGGTCCTTCTCACGCCAGTCCGCGTGGGTCGCATAATAGGCGGCTGCGGCCCTGACCGAGACCTCCGTAAGCCGGGACCGGTCGACCATATGCGGGGTAACATGGGGGTCCCCGATCAGGTCGGCACGTAGCGCGAGCGCATAGCTCTCCGGATCCCCCACGCGCCAGCTCTCCGGGTCCGGGAACTTTCGGGCCTGCGCACGGACCCGGTCAAACTCGTCAGGCCTCAGCATGCAGACCTCATTACAATTCCCGGAGCGCCGTCCCCATTAACCGGAAACCTCGCTTTTTAATATCTGATATGCGGATCCACGTCCGATTTCAACGAGGAAGCGTTGCCCCCATGAATTTGAACAAAACTCGCCGCAATCCCCTTCGTTCAGGGAGGGGTCAAGGCGTCTTCCTTTTTCCCCTGACGCCGCCTTTTCCTGACGGCACGCATTTTCTGTCCGATCCGGGCCCGGTCCGGATCCGCCTGCGTCTCGACATAGGTCCGGACGACTTCAAGGGGGGCTCCGCCGCAGGAGACGACGCAGTAGCTGGGGGACCAGAAGCTGTCCCCCCAGAGGACACGGCGGACCTCCGGCCACCCCTGCTGGCGCAGGCGCCGGGCGGAGACCCCCTTGAGGCTGCCAACCAGCTTCGACAACGCGAGCTGGGGCGGGTAAGAGATCAGGAGGTGGATGTGATCCCCGTCCGCTTCCACCGCCTCCAACGTCGCCCCCATGTCCGCGGCGACCGAAGTCATGACCCCTTTCAGGAGGTCCCGGACCCGGTCCGTCCGGATCGCGTCCCGCCGGTACTTGGTCGTAAGGACCAAGTGCGCGTTCAGACGATGAACTACGTGCCGTCCTGTTCTGAAATCTGACATTTTCACACTTCCATATCTGTGAAGGGTGAGTATATTCGCCTTATGCGAAAACTCAAGGCGTACAGGTTTCGGATCTATCCGACGGCGGAGCAGGAGGAGATGTTCCGGCGCATCTCCGGCTGCTGCCGCCTGGTCTATAATCTGGGCCTGGAGCAGCGCCGGACCTTCTGGCGTCAGTACCGGGACACGCAGGGGCGTCATATCTCCTGCGCCGGCCAGCGCCGGGAGATCAAGGACCTGAAGGCCGAGGCGGCGTTCCTCAAGGAGGTCCCCGCCCACTGCCTCCAGATGGCGCTGGTCGACCTGGACAGCGCCTTCCAGCGCTTCTTCTCTGGGGCCGGCGGGTACCCGCGGCCGCGAAAGCGGCTCCGCAACGACAGCTTCACCTTCCCGGACCCGGAACAGATCCGGGTGGACGTGGGGCGCGGGGTCCTGATCCTGCCGAAGTTCGGCCGGACCTCCCGCGACAACGGCCCGATCCGGGCCGTGTTCCACCGTCAGCTGGAGGGGCGGGTCCGTCGGGTGACGATCGGGCGGGACGGGACGCACTGGTACGCCAGCGTCCAGGTGGCGGTCCGGGTTCGGCGCGCGCTGAAGCCGGAGGGGATCACGGAGGCGGATGTCGTCGCCGCGGACCGCGGCGCGGTGGTCCCGGTGGTCACCTCGGACGGGGCCCTCCTCGGCGCCCCGGTGACGACGGAGCGGGACCGGCGCAAGCTCAAGCGGCTCCAGAAGCAGCTGGCCCGGACGCAGCGCGGGTCGAAACGCCACCTGAAGGCACTGGGGCGGCTTCGGGCGAAGACGGCCAAGCTGACGCGCCGGCGTCGGGACATGACGCATCAGATCACATCGACGTTCGCGAAAAACCACCGCGTCGTCATCCTCGAAGACCTGAAGGTTCAGGCCATGACCGCCTCCGCGAAGGGGACCGTAGCGGAACCCGGCCGGAACGTGGCCCAGAAGGCGGGCCTGAACCGGTCTATCCTCGACGTGGGCTGGGGCGAGATCGAACGCCAGCTCCGCTACAAGCTGGCGTGGCACGGCGGGGTCCTGCTTAAGGTCCCGGCCGCGAACACGTCACGCACCTGCGCCCAATGCCTCACCGTCGATGCGGCGTCCCGCGTCAGCCGGGACCGGTTCCGGTGCACCAGCTGCGGTCACGAGTCGGACGCCGACGTGAACGCCGCGATCGAAATCCGGAGACGGGGGCTCATCGCCCTCGGACTTCGTCCCCGGCCGGGACTGCCGGGGCTGCCCGTTGAGCCCTCTGCACCAAGCACGGCGCCATGCGAGACGCGGGAAAAGGAAAAGTCAGGGACTCAGCCGCGGGGAGCGATCGCGCCGGAAACGGTGCGGGCGTGAGCCGCGAGATGAGCCTGAAGCCCCGTACTTCAGTGCGGGGAGTGTTCACCAAAACTCGCCGGGAACTCGGGCATTTTAGAGAGACCAGAGAGATCGCTACCTGTCGAATGTTAATTCTCGGAGACGTCTGTCGTTTTCAGAAGACGGCTGCACTGAACATTAGAAGCCGATTGCACTACAGCGACGGAGGAGGTTGGATCCATCAGGCAATGACGATTGGATCAAGGCCTTCGGCAGGCTCGACCTTGACTGACACCAACCGTTGCCGGCCCGATAGGTAGCCGAAGCAGAGAAGCGCTAGGCCCACCGCCACCAGGAAGCCCCCCACGCGGGCGTAACCTCCGCCGGGCTCGTAGAGCAGGCCCACCAGCAAGGGACCGGATGCCCCCAGTCCGTAGCCAACCCCTTGCACCATGCCGGACAGTTCGGCGGCCACATGGGCATCACCTGAGCGCAATACGATCATCGCCATGGCGATGGAGGTCAGCGCCCCCTGGCCGACACCTTGCACGCCAGCCCAAAACCACACGCTATGCAGTGGCGCGGCAAGGCAGCCGATGAATCCAACGACCGTGAGGGTCACGACGACCATGTTGAACCAAGACTGGTTCGGCAGGCGCGTTGCGATGATGGGGGCCGCCAGGCATGCGGCGGTTTGCAGCAGAATCGAGACCGAGACGATAAGGCTAGTATCCACCGCAGGTATGCCACGATCTCGCAGGAATGGCGCAAGCCAGCCGAAGACGGTGAATGAGTACATCGACTGCAAAACCATGAACGCGGTGAGCTGCCACGCCAGGGGACAGCGCCAAAGTCCCCGCACTCGGGGCGTCGCTATGCGCCGGATGGCGGCCCCCCTGGGGAGCTGAAAGAACCAGCATGCGCAGGCGATGGCGGCCGGTACGCACCAGAGCGACAGCGCTTGCGTCCACTCGCCCCCGAGGGCCATTTCCAGCGGCATCGTTGCTCCGGCTGCGGTGGCGGCGCCCCCAAGCAGCGCCATGGCGTACAACCCCGCCATCACCCCAGTGGCATGGGGGAAGTCACGCTTGATCAGGCCTGGCAGCAGGACGTTGATGATGGCGATTGCCGCCCCGGCAAGCACAGACCCGCACAGCAGGCCGGTTAGACCACCCGCTCCACGTAGTGCCACCCCGACCGACAGGGCGATCATCAGGCAAAAGATCGTGCGCTCGGCACCGATGCGCCGAGCCAGCCAGGGTGCAAGCGGGGCGAAGAGCCCCAGGCACAAGACTGGCAAGGTGGTCACCCAACTGGCCAGATGCGACGACAGATTCAGGGCTGCTTTCAGCTCTGGCAGCAGCGCTCCCAGGCTGGGAAAGATCGTGCGCAGATTGAACGCCACGAGGATCAGGCTGCACGCCAGGAACAGCGTCCCCGCCGATGGCGCGGGTGCCGGCATCGGTGATTCGTTCACTTCGATGTCGATCAGCGTATCGCTGGCTTCAGGCTCAAGCCGACGCTCCTGAAGAGCAATCGCCGGCGCATGGCCGTCATCAGTGGGGGTAGTCACAGCGGGAACTCCGATCGTTGGCCTTGGGTAACCGCGCTTGAGCCAGCGCGGTTGCGTGCAGAATACATTAGCGCTAATGTAATTTGCAGTCAGCAACCGAAGGTCGCAGTCATGAACGAGAGAAATGAGCCCGGCCTGGGCGAGCTGCTCCGCTACGTTTCGGATCTGGTGGAGCACGGTGCCGAGGAGCACTACCGGCAGATGGGCCTCCAGTACCGGGCGCGCTATACGCCCGTGCTCAGGGCAATTCAGGCGGGCGCCAAGACAGTCACGGAGATCACCGCACGCACGCACCTGACCCAAGGCGCTATCAGCCAGACAGTTGGCCACATGGAGAACGACGGGGTGATTTCCCGCCATCGCGTCGAGGATGGGCGCAAGAGCAGTATTCGGCTCACCCCCCATGGCAAGGAGCTGGTGGCCAAGCTGAACCAGCACTGGAGCGCGACCTTTGCGGTGATCGAAGAACTCGAAGGGGAAATCGGCCATCCGCTGCGCCGCATTCTGGAAGACGCCGCAAAAGCGTTGGAGCGGCAAGGCTTCGCGCAACGCCTAACGCACATCAAACTTGGTCAGCCGCGAGGAATCGATCAATGAGCAGCACCCCCAGCGGGTTGAAAAACTGGTTCGATCAGGGCGGCCAGGCCTACGCCCGTTTCAGGCCGGAATATCCCGCCGAACTCGCCGCCTACCTTGCCTCGGTGGCGCCCGACGCCACCCTTGCCGTGGATGTTGGCTGCGGAAACGGCCAGCTCACCGGGCAATTGGCGGAACATTTCACTGCCGTCGTGGGGCTGGACCCGAGCGCCGATCAGGTGGCGCATGCCACTCCCCGGACCAATGTCGACTATCAGTGCGCACCTGCGGAGCAGATGCCGCTGGCGGATCACAGCGCGAGTCTCATCACTGCCGCGCAAGCCGCGCACTGGTTTGATCTGCCGGCCTTCTACGCCGAGGTGCGCCGCATCGCGCGGCCCAGCGCCGTTCTGGCGCTGATCAGCTATGGCGTCATGCGCCTGGACGAAGGCCTGGACGCTCGCTTCCAGCAGTTCTACGGGCAGGAGATCGGCCCCTATTGGCCGGCCGAGCGCCGGTTAGTGGATAGTGGTTACGCCACCCTGGATTTTCCGTTCGCGCCGCTTGCCCCACCCGCCATGGCGATCCGCCTCGACTGGAATCTGGAGGAGTTTCTCGGCTACATCGCGACCTGGTCAGCCGTGCGCCGTGCACGGGAAGCCGGGCGGGAGGACATCCTGCATCGCTTCGCGAGCGACATCGCCGACATCTGGGGCGACCCGGCGAGCAAGCAAGCTATTTCCTGGCCCATCAACATGAGAATTGGACGAGTATGAGCAACCCAACCTGCGCCACTTTATCCATCGGCCTGTGCCATAGCGAAACGCTGACCGTGGCTGCGCGCCACACCGTTCCCGAGGTGGAACCGGCCTGGCCGGGCTTCGCCGACATGCCGCCCGTCCTGGCCACGGCGATGATGATCGGCTTCGTGGAGCAGACCTGTATCGAGGGGCTGCGCCCATTCCTCTCGGCGGAACAACGGACAGTGGGGACCCATGTCGACGTGAGCCACATCGCCCCCACCCCGGTGGGAATGACGGTGACAGCTACAGTCGAGCTCATCGGTATCGAGGGCAAGGCGCTGCTGTTCAAAGTGCAATGTCGGGACGAAGGCGGCGTCATTGGCGAGGGCACGCATCGGCGAGCAATCATCGACCTGAGCAGATTCACCCAGCGCCTACAAGAAAAGGCGGCACAGGCCGGGAATTAGCCTCCGTTCCAAACTACTCTACAGCCGAGTTCTCAATTCGCGGCAGGCTAGCGAAAAGGCTGCCTTGGGTCGACAGCGGCAATCGGATCGTTGCCGCACTTAACTGCGCCCTGCTCTGGGGCGCCTCTTTATTTATGCAGTTGAACCGCGGGATAGCAGCTTTAGACCGTCTGGCCGCAGTTCGCCCCTGGGCGACACATGTCGGTAGAGCGTCTGCCGGGTAATACCAAGTTCTTCGCAAAGATCGCTCACCTTGGTTTCCGGCTGCCCCATCGCTGCCATCGCCAGGCGTAGCTTGGCGGCGGTCATCTTGAACGGCCGGCCACCTTTCCTGCCACGTGCCCGCGCCGAGGCCAAGCCAGCGATCGTGCGCTCTGCAATCAGTTCGCGCTCGAATTCAGCGAGTGCGGCAAAGATGCCGAAGACCAGCTTGCCGGCGGCCGTCGTGGTGTCGATGGCTGCGCCGTGGCCGGTCAGCACCTTGAGGCCGACGCCACGTCCGGTCAGATCGTGCACGGTGTTGATCAGGTGGCGCAGGTCGCGCCCGAGCCGATCCAGCTTCCACACCACCAGCGTGTCACCTTCGCGCAGTGCTTTCAGGCAGGCAGCGAGGCCGGGGCGATCCTCGCGCTTGCCGGACGCCTGATCCTCATAGAGATGCGCCGGATCGACGCCGGACGCGATCAGCGCGTCGCGCTGCAAGTCAGTGGCCTGAGATCCGTCCGCCTTCGATACTCGCATGTAGCCAATCAGCATGCCCCACCTGTCACATATACGTTCGATTATGTGACAGTGTGAGTCTGAAAGCTCTCGCCGTCAAAAATTGACACCTAACCCGTCATTTATTCTATGGCGCGCAAATGGTATTCAAGGAATGTAATGTGACAGGAATTCCGGAGGGATGCCCTCCTTGGCAAACATAACGCGCAATCGTTCCAAGGATTCGGGGTCGCGCCGTCCAAAAGCGAACAGCGCGAACAGGGAGCGAGCCCTCTCGGGATTATGACGAGCCTCGGCAACCGCCTCGTTAAGCGCCTTGACCGCTTCCTGCCAGTGATTGACAGGCTCCTTCTCTCGCTCAGCAGTCGTCAGGCCGTTGGTGAACCCGGTGTTCGGTTCTGACAGGAACAGCGTTGCCTGCTCCCCGTGCAGACTCAACACCTTCGATTCGATCAGGTCGATGGCGGTGGCCGCCGCTTCCAGCATCTGCAACTGCACCGCAGGGGCCAAAATCTCGAAAGGACGCCACAAGCTCTGTCCGGCGCGCAGTGGATGGCCGCAATGCTCCCAGACTTGGCGAATGCTGCTCGCGCTGCCGCTACAACAGTGCGAGAGCGGGGTGTTCAGCTCATCGAGCAGGGTGCGCAGCAGCCGGAACCACAGCCCAGCATGGATTCGTCGGCGCGGCAGCTCCACAAAGCCGGTCGTCAGGGCCTGCCAGGTACGCCGATCCATGCAGGCAATCGCCTCATTGGCGGGATGTGGAGCAGCATCGTCCTTCTCCCACTGGAGATACCGGCCAGGCAGGCCCCAATAGGACGCCAGCCAGCAGCCATGCTGCGGACAACTGAGCATCAAGGGGAGTTGCCAGACAAGCAACAAGGCCTGGTTGGCCGTATCGTGCAGACACAGCGGACATGCCCGGCGAGTCGGCTGACTCGGCAGCCACGCACGCCAGCGGGTGATGGATCGCGCCTTGCGCTTTGGCAGCAGCACCGAGCATTGAAACGCATAGGTTTCCAGGGCCGCAGGCACCGAATCGTCGAGGCTGTCCAGCAGCCACGGCACCCAGCCGGCCAGGCTCATACTGCGCAATCGCTCGAACTCAACGCCGCTGCGCTGGGCAAGCACCGTCAACAGCGACGGAGGAGGCGCGGTATCCAGCTCATCGAGTTGGCAGTGACCAAGATCGTGTACCAGCAGCTCGTGCACATCCATCTGGTAGCAGGAGGCGACCCGGTTGAGCCACGAGGAGAGCGCCTCGCCTTCTTTCGGGGCCGGATGCAGCGGCCAGCGCGGCGCAGGTGTCACATCAGTTCCCGCTCGAACTGTCGGCGCCGCTCACTGGGGCCAGCGTAGTCGGCCATGCTCAGCGTGCGATGGTTGATCGCCTCCTCGCCGCTCTCCACGGCGGCCACGGCCGCGGCCATCAGCAGGTGCGCCAACTCACCAATGGTGCCTTCGCTGCGGGTGAGCAGGTAGCGGGCCATGTCCAGCGTGGCAATCGGCGAGGACCGCCGCAGCGGGAGCGACGCAGCGAAGCTGGCCAGCAGCGAGCAGCAATCTTCATTGACTTCCCACGGTGGAAGCAGCATTGGCTCGAAGCGGTTTTCCAGTTGATCGTCCGAGCGGATGGCGAGATACGCCTCGCGCGTGCCAACACCGACCAGCGGGATACGCAGCTCGTTGCCGAGAAAGCGCAGCAGGTTGAGGAATTCCCGCCGGTTGACGCTGTTGCCTGCCAGGACGTTGTGCAGTTCGTCGATCACCAGCATGCGCACGCCAACCTTGCGTAGTAGGGCCAGTGCCAGTTGCTCCATTTCCGGCAACCGTGGGCGTGGGCGAAGCGGTGCACCCATCGCGGCCAGCAGCGAGACATAGAAGCGGATCGCCGAGGGCTCGGATGGCATCTGCACCACCAGCACGGGTATGTGCTCCTGGTCCGTGTCGGTGCTGGCCGGGTGTGTCCGCCGGAATTTCTCGACGATCATCGACTTGCCGTTGTTGGTCGGGCCGATCAGCAGCAGGTTGGGCATGCGTTGCTTGTTCGGCCAGGCATACAAGGCCTCCAGCCGGTTCAACGCTTCGACCGCGCGTGGATAGCCGATCCAGCGGTCGGCGCGAAGGCGCTGAATTCGCTCGCTGGCCGGCAGCCTTGCCAATCCCTGCGCCGCCGGAAGCAGGTGAGATAGGTCGATGCAGGGATACTCGTCCACGGCTACCACTCCTCGATCTGCTCGAACGGTTTGGCTGGCGGCAGGTTGCCAACCTGCGAGTCGGCGCTGTCCGCGTCCGGCGGTGTGGGCTTGACGGGTGGAGGCGACAGCTTGAGGTGCTGGCGTCGATCCGCATCACGCCGCGCCTTGCGCGTGGCCTTCTGCGCGGTGGACACGATCTCGCGCATCTGGCCGATCATGCGGAACAGCGCCGATTCATCCACCTGCTCGCGCCCGAGCTGCCGTAGCCGTGCCAGCGCCTGGCGCTGCTCCCAGAGCGTGACGGCCGGATGGGACAGGGTGCGGTACGGGATTTCCAGGTAGTGCTGTCCCTCCGGCTCCAGCACCCAGATACGGCTGATGTCGCGGGGATCGCGCCGGATCAGGAACGCGGGTAGGCGATCGCGCCGGGCAATCCACGGCTTGAGCGCGTCAGCGTAGTAGTGGATGTGGTCGATGACGAAGCCGGTGCGGGTCAGCGTGCGACGGATGACCGGCAGGAAATCAACCAGAAACGCGGTGGGCCGCGTTACCACAGGAGGCACGCCGATTCGCGCCACGGCCTCGGCCCAGCGCGCGGCCGGCGGCTGGAACAGGCCGTTGTGCACCGAGCCGTGATAGGTGCCCACGGCCAGAGTGAGCCAGCGCTCCAGCTCGCGCAGGGTCAGGGCGGCCATCTTTTCGGCGTCGTACTCGCCGCGCTGGCCAGGATTGGAGAAGGTCGTGCCCGGTAGGTTGTCATGGATCATCTGCATCGCCGTGCCGATGATGCGTTCCACGATGCCTCCGTAGTGCGGCTGGCCGGGTGGCCGGTAGTCCAAGCGGATGCCATGCTGCTCGCAGCCCCGGCGCAGCGCCTCACTCTTGAACTCGGCCGCGTTGTCCAGGTAGAGCAGCCTGGGCTTGCCGCCCATCGGCCAGTTCACCTCTACATCCAGCCCCTCCAGCCAGGGACGCTTGTCGCAGGCGACGTGTGCCAGGCACAGGCCGACCGAGACGGCGGACGGTGCTTCGAGCGTGACCACCATGCCGAGCACGCAGCGGGTGAATGCGTCGATGGCCAGCGTGAGGTAGGGACGGCCAATCGGCTGCCGGTCGCGCACGTCTACCACGACCAGGTCGATGACCGTGTGGTCGATCTGCACTTGCTCCAGTGGCTCAGAGACTGTCGGCGGGACGCCGCCAGCACCTTGCAGTTCGCGGGAGGCATCCTGACCTTCCCGGCGGCGAACGGTCTTGATCTGATCAAGGCTGGCGATCCGCAAGGCCACGGTATTTCGTGCCGGCACCCGCAGTTTCTGTGCCTTGCAGGCTTGAGCGACTTCACGATGGAAGGCCGCAATGCTGCGCTTCTGCTTGGTCAGGAAACGCTTTTGTATCAGCTCACGGATGATGCGCTCGACCGACTCAGGCAAGCGGCCCTTGCCTTTACCACCACTCGACTGTCCAGGCGCCAAGTCAGTCACCAGCCCCACGCCTTGCCGGGCGCGGCGGACCAGGACGTATACCTGCCGCCGGGACAGGCCCAGTGCTTGAGCTGCCGCGTCGGCCGCTTCATGCCCGACCGTCTCCGACTGTGCCAACGGCCCGATGATCTCCGCACGACGGCACGCACGCTCCCATGCCTGTTCTGAAAGGGTAACCACGCCGTGCTCGGTAATCCGTGGGGTGTAGGTCGCCATGCTCACCTCGCTTTGGTGCACACGAGTAGTGAACATAGACGAGTTTCGTGTGGGGGAGTCCTGATATTGGGCTGTCAGGAGCCGGATGCACAGCAGGCATCAATCTGCGATGATTGGTGCAGTTGTCTCCTGAAAATGACAACGTCGCTTCAATATATTGCTTTATGTACACGAATGCTCATGATCCACATTAAGTATGGGGAGATTCATGGATCAATATCTCAAAAGATAACTGATAATCCAGAATACTATCACAAGGGATATTTTTGAAAAATTAGGCGGGCCACAATATACTTTTGATACATGAAACTGACAATAGTGATTAACCGCCCTCTCTAAATAGAAATAAAAAATCGTACAGAGCGGATCTTTTTTCGCATTGCATTATGCCGCGTGCCATATTATTTTTCGCATATCAGAAACGTGGAGCAAGGTGATGAGCCTGGACATGCCTCTGTCGGACCTTCTTCAAACCCTCTCCGTGGAAGACCTGGAGAACCTGCGCAGCACCGCGGAGAGAACCATTCGCGAAAAACGCGAATCTGAGATCGAGCGGGCCGTGGAGGAGATCGAAGCGGTCATCGCCCGCTACGGTCTTCCGATCGGGGAGGTGATCAGCCGGATCGACGCGCGCTCCGAGCGTCCGGCGAAGTGGCGTCACCCTGAGCGGCCCGAGCTGACGTGGTGTGGTCGTGGTCGTCGCCCGAGCTGGCTGAACGAGGCGATCGACGAGGGCGTCGAACTTGCGAAAATGCGGGCCTGATCCGTTTAGCGCGACCCCTTCGAGGGCCGCGCCAATCCTGTTTCGCACGACCTGACGAGACCGCGCTCCGCCTTTTCGCGCCACGACCCTATTGTCGATCTTGGCGAGCGGAGCGGGTCATGAGCAGGATCGAGGATTTCGGAGCACATCTGCACGGGGCGGCGAAGGAGCGCTGGCGCACCTATCGGGAGGCGATGTCGCGTGCGAGGCGCGAGGCGGGGGACCCGCTCACCGCCCCCCTCGCCGAGGCTTTCCCGGAGCCCCCCTATACCCGACTGATCGAGGACGGGGCGGACCCCTGGGTGATCGCCTTCGTTCGCGCCGCGCGCGAGCAGATCCCGGCCAGGCCCCGAGACCCCTATCGCGCGCGCCCCTGGGCGCGAACGGTCCGCGCACTGCGCGACATCTCTGTCGACCTGATCGAGGGGGTGATCGACCGGGGCCGGGTCGAGGCGCGCCTTGCGGATCCCGGGTCCCAACGTCTGCGCGAGGGGCTCGAGGGCCGGATGGCGCTCTACCTCGCCCTCGGACATGAGCGCAGCCTGCGCGGACACCGCCTGACCCGGACCGCCTACCAGGTCCTCGACGGGGTCAGACATGACCCGCCGCTGATCCGCTGGGAGGTCCGGCGGGACCGGTCCGGCGGGCGCGCGGAGGTCCTGGCATCCGGTCGGAGCGAGGAGGAGGCGATCACCGCATTCCGGACCCGTCTCACGACGGATGCGGGTGCGCCCGCGGCGCGTCGCGCCCCGATCGAGATCTTCAGCTGGCGCGGACACCCCGAACGGGGCGCGGTCATCGGGGTGAAGAACGGGCCCCACCTGATCGAGCTCGCGCGCCTGCCCTCCGTGAGGGAGGCTCAGACGCATCTGCGCGAAAATCGGAACGCTCTGGAACGTCGCCTCGCGCAGCTGCGGGACCTCCCCCCGGAGCGGGGGGAGGCGAACCGGGACCGGAGCGGCCCCGCCCTGCGCCGCGGGGACGTCTCCCCGGCACGATTCCAGGAGCTCTTCGGGTTCCGTGGCGTGCAGTTCGGAAACTACGTCGAGGGGGCGCGCCGCCAGGCGGACCTGAACCGGGCCCATGACGCGCTTCTCGACCTCGCCTCCGTGATCGGCTGCGCCCCGAAAGCCCTCTCCCTCGGGGAAGCGCTGGGCCTCGCCTTCGGGGCGCGTGGACGTGGCGGGAAGGGGGCGGCCGCGGCCCATTTCGAGCCGGATCAGGTTGTCATCAACCTGACCAAGACGAACGGGGCCGGATCCCTCGCACATGAGTGGTTCCACGCGCTCGACAATCATCTCGCGCGCAGGGCCGGGGCGCGCAGCACCCAATACGCCTCCGAACTGAACGGGCCCGTCGCGCGCCTGATCGGCCGGCTCACGACCGGGACCCGGATGGCGGAGCGCTCCGCCCTGCTCGACCGGGTCCGGTCCTCCCCCTACTACGCGACCCGGGTCGAGATGGCCGCCCGAGGCTTCGAGGCCTTCGTGATCTCAGAACTCGGGGCGCGCGGGGTCGTCAACGACTACCTGGCCAACGTGATCCCGGAGGAGGCCTTCGAGGCGGTCGCGGCCCTGCGCGGCCAGCCCCCGGGCGGCTACCCCTACCCGCTCCGGACGGAGCTCGGGGCGGTGGGCGACGCCTATCGGCACCTGCTCGCGACGCGCGAGGTTCGTGCGACCCTCGTAGCGGAGGCCAGACCATCCGGAACCGTCCCCGCGCCCCCGGACCCTCCCCCTCCCCCGGCATCTCCGGCGTCACCCCCGGCCGAAACGAGAGCGGGCCGGGAGGGGCGATCGCCCCCTCCCGGCCCGTCGGACACGCCGGATTTCGACTGGTGCTGATCAGCCCCGGCGACAGTCCCAGGTCTCCCCCGAGGAGGGGTCATGCATGACCATGTCCGGCCGGCCGATCCCGTCAAAGGTCAGGTTCCCGTAACCCACCAGCTCCAGATAGGCGGTCCGACCGTCGACCCCGTCAGGCCGAAGACGCCCCTCCCGGATGATGGACCGGTCATACTCGTTGATCATCTGGTAACTTTCCGCGGTGAAGGCGTAGGTGGTCCCGCCGCAGGACCAGCGTCCGACATAGACCGGCTCCGCGGATTCGGCGGAGGGGGCCGCAGGGGCGGCGGGCGAGACGGCCGGGGCGTTCAGGGCGATCCCCTCCGCCGAGATCCCGCGCATCACCTCCCGGATGAAGGAGGTGCTGTTGCCGTCCACGGTCTCGCCCCGGTCCGCCATCGCCTGAAGCAGGGCGATCAGGGCCGCCTCGGTCGCGTCCCCGTAGACCCCGTCGACCTGACCCGTGTAATGACCGCGCTCCGCAAGAAGGGACTGGACCCCGCGACGCCCCGCCTCGTCAAGGCGGTTGAACTGGCCTTCAAGGATCGCCCGGATGACCCGAACCGGTTGAGAGACCGGGGCGGTGATGGACCCGGCGAGCTCGCAGGACCCGGTGACGAGGGTCCGGCACCCGTCCCCGACCGGGCTGAACCCGGTGCTCGTCCCGACCAGGACACACTGACGACCCTTCGTCTCCCCGGTGTTGAGGAGCGCGGCCCAGGCCCCGTCCGGCCCGCGGAGCAGGGTCCCGCCCCCGACCGCGTTGCACCCCCCGGGTCCGGTGATGAACACCTCGATGAAGTCCGAGTTGACCTCGATCTGGCCGCCCCCCTCCACCCCGTCAGGGAGGGTGATCGGGTAGGTCCCCGTCTCAAGCGCCGCCGCCGGCGCGGCGAGGAGGGTGAACAGGGCGAGAAGAGCGGGTCTGGACATGCGGGTCTCCGAAAAAGAATCTGTGTCCCCCCAAACATAGGGATCGATCTGCGAAAATAAAAGATATTCTTATTCTATTTTATGTGCAGCCTCAGAGGAGGAGGAGGGATGCGACCGCCAGCCCCAGGAGCGGTGGGCCGATCTGGGCCGGAATCGCCCGCACACTCCCGCCCTTGACCGCGATCACGTAGAGGGAGAGCGCAAAGAAGGAAGTGATCACCAGGGGAAGGAGGGCGACCGAGCTGGTGGCCCCGGGCAGGAGCGCCATCGTGTTCAGTGCGAAAAATACGGCAGCCACCGCGCTCAGCGCGTGAAGGCGTGCCTGAGACAGGACCCGAACCCAGACCTCCCCGAGATCCGCTCCGAGCGGCAGCAGACCGGAGAGATGCGCGCTGAGCGGGAGCGCCGCCGCGAACCCGATCAGGCCGACAGGCACGCCGAGGAGCAGGGTTAGGATCGCGATCGGGATCAGCAGGATCAAGCTCAGGATCCAGACCCCCTTGAGGATCCGCATCCCCAGATCTGCGTCTTCGGGTCTCATGCACGCCCCCCCGCAACCTCAAGCCCCCGCTCCAGCCGGCGTATCATCGCCCCGGCGCCGGTGAACCCCTCGATCTTGAGCACGCGCCCCGGATCCCCGGGAGCGGCGAGGAAGAAGGTAGGGGTGCGTTCCAGCGCGAACTCCCTCCGGGTCGACTCGAACCGGTCCCGAAACTGGAGCCCCTCCTCCGCCACGCAGCCGGAGAGCGCGACGCGGGAGGCGCCCAGGAGCCGGGCCTGCGGCAAGATCAGCTCCTCGAGCCCCCCCTCCGTCGGAACGGAGGCGGTCATCTCGAATAGCGCGCGGACCCGGTCCGGCGGGGCGAGCCGGCTCCCTTCCCGCTCGAGACAGGCGGCGGCCACCGTGGAGATCAGGCCGGAACGGCCGTAGCCGACGGAGAGGTAGGCGGCGGCGAGACCGCGCGCCTCAGCGAAGCGGATGAGAGGGTCCAGGCCCGTCCGGACGAATTCACGACAGAAGGCGCAACCGGTATCGCTGATCACCAGGAGGTCCGCACCGGACCCGGTCAGCTGCTGGTGGTGCGGGGTAGGCCCGATCCGCGACAACCGGGTTCCGATCGGGTCCCGCCCCGAGAGGGACGGGATCTCCGGCGGGCGGGAGATCAAATAGGCGGAGGTGAGGCCAGCCAGGGCGGTAGCCCCCCCGCCGATCAGAAGGAGCCGGCGCATCCGCCGCGACTCCTCCCGTTCCCGTCTGCTCGGTTTTCCGGTCATGATCCCCCCCTGTTGCGTCCCGCCTGATATTAGGGGTTTTTTATTTTTTCGCAACACGAGCGATGGGATCAGAACGCTCTGCCCGTCACTTCGCGCCCGGGGAAAAACCCGGCTTGACCGGAAAAATAGGCTTCGCCGGATCAACCGGCTTCCAGGGCTTTACGCTCTCACCCCCCTCGGGCTTGGGCGGGGTGATCGGCTTGATCGGCTTGACCGGGGTCTTGATCCCGTCACCCCTCTGGGTGAACTGCTGCTCATACCGCTCCACCCGATCGGTACGGGTCGAGAGGGGGCCGTTTTCCAGTCCGTTCACCGGGCTGTTGTGGGACTGGCGGGTTTCGCGGCCGTCGATACCCCTTTGCAGGTCCTGACGGGAGCCTCCCGTCACGCCCCCTTTCACGCAGTCGTTCCGGAGGATCTTCTGCGGCGAGGCGCAGATATCCGCCAGAGCCCTCTTCTCGGGGGAGACGATCGTGGGTTCGAACGTCTTCGGGGTCTCCGCAACGAGGGAGACGGGAGACATAACCAGGACAATCGCAAGAACCGGGAGTCGCATGTGTTCGCCTTTCGCGTTGAGATGCGAGTCGCTTCTATCATCTTTTTTCGCACATCAAAAGGGAATCCATACGAAAGTCTTTATCTTTCGTATGGGGTCGCTTCAGGCCGGGTTTGGAAGAGCGCCCTCCCGCTCACGGGCCGCCCGCTCCTGATCGAGAAGGATCGCGGCCGCCCGGGGGCTCATCGAGGCGACGAGGTCGCGTGCCGCGCGCTCCGTGTAGATGACGCCCGGGTTGTGGGCCTTGCCGATGCGGCCACCCATGACGGTACGCCACTCCGCCCAAAGGGCGGAGCGCATCCGTTCGTTCTTCCAGTCATGTTCGAGAACGCTCTCCCAGGTGGTCTCCGGACGATGTACGCGCGCCGGACCGTTCGGCTGCACACGGGCCCGCTTCCAGGCAAGGATCTCTTCGAACCGGATCGGGACCCCTCCCCCCTTGATCCCGCGCATGAACTCCTCCGTGGCCGCCCGCGCCTCCGCGTTCGGCTGCCCGTTGCGCTCGGCCCGGTTCTGGACGATCCCGATATTGGCCGCCGCCGTCACCGGGTCCTCCCCTTCGAGTCCGGTCAGCTCCAGCGTGGAGAGGCTGGTCTGCTCATCCGCGCTCCGGATCGAGAACAGGTGGCAGCGGGCGTCCCGCGCCTTCGAAGTGTAACCGCCGACGCAGTGACGCATCCGCTGCCCCTCCTCGCGGAGCTCGTCGAAGTTGCGCAGGGGGCGGACGATCAGACCGTTGGAGGCGTGGTAGGTCTCGGTCAGGATCGGGAAGGCGGTGTCCCCGTAACGGTCGAAGCGCCCCTCCTGATCCGTCTCGGCCGTGATCCGACCCTCCGCCTCCATCATCGCCGGGATCCGGCCCGCGTAACGCCGGGCCACCTCGAAAAGATGCGCGGCGAGGTTCTTCGCGTTCCCGAGAACGAGCTTCGCCGAGGCCTCGAACCCGTCGATCAGGAACTCCCCCGTCACCGCCGGCAGGGGCTCCCCTGTCCCGGCGATCGAGGCGAGGACCTGCGGCATGAGCGCGGTTCGCGAGAACCCCTCGATCGCCTCGATCGCGTCGATCGTGGTGAGCGCCATGGTCCGCCGGTCGAACCGGTCCGGATCGAAATCCGCCGCCCGTGCGAGGGTCGCCCGATACTCGACCCAGTTCCCGCCGGAGGCGTTGAGAAGGTCCCGCACCGGGAGGTCGAAGGCGTTGGCGATCGGGACCGCACAGCCGCTCAGCACGTCATAGAAGGCGGCCCATTCCGGGTCATCCCGGGGGGTCCGGTCCGGGGGGAGCTCCGCCAGATAGCGCATCGCCTTGTCCAGGGACACCACCCCGCTCACGGAGAAGCGACGGGTCCGGTTGACCCCGAGCGCGTCCTCCCCGCGCACCGCCTCCCCCGCCTCGAAGAGCGGCGCGGCCGGCGCCGGGACGGTCAGCCGGCTGATCCGCTTGACGGAGGCTTTCGGAAGGCCGGTCCGCTCGGTCAGGAGCGGCTGGATCGGCTCAAGCAGGTCCACCGCGCGCGACAGCTCTCGGCTCTCCGCGATCATCCCCGCCAGGATCGGCATCGCCCTCGCCGCCTGCATCCGGTAGCGGGCCTGGTCCCCGCGCGGGGTCGCATACCAGGCGACCGCGATCGGGGAGGGCCGGGAGACGGAGACCAGCGCCTCACGGGCCTGATCCAGATCGAGATCCCCCATCTGACCGGTCTGGAACGGAAGGGACCGATCACGCGCCGCGGTGATCGTGTCGAAGCCGGACATCGGGGCCCCGAGCCGGAGCTGCGCGCCGCGCGCGAGCACCAGGTCCCCGTCCCCCATCCGCCGGTGCAGGCCCTGGCCCGCCAGCGTCCGGTCATGAACCTCCCGGGGCAGGATCAGCCGGCGCTCCTCCTCGGGGCGTTTCGCGGCGGGGTCCCCGCCGCCCAGGAAATCCTGCCAGGCCGCAAGCTGGGCGTGGGGGTCAGCAACCCGGCTCACCTCCCCCTCAAGTCGGACCGGGTCCCGTGAGAGCTGGCCGAGGATGAGCATCGCCACCCCGACCGAGCCCCGGATCGCCTGATCGCCGTTCTGGAACCGGAACCGGAACGGGGTCCCGCGCGGGACCGTCCCGTTGCAGGCGGAGAGATGGATCCCGGACATGACCCCGCTACGCGGGTCCGTGCGGAACCGGATCCAGGACGGGTCCCCCTCCCCCGCCCAGACGAAACCGGAGAGGGGGCCGTCCCCCTCCCGTGCCGATTGTGACCGCATCAGCATCCGCTCACGCCTCCCATCTCACGTCGTCCATCTCGAAATCCGGATCCTTTTCGGGCTCCGGCGCGTCCATTTCCGGCTCCTGCCCCTCCGCGGTCGGGTCCGTCCCGCCCGGCTGATAGGCCCGCTCGACCCCCGCGGCGATCCGGTTGATCCGGGCGATCGCCTCGTTGACAAACTCCCGTTTCTGACCGTCGATCTGCAACGGGAGCCCGTCGAGCAGGGAGAGGATCCGGTAAAGCCGGTCCTGCCCCTCCTCCGTCTCGATCGAGAACTTCGCCATGTATTTGTGGTCCTTGCCCGGGTTGCGCAGGGCGCGACGCGGCGTGTCCCTGAACGCAGGCAGGGGCTGACCGTGCACCGCCTCATGCAGGCCGGGCCGCTCGGACCAGAACTCATAGGTGCTCTGCCGAAGCGGGATCATGTCGATCGCGACCGTTTTCGCCCCTACCCGGATGATGATGTCCGCCACCATCGGCTCACCGGCCCGCCCCTCCGGGTCGATCCCGCCCCAGACCCGGAACCCTTTGGACCCGTCACGGGCCAGCTGGTCCCGGATCAGGTCACGCACCGCCTCCGCGGCGACGAGACCGGAGGGGAGATTCACCGGCAGCTTGCCCAGATCGACCTTGCTGTCATGGATGACGATCCCGCGGGAGACCTCCCCCTCCATGTTCCGGTAGAGCGAGACGGTGCCGAGGTTGTTCTCCTTCGCCACGTTGATCGCCTGAAGCACGTTCCCCTGAAGCACCTGGACCGGCAGCGCACGACGCAGCCGCGCCATCTGGGTGAACTCGGCCAGATAGTCCTCATTCACCCCCTGCGAGAGGCCGGGCCGGAACCGGATCGTCTCCATGTCCCGCGACAGGAGGCGCGAGACCGCCATCGTTTCCGGTTTCGCCATGCCCGGCGAGATCAGCCGGATCTTGTAGGCGGAGGCCAGATCGAAATGGCGGGTCTCCTGCGGCGGGATGAGGTCGACGACCGTGTTCACCCGGCGCGCGTCTGGATCATCAAGGGTCGGGAAACGGACCGCGACGCCGGGCTGGAGGTTCTCCAGGAGCCAGATCAGGTCCGTCAACTTCCCGTGCTGGGTCGCGAACCGGCCCGGAACCCCGGTCGGGTTCTGAAGCGCCGCGTCCATGTCATAGCCGGAGGGGAGATGCGGACGCATCAGGGTGGGCAGGTTCTGCCGGATCCGCTCCGCGTAGGGGGCGAACCCGTCCGCCCCGTGCAGGGTCGCGCAACGCTCCACCATCGCGATCAGCCGCTCCGCGGTGACCGCCTCATCGGTGAACTCGTGCACGCCGGTCGCGATGTAGAGCGGGGAGAGGAAGACGGAGGTGTCCAGGTCCTCCTCGGCCCGTTCCTGACCCGAGAAGATCGCGGTCGCCTTGATGTCGATCCGGCCCGGGAACTCCTTCGGCTTGAGCGGGTTCGCGTTCCGGCTCTCCAACTCCTCGATGAGCACGTCGAACTCCATCCGGATCCGCTGCACGAGATCGTCCTGCTCGGCCGCCGGTAGCATGATCGACCGGGCGAGCACCCGGTTCGCAAGGCTCTCGATCCCGCTTTTCGCGGTCCCGGACCCCTCGTCCACAAGCCCCTCGCCCCGATCCGCCGCCGCCTCCGCCTCCGCGAAATCCGTGAACCCGAGTCGGCGCGCGAGCCCCGGCATAGAGAGGAGCACGTTGCGGGTCGCCTCGTCGCCCACCTTGTTCAGCAGGTCCGGCACGTCATCCAGGAGGAGCGGGTGCGACCGGTTCCCGTCGACGGAGGCGCCAAGGGAGCGCAGCTTCCCGTTGCGCTGCTGCATGATCCGCATCTCCGGGGTGAGGCCGGTCATCACGGAGACCACCTTCGGGTCCTCCACCTGCCCGTAACGGTTCCCGCGCCCCTGCGACTGGACGTATTTGATGATGTCGACCGGGGTCTCCAGCTCGATCATGGTCCGCCCGCGCTGGTCCTTGAAGTCCGGGGAGGCGTGGTAGGACCCCCCCGTTGCGCCGGCCGAGTTGTAGATCAGGACGTCCAGTTCCCCGGAGTTGAACGCGTCGATCACGGCGCGGCGGTCCCGCTCCTCGGTGGCTCGACGCTCGATCCGACCGTCCCGGTAGCACAGGGTCCGGCCGGAGATCTCCCCCACCCGCATCCCGTTCGCCTCAAGCCGCTCCTTCAGCGCGTCAACCGGGGAGACGGGCAGGTCGTCGGGGAGCTGGTCGATCAGCGCGTCGACCCGACGCGCCGCCTCCGCCACCTCGCGCGAGACCTGACGCGCGTCCTGACGCTCCCCGTTCAGGGTGAGCCGGTAGAGCCCGTCATGGATGCGACGGATCTGGTCCTTCAGACCCAGCGGCGGGAGGGCCGCGATCTCCTCATCCGTCATCCGCCCCTCATCGGCCCGGATAAGCTCGTTCAGGAGCGCGGAGTTGGTGGAGTGGAAGGTGATGAGGGGCTTGCGGTTCATATCCATCTCCGCCGCCGCCACCTCGACCACCTGGTCGATCTTCAGCGCGTTCATGGTGATCCGGGCCAGGTTCGCGAGCGGGCCGCCGATGGCGAGGCTGTACTGCGAAAGCTCGTTGGTCCGCTGCCGGGCCACGTTTTCGGGCACGCCGCGGTTGACCATCGCCCGGAACTCGAGCGCCTGACGACGGCCGACCAGCTCACCGATCTGGGTCGAGGCGTCAATCATCCCCTCCACGATCGGGGAGAACCGGTTCATCACGTCCTGGTAGTGGAGCATCCGACGATCATCGGGCAGGTTCACCTGGAACTCGATGTTGCTCAGGTCATGGTCCCGCCGCAGCATCACCCCGTCCTCCGCCAGCATGGAGGCGAAGGACTCCTGGGCCACCTCACCGCCGGACTGGATGTTCTCGAGGATCGTGTTGAGACCCTCCCCCGCGGTGGCGGGCAGAAGCGGCTTGTAGAGGTTGAGCCCTTGCGGGTTGCGCGCCGGGGTCGCCGTGCCGAACACGACCTGACCGGCCGGGACCCGCTCGAGCGCCGCGCGGACGTTGCGCCCGGTGTTCGAGCGCGGGTTGAGCGCGTTATGCGCCTCGTCGAGCACGATCATCGTGTTCGCGTTCATCGCGTTCTCCATCCAGAGGGACGGGTCCGCCTCCTCGCGACAGTTGAACTTCGAATAGGTGGTGATGAGCAGGTTGTACTTCTCAGGCCACTGACCGGAACGGAAGATCTCCTTCTGCTCCTTGTCAGAGAGGGAGCGGACCTCCTTGGAGATCACGTTGCCGGTGGTCGGGTCGACGGAGACGTCGGTGAACTTGGAACCGGCGCTCAGGAAGCCGACCCGGATCTCCGGCCAGGCCCCGACCGCCTTGAGGTCACGGCAGACGTCCGGAACGTTGATGGTGCCGGATTCCGTGAAATAGAGGACCCGGTTCTCCGGGTTCGCCCGGATATGGGTGCGCGCCATCGCGGCGAGGCTGCGCCCCTTGCCGACCCCGGTCTGGTCGGCGAGCAGGAAGCCGCGTCCCCGATCCGCCGCGTTGAGCCGCATGCCGACCGCGTCCACCTGTTCCGGGGTCAGCAGCTCGCCCAGTTCCGCCGGGGAGCGGCCGAGAGCGGCTGCGACCGCCGCGTCCACCCCGCCCATCGCCTCCATGTCCCGGCTCACCCGTTGCAGTGCCCGCGAGGTGGCCCCCTCGAGCGCGATCGGGATCATCGTGAACGGCTCCCCCACGCGGGAGAGCGGCATGTAGGGGCGCTGGCGGACGTTCTCCTCGCGCGTATCCTCGGCCCGCGCCTCGGCCCGGTCCTGCTCACCCCGGTTGAAGTCCCGGATCCGGCTGCGGGAGCGGAAGACCTCCCGCTCAAGATTGGGCAGGTCCTCATGGGTGGCCACCCGGAAGGTGCGCAACGCCGCCTGGGGGAGCGCCTCCAGCGGTTCAGGCCGCGCGTCCCCGATGAAGAACATCATCAGCCCGACCCCGTCCCTGACCCCGTCGGCCACGTTCGGGGCGATCTCGGCCACCGCCTCGACCCCGTAGGCCCGGCCGACGTCGGAGCGAAGCCGCTCATTGATCTCCATCTCCGCCGTGCCGGGCACGATCAGGATGGTGGAACCCTCGGCGGGACGGCGGGAGAGCGCGTTCAGCGCGAAGCCGGAGACCCCGTCCGCGCTCACGTCGGACAGGTCGAGCACCTGAAGGGGGGCCCCCTCCTCGCGCATGCGCGGCAGCGCGATCGCGAGATCCGGGTGCCCCCGGTAATCGACCCGGTCATTCCCCTGGGTGACGCGCCGCAGGAGGCTCAGGGTGGCGGCTGAGGGGCGAACCCCCTGCCCCGGCTCGGAGCGCCGCGACAGCACGAACTCGGTGGCGGCGCTCAGTCTGAGCGCCCGCATCAGGCCGGCCCGGTCGGACCCCGCCTCGATCGCGACCGCGGTGATCTGGCGCAGCATGGCGGTCCGGGCCAGCTCGACCGCCTCGGCCCGGTCCAGCTCGATCTGCCCGCGCGGCCCCGGCTCGATCGCCGCGTCGATCACGCGGCCGAAGTCGTCCGCGTGAAGGGTCCCGTGGCGCGCCATCATCAGAAGGCCCGCGGCGATCCCGTCAAGGTCAGCGGCCCGGTGCGCGCGCAGGAAGAGCGGGGCGGCACCCCCCTCCCCCTCATGCACGAAGGAGCGGGTCCCGTCCTCGGCGGAGACGCGGCGGAAGAACCGTCCCGACCCGTCCCGAACCACCTCCTCCCCGCGGAGGTTCAGACCGATGAGGCTGACCGTCTCCGGGTCCGGAACGGAGGGGGGCCGGCCGGTCTCCCGCTCCTCCTGGCGCGGGGCCCGGGGGACGAGGTTGACGGTCATTTCGGCGGAGAGGATCCGATCAAGTCCGATCTCGACCACCTCGGCGCCGAGCGCCTCGGCGAGGTCCGGGATCCGGACCGTCTTGTCGGACTGGCCCTTGAAATAGCGCAGCACGCGCGGGTTCACCGGGGTGGGCTGGAACCCGTGCTCCTGGGAGATCCGGGAGATCTCCTCCCCGCGCGTCCCCGCCCCGACCAGAAGGATCAGGCCGGACCGACCGTCGCCGGTGACGACCCGCTTCATGCGCGCCTCCCCGTTCGGGAAGGTGATCCATTTGACGACCTTCTGGGGCGCTTCACTCATGTCCGTTTCTCCGCTGGCAGGATCGTTCAGGGGTCACTTTCAACGAGAGGAGAGAAAACATGAACCGTTTTTTTCTCGCAAAAGAGAAAGGGGCGGCCGCTTGGCCGCCCCCGCCTGTTCCTTTCAGATCTGAGGGCTCAGGCGCCCAGATCGGCCTCCTGAACCCCGTCCAGAAGGGCGTCCAGGTCGTCCGCGTCCATCGCGCTCGGCGCGGGCGCCGAGGGGGTGGCGGGTGCGGCCGCCTTGGGCGCCTCCGCCTCCGCCTTCACGGCCGGGGCCTCGACCACGGCGCGGATCGCCTCGCGAACCTCATCGCGGAACTGCGCGACCGCATCCTTGCAGGCGGCGATGTTCGGGTAGGGGACGGCGAAGTCCTGACCGAAGGCCTTGATCGCCACCCCGCCCTTGAGCAGGACGCTCTGGCGGGACCAGCCGGTTTCGGGGGCCGCGTCGACAGAGACCCCGACCGCCTCGAAGAAACGACGCATGTCATCGTTCGAGACCGAGCGCCATCCGCCCTTGTGGAAGGCGGCCTTGCCCTCCTCGGTCGCGGTCTCCAGGAACCGCTCCTTGAGCCGGTCAGCCGCGTCCTTCGGCAGCGGGTTCTCCCCGGCCGTCTCGTTGAGCGCGTACTGAACCCGCACCCCGGTCGACAGGACCTTGAACTTCTCCGGGTCGATGGTGGAGATGTTGACGTTCCCGCCCTTCTCCTTGGCCTCCTCGATCTTCTCGGCGATCATGTCCGCGGTCGTGTTGCCGACCTTGATCTGGCGCGAAGGGACGACGGAGACCGGGGTCTCGGTCAGCGCCTTCTCGACGGCCGGCAGCAGGTCGCCGAACCCCTCGATCACCATTTTCGCACGCTCGACCGGATCGTTCGGGACGAACTCGCCGTCGACCATCGCGCCGCCCAGGCCGAAGGCCTTCGATCCGACCTTGCCGCCCTCGTTCATGAAGACGTAAGCGCCGCCCGTCTTGCGGAAGGCGTCAGCGAAGGCGTCGCGCAGCTCGTCCAGCGAGCTGGCGGACTTTTCCTGCTCCGGGTAGATGACGTTCATCACGATCTGGGTGTGCCCGTCGCGGCTCTTGCCGGGCAGGACGCGCAGGTTCGCGATCCCGTCATAGATGACGTCATGCTCGTTCTGGGGGACCCCGTTGAAGGTCCGCATCCAGCGGGAATCGTAGATCCCCTTCTCCCCCTCACGGACCCGCTCGATCCGCAGGGTGCCGCCCTTCTCGATGTCGACGAAGGACTTGTGCCCCTTCTTGGTGAACTCCTTGATCCCGACCGACTTGCCGCCGTTGTTCGGGACCCGGACCTCGATCTCGGCGCCCGCGGCCGGACCGGTCATGACCTGGCCCTTGACGGTGGTGTCGGTGAAGGCGGTCGCCTTCAGGATGATGTTCCCCTGCGGCTTGGCGGCGCGCGCGCTCATCTTGCGACGGGACTGGTTAAAGGCGGCGGTCAGCTGTGACATGTTTCAGGTGCCCTTTCTCAAGCTATCTGATGTCCGACCCGCGAGAGAGCGGGTGACGAATCGGTTTTTCGCACAGGGCGGTGAAAACTGCGACTCATTTTTTCGCAAATCAGCGTCGAACACCCGTGGCCCGTTTCGGGGCGCCCCCCTTCGAGCCCCCCTTCCCCATGTTCTTGTCGATGAAGGCGGAGCAGGCGGTCATGTCCGTCCGTGCCGTCTCCGGCAGGTCGATCCCGGCCTCTTCGGCCAGCTTCTCGGCGAAGGCGAGCTGCTTCTCGGACGGGGGGCGCGGCGGGGCCTTTTTCATGGCCGCGTCAATCCAGGACGACAGGTCCCGGGCGGAGGCGAGCGCCGCCTCCGGGATCTGAGCGCCGGTCCGCTCCGCCAGGCTCCGCGCCAGCGCGACCTGCTTCTCAGAGGGGGCTGACGAGGGGCGTTCGCCCCCCTCACCGGCCTGGCGGGACCCCAGGTGCTCGTCGAGGAAGGCGCGGCATTTCGCGCTGTCCGTGGTGACCCCGGGCGGAAGCTTGATCCCCTTGCGTTCGGCCACCATGCGGGCGGCGGCGATCATCTTCTCGGTCGGCTTCGACCCCTTCCCGATCGCCACCTGTTTTCCGGAGGCGCTCGCGATCCGGGAGATCTCCACCTCCGTGTCCTTCAGGATGCGGGCGACCGCGTCCTCTGCCGTCATCCGCCCCTTCTCGACGAAGTCGAAGGCCATCTCCCACTGCGCGGTCCGAGCCGGGTCGACGACGTTCGGGGCGATCTCCATCAGCAGATCATAAAGCGCCATCCCGCCGGGCGAAGGCTGGAGCGTCTTCCCCTTGGCGACGATCTGCCCCTGGGTGAGGAGCCCCTTGACCACGTCCCCCCGGGTGGCCGGCGTACCGATCCCCTTCGCGTCCTTGAGGCGGGCCCGCTTCTCCGGGTCCTCCACGAGGCGCCAGGCCTCCTTCATCACCTTGATGAGCGCCCCCTCCGTGTAGCGGGCGGGCGCTTTCGTGGTCAGGGTCCGGACCGTGGTCTCGACGATCTTTCCGGACTCCCCGGGCCGGATCTCCGGGAAGAGTGGCTCCTCCTCCCCCGTCTTGAGGGGGGCGGCGCCGGTGATCTCCTTCCAGCCCAGAATCAGCGGGACCCGGCCGGAGGCCCGGAAGGCCCAGTCATGCCCTTTCCAGGGGACCGTCATCTCCACGGTGGTCTGACGGTACTCGAAATCCGGGGCGAGCGCTGCCAGGTACTGGCGGGCGATCAGATCGAAGAGTCGCGCCTCGTCGGCGGGGAGGCGGGGGATCACCTCGCCGAAGGTCTCGGCGGTGTTCGCGTTCGGGATGATCGCGTAGTGGGACATCCCCTCGAGCGCCTTGTCGGAGAAGTGGCCCGTTTTCCCTTTTCGCACCTCCGGTTTCGCCAGGAGGGCGCGGTGAGGACGCAGCGGGCCCAGCCCGGTCAGGGCGGAGACCAGCTTCGGGACGTCCGCGATGTTGTTCTCGGGAAGGTACTGCGCCTCCCCGCGCGGATAGGTGATCACCGTGTAGGTCGCGTAGAGGGACTGCGCGGTCGAGAGGGTCTTGTCGCCTGACCAGCCGAACCGGGCCGAGGCGGCCGCCTGAAGGGCGGTCAGGTCGAAGAGGCGCGGCGGGCCCTGGCGCTTCTTCTCGGATTTCACCGAGACCGGACGGGTCAGCCCCTTGGCGGCCTGGGCGAGCCCGTCCGCGTATTCCCGCTTGAGGATCCGGCCACGCAGCGGGTCCGCCGCCTCGAGCGCCTCCTCATCCGCCTCGAGCTCCTCATCCGGCTCCGCCTCCGGCTCCTCCTCCTTCACGACGCTCGCCGGCAGGCGGGCGCAGGTGAGGACGAGGGGTCCGGCGGCGACCCGCACCTCCGCATCCACCTCGTAGAGGTCGCGCGGCTTGAAATCGAGGATCTCCTTCTCCCGTTTGCAGACGATCCCGAGAACCGGGGTCTTCACCCTTCCGATCCCGATCGCCCCCTTCTGTCCCGGGGGCTTGAGGGTGACGGTCGCGGTCCGGGTCAGGCTCAGGTTCGTCACCTGGTCCGCCTGCTCGCGCGCCTGGCCCGCCATATAGAGCCCGTGGAACTTCTCGTTCGGGTGCAGCCGCTCAAACGCCTCACGCAGGGACTTCGGGTCCTCCGCGTTGAAGATCGCCCGTTTCACCACCCCACGAAACCCGATGTAGTCGACGATCTCGCCCCCGATCAGCTGCCCCTCCCGATCACAGTCAGTCGCGATGATGATCGTGTCCGCCCCGGTCGCGGCCGCCCGGATGTCGTTCAGGAACTTGCGCGCGTCCGGGACCGGGACCTTCTCGTAGAACTTGCCCGGCCAGAGCAGGGTCGCCGACCACTCCTTCCACTCCGCACGGACGTCATCGGGCTCCTTCAGGGTCAGGATATGCCCCCGCGCCGGGAGCACCTCCCCGTAGCGGTTCCCGACAGCCGCCCTGATCGCTTTCGCCTGGGACGGTTTTTCACAGATGACGACGGACTTGCCCACGCGGCCCCCTCACGTTCCGGTTCTCATTCCGCACAGGTATGCCTTATCGGAACGGAAAGCGAAACGGTTTTTCGCACATTTTTAGAGCGTGGGCTCCGTGTAGCCGATCCGGACGATCGGAACGCGTCCGCTGAGTTCCGCGAGCGGCAGCGCCGGATCCCGCTCAAACCGCTCGTTCAGGGTCTGAAACGGGGCGTTCGGGTTCTCGCGCATCGCCTGGGCGACCCGGAACTCCGTGAGGGACTGACGCAGGGCGGTCCCGAGCGGGACCGAGGCGGTCAGATGAAGCCGCAAGGCCCGTTCCAGGCACCGGCCCTCAGTCAGGGAGGCGTTGGGGGAGAAGGACCCCATGAGGTTCTGCGGGGGACCGCCGGCCTCGGACGGACCGTCCGAGAGGTAGTCCAGCTCCGTGTCGATCACCCCGCAGACCGCCTCGGCGAGCTCCTCACGCACGGTGAGGTTGGCCCCGGCCGCCCGAAGCGGGGCGATCCGGTCCGGCTCCTGAGACTCCAGCAAGGTGACGACCGCACGCGCGAGAGCGATGACCCCCGCCTCATGAGACACGCTGAATCGCCCGATGTCGCGACCGAGCCGGCCGCACCAGGCCGCGTCCGGGGTCCCGTCCGCGACCGGGCTGCGGGCCTTGTAGATCCGAAGGGCTGCAACCGGGTCGGACTGGAACTCCGCCTCGATCTCCATCAGATCCCCCGGCTCCCCGGTGATGAGGAGGCCGGCGGAGACCCCGAGCGCGTCCGGGGTTGCGGGCTTCCCGCGCAGCCAGGACCGGATCCGATCCCCGTCCCGGGTCTCGGGCGGGGGCGGGAGCGCGGCCGGGACCCGGACCGGGCCAGGGGGGCGGCCGCCCGGAGCGGCGGGGAAAAGGGGGACGGAGATCAGGTCCCCCTCCTCGTGATGAAGCCGAACCGGGCCGTCAAGGAGAACGAAACCTGCGGGAGGGGACGGTTTTCGCGCCGGCGGACGCTCCGCGGTGCGCCCCGGCGGGGCGTTGCGTGCGGGAGCCCCCACGCCTCGTGTGACCGACCGGGGCGGACCCTCGAACCTGCGCATCGCTTCGGCGAGCGGGGACTGAGGCGGAGGGGTCTGCGAAACGGGGGGCGGTGCCGGCGTTTCGACCCGGGCGGGGACCGGGGACGCTGTCCCCCGCGGCGAGAGGTCCGGGACCGCGCCGAGCGTCTCCACGAGCGCGGCGAGGACCGGGTAGGCCCGTACGGCCGTGAGCCCGCGGGCCACCTCATCATAGAGGATCCTGGCCACGTCCTCGGCCGCCTGGCCGGGGTCGGAAAGGGTGAGATGGCCCGCGACACTCTCCGCCAGGGATCGCCCCGGACCGGGAACGGCGGCGCGCAGCCGCTCGGCGAGGTCGCGGCGCGATCCGGCCCCGAGACGGTCCCGCACCGCCTCCTCAAGCGCCGGGCGCGCCCGCCCGCTCTTCAGAACCTCGAACAGGAGCTCGGCGGCGCGCTGCGCGTTCCCGTCCGCCATGACCCGCTCGAGCAGGTCCCCCTCGGGACCGGTCCTGACACGGGCCCCGGAGGTCACGGTGAGACCCCCGCAAGTTCGCCGCGCACGGCGAGGGGGACGATGTTGTCATGCGAGAGGTCGGACCGGCTGCGCAGGAGGGTGCGCTCCCCGCCCGGACCGGTCATCACCCGGCGTTCCGAGGTCATCAGCCGCCCGCCAAGCATCAGGAAATGGGACTCCGTCTCGATCACCGTTCCGGGGTCGGGCGCGTAACGGCCAGAGATGGTGAGGCGCTCCCCGTTTGAGAGCTCCTGGGAGAGGAAGCGGAACAGGTCGGATTCGGGCGCCTCGATCCCGTCCGTCGCGAAGAGGTATCCGGTGCAGGCCTCGTTGCGCGCGACGAGGACGTTCCGGCCGTTGACCGGACTCAGGGAGACATGAACGGGGACCGGGGCGAGCCGCAGGCCGGAAAGCAGAAGGCGCTGGTAGAACCCGTCCGCGTCCTCCGGAACCGGATAGATCAGGGTGACCCCGGTCGGGGTGAAGGACTCTTTTGGTGGTCGCATCATCAGGGGGGTGGTTTCCTTGTTTATCCGCTCGATTATCGTTCTTGATGGGATTGTGGATCAGAAGGGGAGCTCCGGCTGATCGGAAACCGGCGGCGCCGCGGCGGCGGGCGGGTCCGCCTTGCGCCGCACACCGGGCGTCTGGTGATGGAACCGGATCGTGTTCACCGCCTTCTCGTCCGACTCCATCTTCTGGACGAGCGCGTTCCCGATCCGGGCGTCGAGGGTGCCCGCGACGGACATGTAGCCGATATCGACGTTGCGCTCCTGACCGATGCGCCAGATCCGGTCCTCGATCTGGATCATGTTTGACGGGGTCCAGTCCGGCTCGACGACCCGCATGCGGGCGGAAGCGGTGAGGGTGATCCCGGTCGCGCCCGCCAGGCTGATGATGATGCCGCGGATACGTTCGTCCTGCTGGAACCGATCAATGATCAGTTGTCGCTCGGACGGCTTGACGCTCCCGTCATATACGAGAAAGCTTCCCGGTAACCGTTTTTCGCTTTCCTCGTGAATGATGCGGATGACCTCCTTGTGGTGCGCGAACACCACGGTCTTCGTCCGATTCTCCGGGGCCATGTCGGTCTCATCCTCCAGCTCGTCGAGGATGAACTTTGCGCAGTGCGGCGCCTTGATCAAGCCGAGGTTTCGTCTGACGCGCGCCAACTCGTTGAAATTTGGCGTATCCGGGTCGATGAGGGAGATCGCGTTGATCACGACCCCAGCCTCTTGGGTCTCCCCGACCCGTACGTCCGTACGCGATATGCGGCTGACCAGCGCCTCCAGATTCGCCTCCGCCTCGCGCAACAGCTCCTTGTCCTCCTTCGAGAGGCGCACCGGGATCTCGAGCGGGGTGCGGAACTTCGGCGGCAGGTCCGTGTCGCGCTTGAGACGCCGGATGAAGGAGCCGGAGCCGCGCATGCGCAGCTGAAGTTCCGTCTCCCGTTGCGGTTTTCCGTCCATCGGGATGATCATCTCGACCTCCCGGTTCCCGCGCCGCATCTTCTTCTTGATCAGGACCGGGGGCTGGTAACGGTTGAGGAAGATCTCGCGCGCCTTGGGTCCCCTGCCCCAGATGTCCGGGCGGGAGGAGGTCAGGAGCGGCCAGAGCTCGGAGACCCGGTTCGGCTTCGGGGTCCCGGTCAGGTGGACGAGCTGTCCGGCCTCCGTGAGAGGGAGCATCCGGGCCCCGTCGAGCTCGGTCAGATCGCCGAGCACCGCCTTGGTCCGCTGGGCCTCCTCGTTCTTGAGGTTATGCGCCTCGTCAGTGAGGATCAGGTCCCAGCGGCGCTCGCGCAGACGCTCTATGTTCTTCTGGAGGATGTCGTAGTTGATCACCACGACGTTCGTGTCGGGGAACTCAGACCCCTCCGCGTAACCGACGGTCAGGTCCCGGTTCACCATCCACTTGTCGATCTCGCGGGTCCATTTGATCTTCATGTTCGCCTGGCAGATGACGAGTACGTTTGTCGCATCCGGTTTGGCGTTCATCAGGCCGATGCCCTGGACCGTGTTGTGGGTTACGATGTAGTCGTCCGTCACATAAAGGTGGTCCGGGGCGTCCACCGCGATGCACTGGACCGGCTTCACGCTGATCGGACGCACACGTGAAAGAATGCGAACCGGCGCGCTAATCGCGCCCGGATCAACCGTTCTCGGGAGATGCACCCGCAGCAGCGGCGCCTTGTCGTCGGCGCGGGCGGTTCCGCCCAAGGCGCGGACCTCATCCTGGAGGCGTCTCATCGCATCGATATCGGAAGGGCGCACAACGAGATGGCCGTCCGGTTCACGGTCCGAGATCGGCAGGATACGCGCCATAAGACCTGCTCCGCTCCGTCCAGAATGGGAGATGAGCGGGATTTGGAGTTGTGCACCGGCCTCGAGACGTGTCCGGATCTCCGCAAGTCTCAAGACGACAGGCGCGCCCGCACCTGATGCGTCGCGCTCTTCTACCGCCCACAGATGCTCATCACAGCACTCGGTCGTCGCGCCGTCCGAGAAGGTGACGCGGAAGACCTCCCTCTCCCCTTGCGGGTAGACCCCGGTCACCCGCGTCGGCTTCCCGTCGGATCCGGTCACGAGATCGCCGACGTTTATATCTCCCATCCGGCGCCATCCGTCAGGGGTCAGGATCCTCGCGTCGAGCGGTTGCGCTTTCCCAAGCCCCATGTCGTCCGCGATGATGCCGGATCTTCCTGACCTGGCGATCTGCTGGATCCCGGTCTTCTGGAAGGGGAGATAGTCGATATCGGCGGGGACCGGGACGGAGAAGTCCGCAGGCGCCTCCTGCGCCTTGGAGATTCGGATATTCGCAGCCGCAGACCGGACCCGCTCCTGCAAGAGCGCCTGCGCCTTCTCCGTCATGAACCCCTCGAGGTTTCCGGCGATGAACGGGTCCCGGGTCCGGTAGGGACGCGTCCCCATCCTCTCGGCGATCTGCGGCGACGGGGTTTCGATCGGCAGCCAGCCCGCCGCCTCGAGCGCCTGGATACGGAGCTCGTGATCCGCGTCGCAGTTGGCGACGAAGTCCTCCCGGGTCGCCCCGACCTGAAGGGCGCGTTTCCCGGGGCTCACCCCGGCGCCACGGCCCAGAAAACGCTCCAGCCCATCCTCGGATGGTTTTTCGTCAAAGGCGAGCGCGGCCATGTCCCGCGCCTCCCGGGTCGCACTCACCCCGAAACGGAACTTCAGAAGGGGGATCAGATAGACCGGAGGCCCGCCGATCGAGGGGGGGGCCGTCCAGATGGACATCCCGTCCTCCTCCTTCCAGGGGGCAAGACCCTGAAGCTCAAGGAAGCGGCGCAGCTTCGGCGGCATCGTCTCGGTGGGGCCGGAGACAACCGCGTTGTAGCGCGGCTGATCCCCTTTGAACTTGGGATCCTTGCGCTTGATGTTGACTCTCAGGACCATTTCGTGTCTCCCGTCACCCTCCTTCGGGTCTAGCCTCGGGCCGTGAAAACACAAAGCGGCGATGCTCCGGCCCCGACCGCATGGGGTCTGGCCGCCCCCCCGCCGAGGTCCGCATCGCCCCGCCCCGGGGGGGCTGACGATCGGCCCCATTATTTTATTCGTTATTTTTTTTCATAAACCAGTTTGACACCCTCTATTTTTTTTCTCATATTAAATTCACAAGACGCATGGTGTCCCCCGGAGCGGTGACATCATAGGGCGAAACCGGGAGGAAGGGCCTCCCACGTAACCGAGGGCTAGGACATGACCGCGCAGGTTAAGACAACGGACCAGGGTGAAGGAGCCGAGGGTTGGGGTTTTTCCGGCCAGGGGCATAACGCCGCCATCATTTTCTCGGTGGAGACGATCACCCCGGAACAGGCCCGGAAATATCTCGAGGCCCGTCCTCAGGGCTACCACCCCGACCACAAGCGGCCGATCACGGAGACCCGTGCGATCGCGACCTATGCGGAGGCGATGCGGGCCGGCGGCTGGATCAACAACCGGATGCCGATCATCTTCGATCAGGACGGGAACCTGGTTGACGGGGCCCTCCGCCTCGAGGCCTGCATCCTGGCCGAAACCCCGTTCGAGACGCAGGTCGCCCGCAACGTGCAGCGCGACACCCTGCACACGATCGACCAGCATCGCCGTCGCTCATACACCGGCGTGCTCGAGGCCCGCGGCGTCCGAAACGCCGGCGCCGTCATGCGGACCATGTCCAAGCTGATCCGGATCGAGAACGGGATCCTCGGCAAGCAGAACCTGCCCATCAGCTGGTCGCGCTATGACCGGGTCTTCTCGGCCAACCCGGAACTGGTCGAGGCGGTCGCGATGGCCGAGGAGATGCGCGGCTCGAGCCTGCACTCCACGCCCCGACCGGTCCTGATATTCATGGCCCTGAAGGCGGGCAAGCGTCGCGAGGTCCGCCAGTTCATGGCGGCGATGAGCGACCCGGAGGCCTTCGATCCGACCAACCCGGCGGTCATCCTCGCCAACCAGATGGACACGATCCGCGACAGCGGCGGGATGATGGACGTGGACAAGGCGCTCGCCCTGTCGATCCTCGCCTTCAACGAGTTCCTGGAAGGGAAGCCGCGGCGCAAGCCCTACGCCTGGGAGCCGGACTACGGCGAGGGCCGCCTGAAGAACGGGATCGTGTCGAACTGGAAGCTCGTGCGCGAGACCGCCCCGGACAACCTCGGGATGCCGAAGGTGAAGGGGTACCCGGGCCTCTCGGACGGGGTGTTTGACATCCGTCGGGACGCGGACGAGTTCGCCGGGCGTCTCGTTGACGTGATCAAGCAGGGGATCAGCGACGACACGCAGGACAGCGGGATCGAGACCCGCCTGGTGACCCCGGAGATGGCCGAGCGCTGGCTCCAGATGTTCAACACCGAGAACCGGAAGATCCAGCGCAGCCACGTCGACATGATCGTGCGTGACATCCGGGACGGGAACTGGATGGTGAACGCACAGCCGATCTGCTTCACCGGGGACCCGGACAAGGCCGGTCCGGACGACAAGTGCCGCCTCCTGAACGGTCAGCACCGGCTCGAGGCCTGCAAGATCTCCGAGATCCCGATCGAGATCCCGATCGCCAAGAACGTCCCCGAAGCTGCCTTCGCCACCTACGACATTCACGCCAAACGGACCCTCAAGGGGACCGAATCCGCGGCCAAGGCGGATGACCGGGTCCTGAAGGCGGCGGCGAAGATCCAGTGGCGCGTCGACCAAGGCTACCCGTCCACCTACCGGCTCACCCCCTCGGCCAGCGAGCTGATGCGGACGATCCAGAACCACCCCCACCTCGGGGACGGGTTCGCCCGCGCCCGCCGGATGAAGAAGTTCGCATCCGCCGGGGTGATGACCTACCTGATCTATCGGGTTACACAGGAGCACGCGGAGATCGGGGAGCAGTTCCTGGACGATCTGGAGACCGGTGAGGGGCTCGAGCGGGGTAACCCAGTGATCGGGGCCCGGACCAGCGCCATCGGAGAGCGCGGGAAGCGGAACCGGAAGGACACGCTCGAGGAGCTCGAGGAGGCCTGGCGCGCCTACAAGACCTACAAGGGGATCGCGGAGGAGCCGGAGAACCCGTTCCTCTCCGACAGCGCCCAGGACGACCTGTTCCGCGACACCGAGTGATCCGGGACCGGGAAGACGAACGGGAGGGGGGCGCGAGCCCCCCTCCCCTTTTTCAGCGCGGCAGCAGAAGGGTCCCGAGCACCCCGCCCCGTCCGGCCACGCCGCGGGCGACCCGGCAGAGGGAGGTCAGGTCGTCGGGCCTCGCGCCCATCCGGGCGAGCCGGGAGATCGCGCCCGACTCGAGACGCGCCCTGGCCGCGGGCTCCGACAGGAGTGCGGCCGCCTGCGCCGGCTCATAACCGGCGGACCGGGCGAGCCGGTCCGCGTAATCGGTGATCGCGACGACCCCCTGTTCAGACCCGATCACCCCCTCGCAGCTGCGCAGCATCAGATCTGCGATCAGCGCCTCCTCCGCGAGCTCCGCAACGGCCCGGTTCGAGAGGAGATCCGCCGACTGGCCGAGGACGGGGCCGGATCCGAACAGGAGGAGGAGAGGAAGAAGGAGCGCGGATCTCATTGGGCGCCTCCGCTCCGCTCGGCCCAGGTGCGTCTCTGATCCAGGATCGTCACCCAGCTCAGCATGTTGTCCGGGGAGCGGTCGAGCGCGATGAAGGCGCAGAGGCTCTCCGGATCCGTCAGCTGATAGCCCCCCATCAGCTGCTGGACCCGGGACAGGACCGCGCTTTCGAGGCGGGTGTCGATGAAGATGCTGATCGGGGTCAGGCGTGCGTAAAGGTTCGGGTCGTTCGCGTTGAAGGTCATCGTGGTCGGGGTCTGATATCCCCAGCCCCAGTTCCCCCAGCCGCCCCACCAGCCGTAAAAGCCGTTCCCGCTCAGCCGAAGGTAGGGGGTGGTGACCGGATACCCCTCAGGCAGCGAGGCGACCTGCGGGGCCGGGACGAGGCGGGGGATGTAGCCGTATTGTGGCAGAAGGTCGAGGATCTCCTCCTCCATCTCCTGCGTACCGAAAACGTCCCTGCGATATTCCTCACAGGAGCAGTCGACCCGGTAGGCGATGGTGAGATGGGCGAGCAGGTTGATGATCTCACTCGCCTGCGCGCTCGTGTCAAATACCCCGTGTTCGATCAGCCCCCCCTCCCCGTCATCCAGGTCGGCCAGGTATCGGATCCGGTAATAGGGCGCGTTGGGTCCGGAATGCGGGTTGAAACTCGGGCCACCGTCGCTCTCGGCGATCACGGGGGCCGGGGCGAGCGCGGCGGTCGCGCCGAGCAGCAGGAGCGCGAGGGTCAGGATCGGTTTTCGCATGGTCGGCCCCCGGAACGGAAGGATCGGTTTCGCGCTGAAGATAGCGCGAAACGCGGCCTTCGTAACCGGAAATAACCGCTCAATCCCCGATTTTCAGAGAAGATGCCCGGCGGCCGGACGCAGGTCCTCAATGATCATCTGCGGGGAGCGGTTGCCGCGGAACTCGTTGATCCCGGGCTTGCCGAGCAGGTCGATCGCGGCGCCGCGCAGCGCGAGGATCGCCTCCCCGAGCGGGGTGCCCACCACGTTCCAGATCAGCGCGTCGATCGTCACACCCCCCTCCCCCAGCGTCAGCTTGAGATGCTTCTCCTTGAGGACCCGGATCTCGCGCAGCTCCGCCCCTCGCAGGATCAGGACCGGCTCCGGGTTCGCGGTTCCGAAGGGCTCCAGCGGGGCCAGTGCGTCGATGTCTCGCACGCTTAGTCCGCGGACGCTCAGCTCCAGGTCCGCCTCCGTGACGACCCCCGCCTCGAAATAGGGGCTCTTGGCGATCTCCGCGTCCAGGAACGCCTGGAATGGGACGAGCTGCTCCGGGGTCAGGGTGAGCCCCCCCGCCATCCCGTGGCCGCCCCCCTTGACGATCAGCCCCGCCTTGCGCGCCTCGATGATCGCCTGGCCGATGTCGAAGCCGGGGACTGAGCGGGCGGACCCTTTCAGGTTCCCCTCATGATCACGGGTCAGCACGATCGCGGGCGCGTCGACCGCCTCCCGGACCCGGGCCGCCGAGATCCCGACCACCCCCTCATGTCCGTCCACCACCGCGATGAGACTTCTGCGGTCCCGTCCCGGGACCCGGTCCGCCGCCTGGGCGATCGCCTGTTCCGTCGCCGACTCCTCGAGCGCCTTGCGGTCCCGGTTGCACTGGTCGAGCTCCTCGGCGAGCGCGCGCGCCTCCACCGAGTCCTCCGCCAGCAGACAGCGGGCCCCGAGCGTGGGGTCCGCGACCCGCCCGCCCGCGTTGATGCGCGGCCCGAGCCGCCAGCCGCAGTCCGCCGCGGTCATGGGGGCGTCCGGGCTCACCCCGGCCAGCTCCGCCAGGGCGGCGACCCCGGGGCGATTGCGTTCGGAGAGATAGGGGAGCCCTCGCGCCACGAAGGCCCGGTTGAGACCGGTGAGCGGGACCACGTCACAGACCGTCCCGAGCGCGACCAGGTCCAGAAGCCGCATCAGGTCCGGGGGGGATGCGGGGCGCCCGTCCCTCCCGTCAAACCAGGACCGGGCCCGCAGCTCGCGTGCGACCGCCACGCAGAAGATGAAGGTCATACCGGCGGCGCAGAGGTGACCGAAACCGGGGGCCTCGTCCTTCCGGTTCGGGTTGATGACGGCGATCGCCTCGGGGACCGTCTCCTCCGCCGCGTGATGGTCGATCACCACGACGTCGAGCCCGGCCGCCCTGGCCGCCGCCAGCGGCTCGAAGGCGGTGGTGCCCGCGTCGAGCACGCAGACCGTCTCGCAGCCCTCCGCCCGCATCGCGAGCAGGCCGGGCGTGTTCGGCCCGTAGCCCTCAAGAATCCGGTCCGGGATCCGCAGCGGGACCCCCCTGACACCGAGACCGCGCAGGAAGGAGATCAGGACCGCCGCCGAGGTGGCCCCGTCCGCGTCATAGTCCGACCAGACCCCGACCTGTCCGCCGGCGATGATCCGGTCAGCAATATGGCGCGCCCCCGCATCCATGTCCCGGAACCGGGACGGGTCCGGCATCAGGTCGCGGATCGTGGGCTTCAGGAAGGCCTCCGGCCCGACCCCGCCAAGGTCACGCCCGGACATCAGCCGGGCCGCGAACGGGTCGAGGCCGGCCCGCTCGAGCGCGCGGGAGAGGTCAGCCCGCGGCTGACGCGTCCGCCAAAGGCGTCCCTTGAGTGAGGCCGGCTCGGTCGCCGGGGGGCGCAAATTCATGGAGATGTCCTTCGCAATGATCAGTTTCGTTAAATTATGCTGTGCAACATATTTTTTCGCAACCCGTGATCTGAGAATCTGGCCCAGGAAACAGAAGGGGTCGGCGCACGAATCGTGCGCCGACCCCTTTTTTCGCCATCCGGGCGGGATCAGAAGTTGAAGCCGAGGCCCAGATGCAGGCCGGTCTTCTCGGCGCCGCCGTGCTCGCGGCCGTAATGCGCGCCGACATCAGCATGGACGTTGCCGACCAGCTTGTAACGGGCGCCCACCTCGATCAGGTTCATCTTCGGCGCGGACTCATAGGCGTAATGGGTCAGTTCACCGGTCAGGACCAGATCCTTGTTCACCGCGTAATCCGCACCCATCGACAGGCGATAGTTCTTCTTTTCGTCCACGTCGACCAGCGCCTTGCCGGTCAGGTCGAAACCGTGCAGCGAGGTGCCGCCCGCGACGCCGACCAGGAACTGATCCGTCTCGAGGCCGCCCGTCTTGCGCGTCTCGTAAAGGGCGACCGGACCGGCGATCCCGCCGATGGTGTAGCTCAACTCGACGTCAGCGCCCAGCGTGCCCACACCCTTGGTGTCCGCCGACATCAGCGACAGGTCATAGGCGAAACCGGAATCATACTTGCCGGACAGGCCGAAGGTCAGACCGTGGGTATCGGTGCTGTTTGCGCGGCTGTATTCATACTTGGTGACCGCATAGGTCTCCTGAGCGGAGGCGGAACCGGCGATGGCGGTCAGGGCGGTGGCGCCCAGGGCGGCGATCATCAACAGTTTCGAGGCGAGTTTCATCCGTCATGTCCTTTCACGGAGAGGGTTTGCGAAAAACGAACTACTTATGCCGCCATCGACGTTCAAGCTGAGGCCGAAGAAAGACAAAAGCTTGTCGCATTTTCGCAACAGGCTGCGCCGCTGTTCGGCATCAGATAAAATTAGGAAATCATTGAATTTCACATTATGTATTACGATATTGAATTCAGGCTCTCCGAGAAGCGGAGGGGAAGGCTGGTGCAGGATGGGATACGAGACAGCTCTTCTGGTTGATGAGTCGCGGGCGCGGCAGGCGATGATCCAACTCGCGGACGGGAGCATGTTCGCACCGCTCGCGCCAAGCCCTGAGGGGATGAGCCCCGGGGCGATCGCCTGCGGGCTTGCGAACGCGTGCCGGTTCGGCGGGCAGACGCCCCGCTACTACTCGGTCGCGCAGCACAGCGTGCTGGTCGCCCTCCTCGCTCCGGACGCGCTTGATGTGCAGCGTTACGCGCTCCTGCATGACGCGGAGGAGGCGTTCGGCCTGCCGGACCTGCCGACCCCGATGAAGCCGTTCTTCCCGCAGTTCGTCGAAGCGCAGGAGCGGATCGGCCGGATGGCGCTCGATCGCTACGGGGTGGACCCGGACCTGAAACGGGTTGTGAAGCCCTATGACACGCTGGCCCTGGCGATCGAGAAGCGGGACCTGAAGGAGGCGTCAGAGGGATATCTGCACGACCTGCCCGCCCCGCCGGGATGGGTCCGGATCCGTCCGCTGACCCCGCGACCGGCGGAGCGGCTGTTCCGCGCGGCGATGGCGCGGGTCTTCGGGGACGGGCGCCCGGTGGACCGGGGCTGGCTCTCCGCCCAGGCCGGGTTCGATCTGCGGGGGATCGGCTGATGCGCCTGACCTTTGACGCCGACCACCTGCGACGTCTCCTGGAGCTGAGCCGCAGCGCCGAAAAGCGCGTCCCGACGCTCGAGCAGGTGCTGGATCCGGCCCTCTGGTCGGACGAGCTGCCCGACGCGCGGATCGCGCTCCTCGAAAGTGAACTCGTCGAGCACGGGATCGCCCTCTCCGCAGGGGGGAGGACGTGGATCAGGGGCTCATCGGGCCCGGCCTGATCCTGGTGGGCGACGAGGGGGTTCACGAAAAATAGCTTTTGAGTGCACTTGCGTAATCGCAAGTGCGCATCTATTTTTCGCACATGAAGCTGACTGACTGGGCCAAAGAGAACGGACTCTCCTACGTCACCGCGTGGCGGCTGTTCCGCGCCGGCAAGTTGCCGGTGCGCGCCACCCAGCTCGAGACCGGAACCATCCTCGTTCATCCGGAACCGGTCGCCAAGGGCGGGGTCGCGCTCTACGCCCGCGTCTCCGGGTCGGACCAGCGCGCCGACCTCGAGCGGCAGCTGGGGCGGCTCTCCCTCTACGCGGTCCGGAACGGGCTCCAGGTCACGAAAGCGGTCTCCGAGGTCGGGTCCGGCCTCAACGGGGGCCGGCCGAAGCTGATGCGGCTCCTGACGGACCCGGACGTCTCCACCATCGTGGTGGAGCACCGGGACCGGCTGGCCCGGTTCGGGTCCGAATACATCGAGGGGGCCCTCGCCGCCTCGGGGCGCCGCCTCGTCGTCATCGAGGAGGCGGAGACGACGGACGACCTGGTCCAGGACATGATCGAAGTGATGACCTCCCTCTGCGCCCGGCTTTACGGGCGCCGCTCCGCGAAAAACCGCGCCGCCCGCGCGGTCGCCGCCGCGCAAGCGGACGCGCCGGAGACCGCGGAGGGGCCCTCCCTTGGGTAGCCTCACCAGCACGACCCGGGTCCGGCTCCCGGCCGGGCCGCATGACGCGGAGCTGGACCGGACCGGGGAGCTGTTCGGCCGGCTCGAGCGGCGGCTCCACGTGGCGCTGCGCGCCATCGACCGGGGGCTCCCCGGTGCGGCCGCGGACCGGAACGCGCTGAAGGTCGCCTTCTGCGCCGAGCACCGGATCACGGCGCGCCACTACAACAGCCTCCTCCGCGCCCTGGACGGGAAGCACGCCTCCGTCATTGAGAAGGCGAGGATCGACGCGGCGGACCTGGAGGACCGGCTGGCGGCGGTCCGCAAGAAGATCGCAGACGCGGTCCGCAAGCTGGACAAGGACGCGGCCGCCCGCGCCGGAATCGCGGCGCGCGCCGCGGCCGGCAAGGCCCCGACCAGGGGGCAGGCGAAGGACCGCCTGAACGACAAGGACCGGGCCGCGCTCCGCCGGGGCCTCCACGGGCGCCGCCGCAAGGCGGACCGGCTCGAGGGAAAGATCGCCCGGCTCCGGGCGCTGACGGAGCGTCGGGTCCCGCCCCTCGTGTTCGGGTCCCGCAAGCTGCTCCGGTCCCGGCCGCAGGACGGGACTCCGGACGAGGTCGCGGCCTGGCTCCTGCGCTGGCGGGAGGCGCGCTCCGCGCAGATCTTCAGCGTGGGGAGCAGGGACGAGCCGGGCGGGAGCCAGTGCTGCCGCCCCCTCTGGGACGGGTGGGCGGACGGGACGATCGGGCTCCGGCTTCGCCGTCTCGGCCCGGTCCCGGCCGGCGCCTCACCGTATATCGAGATCACCGGGATCCCGCTCAACAAACACGCCTCCGCCCTGCTCGGCCCGGTCCGGGACCTGTTCGCGGCGGATGGGTCCACCGCCATCTCGGTCCGCCTGGTGCGGACCCCGGCCGAGGAGCCGGTCCCGGCCGGGATGTCCCGCTGGGAGGCCCTGATCACGGTGGAGGAGGCGGTGCCGGACGCCCCGCACCGGGCCGGGGCACGGGTGCTCGGGGTGGACGTTAACGCGGACCACCTCGCCTGGGCCCTCCTGTCCCCGGACGGGAACCGGCTGAAGACGGGCCGGATCGGGCTCCCGCTTGACGGGCGCGGCGCGGAGGCGCGCCGCTCGCTGATCTGCGAGGCGGCGTCCGCCCTGGTCAAGGTCGCGGTCGCCGGGACGGCTCAGATCGCGCTGGAGGCGCTGGACTTCACCCGCAAGAAGCGGGAGCTGTCGCTCCGGCCGGAGAGCGCGAACCGGCGCCGCCGTCTGCACGCGCTCCCCTACGCGGCGATGCTGGAGGCGATCACACGCCGGGCCGCCCGAGCCGGGGTCCTAGTCCTCCGGGTGAACCCCGCCTACACCTCCGTCATCGGCCGGGTCAACCTCGCGACCCGGCACGGCATCAGCACGCACCGGGCCGCCGCCCTCGCCATCGGGCGACGGGCGCAGGGGCACTCGGAGCGTCCACACTATCCCCTCGCGAGACCCGAGGCCCCAGACCCTTCGCTCGGCGCGGTGCAGCCGCGAAGACACGTCTGGAGCCAGTGGGTCGTGGTCTCGCGGGAGGTGTCGCGGCTTGACGCCGTGGCGCGGAAATCGGCCGGTTCGAGGGGCGAAGTCGCCCCCGGCGCCGGTCCGTTCAGGGGGAGGCGACCGGCATCCGGCCGGCCCCGTCCGACCCCGTCCGCGCCAGTGACTGACTGGATCCCGGACTTCCCAACAGTCCCCGGTCAGGAGCCGACGGGCAATACCGTAATCCCCACCGCAGGGGACACGTCTCCTGCGGTCCGCAGCGGACTTGTCCGTTGCGGTCAGGACATTGTCAGAAATGACTATGTTTCCTGAACGGTCTACCTGATGGCGAACCTCGCCAACGCAACGGTCCTTGCGGCCGGTGTCCCCCATGTCGCCTACGCGGCCGAGGTGAACCCGCAAACGCTCCCGTTCGACACCTGGTGGGAGGCGAAGCGGGCCAGCTTCGGGGCGGATGACGGGACCGTCTTCCTGTCCGAGGAACTGCTCGTCGGGGCGCTCTCCCGGGTCCCGCCCGGCGGGGCCCTGCTCCTTGATGTGAGCCCGGAACAGATCGGGGTCCTGGAGCCGCGCGAGCCCGGGCCGGAGATCTGAGATTTCAGGGAAGATCCGGGGATTCTGTTGCCAGGCTCCCCGGGGCCCCGCCTGCCGGTGCGACCCGTCAGGACTTCAGGTGGTTCACCCAGACCGCTTAAGCGGCGAGGGCGCGAACCGGCGCAGCGTTGGTGTTGGCAACTCTACGTTTCGGACCGATAACGGTGGTACCTCACCGAGCGAAAGCTGGCCTCTTTGAACGTTCGTCGATCCTGTTTCGGCCCCAGCAGAAGAGCACCGTCCGGGTGATCTTGTGGTGGAGCCGCCGGGTACCGCCCCCGGGTCCGAGCCGCCTATTACAGGTGCGTTTATCGCCATAGTCCTTGCGGACCCCCTCATCTATCGAAATCCGGATTTTCTCGTCAAGCTGATTCTTCGCATCGGTTGACATCCGGCCCGAACCGGTGCGAAAAAACGATTACGACGATGGGGGTGCGGAGATGAACGGATCGGAGACCTACCTGTTCAGGGCCCGCTCGGCGGAGGAGCAGGCGATGCGGGAGGCGCAGGTCCGCCTCATCCTCTCCTCGCTGGAGGAGGCCTCCGGCGCCCCGGCCCCGGTCCTCGTCGGGCTGACCCCGGACGGGGTCGAGCTGCTCACCTGGCTCCTGGACCTCGGCTCCGCGCCCGGATCCTTCCCGCCCGCCTCGATGATCCGGACCATCGCGACCGGTCGACCCGGGGTGATGGTGATGATCGCGCCGGAGCTGGCGGGCCGGATGCGGTCGCTGGTGGAGTTGGGGGAGGCGCGCCACCGGGCCGGCCTCACCGACCCGGCCCTGATCCGGATCCACTGACCGGATGCGCCCGCTCTCGGACGTGCCCCATTTCAGCCGGGACGGGATCACCCTCTACCACGGCTGCGCGTTGACCCTCCTGCCCCGCCTTCGCGGCGCGGCGGACCTGGTCGTCACGGACCCGCCCTACCGGCTCACCTCGGGGGGCCGCAACGCGCAGGTGATGTCCGGGATCTTCGCCTCGGACCGGTACGACAACTCGGGCGAGCTGATGCGGACGGTCGGCTGGGCGGAGTTCGCGCGCCCGCTCCTTGAGGCCTGCAAGCCGGACGCGGACGCCTACGTGATGGCGAACGACAAGCAGATCTTCGCCGCGCATGCCGCGATGATCGGGGCCGGCTGGCGCTGTCACAACCTCCTCGTCTGGAACAAGGGGGCGCCGACCCGGAACCGGTGGTACATGAAGGAGAACGAGTACGTCCTCTACCTCTGGAAGGGGCGCGCCCGCACGATCCGGAACCCGGGCTCGAAACAGACCTTCCTGTCCCCGCGGCCCGATCGTCACGAGAAGATCCACGACACCCAGAAGCCGGTCCCGCTCCTCGAGCACTACATCCGGAACTCCTCGGAGCCGGGGGATCTCGTGCTCGACCCGTTCGCGGGGTCCGCCGCGACCCTGGTCGCGGCGCGACGCGCCGGGAGGCGCGCCGTCGGCATCGAGCTGGACCCGCGGAACTACGCGGCCGCCGTGGCGCGCCTCGGGCGGGAATGCGAAAATCCCACTTGCCAGGGCGAGGGCGAACCCGCATAGAATAGATTTGCGAAAATCTTAATCGAGGCTCATCAGGAAAGGACCATCATGAGCGACGACAAGAAGACCGACTATGACGTGACCGCGGACGAGCTGACCCAGTTCGTCGAGCGCGCGGAGCACCTGATCGCGGAGAAGAAGGACATCACGGAGCAGGAGAAGGAGCTCTACGCCGAGGCCAAGGGTCGCGGCTATGACACCAAGATCCTGAAGAAGGTGATCGCGCTGCGGGCGCGGGACCCGAACGACGTGGCGGAGGAGGAGGCGGTCCTCGAGATGTACAAGAAGGCGCTCAAGATGAGCTGACCCGCGTCCCGCCCGTTGCCGTTTTCAGGCAGCGGGCGGATCATGCGAGAAACGTGATGGAGGCGCCTATGTCACAAGGACCGAACGGAAGCCTGGGCGGTGACGCCCGACCCCTCTTCAGCTCGACCCGGCCCCGGATCGGGGCGCACGCGACCGTCGAGGTCAGCTCGACGATCCAGGCGAGCGGCCCGTTGACCGGGGTCACCCCGGAAGGGCGCGGCACGGTCGACATCGGCGGTCGCGTGGTGAGCGGGACCCTCGTCCCCTCGATGCGGCGCCTTCACCTGTCCGAACCCGCCACCCCGATCGAGGAGCCGAGCCGCGATGAAGACCCCTCCCCCTGCTGAGCGGCCGGCGGTGGACCGGATCGAGATCTACGTCCGGTTCCTGGACCCGCGCAGCGGGAACGCCGGGGTGTTCGAATCCCCCTGCTCAACGGTCGCGGAGGCGGCCTGGCGGTTCGCCGAGGACCGGGACTGCGTCAGCGCGATGGCGGTGGCGATCTCCCCGGAGGGCCGGCCGGTCGCGATGAGCGACGCCACGGACCAGGTCCGGGAGGCGCTCCTCGACATGATCCGGGAGGGCCGGTTCGAGTGCTGCCCGCACCCGATCGTCGAGGATCAGTTTGACGACCTGATGGAGGAGGCCCGTCAGGCAGCCGAGGAGGACGCGGATCATGAGCGGATCGAACGCGCGATGCTGCACATCTGAGCCGGGCCGGGATCCGATCAGCCCCGATGGGCTGATCGAGGAGGACGGGTTCATCACCGTTGTCGCCACGGGGTGGACGAGGACGAGCGCCAAGGCGCCAGGTCCGGAAACGGACCCCGAGCCCCCTGCCCCGCCGGAGCCGGCCTGATTCCGCGAGGCCGCCGACGGAGGGGCCGAATCTGACCCGCAACATCTTGTGACGGGCAAGCGACTTATCCACAGGATCGTCCACAGAGCCGTCCACAGCGGGATTTCGGCCTTGCTCCGAACTTCATGTGGAACTTGCGTCGTGCCACGTAACCCCTTGATCGCTCGGCATATATCTCCCGTCAGATGAAGGCCGCGGCGACAGGCTTCGCAGCCCTCGTCAATATTTTCTGGAAAACTGGCCTGAATCTGTTGTATCGGTATCGTTAAAGAATAACCGATAACGGGGCAGTGAGGATGAGCATCAAGGGATCGAAACGGTTTACCTCCCTTTCAAGCCGTTTGACCAGCAAGATCCAGGAGCACTCAGAGGAGAGCTTCCCGCCGGATGCGCACAAGACGCTGCGCCGGTTCGCCATGCGCGAGGCGGCCGATTTCCTGCGGATCAATCAGAACACCTTCCGGCACTATGTGTCCACCCTGTCGGACAAGATCCCCACCGGGGAGCTGGACAAGAGCAACCGTCGGTACTTCACCCTCGAGGAGATTCATCAGATCCAGGAGGTCCTGTTCCGTGAGGGGAAGATCGAGGCGAAGGACCACCCCCGTCGAACCTCCACCGAGCGGTGTCAGATAATAACCTGCTTTAACCTAAAGGGGGGGTCCGCCAAGACCTCAACCGTCGTCAACACCGCGCAGCTGATGGCCGCGCGCGGATATCGGGTTCTGCTGGTGGAGCTTGATTCCCAGGCGAGTCTGACGAACATGTTCGGGATCACCCCGGAGCTCGACCCGGACCTGCCGACCTCCTACGACATGATCCGCTACAAGGACCCGGTCCCGGCCCGGGAGGTGATCCGGAGGACCTACTTCCCGGGGATCGACCTGATCCCCGGCTCCATGAACATCATGGAGTTCGAGTTCGAGACCGCCCTCTCCTTCCGGAACCCGGGCGCGACCGGGATGTTCCACACCCGGATCGCCGCGGCGCTCGAGTCGGTCCAGCAGGACTATGACATCATCCTCTTCGACACCCCGCCGCAGCTCAGCTTCGCGGTGATCGCGTCCCTCTTCGCCTCGAACGGGGTGCTGATCCCGCTGAACGCCTCCATGCTCGACGTGATGTCGCTCGCGAGCTTCCTGCGGATGGCCGGGGAGCTGATGACCGTGGTCGAGAGCTACGCGCCGGATCACGGGTTCGACTTCGTCAAGATCCTGATCACCCGATACGAGGCGACGGATCAGCCCCAGGTCCAGATGGCGAGCTTCCTGCGCACCGTGCTGGGCGCCTCCGTCATGCCGGTGGAGTTCGTCAAGTCCACCGCGATCGGGGACGCCGCGAACACCAAGCAGACCGTCTTCGAAGTCGAGCCGCGCGACATCAACCGCAAGACCTATGACCGGGTGATCGAGTCCATCTCCCGGATCTGCGACGAGATCGAGCTCGAGATGCACAAGTCGTGGGGGCGGACCGATGGCGCGTAAGAACCCGTTCGGGAGCACCCTCGCCAAGGCGATGGCGGAGGGGACCGACTTCGACGATGACGAGATCGATCAGGTCTTGCCCGAAGCCCCGGTGCGGGCCTCCGGCCCGACCGTGGCCCGCGCCATCGAGGCGATCAAGGAGGACGACAAGCAGGCGACCCGGATGGTCAGCCCGTCCCATATTCGGCTCTCCCCGCTCCAGGACCGGATCGACCCGGAGGAGGGGCTCGAGACGCTGATCGAGTCCATCCGGACGCACGGTCAGAAGGTCCCGATCCTCGTGCGCCGGCTCCCGTCCGGGGAGATGGAGATCGTCTACGGCCGTCGCCGCCTCCTCGCCTGCCGCACGCTCGGGATCGACGTGCGGGCGGTCGTCATGGAAATGGACGACCGGAGCGCCCTGATCGCGCAGGGGGTGGAGAACGCGCAGCGGCTCGAGAACTCCTACATCGAGCGGGCCCTCTTCGTGAAGCAGGTGCTCGACGCCGGCTTCGACCTCGCGACCGTCGAACAGGCGATCCAGGTCGAGGCGACCCAGGCGAGCCGGATGCGCGGGATCGTCGACGCGATCCCGCTCCCGGTCATCCACCGGATCGGCGCCGCGCACGGGGTCGGGCGGCGGCCCTGGGAGGAGCTCCGCAAGCTGATCGTTGACCGGTCGGACCTCTCGGAGCAGCAGCTGCTGGACCTGATCCGGACCGACCTGCCCTCCCCGGACCGGCTGCCTGATCTGATTGAGCGGCTGAAGCCGGCGCGCCCCCCCTCCCCTTCCGCCCCCCGCACGCTGCTCAGCGGTCGCCTCAGCGCTGACCTGTCGGGGAAAAGGCTCACCCTGCGTGTGAGCTCAACGCGGGATGCGCATCTCCTTGCCCTGATCGAGGAGCGACTGCCCGAGATCATCGCCGAGATTGAGTCATCAAGAACGGGGGGTAAGTAGCTGATATATATTAAAAATAGTATTTCGTGAGCGGATTTTAGGTAAGCACTGATTACCTATTGCCCGCGGGCAAGATCAACCGGGATCACGGCAAAAGCCGGACCTCAGAGCAGCACCCACAAGAGAAAGGAGCAGACCCCGCGCAAAAGAAAAGACCCCCCGAAAGCGGTGCTTCCGAAGGGCCTCTGTAAGCTTGAACACCTAACAGATAGCCCAACATTTCGAGCGAATCAACACCGATTTTGGTGACCGGTCGGCTTTTGCCGTCTGAAACCCCCATGCAACACCTCAACCCCGCGGCGGATCTCGCCGGGGCACGGTCCCCTCGTGCCCGAAACCAGGACGCGCCGGCCTTCCCGCCGGTCGCACGCAGGGCCCTTTTGCCCGCGGTCAGGACCATCCGCCATGAGCTCGGACTCTCGACCGGGGACCTGCTGGTCCTCGACGCGCTCCTCAGCTTCCTGCCCTGCCGGGACCGCAAGACCGGTGAGGACCGGCCGATCACCCCGGACCTGATGCTGGTCGTCTTCGCGAGCAACGCCGCCCTGGCGGAGCGGGCGAACGGGATGGAGGAGCGGGTCCTGCGCCGCCACGTCGCCCGGCTCTGCGAGGCGGGCCTCCTGCGCCGCAAGGACAGCGCCACGGGCAAGCGGTTCCCGCTCAAGGCGGAGGGGGTGATCCGGGACGCGTTCGGGCTCGACCTGACCCCGCTCCTCGAGCGGCACCCGGAGCTGACGCGCCGCGCCGAGGCGGCGCGCCAACGTGAGGAGGAGCTCAGATCGGTCCGGGCGGAGGCGCTCGCGCTCCGGGCCCGCGCCTTGGCGATGCGGGACCGGATCGGGGAGGAGGCGGCCGGTTACCTCGAGACCGTCAAGACGATCCTCCGCCGCGCCACGATCACCATCGAGCAGGTCCGGGACCTCATGGGCCGGATCAGCGCGATCCTGTCCGGCGCCCCCTGCCCCGCCTGCCCGCGGGCAAAGGAGGAGACGATCGGCGCGAGCCGCCCCAAGGCGGTCACTCCGGCCCCGCTGACGACTGAGAATACCCCCGCCCCCGCGGTCACGGATGAACGGCCCCCCATGTCGTTCACGGGGACGACCACCGACCCTCAACGCGATCCGTCACCGGTCGAACATCACCGTGAAGGGACCGGGTCGGCCTGCGGCGCGGAGACCGAAGAAATGTCCGCCGGGGACGGACGAAATGTCCGGCGTGTAGAGTCCCCCAAGATGGAAAATAAAAATAGGGGCGCCCCGCCTCGCGCGCTCGACCCCTGGGCAGGCTGTCATGAGATCGCCGCCTTCTACCCGGAGCCTCCCAGGTCTGAAACCGACCTGATCAGGATCATTTATGATTTAGGGAGAATGATGAACATCAGCGATCGCCCGCTGATCGGCGCCCTGCTCCGTCTCGGACCGGTACGAATGCTCCAGGCTCTCGACTACCTCGCAAGGAACGTGGCCCGTATCACGCGACCACAGGGCTATCTTGACCGGATGGTGGCGGATTACGAAGCCGGCAAGCCGGTGGGTTGGGCACGATGACCGGTCTCGGCGCCCAGAGCGACCGGTTCGGGATGAGGATCGGACCCCTTGCATCGGTCCTTCTGCCCGCGGGCAAGCGAACTTACGGTCCGCCGCACCGACCGGGTCCTGCCAGAAAGGGCTCCTCCCCGGACGCAGGCCGTGATCGCCCCGAGGTCATACGAGCACCGATACCGGACAGCGATCCCGCACGTCCCTGAGGTCCGCCCGGAACGCGGGCGTGGCGGTCTGTTTCTTTTGGCCGTTTGGCCGAAACCGCACCCTAACTCTCTCGATCTCGTCCCCCGCCCACACGACGGTCAGGGAGTGGCGGGTTCCGGCAAGACCGTGTCGAGCGAACGCAGGAGGTTTCCCTCCTCCGTCCATGGAGGACCCACCGGGTCTTGGCCTGCGCCCGATCGATCATGGGGTGACGGGACGCCTCGCGATCCGCAGGCCCTGACCCTCGGCGGCCCATCCGCCCACAGTGAACCGGACCGGGTTGCCCGCGGGCAGACCACCCGCAGCGCGGACGAACGAGGTCGAAGTGTCAGTCTTGGTTCTGAAACGCTCCGGTCCCGGTGAGGGCGCACATCGGGATGCCGGCCCCATACCAGCTCGGGCCCCTGAGTTTCCTCCCCGGAGTGACACGCTTGCCCGCGGGCAAATGGGAAACCCTGCTGACCTATTGCCCGCGGGAAAGTCCCCGGGCATCGGTTCTGACGTGGTCCCGGCGCGGGGGACGCAAGCTGGAAAGGAACAAGTGGACGAGCGCTCCGGGCTTGCCCGGGGGCAAGGCGGTTGAGGGGCGGTCCTTCCCCCCGTATTGAGCGGTCCGAGCCGGCATCCTGGCCCAGAACCAGCGCTCAGGACTTTCGGGGCGATACCCGTGATCCGGAGATCACCGCCAGCAGGCGCTCCATCTCGGTCTCGTCGCGAAGGAGCAACTCCCGATAGGCACGCATCACGTTGACCAGCTGACGTCGGTCGACGGAGATCGCGCCCTGGCGCAGCGCCCGATCCCTGTAGCCGAGGCTCAGATCGAAGTGCGGGAAGGATCCGGGCTGAAAGTGACGGCGGGCGAGGCCGATCCGGTCCGCCATATCGAGAAGCTCCTCGATCCGGTCCGCCACCATGTGGCACATGATCATCCGGCCGTAGGGGTTGCGTGCGTTGTCGACATAGACTGGCATCAGCCGCCGTCCCGGAGAGGCGCGACCCCCGCTTTGGACCTCGCGGCTGAATCGCGGAGGTCGAGGGCGAGGGGCCATTCCGTCCCGTTGCCCGCGGGCAGGACCTCTCTCGCGGCGTTCCAATGGTCCGCAGGATTCGCGCCGGACCGCGTGGGAGGTGTCAATCTTGGTTTCATGCCGCCGTCCACATGTTCCTGCGCTGGTGTGCGAAAAATAATCTGGTCTTCTGATGACGTCCAGTCGCACGCTGTGCTAAACGGAAAACAGACGACGATTTTCGCCAGATGGCGAGAGGACGGATCAGCGGGCATGTCGCCCCGAGGAGGACGAATGAGGAAACGGATCTACGGGCTCGCCACGGCGCTGACCCTGATCTACGCCGGCGTGGTCGCTGCGGATACGCAAATGACCGCGGAGGAGCGGACCCGGTTCGGCGCGGAGGTGCGCGCCTATCTGCTCGAGAACCCCGAGGTGCTCGAGGAGGCGCGACAGGTGCTTGAGGAGCGTCGGGCCGCCGCGGCCGCGGAGCGGGACGCTCAGTTGGTCGCGGATCACCTCGAGGAGCTCTACGGGGACCCGTTGAGCCCGATGCTCGGGAACCCGGACGGGACCCTTACGGTGGTCAAGTTCAACGACTTCAACTGTGGACATTGCCGTGCGACCGAACCGGACCTCGCCCGTTTTCTCGAGGAGAACCCGGACGCCCGTTTGATCATCAAGGAGTTCCCGGTGCTCGGCCCGCAATCTGTGGTCGCGGCCAGCTTCGCGGTCGCGATCTGGGACCTGGGCGGGCCCGAGGCCTATGAGGCGGTGAAGGAGCGGCTCTTCGAGGACGGTCCGGACCCGGACGCGCAGGCCCTCCGTGATATGGCCGCTGAGGTCGGGGTTGACCCGGACGCGCTGACCGCCCGGATGGGGAGTGAGGAGGTGCGCGCGCATCTCCAGCGCAACGTGAACCTGGCGGCCGCGCTCGAGATCCAGGGCACCCCGGGCCTCCTGTTCGAGGACGTGATCATCCGTGGACGGATCCCCTATGAGATGATGGTCCAGGTTCGCGACCACCTCAAGAATCGCTGACACGAGAGGAGCGCGAAAAACATATTCTGTTCGCGTTCTCCACAACTATCCGGTCCGGGCCGCGGCCGCGCGCCTTGCACGACAGGGCAGGGGGGCGCTACCCTCCCCCCGGACCGTTCACCAGATCACCCTGAGGACCCATGTCGAAGAAGCCCAAGACCGTCATCCTGCACGTCCTGAACTGTAACGGGGTGCTGCTCACCGTCCCGCGCGGCGAATATGCGAAAACGGAATTCCTTACCCGAAAGAAGCGGGCGCTGCCGAACGGGTTCGACGAGGCGGTGGTGAAGTTCGAAACGGAGCTCGCGGCGCTGACCGGCGGGGAGCCGCTGACCCCCGAGACCTGGGGCGGGAAGGGGAGGTTGCGGCTCCAGGCGAACCTGAAGGCGGCCGCCGCTGTCCTGATGACCTTCGGGGTGTCAGAGTTCCCGGTCCCCGAGGATCAGGAGGCGCGCGCCCGCGCGCTGGCGGGGCAGGGCGAGCCCGCCTCCGCCTGATCTACGCCGGACCCTGCCCCGGGTCCGGAATCTCGACGACGCTCTCAGGGGCGTCGTCGATCCAGACGTCCACATGCGTGTCCGCCACCTCCGCCATGAACCGCCGTTTCGGGGCCCCGCCGGTCCCGAAACAGACCTCCGGCCCGATGAGCCGACCGATCGTCGCCCGAACCTCCCCCATCTGCCGCTCATGCCGCGCGCTCACGCAGAAAACCCGGTGCCCGCGCGTGAGTGCGGCCCCGAGGAGCCCGTCCCAAAGCTCCGGGTCCCGCGTGTAGGTCTCGTCGAAGTCGATCGCGAGGATCATCGGATGAGCTTCGCGACCCGCAGGTCTCCCGCCATGACCAGCCGGAACAGATCCGGTCGCGCCTGGAGCGTCCTCAGGATCCCGCGACGGGGCAGGGGGGTCCGACCAAGGCCGCGCGCCCGCGCCTCCGAGAGCAGCCGGTCGACCGGGAGCGGCCCGAGATCCCTCAGGGCCCGCTCGAGGGCGAGGTAGGCGGCCCGTTCCGGGCTCATCAGACTCACGCGGAGCTGTCCGCTCCGGTCCTCGAGGTGATACCGGTCCGGGGAGGCCCGCAGATGGGCCTCCACGCCGCGCAGGGGCGCGCTGAGGGCTATCAGGCGGGGCAGGGGGGTTACCCCCTCCTCCTCGAGGATCCGGGTCAGGAGCGCGTCCGCGTCGATCTGCGGGGCCGGGGCCTGGGCCGGCTGAGCCGCACCGCCGCGCCCCTTGCGGCCGCGCCGCCCCTTGGGGGCCGCACGCGGCGTCTCGTTCGCCGGCCCCTGAAGCCGGGTCCGGACGTGGTAATGCGCCTCGCCCGAGCGCAGCAGCTCCACCCAGCCAGAGCAGGCGCGACGCAGCCGAACCGCCGGCGGCTCGGTGGAGAGGCAGATCACCCGGGTCCCGGACCGCTCGAGCGCCTCCACGCAGGGGGAGAAGTCCGCGTCCCGCGTGATCAGCAGGACCGGATCGGAGGCGGGCCCCTCCCGCATCAGCTCCATGAGACGGTCATCGACCGCGTTCTTGTTCGTCGACCCGACCCGGGTCAGGCTGATCCGGCACGGGGTCCGCTTGAGGGCCCCGGCCCAGCCGGAATGGGAGCAGGGGTTGCACAGGACCCGCCCCTCCACCTCCGCGCCCAGAAGCCGCAGGAGCGGGGGAAGGAGGTCATGGGCGGTGTTGTCCCCGTCGATCAGGAGCCGGAACCGGTTCGGGAGAGAACTCATCGGGCACCCCCCGAACGCTCGAGCCGGCCGATCTCCCGCTCGAAAGCCCGCTGTACGGCGAAAAGGGCGGAGGTCCCCTCAGGTCCCGGGAAGGAGCGGGCCTCCTCACGCAGCAGGGCGAGGGCACGGCGAAGCCCCGGGATCTCCTCCGCGGCGGGGCTGAGCGGGGCCACCTCGTGCCGGCTCACAGCGCGCCCCCCTCCCGTACGGCCGCGCGCAGGATCTCCCCGGCCCGCTCCGGATCCGCCTCCGCGCGGCGGCCTGCGTCCCGGAGCCGGGACCGGAGCGAGGCGAGCTGCGTGAGGGCGGAGCGTTCCCGCTGGTTGGAGGCGAGGAGGGCCCGTTCCCGCCGCTCCGCCTGATCCGCCCGGGTCTCCGCGGCCACACGCAGCTCATGCGCGGTCGCGCCCGTCTTGCGCTGAAGGGTGAGGGTGAGCGGACCCAACTCCTCATGGGTCAGGGCGGTCTCCGTGTAGTTCGCGGGCTCTGACCGCCCGGTCGGGCGCAGCATCTGCGCCATCGCCTCGGCGAGGAGAGGGATCAGCGGCCCCTTCAGGGTCAGGGTCCCGTTCTCGAACCCGACGAGGTCGAGATCGGAGAAGCGATCCTCGAGCAGGGCCGCCTGCTCCGCGATCGCCCGCTCCAGCTCGGCGACCCGCTCATCCGGGTCCGGAGGGGAGGGGAGTGCGGCCCGCAGCGCCTCCGCCCCGTAAAGGTGGACGATCTGCTCGACCGAGGGGCGCGCAAGGGTCCCGCGCAGGAGGTTCAGGTGCACCGCGTCCGGATCGGCGAGGAGCTTGAGGATGTCGGTCTCGCTCATGGGGCGGCCTCCGCGATGATGATCTCCTCGATCGGGAGGTCGAGGAAAGGGGTGAGGTCGAAGGGGGTCAGCCCACGGAGGGTCTGGGAGACCTCAGGCAGGCCCTCCCCGGTGTAATGCACGTCCACCGAGAGGCAGCTCAGGCGGGGGTAGCCGAAAAGGGACGCGTCACCGGAAGCCTCCGGCGCCGGGGCCTCGGCCGGGGCGGGGGGCGGGGCGTTCAGGGCGGCCCGGACCTCCGCGTGAAGGACCGGGACCGCGTAGCCGACGTTGTCGCGGCGCAGGGTCTGCCCCGCATCCCGGATCAGCTCCGCCATCCCTTGCGCCCAGGGGGCGCCGTCCCGGTCCCGGTGCCGGGTCAGGAACGCCCTCTCATAGCCGGTCTCCGGCCGCTCCAGATGGGGATCGCCGTTGAGGTGGAGGGTGTAGCCGAAGACGGCGATCAGGGCCCCGTCCGGGTCGAAGACCCCCGCCCCGGACATGCCCGGGTTCAGGGCGACGGAGCCGGGGGGCTGGAACAGGGCCAGAAGCGTCTCCGGCGGCGCGGCGGAGAGGGGGGCGCCGCGTGCCGCCCAGGCCCGCTCCTGCGTCCCGTCCGCGAAACGGACCGGCTCCAGGACCGCCACGTCATCGAAGAGCATGTCCGCGTCGTTCAGCCGGTCGAGCCGGTCGACGTCCCCGGAGATGACCGGGGCCAGATCCGCGATGAACCCCCCGTCTGACCCGAAGGCCATCACCCGCATGAGGGGGGACCAGGTCCCGTCCCCGCTCAGCTCGGACGGGGGCAGGACATGCGCCGAGGTGAGGACCCGGTCCGGGGCCCCGTCCACGCCGGACCCGCGGATCACCGTCCCGGTCCCCTGGCGGAAGTCGCCGCTCTGGTAGAGGGCGAGGAGCAGCACGCTGGCGGCCGCGGGTCCGGCCGCCGGGGGCGTCCCCTCCGCGCAGAACGGGTCCTGGGACCCGCCACGTCCGGCCAGCGCCGTCGTCTCCCGATCAAAACGCGTGTTGAACGTCTCCACCATGAGGGGGAGGACCGGGCCGGGTCGGACCCCGATATAGCCGGGCCGGGCCGGGGGGCGCAGGTCGGGGGCCGGCGGGCCGGAGACCTGATCGGCCAGGGCGGGGAGGGCGGTGAGAAGACAGATCAGGGAGAGGGCGGAAGTTCTCATTTTTCGCAAACCGTGGCGTTGATCCCGCGGAACATCGCGTTGCGCCGGAACAGGTCCGCGGTGAGCGGCTCCCCGCGCGCCCGGGCGACCCGCAGCGTCAGGCGCAGGAGCATCTTGACGTCCCGCGGGGTGATCCGGGGGAAGAGGGCGACCAGCTCGCTGATCAGCCCCTCCTCAAGCCCCGCCTCGAAGTTCTCGGACATGACCCGCCAGACCGCGGGCAGGAGGTCCGTCCCGGGCGGGTCGTAATGGATGATCGCGGCGCAGCGGGACAGGATCGCCTCGTCGATGTCCTCGCCGCGGTTCGTGGTCATGAACAGGAGCCCGTCGAAATACTCCATCGTGCGCAGGAACTCCGCCACGATCGCGTTCTGGACCACGTCCCGGCCCCGGGTCATGACGAACACGTCCGCCTCATCAAGGAGGAGCACGCAGCCCCAGCGTTTCGCCCGCTGGAACACCGCCCGCAGCTGCTCCGCCACCTCCCGGGGGGAGGTGCCGAGGTTGCCGGCGTGCACGCTGTAGAGGGGCCGACCGCAGACCTCCGCGTAGATCTCCGCGGTCAGCGTCTTGCCCACCCCGGGGACCCCCTTGGTGAGGATCACGTTCCCGGCCGCCTTCCCCTCCACCAGGTCCCCGGTCAGCAGGTCCGTGTCCGTGGTCAGCACGTCCAGGAGGTCCCGCTGCACCTGCGGCAGGATCAGTTTTTCGCGCAGCTCCGGCCGGTAGACGTAGGGGGTCAGATGCGCGACGCTGACCCAGAACGGCTCATGCGTCTCCAGGCTGTACACCTCCACGATCGGGTGCTGCGGCAGCTCCAGGAAGCAGGGGTCCTTCAGGGTCCCGAAGACGGAGGTCTCCACCTCCGGCGGGCAGGCGCGGACCCGGTCCGGGTCGATGTCCATGATGACGCGGGACCCGATCACGTCGGCCGGGTTGCGCCGCTCATGCCCGCCGGTCGCGTGAAACGGACCGGTCACCCGGTACTGGGCCGCGAACCCGTCGCGCAGCACCTCGGCGAACCGGGTCGCGTCCCGGTCATGCGCCGCCCGCAGCGCCTCCGTCTCCAGGTAGAGCCCGCGCGCCTCCAGGATCGCGGCGACGCCGCGGCGGGAAACGTCATTGGGCTGGAAGGACCAGGTCCGGGTCCGGACCCGGAGCTGCTTGTCCATCGGGCCGAACCCGGCCCCGATCAGCTCCACATAGGGGGCCTCCCCGCGGTCCCCCCGGTCGGCCCGACGGCGCAGGGTGGTGACCGCCCAGGGCAGGAAGGTGCCGTCGGCGCAGAGCTCATAGACCCACCCGTCGCGCTGGACCTGACGCAGATGTTCCGAGAGGAGGGGGAGGAACGCCTCGAAGGAGGGGACCTTGAGGTCCGTCTTACCGGACCGCGCCGCAACGACCGCCTCGAAGGCGCGCAGGAACTTGCCCGCCCCCTTACGCTCGGCGATGGCGCTGATCTCGCGCACCTCCGCATCCGTCAGGGATGCCACCGGAACCTCGTTGGTCGGATCAAGATCCATCGGGTCCACCTTGCGCAGGGACCTGATGAACTTGAAAGCCTCGGACTCGGTCTCCTGAAGGACGGCGGTGGGGATCTGAATCTTCATGGGGCACCCTGTCGTTTCCAGAACACCTAATAAGAGAAAAAGAATAACGCAATCATTTTTCGCAAATCTTGTGGCGCGGGCCCGCGACAGGGGCCCGCGCGCAACACCTTCAGAACTTGAAGCTCACCCCGAAGGAGGCGCTTGTCCCCTGACCGGCGGGGGCGCCGGCCCGATGGCTCACCGCGACCCCGAGACGCGCCGCGCCGAGCGGGACCTCATAGCCGAACTGGAGGTCGATCGGAGCCTCCGCCGCCCCGACCCCGAGAGTGGCGCTCTGCGTGCGCACCTCGCTGGAGGCGACCCCGTCGGCGGCCGCGCCGACCCCGATCGGGACGAGAACGTCGAGCTCCCCGCCGCGCACGCTGACCGGGCGGGACAGACCGATGCTCATCCGTGATCCGGTCCGGTCGCTGACCCGGGAGAGGCCGATCCCGACGCTCTCGGAGCGCAGATGCGCAGAGCGCAAAAGACCGGTCCCTGAAGCGCTCGTCTCCCCGGCGGAGGCGTTGAGGTGCAGGGTCCCGCTGCGACCGAGCGGCAGGTCCGCGCTCGCGCGCAAGAACTCCGTCGTCGCGCTCACCCCGCCGAAGGCGCCGTGAAAACGGGCCCCGAGCATACCGTCCCGCTCAGAGACCCGGCCGGATTCGACCGTGAACAGGGCGGATCCGATGTCCGCGGAGAGCGAGAGGGAGGCCAGACCGGTCCCGTCCGCCGCCCCGTGGGCCCCGGTCACCCCGAAGCGCAGACCCGAGGCCACCTCCCCCATATGGGTGAAACTGACCGCCCGGTCCCCGATCAGGCCCGCATGGCCCCCGGAGAAACGGGACGGGTCCGGCATCGCGAGGGCGTTGCCGGCGACCGGCGCCCCACGCGAGAGGTAGGTTCCGGTCTCCACCGGCCCGCCCAGTGAGGCGCCCCGCATCGTGAAACGGGTCAGGTCCGGGAGCGGGGAGGTGACCCCCTCCGTCCCGACCATCGCCGCCATCGGCACCTGGAAGGACCGGTCATAGCCGTCCGTGACGGCGAGCCGGCTCGTCGAGAGCGCGGCCTGGAAGGCGGAGGCGACCCCGGCCGGAGCCACGATCCCGCTCCCGCTCAGGGGGGCGACCCGCTCATTCATCACCCCGCTCATCTGCACGTTCAGGACGCCCACGGGGCGCATCGCGGCGGCGAGGTCGATCGCCCCGTGCCCGTAGACCGCGTCCACGCCGGCCTCGCCGAGGTCCCGGGCGGTCTCCTTCAGGATCCGCAGGGCGGTGGCCCCGGTGATCTCCGGGAAGTTGCTTTTCAGCAGCGCGAGGGAGCCGGAGACGACGGCGGCCGCCATCGAGCTGCCGGACTGGAACTCATAGCCTCCGCCCGCGGAGACGGAGATCAGGTTGGTGCCGGGCGCGGCAAGGCACCAGCTCATTGCGACCCCGCATCGTGAGGAGTAGTCGGCGATCAGACCGTCCTCCCCGAGGGCCACGACCGAGACCCAGTGATCGCGCAGCTCGGAGATCAGGAGCGGGAGGCCCGCGGCCACGCTCGACTCCCCCCCGTTCCCGTTCCCGGCGGCGTAGACGCTGACCAGGTCCTGCTGCGCGGAATAGGCCATGGTCCCGATCAGGTCCGACCCGAAGAAGGTGACCGCCGCGGCCCGGTCCGCGAAACCGGTGATCCGCAGCGGGTCCCCGTTCTGATCCACGAAGGTCCAGCTGTTGTTCATCACGTCCGCCCCCGCCTCCACGGAGCGGAGCATCGCGTCCTCCCAGTTCTCATAGAACCGACCGCTACGCTCGGATTCGGGCCCGTCGATCGCCCGCAGCGCCATGATCTGCGCCTCCGGCGCGACCCCGTGCATCCCGGACCCGTCGCGGAGCGCGGCGATGATCCCGGCCACATGGGTCCCGTGTCCGGTCAGGTCCGTCATCGGCCCGCTGAAATAGCTGTGAGAGAGCCCGTTCGTGAGGTTCGCCGCGAGCTCCGGATGCGCCGGGTCCACCCCGGTGTCGAAGACGGAGACGAGCGCGCCCGCCCCGAACGCCCCCTCGGCGTAACGGGTGGCCGCGTTGATCGGCCCGGCGAACTGACCCGCGAGGTATTCCGGGACCTCGAACCCCCCGGCGTCCCCTGGCTCCGCGGAAAGGCGCGGATCCCCCGCATAGGGGGTTACCCCGATCACGTAGCGGGGGCGCAACGACCCCTGATAGCCCCCCGGGGGCGCGTAGACCGGGTCCGGGTCAGGAGGGGTCGGGTCCGGTGGGGGCGGCGGCGCGGGGGGCGCGGCGCGGGTGTCGGACCCGGCTGCCCCGATCGCGAACATCAGAAGGGCGAGCAGGGCGCCCCCGAGAAGCGGGCTGGCGGTCTCGCCACCGACCCGGACCGTCCGGAACTCCTGGGACTGGGCGGGGAGGGCGATGGCGAAGCTGAGGGCGGTGGTCAGGAGAAGGGAGGATGCGAAGCGCATGTGAGCCTCTTTTTCGCAAAGGGAAGCGCCCGGATATCCCCGGGCCTGAGCCCGGAGCCTAGCAGGAAGGCTTGCGAAAAAAGAGAGGGTCAACCTCAGAAAGGTGTGGACGAGGGGTCTTTTTCGGGCAGGAGGCCGCGTTTCCTCGCCTGGCCGATCACCATGTGAACGGAGGAGGCCCCCCAGCGGCCACGGCCGCTCGGGGTCGGCTCGCGCATCGCGTTCAGCCGGTCCGCCACCTCCTGGAGCGTGAGCGCATCGTTCGCCCCCACGATCCCGGCCACGATGACCAGCTGGCGATCATCCTTCAGCCGGTTCGGGGCCCGGTCGAGGACGCGCGCCTCCAGCATCCCCTCGCGAACGAGCCGTTTCGTGGCCCGGACCAGGCGCTCCCGCGTCCAGGGGGCCTCCCCGGCGGGGAGCCGCGCGTTGATCAGCCGGGTCAGGTCCTCCCAGGGGGTGTCAGGACGCAAGCGGCGCACCTCCGGCACCCAGAGCTCGGTCGTGTCCAGGAGCTTGCGGATCCGCGCCTCCTCCTGCCCCGCCCTCAGGCGGCGCATCGCGGCCGGGTCCTTGTCCCGGAGCCCCGGGTTCCCGCCGATCCGGCCCTTGCGCCGCGCGCTCTCGAGCCCGGTCCGGGTCCGCTCCCGGATGAGCGCCCGTTCGAACTCCGCCGCCGCCCCGAGCACCTGGAGGGTGAACTTCCCCTGCGCGGAGGCGGTGTCGATCGGGTCCTCGAGGGACTTGAACGCGGCGCCGCGCGCCTGGAGGGACTCGATCACCTCCAGCAGGTGCGAGAGAGAGCGGGCGAGCCGGTCGATCCGGACCACGACGAGCGTGTCCCCGGGCCGCACCGCCTCAAGGAGCCGTTTCAAGACAGGTCGAGACCTGTCGCCGCCGGAGGCGTTCTCCTCATGAACCGGGTCGCAGCCCGCCTTGCGCAGCGCGCGCACCTGGGACGCGGTCGACTGCTCGAGGGTCGAGACCCGGGCGTATCCGATCAGGGCCATGCTCAGCCGTCCCGGTATTCGCGGGACGGGTCCCCGTCCGGACGGCGGCGCCCGCTCGGCGGGTGGCGGTGCCAGCCCGCGGGCTCATAGGTCGGCTCCGGTCGCTCCGGGAACGCGTCGAGTGCCGCACGCGCGCCCGCCTCATCCGCATAACACCAACGGTCCCAATACCCGATCAGGTCCTCGAAATCCCCCCGGATCAGCATCCAGTGGAACAGGAGGGGCCGGATCATCACGTAGGACCCGTCGCGCAGGTCGCGTATCCGGTCGGGCGTGGCCCCGTCCGCGGCGAGCCCGGTCCGGTCGAGATAGGTGGTGATCTGGTCCGATATCATGGGGTCCAACGTCCTACGGCCCCACGACCGTAACGTCCCGCACCCGCCCCCACCAGTCCCGGGTGACGATAAGCTCCCGGTCCCGGACCGCCGCGGTCCAGACCGGGTCCGGGACGACCCGGTCCTGAAGACGGTCCTCGCCGGAACCGAGATCCACCGCGAGCCGCTCCGTCCGCGCGCCGGCCCGCTCGTTTTCGGCCAGGTCCGGCTCGGGCCAGGCCCGGTCCGGGGTGGTCCCGGCGCTGCGCTCCGTGCGGGCAGGGACCCAGCGGTCCACCTCCCAGCTCAGCCAGGTGTCGTAGACCGGCTCGCGGCGGTAGATGGGCTCCTGATAGGTCTCCGTCCGCATCCGGGTCTGATAGACCGGCCGGGTGCAGGTGATGTCCTGAAAATAGCCGTTCCCGAGGTCACGGATCCCGCAGCCGTAGCTCTCGGAGCCGACCTGGACCCGATCGCTCACCTGCCGGGTCCGGGTCTCCATCCGGTCGAGCACCTCGCGCCAGCTGCGCACGCGCCGGTCCCGGTCATGGACCCGGGCGTCGGAAGGGGCGTCCCACCCCTCCTCCTGAACGGTCCGGTACGCCTCCACCGTCAGGGTCCGCTCCCAGCTCAGACCGGTCACCGCCATCGGGGCCGGGTAGGCCGCGAAGAGGACGGACCAGGCGAGGAAGAGGCCCGCCAGGAGGGCCGCGCAGATCAGGGCGATCCGACGTCTTGGGCGCAAGGCGGACGTCCTCTCGCTGCCCGGGCTTGCGCGCCTGTCCGGCCTGGCCGGGCGGAGCGCCTCCGCGCTTGAGGGGGCCGAGCCCGGGGCGAAGTCCCGGGTCGGGGTTTCCTGATCGGAGAGGTCGCGGGGGTTGCCGCAATGGGCGCAGGCCCGGACCGGATGCGCCCCGACCGCCCCCTTGTTCGCGCCGCCGCAATGATCGCAGTGCCAGTCCGCGCCGGAGCGCGCGTCCGCGATCAGGCCCGGGTCGGTCAGGTAGGGGTTCCGTCCGGGCAGGTAGAACCGGACCCCGGGCTGGCGGGCCGCCCCGCAGCCGGAGCCCCCGTCAAGCCCCGCGCAGCTCTCATCCCGCCCGCGGCACTCCGCCCCGCAATAGGTGCAGACCCAGCGGCCCTCCCGGAGCCCGCTCATGAGGGGTCCGGCGCGCTGAGGAGGTCGAGGTCCACCCTCGCCTCGACCGTCGCCTTGATCAGGGCGAGGGGCAGGGTGAGGGCGGTCGCCTGCGCCTCCACCCCCTCCGCCCGGCGGGTGACCGTGGCGCACCAGCCGCCCCCTGAGGCCTGGTTCCAGAACTGGAGCCGGGCGCCCGGGACGAGCCGTTCGGCCCATGCGATCGCGTCGTCGGAGTCCGCGATCGGATCTGCCCGGTTCAGGCCCAGCATCATGTCGATCACGTCCCCCTCCTCGAGCGGGAGGTCGAGCCCGCGCTCGGCGGCGAAGAGCAGCTCCGTGAGGCCCCCGAACGGCGCGTCCCGGTCCCGGATCGCGACGTTCACGTCGCGCCAGCTCGGGATCATGCGCCGGGCCCCCGATCGGGGAGCGGCGCAAGGACCGGCAGCTCCGCCTCCGGGACGAGCCGGGTGAACCGGCCGTCCTCGAACTCCGCCTCCGGACGGACCCAGACCAGGTCGTCCTTGACGCTTGCGTAGATCGCGCAGGGCTCGAGCGTCGCCTCGATCCGGCCGCGCGCGATGAGCCGGTAAAGGCCCCCCTTACGGTGACGATGCGTGGGCGGCGGGGTGTCGGGGAGGAGCAGATCCTCATCGGGGACCAGCCAGCCGTTCAGCGCCTCGGCGAGCGCGAGCTCCGCCGTTTCCCGGTCGCTGCCGGTTCGGGCCATGTGGGATCTCACCCAGGCGTCCGCGCTGATCCGGGCGGGCCGGGTCACGGTCGCCGCTCCCGGGGCGCGGGCGGTCCCGCGGGCGACCGCGTTGGCCCAGCCGATCGCGGCGCGCACGTTGCGCAGCTCCTGCCCGCTCAGCTCCCCCATATGCAGGCGGACCTCCGCAGCCGGCATCTCCGGATCGAGAAGGGGCGCCCCCCGGTCGAGCCGCTCCGCGAGGGCCGCGTCGAGCGCCGCCTGAAGCCGGGCGTTCTGCGCCTGAAGCTCCGTGTGCGCCCGAGCGAGATCGTCATGAATCTTCGTGAAGGACTCCGGATAGAAGACGCAGTCCGGATGGTGACGCCGCTCCCCGCCGTGATAGGCGACGCAGCCGGCCTCGCAACGCTCTTCCCGCGCCTCAGTCATTCGTCCTCTCCGCCTCATAGAGGTCCTCGAACCCGGCGGGGACGACCCCCCTCGGGCTGCCTATCGCGTGATGGAACGCCCGTCCGAGCCGGACGTTCTCCTCACGGAGCCGCCGGTTCTCGGCGCGCAGCCGGGCCAGCTCCGGGTCCGTCGTCGCCGGGGCCAGCAGGGCGCGCGCCCGCTCCGCGTAATCCGTCTGGGCCGCGCGCGCCGCCTGCACATCGTCATCGAAGGGCCCGAGCGGGGCCTCCGCGGGACGCTGGACGAACCACTTGCCCACGAGGACGGTCCGCTCATCGCGGTAGGGGGCGTGCCGGCGCAGGAGCAGGTAGGGGCCGAACGGGGTGTCCGCCCGGCGCAGCTCGAGGCACCGGTCCCAGGACCGGAACGGGGGACGATCATTCCAGTCGCCCCAAATGAGGCTGAGGGGCGCCGCGACCCTCGTCTCGACGGTCAGGTCAAGCATCCGCGTCCTCCCTGATCACGCCCCGCGCGCGGACCTTGCCGGACTTGTCCCGCCAGGGCCCGTAGACCGCCTCCCGCTCCGCGATCAGCTCCTCGATCTCGATCGGCTCATAGTTCATCACCTCGACGGAGACGTTCCGGAAGGGCCCTGGCGGGGACGGCTTCTCGTGGATGTGGCCGTGGACGTTGAGCATGATCTGCCCGTTCAGCTCCAGGCCGGACTCATGGGCGGGCCGATGCGAGAGGAAGATCCCGTACTCGCCGAACTTCCGCTCCACCCCGGTCTTCTTGAAGAACCCGCCCGAGGAGAGGAACTTCGGGTCATCATGGTTCCCGATGATCAGCCGTTTTGACCCGTTGAACTTCGGCCAGAGCTTCGCGAAGCCGGGCAGGTCCCCGATCACCATGTCCCCGAGCCAGTAGCCGATGTCCCCGTGACGGACGCGTGAGTTCCACCCCTCCAGGATCCGCTCGTTCATCTCCCGGACGTTCGCGAATCCGGGTCGGATCAGCGCCCCGTCGTTCCCGCGGAAGGTCAGGATGTTCGCGTGGTTGAGGTGCGGGTCCGACAGGAGCCAGATCCGCTTGCGGGTTGGCCGGAGGGCGGGGGCGGGCAGGGCTTCTGCGGCGGGGCCCGTCATCACGCGCCCCGATCCTTCAGCGGAAGTCGGCGGACCCGCTCCGCGAGCACGCGGCGGGTCCGGCGCGCCCGGATCAGGTCGCGGAGCGCGAGCCCGCTCATCATCAGGAGAAACAGCGTCATCGGACCGTGCCAGGCGGGCGCCGCCTCGCGGGCATAGTTCGCGAGCCCCATCACCGTGAGGCCGGAGGCGTTCATCAGGAGGATGAGGACCGGGAAGCCGATCTCCGAGCCGAGCACGCGCTGAACCTTGTCCATCCTGGGACCTTCCTCGATCCGGGCCCGTCAGAGGGGCCGATTTCCAAAACTATATGACGACAACATACGGTCGTTTGTTGATCCGCACAATGGGGATTTGCGAAAAATTAAATGATATGATGGCCTGATCCTCTGATCGCGCTGAGTCTGCAAAACAAGGCCCGTCCCGCATGAAGGGCACGAAAGCGTCTGATCGCGATCGGTAAGGGAGCGGGGCAGGGTGGGGCGGCCACGCTTCGCGGCCGAGTGCGATCCGACCCTTCCCGGAACGTCACCCAGAGACACCAAGCAGACGGAAAATAACGACTGTTTATGTTCCGTCATATCCGGTAAACACCTGTCATGCATAATAACTGCGAGATCATTCATCTGCGTCCCGGAGGCGCTTTTCGGCCCCGGAGGGCCTTCTGATGCGCGCGGCGGAGATCCTGGAGCGGGTCCTCGCGATCGAGGTTGGCGCGGCCCGGATCGAGGGGGCGCTCCTGGCGGACCCGGACCTCGGCCGGGTCTGGCGGGCGCAGGCGGCTCTCACGGAGGCGTGCCGGTCCGTCGGGATGGAGGACATTTCGGTCCAGGAGGGGGACCTCGCGACCCGTCCCCTGCGGGTGGACCCGGATGAGGGGGAGACGGCGCGCGGGGTCTGGCTCGCGGGCGAGACGCTGCGGATCCTCCTCTCGCCGGGGGACCTGGTCGCGGACCCGGAGCGGGCGGTTCGCCGCTGCCTGGGGGCCGGGGTCCGGCCGGACGGGTCCGAGGGGCCGATGCCGGAGGCGGAGCCGGACCTGGTGGCCGCGATCTCCACGGCGATGCGCGACGCGCCCGGGCCCCTGATCGGGGCGCTGCGCGCCGCGCTCACGATGCGGACGCTGACCGGGAGCGCCTCCCCCTCGGCGGAACGGCTCCTCTTCCTCTGCGCCGATCACGCGATCCGGGGCGGCCGGGCGGGGCGGGAGATGACGGACCCGCTGCCCGAAGGGCTCGGGCTGACCGCCGGCCCCGGTGAGCCGCGCTGGGTCCTCTTGCCCGCGACCGCGCTCACCTCTGGGGGGTTCCGAGTCTGGTCCCCCGGCTCCCCCAACGGGCTCGCCTCGCTTCTCGACGGGATGCGTGACGAGGTGGGCCGGGGGCTCGGCGCGCTCCCGACGCTGCGACGCTGGCGCGAGTTCGCGCTCGTCTCCGGCGCGGACCGGCACGGGAAGTCCCGGATGCGGGATCTGGTGCGCCTCCTGATGAGCCGGCCGATCGTCACCGGACAGATCGTGGCGGAGGAGATCGGTGTCACCCCGCGCGGCGCGCTCAACCTGATCGGGGAGGCGGCGGATGCCGGGCTCCTCGAGGAGTTGACCCGGCGGCGCTCCTACCGGGCCTGGGCGATCAGCCCGGTGGCGGCCCGGATCCGGCACCGGACCGTCGCGCGCGGGATGCGGGGCAGGCCGGGCCGCGCCGCGCAGTCGAGGGCGGAGGGGACCGACCTCACGACGGATCAGGGGGAGGCGCGCGCGCCGGCCCCCAGGGACCGGTCCGGGGAGGAGGCGGCGCTCGCGGAGCTGGACTCGGCGCTGGCGGAGGCGGACCGGCTCCTCGAGCGGTACCGGCCCCGCTGAGCGGGGCCGGCCCTTAACGGCTGATCGACCAGGTCACCGTCTTGCCCGTGTAGGGGGTGAGGGTCACCGTTTGCGCGGACCAGAAGGAGCCGGATGGGGTGGTCGCACGCATCGCGACGCTGTCCCCGTTACAGAGCTGGAACGAGCCGGTCCGGGCGACCCCGTTCACCACCGCGGCCACGCTCGTGAGGCTGAACGTGTTGGAGAAAGAGGCGAAGCTGTTGCATCCGCCGAAGGCGGTGATCCCGGACACGGTCAGCGTGTTGGAGGTGTATTGCGTGCTGCCCGCGGCACCGGTCCTTGCGGTGAAGGTGTCCGGCATCGGCGGATGCCCGTAGCTGACCCGGAATGTCCGGGTCTGCGTGCCGGACGTGGCGGTGAGGGTGAACGGCTGCCAGGAGGTGTTGTTCGGGGTGGTGATCCGAACCGCCAGCGTGTTCCCGTCGCAAAGGGTGAAGCTGCTCGGGAAAGCGGTCGGGGTCCCGTTCACCAGAGCCGTGAGACCGGAGGCTCCGAACGGGGTCCCGGTGACGCTCGCGTTGAAGACGCATCCCCCAAGCCCGTTGATCGTCTGGGTGTTCGAGGTCACGACCGTGTTGGCCAGCCCGAAACCGTCCTCGAAGTTCACGACCGGGACCGGGAGCGGGAAGGTGACCTCCCAGGGGGAGGGGCTGATCGCCGCGACGCCGGCCGGCGCCTGCTGGATCGCGAGCCGGCGGCGCACGACCCCGGACCCGGTTGACGCGGTGGTGAGCCGGATGCTGATCTGGTCGCCCGGGAACACCTCCGTGCCGTTTGCGATCACGGTCGTGCCGCGACGAAGCTGGACGGACGTGGCCGCGGCGGAGCTCAGGGCGCTGTCGATGCTCGCATAGGCGCGCCCGGTGACCGGGAAGTTGTCCGATGCGACCTGGAAATGCGGCTGGCTGCTCGGGTACCACTGGTTCTTCGTGACGGTCAGGGAGGGGACCGTCCAGGCGTTGCTGGTCACCGTCGCGGAGTTCGCGACCGTGACGTTGCCGAAGTTATGCGCGACGGAGAGGGCCGGGTAGGAGGTGTACTCCATGGCGGGCGGCTGAAGGACGTTCGGCGCCTGCGAGACGTTCGTGTGGCTGTAGCGGTAGGTCCCGCTCCCCCCGTTCATGGCGAGCCGGAAGTCGTTGGTCCCGGCGAACTCCGGGGAGGTGGTGAAGACGATCTGGAGCTTGTCTCCGGGCCCGAACATCCCGGAGGTGACCTCCGGCCCCTCGTTGATCCGGATCCGGGCCGTGTCACCGGAGGCGCCGGTGGCCGAGAAGCTCGCGATCTCGACCGGGACCGGTCCGGTCCAGCCGCAGAAGCTATGGATGTCCCCGGTCCAGGCGCCCGGCCCGGAGCTGCTGAAACCGGAAGTCCCGGGAATGTTCGTCAACCTGACCACCCCGTAACCGGACACACCCAGGGTCACCCGGTCATCCGGATGGAACCCCCAGACGGTCCCGCCCCCGGCGTGAATCTGTGCAAGGCTACAGGCGACGGTCACGCCGCTTGATACCGACCAGCTGACCTGTGAGCCCTCGACCATGAGGGTCGCGGTCCGGGTCTCCAGGAGGTTCGGGGAGGAGGTCTGACGCAGGCGCAGCTCATCCCCGGCGTTGAGTGTTCCGGAGGTCACCCACTCCCCCCCGTTGACGGAAACGCTCGGGGCGCCCGGACCCTCGACGGTAAACGGGGCGGATGAGATCCCGCTCGCCACCAGGACCGCGTTCGAGGTGACCTCGCGGTCCACCGCGACCCCGGACAGGTCGACGAACTCCCCGTCCAGGAGTTCGGAGAAGGACCCTCCGGCCCCGTCAAGGACCGTGATCGTCATGCTTCCGGTGCCCGTCACGACCTGAGCCGTCGCCCATGGCGTGAAGAGGGCCCCAAGCAGGAGTGCCGAGAGGGCGAGGGCGGTTCTTGGGGACCTTGACATCTTCAGCTCCAGTTCTTCGAACTCTTCAACAGGAATATAATTTCCTTTCTCGCAAATGGCCAGCCGCTAAGCCTGGGGGTTGCGTTTTGCGTTTTCTCAGTGTGCGGATAGCCTCCTCCCATGACCTGAACCTTCAGAGAGGCCCTAAGAATGAGACCGAACACGACGAGCCTGCTGGAGATCTCGAGCCGGCATCTGTCCCTGTCCACACGCCAGCTCCTGGAACGGGCCGAGACCTGTGCGGATCTCGGGGTGACCTGGCGGGGGTCCGGGTATTTCCTCAGCACGGACCCGGACCGCTACGCCGGAATCGACCTGCCACCTGACCTCACACATTGTGTCCGCTACGCCCATGCGAACGGGGCCGCCTATCTCCTGTTCGACGAGGAGGCCGCGCCCCAGGAGGGGCTGCCCTGGTATGAGGACGGCGATACGCCGGACCTGACCGGGACCGGGATCGAGGTGAGTCAGCTGATCATGGACGGGGAGGTCACCTACGTGAACCCCTACCATGTCGACCCGGACAGCCTCCGGGTGGAGCCGACCTGGACGGAACCGGTCGGGGACCGGGACGTGGAGGCGGTCGAGGGGGCGCTCTGGGTCGGGATCGGCCCCGCCTCCGTAAGACTCCGGCTCAATGAGGACGGGGATCTCCGCATCACCGCCCTGCCGCGCGGCCGGGAGATGGAGGACCCCGTCCATGAGGCGCTGCTCGACGCGGCGCTCTTTGAGCCGGCGCCTGAGGACGGACCGGCCTTGTGATGCGAAAAGCTAATCAGATGGCGGCCTGCGCCTCACGGACCTGAAACTGGACCGGCCCCGCACGCGCGAGGCGTCGGGTCCGGATCTCGCCCTCTAAGGCCGGGGATCAGAAGCGGGGGTCGTGCATCGCCGCATAGCCCCCCTCAAGGAGGAGCAGGTTCCGGTCCCCGGTCGCCCCGACCGTACCGAGGATCGCCGCCCCGTTTGTCCCGGAGACCAGGAGTCCAGAAGTGGTCCCGACCGTCTCGAACCCGGTCGGGTTCCCCGAGTCGACAAGGATTTTCAGGTTCGAGTCGGTGAAGGCCCCGCTCGCGAGGGTCGCGTCCCCAAAGAACTGGATGCTCGAGGCCCCGCCCGACGGGGAGGCGTAGGGGAGGATACCGCCGATCGCGGCGGTCCCCTCCGCCATGTCGAGCCAGATGTTCATCTCCCCGACCGTGGCGACCCAGTCCCCATCCGCGCCGACCCGGTAATTGGCGGTCAGCAGCCCGTTATAGATCCCGGTCGGCACGTCCATCGTGGCCAGCTCCGCCCCGAACAGGTCATAGATGAACGCGTCCCGCCCGTTCTGGTAGATGACGAGCCCGGCCCCCTCCGCGCCCGGGACCCGGTCCACCACCACGCAGGCGTTGCCGCTGCACTGGCGCGACCGCTCCCATGTGTTCGCCGCGTTGTCCCGGAACTGCATCGTGCTACGCGTCCCAGAATCCGCGAAGGCGATCAGGTCCGCGATCTCGGTGCTGGCGGGCCCGACCGGGCCCGAGGGCGGGGGCGGGGTGACCGGCCGCACCTCAGAGGTGGCGCCGCCGCCGCCGCCACAGGCCGCAAGGACCGGGACGAGAAACAGAGATGCGAGAAGATTCGTGCGTGGGGAGGGCATGCTGTGAGACTCCATCTTGAGGACTTCCCCTAAGCTGGCCTCGATTCCCGAAAGACGCAAGAGAGTTTGCGAAAAAAAATATGTATTGCTTTTTTAATGACACGACCTGATAGTCCCGTCAGGAGGTGCCCCATGCCGTTTTCCCCGACCCGTCTTCTCGCCCGTCTTCTTTTTTCCGCACTCTGCGCTTACGGACCCGCTGCCGGGGCTCAGACGCTCAGCGGCCAGATCCCCGCCGTGATGGCGGATCCGGCCCCGTCCCGTGGGGTTGCGGAGGCGGTACGTCTGGCCGGGTCCCCGCGCATGGCCGGGTACCTTTTGACGGACCCGGCCCTCCCGGCGCATGTGCGCGCCTCCGGGGATCGCCTCCTGGCACGGGTCGGGCACGGCCCCGCAGCGACCCCCTGGGAGGGGGCGGTCTCCGTCTCCCCGTTCCTGCGGTATGACGCGAACCTCAACGGGGGCTTCCCGGAGGATCACATCATGGCGGGCGGGTTCCGTTTTGAGGTCGCGGAGGCGGACCGGGCGGTCGCCGGCCCGATCGCCGGGGCGATCCTGAGCTACGGCGGGCGCGCCGGTCTCGGGGGCGGGACCGCGCTTGAGTTCCGCTCCTCCCTGATGGCCGGGCACGCGCTCGAGCATGACCTGAAGAAGGTCGCCTATTCGGCGGAGGTCTGCCTGCGTCACATGGCGCGGCGTGACCTCTATCTGCACGGCTGCCTGGACGCGGGCGGGTCCCGTTACGAGCTGGGCCGGTCCGACCGGACCGGGGCCCGGATCGGGGTGACCCGGATCCTCGGCGGGCTCGGCGGGGTGCATGAGCTGACCATCGAGGGGCGGCTCGAGCGCGACCACGGCGTCCGGCCCTATGAGCGGGGTCTGGTCGCCCTCTCCCTCCTCTCCGCGATGCCGGGACCGGTCGTCTGGTCCGCCCGGGCGGAGCTCGGTCAGCCGGTCGAGGGGGTGCTCGTCACCCGAGCCCGGGTTCAGCTCGGCGCCACCTTTGAGCTCATGGACCGGCCCACCACCGTCTCGGTCGACTGGCGTCGCAGCACGGGCGGGCTCTTCCTCGGCGCGCCGCGCGAGGACCGGACCGTGACCCTCTCGGTGAGCCGGCCCCTGTCGGACCGGGTCCGGGTCTCCCTCGCGCTCACCCGCAACGCCTCCAGCGCCGCCCCCTATGACCGGAACACGGTCGATCTCGGGGTCTCGATGCGGTTCTGATCTGCGAGAATTGATTCGGCACCTCCTTTCCAGTAACAGGGAGAGCAGGTTTCGGAGAAATGAGATGGCTAAGTTCCTGGTCTGGAGCGACCTGCATGACGAGTTCTGGCAGTCCCTCCCGGAGACGACCCGCGCGGGCGGGTTCGACGCGGTCCTGCTCGCGGGGGACATCAGCACGCGCGGCCGCCACGTCGACTGCGCCCTGCTGATCTGGGACCGCTACCGGGTTCCAGTCCTGATGGTGCGCGGCAACCACGAGTTCTACCGGTCCGAGATCTCCGAGCTGATCGCGGAGGACACCCGCCGAGTCGCCAAGATGAACGCGGCGGGCGCCGACATCCGGCTGCTTGACGCGACCGCGACGGAGGTGGCCGGGGTCCGGGTGATCGGGGCCACCCTCTGGACGGATATGGACCTCTACCCGGGGGAACATCGCCGGATCCGGGACGTCCTTGAGCGGGGCATGAGGGACTTCCAGATGATCCGCTCAAACCCGGTCCGGCAGTTCGCCGCCGCGGACTGGCTCGAGATGCACTGGCGGGACCGGGACGCGGTCTTCGCTCTCCTGGACACCCCGTTCGAGGGGGAGACCCTGGTGATGACCCATCACGCCCCGGTCCGGGAGCTGGTTCATCCGGCTCGGATGATCGGGTCGATGGAGCGGCAGCTGATCACGGCCGGGTTCGCCTCCGACCTGTGGTGGGAAATCCGGAACCGGAACGTCCACACCTGGGTCTCCGGGCACACCCATGACAACGCGGACAAGGTCCTCCAGGGGAAATACGGGCCGGTCCGGTTCGTCGCCAACGCCCGCGGATACCCGAAGGAGGGGGTCGAGTTCGACCCGGACCTGGTGATCGAGGTGCTCCCGCGCCCCGAGCCGTCCATGGATATCTGAGCGGCGCGAGCCCGAGAAAGGAGACGACCCGATGCGGACGATGAGGGAATGGCGGGACCTGATCCGCGACGCGAAGGTTGAGGCGGCCGGGGAGGAGGGGCCGTTCGGCCTGGCGCTCGCGCGCCGGCTCGACGGGCTCGCCCTGGAGCTGATGCGGAGCCGGCCGGACCTGCGCGAGATGAGCCTGGATGAATGGCTCGTCGAGCATATGGGGGCGCTGCCGACGGAGACCCGAAAGATCGGGGAGGCGATCCTGGCCGCCTATGATGAGGATCCGGGGACCGGGGAGAACCCGACCCCCTGATCAGGGGGTCGGGTCCGCGGAGAGATCCTCAGACGTCCGATCGCGGGCCTGAGAATCCGTGATACCGAGATGGCCGTAGAGGCCGGAGCGCGCGATCGCCTGACCGATCCGGACCCAGTCATCCGCCGGAGCTTCCGGGTCGCGTCCGGAGGCCGTCTCGACGATCCTGTCGGCACGTCTTGTGCGATGCGGCATCATCCCCTCCTTATGAGAAGGGCCGCCATCGGCGGCCCGTCCTTCATGCGTGTCGCGAGGAGGATCAGCCGCAGGCCCCGTCCTGCACCGGCTTGATCATGATCTCCATCCGGTTGTTGTGCTGGTCCTCCCGGTTCGTGTACGGGGTCGCGATCGGGTCAGAGGACCCCTTGCCCAGCACCCCGATCCGGCAGGCGTCGACCCCGCGGCTCATCAGGACGGATTTGATCGCGACCGCGCGGCGATCGGAGAGGATCTTGTCGGAGTAATCGCTCATCGACCCCTCGACGTGACCGATCACGGTCATCCGGGAGTAGGGGTAGGCGAGCATGCTGGCCGCGATCCGCGCGACCTGGTCGATACCCGAAGGAGTAAGCCGGTCGGTGCGCCCCTCGAAGGCGCCCGCGCCGGGCAGGGTGACGAGGAGGGAGTCGCCCATGTCGAGCAGGTCCGACCGGTCCCGTCCGAGATGGGTCTCGAGATAGGAGATCTGACCGACCACCTCCGCCCTCAGGTCCCGGATCCGGGCCCGGTCCAGGGCGGCGGACTGCGCCTGGCCCGCGACCGGTTGTGACATGTGCGGCCGGGACGGGGCGGTCGCGCAGCCGGCGAGAAGGGCGGGCAGGAGGACTGCCGCCAGAGCGGCCTTGGTCAGGGTCATGGGGGTATCCTCGACAGGTTCAGATTTTCGCACAGTATCCATCAGATCACCCCGGTTTCAAACCCCGGGCATCGGGAGGAGGGTGAGTTGTCCACAAAAACTATCGTCGGAAGCTCGCCTCCGAGATGACCGCCCCGAGTCCGACCCGTTCGCGAGGGGCGAGCAGGTCAGAGACCCCGCGCCCGATGTCGGAGGCGCCGCGCGCTGCGACCGTGAGGGCGTCCGGCGCGAAACGCACCGAGAGGACCGCCGTCACCACCTCCGGTGAGGTGCGGGCGTGATTGTTGGCCCTCCCCTTGTAGCGCGACTCGCCCCGGTTCGGGCCGGTCAGCATCGGCAGGGCCGCCCAGGTGCCGGCGAGGCAGTCACCCAGCTCCCCGATCGGGGTCTCGGGGGCGTAGAACCCGCAGCGGTGCAGCAGGACCCGGGCGAGATAGTCCTGTGTGCGTCGGTCCAGGAGGGTGTCATGCGGGACCTCATAGGCCCGGGTCAGGAATTCCAGCGTATCGCGCACGAACTGAAACCGGCCGACCGCGGTCGCCTCAGCCCCCGCCGTCCGGATCCGGTTCTGCCACTCGAGGACCTCCCCGATCGTCATCTCCGTGATGGGTCGTTCCGGTCGGAAAGGGGCGTAGCCGGTGATCGCGTCATAGCCGCGCGGGGCCTCGATCGCGCCCACGAGCTCAAGGAAGGGGCGGTCAAAGGCCCGCATCCCCTCCACCTCGACCTGGGCGAGGGCGGGCCCTGATCCCATGATCCCCAGGAGGAGGACGACCTGTTTCAATATTCGCATGTTCCCTCATCGGAGGCGTCGTTCGAAGGATCAGACATCGGTTTGCGAAAAAAGTCAAAGGAAGGTCTCTATTCCGTCCTTTGTGAGGGTCTCACAGCCGTGGATAACCTCCCTCGCGAACTCCCTCATGGCGATGCCCTGGATCCGGGGCAGGGCCGCGCCGAGGGCCCGGCGGATCCGGTTCAGCTCGTCCTGAAGCCCCGTTACGATCTCTCGCGCCTCAAGCCGGGTCAGAAGGCGTATCTCCGCCGCGATGTCCCGCAGTGCGGCCCGACCCGACACCGGGAAGGCGAGATCGGAAAGCTCGAGTAGGGGGAGCCTGGGATCGCTGAGGTCCCGGTAGGGCCCCGCCAGGATCAGGCGGGCCGCCGCCTCCACCGGCTCGCCCGGGTCCGCCTGGGCGCGGAGCCATTCCACGGACCGGGCCCGACGGTCCCCGCCCGGCCCGGTCTGCACCGAATGTGTCAGGATCGCGAGGTCGAGCGGCCGGTCGTAGGGGAGGTGCAGGACACGCCCGGCCCGGTCGTAAAGCCGCAGGACCCGGTCCCAGTCATGATAGACCCGACCGAGACGACGCGCATGAGCACGTTCTGCGGCCGCCCAGATCGGCTCCGTCTGAAGCCGGGTCCACGGGGCCCCGTTCACAGGTCCCCCAAGGCGGGGACTGACCGGAACATCCCGATCCGGTAGACTGGATCATCGCCGCCCCGGAGCTCAGCCACCGCGACCTGCTCACAGCCGGCCGATCCCGCGTCCAGGTTCAGCCGCCGATGCGTGATGACCCGGTCCGCCGCCTCGAAGTAAAGGTCCGGATGGACCGGACCCATAACCGCGCTCGTATGACCGTGCAGGACCACCATCCGGCGCCCCGGGTCCCATCCCCCCTCCCAGTCCAGGAACGGAGCACGGATCCAGGCCCAGTGCTCCTTGAGGCTGGCGACCCGACCCTGGGCCAGAAACCCGGCCTGGACCGTCTCGTCCGTCGTCGGGTAGAGCCCTCCGTGTACCAGGACGAGGTCCCCGATCCGCAGATGTGATCGGGCCGCCCGGACCCGGTCCAGGAACCCGTTTGGGAGCCGTTCGCGCAACATCCGCGCCACGTCCGGCGCAGTTTTGGCCTCCGCTTTCGGGTCCAGCTCGTCGATCAGCGCCAGCCCCCCGATGTCCGCGTAGAAGTGGACCCAGGTCGGGTCCTCCACCGCGTCCAGCAGCACCAGCTCATGGTTTCCGGGCAGGAGATCCACCCGGTCGACCCCGGCCGTGTCGCGACCCGCAAGGACCGCCTCGATCGCATAAAGGTTCGCCGGCCCCCGGTCGATCAGGTCGCCGAGGCTGACGAGGCGTCTCCTCGGGGCCGCGCGCGGGGTCTCGTAGATCGCCGCGAGCGCCATCTCAAGCGCCCCGCCGCGGCCGTGCACGTCCCCGATGACGAAGATCTGCTCGTTCGGGAGACGTCCCGGAAAAGGGCGCCAGTCCGTCCACATCTGCATGATAAACCCTTTTTCGCAAGGCTAACCGGATACCCGACCCGCGGCAACCGCTAAAGGGTCAGCGCCGGCTCCGGGCGGATCCGCTCATGGACCTCCGTGAGGTCCGCGCTCCACAGGAGCGGATGCGGGGTCGTCCCCTCCAGGGAGAGGTTATGGGACTGCCGGATCACGTGGGACCGGTGTCCCGCCTCGAGACCGGCGATCGCGTTCGGGACGTGATCGTCCACCCAGTCACAGGGGGAGAAGCGGGCGAGGATCTCCCGTTTCGGCTGGCCGAGCCCGATCAGGGTCACCTCCTCGAACACGTCCCCGAACACCCCGAGAAGGTTCCTCTCACGGGACCGGACCGAGGCCCCGCCCGCATCCGCCGAGCTCAGGACATGGAGACGGTACCCCGCGTCCAGCAGCCGACGTACCCCCTCGACCGCTCCGGGCATCGGGGGGAGGGCGCCAAAACCCGTATCCTCACCGCCGTTGAAGGCGTTCACCAGGTCGCGGATCTCCGGGCCGCTCAGCCCGGTCCAGACCCTCATGTCGAAGGCGCAGGGCCCTTCCGGGCTCAGATCAAGCCCGTAGATCCGCTTGGCGAAGGTCCTGATCCCGGCGGTGTAGTTCAGCAGGACCCCGTCACAGTCAAGAAGGACGCGGCCGCTCACCGCGGACCGTCCGGGATCGACACGCTCAGGGTCCCCTCGCAAATTCCGTCCCCGTTCCGGGCCCAGAAGTCCCCGACCCGGTTCAGCGCGGCGCTCAGCGGCGCGGTCAGACCCGCCTCCTCCTCCATGCACTGCTGTGCCGCGAGCTCGAGAGTCACGAGCATGGCCGCGTTCAGCGGATGGTCCACCGGGGCCTCGCGCAGGGCTGTAAGGTCCAGCTCCGGCGGCCGGGCCCCCGCGTCAAAGGCAGGGTCAGACCCGAACCGGTCCTCGATCTCCTCGTGATGGTTCGTGAGGAAGTCGCCGACGATGTTGATCGCCTCGAGCTGTGCCGCCTCCTGGTCGAGCATGTCGTCGGATTCCGCGATCAGACGACCCATCAGTGCCGCCTCATGAACCGTCTCGAAAGCCGCAATCAGATCCGCACGCATCAGCCCGTCCTCCCCATATTCCTTGAGATCATCGGAGCCCGGTCAGGAGCGGAAGGATCCTGTCCGCCAGGGCGATATAGAGGAGCCCGTAGAGCACCGCCGTCGTCATCAGGTCACTGACCGCACCGGCCAGGTACTGCATCATGTATCTCAGGATCATCCGACCCCCTCCGTCCGTCCTGCCGTCTTTTCGGCTCTTCTAAAGGCTAAAGGGATTTGCGAAAAAAGACAACGTATATTCGAATTCGCATCTGGTCCTCCTAGAGGACCAGGGCGATCGCCCCCGTGAAGAAGAGGATCAGAAACAGGAACCCGAACAGCATCATCCCGAGCTCTCCGACCAGCCCGTCCCCCGCGATCAGGGCGAAAAAGAGAATCACCGTGAAGCTTGTCGGGACGGAAACGAGAAAGGCGCCCCGGAACCCGACCCCGTCCCGGGCCTCGCCGAGCGTGACCCCGATCAGCTCGAACAGGCTCTCCACCAGCAGGACCCCGACGAGACCGACCAGGCAGATCACCGCCAGGATCAGCCCGAAGGCGATCCGGTCCGCACCGCGTCCGGAGGGGCCCGGGCTTTCCCTGCCGGACGGGACCTGATCATCGGCCATTGGGCTGCCCGGAGCTGGTTCTGGTCCCCATCGAGCCGCCAGGGCCGGCGAGGGCGGCGAGCCCGTCCGGGGTCGCGAGCCGGTCATAGACCCCCTGGGTCGGGGCGAGCCAGACCTGTCCGGTCCCCCGGAAGGTCTGAAGGAGCCCCTCCCCGGAGACGGAGGTGGAGAGCCAGGTCTTGGCGCTCTTCTCGACGCTGAAGCTGATCTCGCCGGTCCGCAGCAGGGCGAAGTTCCCGTCCACCTGAAGCGTCTCGTCTTGAAGCTCGACGATCCGGAGCTCCGACATCGGCACCGGGGAGAACAGGACCGCAACCCCGCTCCCCTTGATCCGGGTCTGAAAGAGCCCCTCCCCGCCGAGCAGGGCGGAGGAGACGTTGCGCTGGGCGACCGCGGAGATGTCGAGCGCGCCGCTGCCCGCGTAGAACATGGACCGGTCGACGATCACCTCATCATCGTCGATCTCAACCAGCAGGAAATGCCCGAAGGTGGGCTCGAGGAACACCTCCCCGGTCCCGGAGATCTCGCTCACGAAGAAGGACTCCCCCGAGAGGACCTTGCGGGTGAGACCCCGCATGATCCCGCCCCCGGTGGAGGCGCTCATCTCGAGCCGGCCGTGCATATAGTGCAGCGCGCCCGGCTCGTTGCGGATCCGGCCCCGGTTCAGGGTGACCTGGACCGTCTTGAGACGCATACCGGCGCTCGTCAGAAAGAAGAGCTGCTCGGCGGAGCGCACGTCCGAGGAGCCTTTCAGCTCCCGTTGCTGGAGGATCCGGAAACGGGCCCCCTCGGTCACCTTCTCGTCTATCACCTCATATTGGTTCAGGTCCACCGCGTGCTCCTTTTCTCCCCGTTCGACCGGGCCCGGTGCGCCGCGGGGGAGGCGATCCCGGGTCCGGCCCAGAGGCCGGCGCGCGCCGCACGCGCGGCCCGCTCCTCAGCCGCATAATCCGTCCCGTAGGCGGCCCGCGCGTAGCCGTCGCGGACCATCCGCCGCCCGAGGTCCCCGGCGGAGCCGTGCACGCGTGCGACCCGGCGCTCATAGAGGTCCGTCCCGAGCGGCTCGATCCGGACCGGGTCGCCCCCGATCAGCCGGATCAGATAGGCGCGGGCCGCCTCCCCTCCGGCCTGCGACAGCTCCGGCGCGTCGATCCCGTGCAGCCGGATCCGGACCCGGTCCGCGACCAGCGTGTCCCCGTCGATCACGAAAGGGGCGCGCGCCTCGTAGCCGCGCGCCCCGGATCCGAGCAGGCGTCGAACGAAAAGGACGAGCGCCAGTCCCACAAAGGCGGTGACCCCGAACAGAGTGACCGGATCGCCGAGGATCATCAGGCCACCTCCTGTTCGAGGCGCCGTAGCGCCAGCTGATCGAAGAGCCCCTCGAGGCCAAGGGACTCCCCGCGCCCCACCCGGTCCCGGTTTTCGCGATACCAGAGCAGCACAGCCGCGCGACAGGCGGCCGCGTGATCGGTCCGGTCCGGGTCCGGGTCCGGCATCCGGATCCCGGCCCGCGCAAGACGCAGGCGGAGCCGGTTCTGGAACCGGTCAGACGGGTCGGGGCGGCAGTAGCCGTCCATCGCCAGGTCCAGCTCCGTGACCGAGAGCGGGTCCCGGAACGCGCCGAGACGCGGGATCGGACGGAAACGGGTCATGAAGGCGCGGCAACGTCGGCAGATCGCGCCCCCGTTGGTGTATTTCCCACGTCCCCAGAGGTGATCGCAGCGGGTGAAGCGGCGGTATTTCGCGAGGCAGTCCGCCTCCGCCGCGGTGATGCTCGCGCCCTCCCCCCGAAAGAAGCCCCCCTCCGCCGGGAAGGCCTCGAAGAAGGCGGTCCCGTAGGCGCCCCCGTCCGCCCTGAGGACGAGACCGGACCCGCCCCACTGGACATGACAGTCCTGAGGCCAGTCCGGGGAGGGGGTGTGACCTTCGGAACGGTAGGTACGGTTATGCGAGGCGATGATCGGCACGGCACGAATCCCTTTAGGAAAACATTTTTCGCACAGCGCGCGCCGCTACTCAAGGGCCTCAGTCGGCCGAGATGTCCCCTCCGACCCCCCAGGGCATCAGCCCGACCATCGGGAGGTCGCGCAGGATCTCCTGACAGGAGGAGCTGCCAGGGCTCATGGTGCCGTAGTTCGGAACCCCGTCCTGTCCGGGCGGCGGGGCCGGGAGGGGTCCGGACCCGCGGGCGCCGGCGACCATCTGGTTGCGCCGCTCCCGCCCCCCGATCGGCTCCACATGCCACCCCTCGTTGGAGAGGGGGCGCACCAGCCCGAACCGGGCCAGGTTCGCCGTCATCCAGTTCGAGATCGGCTGCCCGTATTCGATCCGGCCCCCGTTATGGCGAAGATCGACCGCGAGGCCGAAGTTGTGCATGGAGGCGCCGGGCGGGGCGACCCAGCGGCGGGCCTCCCGCTCTGAGCCGTAGCGTGCCAGGGCCGCCTCATAGAGCTGGCGCTGCCTCTCGATCGACCGGTAGCCGGAATAGATCACCATCGAGCCGCCGAACTCCCGGTTCGCGGCCGCGATCAGGCCGGCAACCTGGTCCCGGAAGACCGGATCGAGCCCGTCGATCCCCTCCGGGCTCGAGGTGTGGCCGTAAAGCGAGGCGTCCCCAGGGGTTCCGGACGGCGGGGAGTAGCTCGACGGGGTCACGAACTCGCAGGCGGACGCCGCGCGGGGTCCGATAAGGAACGGGGAGATCAGCGCCGCGGTCCCCAGCAGGAAATGCCGTCTCGTCCGCATCACAGCACCCCCTCGGGCAAAAGGCTGATCTGAAACCCGAATCGGTCCTGTCCGATCACGGTGAAGCCGTCCCGGTTGCGGAATACCCAGGGGTGGGCCGCGCTCCGTCCGCTCAGAAGCGGACGATGGTCATGGGTGGTGATCAGGAAAAGGGCCGTGTCAGTCTCCTCATCCATGAAGGCGAAGCCGGACCCGGCCAGGACCCGGTGCGGATGGCGAGCGCCGGTGAGGTCCGCCGTGATGACCTGGACGTTCTCACGAAAGATCCCGGTCGCCCCGGCCGCGTCCAGCGCGTCCCGGTCCTCTGCGGTCCCCATCTGCATGAACTGGGTGCGGGCGCTCAGAAGGTCCCCGTAAGGGATCATCCCGAACCGCTCGCTCAGATGCCACAGCCCCCCGTCGGAGACGATCACAGCGCGCCCGTCCGCGGCGTTGCGGACCGTAATATCGACCCCGGCGCAAGAATGGATGACCCGCCCCCCCCGGATGACCCGCCACTCGCGAAACGGTCCCCGGCCGGGCAGGGCCATGTCGTCGATCTCCACCCGCTCGAGGACCCCGTCGCCGTCAAGGTCCGTCTCGATCGTCTGCATGGTGGAGGCGGCGCCCGCATCGGACGGGGGCGAGAGCGGGGTCGAGATGGTCAGGATCTCTGGGGACATCAGGGGGCTCCCGTCAGGACGTCCCGGAGCGGGACAGATGCTCCCTATAATTACGAAAGAAGCACAATTTTCGCAAGCTGAAACCGAGATCAGCCCGGGACCGGCTCCGAATCCGAGGGGAGGGCGTACGGGGGGGGCGGGAGCGGCTGACGCAGCTCCGGGGTCCAGTAGGGGAGCGGGTCCGTAACCCCCCGCGCCCGCGCCGTGGTGAGGATCCGGTCCGCAAACCAGTCCGTCTTCCGGGTCGGCTCCGGAACGGAGACCGGCGCTGCCCGGGTGAGGGCGATCTCCAGGATGTTCCCGTTGCTCGGCTCCTGAGCGATGACCTCCGTCGCGAAGACCTGGTCCGCCTGAGACCCGGTCGGGTCGAAGCGCGACCGGACCGCGGCGCCGATCCGACCGAAATCGGACTTCGACCAGCACAGCCCGGCGACGCGGCGCAGCTCCGCCGCGCTCATCCGACAGATCCGACCGTCTCCGAGCTCGTCCTTTGACCTGATCAGCGGGGTCGGGCTGTCGGCGCTCAGCCGCGCCGCGATCTCCGGCATCACGTGCTGGGTCAGCATCATCTCATATCCGGTGACCGGCGCCTCCGTATAGGCGGGAGAGAACCCCATCACGCTCAGCTCTCGCCGCGCGGTCCGTGCAAGATCAAGCACGGCGCGCGCAAGCTCCTCATCCGGGATCCGCAGCGCGATCCGGATCACCAGGTCATGCGCGTGCAGCCGCCTGATCGCCTCATCCGTGACCCTGAACTGCCCCATAAGCCCCTCCGACCCTGCCGGCAGACGGTATCCTCCCCCCTTGAAAAGGGAAAACATCTTCTTTTTTCGTTTGCCGATCAGACCCAGCGGTCGTCGAAATACTCCCGGATCCCGCCGAAGCGGCGGTTCCGGATCTGCCAGGCCGCGAAGTCATGCCGCAGGCCGATCGTGAGGAACAGGAGGGAGAAGAGCCCGAAGATCAGGCCGGAGACGGAGATGAGCCAGTCCTCCGTCAGGAACGGAATCGCAGAACCCGCAAAAAGGGCGATCAGGCTCACCAGCGTCATCATCCGGAACTGCGCGATCCGCATGCGTTCCATCGCCAGAAGATCCGCCTCCGACAGGCCCCGTTCCGCGGCCATCGTCGCGAAACGGGCCCGGCCCCCGTCCTGATAGCGGCCGCGGATCGCGCCCCGCACCTCGTCGCGGCTGACCCGGTCAACCTGGAGGACCGACTTCGCATCACTGATGCCGCCGGTCAGCGCGTCCCGCCCGACCCGGTTGATGAACGGGTTCCCGACCCGGCGTCCGAAATAGGAGGTGATCCGGGAGGCCCGGCTCGGCTTCTCCCCGCTCATTGCAGGGTCTCGACGATGAAGCCGGTCCCGGTCACGCTGACGACCCGCAGCACGATCTCCCCGTCCACGACGTCCTGGTAAAGCCAAGGCCGCTCGATCGAGGCCCCGCTCAGCGCGATGGTCTCGTCCGGCGCGATCAGGTGAAAGGCCTGAGCCCCGCCCAGATCCGTATTCGTCAGGACCGCAACACGCCAGACCTCCCCGTCGAGATAGGGGTCCGCCTCATGAACCTGAACGTCCATCGCACGGTGCGTCCCGTCGGTGAGCCGGTTGAGAAGTCGCGCCTCCGAGGCGTGCGCGGTGCGCGGCGCCCCCATCGTGGCGAGAAGGTCATGATAGGGGGTCAGGCCGGCACCGTCCCAGGCCAGGATCACCCCGTCGGACCGGATCACATGACCGTCCGGATAGGTCTCGACGAGCTCGGCGCGCGCGCCCGAACCGCTGGCCAGGACCCCCCAGAGGCCGGACCCGTCCGAACCGATCAGATGCCAGTCGCAGGCGCCCGTCTCGCAGCCCGTCTCGGTGAGAGCGAGAGCCTCTTCGACCCCGTCCCGGTCGAGATCCCCGTAGAGAACCTCGCGCACCGGGGTCTGCGCGGCGATCTCGTCGATCGCGAGGTCGAGGCTCGGCGCCCCCTGCGCCTGGGCGAGGCCGGCCGCGCCCGAGATGAGCGGGAGAAGAAGGCAGGCAAGAAGGCGGGATCTGACGGACATGTGGCGCTCCGGATTTTCGCAAATCATAAGCGCGGGGCGCGAGATGCGCAAACGGATCATACAGGCCGGGGAGGGTTTTTCCCCAAAAGACCGATCATAGCCGCGGGAAGGGGGACGTCTCGTAGGGTCTGAGCGGTGGCAGAGGTTCATGAATGAACCGCTGTGCGACCCCTCGCGCGATCATGACCCGCTCAAGACTGACCGCCTCCTCGAGACCAGCGTCCCGGGTCGGCAGCACGCAGATGTCGCACAAAAGACGACCGTGGGGGTCATAGCGGTTCTGATGGGAGACGATCAGGTCACGCCCGCGCACGAAACCGACCAGGGTTTCGCGGGCACGATGCCCCGGACAATCCCGGTTCGGGTCGACGCCGAGGGCCAGGAGGGAGGCGTCAGACCAGGAACTTCTGCGCAACTCCGGCGCGGCCATCGAGCGGAAACGCAGGCGGGCCGCCACCATCGGTCGGCCCAGGGCGTCACTCCGGCCACTCATCAGTTTGATGGTGTCCCCGTCCACCACCCGATACGCAAAGGACGGGACCCGGAAGGCCCCGTCCGGCACGTTGAAGGCTGCCAGATCAGCCGAGGTCAGGGCCCGAATGCGCATCGGGTGCCGGGCGGATCTTTGACAGATAGGACATCGCAAGAACGGAGGGCACATATCCGAGCCCGTTCTCCACGAAGGCGGGCACCTTCGGGGCGGAGATGTCCCCGTCCGGCCCGGTCATGCTTTGCAGGTCCCCCTCCCCGATGGCGACATCGAGGCCGTGCTCAAAGGCGAGGTCGCGGACCCGCTCGATGAAGTCGGGGTAGGCGTCCACGTTCACGTAGAGGCTGAGGTGACGTTCGGACCCGATGAAGAACGCATCCGGACTGCCCCGGATCTCCCCCTCCGCGTCGCGGCGGCTGAACTCAAGCCCTTCGGTGACCCGCTCCGGGAGCAGACGCAGCTGGTCCGCGCCGAGAACGGCGAAGATCACGTCTCCTCCCTCCGCCTTGACCCCGTCGTAACGGATCAGGATCGTCCGATCCAGATCAAGCCCGGCCGGCAAGGGCGGCGGGAACTGATGTGCCCAGGCGAGTGGGCTCTTTGTCGGCTGGACCATGTCCGTACCTCCTGTCTCTCTTCGCCTCAAATCTGAACGTGACCCGTGAAAACGCCAAGACATTCCGATCGGATATCTTTAAGGAAATCCACGAAAAACTGAATCATCCACATTTTTCGCAATGGCGGACCGCCTCCGGGATGGTATGATCATGACGTCCTTTTCCTGATCCGGGGTGTCCCCATGCTCTCCAGAAGACAGGTCGTGTTCGGCTCCGTCGCCGCGGCCGCCGCCTCCGCAATCGGTCTTCCGGCCTTCGGTGAGATCGGCCCGGAAACGGCCCCCAGTCGCCCGACCTCCCGGCTCGACCAGCTCGTCTCCGCCATCCGGCCGGAGCTGCGCATGTTCAACGCGAACACGAACGAGCGGATGAGCGCGCGCTTCTACGGACCGACCGGCTACGATCCGGTCGAGATCCGCCGCATCAACTGGTTCATGCGGGACTGGCGCGAGTCCGAGATGAAACAGGTCGACGTCCGCCTCCTATGGGCCCTCGCCGCCATCCGGCAGGCGGCGATGAAGGACGGGCATGACGGCGAGGTCCGATTCCTGTCCGGGTATCGGAGCCGCAAGACGAATGACCTGCTCCGACGGCTCGGGTACGGGGCCGCGGAGGACTCGCTGCATATCAGCGCCAGGGCCAACGACTTCTCTCTGCCCGGGGTCCCGATGTGGCAGGTGGCCGAGTACGCCCGCTGGCTCGAGGTCGGCGGGGTCGGTCACTACCCGGGAAGCTTCGTTCATATCGACTCCGGTCAGATCCGCCACTGGGAGGGCTGATCCGGATCAGAACATCAGGTCGGCGAGCTCCGTTTCCGGATCCCCGACCGGGTCCTCCGGTGGCCCCCCCTCCCCGAGAAGGGCGCTGACCGGTTCCGTCTCCGGGTTCGGCAGGAGGGCACCGGTCCCGAACGGGTCCGCCTCGCTGGGACGCGCCTCGGAGACGCGAACCAGATGGTCAATGAGCGGCGCCCGAAAACTGTCCGGCGCCGCGGCCATCCAGGTGTCGATCCGCAGGCGGATCAGGCGGGTGATGTCGATCAGGTCCCCTTCGGCGCCGGACGCGGAGGAGAGGGCCCGCTCGATCGCCCGGCAGGTCTCCGGCAGGAGCGCCTCCTTCGGGACGCGGCGGATCACCCGGACCCCCTCCGGCGACAGCTCGGGGAGCGCCCCCGGGGAGGGGAGACGCAGCTGGCCGGACCCGGCGATCGCCTCCGCGTGGACCGCCCAGGTGGACGGACGGCCCAGCCCCTCGATCATCATCCCGTCGATCAGAACGGCCGGGAGGGGCCAGGACCGGAAGCCGGTGCTCATCATGTTCGCCCAAGGGGCTGCCGGGCCGACCGGTCGGAGCCAGTCCAGCCCCTCCAGCGCGTCCACCTCTTCCGGGGTCAGATCCGACCCCTCACGATTATGCCAGACCCCGGGCATCAGCTCGATCGACCGGGCCGCATCAAAGGCGCGGCGGGCGACGAGGGCCACCATAAGGTCTTCAACCTCCTCCTCGGAGTTGAGATTGATCGTCCCGTAGGCGCGGCGGACAACCCCCTTCAGGCGGACCAGATCCGCCTGGAGGAGTTCGGGGGTCGGGTAGAGCGCCTCGTGGGTGGTGGCCTGACCCGGCTCGGGAAGATGACGCTCCGCCAGACGCTCCGAGACCCCGACGACCCCGCAGGCCCGCGCCGCCTGAACGACGCTCGCGCAGGCGGGGGCGGAGAGGTGGCGTCCGTCGGTCCGGGGATAGGAGATCCGTCCCGCCATATAGGCCCCTTGGAGACCGCGCATCGCGACCCGGGGCGGGACGCCGTAGAAGCGGGACGCGTAGGCGAGCGCGTCCCCGGTATTGAAGGGGCGAACGTCCCCGATCCGGGGTGCGACCGCTGCGCTGAGGGAGGCCATCGGGGAGACGTGACCGGGGATCAGATGTCCACGATACCGCTCCGCCACGGACCGCAGCGCCTCCGGAACGGTGCCGTTGAGCGGGAGATGGGCCGTGAAGGGGAGCCCCATCGGGTCGGACCGGGCCGTGAAGGTGATCTCCCCGGTCTCCGGGATCCCCCGCGTCAGGGACGGGTCCCTGCGCCACAGGAGCGCCGCCCCGAGCATGGCCGCGCGCACCCGGCCGCAGCCGGTCCCGGCGAGTTCGGTGAAGGCGGAACCGATCCATCGGTCAGAGATCGCCCTCGCCCTTCCGGGGACGGCGCGTTGGAAGAGGTCCGTGATGCCCGGATCCGAAGTCGCGGCGGCGATCGCCGCCTCGATCGCCGAGACGGTCACCGCACGGGCCCGGACGCGTCTCACCCGGGAGATGAGGGTGCGGTCATGGCTGATCAGGACCCGCAACGCGTCGAGCGCGATCACGTCCCCCTCCGGATCGTCATCCGTGGCGATCAGGATCTCCGCGGAGACGGGCAGGGCGTCGAGCGCGGCCTCGATCCGACGGACGATGACCGGGTTCGCGACCCGCCCCTCCTCCACCGCCCGACCGTTCTCGAAGCGGACCCCGAACGGGGAGAGCCGGTCCGGAAACCGGGACATGTGACCGCGCGTGGTCACGATCGTCGCGGCAATGTCCATCGCCCGGGCCGCGCGCTCCCACGCGCGGACCTTGCCTGGCGCCTCGATGATGATCAGTGCCCGCCTCATGCTCGATATCCTTTTTCACATCATGGGGGGTGAGACTGAAAAACGGTAGAGGAAACCGAAACATATCCCCCGCTGCGCGCGGAATCCCCGAAAGAAGACGGTCACCAGGTTGTGCACGCTGGAAAGCGGTTATCTTTTTCGCAGACCCGGCCTAATGTCGCCCCTGACAGATCATGGGGGAACGGATGAAGCCGACACAGGAACAGGACCGGATCGGGGATCGCGCCTCCCGGCTCGGACCGGGGCAGACCCTGAAGGTGATCGCCTTCGCCGGATCCGGGAAGACGACGACGCTGACCCTCTGTGCCAAGAGACGGTCAGATCGGGGAATGTATCTCGCCTTCAACAAGGCGATCGCCGACGAGGCGAAGGTGCGGCTCGGCCGGACGAAATGCGGTGCGAGCACCATGCACGGTCTCGCCTACGGGGTGATGCGGGAGATCATGGGGGAGCCGGCGCGGGTGAACGCCCGCAGCCTGATGGAGACGGACCTGCTTGAGCGGCATCGCCCGCCGATGATCAAGGGGTGGGGGTCCTACCGGGTCGCGGCCGCGGTCTGCCGGACCATGGTCGCCTTCGCGAACTCCGCCGATACGGAGATCGGACCCTCCCACGCGCTGGAGGCGCTGATCGACTCCGTCGGGGACCCGGATTTCCTGGCCGGGGACGAGGCCCGGATGAAGGCGGAGGAGGCGATCCGCTTCCTCACCACCCCGCTCGTCGAGATCGCCACCAGCTACTGGCTGCGCTGCATCGAGGAGGGGTCCTACTCGCATGACATGTATCTCAAGATGCTCGATCTCGATGACGGGATCCGGCAGGACGCCTTCGGCCGCTTCCGTTATCTGATGATCGACGAGGCGCAGGACATCAACCCGGTCCAGCGTTCGATCATCTTCAAGACCGGCCTCCCGATCATCGCGGTGGGGGACCCCTATCAGCAGATCTACTCCTGGCGCGGGGCGGAGAACGCGCTCCGGCTGATGACGGGGGAGGAGCTCTACCTCACCCAGTCCTTCCGGTTCGGGGAGGAGATCGCGGAGATCGCGCGGCTCACCCTGAGCGCCCGGCCGGACGGCGGCCCCGCGCAACGGCTCACCGGGCTCGGGCCCGGGGACACCGCGGAGCACAAGGGGCCGAAAGGGGCGATCATCTGCCGGACGAATATCGGGATGCTCGATGAGGCGATCAAATGCCTCAACGCCGGGCACCCGGTCCATGTCGACAAGATGGAGGATCTCCTGGCCGACACCCGTTCCGCGCAGGCCCTCTTCGAGGGGAGGACGGAGGACGTGACCTCCCCGGAGATCCGCCAGTTCGACAACTGGGAGCAGCTGGAGCTGGCCGCGGAGGAGGGGGACCCGAGCCTCAACAAGCTCGTGAAGCTGGTTCTGGGGCGGCGCACCCCCGAGGTGGAACGTCTCGGAAAACTCCACCAGAAGAGCCCCGACGAGGCCCGGCTGATGGTCTGCACCGGGCATCGCTCGAAGGGGCTCGAGTTCCCGGCCGTCATGATGGGCGATGACTGGGCGGACGTGGACCGGCTAAGAAAGCGCCATCAGACCGCGCTGGGCAAGTCCGAGAAGCACGTCACCGCGGCCAATGAGGAGTTCAACCTCCTCTATGTCGGCTTCACCCGAGCGATGACGCGGCTGCGCGGCCATCAGCGGCTGCTGTTCCCGGAGCCGGATCAGGCGCCGGAGACCCGCGAGGAGGAGCGGGACGCGCGTCCGGTCTGACCGGCGCCGTCCCGGTCAGGGGACGGTCCCGGAGGTGCTGATCAGGCTCTCCATCACCCCCACGAAGATCGGGAAGTTGGTGGCCAGCGCCCCCGCGATCACGAAGGTGAGCCCGGGCCCGAAGGTCCTCGGCCCCTGGGCGCTCTGCGCCGAGAGGTTCAGAAGATAGAGTCCGCGCGCGATCGCGATCAGCCCGATGAACTGCACGATCGCCGTGATCCCGATGATCAGCGTGCGGGCCTCCGCCCCGTCCATGATCCCGATCGTGGCGGGGGCGTAGGCGAAGATGCTGTCCGCGGACGGGGGGGTGCTGAGCGCGAAGATCGTCTGGCTCAGCGTGTCGACGAGTCCCGGGAGCGCGATGAAGAAGACCCCGGTCATGAAGGTCATCATCGGCCCGGCCCAGCTCCCCTGGCCCGGCCCCATCTCCTGGCGTTTCGCCGCGGCGAGGAGCCCCTTGATCCCGAAGATCACCCCGAGCACGAAACAGATCACCCCGAAGAGCGCCGTGAACTCGGTCAGGAAGCCGGTCACCCGGATCACGATCTGAAGAAGGTCAGCCATTCCGGTTCACTCCGAAAAGAAAGGGCCGCCGCCGTTTTTTCACCTATCGCGACGGCGGCCCGGATTGCATGAACGGCCCTTGTCAGTCCGCGGTCGGGATCAGGACGGACCCGTTCTCCATCACGACGAGCCGTTGTCCGTCACTCGCCGGCAGAACGTCCAGAACGTAACCGTAGCCCTCGATGAAATCGTCCTTCTTGACGTTCGCAGGGACCCGCCCTGCCGCGTCAGAGCTGATCCGGAACCCGCCCTGCTGAGTGCGGAACACCGTGTTCGCCCCGCCCGCCTCATCGGCACGTGCGGGGGCGGTCCGGACCTCTGAGGTCGCGGAGGAGGCGTTCGGCGCGCGGAGCGCGTCCACCCCCTCGATCGACATCCGGGCCAGGATGGACATGTTCGCGGTCAGGGCCTGGATCCGGGATTCAAGATCCGCCAGGGCCCGGTTCACCGCGTCCCGGTCCGCCGGGTTCTGCCCCTCGACCTTCCCGATCCGTGCGGAGACGTCCAGAAGGACGATCTGGGTCTGTTCGAGGGACTCCTCCATCTGGCCGACCTGTGCGAGGATCGCGCTCTGGCCGCGGATCATCCGCTCCATCCGGTCGATCCGCTCCGCCTGCTCGCTGTTGCGCTGCATCACCCCGGTGATCTGATCGGTCAGGCCGGTCAGCTCGGAGGAGGCCGCCTCGGCTCGCTCAAGGGTGGTGGCCAGGCGGGTCTCAAGCTCGCTGAGGCGGGTCTCAAGGACACGGACCTGCTCCGAGGAGGCGCCGCTCGCCGTTTCCGGACGTCCGATCTCCCGCATCAGCTCCGCGATCTCCGAGGGGACCCCGGCCACAGCCGGATCCGTCAGTACGGCCGTCTCAGGCGCCACCACCTCTTCCGGCGCCCCCGTCTCTACGATGACCGGAGCGGACGGGTTCGTGATCGGCAGATCCCCCGCCAGGACGGTAGTGTCCGGCGCCTGCGCCGGGTCGGGACTGACCCCCTCTGCGAGGTCGTTCACCGGCTCGACCGGGTTTGCGGTCACGAGGTTCGGATCCTCTGAGGACCCGTCAGCCCCGGTCTGCGCCGTCTCCGGACCGGTTTCCGGGGCCTGGTCGGATGCGGGCCCGAAGGGGATCCCGGTCTCCGTCGTAGCCGGGACGAAATCAGCCACCGGCGGCAGGCGGCTCCCCTGATCCAGGGGCGCGCGTGCGATCACGCTCGAGCCGGTCGGGCCCGGCGCGGAAAGGGTCAGGAAGCCGCCGATCCCGACCGCCAGGAGGGCAGCGGCCGCGACTCCGAGCAGGAGACGCTTGCGGCCGCGGCGCGCGGGAGCCTCCTCTGAGGTCTCCTCAGGGGCGGTGTCGGGGAGGGGCGCCTCCTCCGCGTCAGGCAACTCGACGTCGCGCACCTCCGCGATCGGCTCCGCGTCCCTCGTCATGTCGGTCTCCTCGGTTTCGGGACGATCCCAGTCGTCGTTCCAGGAGGTGTCGGATACGCGTCCGTCAGCCACCACCACCGGATCCGAGATCACCTCATTCCAGCTCAAGGTCGCCGGGTCGGCGGGCGAATCAGGTTTGCGCGCGTCGCTCAGGTCCCCGAGACGGGGGCCCGCGCCTGGACGCAGGAAGGCCGGAATGCCCGACCAGTTCCTGGCGGCCTTTTCGGGCGCATCCTCAGGGTCGGTCGCCGTCGTCGCAGCCTGCGGCGCCGCCTCCTCATCCGGCAGATCTGTCAGGATCCGGTCCTCCGTCTCGGGGACCTCCTCCCGGGGCGGGGCGGCGGCCTCCTCGGGACGTGCGCCCCCCCAGTTCAAATCCGCCATCAGCGCGTCGAGCACGGACTCCTCGGAACGCGGGGTCGCCACACGACGCGGCGCCACCGGGGGGTCCCAGTCCTGGACCTCATCCGAAACGGCATCCGTCTCCTCAAGGAGCGGGAGATCGAGATCGCTCTTCAGCTCTTGCGCAGGATCACCTGCCGCCGAAAAATCCTCCTCAGGGAAGAGCCCGCCCATCCCGGTCGGATCCCCGAAGGGAGTCGGCTCGGGGAGCGCGTGGTCATAGCCCGCACCGGCACCGGCGGTCTCCTCCTCCGGATCGGCATCAAGCGCGTCCTGATCGAAGGCGTCAAACGGGTCCGTCTCCGCCGCCGCGGCCGTTTCGGGCAGGTCGTCAGGGTCCTCATCCGGGTCAAACAGGTCCGGATCGAAGTCCCGCATATCCTCGAGCGGGTCATAGGCGTCCGCCTTCGCGGTGGTGACGGTTTCCGGGAGGTCCGGACCGTCCTCGTCAGACCCTGCGGCGCCGTAGATCTCCTCTTCCAGGCCCGGATCATCGTAGAAGCCCGCATCAAGCTCCGAGACGCCATCCGTCGTCCGGGCCAGAATGTCGGCGATCGGGGAGATCGGGGCGCTCGTGATCTCCAGACCGTCCTCGGAACGGGCGTCCAGATCGAGAAGGCTCAACGGCCGCTCGTCCGGACCCGTCTCCGGCGCGACCTCCTCACTGTCGAGACGGTCCAGGATCCGGTCAAGCCCGTCAGCCGCGTCCAGATCCTCCTGATCGACCGGATCTGGATCGGAACTGTCGGTCTCGGAGAGGATCGCCTCCTCCTGCGGGGCCGCGGCGGTCTCCGCCGCAGCGGTCCCCTGCCGCTCTTCCTCCGGGACCTCCTCCGCGCCGAGGCCGAACGGGAACGGGTCCTCGTCCGAGCTGTCGGTGAAGGCGCCCCCGACGAAGGCGTCGAGTTTCGCGATCGCGGTGTCCAGCCCGGCTCCGGTGAACAGATCCACCTTGCCGATCAGCTTCGGGTCATTCGGCGTTCCGAGAAGGATCGGTTGATCGCTCATGACCCCTCCCGTTCTCCTTTGATCATTGCTCATGTTTCCCCCTGAAATATCAAGCAATTACGGTTATCTGGTGACAGGTTCGACAAACATCACGCCGATCGGCCAGCCGGACCGGAGGATCACCTCGGGTCCTTTCGGGGCATTGCGCACGAGGTCCTGGCCGACCGCGTCGCTCGCCGCGGCGACCCCCGCGAAGAGGTTCTGGCGCGCGTCCGACGGCTCGGTCACGACGGAGTTCCCGTCCCCGAGGCTCACCACCTGCTGGCTCGGCTGTGCGGCCGAGGCCGCGTAGCCGGTGATGAAGGCGGCGGCGAGGATCGGCGCGTAGCGGCTGATGTAGCGACGGTTCACATCGCTCGCGACCGCGGTCTCCGCGCTGACTCCGTCCACCGCGAAGGCGGCGACCGGGACGCTGGTCCCGTCGGGAAGGGTCATGGAGCTGAACTCGACGACCATCTTGTCCACGCTCTCCGCGGTCGAGAAGCGACCGACCAGTCGGCTCCCCTTGAAGGGTCCGGTGGTCACCTCGACCAGAACCGGGCCCGGAAGATCGGAGCTCGAACTGGTCAGGGTCTCGGCGTAGAGGATGGCTCCGGCCGCGATCACCTGCTCCGCGGCGGGCTCCGCGGGCTCGGAATCGCCGGACCCGCCACGCGCCAGGGAGGTCTCCTCCAGCTGCGGCGGCGGCTGATCCTGAACCTCCATGAACCCGGTCTCCGTCATGGCCTTGGTGATCGCTCCCATCTGCTGGATCATCGCCTGAGAGTAGGGGTTCTGCTGGTTCTGCGGCGCTGTCGTCTCGATCCGGGGACGTGAGACGGTCGAGCCCGGGGCCGGGATCGCGCGCTGCTCGATCACGCGCGGCTCGATCCGCCGCTGCTCCGTCGTCTGCGACGGGGGCGCGGCGATCAGGCTCGGATCCGTTTCGGGGGCCTCACCGGCGTCGGCACGGTCGAACCGGTTGAGCGGCTCAAGCTGACCCTCTGGGACCGGGATGAAGGTCTCCCCCCGGTTCAGCGCGTCATCCGCGCGCTGGTCGTTGGCCTGTTCCAGAAGCTCCCGGAACCGGGGGTTCTCGGCCTGGACCGCACCGCCGGGGGTGGCGTTCAGGTTGGGCGCGCTGCGCATGGCAGATTCCGGATCCACCGCGCTCCCGGACAGGAAGAAGGAGGCGCCGAGGATCGTGAAGACCCCGCCTACGAGGATCCCGAGTTTCAGCCCCGGAGACATCCCCTTTTTCGCACGCTGATCCGCGAAGCTCTGCGGCTCCGCCTCCGGGATGTCGATCTGATCATCCGGGGTGTTGGTGTCGCTCATCGCATCCCCCTCAAGGAAGTTTCAGTTCTGCACGCACGATCCGCCCGTCCACGCTGAACAGGGCGACCGAGGCGGGCTGGATCCGGTAGACCCGGACCCCGTCCGGTCCGGACATGGACTCCGTCCAGGACGGGGAGAGGAGCGCGTGTCGCGATCTCACGTAAACACCCCCGTCATGTAGCCAGGCGCGGGCGTCCACCCCCTCAACCGGAACCCGGACCGCGCTGGGCGGGATGTCGACCCCGGACAGGGTGGCGAGCAGGAGGGAGTTCCCCGCCTCCTCAACCGTGCGCGAGGAGGGGCTGACGGCGTTGTTCAGTTCCGCGTTCGGACCGACACGCATTACCTGGATGTCATGCCGATAGTTCACCTGGGATTCCGAGATCCGGATCCGCAGCGTGACCGGCTTGTCCTCCCCCTGGAGAAGCGCCACGATGTTGGTGTGACCGATCCGCTTTTGCGGGCTGATCGTGAGGTTGTTCGAGTTCTCCCCGAGACGGACGGTCCGGAAGCTCTGACCGTCCCCGACCACAAACTGGTTGATCGGCCAGGCGGCCCCGGTCGCGTCATAAAAGCCGATCACGGAGGCGACGGAGGGGGAGACGTAGATGACCGGGGAGGCCTCTCCGGGCTCGAGTGAGACCAGGCCGGTGGTGTTGAGAACCTCCGGTTCGGGACGATCGAGGATCGCGCGCTGCTGTTCCTCATAGATCTGACGGTAGCGCAGGATCATCTCCGGTGTCATCGGAAAGATCTGCTCGATCGACTCGTTGAACCCCTCGATGCGCAGCGGGCTCATCTCCCGGTTGGTCGACAGCGGGTCCGACAGGGCCGGCGCTTCAGCGCCGGCCCCGGGACCCGACCCCGTGGCGGGGGGAGCGCCAGAGGGGGCCGGATTGCGTTCCGTCTGGGTCTCATAGCGGGACAGGATGTCCTGCTGAGACAGTGACGGCAAAGCGGTGGTAAGCAGCAGGAGGGCGGCGAGCCCGGATGCGATGGCGGGTCTTTTCTGCATGATGGGGTCCCCCTCCTTAGCGGCCCGTGCGCATGGTGATGCGGGTGATGCCGATGGCGCTCGGGCTCTCCCAGGTCGGGACCCGGGAGACGATCACCTCGGCGAGCAGCTCCTGGGTGGTCCGCTCGCTCGCGGACTGGTAGGTCACCCGGAGCGGGATCTGGAGCGTCCAGCTGTAGCGCCCGCGACTGTCTACGCCCCGACCGGTGATCACCGCCCCGTTGGCGATGGCGGTTGAGACGAGGTTGCGTTCCTGGATGAAGGTCAGGATTTTCGCATTCTCGAGGGCGAGCAGGAAGTTCTCATAGCCCTCCGGACGCTGGAAGTAGCGGCTCGCCGCCGCCAGGTCCTGACGCCAGTTCGCGAAGTCCATCGTCATGGCGGTTGTTACCGCCTCGACCGCGAAGTTCGTGACCTGGCCGTCCTGAAGGAAGGGCTGGTTGACGGCGACGAGCGGGATGATCCCGCCGTCCTCCCGTGTTGCGAAATACCGGGGCTCAGGCTTGCTCGTAAAGGCCCAGTAGGCCATCGAGACCGAGACCAGGGTCACGACCCCCATCACGCCGAGCGCCAAGGAGGCGAGATGGAAGCCGCGCTTGTAGGTCTCATACCGGTCAAGCTTGGCCTCACTCGCCCCGAACCTGTTCGTCCCCGCCATTCGTCACATCCCCGCCAAGCGAAAGAATTTCAAGAGGCACCTCGACAGAGCGATAGGTCCCGCCCGGGAACCGGATCGATCCGCCTTTTCGCACACCTTTCGCCTGGACCATAACATCAGCGTAGTTCCCCGCGTAAGGTGTCTTCTCCAGATACTTCTCGATATGCGTCGACTTTTTGTGGATAAGCAGGCAGTCCGGCCTCTCCCCGGGCTGGGCGGCCCGACCGAAGACCTTGGCCCGCTCCTTGTGCGGCATGCGGGCCCACTCGTCCGGCGGTATCGCGGCGATGACCCGATCCTGGGAGATCCCGAGGCGGATCCCGATCCGGTGCAGGCTGCGCACCGCCTCCTCCGCAGCGATCGTGTCCTCATAGGGGTAGGTCCCGAGGGCGATCTCGATCAGCTCGATCAGGCTGAAGGTCCTGGTCCCGAAGGAGACCGTTTCAACCTTGATGTCGGTCGTGAACAGGTGCTGGAACAGGCGGACATGGTCCTTGTCCTCGCTGACCTCGGAGGCCTGCGCGACAAGACCGTCGAGCATGTTGAAGGTTTCACGGGCCCAGGAGATCGCCGCCGCCTCGTTCTCCGGCAGCCCGTCGCGCAACAGGACCCAGGCCCCCGCGAGATAGGTCCCGTAGACGTCGATCAGACGACGTTCCAGCCCGTAGCCCGAGAGGGCGTTGAACATGATCTGGCAGGTGTCGAGCATGCGCCGGCCGCTCATGATCATCCGGGCCATGAACCGACGTGAGAAGTCCTCGGTCAGCAGGCGTTCGGCCGGCTCCTGGAGCCGCTCGACGAAGTCGTAATGGTTCAGGCCCTGAAGCAGATGCGCACGGCCGAAGCGGGTGTTGTCCGCCGCCTGGGTCAGCTGCGGCGTGATCGAACACATCAGGAAGGTGGAGGCGATCGCGTATTGACGCTGTCCCTTCCCGCCCGGGACCCCCTGGGCGACGACGGACTTCCCGGGGTCGGCGGAGTGACGTGCGAGCCGGATGATCCGGGTCATCCGGTTGCGGTCCTCCATCGTCTCCCCCTCCGCCTCATCAAAGATCAGGGGGAAAGCGTGCATGTTCAGCAGGTTCCGCAGGCCGGACTCGGTGCTGTCCGCCTTCACGTTGACCCCGTACTCGCAGAAGATCCGGTTGATGATATTGTTGATGATCCAGCTCTTGCCCACGCCACGCTCGCCGCTGAGCCACAGGTGGGGACGCCAGGGGAGGATGCCGCAGAGCGGACCGATCGCGAGCCAGCCGAAAAGGTTCAGGATCGACACGGCGCGGGTCTCGGGGGCCCAGTTCAGGTTCTCGATCAGCTCGAGCAGAGCCCAGGCCTCCGGGGAGTCCGCCGGAAGCGGGTTGTCAAAATCGGGCATCCCGCAGAACCGGCCGGAGATGTAATTCTTTTGGCCCCGGAAGGCGCGGATGCTGACCGGGCCATCGCCCTCGACCCAGAGTCCGCGACCGTTGTTGAACACGATCCGGTTCCCGTCCGTCCAGGCCCCCTGACCGGCCTGGTTCTCGGCCTTGTACTGGCCGACCCGGTAAGTGGTCTTCACCAGGGCGTTCACCGCGGACTCCCAGTCCGTCTTGATGATCCCGTTCCGATCGGCCGCGGTCGGGAAATGCCGCACCCACCATTCGCTCGGGGCCAGGTGAATGAGGAAGTTCGGGCGCATCGTCGAGGGGTTCAGGTCGAACACCTGTCCCGACAGCATGGACATGAAGTAGCTGACCCCGCTCTCATAGCCGAGGCAACGGAAGAACGGGTTCTCCATGACCATCTCGACCTGCGGGTCGCGTACGAGATCATCATTCCCCCCCTCGTCGGGGAGGACGACCTCCTCCTCGGTCAGATCCGTGACCGGGTGAGGCGCGTCCGGCGCACGGGCCGGCAGCGGATCCTCGGCGTCAAGGACGAGCGGGGCGGGGCTCGTTTCCGTGACCGGCAGGAGATCCAGAGGGTCCTCGTTGACACGGCTCTCCGCGGTTGCGTCCTGACTCATCTCCCCCATCTCCCCTCTCTCGTTCTCGCGCATAAGATCGTCCCAGATTCGGACCTGGACCGCCGTCTCGTCATGGTCAAAAGGGACCGGTTCGTCCGCCTCCTCGCGGACCGGTCGGTCGGTCTCGAGGTATTGAGGCTCCGGGGTCAGCGGGATGCCTTCATCCTGAATTTTCGCAAAAACGCGATCAGCCGACCAGCCCTCCGCCTCCGCGTCTGCCAGGTCCCAACCGTGCTTGACCCCCTCGATCGGGGTGATCCGGGCGAAGGAGATACGGGACGGGTCCGCCCCGGCGCGCATCAGCGCGTAGCCCAGGCCGTTGACGATCTCGCGTCCGTATTTCTTCTGCCGGTCGATCACCTCGCCGTCCGGCCTGCTGATCGGCGTGTCCGCGTCCGGCCAGACCCGCACCCGGACCGGGCCCTCGATGCCGGCGATCGCCGTGGCAAGTTCGGTCCAGTCCGCGTGCAGGGCGCTGCTGCCGCCCCCGAGCGGGGAGAGCACGATCCAGCGGTCCGCGTCCGGGGCGCTGCGGAGCAGGCGCCGCGCCGCGTCGGCGGTCTTCTCCCCCTCGACGATCAGGATGTCGCGCCCCCCGGCGCCGGTCCAGCCCGTCAGACATTCCATCCCGTAGACGGGACGCCGCGAGCCGACCGCAACGGAGCGCACCAGCCAGCCCATGCGACGTTCCGGATCGATCATCAGCTCGCGCGGCGCGGCCTCGGGCAGCTCGGCCAGACGGAAGGGCATGAACATCTTCACCCGCTTCTCCTGACCGTCCTCCTTCTTCATGAACTCAAGACGCAGGATCGAGAGGAGGAGCTGTCCGGAGGCGTTGCGGTATTCATGGACCATCTTCGGCCGATAGAACCGGGGTCCGGCGGGGGTCTCGCTGTTCCCCTCATGCCAGCCCTTCGCCACAAGGTTCGGGCGCGGTCTGCGCGCCCGCTCCGGGACCGGGAGGAGACCGTGATCCTTCAGATCCGCCGGGTGGGTGCTGCGGTCGCTGATGCGCGGACGGGGGCGGATCGAGGGGGCGGGCTTGGTGCCCTTGCGGGGCGCCTTCCCGTCCGGCTCCGGCATCTCCATGCCGACCTGGCGACCCGCCATGGCGAGCGCCTCCATGAAGGGGACGTTGAAGAAGTCCATGATGAAGGAGAACAGGTCCCCGTGGGCGCCACAGCCGCTGCCGAAGCAACGATAATAGCCCGCTTGCGGGTTCACGCTGAAGGAGGGGGACCGCTCATTGTGAAACGGGCAGCAGGCCATCCGCGCGACGGATCCGGCCCGCTTCGTGAAGGAGACCCCCGCCATCTCCTCGATGGCCCGGTCGATCGGCAACATGTCGCGGACCTGGTCCTTGAAGGCGCGGAGCTGATCGCGATAGCTGACGAGTTGGTCGGGTGATTTTTTCGCAGGACTCGGCATGCTCATCTCCCCGACAGGACGTGGTAGTAGTCGGACCCGCCGCTGCGCCATTCATGGGACGACTTGCAGGTGTCGCAGATCCGGTTCCCGGCCCCGTGCGAATGAAAGCTCGTTGCGCAACGCAGGCACTTTCTGATTTTCGCACCTTTCGCCTGCTCGAGCTCGCGCCGCTGCGGCAGGGAGAGACGGGACGCCTTGATCGCGACCGCGTTCTCCGCCCGGTCCAGGACATCCGCGATATCGGCGTTCGAGTGACGCAGGTGCCACATCTCGATGAGGGTCTCGATATCCTCCTCGGACCAGGGGCCGGTTCTGATTCGGGCCTCGTCCTCCTGATCCGCCGGGTCCGTTTCACCAGTCTTTCCCGAAAGATGTCGGTTCGTACTCAGTGTCATGCGGGCCTCCCGGTCTACGACGTGCGAAAAGCCTTATGACAGAGAAAGGCCGTGACATGCAAGCCCGTCCGTTCGGCCAGGCCATAAAGTTTGCGAAAAAAAATAACATCCGACGACCCTGATGAGCATCCTCCATGTCATGCAATCTCGGGAAAAGGATAGGATTGCCGCTCCTCCAGATGTCCAGACGTCCCAGAAATATGCGGAAGAGGCCTGTCACAGCGTCACGGCTGTCACAGCCTGTGTGACACCCCACTGTGACACCCCTAACCTTTTGAAAAACCTTATATTTATTTATATTTATGAGACGTGTCACAAAAAGAAAGATATATGTTCACGCACATACACGCACCCGCCCCTCACAGGCGCGCATACAGGCCCGCATACAGGCCCGCGCTCATGACAGACATATTTTCGAATTTCGGTGTGACGCTGTGACGGATTGAAAACAAAGGATTTTTCCGTCACACCATCAGGGATTTGGTCGGTTTTGTGACGTCGCGAGACGGATTTCGGGACTCTGGTGGGGCGAGAGCGGTCCGATCGACCCGGATCCGCCGCAGCCCTGGGGGGCCGCGCGGGCCGCCTGCGGATGCCGGCCAGGGACTGCGGCCCCCGACGGGGTCCCGGAGAGGGGGCGTCCCGTTCGCAACGCCCCCGGCGCCGGTCCCACCCGGTCGCGACCGTCATCCACATATTTGACATCCAGCGCCGGCGCGACATGTTGCGAAAAACGGGAATGCGGTGTATTTCTTGAGCCGAAGGCCGGATCTGCGCGCCTTTATCAACCAGGATACGCCCCGCACGGGCCCCTGAAACAGGAAGTGGGAACGGGAAAATCTCATGCACAAGACTCTTCTGAACACCCTGTCCGGCCGTTTCGCACGTCTCGGGCTCGTCGCAACCTCCCTGATGTGCTCCGCCTCCATGGCGATGGCGCAGAACAGCATGGGCGATATCGCGACCCGCCTGCGCACCCAGACCGGCCTGCTGACCGAATTCGTATCGGTCGTCGCCTTCATCCTCGGCGTCGGTATGGCGATCGCCGGGTTCCTGAAGTTCAAGCAGAACGCACAGAACCCGAACGACCCGTCTGCCAAGGTCTCGACCGCCTTCATCCTGATCTTCGTGGGTGCCGGGCTCGTCGCCATCCCGGCCGCGCTCGGAACCGGGATCGCCACCATCTGGCAGGGTGCCCAGCAGACCGACGCGAACAGCGGCTTCCGCGCCGTCGGGAACTGACAGGAACGGGGGCGGGATTCACCCGCCCCTTTCATTTTCTGGGGGGGGCCATGTTTCGAGACGTCCTGACCGGGCATCCGCGCCTTCTCAACCTTGGTGCGCGCGACCACGCCCTCATCAACGCCACCATGACCGCGGAGATCGCGACCGCCCTCAAATCCGGGGATTGGACCTGCCATGTCTGCGGTGTCCGCCTTGAGGGGCTCATGGAGATCGACCACCTGAAAGGGCATCGAAAATCGATCGCCGCCGAGCTCGCTCCGATCTGTCAGTTCTGTCATGATCTGCGACATCCGATGTGGGCGATGGCCCGAAAGAGGGCCTTCCCGGTCTACGCTCCGGACCTCGCCCAGAAGGAGCTGAGCCGCATGGCCTGGGCCCTGCTCGGGGAGATGACACGCGAGGAGGGGGGCGCGGTCTTCGAGGGGGTCCTGGGGGCGATCAGTGAGCGCGAGTCCGCCGCTTTCGACCTGCTCCAGGGGGAGAACATGGAATCCGCCCTCGAGGCGATCCTCGTGATCCGCGACCGGGAGGGGGCGGAGAAAGCGAAGCAGGTCGCAACAACCCTCGATGAGAGTCTGCGCTATCTGCCGGTCTGCGTCCGGGACGGCGAGCCGCTGACCCGATGGACCCCTGAGGGGTTCCGGCAGGTGCCGCTCGCGCTCTTTCACAAGGCGATGGGGCCCGCCCCGGACCTTGATCGGCTCGCCTCGGCCGCCGCAGAACTGCTCTCCGCCTGAAGGCGCGCGAACGGCGCTGTGGAGAACCCCCTTTTTCGTATTGGTCGCCCTGCCGGCTCAGGCTAGTGTTGCCGCGACCTTACGTTTTTTCGCAAGAGCCGGCTACATGAACCTTCGCCTCACCGATCTTGATCAGGACGACGTCACACCGATCGAGATGATGCGGGACCCGATTGGGGTTCTGCTCATCGACGACAAGGGCTGGTCCGCCGTCTCCGTCAAGGCGGGGGTATCGGAGACCGGGACCGGAACCCCGTCGGATCTCGCCGGGGGGATGAGCTGGGTCACGAACTGCGCCTATGAGACGATGCGTGCGGTCAGTATGGCGATCGGCCGGTCGGACGTCCGCCTCAAGACCTCGGACTGGTTCAAGCCGGATCTCGCGGAGATGCTGGACGACTGGGGCGCTGATCGTTACCCCAGGACCCAGCGTGCGGAGTTTCTCGCCCGCCTGACCGATCGGGTGATGCGGCTCAGCTTCGAGACGATCCGGGCGCACGGGGCGACCAGCGCGGCGCGCGAACAGGCGGTGTTGAGCCAGATCGAGCGGTCCGCCAGTCTCGCGACCGGGTTCCGCACCACGCTCGCCACCCAGATGGAGAAGGGGGCTCCGACCGACCGCAAGGTGGTCGCGGCCACCGTAGGCGCGATGAAGTTCGGCGCCTTCGCCCCGGAGGAGGCCTCGGTCTCGGACGGGGAGGTGCTGATGCGCCTCAGGCCGCCGCGGCTCTCCTATGCGGAGATGGTCCTGTCGAAACGGGTCCCGGCCGCCGGGAAATGGCAACAGGCGCATCTCGAGAGCAAGGATCTGATCACCGATCAGATGTTGTCCGCCCTGAAGGCGCTGGACCGTCCGGTCCTGATCTCCGCGCGGATCGTTCCGATCCGGGGCGCCGAGGACCCGATCCTGGCGACCTGGACCACCCCGAGCGGTCCCGGCTACGTGCGCAAGGCGTTCCCGCTCGAGGAGGTGGAGGTCCTGTTCGGGTCCTACCGGTTCCATGACCCGCTGGTCATGGTGGGTCCCGCCTGGAAGGAGCCGGCCGGCAAGGGGCTTCTCGACGCGCTGGTCAGCGCCTGCGGCGCGGCGGAGCTCGCGCATGCGAGCTGGTCCGCCGGTGTGGTGGCGGAGAACGTCCTGTGCGGGATGATGCGTCTCGGACGCGCCCCGAAGGGCGGGAACGAGGGGGTAACGGTTCCCGAAAGCGTCTGGATCGGCGCCCATGACCGGATCGCCATGCTTCCGATGATCCGCGCCCTGAGCGGCTTCGGCCTCACCCTCGTCGGCGGATACGCCGGAGGGGTCCGGTTCAAGGCGCCGGAGGATCCGGAGATGATCAGCTCCGCCGCGAATGCTGCCTGGGAGCTCGGGATGCACGCCCAGATGGGGCTCGCCCGCCGGATCAGGGAGATGGGGTCGAGCCTGAACGCGGACCGCGGCCTTTACGGGGGCGCCCCGGAGCGGATCCTCCTGCCCCTGCTGATGCAGACGGGCCGGACCGGTCAGCTGTGGAAGATTGACGAGATCATCGAGACGGACCCGGAGGGGCGCCCTGCCGCCTTTCTGGCCCTGTTCAGCTGAGAGGAAACATGAGCATTACCAGCAGCTTTGCGCGTATCATCAGCACCTTCATGAATGAGAGCCTCGCGGATATGATCCGCGTGGAGAGCATGGAGGATGACCGCACGCTCGTGCTCAAGGACGGGACCCTGCTGTCCATGATCCTCCTTGAGGGGGCCCTCAAGACGCCGGGTCAGGACGAGATCGCCGACATGGTCGAGCGTCTCCGTATCGCCCTCTCCCCCTATCTGTCGAGCCCGGGTCACGTGATCAGCCTTACCTTCATTCGCGACCCGAGCGCCGCGAAACGGGAGATCTCCAGCCTCGTCGAGCGGACCGGACGGGCGGCCCGCAGTCTCGGCCTCGATATCGAGGACGTGCTCGCCGAGCGGGAACGGGTCCTGTCCCGCAGGATGGTCTCGGAGACCTGTCTCGTCTCGATTTTCTCCCGCCCGGACGTGATGAGCGGGGAGGAGGCGGATGACGCGCGCAAGAAGGCGGGGGAGGTCACGAAAAAGTCCCCGGTCATGGCGCAGGCGCACAGCTTCACGAAGGTGATGGACGCGGTTTTCACCCGTCACCAGGCGCTTGCTGAGGCGGTCAACCGCTCCTTCCGGATCGTCGGGCAGCTCTCGCGGATCCTGACTGTCACCGAGGCGCTTCAGGAGATGCGCGCGGCCCTCTACCCGTCCACCTCGCCCCAGAAGGCGGAGTGGCAGCCGCGCCTTCCGCGCTGGGCGGGTGAGACCGTGTCGGCCCCGGCCGCCGTGATGATGCCGGAGACGGAGGCACAGATGAGGGGGCGGGACTTCTCTCACCTTTTCGCCCCCTCCTTCGACCTCCAGCTCGCGACAGAGGACTGTTTCGTCGAGAACTCCCGCACCGTCCGGATCGGGGACCGGATCTTCTCCGCCTTCGACATGACCCTGGCCCCCGAAACACTTCCGGACTTCGACGAGCTGGTGCTGGACGTCACCTCGAAGTCGAACGAGATCCCGTGGCGCTGCACCCTTCAGATCGAGTCCGGTGGGATGCACAGTCAGGCCCTCAAGGCGACCTTCCTGTCGATCTTCACCTTCGCGAACCCGATCCATAACCGGCGTATCCGGGAGGCGATCCTCGCGTTGCGCGAGATCGACGGGCAGATGGACACGGTGGTCAAGTTCCGGATGAGCTTCGCCACCTGGGCGGAGACCTCCAAAGGGGATGTTCTGCGGCGCAACGCCCAGATCCTGAACGGGGCGGTTCAGCGCTGGGGGAACAGCAGGGCGGACGGGGTCTCGGGGGATCAGCTCGCGACAACGCTTGCGACCGTTCCGGGGATTTCGATGGCGTCGACCGCCCCGGTCGCGGCGGCCCCCCTCTCGAACGCGCTCGCGATGGGGCCGATCGCGCGCCAGGCGAGCCCCTGGAAGCACGGCTCCGTCCTGTTCCGGACCGATGACGGGAAGACCTGGCCCTATCAGCCGGGCAGCTCGAAACAGACCACCTGGGTCACGCTGCTGGTCGGCACGCCCGGTTCGGGCAAGTCCGTGATGATGAACGCGATCAACTTCGCCTCCGCCATCTCCCCCTCCACCGCGGGCGGGAAGGATCCGGTCCTGCCCCGGATCGCGATCATCGACATCGGGCCCTCCTCGTCGGGCATGATCTCCCTGATCAAGGAGGCCCTGCCGGCCAATCGCCGTCATGAGGTCCTGTTCCGCAAGCTCCGTATGAGCCGGGAGGACGCGATCAACGTCTTCGACACGCAGCTCGGGATGCGTGAGCCGACCGCCAACGAGCGGACCTTCCTGATCAACTTCCTCACCCTGATCTGCGGGGACGGGACGAAGCCCCCCTCGGTCGCGATGCGCGGCCTGATCACCGCCTGTATCGACCGGGTCTATGAGGACCTCAAGGACGACAAGTCCCCGCGGCGCTACCTGCGCGAGGATGAGCGGGAGGTGGACCGGGCGCTGGACGAGATCGGGTTCGAGGCGCATTCCGAAACGGTCTGGTGGGAGGTGGTCGACGTCCTGGCGGAGAACGGCCGCCTCTATGAGGCGTCGATCGCGCAGCGTCATGCGGTCCCCACGATCGCGGACCTGGTGACCGCCTCGCAGACGGACCAGGTCTCCTCGCTCTACGCGAGCGCGCGTGACCCGGAGACGGACCAGCCGATCATGAACGCGTTCCAGCGGATGATCTCCGAGGTGGTCCGCGATTTCCCGATCCTGTCCACCTATACACGGTTCTCGATCGGCTCCTCGCGGATCGTCTCGCTCGACCTGATGGACGTGACCGCCTCCGGCGCGGGGCCGACCGCGCGCCGCCAGACCGCGATCATGTACATGCTCGCGCGCCAGATCCTGACCCGCGACTTCTTCCTCGACGAGGCGGAGTTCCGCTCCAAGGTGAACGTGGGGGTGCTCCCGTCCCTTTATCTGGAGTATCACGTCGAGCGGGCGCGCCAGAACCTCCAGCTGCCGAAGATCCTGTGCATGGACGAGTTCCACCGGACCGGGAAGATCGAGATGGTCTGTGACCAGATCCTCCAGGACGCGCGTGAGGGTCGAAAGTTCAACGTCGACATCAAGATCGCCTCACAGCTGATCGAGGACTTCCCGCAGTCGATCGTCGAGATCGTCTCCTCCCTGATCGTCTGCAACGCGGGCTCCGAGAACTCGATCAACTATTTTGACCGGATGTACGGCCTGTCCGAGGCGGAGCGCTATTCGATCCGCAACCACCTGACCGGACCGAGCGCGCGCGGCGCCCCGGTCTGGGCGATGTTCCGGCTGAAAGATGAGGGGACGGTCCGCCAGCGCCTCATCCTGACCCTGGGTCCGGCGGAGATCTGGGCCTTCTCGACGACCGCCGAGGACGTGGTCCTTCGCAGCCGGCTCTATGAGGAGATCGGACCGAGACTGACCCGTCAGGTGCTTGCACGCCGGTTCCCCGGGGGCTCCGCGAAGGCGGAGATCGAGGCCCGGATCGCCCAGATGGAGGAACAGGGTCAGCGGGTCGGGGAGAACGAGCGCGGCGACGTGCTCGGCGCCCTGGTCGAGGACCTGAAACGTCAGGCGTTCCTGATGGAAAACGTGTGATCCCGAGAACGGGACATGGGGGAATACATGAAGAAGATCATCGGGGCGGCGCTCCTGTTGCCGCTCCTCTCCACGCAGATTTCGGCGGAGACCGCCGCAGCCGCCCCCTCCGAGCCGCCCCGTGCGGATCTCGTCGTGACGGGGCAGGGGGGCACGCTCCGGGCGGCCGGATACCTGCTTGACGCGGAACAGGTCCGCCACCCGGAACAGGGCGGGGTGATCCTGTCCGGGGTCACCCTGACCCGTCCCGGACGGGACGGTCTCGTCCTGATCCGGCAGGTCGAGGTGTCAAACCTCGCCATCGCCGCAAGGCTCCTCGACCCGACCGGGCCCTGTCTTGCGACCGACGCGATGTCCGGGACCGTCACGGCCCGTGAGATCCGTTTCAGGCCCGACCAGGACCTCGGGGTCCCGGATGGACGTGAGGAGGTCCGCCTCCCGCTCCTGCGCCTTGAGGCGACCCAGATCGGATGCTCCCTTCAGGTCAGCGCCGAGGCGGACGGGGTGAGCGTTTCCGGTGTGGACGGGTCCCGGATCGATCTTGCGACGATCGAGGCGCGCGCCCGTCTCTCGGGCCCCTCGATGCACAACGTAGACCTGCGCGTCGACCTTTTAGGGATCTCCCTCAACACGGTTGAGGGCCCGGGCGGGCTCGCCGCGGCGGAGGCCGGGTTCAGCATGGTCGCCGACCTGGCCCCGGGCGGCCTTCTCGACCAGATCCGCTCTGACGCCCCCCTCCCCGACCTGATCAGCGCCGGACGGGACGGGGTTCTGCGGGGCGGGGCCTACTTTCGCGGACTCGAGCTCACCCCGGACCGGTTCCTCCCCGAAGGCGACCTCAAGCGGGTCAGGCTGGACGGCAAGGGTCCGATCCGCGGCGACTTCGATCTGACCGGATCGGTCGAACGCGGGGAGCTCCGGTTCCGGATCGCCTCCGACCTGTCCGGTCTCGCGGCCGGGGAGATCGCCCTGATCGGCGGACTCCCGGGCCCGAGCGCACCGGTCATCCCGGAGGCGATCAGCGCCTCCGTGCCGATCCCGGCCGATCTGATCGGGTCAACCCTGAGCCGTCTCTCCCTCAGCTGGCGCGACGACGGGGTCTCTGATCTGATGCGGGAGGTGCTCGGCCGGGACCCGGAGGGGGCCGCGCAGGCCCTGATCGGGGAGCGGGTCGAACGGGTCGCCGGACGCCTTCCGGGGGGGCTCTCCGCCACAGCGCTGGGCGCCTGGGGGGAGATTCGGAGAATTCTTCGGGACGGCTCCGGCACCGCGGGTCTGCGCCCGGAGCAGCCGGTGAGCCTGCTTGAGCTCGGCGTCTCCGGCCTGATGGGACCGACCCTGGCGGCCAGCCGGGCCGGGGCCTTCACCGGCCCCTGATCACGGCGCCGGGAACCCGATTCCCGGGTCCTTGCAGGGATCCGCCCCGCCAAACCTCCGGGTTGACGGGGTTCTTCGCGTTGCTGCGCGAAAATCGATCATCCTTTTCTTGCCAGAAGTGCAGAAAATGTATATCTGTTCACCATATCTAGTGGTGAGGCGCGGGAAGAACCCCATGAGAAATCAGGTTTGCGAACTTCCTCAGGACGGACCGGCCTGGTCCTGCTGCTTTCAGACGGAGCTGGCGCCCGACCTGCCCTGGACGGACCCGTTCTCCGGCTTCGCCCTGAACGAGACGGACCTCTCCTGGTGGCGGCTTCCGAACTCCGCCCGGATCAGCCGGGCGCTGCGCTCCGGGGCGGTGCGCAGCATCGGCCCCTCCCGGCTCGCGGACCCGATCGGCCTCATCCTGCTGATCGGATCTCACGCGATGGCGGCCAGATCCCTCATCTACCCTCTGCGTGAGCCCGCCTTCTGGGTGCGCCGCACCGCCGAGGGGGGCTTCTCACGCTATCATCGGCCCGCGCTCCCGGAGACCCAGCTCTCCGAGCTGCTCGAGGTGCCGACCCGTCAGATCGGGCCCGCCCTCGCGCCCCTCCTGGCGGACGGGGCGATTGAGCTGGTCCGCTCCCCGAGGGGGGTGCGCGCGATCCTTCTGCGGGAGGACATCGTCGATGAGGGGCGGTTCCGGACCCGGCTTCGGGCCTGATCAGTAGGTCCGGAACACCCCGCCTGACCAGTCCGGTTCCGCCTCCCGTGAGAACGGGTCCGGATCCTCGACACGACCACCCCAGACCTCCTCTTCGGGCTCCGGCCGCGACTCGATCCGCTCAAAGAGGTCCTGCGGGTTCTTGAACGGGTCCCCGCCCGCCTCGATCGCCCGCCGACGCGCCTCCGGGTCCGGTTCGAAGATCAGCGCCCCGTCCTCGGTGGGGGGGAGGAGCGCGGAACCGGATCCGACCTCCAGGAGCGCGGGGGGCCAGACCCCCTCATCGCTCGTCCGTCCCGGGCGAGTCGTGAGCCCCTCCCGCTGCGCCCCCTCCAGGATGCGGGCGACGATCGGGGCGGCGGCGGAGGCGCCCGTGGTCTTCTGGGGGAGTGGTCCGTTGTCGTCCCGGCCGACCCAGACCCCGATCACCAGGTCCGGCGTGTATCCGATGAACCAGGCGTCCCGGTGCGCGGAGGTGGTCCCGGTCTTCCCCGCGATCGGGGTCTGCCCGAAGGCGCGCGCTGCCGTCCCCCGCACGGTCACCCCGTAAAGCATGGAGGAGATCAGCTCGGCGGTACGTTCCGTCACGACCGGGGAGTCGGAGGGGTGCTCCGGGACGAGGAGCGCGTCGCCGGAGCTGATCAGGTCATGGGCGTGCGGGGTCACCCGCATCCCCCCGTTGGCGAGCGCGGCGTAGCCGGCGGTGATCTCGATCAGGGAGGTCTCGGAGGCGCCCAGGGCGGAACTGGGATGCAGACGCATCCCGCCCGGCGGGTAGACCCCGGCCGCCTCGGTGATCTCGGCCAGCGCCACGGGCCCCAGCTGATCGATAAGCCGGGCGGCCACGTTGTTCGAGCTCTCCTCAAGGGCGACGAAGAGGGGGATCCAGCCGGTCTCCTTCCGGTCGTAGTTCTGCGGGGACCAGATCTCCCCGGTCCCGGTCATGTAGGATCCGCGCGTGTCCGACACCATGTCGTCCGGGGCGTATCCGGCCTCGAGGGCGCGCGCCCAGAGGAAGGGCTTGAGCGCGGAGCCGACCTGGCGACGGGCGGCGGTCCGGTCGAAACGGGACGTGTCCGGGTTGGCCCCGCCGATCACCGCCAGAATCGCACCGCTGCGCGCCTCCATCACGACCGCGGCTGCGTTCACCCGCGGCGCGGGGATGAGCGTGATCCCGTCCGGACCGCGCCGATAGGCGAAGACGTCGCCGATCCGGGGCTTCCCCTCCGCCTTGACCCGCTCCTCCGTCTCGAGCGGACCGAAGCCCCTATCGATCAGGACCCGCAGCGGCTCCGTGGAGAGGATGACGGCACGTCCGATTTGCGTGTTCGCGTCCACGTAGCGTGCCATCTCGCGGCGGATCCGGTCCTGATCCCGGGTCGCGAGGAGCGCCTCCGGGATGTTCCCCGCGGGACCAACCCCGTCGATCCGCTCCGCCCCCCAGCTCACCGCCTCCTGGGCGATCCGCTGCCAGGCGGGGGAGATCGTGAGCGATGCGCGCGCCTGATCGGAGGCCGGTAGACCGGCGGTCCGGATCTCGCGGAGGACCGCTGCCTCAGCCCAGGGGTCCGTCGGGGCCGCGGCCGCGCTCGCGGTCTGGATCGGGGTCGTGCGGGCCGCCTCCGCCTCCGCCTCCGAGATCACCCCCTCGGCGAGCATCCGTCCGATCACCGCGTCCCGTCTCGCGCGGGCACGTTCCGGGTTGCGGGACGGGTCGTAGAGGCCCGGACCCTTAAGGAGGCCGATCAGCATGGCGGATTCGGCGATGCCGACCTCGCTCCAGGTCCGGTCGAACCAGGCCCGCGGGGCGGCCACCGTCCCGAAGGCGCCACGTCCGAACCAGGACCGCGCCAGGTAACCGTCCAGGATCCGCTCCCGACCGATCCCGTGGACCGCGCGGACCGAGACGATCGCCTCGAGGACCTTGCGCTCCAGGGTCCGGCTGTTGCCGATCAGCTCGTTCTTGACCGCCTGCTGGGTGAGGGTCGATCCGCCACGAACGCGTCCCTCCCCGGAATCGGCAAGGGCCGCGAGGATCGCGAACGGGTCCACCCCCGGATGCTCATGAAACCGCGAATCCTCGGTCGCGATCAGGCCCGGAACGAAGCTCGGATGCAGAAGGTCGGGCCCCGGAGAGCCGCCGCGGGACGCGTCGATACGGCCCATCTCCCCCCCGTCCTGGGCGACCAGCTCGATCACGATCCCGGGTCCCTGGGCCGTTAGGGCCTGCTCAACGGATCCGGGCGGGAGGTCCAGGGTCCCGAACGGACCGGTCATGAGGGCTGAAACCCCCCCAAGAACCGCCTTGGTGAGGGCGTAGATGCCGGCCTCAGACATGATGTCCTGACCCTCTTAAGGAAACGGGATGAACGCGCGAAGCTCTTCGGGCTTCACCCCCATGATCACGGCGGCGCGGAGGAACTCGCTCGGGGTGATCTCCTCAGCGCCGAAGATCCGTTCGACGCTCAGGACCATCTCACGCGGCAGCCAGACGATCGCCTTCACCCAGTCGACCGAGGTCGCGTTGCGGATCATCCGGCGCTGGCGGGGTCCGCTCAGATCCACCACGCGCCGAACCTCCGGAACGATTTTCGCATTTCCGTTGTCATGTGCGGTGATCAGGATCGAGGCGAAACGGCGAACCGCCTGACTGCGGTTCTCGTAGACGCCCCCATCAAGGACCGCCCGGCAGGGGGAGGTCATGAAGATGTTCACGGACTTCATGGCGAGCCCGTCCTGAACACCTTTTGATATTTTCATTTTTCGCATCCTGGGTCTCCTGGGTCTGCGGGGGCGTTGTGCGGGGCGCACCGGTCACCCGGTGCGCTTGACGCTCAGACGGACAGGGCCGAGGAGGGCTTGAAGTTAAGGACCCGCTTCTCGGGGACCTCGATGGTCGCGCCGGTCGCCGGGTTGCGGGCGCTGCGCGCGGGGCGGGTCTTGACCTTGAAGGTTCCGAAGCCCGCGATCGCGACGCCGCCAGCATCCGCCGAGCCCCGCGCCACCTCGGCGAAAAGCACGTCGATGACCTCGCCCGCCTGCTTCCGGTTCAGACCGGTCTTCTCCGCTACGCTCGCGATGAGCTCACTCTTCTTCATGTTGTTCCCTTTCTTTATATGCGAAGGACATGAGCCCTTGTCGCAAAACAATATGTGATCAATAGCCGCTTTCACCTCGGTTGTCTTGACCATGTTAAGCGGAGGTCTTTTCATTTTTGGGGATAACCGGATCCATTTTTCGCTTTTTCCCCCATGGCCCGAGCCCGCATCGCGAAGGACTGTATGAGTTTTCGCACACTCCGCATAGCTCTAGGCCAAAGGACCGTTTGCGGGAGGGGCAGGGATGGATGTCAGAGGGTTTGTGAACTCCCTCTCGGAGGAGCAGCGTGCGGCGGCCCTGCACACCCGTGGTCCCGTCATGACCCTCGCGGGGGCCGGTTCCGGAAAGACCCGGATGCTGGTCGGCCGACTTTTGCACCTGATCGGTCCGGAAGCGGACGGCGGCCTCGGGGCCGACCCCTCCTCCGTGATGATGGTGACCTTCACCAACAAGGCGGCCCGCGAGATGCGGGAGCGGGTCCTGCCCGTTCTCGAGGAGCTCCAGGAGCGCGAGCCGAACCGGCGGATCGGGGAGCCCTGGATCGGCACCTTTCACGGCCTCTCATTGCGCATTCTGCGCGTTGAGGCGTCGCGTGCGGGTCTCGGTCCTAACTTCTCGATCTTCGACGAGGCGGACGCGCGCAGCCTCCTGAACGACGTCATCGAGGAGATGGGGATCGACCAGTTCGACGCGGACGAGTTCTTTCGTGATCTTGAAACCGCGAAGGCGCGGGTCCTCTCGCCGGACTTCCTGATGAAGGGGCGGGTCGCTGCGGAGGCGGGCGGTCCGACCGCCGACCGGTGGCGCTCGGTCCTCGCGCATTTCCGCTCCGACCGGTTCATCGAGGTCTATGATCGCTATCAGCGCGCGCTCGAGGAACAGAACGCGGTCGACTTCTCGGACCTGCTCAACCGGACCACGCGGCTCTTCCGGGACGTCCCGGAGGTCCGCGACAGCTGGCGCTCCACCTTCCGTCACTTCATGGTCGATGAGGTCCAGGACATCAACCGCGCCCAGGTCGCCTGGCTCATGGAGCTGACCGGGGGCGGGGAGGAGACACGGGTCGAGGACGCCTCCCGCGGTCATGAGCACGCGGAGGCCGGGGACGGTCTTCACGAGATCAACACCTACCGTCTGCGTCGCTTCCCCCGGCCGACCATCGCCTTCGTCGGTGACGATGATCAGAGCATCTACGGGTTTCGCGGCTCAGAGGTGGCGGTGATGCACGGGCTTCGGGACCGGTTCGCCGATCTCGACCTGCGGTTCATGGGGACCTCCTATCGCTGTCAGCCGATGATCCTCGACGCCGCCAACGCCCTCGTGCGTCAGAACTCGGACCGGTTCGGGAAGGACCTGACCCCGCACGGGAAGGCGGAGCGGTTCGGCAAGGTCCGGTTTCGCAAGGCGGCTGACCCGGCCGCCGAGATCCAGCACCTCGCCAAGGAGGCGGAGGCCTATATCCGGGACGGGGGCGAGCCCTCCGAGTTCGCGATCCTGATCCGGACCCGGGACATCGCCAAGCAGGTCGCCAAGGAGCTGCGTGCACGCGGTCTCCCCGTCGTCGAGGGGAAGTCCTCCGACATCCGCAAGACGATGGAGGTCAAGGACGCGATGTCCTTCGTCACCGCTCTGGTCAACCCGGACGCGGAGGTGCCGGTGCGCCGGATCATCAACAAGCCCTCCCGCGGTCTCGGGCCGACCTCCCTGCGCAAGGTCAACGTCAACGCGCGGCTGAAGAACGTGACCTTTCTTCAGGAGCTGCGCTCCGTCATGATGGGTCGGGTCGAGGTTCCGGACGGGGGGGAGCCCTATCCGACCCGGTTCACCCGGGATGTCCGGGACTTCGGGCTCCTGCTTGATCGGGCCCGCACGGAGGCGTCACGCGCCCCGAACGCGGGCGCCGCGATCGTAGCGGCCCTGAACGCCACGGGTTACCTTCCAGACCTTTACCGCAGCGCCCTGAAATCCGCCGGTCTCGTCCGGCATGAGGCGGAGACGGCGGATCTCGGCCCGCGCGAGTTCCTGTCCTGGATCATCGCGCGCGAGTCCGCCGAGAAGGACCGGGCTGCCACGCAGATGCGTCTCGGGGAGATGTCCGGCGAGGACCTCGCCGACCGGGCCGGACAGCTCTCCGAGGTGGCCCGCCGGATCGGCAACATCTCCCTTCTGATCACCGAGGCCTCCGGCTTCCAGACCCTCGAGGCCTTCGCACAGGAGAGCGTTCTGGAGATGAGCCAGACCCAGGCCTCCGCCGGCATCCAGGTGATGACCGTGCACGCCTCGAAAGGGCTCGAGTTCGACCACGTGCGGCTGCCGTTCTGGATCGAGGGGGTCATGCCGCACGGCCGCGCCGTGGAGGAGGGGGGGGAGGCCGTCGAGGAGGAGCGACGTCTCGCCTATGTGGCGATCACACGTGCCCGGAAGACGGTCGGGGTCTCCGCCCCGATCTCGGTCCGGGGTTGCGGGTTCATCCGTCAGAACGGTGCGGAGACCTCCCGCTTCGTGGACGAGATGGCCGGGAACCGTTCCGTGCATTTCATCCGGAAAGGGGAGAACCCTCCCCACCTTTACCTGTCGGCCGGATCCCCGCAGCCGAGACCCGAGCCCGCCCCCGCGGCCGCGCCTTCGACCCGCGCTCCGATCCCGACCCCCGTACCCGTTTCGGTGATCCTGTCGGAGCCGCCGCAGCTCTCCGAGGGGGAGCGTTTCCATGCGGAGGATCCGGGCTGGGCTCCGGATGACCTGTTCCAGCCGGGTGACCCGGGCTGGTCGGAGGCGGACGCTGACCTGATCCCGGATTTCGGTCCGGACGTTCCGTACGAGGAGGAGGGGATGGAGATCCCCTTCTGAAAACCACAAGGAGAGACGAGATGAGCCTGTTTGAGGCCTTTGGGCGGGTCAGCCGTGAACATGATGACCAGTTCCTGGAGATGATGGCGAACCGGCCCGAGCCGGAGCCGGACCCGGACGAGGAGACGGCCGAGGTCGCACCGGCCGTGCCGGCGGCGTCCGATCCGGTTACTGCGCGAGAGGGCGCTCCCGATCGGGAGGCCGAACCGGCCCCGGCCCCTAATGCGGCAGACCCCGCTCCCACGGGGCCCGGGCCTTCCGATGCGGTTTCCGCAGCGCCCGATGAGACGGTCGTTAAGGAGGGGGCGCCCGTTCCGGCCCCCGTCGAGGGTCCGGAGGCGGGGGCTGCGGTGACCGCGCGCCCGGAGGGGATCGCGGCCGCGGCGGAGGGGCTCCTTCAGACGGAGGCGGAGCGGGCCGCCGAGATCGCCGATATCCGGATCCGGGGCAGCGTTGTGGACGGCGGGTCCGCGCAGGACATGCTGGACGGGAAGCACCCGAGGCCGTCCGTGATGTCGCAGCGGGAGATCGACCGGATGAACCGGTTGCGGAGCCTCGGCCTTGAGCTGGAGCAGCCCTACCCCTGGCCGGACTTCATGCCCTATCCGACCGAGGCGGAGCTTCGGGAGCTTCTCAACCCCGACACGACCCCGGAGATGATCCGCGCCTTCGAGATCAACAAGCAGAAGGAGGCGGATGACATGGCCGCCCGGGCGGCCGAGATCAACGACTGGATCTTCCGCTCCGGGACGATGCGGCTCAACGAGGAGGCCCAGATGCGCCGGGCCGCGCGCCGGGACGCGGCGATCACAGAACGCAACCGCGGCAGACGTCCCGAGGACCGGCTTCAGAACGAGACCACCGTGGAGGACGTCTCGGATCTCGACCTTTACGGGGACCACTTCTACGGGGTTCGGTTCGCCATGCTGCTCCGGCTAGATTCCGCCAACGTCAGCCGCCTCGCGACCGCTCCGGTCGCCGCCTGGGGACATGACCGGCTGATCACCCTGGACGGCGGGCGCATCCGGGCGCGGGACGGGGAGCTCGTCGTGACATCCGTCTCCGCGCAGGCCGCGCAGATGCTGGTGATGGAGGCGAAGGCGCGCGGATGGGAGACGCTTCGGGTGTCCGGTGACAACGAGTTCTGCGCCGCGGTAAAACTGGCCGCCAAACAGGCCGGGATGGGGGCGATCATCCACCGGCGCGGCCCGCTCGGGATAGGGCCCTTCTCGCGTCCGGAGGTGATCATGCCCCTGCCGCCACGCAGCCGGGTCCCGGTCGGGGTTGACCAGGGCGCGAAGCCCGACCAGGCCCGCAAGGAGGCGGAGGCGATCGCACCCCCTGAGGACGTCGAGGCCGCGAACGCGCTGGGCCAGCTCCAGCGACAGAACCGGGAAAGACAGACGGACCGGAAACGGCTGACGGTATCTGACCCGCTGGTACGGCGGGAACCCGCCCCCGAAGCCCCGTCGCCGAACTGAGGTGCCTGATGCGCGTCAACGCCAAAGCGCTCATGCGGGTCGGTGAGATCCGCTGCCATCATCAGGACCCCTCCGGTCACAGACGACCGGCGCGCGCCTGCCTGATCACGGAGGAGACCGTTCGCCAAGCCCGCGAGATGGGGGAGGCGGACCCGTCCTTGCGGTCGAGGGAGACCTCCCCGGACGTGCGCTACGGGGGGGTGCTCGCCTATATCTCGGACGCCGCGGGCGCAGCCAGGTGCGTCTTCCTGCCCCCCGGTCAGGACGGGGGTCTGACCCTCACGGACGGGACCCGCTTCCTCGGCCCGGACATGTTCTCGGCCGAGGCGGCGCTCGCCGCCACGCCCGGACCCGATCCGGATCGGGTCCGGGCCCTCCTTGGGATCCGGTCCGTCTTCCGGATGGTCGCCGCCGCGCCCGACGAGGAGCGGTTCCCGGTCGGCCTGATCGCTCAGGCCTACCGGTCCGCGTTGCGCTCCGCCTTCGGACCGGCGCTCCTGCCCGTCGGGGAGGAGGGGCTCGTGCGCAAATGCCAGGCGGACCTGGTGCGGGCCCGGATCGCGGAGCTGGACCCGTCAAGCCCGGACGCGATCGGTCAGTGCGAACCGTTCCTTCGGGTGCTCGATCGGGCCGGAGCGGACGCCCGCGCCGAGGCGGTCCGCCTGCCCGGTTCGGAGCGGATCACCCGGGAGGAGGCGCGTCTCCTTCTTAACCGCGCCCCGTTCCGGGACCGTCTCTTCGGGGCCCTGGCGCTGACCCCGACCGAACGGATCGAGGCGGCGGTCCTGCCGATCCCGGAGGTGGAGGAGATCGAAAGGTCCCTCGCGGGGTCCCGTCTCGGCGGTCTCTGGGCGGACCGGATCAACCGGATCGCCTCCGAACTGACCGGATCCGGCGCCGGGTCCGGCTGGTACCGGATAGAGCTCACCCTCTTCGTCTCAGGCGGTCGGGACCTGATGATCCTGTCCGACAGCGTCGGCCGCGAGGCGGGGATCGCGCTGGCCTATTCCTGGCCGAGCGCGGAGCGGCGCCCGGTCCTTCAGGCCCCCTCCGGGCCGGTCTACGCGATCAGTCCCCAGGAGGTGCCTGACGAGGAGGAGCTGATTCGCCTCAGGCGCGTCCTGTCGGAGCTGGAACAGGCCAGAACCGCGAAACCCTCCCTGCGGGAGGCCCTCGACGCCTGAATCCCCCCCCTTTTTCAAGGGGAGAGCATGTGTCGTCGTGCGTTTTTCACAAAAAGTGTTGCGAAAAAGAATTTCCATACCATATCTAGTGTCAGTCTTAACGTGGAGGCAGAGATGTCCAACCGTTCTTTCGTGGTCAAGGGGCTCAAATACGCCTCCGGCAGGGAGATCACCTTCGAGGTGCAGTTCTTCACCTATCTGGTTTGGACCGCGCCGGAGCGGGGGATGACCGCACGCGATCTGCGAAAGGCCTTCAAGCGGGTCTGTGAGGTGGTGGGGGAGCGTCCGACCTGGTTCGCGACCCAGCGGTTCGCCTGGTCTCTGATGAGCAGCTGCTATGTGCGGGCATATTGGCTCCGTCCTGGGTTCTACCTGGATGATGAGGCGATGGAGCTTCGACAGCGCTGCGTCTTCCAGGAGCTCCTGCGGGACACCCCCTTCGACAAGATGGACAGGATCCGCAAGCGCTATGAGACCCCGGGGGTCCCCTACGCCCGTCAGGGGCGTGAGACCTGCGAGCCGGAGGAGCTGATCCGGTTCCTGGGCGGTCTGAAGGAGGGGGACGTGGAGCGGATCAGACGAGCCGCAGCCGCGATTGCCTGAGAAGGATGTCCATGCTTGACCAGATCCCGTGATAGTCAGAGTCGTTTGCGATCCGTTCTGACTGGTCCAGCGTCCCCTTCTCCGTCTTGCGTCGGAGGTCGACCTGGCTCACCCCGTTGATGACGGAGGTGTGGTCCTTCCCGCCGAGGTGCTCCCCGATGACGGAGAAGGAGGTCCCGCTCACCGTACGCAGGACCCACATCGTCATGAACCGGGCGTTGACGATGTCTTTTGACCGTCTCTTCGAGATGATGTCCTTCACCGAGATCTTTGTCACCTCCTCGGTCACCTCGAGGACCTGCGCGGCGGAGGGGGTCGTCCCTGCCGGCTTGAGCGCGCGAACGGGGAGGCCTTCATCGATCATTCCAATTTTTCGCAAATGATCGATAACGCTCCGGCGGGTGGCCGGGATCGCCACCCCGTCCTTGTTGCGCAGGCGGGGGATATCGTTGAGGAGCCGCAGATAGGCCTGCGCCTGGCAGGACAGGACCCCCTTCTCTTGAAGCCGGAACACCATCGTCCCGATCCCGTATTCCAGAACCCCGCCCGCCTCGGCGGCGACGGACATCTGGGACGCGCCCGCAAGCAGCCGATCGGTGACCTCACGGGCGCCGAGAAGGACTTCCTCCGCGTCATGGCCGCTCATGGTCTTCAGGGGAGGGCAGGAGGGGAAGGGCAGGGCCCCACGTTGGGTCGGTCTGAGGTCCTGTACGATCGCTTTCGCCTGCATGTCAGCTCCAAATGTGATATGATTTTTCGCAGATCGCGGGTAGATGTAACGCTGACCCCGGAGTCCGGAACAGAAAAAATGATCTGAGACGGAAAAATCCGGAATTTTTTCGCAAACCAGTAAGGGCGGAGCGAGACATGAGCGCGAAACAGGACAAACGGGACCGCTACCAGGCCTTCGATGCGGCCGCGCTGGCGGAGGCGGCGGCCCCTGCGCCGACCGATTTCCCTCAGATGGAGCGGCGCCTGCGCGCGCTGATCGACCTGCTCCCGCAGCGTCCGGTGATCCAGGATCACCACGTGAACCGCTGGCTTGACCGCACCATCGCGATGTCGATCGGCCGGGTGGAGATGGAGAACGGGGAGGGGAACGCCTCCGTCGGTCACGTCCACGCCCACGCGCTCTGGCACGTGCGCCGCGCCTCGGCGATCGGCGGGTCAGAGATGGGGACGATCGTCAAACACTTCCGGGGCGACCGCGGAAACTTCACCTCTGCGAAAAACCTCGCCCTCGAGAAGCTCCTGATCATGTCTCCGCAGCGCTCCACCCCGGAGATGGCGCGAGGGAACCGGGCGGAGCCCTGGCTCCAGCGGATGTATCACGAGGAGCACGGGGTCCGCTCGGACGAGCAGGCGCTGGGTCTCCTCAAGGGCTACCGCTGGTCTCGCCTGCCCCAGATGGTCGGAACCCCGGATGACATCGTCATCCTGCCGGACGGGCGGCGTCGTCTCGTCGACTACAAGTGCCCCTCCGCTGACGTGAACGCGGATTACGAGAAGAACGGGGTCAGCTTCGACTACGTCTGTCAGGTCCACCACTACGGGATCCTCTCCCAGTCCGCCGGCGGCCGGTTCGACGAGATGGAGGTGGCGGTCTTCGACCCGCGTTACTTCGTGATTCACCAGTACGCGGTCCCGCGGGATACGGACCTCATCCAGGAGATCATGAAGTCCGCCCGGGCATTCTGGGACGATTTCGTGATGAACGGGCTCATCCCGGACGACATCGCCCCGGACGCGCTCGAGATCCGGGAGGGGGAGATGTACGAGCTCGGGATGCAGGCCGCGATCCTGAAGATGATGGCGGACGAGGTCGATCTGCGCAAGACGGAGCTCCTGTCCCGGATCTCCGCCATGGGGTCCGAGTGGCATGAGCTCGCGACCGGCAAGCTCGATCTCGGCTTCGCCTCCTTCACCCGGGCACGCAAATGGGACGAGGCGGTCCTCTCCGAGCTCGCCCAGTCGGTCGGGATCGATCCGCAAGCGCATCTCAAGGAGACCGGAAAGCCGGATACGGACAAGGCGGTGGCGCTGCTCGCCGCGCTCCACAAGCGGATCGTTGACGGTCAGGACCCGGGGCAGATCCTGGCCGATATCGCGCGTGACGGGGTCCCGATGAAGTCCGCGGTGGACCTCGACGCGCTCGAGGCGGCGCTGCGCGAGGCGGGCGTTAACACCACCCCCGCCGCCGGTCTCAGTGAGAAGTTCCTGATCTCCCAGAAGAAGAAGGGCCCGGACGCGGATAACGTCCGGGCCATCAAGGCGCAGGCGATCGATCTGGCGGACACGCTGGAGGAGGTGGTCCGCAATGAGGGGAACAGGATCCTCCAAGGCGATCCTGACGAGGACCCGAACCCGGTCTGAGGCCGGGCTCGCCCCGTCAGGCCATTTGGCGGGGCCCGCTCGAGGGCTGGACCATCGGGGAGAGGGGGGCGATCGCCGCCCGCTCCGCGATGAGCGCGCCCCCCGACAGGAACCCGATCGCGCCGATCAGGGCCCGCTCCGGGATCCGGGACTCACCCAGCGGCAGGGCGAGCTTCACGGGGAGGAGGCGGGCCTCGTCCCCGTCGACCATCATCACCCCCTCATCGGCCACGCCCGGGCTCATCTGGATCGGGCCGCGGCACATCATGGCCCGTCCGCCGAGCGCGGAGATCTTGTGGTCGCGCTGGTGGCGCAGGTTGTGCAGGAGCACGTCCGCGTCCTGACGGTTGCGGACCTCAACGCGGCGCCGGTCGGCGCTGTCGGTCGCGCTGATGAAGTCGATCGAGGCGACCCGGTCCCCCAGGGTCAGCGTTTCGGGGTCGTAATATCCGATGGGCATGCTTTGCTCCGAAGGGGTTACATTTTTCGCATCATATCAGGGGATCAGAAACCGGCAACAGGTAATCCCCAGCTTTTCGCCACGGGCTCATTCCGGGGCGGGGGCGGTCTCCTCCGGACCCTGCTCCGGAGCGCTCCGGGTCGTGTCGGTACCGAAGGCGGCCTGAAGTCTGCGCGCCACCGTCTCGTCACAGCCGGGGACCCATCCGCCCGATCCGGATCCGGAGCGGGACTGACGGGTGCGGGTCTTCCCGTAGCCCTGGGTCGACCCCCGGGACGTGTGGCCCATCAGGGCGGCGACCTTATGCATCGGCATGACCCGGCGCGCCCGGGTCGCGAAGTCGTGGCGCAGCGCGTAGAGGTTGATCTGGACGGTCCGGTCCGCCAGCTCCCGCTCGGCCGTCGTCCGGACGTGCTTCGTGATCATGCTGATCAGGTCCCTCTTGCGTGCCTCCGTGAGCGGGATCCCGTGAAGCCGCGCTGCGAGCGAGATCAGCCGGAGATCCTCGTCCGGGACCCCGGTCAGGACCTGGGCCCGGAACGCGCGCACCAGGTTCGGGTTCCCGTTGCGAGTCTTGGCGTTCCGGATCATCAGGACCGGGTCGATCCGGGTCGCCGTCCGCGCGTCGATCACCGCACGCACATGTCCGATCAGCTCCGCCCCGTCGAGCGCCTCCTGCGGGATCAGGAGGCCGGACATCGCCGCCTTCTCCGGATTGGTCCGGATCAGGCCGATCTGTGCGTGGGTGTACTCCCGTTTCGGATCGCCGCACATGAGCACGCAGTCGAACACTTCGGTGGGACGCATGCCGGTGAGCCAGACTACCCTCAGGAAGATCCTGGTCAGGGCGAGGACGTTGGCCCGGCCCGTCGCGAGGGAGGAGACCCCGTCCTCATGCGGCTGGTCCATCATTGGGAAGTCGATCCGGCTGAGGTCGCTCTCGGTGATCGGGACGTGCTTTTGCCGGTCCGGGCTCGCCTCTCGTGACCGGTTCGGATAGACCCCGCTGAGCGACTGCGCGAGGTCCTCCTGGCTACCCGGATATCCGGTCTGGGTGAGACGGGCGGTGATGTCCGAGATCAGCCAGGTCCCCATCTCGATGAGCTCGCTGACCGGCAGGGTGACGAACTCCAGCAGTCGGGCGATATCTTCGCGACTGACCTCGGTGATCGGTGGCTGCTCGAACACCCCCTCCGGCCAGACCCCCTCCTCGACGAACCGTCGGCAGATCGCCCGGATCGCGGTGACCTCGCGTCTGGCGGAGCTGACGTTGAGCAGGACGGTCCGGATGGCGATCTGGTTGCCGATCTCTGACGAGGAGGGCCTCGTCCCCTGGATCTTCAGACGGGCGCTCATGCTTTTCAGGATGCGATTGAAGTCCCCGATATAGGCGGGGTTTACGGGGTCCGGGGTGATGTCGTTCATATCTTTATTCTGGGCTTTCGTCGGTTATTGAACGTGTTTCCATAGCGGGGGCCTCATGGGGGGTGGGGCGACGTCACGCCTCATGGCGAGGACGTGGAATCCCTCTTGGCGGACCCGTCGACCGCGCGGCACTCAGCGCGGCGCTACACCGCAGCCGGCTGTCTTTATCCCCTCTCCTGGCTGAGGCCGCCGGAAACGCATCCTGCCCTGTCTGATATATGTTCAGGGAATCGGATATTGAACAGTTTTTCGCAGATGATGATTCATGTTGATGGGGATATCTTCCCCGAAGAGATCAGAAGGATGGCCTGCTGAAGGAAGGATGCGTCCGGACCCGTAGACTGCCAAAATCTCCCAGGACGGCCCTCTGGTGAGATCTGAAAACACTTGGGTTTTCCACAACTAAACGCGCGATGGTCAAGCAATCCCCTTTTTCGCAAAGACGCCAGTTGATAGGGTGCGGAAGAGAACCCTCAGCGGAAGTGACTGCCATGAGATTCAAACTGATCCTGTTGACCCTGGCGACCGCCACCATCGTTTCGGGCTGCGCCGCCGGCCGTGGCGACACGGAGGGTCCACCGATCGACGAGGTGGACGCGAAAATCGCTGAGGCGGTTCAGATCTCCGCGAACGCGAACAAGGCGATTTCGGAGGTCGAGGTTGCGACCGCGGGTCCGGTTCGCGCCGGCCCCGCCCAGCATGTGCCTGAAAATGTCGTGCTGCCTCCGGAGGCGGTCCAGCCGATCACGGTCGACTGGAACGGCCCGGTCGAGACCTTCCTCCAGGCGATCTCGCAGCGCGCCGGCTACACGCTGAAGGTCACGGGACGTGCCCCCGCGAACCAGGTGATGATCTCCCTTCGCGCCGAAGAGGAGCCCCTCTTCGGGGTTGTCCGTCGGGCCGGGAACATGGTGCACGGCTACGCCGATATCGCGTTCAACCCGGCGAACGGGACCATCGAACTCCGCTACGGGGGCTGACCCATGAGACACCGCACGCTGATGATCGGACTGATGGCCGGGGTGGCGCTGACCGCCTGCGCGCCGGTCCCGTCCCGGATGGAGCCGCCAGCCGCGCCGGCACCGCAAGCGATCGGCGGCGGTGAGGACCTGCGCCGTGGCCAGGAGCCGGTGGCCAACCCGTCACAGGTCCGGATCGACCTGCATGACCCGAAGGACGAAAAGGTGGAGATCACCGAGATCCGGCGCCGCGCGCTCATGGAGGCGGCCCAGGGCTACGGGTCACAGATGGGATACGCGCGTCGGGTCTGGGAGATCGAGGGGCTCCTCGAGGCGCGTGCCCCGTCCCTGGACGAGGTGTTCAGCTTCGGTCGGGTGGTGACCGAGGCCCCCGTCAAGGCGGGCTACATCATCCCCCCCATCGTGAGCCGCTCCTTTGACGCGTTCCGGAGCGACAATGAGGGCCGTGAGGCCTCCGTCGCGGACGAGTATCTCACCATCGTCGCTCCGGGCCGGATCGTTCCGGTCACGCCGACCTGGCGGGACTACCTTCTCTTCACCGCGGCGCAGCCGGAACAGCCGGCACGCTCCCTGCTGCCCTCGAACGAGATGGAGCGGAAGCTCTTCACGGAATGGTTCCGGGACGGCTGGTCCGCGGGGGTCTCCCTGGCGGATGAGGAGATCAACCTGCGGCTGACCCGGTTGCGGCGGGATTATGAGGGGATGCTTCAGTATCGTCGGCTCGTCTCGATGGGGATGATGGACCGGATGGTTCTGGCCCAGGCGGACTTCGGGGTGACCGGCGGGGGTGATGAGCTCCGGATCGGGTCCCGGACCGTTCAGATCGTCTCGGACGCACAGTTTGATGCGAACCCGCGCCGTTGGTCCGTTCGCGAGGTCGGCGCCCGAGATCGGGGGATCGTCGAACTGGGGGAGATCCCCGCCCTCAGCACGCTCTACTGAGGTGATCATGAGCGAGCAGGCGGAGATCAGGCCCGTCAGAACCCGCCGGGTCTCCCCCGGTGTCGAGCAGGCCCGCAAGGTCCCGATCATCGTCGGTTCCGGGGAGGCGTTCATGCTCGATCAGGACCCGCCCCGGATCTCCATGGAGGACTTCCGGGCCCTCCTGATGTCCTGTGTCCTCTCGGGCGCCTCGGACGTCACGATCCAGTCGGACCAGCAGCCGCGTGCGGAGATCCACGGCCTCCTCTACCGGACGACCCGCCGCCCCTGGGGACCCTCGGAGGTGGACCAGGTCCTCATGGAGGTATACGGGGGCGCCAACGCGCGCACGGAGATCAACGGGCAGAGGGTGCTGGATTTCTCCTATGAGCTGAACCTGCCGGACGGGTCGCGTCAGCGGTTCCGTTGCAACGCGATCGGGATCTTCGGGCGGGACGGGCAGGGGGTTGAGATCACCCTGCGGGCGCTGCCCTCCGTGACCCCGTCCCTGCCGGGGGTCGGGCTCTCCGAGGGGGAGACCCTCGCGCTGTCGCCACGCGACGGGATCGTGATCATCGCGGGCGCGACCGGCTCGGGCAAGTCGACCACGATGGCGGCTATCACCCGTTCCCATCTTGAGAACCTGTCCAGGCCGGTGAAGATCGTCGATATCCAGGCGCCGATCGAATACACCTACCGGGACGTCACCAACGGGCTGACCGGTTCCCCCTCGGTGATCGGTCAGTCCGAGGTCGGCAAGCATATCCGCGGCTTCGCTGACGGGGTGCACGCGGCGCTCAGGCGAAAACCTCACATCATCAACGTCGGCGAGGCGCGGGATTTCGAGACGATCCAGGCCTCGATCGAGGCGTCTCTCACCGGCCACCTGGTCTACACGACCACCCACGCAGGATCGGTCGCGGACGCGGTGCGCCGGCTCCTCTCCGTCTTCCCGGCGAACGAACGGGAGAGCCGGGCCTATGACCTGATCTCCGCGCTCCGTTTCCTGATGGTTCAGCATCTCGTCCCGCGTATCGACCGGCCCGGCCGGGTCGCGATCCGGGAGTACATCCGGTTCACGCCGCGGGTCCGGGAGGGGCTTCTTGACGCGCCGATCAACGACTGGCCGCTCAGGATCACCGATGAGGTCTATGGCCGGACCCAGGGGGCAGGCGCCGAGGACATGCGGCTGAGCCTTCTGGACTCGGTCGCCCCGCTCTTTCGGGACGGGGTGATCTCACGTGATGACGCGTTGCGTCTGGGCGGCCTCGCCGTCATCCGAGGAGGGGGGAAGGCATGATTTTCGGAACCCCCCTGTTCTGGCGTGAGACCCACAAGCCCGGAAAGTTCCTGATCTTCGAGGGGAGGGTCGTGATCGTCCTCCTTCTGATGGTGATGCATATCCGTCCCTGGACGATCACGCTCGCCCTCTTTGTGATGGGGGTCCTGTGGTATTTCGACCGGAAAGGGGTCTCCGCCGACTCCATCCTGCGCTACCTGCGCGCCCGGATCGTGGGTCGTAAACGGTCCGCCCGCGGCGTTCATGCCGAACGGGTCGCGGTCGACTTTCATTTCGAACCGGTCCGGTTCCGCCAGGCCGAGCGTCTGCGTCTGGCGCGCGAAGGGGCCGTGAAGGGGGCGACGCCGCCGGCCACGTCGAAAAAGAGGGTCGGCCTTTTCGGCGGAAAGAGGGAAGCCCCCGTGAAGACGAACGGGAAGAGGGGTTCAGATGCGTGAGGGGGCGGATCGTCACCGGTTCAGCGTCATCGAGAAGCCGATCGGGATCTTCGCGGAGGAGGTCGCCGCGCCCGATTTCGAGACACGGGACGGGGAGACCCTCGTCATGGTGTCGATCGGGGTCGGGGAGACTCATGTCACCGTTCTGACCGAGGAGGCCCGTAGACGGGCGCACTGGACGGCCGTCTTCGGCTGGTCCTCCCTCTGCTACGTCCCGATCGGGTCCGGGGAGGTTCGTCACCCGCTTGAGGGGGCGGAGCAGATCTCCCGGGCCCTGCGGGGGACGTTGCGGCTTTACGGGCGTCCGGTCAACACGGACGGGTTCCTGGAGGCGGCGCGGGGTCATTTCCGCAGTGCGATCGGATATATTCTCGATCGCACCGTCGGGGACGGGTCCGGCTATGACCGGATCGTCATCGCCGCGCCCGGATGGACTCATGAGGCGCTGCGCGGCTGCCTCGATCTGCGGCCCCATATGTGGCCGGACATTCAGGACCTTTGAGGAGGGTCATCATGCGAAAACTGATCATCTTTTCCGTTCTCGTCACCCTCCCGCTCGCGGCGGTGCCGGCGCAGGCGGGGTTTTTCCTGGAGGGCCTGAAGGCCTTCACAGAGGAGCCGAGATGTCCTGACCCTTACGCGATGGACAAGACGGAGTGCGAGCGCCCGGACCGGGCCTATCCGGTCCCGCCCAAGAAGACGAACGAACCGAAACCGGAGGTCCGGACCCGCACGCGGGACGGGCTCGAGCGGAAATGACGGATCGGGTCGCGGAGTTCCTCCTCTCGGACATGGGCGGCGTGACCCTCTCGGTCCGCCCGCCCCTCCCTTTCGTGCCGGACGCGGTCCGGGTCCGCGGGGGGCAGGTCGAGCTCTACGGGGAGACGAAACGGGTCCTCTTCGCCGCTGATGCCGAGGTGATCAGCGCGCTGGGTCAGGCGTCGGGCCTCCTTCTGATCGAGCACCCGAGCACCGGACCCGACACCCCGCGCGAGCTCGAGCTCCAGCTTCTCGACTAGAAGACCTTTACGATTTTCACAGGTTCGGTCCATCATGACCCGGACCGAATTCTCATGTCTATAGGAGACCCAGATGCGACCAGATCAGGAGGAGCGGATTCGCTCCCTTATCGGGACCCTGACCGGAACGGATGCGGGGCGTGAGCTCCTCTCCGCCGCACTCCAGGCCTCCGGTCACGCCCTGATGCGCCAGGCGACGCTGGACGCCTTCCCGACCTGCACGGATCCGGACCGTCTCGCCCTGGCCCGGACCGGGATCATCCTCGACAGCGAGACGACCGGGCTTGAGAGCCATGACGAGGTGGTCGAGCTCGCGATGCTCCGGTTCCGGTTCGACGCGGGCGGGATCCTTGCCCTGGACGCGGTCTTCAACGAGCTGCGCGAACCCTCCGTCCCGATCTCCGAGGAGGCGTCCAGGGTGACCGGGATCACCGCGGAGACGGTGGCCGGATGCCGGATCACCGATGAGCAGGTTAGTGACTTCATGCGGGGTGCGGAGCTGGTGATCGCGCATAACGCCGCCTTCGATCGGCAGATGGTGGAGCGGACCTTCCCGGGTGCGGGGTTCGATCAGATTCCCTGGCACTGCTCCTTCGCCCAGGTGGACTGGTTCTCGCGGGGCAAGAACGGGCGCAGCCTTGAGGTTCTCGCCCTCTCGGAGGGCTACGTCTACGGATCCCATCGGGCGGACGCGGACGTGATCGCGACCGCGCTCGTCCTGAACGGGGGCGGGACGGAGACCGCCTTCGCGGAGCTGCTGCGCAGAGGGGAGATCGACACGATCCACGTGATCGCGAAGGACAGCCGGTTCGAGGCGAAGGACGCGCTGAAGGCGGCCGGGTTCCGCTGGTCGAACGACGGGTCTGACGCCTACGGCCACAGGGCATGGCACAAGGAGGTCCCGGCCACCCCCGATGAGCTGAACGCGCTCGCGGAGCTGATCCGCAGCCGGGCCGTTTATGGCAAGGAGATGTCCCTTCCGGCCTTCCGGCTGGACGCCAGAACCCGCTACTCGGGGCGCAAGCCGGGCGTTCAGGAGAACTTCCGGACCGCCGAGTTCAGGAACCTCAAGGAGGAGTTTGAAGCGCGCTCCCCGGATCAGCCCTGTCTGTTCTGATCCGTACCCGCCGTCCCGGGCAGATCGCCGTCAAACGGGACGTCCCGTCCCGGACCTGACAGGAAATACCACCGCGCCATCAGGGCCGCCTCTGCGAGCCCGTGGTTCTTTTTTACCCGGAACAGGGGCTTCTGGTCCGGCCAGAGCTCCGTCGCGAGGGCCCGTGCGGCGTCCTTCGCCTCGTCCCGGCCGAGGCCGCCGAGGCGGGACGCCGCCTTCCAGCGCTGGGGGGAAACCGGCTCGATCGGTACGTGGCGGGCGGAGACGGCGCCGAGGATCGTGCCCACGCACATGCCGAAGGTGAAGACCGCGCTCGCCCCCTGGTCCGGCCGCGCGCCCACCTCCTCGATGATCGCGCAGTCCGTCCCGATCATCAGCTCTGCGATATGGACCGGACAGGGGCGCCGGAGCCGTCCGGATCCGATCAGATCCACCTCCCCCACCTCGATCCGGTGCGGGGTCTCCGTGTTCAGGATCGCAAAGGAGGTGGCCCGGCCCGGGTCGAAGGCGACGATCCGCATCAGTCCTGCCCTCGCATGGCCTGTTCCAGGGTCTTCTCGATGCCGGACAGGCGTGATCTCACCTCGTCCTCCCCCGCCTCATGTGGCAGGACGGTCGGCCGCATCGGGGCGGCCCGCTCCATGATCTGAGCGGCCAGGTCCCCCTCGGCGACCTCGGAGATGAGGAGCCGGTGCATCTGCTCCATCTGCCGGGACATGGTCCCGAACATGGCGGCGACCGTCTCCGTCCGGGTGGCCCCCTTGAGCCCCTCCCGGATGTCTGGTCTGAACCCGGACTCGGCCGCCTGTTTGCGGACCTCATCCTCGAACTCGAACATCCCGATGATCCCCATATGGCGCGCGTTCGGGGTCTCCCCCCGCATCGCCATCTGGATGCTCTCCGTGACCCGGGAGGGGACCTCGTTCCGGGTCCCGCTCGGCGGCGGCAGATCGGGGACCCGGGCGGGAGAGGCCGGGGGGCGCGCCGGCTCGGTCCGCGGTGCGGCGGGCCGGGCCGAGGTGGGGCGTTCCGCCCCCGACCCCTCTGAGGGGGGTACGACCGGTTCAGGCCTGATCGGGGCCGAGGCGTGACCGCGCAGGTTTCCGAGCCGACCCGCCTGCGCCTCCCGGAGGTCCGCGCCGGGGATCTCCGTGGCGACCGCCCGTTTCCGGATCCCGGCCATCTCGCGCAGGTCGTCGAGGTCCGGACCGGAGATCCCGTCCTCGATCATGTCCGACCAGCCCTCCGGCTCCGGGTCGGCGGCGCCCTCCCCGTCCAGGGTGGCCGCGAGGCCGATCAGGTCCGCCGTGCGCAGGGCGGCCGGGGTCATCTTCCCCGCGCCGGCCCGGGCACGGAACCGTTCAGAGACGGAGAGGGCCAGGGCGAGAGGGTCCTCGAGATCGATCACCGGGGGCTTCAGGCCGGCCCCCATGGCGGTCGTGATGTCGATCAGGCCCTGAACAAAACTGTTGTCGACGGACTGGTCCAGGCCCGGCACCTTGTCCGTCGGTCCCCGCACCTTGAGGAACTTGTTGACCGAGAAGTTCTCGCCGAACTCGTCCCCGATGAAGAAGGTCGCCGCCCGAACCAGCTTCCCGTTGAACAGGAAATAGAACTGGCCCTCCCCGAGGCTCTGGAGCTCATCGATCCGGACCTTGTCCACCTCCTGAAAGGTCGCGTCCATCCGGTCCACCCAACGGTTCCCGAGGATCCCGGGCTGGGACTGGAATCCGGAGGCGACCGAGACGGTCGACTTCCCGATCAGTCGTTGTACGAAGCTGATCGTCTTGTCCCCGTCCACCGTCTTCCCGACCGCGAGGATCGAGGCGTTCGCGGCCGCCGTCTCCGCTATCTGCGGGGAGGTCTTCTGCATCGCGGCCATGTCCTGGCCGGCGACGATGATCATGAAGCCGAGCGAACGCGCCTGGGCCATCATGACGTCGATCCCCGGAACCATGTAATAGCCCGCCTCGTCCAGGACGACGATATACGGGGAGGGGGCGCGGGTCTGTTTCGCCTCGACGATCTCCTGACGGGTCCCCTGAAGTTCGAAGCCGGCCGCGTTCCCCATCATGATCTTCGCAAGGGTGACGACGATCTTCCCGCAGTTCTGCATCTCCTCCGGCGCCTTCTGGAGGGCGGGAAGAAGCACGACCAGGATCCGCCGGTTCAGCACGACATCGTCCATGTCGATCTCGCCCAAGGGCGTGCGGAAAATGTGTCCGTAACCGTCCGCCAGAGACCCCAGCGGTTTGGTTAACTGCATGGAAAGAAAGCCATATTGTTCGTTACACTTGGTTTCCTGCGGGTCCCCGGCCATCGCCTTTTCGAGCGAGAAACCGGGCAGGGTGTCGAAGAAACCCCGCAGCGCGAGCAGGGTGGTCTGTGAGAGTTCCCCCTTCATGGCGCGCAGATAGAGCTCGATGAGACCGGCCCGGGTCCGCATCTCGTCCCAGGCCTCCTTGGGGATCTCCTCCACCTTGGTGGGCTTCTTGCCGCGGAGCTTGGCCTTGTCGACCCCCTTGCCCAGGGCGAGGAAGTCCCGGACCGTCTGGACGTTCAGGAGGATCTCTCCGCTGTCGCGCAGCTCGCACAGCGCCATCATCTGGGCGGTGACGAGCGAGATCGCCCGGCTCTTCCACATGTCGTTGCCGGAGCCTGCGTCCCCCATCAGGGAGACCACGATGTTCATCAGCTGGTCCGGGGACCCCTTGGAGAACGGGTTGAGGGTGTTGGACTGGGTGGAGGGTCCGCCGGCCGGCGCGTCCGGGTCCCCGCCCGGGTCGGTGAAGTTCAGAACCCGCAGGTCGTCCTCCCGGCCGAACCGTTTGCACAGGGTCCAGGCGCGTGCGTAGAACTCGGTGGTCCCCTTCCCGTCGATGAACAGGAACCCGGAGGACCACATCAGGGTCTGGGAGACGACCCCGAGCAGGAGCTCCGTGTTATGGGTGGTGACGTGACCCTCCATCACATAGAGACCGTCCTCGCGGTCCACCTTGATGCAGGACATGCGGGTCAGCCCGTCAACGGGTTCCACGCCCACGATCGGCAGACCGGTCTCATGAGGCCAGCGGCAGGTGCTCGCAGCGGGATCGATCAGCTCGACGCCGCGGTACAGGAGGGTGACGTCCGTGCGCCCCTCCGCGGTCAGCCAGGAGGTGGCGAACCCGCCGAGCGACCAGGCGATCTCCTTGAGGAGCCGCGCCTCTCCGGGGCGGACGCCGATGAGGCGGACCCCCTGAGGGTCGATCCGGGACTCGAGCCCGCGCGACCGCACGAACCGTGCGAGGAACCGGGACCGCTCCTGCGGCGTGCCGATCACGGAGGGCATGACGAGGAGACTGTCCAGACCGTCCCGGGCGGCCCGATCAGCCGCCGCGTCTGAAAGGCGCTCGCCCGCGTCCGGCCCCGTGAACGGGGCGGCGAGCGGAACGGTCATGTCAAGGTCGGCCCCGTAGAGGCCGAACAGGATCCCGATGTCGCGCGCCTCCATGACACGCCCCTCCTCGGGAAGCGCCTGAGGGCAGGAGAGGCCTGGCTTTGAGGTGGCGCGCACGTGCCAGAGGTGATCCTCGGAGCAGACCGCCTCGCGTCCGTCCGCGAACAGGAGCCGGATCCCCGGGATCGCCCCCTGGGGATGGATGGAGAGGACCCGGGAGACCCCGCCGTCCGGGTGCGCGACCAGGTCGCCCGGGGCCAGATCCCCGTTGCGGACCCAGCCGCCCGGGGTCAGGACCGGGGTGTCGAGCGGGAGCGCCTTGCCGGACCCGGTGGTCCCGATGAAGAACCCGTGACGTCGCGCGTCCCCGTTCTCGATCCAGAGCTCCTCGAGCCCGGACTCGTCCTGGCCGAAATAGAGGATACCGGCCGCCTTCCCGAACCGGCCACGGCCGCCCGGCTTGGGCGCCCCGTAATCGGTCCCGCCCCAGGTGATCGGGGTCTTGAAAGGGAGCCGGTATTTTTGGCGCGCGGCCCAGACGTAATAGGTCAGCGCGCTCGGCACGACCAGGAGGAAGACGGCCGGGATCAGAAGGGTCAGGAGTCCCGATCCGACCATGATCATCATGACCGTGTCCCGGTGGGTGAGACCGTCACGAACCCGCTCCCCCATCCCCTTGACGGGGCGCCGGATGTAGCGGTTCTCGACCGCCTCCGAACTGGTCGGAAGGGAGGGCTGGGACTCCTTGAAGATGGCCATGCGCGCGTCCTTTCAGGTGTTCGGCTTTTCGCCGCTCACCGCTCGTTCAGGGAGGCGAGGATCAGCGCGTTCACCACGGCGTTGCGGTTCTCGAGCTCCAGGCGGATGTAGTTGATCCGGGCGTTGATCGCCATGATCGTGTGAAGCTCCTGAAGCCAGCCCTTCTCGTTCATATGGACCAGCCCGTTCTGCTGACCGTTCGTCCCGTTCACCCGGTTCGGACCGGGCGCGTAGTGATAGACGGTCCGGATATCGAGCTGCTGAAGCTCTGAGAGACGTTCCGGGACGGGCCGGTTGTAGGCGCTGTCATCCGCCATCGACCGGAACGTCCCCTGATTGTCGGTCAAGGCGGGGGTCCGCATGTTGAGCGACATGTTGATCGTCTCGATCGCGGCCCGCTGACGGGCGATCCGCTTCTGGGCCTCCGCGGCCATCGACATCCCCTCCGGGGTGTCAAGTTCGGCCGCTGTCATCTTCGGCTCCGGCAGTGGGTCGACGGAGTTGGTCACGACCCAGCCGAGCACGTCCTGCATCTGCGGGTCCGACAGGTCGATCGTCGGCTCGTTCAGCATGAAGGACCAGTCCGTCGTCGCGTTCTCGGACCCACGGAAACCGGAATAGGTGTCCCTTGCGTTCACGACGCTGACCGCGATCTGGGTCCCGCCCGCCTGTACGTCCTCATCATCCCCGCTGAGCCGGCTCACGGCGCGTTGTGTGACCCCGTCTCCGGTCATGGGCGCACCGGACCCGCGGCTCGACTCGAAGATGTCGAGAAGTGAGCAGCTGAACGGGTTCGGGTCGAACTGACCGGATTCCGCGCTCGCGCGGACCTCCTGACGCATCCGGTCCGTCGCGTTGAGCTCCTGCGCGTCCGCGACCCGCCTCTGGGACTCCGTCTGCTGGCGGATATGGGCGGAGTTCTCCTTCGCGGCGAGGGTCAAGGCCTCGATGATCCGGAGGGTCGTTTCCTCCATCTTCTCGGTCAGCGCCTCGGTCTGCTCCTCGATCGCGTCCATGATCGCGTTCCGGGTCGTCTCATGCTCCTCCCGGATCACGTCCCGCGTCCCGCTATGTGCGTTGGAAACCTGGGTCGGGGAGGCGCAGTTTGCCCCGCCGCCGAACAGGGCGAAGGCGGGGCTCGCGGAGACGAGAAGCAGCGCGGTGGCGCCTGCGAGAGCGGTGCGGGTTCCGGGTCCGGCCATGATCAGTTCCCCCCGTTGAGGCTGTTGTAGATCTGGTTGATCGTGTTCTGGACGTCAGAGTTGACCGGTGCGGAACGGGGGGCTGAGCTCGGTTGCGGGGTGGTCCCGCCGCCGTTGATCACGATCCCTGTCCCTGGCGCCCCCTGGGTCACGTTGATCAGGGCGAAGTTGCTGGTGAAGGAGGGGGAGATGTCCCCCAGAAGGTCATCGACGGACAGGTTCAGGGATTTGGTCACCTCCCCCCACTTCTCCGCGGCGAACTCGCAGATCTGCCGGGTGACCGCCCCCTGGATCCCCTCAAGGGTGACGTTCTGCAACCCGCTCATCAGGTCGCCGAGGATGGAGCTGATATCGAACATACGCCCCGACAGGAAATCGATGTCGATGTTCATCAGGTCATTGAGACAGGAGAGGTCGCCGACGGGCGTGGGGGGCTGGATCGATGCCTCCGCCCGGGCGACGCGGCTCTCCACGTTCAGGCGGGCCGCGTTCGCGACCGCGTCCCGGGAAGCGGCGGAGCACCGCTCGTTGGTCATGGAGCGGAAGATCTCGGTCTGCGCGGTGGCGGTGATCGGGGTCAGCCCGACGAGGGCCGCAACCGCGACGGCCGAGAGGGCTCTGGTCCTGGAGGTTTTCATCGGGGTCCCTGCGCTTGACGGGTTTGCGAAAAAATAGACGGTTTCCGGTTTCAAATCAATCTGAGATCCGGATATCTGGTCGGCTGTCCACAAGTCTCATGTTGCGGGACCTTTCCGGAGATCGGGGGCGGGCGGCTTGCCTCGGGCCTCCAGGGCGCGGCGGATCCGCTCCTCGGGGGTCATCGCGAGATCCCGCTTGATGGCGCGCATCTGAAGGCGCGCCTCCGTCACGTCCAGATAATCCTCGCGCAGGGCTCGGGCCGCCTGGAACACGGCCGGGCGACGGATCGGAAGTCCGATCTGGACCTCCGCCTTGAAGTGCGACATGGCGCCGGCGGATTCGATCATGACCGCGTCTGATCCGACGTTGTCGAGGATGTACCACAAAAGCCGGTCCTCCCCCTTGAGCCAGAGGAAGGCGGCCGCGGGAAGGACTCCGCGGTCCTTGCGGGCGACCTGAAGCATCGCCGGGAAGGCGGTCTCGACCCAGGCGTGGCGGGCGGCCACCTCCGCGAGCGCCCTTCCGGGCTTGCCGTCCAGGATCTTGCGGATGCGTGGCATGAGGCCCTCCTCGGCCAGAATGGCCTTGTCCATGCCGCCGGGCTTCGCGCCGATCGCGTCATATACCCCGCCGAGATCGTTCAGAAGGGCGTTCCCGCCGGTGATGTCGAAACTGTAGAAGCTCGCCATGACGGCACAGATCGCCTGATGGCCGGGGCGCAGGTCCTTGAAGCCGGTCCAAGGGGTGCGCAGCTGTGCGGCAAGAAGCTCGCACAAGGATTCGATATCTGTCTCCGGCCAGCGGTCACGCGCCTCGAGAAGGCGCGACGGGTACTCCCAGTCCTTTTTTTCGGCCGCAGCCGCGTGCTCGGGTGAGAAGCACATCCCGGCCCCGAGCAGCCACTCCTCCGGGCGGAGCGCGCGTTGCCAGGCCCCCTGGCGTTGCGCCGGCTGATCAAGGCTGATGAGCGCACCCACCTCAGGGACCGTCTTCGTCTTTCTGCGCTGCGCGAGGACCCCCTTCGCGAGAGATGTGGCGGAGACCTCCGGGACCCTGAGCGGGTTCACGTGACGGCTCATTCGGGAGGTGAGCCAGTGCTCCGACTGGGCCCGGATCATCGTCTCGAGCGTGTAGCCGACCCGGTAGACCACGTCGGGACGAAAGCTCCGTCCCAGGGTGCCCGCGATCAGCAGGAGGGGGACGTAGAGCGGGATGGCGCAACGTCCCGCGATGGTGAGAAGCATCATCCGCTGTTCGGGGGTCATCGCGACGTAATTCCCCTGCTCCAGGAAACGCAGCGCGTGATGCGCCTCCTCGAAGACGGAGGGTCCGATGAGCGGGATCGCCCCCAGAACGGGCAGGGCCCGGTAGGCCATCGCATAGGGGAGGATATGGGCCCAGGAGATCACGCCGGAAATCACGTTGATCTCCGGTTGAAGATAGGTCCATGCGAAGAGGGTGATCAGAAGGAGCGCGATCGAGATGAAGAGCCAGCGCATCGACTCCTGGTCGGCGTTCGGCCCCTGTCCGGCGTTCGGGTTCTGGCTCACCGATCCTCCCCCCCCTGCGGCAGGCCGCTCTGGACCGGACCCTCGATCTGGTTGATCCGGACCTGAGCCAGAACACCGATCATGCGGACGAGCTCCGGATCAAGCTCCGGATCGACGAAACGGGTCGTGAGGTATTTCGCATGGGCGATCACCCCGCTCGCGTCGATCACCCGATCCTCCCCCTCAATGCGGGGGGAGACGTCGATCGCATAGGCGGTCGTCATCAGGAGCGTCTTCGGAAGCGCCGGGACCTCGACCCAATCAAGAATGCCCGGAGCCGCCTTCTCCAGGCTCACGAGCCCGATCTTCAGGAGAGAGCTCATGAACTCAGACGACCGTGCCGCTGACGGGAGGTCGACCCGGATTCCGTTGTACTCTACCATCCCGCCCTCGTCGATCAGCAGGTTCAGAACATGTTCGGCGCTCATCAGGTCAATCCCCCTTGCTGTCCGGTCGACGGGATCCGCCCTCCGGCGGCCACCCCCTCTTTGACGGGACATATCGTAAAAGAGAAAAAATCGCAAATCCGCAAAGAGGATAAAGGGGGGGCGTACCGCATGTATCCCGGTCCCTGTCCACAAAAAACTGCACGGACACGCTCTCCTCCGCGACTGAATGGATTGCATAGACGGTTCGGCTGTGGCACATCAAGATTTGCGAAAAAGGATAAAACCGGAGATCTGCGTTGCGCCCATTCCCGATGAACGTGACCCGGGCGATCATCCAGGCGTCGGAATGGCTCAAGACGCAGGAGCACTGGGTCGTGCGCGGACAGGTGGCCGATCTGGGCGACCGGCTCCAAAGTGCAACCTCGCTGGCCTTCCAGATCGGCGCCGGAACCCGGATCGGGCAGATGCCCGCGAAGATGCGCCGGGACCTCCTGTTCGTCCTGGCCTATCTGCCGGCGGATATCCGGATCGGTTTTCTGATCTCCATGTCGGAGCGGGATCCGGAGGCGCTCGAGGCGCTTCTGAACAGCCCCTACGATCCGAAGTCGGAGCCGGCCCTGCACAACATCGTCTCGACGATAGGAGGGCTCGCGCGACACGGGCTGCTCGCGGACATTTTCACCCAGGAGCGCATGGAGAGGGTGGAGCGGATCGTCAGGGAGGGCGTCGTCACGCCCGAAAGAAAAACGGGGGAATAACGGTATGTTGCTCAAGAGGATCGGAAACGTCGTGATGGTCGGATGTGTCCTGTCCGGACCCGCCATCGCGCAGACGACCGCCCCAGACCCGGTGCGCGACCGGATACGGGCCCTTGCGCAGGCGGTCCCTTTCGAGGCGGTCAACGCCTCGCCCCGCGAGGATATCATCGCCCATATCGGGGGGATGGGGCAGCGCAATACCGATGGGAGCGCCTTCGCCGTTCCCGATCTTGATCTTGAGCTGATCATGAGCTCCGGGTCCGGTTCGGACGTGCTGATGGATCCCCGCATTCTGGACGCGATCTCCCGTATGCCGGCGGAACGCGCCGCGCAGGTGCTGCGCCTGATCGAGGATCGCCGCAACGGGGTAACCCCCCTCCAGGACATCCCGTCCCTTTCGGGCCGGGACGCACAGGGGGGAGAGCGGGAGCCGCAGACCCTCGCGCTTCGCGGCTGGGCCTTGGATCGGGACCCCTCCGGGGCCCCGTTCATCCAGAACGGGGCGGACACCACATCACGGATCATGATCGTTCCGAGTATGATCCTCGGGGACCTCGGACGGGTCCTGTCGGTCCAGGATGACGAGACCGCGTTCCGGGTCACGCTCGAGAGCGGCGACGTCCTCGAAGGGCCCCTTCTGATTGCGAACTCCGGCGAAGAGACGGAGGATGAGGCCTCGGCCTCGGCGTCGACGGAGGCGGCCGCCCCCGCTGAAGTGGCCCTGCCGACCTCAAGCGCACCAACCCGATCTCTGCGTCCGCTGCCGCGCCCTGAGGGGCTCGGCGCGACCCGTGCCGCCGACCCGCTGCCGGTGGCCGCGCCGATCATCGAGGTCACCCCCAAAACCGCTGCCGCGCGTAGCATCCGGCCGCGTCCGCGTCCGGCCGAACTCGCCGTGGCCCCCAATCCCGCCCTTGAGGAGGAGAAGGAAGATGCGAGTTAAGACGCGCGTCAAAGGGGTCTGCTCCCCACTTGTGATCACCCTCTGCGCTGCCGCCCTGATGACCCCCGCCGGGTTTTCGGCCGTGCGCGCGGACCCGCCTCCGGTCCCGCAGGTCGAGGATCCCGTCGCGCATCAGGAGGTATGGGCGGTGATGTCCGGGGCCAGCCTCAAGGGGACCATCGAGGGTTGGGCGCGGATCTCGGGCTGGACCGTTGTCTGGGATAACCCGCTCGACTACCGGATCAGGGCCTCCGCCACCTTCCACGGGGGGTTTGAGGAGGCGGTCGCCCGCCTTGTCGACGCGATTCATCAGAACAGCCCGGACATGACCGTCACCCTCTATCGCGGGAACCGGGTCCTGCATGTCGAGGACGCCGCGGGCGGCTAAGTCTTCGTCCTTGACGGGAGGAAGCGAAAGTAATAATTTTTCGCAAATTCCTATGGGGCCATGATGACCGTGACGAGACGAACCGCAATTCAGCGAAAAACGAGAAGCCCTGAGCTCGAGCGTCTCATCCGCACGCTCGAGGTGGTCGCGACCGACCTTCCCCGGATCCTGCGCGAGGAGAAGGCGGTCGCCTTCACGCGCCTGGAGAGCGTTGAGGCCTTCGAGGCGCATATGCGGCGGATCTCGCAGATCCCGGCCCAGCTCGAGACCCTCTCGCGCACGATCGGGATGTCCCTTCAGGTGGAGGGGGCGACGGATCACCTCTCCCGCATCTTCCGGGCGATCGCCGCGGCGCGCGGCGTCACCTCGCCGGAGGTGGAGGCCGCCCAGGTCGAGGTGGCGAACCCCTCGGCCCCGGTGATCCCGGTTCCGGCGGCGGTGCCGGAGCAGGCGCAACCGAAAGCGCCGCCCCAGGCGTCCCAGCCCCCGCACGTCCATATCGACCAGAACCCCGTTCGCGTCGACGCGACCGGTCACGTGATCGCCACCGTCGCGTCGACGCGAACGGGGTTTCACCCGATCGACCTCAATCTCCAGAAGGTGCGTGACGCGCTCGTCCCGGGCGGGGAGATCTGTGGCCGCAGCATGTATGAGAGCTCCCGCGTCCGTCTCGTGACCGCCCGGGCCTCCGGGGAGGGGCCGTGGCGCTTCCAGTTCCGGCGCGGCTCCCTCGAATGGGCTGCACAGGGGGAGGAGAGCGGCCTCAAGGCGATCGCCGCGCTGATCTGTGCCGATCGCGGCTATATTCAGGTTCCCGCAAAGCTTCTGCTGGAGAAGGGCCAGTCACATCTCATGCGCTCAACCAAGGGGAACCCGATCCTGCGCCCCGGCGTCGCCGTCTACGGGTCCGAGGCGATCCTGCATCCCGGCGCGATGGCGAAGACCAGGCCCGGAGATGCGACCAAGCACGTCTTCGTGGAGTTCTGACCCTTGCGAAAAGGGGTGTTCATCACCTTTGAGGGTATCGACGGGTCGGGCAAGTCCACCCAGTCCCGGCTCGCGCACAAGGCGCTGATCGCGCGTGGTCATGAGGTGGTGCTGACCCGGGAGCCGGGCGGAAGCCCCGGAGCGGAGGAGATCCGCGCCCTGCTCGTCCGTGGGGAGAGCGACCGCTGGTCCCCCGAGACGGAGCTCATCCTGTTCAACGCGGCGAGACGGGACCATGTCGAGAGGACCGTCCTGCCGGCCCTGGACCGCGGAGCGATCGTTCTCTGCGACCGTTATGTGGATTCCACGCGTGGTTATCAGGGCGGGGATCCGGCCCGTGCGCGCCTGATCGACCTGATGCATCGAGAGCTGATCGGTCTCGATCCGGACCTCACGATCCTGATTGACCTTGACCCGGCGCTCGCCTCCGCGCGGGACGCCTCCGTCAAGGGGGCGGAGACCCGTTTCGAGGGGCGCGGAGATCCGTTCATGGCGGCGGTGGCGGGGCGCCTCAGGGCCCGCGCCCTTCAGGAGCCGGACCGGTTTCGGGTCCTGGACGGGGCGATGACGGCTGAAGCCCTGTCGGAGAGGGTGGTCGCGGAGATCGACTCCCGACTACAGGAAAAAAGGGGCGGGCCGGGACATTCCGGGCCGTCGCTGTAGACAGTTTCAATCCGTCTGTCTATAATCTGCGAAAATCTGAAAAAGGCTCGGGGCGGTCCCGTCTCGTCTTTTGCGAAAAAGAAGGGTGTCCATATGCTCAGACTGCTGACCGGGATCATCGTCGGAACCGGCCTCGCCGCCGGGGCCGTCTCGGCCCAGACGACCACCTCGACAGTTCTGACCGGAGAGGCGTTCGGCTTCGTCGCGGCAGACAGCACCATGCCGGACCCCTTCGCCTTCGGCCCGGTCAGCGGGGTCACCCCGGACGGTATCCCGGTGGTCTCCAACATCATCACGATCAGCGGGATCACCGAGCCGGTCGAGGCGAGCGTCTCGGACCTCGGGACGGGCGGGGACCCCAGGATCAGCGTGAACGGCCAGATTTACGTCACCTCCGCCACGGTTGAGGATGGGGACTCCATCAGGGTCTCCATCCTTCCGACGATCGGCGGCTACAGCCAGACCTATCAGGCCGAAGTGACGGTTGGCGAAGGTTCGGCCATCTTCCAGGTCACCACGCGTGCGGCGGACACGATCCCTGATCCGTTCTTCTTCGCGGCGGCCGCGAACCAGGACCCGAACACCCTCATCGCGTCTCAGCCCGCCACCATCACCGGCCTTGAGGCCACCGCATCAGTATCCGTCTCCGGCGCAGGGACCCCTCAGGTCAGCCTTGACGGGGGGGCGAGCTGGGTGAGTGCCGGATCAGTTGCGAATAACGGAACGGTTCAGGTTCGTCTGACCTCTGGCTCTTTCGGGGAGACCCGCACGGCGACCGTCACCATCGGCGGTGTCCCCTCGACCTTCGAGGTCACCGTACGCAGCTCGAACGACACCCCGGTTCTGACCGCCTTCTCGGATCAGACTGGCGTCAACCCGAACGTGGTTGTCGTCTCGGACCCGATCACCGTGACCGGGATCGAAAGCGAGGTGACCGGGTCAGTGTCGGGTGACGGTCTGCCCGAGCTGAGCGTCAACAACGGCCCCTGGGTCAGTGCGGGGAGCTCAACCCCCGTCGCGAACGGCGCGCAGGTTCGGATCCGTCTGACCTCCGGGGATTTCGGTGAGACCCGCAGCGCGACGCTCAACGTGAACGGGGTCACCGGTGCGTTCAGCGTCACAACGCGCAGCGCGGATACGACCCCGGACGGGTTCACCCTCGCGGCCGTCACCGGCGCCGACCCGAGCAGTCTTGTCGCCTCCGCCCCGGTCACCATCGCCGGGATCGAGGCGGCCGCTTCCGTATCCGTCTCGGGTGACGGGTCGCCGGAGTTCAGCCTTGACGGCGGGACCACCTGGGCGAGTTCGGGAACGGTCAGCGCGGGGCAGGAGATCACGGTCCGCCTGACCTCTGGCGGCTTCCTTGAGACCCGGGTTGCGACACTGACGGTCGGCGGGGTCAGCGGGGAGTTCTCCGTGACGTCGCGCGCACAGGACACCGCACCGGACAGCTTCCTCTTCGCCTCCCGGCTCGCCGCGCCCGGCGCGACGGTGGCGTCTGACCCGGCCACCCTTTCCGGCTTCGAGGGGTCCGTCGCCATCAGCGTTTCGGGTTCTGGCTCCCCGAGCTATCGGATCGACGGGGGGGAGTGGACCACGGAGCCCGGAACCGTGACGGTCGGCCGCCAGGTTCAGATTCGTCTGACCGCGGCGGAGACGGAGTCCACCTCCCGCAACGCGAGCCTGACGGTCGGGACGACGAGTGGCACCTTCACGGTCACGACACAGGACCTTACCCCGAACGTCTTCTCCTTCGCGCCGGTGACCGGCGCCGAGGTCGCCACGCTCGTCACCTCCGCGGACGTGACCGTCAGCGGGGTGACCGGTACCGTCCCGGTCTCGGTCGGCGGGGTGATCGGGGCTGAATACCAGATCGACGGCGGCGCATGGACCTCCACCAACGGCTCCGTCGAGGCGGGTCAGACGGTTCGTGTCCGTTTCACCTCCTCCGGCTCTTTCGGGACCGAAAGCGTCGCAAACCTGACGATCGGAAGCGTTTCAGCGCCCTTCTCGGTCACGACCCGGACCCAGAACGCGACCCCGGACGACTTCACCTTTGCGGCCGCTCTCGTCGGACCTGGTGGGGAGGCGGTCTCCGATCTCGTAACGCTGACCGGTTTTGAGGGTTCGGTGGCGATCAGCGTTTCCGGTGACGGGTCACCCGTCTACAGCATCAATGGTGGCGCCTACACGTCAGATCCCGGTCTTGTCACGGCCGGGCAGACGGTACAGGTCCGCATGACCGCCTCCTCCACCGAGGGGGGCACCCGTACCGCCTCCCTGACGGTCGGGACGATCACGCGGGACTTCGTTGTCACGACCCAGGACCTCTCGCCTGACGCCTTCGCCTTCAGCGCCGTCACCGGCGGTGCGCTTGGCGCGCAGGTCAGCTCAGATCCCGTGCAGGTTGCCGGGGTCACCGGGGCGGTCGCGGTCTCCGTCTCCGAGGGGAACGGCGGCCAGGTCCGGACCGGAACCGGGCCGGTCGGTGAGGTCGTCTGGTCCGACTGGACGGATCACACCGCCCCGCTGACCGTCACGAACGGGGGATGGGTGCAGGCGCGCCTGACCACCGCCTCCGCCTATGAGACGGAGCGTTCGGTGACGATTGCGGTCGGGACCGCCTCCGCGAGCTTCAGCGTCACGACCGGGTCCGAGCCGGTCAGTCTCGAACTCGGCACCGCACAGATCCCGGACGGGGAGGAGGGGGTCGCCTATGTCGGTTTCGACCTCAAGACCCTGATCGCCTTCACGGGTGGCGGGTCCGGCTCGCCGCCGAGCGCGGATGAGCTGACCTGGGCCGTGACCTCCGGGGCTCTTCCGACCGGTCTCGGCCTCGGTGCGGGGACGGGTCTGATCTCCGGGACCCCGAGCGCGATCGGCGCCTACAGCTTCACCGTGACCGCCACCTATCCGGGCGGGGTCGCGGCGTCCCGCGCCTACACGATCATCGTCAACGATCCGGAAGGGTCACTCGTTCTTGAGGGAGGCTAAGATGCCCAGATCACGTCAACCCGGACCCCGGTCCCTGACACTTCGGGCCGCCCTTCTCGGTGCGGCCCTCCTCGCGGCCCCGGCCGTGAGCGCACAGACCACCATGACCCTGCCCCTTTACGGGGACGGGACGAACGGGGTCAACGCGATTATCGACTGGGGGGACCCGGCCGCGAACGCGTCCTGCCAGCGGGTCGTCACGACGGAGGGGCAGGTCAGCTGCACCTACCCGGCAGAGGCGGGCCCGCCCCCCTATCAGATCCGGGTCTCCGGGACCGTCCCCCGTTTCGGGAACGGGGACGCGGGTTATCCGAACGCGGACAAGATCACCCGTCTGGTCCGTTTCGGGGACGTCGGTCTGACCTCGCTGGCGGGGGCGTTCCGGGGGGCGGAACGGCTGACCCAGGTGGCGGCCGACTTCCCGGACACGGTCACGAACATCTCCTATATGTTCAAGGGTGCGGTCTCGCTCGATGACGCGAACGTCCGGAACTGGGGGATGCGCACCCGCAACGTCACCAACATGGTCGGGACCTTCCAGGACGCGCTCTCCTTCTCGCGCGAGCTCGACACCTGGTGTGTGAAGCGGATTTCTGACCTGAGCGCGGTCTCCGCTTTTCGAGACAAAACGATCGACGGGGGATCTCTGACCCAGATCCGGAACCGGCTCGGCCAGATGGGGAGCGCTCTGACGGATGAGATGAAGCTCACCCAGGAGAAGGAGCCGCGTTGGGGTCAGTGCGGCCTCTCTATCGCCGCCTCCGCTCCGCCGGCCGCACAGGCCGGCGCGGCCTATTCGCTCGACCTGCGCTCGCGTCTCTCCCTCTGGGCGAACGCGCCGGCGGAGGCGAACATCAACGCCGTCACCTTCGAGATTGCGGCCGGGTCCCTCCCGCCAGGGATGACCCTGAACCCGACCACCGGTCTGATCAGTGGGACCCCGACCACCCCGGGGACCTACAACTTCACGGTCCGTGCGGCCCAGAACTGAGTACGTGGAGATTGACATGAGGAAGTTCCGGAACGGCACGATCGCAGGACTACTGATCGGTTCAGCTCTTATCGGTGGCCTGGCCATCCCTGCGGTTTACGCACAGGTGGTGGTCGGCTCCCAGGACTTCTCAATCACGGTGGAGAACCCAAGTGATACCCTGCCGAACACGTTCACCTTCGCGAGCGTGACGAACGCGGAGCCCAACACCCAGGTCATCTCCAATCAGGTGACGATCACCGGGATTGATACGGTCGTACCGGTCACGATCTCCGGGTCCGGTACGCCTCAGTTCAGTCTGGACGGCGGGACCACCTGGGTCACCTCCGGCGAGATCGAGAGTGGCGGAACGCTCCAGGTCCGTCTCACCTCTGGTCCGCTTTTCTACTCCGGATCCCCTTTCAACACGACCCGGACCGCGACCGTCCAGGTCGGGACCGGCTCCGCGAGCTTCTTCGTTCAGAACCGGGTCGGCGACACGACGCCGGACGCCTTCGTCTTCGCGAGCACCACGGGTTCCCCCATCAACACGGTCGTCGCTTCAGGGGTCGCCACGATTACCGGGATCGAGTCCGCCTCCGCCGTTACCGTGAGTGGCGCCGGGAACCCGCAGATCAGCATCGCCGGCGGCTCCTGGGTGACGAGCGGGGTGATCGAGAACAATCAGGAGATCAGGGTCCGCATGACCTCGCCGCGGACCTATGAGACGCTGCGCTCCGCGACGGTTACGATCGGCGGTGTGCAGGGGACCTGGTCGCTGACCACCGCGGATTGCGTGACGGGTGACCTCTTCTCCCTCGCGGTCGGGCAGGGGACCTGCTACAATAATCTTGAGGTCGTCAACGCGGGCCCCGGTCTCATCACCGTCGGCACGGTCGGGACCGAGTATCCGAACTGGGCTGAGGCGACGGCGCTCTGCGGTGCGCTCGGCTCTGAATGGGGCCTCCCGCCGGATTCCGTCATGACCGGAACGGGCTCGATCAACGTCAACCGGGACGTGGCCGGCGTGAAGGCGGTACTCGACCAGTCCAACTCGAGCACCTACTGGACCTCCACCTCCAGCCGGACCGTGACACTTGGGCTGATCCCGCAGATCCTGACCGGGGTCAACAGCAGCGCCTCCGCCTTCTGCTTCACGCAGCCCTGGCTGACCTCCCAGTTCGTTCCGGAAGATTACGTCCCTGACGCATTCTCGATCGCCTCCGCGAGCGGTGAGCCCGGCACGCTCGTCACCTCCGCCCCGGTCACCATCTCCGGTCTCGCCTCCGGACGGACCGTGCAGATGAGCGTCGCGGGTGATGCTGCCATCACCCCCACCTTCTCGATCAACGGGGACGCCTTCTCGAACGTTTCCCGACCCGTAAAAACGGGTGACAGCGTCGTGTTCCGGGTCGCCGCGAGCCAGTTCAACGGCGCGGATGTCGTTCTTACCGCGGAGACGCGCGATCCGGCCGGAACCATTACCGGCTCCGCGACCTTCACCGTGACGACGGTGGCGCCGGCGTCGCAACTCGTCGACACCTTCGCCTTCAACTGGCAGTACTTCCCGCAGACCTATTTCGGCACCTTACCGGGGGACATCTACCAGTCCGAGATCATTACCCTGTCGGGCGGATCGGGCACCCGTCCACTTCGGGTCCTGGGCAGCTCCGGTTACTACAACAGCGGTTCGCTGAATCGCTGGCCCCGGGTCTACGGATCGCGGATCTTCTACAAGAACACCAACGTGACGATCACCACCTCGCTGACGGATGACGCCAACGCGGTGATGTGGTCGACGGCGAACACGAATTATCCCAACATCGTCACCGATGTTGGCCGGACACTCAGGTTGAAGTTCGCGCCTGCGAACCAGAGCAACGAGGGCTACTCCGTCCTCTGCGTCGGGGCGACCTGTGCGGAATACATCTGGACGAACTCGGCCACCCGGTCCGACCCGCGTGCGGCCAACCCCTTCGACATCGTCGACGTGACCGGTGCGGAAAACAACACGCTCTACACCTCCGCCCCGTTCACCGTCTCCTGGGCGCCACGCACGGCCGGGGTCCAGCCGCCGAACATCCCGATCTCCGTCTCGGGGACCGGCGCTCCGGAGTACCGGATCAACGGCGGGGCCTGGACGACCGCGGCCGGCTGGGTCCGGTCCGGATCGACCGTCGAGGTGCGGCAGACGAGTGCCGCCACGAACGGGACCGACCGGGTTGCGACCCTCAGCGTCGGGACCACCACCTCGACCTATGTCGTGCGGACTCAAGACATCCTGATCCCCGACGCCTTCGCGCTCGTGGCCGCCACCGGTTCCACGCCGAACACCCTTGTCACGTCCGCTCCGGTCACGATCACCGGGATCTCCGCGGCCGTCCCGGTCAGCGTGAGCGGGGAGGGCAATCCGCTCCTCTCCGTGAACGGCGGCGACTGGGTGAGTGAGGCGACCGTCGGGCCGAACGCGCAGGTTCGGGTTCGCCTGACCTCCGCCTCCGCCTATGAGGCGACACGGACCGCGACCCTGGACGTGAACGGGGTGACCGGGAACTTCGCTGTCACGACCGCCCCGTTCAGCTTCGCGGTGGCGCCGGTTACGGACGTGCTCATCAACGCGACGGCGACCTCCGAGCCGGTCACCATGCCCGCCTTCCTGCCCGCCTCCGCGATCAGCATTGTCGGTGACGGTTCCCCGAGCTACAGCCTCAACGGGGGTGCGTTCACGGACCAGGCCGGGACGATCACCGCCGGTGACGTCCTTCGGGTTCGCCTCACCGCGGCCGGCACGAAAGATACGGCTCGTCTTGCGACCGTGACGATCGGGTCCGCAACGGCGGGTTTCAGCGTGCGCACCGCCCCTCCGGAGGCCTGCGAGACCGGAGCGGTCGGCTCCGTCTGCTCTGACGGGGCGGTCTACGCCGGGCTCGTCAACGGGTACAAGATCTTCGCCGCGCCGAGCTCTGACATCGGGGTGATGCTGAAGTCGACCGCGTCTGTGACGATGGGGTCGATCTCGAACGACGGGCTCATCAACCATCACGCGACCACCCTCGCCGGGATCTCCAACCACCCGGCCGCGGCCGCCTGCGCGGCGCGGGGGCCGGAGTGGGTGGTCCCCTCCGCGACGGAGCTCCAGACCATGTATACCAACCGGGCCTCCGCACCGGCCGGGACCTACGTCCTGTCCGGGTCGACCGCGTCCCGTTACTGGTCCTCGACGGAGTTCACCACGGATCCGCGGCGCGGGACCTACCGGATCTTCGACGGGGGGACCACCGGGGACGCATCCAAGAACACCGCCTACCAGGTCCACTGTGTCCGCTACTCCCGCGAGGAGCCGCGGGTCTATCAGGACCCCTGCGCCTCCGGGGCCCCGGCGATCGGGACCATGTGTGCGGACGGGGCTGTCTATGCGGGCGCGCTTGACGGGAAGGACGTCTACTTCGAGAGCACGGTCAGCGCGAACAACGTCGCCTACAAGACGGCGGCCACGTTCACGACCGGGACGAACACCATCGGGGACCCGGTTCAGGCCAGGCTCGCGATGGAGTTCGCCGGGCTGTCCCAGTTCCCCGGCCAGCAGGTCTGCGCCGCGAAGGGGGTGAGCGCTTACGGGTCTGAATGGTACCTGCCGACCCGGCGGGATCTCCAGCACCTGATCACCAACCGGAACTCCGGGGTGCTGCGTCAGATGACCGACTCGAACACCCGTGGCGCGACGGAGGTCCCGCAGTACATCATGGCGGCGACCCAGGAGGCGGATGCGCGTTATGCGGAGTACCTGGACAAGGGGACCTCCGGGGTCCCCGCCTTCGGGACCTCGACCATCTACCGGGCCAAGAAAAGCGCGAACAAGGGGGTCCTCTGCATGCGCTTCGACTCCCCGCAGACCTATGCGGACCCCTGTGCGGGGACCCCGGCGGTCGGGGCGTTCTGCGCGGACGGGACCGTGTACGCCGGCAACGGGTACTACCTGCCGAACGTGGGGACCCTGTCGAGCGAGCTTCAGCTGAGGACCACCGCGACCTCCCTCGCCGGGACCACCAGCGCGTCGGACGGGATGGCGAACACAAACGCCATGATCGCCGCGGGCAATCACCCGGCGGCCCAGGCCTGTCGCGCGCTGGGGTCCGACTGGTTCCTCCCGGCGATCGATCAGCTGACCTACCTGTCTTCTGTTCGGACCATCGGGGAGATCAACGGGATGTATGGTCGTAACACGAGCAGTACCACGCCCGGTGGGGAGTACTGGTCCTCGACCCAGTCAGTCACTCCAACGGCGAGTCAGACCCGCATTCTTGCGTCAACGACGATCAACAGCAGGCTTAAATCGGGGGTTGAGGGGGTCATCTGTCTCCGGCAGTGACCCGCGGGGCGCAGAAGAGAGACGGGGCGGGCCTTGGCCCGCCCCGTGTCATTTCTGCCGTAGGGCCGTCCGATCCTCATTTTTTGGGTTGCGAAAAAAAATATGCAATCCTAATTTCATGAAATGGACCTCAACCGGGAGCGGAAGGTGAGCCGGCGATTCGTGACCCCCTTGACCGCTTGCGGGCGCCGGATCGGCGCGGGTCTCCTGTCGGCCCTGCTCGCCTGCGCCCCGGCGCTCGCCGATCCGGCCCTCGGGGAGACCTGGCTCATCGGGGTCTCCCTCGGGTCCGACCTCTCCCCCCTCCCGAGCGAGACGCGACATCTCGGCTACGAGCTGTCCGGCGGGGAGCGGGTGAGCTTCGAGGACTGGTACCAGGTCCGGGTCCCGGACCTGCGGCTGGATTTCCTCACCGAGCTGACCCCGGATCTCGGCCTCATCTGGGGGGTCGGGACCGGGGAGTACGGGGAGAAGTACCGCATCGACCCGAGCCTTCGCGTGGGGCTTCTCTACACTAGACCTGTGGGGCGCAACGGGGTCCTCTCCCTGCGCCTCACGACCCGCGTCGGCGGGCGCCTTCGGGAACGCGCCTGCACAGCCGATTACGGGGATATCGGCGGGGTGCAGCGGGTCAACTGCCGCCTGGCCGCCACCCCCCTCGAGCCGAGCGAGACCCTCGACTATCTCTGGGACGAAAAGCCCGGAGATCGCCTTCAGGCCTCCGTCGGCCTCATCTTCCGTTTCTGATTATCATGCGAAAAAGGAGAACAGCATGACGTTTCGCAAAATCGCCGCCCTGGCGGCCGCTCTCACCGCCTGGACCGGGTTCGCCCAGGCCCAGGATCTGACCTTCGGGACCCTGTCTACCCCGCCCGTCCAGTCCTGGATGAGCGCGGACATCGGGGCCGCCTGGTCCCAGGGCTATCGCGGGAAGGGGGCGACGGTGACCGTGATCGACGATTTCACCTCCTCCTCCTATCTGGTCGGTCGCCTTTCGGGCGGCTGGACGGTCGGAACCCACGGGACGATGACCTATCTCCAGTCCTCGCTGGTGGCACCTGAGGCCGCCTTCCGCATTCGGGACTTCTCGAACACCCGTTCGGTCGCGCTGGCCAAGGGGTTCAACGTGATCAACCTGAGCTACGGTATGTTCGCGGAGGCCGGTTATGACGTCGGCAACATCTGGTGGGGAGCCCGTGAAGGGTCCGTGATCAACCACGCCCGGACCGGCAACGCCCTCGTGGTGAAGGCGGCAGGGAATGACGGGATCGCCCTCGGCACCGCGACGATCTTCGGGGATCAGGACTATCTGTCCTCCGCCCTGATCGGGACCCGTTCCGCGATCTTCGTGGGTGCGCTCGAGCGCAACGGCAGCGTGGACGCCCCCGCCGCCCTGGCATCGTACTCGAACACGGCAGGATCGGACGTCCGGGTGCAGAACCAGTTCCTGACGGTCGGGGTCGATACGGCCACGATGAACCTTGCCGGCACCTCCTTCGCCGCGCCGATCATCTCCGGCTACGGAGCGATCCTGCATTCGAAATTCCGGACCGCGACCCCCACCCAGATCGCGAACCGGCTCCTGGACACCGCCCGGACGGACACGGTGATCAACTACGACCCGTCCGTTTATGGTCGGGGCGAAGCGAGCCTGAGCCGTGCGCTCGCCCCCGCCTCGATCAACTGACCCTCTCCCCGAAAAGGGACGGGAGCCACAGGGGCCGCCCGAGGGCGGCCCCTTTCGCGTCTCAGGTTTATGTGGATAACGGGGTGAAGATACTTTTTCGCAACTGATGTGCCCCGTATAACCGGGCATGGAGAGGTCCGGCCCGCCCGGGCCCTGACAGGTTCATAGAGGGGCTTCATGCGAACAAGGTTCAGGAAGACGGGGGTCGTGATCCTCCTCGCGCTGCTGGGGCAGGCGGTGTCCGCACAGGAGGTGGCCGTCAATCGCGATCCCTTCAGCGCGCCGGATATCGGAGAGGTGGTCCGGGCCGCCGACTATGATCGTGTTGCGAAAATCACCGCTGAGCTGGTCGAGCAAAAGCTTTCCGACCTTGAACAGTCCATCATCACGGAGGTCGAGCGTCGCCTCTCGTCGATGCTCGACCGTCGCCTGACCGAGTTCTCGCAGCAGATGGACGAGCGGATGGAGGCGCGACTGTCCGAGATGGCGGGTGTCGTCTCCGGCCTTCGGGATGAGGTCCCGGCAGAGATCGAACGGGCGATCGCCGAGCGGGTGCGCGCCGGATCCTCGGACGCGGCCGCGATGGGACTGTTGCCCGAGGGGTCCGCCTTCGTCGCCTGTGTCGACGGCAAGGCGCTCTATCGGGACGCCGGCGGCTCCACCTTCTACGCAGATGATTCCATGGGGGGCTCCGGTGTATCGCGTTGCAGCAACTAGCGTTCTGATCCTGCTGGCCGCCTGCGGCCCGCTCCCTGATCCCAAGCCCCTCAAAGGGGCGGACACCACCGCACGTCAGGTGAACCAGCGATTCACCGAGCGTCAGACCGAGGCGGTCACCCGGGTTCCCATTTCGAGGAGCGCGTTTCGGGCGGTGGAGATGGACACGTCGATCCGCTCGGACCTGGCGAACAGAGAGCTCGATCTCCGTTTCGCGGAGGGGGCGACCCTCAAGGACATGATCACGGTGCTCGGCACCGTAAACGTCCCCATCGTGGTGAACGGTGAGGAGGGGATGGACGGGGTTCTCGAGAGCAGGCTACCCTTCTCCTCCTACAAGGGGACGCTCGGGAACCTGCTCGACATCCTGCGTCGTGCAAACGCGATCATCTCTGTGCAGCGGGGGGATTTCATCTATCTCGGCACGCTGGCGCGCTACTCCGTCGACCTGCCCCAGGACGCGGACATCATGGGGACGATCGCCTCCGAGATCGAATCCCTCGGCGGCGAGGACGTGGTGCAGTCCGTCACCAGCGGTCAGCTGATCTACAAGGCGAAGCCCGACGTCCATGACAGCCTGATCGGGCCCTTCCTGAGCCGGGTGTCGAACAACCTGGCCATGGTCACCATGCAGGTTGCCGTGGTCTCCCTCGCGCTGAATGACAGCACCTCCCAGGGGTTTGACTGGAACGCTTTCAAACTGGGCGTGACAACCGTCAACCAGCAGGCCGCCTCAGGCGGAACGGGCGGAGCAGACGGTGGCGGAGCAGACGGTGGCGGAGCCGACGGGCCGAGCACAGCGGACGGGGTCCCCTCGCTCGGCAGCGTGATCGATGCGAGCGCGAACGCCTTCCGCATCGGGCGCACCGTCGAGGGGTCCCTGTTCGGGAAGGCGGCCACCTTCACCATCGGCGGCGCGCTCAACTTCCTGTCCACCTTCGGCGATACGGAGATCTCCCAGAACGTGGAGCTCAGGACCGTCTCCGGCCAGGAGGTTGTGCTCCGCTCCGGCCAGGAGGTCCCCTATGTCAAGGGGGTCAGCAACACCGTCTCTGACGGGACGACGACCGGATCAGTCGAGACGGAGAAGATCCAGACCGGCCTCACCCTGACCATGCGCCCCTTCTTCGACAGCGCGACCGGGCTCGTCACGCTGAACATGAACATGGAACAGCGCCAGATCCTTCAGTTCGTTGAGCTGAGCGCGGGGGACGGGGTCGGCACGATCACCCAGCCGCTCACGCAGGACCAGAACCTCACGGACCTGATCCGGACCCCGGTTGGCCAGACGATCGTGGTCGGCGGGATCCAGAACGACAGCGTGTCCCGCACGATGACCCAACCCTCGATCATCCGCAACACGGCCGCGGGGGATCTGCTCGGGTCGGAGAACCGCAATATCTCCCGCAACGCCTTCTTCGTTGTGGTGCGCCCGACCGTGACCATTTTCGAGAGGGTCGACTGATGAGCGAGAAGGAGACGCGTCCGGACACCGAAACGGGTCCGGATCAGACCTGGTCCGAGGTGAAGGGATCGGAGGCTCAGCCGACGCAGCCCGCGGCGAGCGCATCTGAGGCGGACTGGTTCCGCGACCTCGCCACGATGTCGTTCCACGCGCCGAGGACGGACGGTGATGAGCCGGAGAAAGGGCCCTCACCGGTGGAGGAGGTGAGTGTCGCCCCTGAAGACGGTCCCGACACGAGCACGCCGTCGCGCCCTGCGATCAGGAAGCGCCTGAGCGCCCTGTTCGGAAGGCGCCGGACAGAGCCCCCCGCCCCCACCGGAGTGGAGACCTTTTCGACCGATACGCCCTCCCACGAGGACCATCCTCAGTCGAAAACGCAGCTCGCTGAGAGCGGTGGCGACGGGGACATGTCAGACCCGGATCGCGAACCCGAAGCGCCCGCTGATGAGCCGGTCCCTCGGAAACGGGGCGTCCCGACCCTTCGCTTGTTCCGCGCGAAAGCGTCGCGTCCGATCGAGGCCGAGGGCGATCAGGCGGCGGGTGAGCCTGACCTGCCCGAGGCGTCGGCGCTGGGCGAGGGGGCGGATCCCGTCACCCCCGGTCCTGACGCGCGCCCCCCCCTTGTACAGCGCCTGAAGACCGGTCTCGACCGGGGCGACCTCGTCACCCGTGGCCTCAGGGGGGCGCGCGCGCAGAAGAAAAGGCGCGAGCCGGGTGGGACCGGGACGGACAAGGCGCGCGGCTACCCCCCGATCCAGGTCATTCTGGGCTGGATCGAGGAGAGCTCCCGCAAGGACGTCCTGGAACACGCACGCGGTTTCGCGGCCGACCATATCGAGACCCTGGAGACCGCCTGGATCGCCATGGCGGAGTTTCGGGGCGGGACCCTGTTCGAGATCCATGAGGGGGGCGGGGGCTACGCCTACCTGCCTGAGCTGATCGAGGGGATGAGCCGGGATCCGGATCAGATCCTCTGGGTCCCATCAGGCATGAAGATGAACCGGGTCGTGACCCTCTCGATCGTCGAGGGCCGCCCCTTCTCGATGATGCTGAACGAGGCGGACAGCGCCCGCGTGCGCGCCTCCGGCCAGCTCCCCGTGGAGCGGACCGGACGCATGAAACGGCTCCAGCCGCGCGGCACCCCGGTACTCGTTCTCGGCGCGACCCTGTTCGGGTTGAGCTTCGCCGCCCTGAGCGCCTCCGCCTACCTGGCCATCGGGATCGACCAGCAGCCGATCCCGTCCCTCTCCTACAACCCCGAAAACCTGCCGCACGCTCAGATCGTGACCCTTTCGGACGCGCTGCGCGAGGACCGTTGGGTGTCACGCATTCAGTTCGAGAACGGGACCTGGCGGGCGGAGTTCGAAACCTTCGATGAGCTGATCCTGCCCGAGGATACCGAGGCGGCTCAGAGGATCATCGACGAGGCGGTCGAGCGGGACGGGGTCCTGCAAGAGGAGCGGGAACGCAAGATCAGGGAGATGCAGGCGCGATGAGAAAACGGATCATCATCGGGGCGCTCCTCGCGCTGGGCGCCCTCGGACAGGCGGGCCTCGCCTGGAACATGACGCGGCTCGCGGCAGACAATGAACGGCTCGCTGCGACCGCCTGGACGAAAGCGGATGCGCTTTGTCGGCAGGCGGTGGAACAGGTCGGGACCGTGACCGAGGGGACCGGCTTCTTCACCGCGAACCGGGCCCTGACTCCGGATGAGGACTGGCGGGTCGTCCTGATGGACGCCTCGAGTGTCATCTCGCACTGCTCAACTCGTCGGATGACCTTTTTCTGCATGGGACGCGCCTGCGGGGAGATCACCGATCGGGCGACGACCCTGTCGAACCTGGAGGAGCAGCTCGTCGCCCCGTCCCCGTCCGACATCTTGCGGACGGAGCCGGTCAAGATCTCCTTCCGCCTTCAGGAGGTGCGCTGATGCGCCTGAACCCGCTTTTCTTCCTTCTGCGCATGAACTGGTCCTCCGGCCGGATGCGGGCCTTTGACCTCGCCATCGCGCTCCTCTCCCTCGGCTACGGGCTCTGGTCCGGCAGTCATCTCCTGATCTGGGTCGGCGTCGGGGCGGTGATCCTGTCCCTTATCAACCCGATGGGTCGAATCCAGAGGGGCCTCGCCTCCTTCCGCAAACCGGCCGGGAGGGGCTGATGGATCAGGACCTCCTGACGAAGTCGACACCGCATCCGAACGATATCCGCCATCTGATCGGGGACGGGACCCGGGCGGATATCGGGGAGGAGCTGGTCTCGCGGGGCCTGATCAGCACGCGGGCACTTCAGGCGGCCCAGATGGAGCGCCAGGTAACGGGGGGACGTCTCGGACCGGTCCTCGTGCGCAACGGACTCCTGTCCCAGAAGGACCTGATCGGGACGATCCTTGAGGTCGCCCCGGAGGAGCTCGCGTCCGAGCGGGTCTCGCATTCCCGGATCCCGATCAAGGTCCTGCGTCAGTACAAGATCCTGCTCGCCGCGGAGACGGACGAGGTGATCTATGTGGCGACGCGGAACGACGAGCGGGTCGCCGCACAGGTCGTCCGCGAGTGGTACCCGGACCGGGAGATCCGCTTCGTCTCCTACAACCCGGGCCATATGACCGAGTTCCTGACCCGGATGCAGATGACGATCGGGGCGATGGGGGATGAGGAGGTCTCCGAGGACGAGCGTCTCGAGGACCTGATTTACCGGGCCTATGAGAAGGGGGCGTCGGACATCCATGTCACCCCGAAGCCGCGCTCCTACTCCGTCTTCTTCCGGATCCTCGGCGAACGTCACCTCGTGCATGAGGGGCCGCTGTCGGAATACCGGGCGCTCGTCGCCCAGATCAAGAACCGGGCCGGGATGGACATCGCGGAGAACCGGCTCCCCCAGGACGGGGTCTTCAACATGGAGTTCGCCTCCAAGGTGGTCGACTTCCGGACCGTGACCGTTCCGGTTCAGGACGGGGAATACGTGGTGCTCCGGATCCTCGACCCGGACGCGGTGAGAAACAACCTCGACACGCTCGGGATCAGCCGGGTCGAGCAGTGGCGGCGCGGCTTCCGGCAGTCGAACGGGCTCTGCCTCATCTGCGGACCGACCGGATCGGGTAAGACGACCACGCTCAACGCGACCGTGTCAGAACTGGACCGGTTCGGGGAGGCGATCTTCACGGTCGAGGACCCGGTCGAATACCCGATCTCCTACGCCGGACAGGTCACGATCAACGACTCGATCGGCCTGACCTATCCGCGTGCGCTGCGCGCCTTCATGCGGGCGGACCCGGACATCATCAATATCGGGGAGGTCAGGGACGAGGAGACGGCGCGGACGATGATCCGCGCCGCCGAGACAGGGCACATGGTGCTCGCCACCCTGCACGCCTCCACGATCCGCGGCGCGATCAGCCGTCTGGAATACCTGAACATCCCCCCGCACGATCTGCGCTATATCACCCGGTCCATCATGGTGCAGAACCTGGTGAAGACCCTCTGCCGCTCCTGTGGCGGGGCGGGGTGCGAAAAATGCTTTGATACCGGGTATGCGGGCCGCACGATCGTGAGCGAGGTGCAGTACTTCCAGAACGAGGACGAGTTCGACCGGATGGAGCGGGGCGAGATCTTCTGGCCCTCCCTGATCTCCGACGCGGTTGATCTGATGGATCGCGGGGTTACCGACCTGCGTGAGCTGGACCGGGTCTACGGGGCCGCGGTCCATGAGGAGATCGCGCGGCGACGGGCTGGACGCGGCGAGGGGTGAGATCGTGTATCAGCTGGTCATGACGCTGATCACGATCGGCCTGTTCGCCGCCCTCCTTCTGGCCGGACAGTCCTATCTCGACCCGCAGCGGATCGTCTCCGTGGAGCGGGCGGAGTTCCTGCTGGCCGAGCGGAACCGGATCAACATCGCCCTGCGCGCCTATCGGGTGGCAAACGGGGTCCCCCTCGACGGCACGGGCTGGGAGGAGCGGGTCACACCGTTCCTGAAGGCCCCGATCCGTCCCCTTCCGGACGGGATGAGCTGGACTCTCCGATCTGAGGCGTCCGGTGGCAGCGTCTGTATCCAGCTCACCGGCGGGGTCAGCCTGCCGCCGATGTCGGAGAGCGTGACCTGTGAGCTCTCCGGTCCGACCGCCTGTTATGATCCGTTGGCGGTGGGCCTCATAGGTCAGCCCGGCTGGACCGGCTGTGAGGGGATGCTCATCGTTGATGACGCGCTTCTCCGTTCCGTCGCCTCCCCGGCCGCCGGCGGGGACGGGAGTTTCGCCCTGACCGGCCCTGACGGGGAGACCTACGGGTTCGGGGCGGGGGCCAGGACCGTCTTCACCGGACAGGTGACGGACATGTCGGACCTGTTCGAGGGGACCCTTTTCAACGGGGACCTGTCGCACTGGCTGACGGGGCGCGTCACGACCATGTCGGACATGTTCCGTGGCGCCTCGGTGTTCAACCAGGCGATCGGGGAATGGGACACGAGCCAGGTCGTCTCCATGGACCGGATGTTTGACGGGGCGGCGGACTTCAACCAGGACCTGTCCGGATGGTGCGTCCCCCTCATCGGGTCCGCCCCGCCCGGTTTTGACTCCGGTGCCGCCTCCTGGACCCTTGCGCGTCCGCTCTGGGGGGGCTGTCCGAGCGGTGAGCCGGTCATCTCGGTCACGCTCGGTGCCGGATCCGTCCCGGACGGGGAGATCGGGGTCACCTATCCGGGGTTCGATTTCTCGGGGCTCCTGACCCTGAGCGGGACGGAGGCCTCCGCGCTCAGCTGGACGGTGAGCACCCCGCCGCCGGGACTCGCCTTGAACCCCTCTGGCGTTCTCACGGGCACCCCCACCCAGGTGGGCGGTTTCAGCTTCGCCGTCGGCGTCTCCCACACGAGCGGGGTGTCGGACGCGCGCAATTACACGATCATCATCAATGACCCGGACGGGGCGCTCATCGTCGAGCCGTGAGCCGGGACGAGGGAAGGGGAGGGGCGTATGCCGGTATTCATCGCGAAGGTCTCGGTCGGGGGCAAGACGACCCAGATCACGCTGAGCGCCAGCAGTCGGGCGGATGCGGAGCGTTCACTCAAGCGGCGCGGCCGGATCATCTCGCTCAAGCGTCAGGCTTTCCTTGACCTTCAGCCGGGGCTCTCCCCCTATGAGCGCTACGTCTTCCTGGTGAAGCTCTCGACCATGGTCGCCTCGAAGGTGTCGATGGGGAAGGCGCTCGAGCTGATGGGGCAGGCCTTCACCGGGAACATCCGGCGCGTCTCGAAGTCCCTCTCCGACCGGGTGAACGCGGGGGTGAACTTCATCACCGCGATCGAGGAGGAGCGCAAGAGCTTCCCGGCCAGCCTGACCGCCCTGATCCGTGCCGGCTTTGCGGCCGGGAACGCCTCGAACGCGCTCCGGGAGGCGGCGGAGTTCGAGCAGATGATGCAGAACATCCGGAAAGGGTCGATGAAGGAGGTCTGGACCGGGTTCGGCTATTTTGCCGCCTCCGCCGCCCTGACCGTGGCCACCGTGGAGTATTTCGGGCCGATGGTGACCGGGAACGCGATGTTCCAGACCCCTGGGGTCAACACCGCCTGGATCGAGTCCTTCGGTCGGGTCTTCATGTGGGTCAATATCGTGCTGTTGGCGATCATGAGCTTCATGGCCTTCATGGGGACGATCGGGAGACGGGCGAGTCCGGCCCTGATCGACCGGGTCATCGCCAGGATCCCGTTCTACTCGGACCTGATCCTCGCCAAGAGCAACTACATCACCTTCTACAAGCTCTCCCTCCTTATCAAATCCGGGGTCCGGATCGAGGAGACCCTCGAGATCACCGCATCGGACATGGGGCCCGGGTCCCTCAAGAGCGACATCATCAGAGCCCTCGACATGGTCAGGAAGGGGAGGCCCTGGGCGTCCGGGATGGAGACCCTTGACCCGACCGATCGGGCCTCGCTCCTGGCCTCCTCCGACCGCGACGACGTCGCGCGAACATTCCGTCTGCTCGCGGATCAGTTCCGCGACCTCTATATCGCCCGCATGCAGACGCTCGGGCCCGCGCTGAACATCCTGGCAGCGCTCTTCATGTCGATCGCCTCCGCGATCCTGTTCGGCCTTACCATCCTGCCGATGTTGCAGCTCGCCGCCAGCATCTGATCAAAACCGTCTCGGACGCCCCTGGAGACCCCCGGGGCGTCTTCGCTCTCAGATACTCCACGTTGAGAAAATAAATAAGAAATCAACAATTTCCTGGTGGGGCCTGCGAGAATCTGCGTTGTCCCATTTAAGAAAACCGGTAAGTCTTCCTATGTGCCGGTGCCCCCGGGACAGCATCAACCCCCGCGTCGCGTTTGCGAAAAACGGACGCCCTTCTGAAGAGGACGACTCCACATGTTCAACCTGATCGTCGCGGTCATCTCGATCGCTCTCATCGCCGCGATGGCCGCGGCCTCGATCTTCTACGGCGGCGCTGCCTTCGGCAGCGGGACCGCGCAGGCTCAGGCCTCGACCCTGATCAACAATGGTCAGCAGATCTCGGGCGCCCAGCAGCTCTACATGATCGAGAACTCGGGCAACCGGAACGGCGTGAACAGCATGACGGCGGCCAACGGTCTGGTCACGCAGGGCTATCTCCAGGCGATCCCGACCCCGCCCGCGAACTCGACCGGTGCCAACGCGACGGACGTGGGCACCTGGCTGGTGTCGGCTGACGGCACATTCGCTTATGTGCCGCTGAACACCGAGACCGCCGGCGCGACCACCTCGCCCGCCGCGACCGTCTGCGGTGAGCTGGTGGCCCAGGGTGGCGTGACGCTGACCCTGACCGGTTCGGCTGCGTTGACCGCCGCCTCCACCTTCGGTACGGACGGCTTCGCCATCGACCAGAACCAGTTCGCCTGCGTGGTGGATGCTGGCGCCGCGAACATCAACGGCTCGACCGCCCATTTCGTTTTCAAGCTCTGATCGGGGCCTGATCGCGGGGACAGGGGCGCCGCCGGCTTCGGCGGCGCCCTTTCCTGTTTCATCTCAGGAAAACAGGCGGGATGACCCGCCACCGGCAAGGCCCGTCTCAGAAGGAGAAGCCTCCCCATGTACAACCTGATCGTCGCGATGATGTCGATCGCCCTGATCGCCCTGACCGGCTACACCGCCCTGTTCCTCGGTGGGGGCCAGTTCTCCCGAGGCGCTGCGGGGAACACGGCGCGGGCGCATGCGGTCACCCTGGTCAATAACGCGCAGCAGGTGGCCGGGGCGCAACGGGTCTACGGGATCCAGAACGCGGGGGCCTATGCGGTCAGTTATGAGGTCCTTCTTGAGGGGGGGCATCTGAGCGCGATCCCCCAGCTCCCGGTCGGCGCGGTGACGGGCGGCTGGTCGATGTCCCCGGACGGACGTGTCGGGATGATCCCGCTCAACATAGAGCGTCCCGGACAGACCGGGAGCCCGGCGGACCGGATCTGTGAGCAGATGCCGGTTCTGGGGGGCACCCCCTTCGTCGCGGCGAACGGCCCCTTGCCGACCCATGACGACATTTCCGGTTCTGAGGCCTGGTTCGGCTGCGTGACCAACCCGGGCGCCACCTCCGTGGAGACAGCGACCGCGGTCTGGTTCGTCCATACGAACTGAACGTGTGGAAAACCGGAATATTTTGCTTTGTCAACGCCGGCCCCTGTGCGAAAAAACAAGTTGACCTGATTTGCGGATCGTCATCCGCGAGGCGGAGAGCTGATAGATGTTCAACCTGATCGTCGCCGTAATTTCCATCGCGCTGATCGCGGCGCTTGCCGCCGCGTCCCTGTTCTATGGCGGGGACGGCTTCTCGAAATCCTCAGCCCGTGCTGAAGCGGCAACCCTCATCAGTCAGGCGCAGCAGGTGGCCGGTGCGACCGCCCTGTTCCGGATCGATAACGCGGGTGCGAGTGTCTCCTCGACGGAGCCGGACTGCTCGACCGGGACCCAGTCCGCCTGTGCGATCACCCGGCTGGTCGACGGCGGGTATCTTCAGGCCAAACCGGTCGTCCCCCCCCAGATCGTCTCGAAGGATCCGCTCGCGCTCGGCTGGATCCGGAACTGGTCGATCTCGCAGGACGGGGACTCGGTCTACGTGTTCCTCAACGAGGACAATCAGAACGGGATCTGTGATGAGGTTGAGCGCCAGGGCGGCGCGGCCCGCACGACCGTCACCGGCACCCTGACCGCCGAGGATTTCGGACTTGATGACGGGTCACTTCCGCCCTTCCGCTGCGCGGATCTCGACCTCGGCGGCGGCCTCGTGCTGACCGCCTTCGGGGCCCGGATCTGACCCCCATAAAGGAGACTGTTTCGCATGTTTAACCTGATCGCCGTCATCTTCTCGATCGTTCTCGTGATCGCGCTGGGGGTCGCCGCCTTCTACTACGGGGGGGAGGCCTATTCGACGAAAACGCAGGAGACCGATTATGCGGAGATCGTGAACGGGGCCTCCCAGATCAAGGCGGCGATGGAGATGTACCGGGTCCGGAACGGGGAATACCCGGGCGGGATCGAGGACGCGGTCCTGGGCGTGAGCGCCACGGAGGAGCTTCTCTCCCGGCTCGTTGCGGAGGACTATCTCTCCGGTGTGCCGCGCGGGAACTGGACGATCGTCGACATGGCGATCCAGCGGGAACTCACCGACGTCCAGCAGTGTCTGAACGTCAACCGGATCGCGGGCCTGAACACGGATCTCGCGCCGAACGGCTGCCCCCCCTGTACGGACCCGGAGTTCTTCAGCTGGCCCGCCTGTGAGAACATCTGACGTCGCGGTTACTGGCGGACAAGGGGGAGAATTCACGTGATCGGCTTTTATGTCCTGATGGTGGCCGCCCTCGTCCTCGCGGGCGCGGTCGGCTACACCCTGCTCTCCTCGGTGCAGACCGCGAACGCGCTCTCCCTGGCGGAACGGAACGCGGCCCGGCTCGAGATGACCGCGAGTGCGCTGCGCCAGGTCGTGATCGCGGATGCGGAGGGGCGGTTCTTCGTGCCGATGGGGGTCCCCTCCTTCCCGTCAAGCCTCACCTCCCGGACCTCTCTCCCGGACTGGGTCAGCGGTGAGCGCGTCACCCCCTGGGGGACCCCCTACGGGTACTGCCCCTACGCGCCGGTGACCGCCCCTGGCGGGTCTTCCGCGACCGTCTACGGGGGCGCGAACTACGCCGTGTCCCTCACCTCCGATCCGGTCGTCTACGGTGCCGCACGCCCCTACGTGATCTCGGGCGCCCGACCGTCGAACCCTCTGGACGCGCCCGACGCCCCGACGGTCCTCGCATTTCTGATCTCCCCCTCGAACAACGCCTCAGCGGTCCCGGCCTGCAACAACGTGTATTGGGACGGGAGGGCCTGGCTGACGACCGGCCCGGTCACCGGTTCCGTCCGTGCGGTCACCGTGGACGCGCTCTCGGACAGTCTTGCTCAGGCGCCCCGTGTTCTGCGTCGTCACGCCGCTCAGGGGGCGAGCGGGTCCGGGCTCTCCGCCTCCGACCCCGCCGCCCTGAGCACGGTCCTGACGGAATGGCGCTATCTGCGTCCGCACCGCCTGACCGTGGTCCTGGATGACGCCGGCGGCCCCTTCCTGATCAGCCCGACCGCGACGGATCTCGGCGCGGGTGCGGGCGGGACCTCGCCGCATCCGGACGCCTTCGGCCGGCACCTCATCCTGGAGGCGGCAACGGGGGACAGTCCGGTGATCAACACCTATCCGTCCGATGCCGCCGGCGTTCTGCGGTTCCCCGCGGATACGACGATCGACGGGGTCAGCTTCGGGACCGGTCTCGGCGTCTCCGGCATGGCCGGGTCCCGCCTGCTGATCCGGGACTCGCAGCTCCCCTCCCTCGCGACCGGCGGGGGGGAGGTGATCCTGGCCTCAGGGGTCAGCGTGACCGCCCCGTCCGGGGCCTCCTCGCCCCCGGTCCTCGTCAACGGGGGGAGCCTCTCCGTTCAGGGGCCGGTCTCCATCGACGGCTCCGAGCCGGGGGGCGCGGGTATCCGGCAGCGCGGCGGCCTCATTCAGGTCGCGGCCCCCCTGTCGGTCACGACCGGGATCGGCTCTTCGGTCTTTGACGCGCTGAGCTACGGGGAAGTGTCTCAGGACGCGGGTGGAGCTCTGACCCTGACCGGTTTGGGAGATCAGAACCTCGAGGCCTATACCCGCGAGATCGAGGTGCTCAGCTCCGGCTGTGTGACCGGGGATCTCACCTGCTCGGTGACCTGCCCGGACGAGCGCCCGCCGCTGTCCGGAACCTGTACCACGAGCGGGGTCACCAACGTGTTTCTGCGCGGGACGCAGATCTCCGGCTCCGTCTTCAGCTGCGCCTGGTCGCAGGTCTCGGAGCTCGCGGATGAGGTGACGGACCCGGCAGGCCCGGTCTCCCCGGTCGCGCGTGCGATTTGCGGACCAAAGCGTTGATCTTGTCGTCGGGATGTGCGAAAAATGGATAAGAAAGCCTGGCTTCCGTTATGAAAGAAGGCCGGGACCGGGTGAAATGGAGTCGCTGATGATCAGGGCAAACCTCAAGACGACGGCGGTGGCGGCCGCCCTGTCCCTCTCTCTGGCCGCGGCCGCCTATGCGCAGAGCTTCGTGTTTCGCACGACCGTCACCGGAGCGACCGGGACCCCGGCCGTGCTCGTGACCCTGGTCAACTCGACCGGGATCGGTTTTCTTCTCGACGCGGACGGGGCCGAACCGGGGACGATCGTGAACGGGGAGATCCGGACCCTCACCTATCGCAATCAGGTGTCGCGAGACGTCCAGATCACCGGCGTCACCGTGAGCCCGAGCAACGCCAATTTCGTGATCCTGTCGGACGGCTGCACCGGGACCCTCGTGATGGGGGCGCAATGTCCGGTCCAGGTCCAGTTCCGCGCCTCCGAGGACGGGGATTACACGGCGACGCTGAACGTCATCGCCCAGTGATCCTTCCCGGATCGACCGAACCCTAGTCCAGAAGCCGATGCAGGGCGCGGGTCTCGACCCTCACCCGTGACCTGATCCCGTCCGGCAACCGGTCCTGAAGGTCCAGGTAAAGCCGCAGGATCTCTTCCGCGTCCCAGACCCGGAGCCGAAACCCCATCCCCTGCGCTCGCGCCCGGGCCTGACGGGTCAGCCCGGACCAGGAGACGATAAGCGCCGCGTCAGCGCCGGAGCCGTGCAGGTTCCCGATCAGCGCCTGGAGGGTCTCGTCCCCGGCGACCTGAAGCCCGGATTTCACCTGGCCGACGAGGCGGGGCGGGGCGAGGCCGAGCGGACCTCCGCCGGCGATCAGATCGACCCCCCCGTCGGGCCCCGGCGTTCCGACCTGAACGGTAAGCCCCTGGGCCCGCAGGAGCGCCCCGGTCAGCTCCGCCATCGCGTGCCCGGTGAAAACCGCCCCGATCCGGTCCCGGATCCGGGCCGTCTCGGCGGCTATGAGCGCCTCGAGGGAGGCGGGTCCGGTGAGAAGGGGTCCGGTTGGTCCCGGATCCCTCCCGTCCCTGATCAGGCCGCGCAGCCGGTCCAGGATGCCCGGACGGGTCACCTCGGTGATCGGCACATAGGACCCGGTCACGGTGAGAAGGTCCGAAAGGACCGCGTCACGCGGGATCGGGTCGCGCAGCCAGCGCAATGACCGGGCGGGTCTGCCGTCCGGGTCCTCCGCCAGGCCGGGACCAACCTGCCCGATCCCGAACCGGGGCGCCCCGGGGAGGGCGCAGAGGACCAGGTCACCCGGCTGCATCTCGTTGACGAGCGCGTTCAGCTGTGTCGACATCGACCGGATGCGGGACCGGGCCTCATGCGGGTTCGCCTCGGTGACCGCGTCGAGGATCTGTCCGGGTTCGTAGTGCTCCGAAAGGTCCGCGCGAACCCCGAACTCCGCCGTGATCAGCCCCCCCTCCATCAGCAGGCGACCGAAGTCCCCGTCCCGCTGTGGCCTGAAATACCAGACCCGCGGGGTGACGCCGCGCGTCGAGACCTCAAGGGCGGCGTCCCCGCCGGCCGGGTCGGCAGCCGTTCCGGCCCTTATCTGCATCATGAACAAGGCTCCTCTCCCGCAACTACGGGTTTGCGAAAAAATATACGCTTCCCATTCCTCAAGGCAAAGGATAAAACACGAACCGAACCGTCCCGTTTTTCGCAAGTGACGTGTAAGGTTCCCGAAACGAGAAGGGGGATCCCATGGGCACAGAATTCACAGGCAGCTGGCTTGCGACCTCACGCGGGGGGATGTGGTCGATCGAATCGCCCCAGGAGTCGCAGGTCTATCTTGAGGACATCGCGGCCGGGCTGTCCCGGACCTGTCGATATGCGGGGCAGATCTCCGAGGAGGTCACCTTCTACTCGGTCGCAGAGCACAGCGTGATCATGACCTCCCACGCTCATCGTTCGGGGCTGATCCGGACCCGCTCCGAGGCGCTCTGCTATCTTCTCCATGACGGATCCGAGGCCTTTTTCGGGGACATGCCGACACCGATGAAAGCGCTGATCCCACAGTTCCGTGTTTATGAGGATCTGGCCCAGTCCGTCATCTTCTCCGCCTTCGGGCTCGGCCCGGATATGGTCGCCCGGATAAAGCCTGATCTGAAGCGGATCGACACCCGGGTCCGGATCGACGAGCGGGAGGTGATGATCTGTGAGCCGGCGCTGAGCGCTGGCAGGGAGGCGCTCTGGAGGCAGGACCCCTCCCTGAAACCGCTCGGGATCACCCCCGCTCTCCTTGAGCCGAACCTGGCGCGTCAGGTCTATCTCGAGGCCTTCGCCTGGGCGCTCGATGCGCTGCCGGACGACCTCGGGGCCCCGCGCGCCGTGCGGGACGCGGGGCGTTACCTGGCGGAACGGGGGGTGGCCCCGAAACTTCCGGATTTCACCCCCTCGCACGCAAAGGAGGCCTCATGCATGCCAGAATTCTCCCCCTGCTGACGATCGCCCTCCTTTCGGGCGCGCCGCTCCAGGCAGATGAGGCGGAGGTCCGGGACTGCGCGCCGGATCGGATCATGATCGTCGGATCTGACGGGATGGAACGCGCCAGCTACAAGGTCAGCCTCGCGGACACCCCGGAGACCCGGGAAAAGGGTCTGATGTTCGTCGAGGAGCTGCCGCGCGAGGAGGGGATGCTGTTCCTCTTCGATACGGTCGGCGAGGTCGGGTTCTGGATGAAGAACACCCTCATCCCGCTCGATATGCTTTTCATCACTCCGGAGGGGCGGGTTGCGACCCTGTATGAGGGCGCGATCCCGCATGATGAGACCACGATCTGGTCCGGCCATCCGGTCAGCGCCGTGCTCGAGGTGAACGCGGGCGAGGTGGCACGCGCAGGCATCCGACCCGGGGACTGGGCGCTCTCACCGCGTCTCGGCACCGGATGTATGCCCGCCGCGGGCGGGTGACCCGATATTTCGGTTGAAGATCAGATGCGAAAAAGAGTAACACATGTAATATCCGGCCCATAAAGAGGTCTTGCGAGGAGCAGCATGTTGTCAGATCACCAGCAGAAACGGGCCAGGACGGGTCGGCCGGGCGAGGCGTTACGGGCCGATGACCCGATGATCTGTCCATGTCCGGATCACGCGTGACGGGTCCGGTCGGAATGTCCCGTATGTCGATTTGCGAAAAAGCGAATCGGTCAGACTCACGGCGCAGGCGCCTGGTCGCCTGCCTTTTTCTCGTGATGTCCCTCGCCCCTTCTTTTGGCGCGCGCGCGTCTGATGAGGCTGAGGCCCGCTTCACGGAGGCGATGTGGGGGGCGGACCTTCTGCTGACGCTCGCCGCGGGACCCGCGGTTCTTCCGGCGGGTCTTGATCTCGGCCTCCCGCCGGTCCCGAGCCCGCAGGAGACACGCGATGAGCTTGACCGGCTCCAGTTCGTCCAGACAGCGCTCCGGGACGAGGCGACCCGTCGGCTGATCGCGTTCGAGGCGGAGACGGATGCGGTCAGCCTGCTCCGCGACTACGGGATGATCCCGGCCCGGGAGGCCGCTCCCGAGTTGTGGTCGCTGCTCGAGGTCACCGGAACGGAGGCGGCCTGGTTCACGTTGCGTGCGAAACGTGAGTCCTCACGTGCACGGCCGACACAGATCCGGCCCTCCCTCGGAGCGGTGATACCGGTGCCCGCGCACCCCTCCTACCCGTCGGGCCATGCGGCGCAGATCTACGCGCTGGCGGAGGTTCTGGGTCGGATCGTCCCGGACTGCGTTCCGGACTACCGCCGTGTTGCGGCCGGGGTCGCGATCCGACGTGAGATCGCCGGGGTCCACTTCCCCTCCGACACCAGGGCGGGCGCTCATCTCGCGGAACGGGTCACGAGCGCGCTTTTCGGGAGGGAGTCGGTGGGGGGTCTGCTCGCGGATGCGGCCCCCGTGCAGCGTGCGCATGTCGCAAGCTACGGCTGCGCCCCCTCTGCGCCGGACGGAACGGGGGGGCTCAGATGACCGTCAGGTCCAGATCTGATCGTCCGGTTCCTGCCGCAGGCCACCAGGTGAGACTTCTGGTGTTCCCTGACCTTTGGGAGCCGGATCCGCATGAGCTTGCGTCCCGGGACGGGATGCGTCCTGCGGAGGAGTCCCCCTTCTGGTGCGAGGAGGAGGCTCCCGGCCCCCTGGTGTCGCCGCTGAGACGGGGCCTGGCATGAGCGGGGGGGTCTCGAGCCGGCTACGAAGTGAGCGGCTCTCCCCTGAGGAGGAGAGGGAGCTCGCCCTGAGGTGGCGACGTGACGGGGACCTGGCGGCCCGGGACCGGATCATTCGGGCCCATTTCGACCTGATCCGAGGGGTGATCGCGCGGCTCAGGTCCCGCGCAAGGTCCCCTGAGGACCTGTTTCAGGACGGGGTCATGGGGCTGATGCGGGCGCTGGACCGGTATGACCCCGACAACGGGAACCGCTTTTCCACCTATGCGGTGTTCTGGGTCCGGGCAGAGATCCAGAACGCGATCGGTCAGACCGCCGGGCTGATCCGGGTGCCGAGATCGGAGAAGACCCAGAAGGTCTTCGCCTGGTATCAGCAGACCCGGGCTCGGGTCGAGTCGGACGTGGCGCTCGGGCGCATCCCGCTCCCTGAGGACGGGATCGAGCGGGAGGCGGCGCGGCGGATCGGGCTCTGCCCGGACCAGATCAGGTCGCTCCTGACGCTGACGCAACTTCAGGAGATCCCGGTGGAGACGCATCCGGGATCGGAGGACCCGAGCGACGAGCGTCCGGGCAGGGTCCTCTATACGGAGGAGACCCCCGAGACCGAGCTCTTCGGGGAGCAGAGTCGGACGCTGTTCCGGAGCCTCGTAGAGGACGGCCTGGCCGAGCTGAAGCCGCGAGAGCGGGAGGTTCTGGAGCGCAGGCACCTTTTTGATGAGCCGCAGACCCTTCAGATGATCGCGGAGGAGTTCGGGCTGACCCGCGAAAGAATACGGCAGATCGAGGTGAGGGCGCTTGAGAAGCTGAGACGCCGACTGCGCGGAAACCGGACCCTGCGTGACACGCTGGCGAACTGATCGAGGAGAGCCGAAAATGCGAGAAAAGATAACGAGGGAGGCGCTCCTGAGCGCGGAGATCGAGGGACCGTTCCGCGTCGCCGGCGAGGACCGGTTCCGGGCCGAAAAGCTCTTCGAGATCCGGCTCACCGGACGGGAGGACTGTCCCGACCTCGTCCTGAGCGGTCCGGACGGGGGCGCACTTCGTGTCGTTGATGAGGACGGGACGGAGCTCGGCGAGGAGGAGGTTCAGGTCCTGCTCTGGGAGCGTCTGGAGGGGTTTGACGAGGTGATCGAGCGCCTCACGGGCCCGCTTCCGGCCCCCTGATCAGCGGGCCCAGGGCGGGACCGGGCCGCGGCGCATCTGTGCGCCCGGGTCCTCGAACGGGGTCATCCCCCCCGCGTCGGATCCGGCGAACGGGTCAGCGACAGGCCCCACGCCCGGATCCGCTTGGCGCAGAAGATCCGCGACCTGTTTCTCCGGCAGCCCCAGTCCGCGCATCCCCTCCCGCAGCGCCGACCTGTCGATAGGCCGGACCAGATCAGCGGTCCGCTCCGGGTCTATCAGGAGCGCGTCCCGGATCAGTGACTGTCCGGTTTTTGACCCGGGCGGAACGGTCCCGGCGCACAACGGGGCCAGAATCCTCTCGATATTCGTCTTTTCGGCCATGGGACCTCCGTGGTTCTCCGGTCGCGGGTGGCGGCGTGCCCGCCCCCACAGGAGATGGTGCGGATCGAGAAATCCACAATGATCTTTCGGGGAGGGGAAACGGTGCGTTGCGGCGGTTCCGCCTGATCGCATAGGATGAGGGGTAGAAAACAAGAGGTTCAATATGTCGCAACCCGTCGTGCAGCCCTCCCCCGTCATCCTCCCCCCTGCGATCCCGACGAAGACGCGCAGTTTCCAGCAGCGCGTGGATTATGCCGGGAAGGCGCTGCGCAGGGGGCGCTGGGGGCGGCGCTTCGACTCCTGTTTCGAGGGGCCGGACGCGGCCCATGTGGCCGCGGTTCTCGTCCTGCGCGCGGAGCGCAGCCGGGACCTGAAAGAGGCGATCCTGCGCGCCTTCAAGACGCAGGAGTGGCAGGAGGTCCCCTGGGTGAAAGCGATGGACCGGTTCTCCGGGATGGGGGCAAGGGAGATCGGACAGGACGCCTTGCGTGTGCAAGCCGAACAGGGATAAATTTTCGCAAAACCTATTGATAAAGATTTTCGCAAATAATAGATGTAGGGGGACTCGAACATCACAGGAGAGGGTTCCCCATGTTTCTCGGCCTCAAGTCCGTCCTGACCGTTTCCCTGCTGGCCGCAACGGTGGCCGGCTGCACGACGCAGACCCAACCCTTGCAGAACGGCGCCTCCGTTTATCGGGCCTCGGAATCGCAACGTGCGATGTATGCGGCCTCCTGCCGGGTCATCTCCGCCCGCTACGTGGCTGTTGTCGGGGACAGCCAGGAGGACCGCAACCGGAGCGCCGCAACGACCGGGGTCGGGATCGTTACCGGCGCCCTGATCGGAAATGCGATCGGTCGTGAGATCGGCGGCGGGTCCGGCAATCGGCTGGCGCGCAACCTCGGAACGGTCGCGGGCGCTGCGATCGGCGCGGGCGCGGCGGACGCGGCGAACCAGCGTCGGACCACCCGTCAGGGCGTGGAATATCTGGTCGCCCTCGATCGCGGAGAGCGTCGGGTCATCGTCCAGAACCTCAACCCGGGCGAGGCACCGATCCCCGCTGGCGCCGCCTGCGACCTGGTGGGCGGCCGCGGGCATGACCGGGTCGTTCCCGCATATTGAGCGAAAAACCGAGTCTCTGGGAATTTTCGGCAAACCGGTCTATGATGATCGGGACGCCGGGATCCCCAGAGATGCATGACCTCCTTAACAGAACGGGCCCCTACCTCCACGCCCCCGATGACGTCTCGAGGCTCAGCTTCGAGACGGGCGGGACGCCGCGCGTCTTCACCCTCCTGATCGCGGCTGCGACGGAGAGCCGTCGGGCCGACCGCTCCGTGGGCGGGATCGTCATCCTCGATGAGGACGAGGGGGCGGTCGTGCTCGATAGGCACCTGGTCGCGGAGCCCGAACGTCAGGACGCGGAGTTCTACCGGATCCGGGGGATGGGCTGGCCTGAGTTTTCCGCCTTCTGCCGGAGCCATGAGCGCTTCCGGAGTCGGGCCTTTGACCTGGTCGATCCTCATGATCGGCCGCTGCCGGGGAGCCGTCGGCGGCAGGCCGCGCTCCCGGCCCCGGTGCCGCTCGCAGTCCGGGCGGGGGAACTGCGCTCGGACCTGATGATCCGTTCCCGGACCGCCCCTGATGGCACCCCCCTTTTCCCGCGCACTGATCGCTCCCAGGCGATCGAGGAGCTCACAGCCTCGCCCCTCTCGGCGGGTCCGCATGGCCTCCTCATGATGAGCTGGCCGATCCGGTTCCCTGAGCTGGCCGACCTGTCCGGGCTTCAGGGGGGCAGGGCGGTTGATCGCGCCCTTGATCCGGCCTGGTCTGAGCTGATCGGACAACGGCCGGAACTGATCGAGGAGGCGCGACTGGAGGCGCTCATGCCTGTTCTGGACGGGCCCACGCACCCCGCCGGGTCAGAGCAGGAGGGGCGGTTCGGGCTCCTCCTCTGTCCTCAGGGCCGGCCTGAGCTCCTTCTCTCCACGATGGATGAGCGCCCGATTTCGGTTCCGGACCGGAAGGCCCTCAGATCACTCCTTTCCGGGATGCCGGACAGGACGATCCGGGACCTCTGGGGCCTGAAACGATCCCTCGATCACGAGACCTCCCCTGACCGTCTTGAGCTCCGCTTCGGGGAGGCCCTTAACCGGATCAGGAGCGCTCTGGAGCTCGCACGGGACCCGGAGCCGTCCCCCGCCGGACCATGATCGCATTTTTCGCAAATCGGTCTTGCGCGGGAGAGTCGTCTGCCGCATATTGCGGTTAAAGATTTTCTCAAACGAGGTCGCTATGCGAAAACTGATCCTCGGCTCCGTCGGGGCGTTCCTGCTTGTCTGCGCTACCGGCCTGCACTACGCGGTCCCGCGTGTCTCCGTCGTCCAGGTGGTTGGCGTCGAGGTGAAAAGGGCGGACGCCGGGGGCGGGACGCGGGACGTCTACATGATTCAGTCCCTCTCCCGGGATGGGTCCGCCGTGCGCGTCTTCCGAAACGAGGATGCCCCGGTCTACCTCAAGTTCAACGCCGCTGACCTTCAGACACGCGCGGCCGCCTTTGCGCGGGGGGTGACCCCCCCGACCGTGGCCGTGCGGCATTACGGCTGGCGCATCCCCTTCCTCTCCGTTTTCCCGAACGCCCTCTCGATAAGGGAGGTCCCGGCCGATTACCGGCATGTGCCGGTTCTCGCCATCACCCTCTACGCCGGTCTGTTCGCCCTCCCGCTGATCGCATGGCGTCTGCTGCCTGGTCGCCGTCGTCCCGCCCCGACTGCCCCGGCCCGTTCCCGGCCTGAGTCGGTGAGGCGGTCCGACCCTGCGGATCCGGGACGGCAGTCGGACTGGTTCGACACGGACCACCCGGTTCAGACCGGGCGCAGCGATGGCGGATCTGAAGGACCCTCCGGCGGCAGCGATGCGGGGGGCGGTGATGCTTGACGTGACAGGGCACCCCACCACAAGCGTTCACCGGCTCACGACCGGGACGCTGACGCTGACGTTGCGCAACGCGCCGGTGAACCCGCTTTTTCGGGTGGCGGAGCGGATCAACCCCAAGCGGAGTTTCCTTTTCGTCTCCGAGGTCCTCGGGCGTCACGTTCCGGTGCGACCGTCAGATCATCTGGATGCGGTCCGATCCCTTGTTGAGCGTTGCGGTCCGGCCCTTTTCGAGGGCCCGCTGCTCGTCATGGGCTACGCAGAGACGGCGGTAGGGCTCGGTGCCGCGGTCGCACGGGAGATCGCGCGACGCCATCCGGGATCGGACCCGCTCTACCTGTCGACCACGCGTCATCCGGTGCCCGGGAGGTCCTGGCTGCGCTTCTCAGAGGGGCACAGCCACGCGACGGATCATCACGTGATGCGACCGGACCCGCATGTGGCCCTGAGCGGGGAGGCGGGGACGCTCGTTCTCGTTGACGACGAGGCGACGACCGGCTCGACCTTCCTCGCCCTGCTCGACGCGCTGATCTGGGGGGGTCTTCGGTTTCGCCGGGTCCTGCTGCTGACCCTGACGGACTGGTCAGAGGGTGCGGCCGAACGCGCCGTGGCTGAACGTCTGCCCGAGGCGGAGGTCCGTGCGATCTCCCTGTCACAGGGGGCCTGGACCTGGGAACCGGACCCGCTGGCGCCCCCTCATGTCCTTCCGAAGATGCCGCAAGCCGCCGATCAGACCGTGGTCCGGGCCTGGTCCCCGACGGACGTCCCGTCCCCGCGTTGCGGGATCCGGTCCTGGTCCGACGGGTGGGACCGCGTGGCCGACCGTCTCCGTCGGAACGGGACGGGTCGAGACCGTCCCGTTCTGGTCATCGGAACCGGAGAGCAGGTCTGGGGGCCGATGCGTCTCGGGGAGGAGCTTGAGGCAAGCGGGGCTGAGGTCCGCATGCTCGCAACGACCAGGTCCCCCATTCTTGAGGGGGCGGTGATCCGGCACAAACTCTCCTTCCCGGACCATTTCGGGATCGGGGTTCCGATGTACCTGCACAACGTTCCAGCCCGCCCGGACGCGGACGTCATCCTTATCACAGAGACCGGTGCGGACCGGATCTGCCGGACCCTCCGGTCCTATCTCGGCCGCGGCCTGATCATTGACGGTTCGGAAACCATCACGGAGTTTTGCGAGAAATGAGAAGAAATATCATTCTGACCGATCTGGACGACACCCTGTTCAGCTCCGCCCAGAAGGGGGGAGGGGTCGGCCCGCAGGTCACCGTCGCCAAGAACGGACATCACGGGCATATGAGCCCGGTCCAGGAGGGCCTGTTCCGGATGCTGTTCGCGGCAGGTGAGGTGATCCCGGTCACGGCACGCAGCTCGGACGCCTTCGCCAGGGTGCAGCTCGACTTCGGCACCCGACGCGCGATCCTCGCCAACGGGGCCGTCATCCTCGACGCGTCCGGGGAGCCGGATCAGGAGTGGAACGCCCGGACGGCAGAGATCGGCCTCCGGTGCGAGGGTGCCATGGAGGGGATGGTCGCCGCCGTTACGGAGGAGTTCGGCGATGGGGCCCGCTCCTGGATCGTCCGGGAATACGGGGCACCGGTCTACTTTTGCGTCAAGATGAACCGGCAGGAGCCGGAGGCGGTCGAGGCGGGTCTCCTTCATGCGGGTCTGATGCTTGAGGAGCGGTTTGACCTGTCCGGCTTCCAGCATCACGTGAACGGGAACAACCTCTCCTTCACCCCCCTGGGGATCTCCAAGCTGGACGCCTGTGCGCGTCTCATCGAGCAGGTCGCGGATCGTGCGGAGGTCACCCTGTTCGGGGTCGGCGACAGCCTGACCGACCTGCCATTCATGCGTCTGTGCGACGTCATGATCACTCCGAGCGGCTCGCAGATCGCCAATCAGGCGATGCGACGTACCGTCGGCGAGGGCGTTTTGGGCGAGGGTCTGTGATGGGGGCCCCGTTTCGTCATGATCCCGCCCTGGAGGGGACCAGCGGGAGCTATGCCCCAGAGGACGTCCGCTTCCTTCTGAGCCGGGTAAAGGTCGAACCGACCCCGATCGCGGAGAAGGAACGCCGAATCCAGTCGGGCGAGACCCATTATTCCGAGATGATCTCGGAGGAGCGGCGTCCCGACGCCAGCTACCTTGAGCTCTTCGAGAACGCCTGCGTACCGGGCATCCCCCGTCTCGCGACAGAGATCCGCGCCCTCACCGAACGCCTGATCCGCCTGGCGGGGGCCGGTCGGCTGAACCCGCAGATCACCCTGTGCAGCCTCGTGCGCGCCGGTGTCCCCTACGGGGTCCTTCTGCGCAGAGACCTGCGCAGGCTCGGGGCGGACGTGGCCCATTTCGGGGTGTCGATCATCCGGGACCGGGGATTGGACCCCGTCGCCATGCGGCGCGTCATCGAGGAGCGTCCGGTCGACGGGATCATCTTCGTTGACGGCTGGACAGGTAAGGGGGCGATCGCCTCCGAGCTTGAGCGGTCATGGGGGGAGATCTCCGGTCTCTCCCCGATCCTCGCCGTGGTCGCTGACCCCTGCGGACGCGCGGCGCTCTGCGGGTCGCGCGATGACTGGCTTATCCCGTCTGGCATCCTCGGCGGGAACGTCTCGGGCCTGATCTCCAGATCCGTCCTGCGTCCTGACCTTACGGGACCGGACGCGTTTCACGGCTACGTCCCGCTCGACCATCTGACCGATATCGACCTGTCGCGCAGCTTCGTCGACCGGGTGGACGCCCTGCTCGAACGGATCACCGGGCCTGTCAGTTCGGACCCGGACGCCGCGCCCTGGGAGGCGGGCCGTTTCCGTGCCGCGGCCGAAACGGCCGTTGAGCGGATCGCGGAACGCTACAGGATCGCGAACATGAACCGGATCAAGCCCGGAATCGCCGAGGCGACCCGCGCGGTCCTGCGCCGCCGACCGGACCATGTTCTGGTCCGGTCCGGCTCAGGGGACCCGGACCTCGCCGCGCTCCTGCATCTGTGCGCCCAGGACGGGGTCCCGGTCGTCGAGGCGCCCGAACTCACCGGCCCCTATCGGGCCGTCACCCTGATCAGGAGAACAAGCTGATGCTGACCCAGACCCCCTATCAGACCGGATATCAGATCGGTTCCACCCTTTACATGCCGGTCCTGCACCCCCGGGTCAGGGACATCCTCACCGGCCTGAGCCCGGCGCCCGCGTCAACCATCGTCCTCTGTCTCGAAGACGCCCTGCATGAGCGGGACGTCGAGCAGGGGGTGTCGACCCTTACCGCGCTCCTGCCGGAGGCCGTCCCGGAGCGGGTCGGCCGTCCGCTCCTGTTCATTCGCCCCAGATCTATCGATATGGCGGCCCGACTGCGCGCGCTCCCCGACATTCATCGGGTGGACGGTTTCGTCCTGCCGAAGGCGCGGGTCGAGACCCTGCCGGACTGGGTCGCCCTTCTGGCGGGGACCGGGCTTCGGCTGATGCCGACAATCGAAACGGCGGAGTTTTTCGACCCGTCCCGGCTGGTGGCGTTCCGCGACCTGATCCTCGGTTCCGGTCCGGACCGGATCGCCGCGGTCCGGATTGGCGGGAACGACCTTCTCGGGACGATGGGCCTCAGGCGCCAGCGTGGGGTCACCGCCTATGAGGGCCCGCTCGGGTGGTTCCTCTCGATGGCCGGATCCCTTCTGATCTCCGCCGGCATCCCGGTTGCGGCGCCGGTCTTCGACATCATCGACGATCTGGAAACGCTCAGGCGCGAGGTTGAGCGGGACGTGCAGATGGGCTTCGTCTCGAAAACAGCCATCCACCCCGCGCAGGTCCCGGTCATCGAGGCGGCGATGCGGGTGGGGGGTGCGGAACTTGCCGAGGCGGAGGCGATCCTGTCCCGGGACGCGCGGGCCGTCTTTCAGATCGGCGGGGTGATGTGCGAGCCGGCGACCCATTCCGCCTGGGCCCGTCGGGTGATCGCCCGGTCCCGGGCCTTCCCGGACCCTGTCGCGCTCCGGGCCGCCGGATGAGCCTCTGGCGCGCCCTCCTGGAACGGCTCGAGCCGATCCGGCTCGACCTGCGCAAGCGGTTCTGGCCGGAGAGCCCGACCTCGCATGTTGACTTCTCCATCGCCCTCATCGCCCTCGCAGCGAAGCTCGCGAAGGCGGACGGACGCGTGAGCCGCAGTGAGGTCGCGATGTTTCGCCAGATCATGGAGATCCCCCCGTCCGAGGAGGCACGCGTCGGACGGGTCTTTGATCTCTGTCGCGGGGCTACGGACGGCTACGAGGCCTACGCAGCGCGGGTGCACCGGCTCATCCGGGGGCACCCGGACGAGGATCTGATCCGGGGGAACCTGCTCGACGGGCTCTTCCATATCGCGATGGCGGATGATGAGTATCACCCGAATGAGGATCTGTTCCTTCGCAACGTGGCGGAACGGCTCGGGCTGGGCGAGGCTGAGTTCCTCCGGATCAGGGCGCGCCACGTTCCGGACGCCTGGGACCCGTACCAGGTCCTTGGAACCCATCCCGGCGCCTCCCGTGAGGATATCCGGCGGGCCTGGAGAGACCTGGTGAAACAGAACCATCCGGACCGCCTGAACGCGGCCGGTCTTCCGGCCGAGATGCGTCTCATCGCCGAGCGACGGATCCGGGAGGTCAATCGAGCCTATTCGGAGATCAGGCAGGTGTATGAAAATCGGAAAGAGTCCGGTCCCGCCCCTTGCATTTAGTATGCGAAAAATCATATCACATGAGTCGTCCAGAAAAGGAGTCCGAATGTCCATCTCTCTCACCAAGGGTCAGTCCCTGAGCCTTTCGAAAAACAACCCGGGTCTCACGCGCGTCTTCATGGGTCTCGGCTGGGACGCGGTCAAGAAGGGGGGCTTCCTCGGCGGTCTCCTGGGCGGCGGCAAGCAGGAGATCGACCTGGACGCCAGCGTCATCGTCTTAGACGCGGCCAGGAACCCGATCGACACGGTCTATTTCGGTCAGCTGAAGTCCCGCGACGGGTCCATCCGTCACGGGGGCGACAACCGGACCGGGGACGGGGACGGGGATGACGAGGTGATCCACGTGGACCTGTCCCGGCTCGACTCTCGCGCCGCGCATCTGGTCTTCACGGTCAACAGCTTCCGCGGTCAGACCTTCAAGGAGGTGGAGAACGCGGTCGCCCGTCTCGTCGACGAGACGACCGGGAAGGAGATCTGCTCCTTCACCCTGAAGGAGCAGGGGGCCCATACCGGGGTGGTCATGGCCTCCCTCTCAAAGGGGGCCGACGGCTGGACCATGAAGGCGCACGGCACGACCGCAAACGGCCGGACCGTCCATGACCTGGTCGCCGCCGCGAAAAACGTCGTCTGATCGGGAGAAACAAGCATGCTGAACTGGCTGAAGGACAAGGGGAACGAGGCGCGTGCGCGCCTCACCGCCGAGGTGTCGAAGTTCCGTAACCGGACCTTCATGGAGGCGACCGTCGCCTCCTGCGCCCTGGTCGCCGCCGCGGACGGGACGATCTCCGCGCAGGAGAAGCAGAAGATGGCCGGGTTCATGCGGAACTCGGACGAGCTGAAGCACTTCGACATGCCGGACGTCATCGCCTTCTTCGAGAAGGTGGTGGGGAACTTCGACTTCGACGCCGCGATCGGGAAGGCGGAGGCGCTCAAGGTGATCGGCCGGCTGCGCGGGAACGAGGAGCAGGCGCGGGTCATGGTCCGGGTCGCCTGCGCCATCGGCGCCTCGGACGGGGACTTCGACGAGGCGGAGAAGGCGGTCGTCCGCACGATCTGCAAGGAGCTCGGGCTCAACCCGACCGATTTCGACCTCTGACCCAGGGGCGGGGCTCCGGCCCCGCCTCCCCCTCAACCCTCACAGGAGCCCGGAATGGACGCTCTCTCGAATTATGAACTGGCCGTCCTGGCGCTCGGCGCCATCGGGTTCGGCATCTGGCTCCTCGTCAAGGGGGGCGACGTGACGATCGATTCCGCGGTGCGAATCGCGGAGAACGCGGGCCTTTCGAAGCTGTTCATCGCGGCCACCATCGTCGCCTTCGGCACCTCCGCGCCGGAGCTGTTCACCTCCGTGACGGCGAACCTCGGCGGCTATCCGGGGATCTCCGTCGGGAACGTGATCGGGTCCAACATCGCGAACGTGCTGATGGTGATCGGCCTGTCGGCGATCATCGCCCCGGTCCTGATCGACCGCAAGGAGGTCCGGGTCGACACCTGGGTCATGGTGGGCGCGACGGTCGCGATGTCCGTGGCCGCCTGGGCCGGGGTCCTGCCGTTCTGGGCCGCCGTCGGGATGATCGCGGCGATCATCGGATACGTGGTCTATCAGTACAAGGCGAGCCGGATCGAGGTGGAGGAGGATGAGGAGGCGGAGCCGCTGCCCGGAAACCCCTACCTGCTCGTGACGGTCGGGGTCACGACCCTCGTGATCGGCGCGGAGATCCTCGTTCAGGGGGCGGTCGCGGGCGGTCGTGCGCTCGGGGTCCCCGAGGCGGTGATCGGGATGACCGTGATCGCCTTCGGGACCTCGCTCCCGGAGCTGATGGCCTGCGTGGCCGCCGCCCGGAAGGGGCAGTCGGACATGATCGTGGGCGGGATCGTCGGGTCGAACATCTTCAACATCCTCTCCGTGATGGCGATCAGCGCGGCCGTGAAGCCCTTGGTGATCGATCCTCGCTTCTTCGCCTTCGACGTGCCCGTCGTCCTCGCGGTCACCGCCCTCTTCACGGTGTTCCTGCTCCTGATCGGCCGGATCGGACGGGTGGCCGGGGCGCTGATGGCCGTCGCCTACATCCTTTTCACCGTGGCGCAATACGGCGGGGTCGCTGATCTCGTCGTGACTGCGCAGAACTGATCGAACCTCCACCTTCAACACAGAAAGGAACCCTCTCATGGGCCTCTCACTCTCCAAGGGGCAGAACCTGTCCCTCACGAAGACCGAGCCGGGTCTCAAGAAGGTCGTCATCGGCCTCGGCTGGGACCCGCGCGCCACGGACGGACAGCAGTTTGATCTCGACGCCTCCGCCTGCCTGCTGAACGACGCGGGGAAGGTCCGCTCGGAGGCGGACTTCATCTTCTACAACCAGATGAAGTCCGGCTGCGGCTCCGTCGAGCACACGGGCGACAACCGGACCGGGGCCGGGGACGGGGATGACGAACAGATCAAGGTGGACCTGTCGCGCGTTCCCGCGGACGTCCAGCGCATCGCGATCACCGTCACGATCGACCAGGCGGACGCGCGCCGCCAGTCCTTCGGCCAGGTCGCCAACGCCTTCGTCCGGATCCTCAACGAGGAGACCGGGTCCGAGGTGGTCCGGTTCGACCTCTCCGAGGACATGAGCACGGAGACCGCCATGATCTTCGCAGAGCTCTACCGCCACAACGGGGATTGGAAGTTCAAGGCGATCGGTCAGGGCTACGCGGGCGGACTGCGCGCGATGTGCCACCAGTACGGCATCAACATCTGATCACCGGCGGCCCGGGGTCCCGGGCCGCCCCTCTCAACCCGGGCAGAAAGGGAAATCACATGCCTGTTTCGCTGAGCAAGGGGGGGAACGTCTCCCTCACCAAGGAGGCCCCCGGCCTCACCGCCATCACCGTCGGCCTGGGCTGGGACGCCCGCGTCACGGACGGGAAGGCGTTTGACCTGGACGCCTCCGTGTTCATCTGCGGGGAGGACGGGAAGGTCCGCTCGGACGCGGACTTCGTCTACTACAACAACAAGACCGCCCTCGGCGGCGCGGTCCAGCACATGGGCGACAACCTGACCGGGGACGGGGCGGGCGATGACGAACAGGTCAAGATCGACCTGTCGAAGGTGCCTGAGGACGTAAAGAAGCTGGTCTTCGCGGTCACCATCCACGAGGCGGCCGCCCGCGGCCAGAACTTCGGGCAGGTGTCGAACGCCTATATGCGCGTCATGAACGACGCGGGCGGCGCGGAGCTTGCGAAATACGACCTGAGCGAGGATGCGAGCACGGAATCCGCGATGATCTTCGGGGAGATCTACCGCCACAACGGCGAGTGGAAGATGAAGGCGATCGGTGCCGGTTTCGCGGGCGGGCTCGCCCCCCTGGCGACCGCGCACGGCGTGAACGTCGGCTGATCCGGTCCGGGCCGCCCCATCCGGGGCGGCCCTTCCCCGGCCCCCGCCGCGCGCGGGGGCCCGGAAAGGGCGAACCGGAGGATCAGGAATGTCCAGACAGCACGCGACCCGGACCTGTCACTTCTGCGGGGTCCAGGCCCCGCAGCCGGAGATGATCCGGGACCAGATCTACGTGGAATCCGGCCAGTCGAAATCCTCGATCACCGGCGCAACCATCATCGGGGCGGCGGCCGGGAGCCGGTCCGCGAAACGGGCCCTGGAGCGCACCGTCTTCGGGGCCGGGAACCGGACCTACCTGCGCAAGCGGGAGATCTGGCGCTGCGACGCGTCGGACTGCCGGTCCCAGGCGCAGGCGGCCGCACGAAACTCCCGGAAATCACAGGGGATGCCGGTCTGGCTCGGCGTCCTGATCAGAAATCGCGGCAAACCCCGTACTTCAGTGCGGGGAAGAATAGCGAAAGGCCGATCTGACGGCGCTTTGCGCCTTGATCGGGCCCCCTTGCCAGCGTAAGCTGACGGAGAAGTTTTTTCGCACATGGTCTGAGATGGCGTACGGGAAGGGCAGCGCGAAGACGGATCTAAAGCGGATGGCCGATCTCGGCCAGGCGCCGATGACGCCTGAGCTTGCGGAGCTGCGCCGGGCCTGCCTTCTCACTGTCCAGAAGATGGCCCGGGCCGTCTGGCCCGAGGCGGTCACGGACCCGCGCCTGAACGGGAAGGAGCTGGACGCGGCCCTGCTCCCGGTCCAGAGGGCCGCCGTTCGGGACGGGCTCAGCAGCGTCTGGGCGGAGAAGATGCGGCTCCTCGCCAAGCCGGCCGTCACCGAACAGTGGAAACGGACCCAGGCCTGTCTGTTCGGTCGGCTGAAGCACGTCTCCGCCCGCGCGGAGACCCCGGCGAAGGACGGGATTTGTCGCCTCCTCAACCTCCCCGAGGTCTGGACGGTCCGGCTATCCGATGCGGACGTCGCCGCGCTTCAGGCGCGGGCGGACCCGCTCGACTTCCCCACCGCGATGACCCTGTTCCGGGAGCTCCGGTCCGGGGACGCCGGCCTCACCCCGCTCCAGGCGGGGGCGCTGCGCGCAATGGAGGCGGCGGTGAGCGCCCGGTTCGGCTGCCCGGAATGGGGTGAAGACGCCGCGATCCAGTTGCACCTCGACGCGCGCTGTGTGCGCGGGGAGGCGAAGTCTCTGAGCGCCGCGCTCGCCGGCCTCGCCTCCGGCCTGGACGGGTCCGGGGGCGGGGCCGCGGTTGTCGAGATCTCCTCGCAGCGGGCCCGCGGCCCCGCGATCCGGGTCCCGCTGCGGCTGCCGCGACCGGTCGCGGACCGGCATCAGGGCGATCCGGGCCAGACGGTCCGGTCCCTCGTCCTGGAGCTCGGCCCGGACCGGCTCCGGCCGAAGGCGGTGCTGCTGCGCCAGCCCTCCGCTTCCGGGATCGTGGGCGCGAAAACCGTCCTCGCGGAGGATTTCGGCATGGTGAACACCTCCAGCATCGTCGTCGTCCGTTGCGCCGAGGGCGTCACGGCGGACCGGGTCGACTTCGCCCGGTCAGAGCCGGGCAAGCGCGCGACGAAGGCCTTCCTGGAGACGCACGTCTCCGGGGCGGAGGTGGAGGTGCTGGAGCGGGTTCAGCTCAGCGGCCGCGCATTCCTGGCCCGGATCGCGGAGCACGCGGCACGGATTGACACGCTCCGCTCCGAGATTGATCTGGGCTACGCCCGGATCGGACGGATCAAGGGGGAGCTGAACCGGCTCACCGGCGCGGAGCCGACCGCCCCGGTCCCGGAGGAAACCGAGGAGGTGACCGGGCCGGAGGCGGCCCGTTACCGGAGCATGCACGGCCGGTTCTTCCGGCTCCTGGCCGGGCTTGGGCGGCTCAAGGCGCGTCGCCGCGCCCTCTACCGGAAGATCGCTGGTGTGAAGAAGAGCTGGTTCGGTCACGTCGCGAACGTACGCGCCGCCCTTGCGGAGAGGCACCGGGCGGTGGTGGTGCGCGAGGACCTGTCAATCCTCGCCGTGGAGAAAAAGGATCCGGCCTACAAGGGCCGGACCTTTAACAAGATGATCAACAACGGCGCGAAGGGGCAATATACCCGGCGCGCCGACGACACGCTGGCATGGAGAGGGATCGCGACGCTGAAGCTTCCAGGCTTCTACTCGAGCAGCACGGACTGGCGGACCGGGACGGTGGACAAGGGGCAGCGCTCCGGGTCCCGGTTCCGGGCCCGGGACGGGGCCGAATGGGACGCGGACCTGCACGCCGCGGAGCTGCTCGCACGCTGGCTCTTCCTACGACCTAAACCGGCGGCCCCGGCCGCCGCGCCGACCCTGTGACAAAAAACTTCAGCCGTGGGCGGGGGCTCAACGCCGCCGCTCACGGCAGGGAAGCCCCGGGGTTTAGCCCGGGGAGGTTCACCGTCCTGGTCGTCCTCGCCCTGATCGCGGGCGGCGGCTCCGCCCCCTGACCCTCCCAAGGAGACCCTCACATGACCGAGCTCGCACCCGGCGCCAACGCCGCCCTCCCTGCCGGGGACCTCACCGTCCTGATCCGCCACGGGTCGATCCCGGGGGCGGAGATCGACGTCTCCGCCTTCCTCGTGACCGGGACCGGGAAGGTCCGCTCCGACGCGGACATGTGCTTTTACGGCCAGCCGTCCGTCGCGGGCGGCGCGGTGACCCTCCAGGGGGACGCGAACGGGGAGACCCGTTTCTCAGTCGCCCCGGGCCGGATCCCGGCCGGGGTGGAGAAGGTGATCCTGACCGCGACGATCCATGAGAACCGGGCCCCCTTCGGCCGGCTCCCGGAGATCAGCCTCGAGGTGAGCGGGGTCCGGGGCCGGATCCCCTGCGCGGGGATGACGGAGACGGCGCTGATCCTGGCGGAGCTCTACCCGCGGAACGGGGCCTGGAAGGTCCGGGTGGTCGGGCAGGGGTTTAACGGGGGGCTCGCGGCGCTGGCCACCCATCTGGGGGTGGAGATCTCCGATCCGGCGCCCGCCCCGACGCAGACGCCCGCCGCCCCGCCCCCACGAGCGGAGCCGGCGAAACCGGCCTCGCAGATCCGCCTCGAGAAGCGCCTCGTGAGTCTCGAGAAGAAGGACAAGGAGCTCCTCTCGCTCGTCAAGAAGGTGAGCGTCTCGCTCGAGAAGAAGCGGCTCCTGACGGACCGGGCCAAGGTGGCCCTCTGCCTGGACATCTCCGGCTCCATGTCCTCCCTCTACAAGGCGGGGAAGATCGACACGCTCGTGCGCCGGGTCATGGCGCTCGGGTACCGGTTCGACGATGACGGGGAGATCGACGTGTTCCTGTTCGGGGCGAACGTGCACGAGTGGGGACCGATCGGGGTCGATGATTACCGGACCTTCGTCAAGGACATGCAGCGCCGCCACCCGCTCGAGGGGGGGACGCGATACGGGGCCGCCATCGAGCGGATCCGCACCTTCTACGCCCGAAACAATCCGGAGGGGCTCCCGGTCTACGTCATGTTCGTCACGGACGGGGGGACGGAGGACAAGGGGAAGACGGAGAGGGAGCTGCGCGCCGCCTCCGCCGAGCCGCTCTTCTGGCAGTTCATGGCGATCGGGGCGTCCGGGTTCTTCTCCGGGGTCCGGTTCGAGTTCCTCGAGAGGCTCGACGAGCTGACCGGCCGGAAGGTGGACAACGCGAACTTCTTCCAGGTGGCGGACCCGGCCGCCCCCTCGGATGAGGAGATGTTCGAGCTGATGATGGGGGAGTACCCGGACTGGCTCAAGGCGGCCCAGAAGGCCGGCGTCCTCAAGGTCTGAAAGGGGGCCTCATGACGATTCTCACGCCCGGGGCGAACGCCCCCCTCCCCGTCGGGGACCTCACCGTCCTGATCCGCCACGGCGCGATCCCGGGGGCGGAGATCGACGTCTCCGCCTTCCTGATCGGCCCGAACGGGAAGGTCCGGTCCGACGAGGACATGTGCTTCTACGGCCAACCTTCCGTCGCGGGCGGCGCGGTCACGCTTCAAGGGGCCGCGAACGGGGAGACCCGGTTCCGGGTCAGCCCGGGACGGGTCCCGGCCGGGGTCGAAAAGGTGATCCTCACCGCGACGATCCATGAGAACCGGGCCGCCTTCGGGCGCCTGCCGGAGATCGGGCTGGACGCCGGCGGGGTCATCGGAAAGATCCCCTGCGCCGGGATGACGGAGACGGCGCTGATCCTGGCGGAGCTCTACCCGCGGAACGGGGCCTGGAAGGTCCGGGTCGTGGGGCAGGGGTTTAACGGGGGGCTCGCGGCGCTCGCCACCCATCTCGGGGTGGAGATCTCCGATCCGGCCCCGGCCCCCGCTCCGGCCCCGAAGCCCGCACCCGCCGCCGCCCCACGCGGTCCGGACCTGACCCGGATCCCGAGCGTCAAACCGGCAGCCCCCGCGCCAGCCCCGAAGGTCAACCTGTCCAAGGTGAGCCTGACGAAGGAGAACCGGACCGTCTCGCTCGAGAAGCGGACCGGCCGGTTCGGGAAGATCCGGGTGAACCTGAACTGGAACCAGGGGAAGACGGGCGGGGTCATGAAGATGTTCGGGCCGAAACCGGTCGATCTGGACCTGGGCTGCTTCGTCGAGGACCGGTACGGGAACCGGACCTGCGTCCAGGCGCTGGGCGGCGGGTTCGGGGATTACGCCTACTTCCCCTACGCGAAGCTGCTCGGGGACGACCGGACCGGGGCGGTGACGGACGGGGAGTGGCTCGAGATCAACGGGGAGATGTGGGCGGAGTTCAACCGCATCCTGATCTTCGCATTCATCTATGACGGGGTGCCGAACTGGGCGGAGACGGACGGGGTGGTGCGGGTGATGATCCCGGACCAGCCGGAGATCGAGGTCCGGATGAACGAGCACGGGTCGCGCGAACGGATGTGCGCGATCGCCATGCTGGAGAATCAGGGGGGCGCGATTCGGGTCAGCCGGGAGGTCCGGTTCTTCCCCGGGCACCGGGTGATGGACGAGCACTACGGCTGGGGGATGCGCTGGCAGGCCGGGTCGAAATGACCTGACCGGCCACATCTGTCCGCTTGCGGTTGAATCTCCGCCTTTTCCGGCAGCTTATGACCGGTTCAGGGCGCGTCCCGACAGAGCATCCGCCCCGGATCGGGGCGGATGGAATATCTACATATTGATATGTTTTTCCTGTGAGACACAAGTTGTGCGAAAAACCTGCTTGCGATTTTCACACCGGAACGGCAAAGTCGATCAGGTCACCCCGCCGGACACCGGACGGGGGTTTGCGAAAAACCGAAACGAACGGAGTTCACGATGCTCGACGCCCAGAAGAGCCCCGCCGAGGCGGGGATGCCCAACATCTCCCGTCAGATCTGGGACATGAAGTACCGCCTCAAGGACGCGGACAAGCGGCCGGTCGATCTGACCGTCGAGGACACCTGGTCCCGGATCGCGAAGGCGCTCGCCGAAGCCGAGCCGGAGGCGATCCGCGCCGAGCAGGAGGCCCGCTTCTACAAGGCGCTCGAGGGGTTCCGCTACCTGCCCGCCGGGCGGATCATCGCCGGCTCCGGCACCGGCCGGAACGTGACCCTGTTCAACTGCTTCGTCATGGGGACGGTCCCGGACAGCATGGACGGGATCTTCGACATGCTGAAGGAGGCGGCGCTGACCATGCAGCAGGGGGGCGGGATCGGGTACGACTTCTCGACGATCCGCCCGAAGGGGGCCCGCGTGAAGGGGGTCGGCTCGGACGCGTCCGGGCCCTTGAGCTTCATGGACGTCTGGGACGCGATGTGCGGGACGATCATGTCCGCCGGCTCCCGGCGCGGGGCGATGATGGCGACGATGCGCTGCGACCACCCGGACGTGGAGGACTTCATCACCGCCAAGCGGGACCCGGCCCGTCTGCGAAAGTTCAACCTGTCCGTCCTGGTCACGGACGCGTTCATGGCGGCGGTCGAGGCGGATGCGGACTGGGACCTGGTCTGGCAGGGGCAGGTCTGGAGGACCCTGCGCGCACGCGACCTCTGGGACAAGATCATGAAGAGCACCTACGCCTTCGCGGAGCCGGGCGTGATCTTCATCGACCGGATCAACGAGCGTAACCCGCTCGCCTACGTGGAGCGGATCGCCGCGACCAACCCCTGCGTGCCGGCCGGGACCCCGATCCTGACCCGTCAGGGCTGGCGCGAGATCGACACGATCGTCGACACGCCCGTCGAGGTCTGGAACGGGGCGGAATGGTCCCGGGTGACCCCGCGGGTGACCGGACATGACCAGCCGATGGTCCGGGTCTCCCTCAGCAACGGGCGGGGCCTGATTTGCACCACCGCGCACCGGTTCCTGACGGAGACGGGCGCGCGGGTCGACGCGGCCGCCCTGCGTCCGGGCCAGGCGCTCCTCACCCATGACTGGCCGGTCGTCCGCGCAGGCGCCCCGGTCGAGGGGGCCTACGCCCAGGGGATGCGCGCGGGCGGCGCGCCGGTTCAGGCGCGGGTTGCGAAAAAATCGACGGTCATGGCGGGAGCGGACGGGTCCGACCTCCCCGAGGCGCTCTCCGGCCTGATCGACGGGGCGCTGCCCTCGAGCTTCGTGCCGGGCGCGGACTGGGACGTCGCGTCCCGCCTGGCCTGGCTCGCCGGGCTGATCGACGCGGGCGCGGAGATCACGGGGCAGGGGGTGATCGTCCGGTCGAAGGACCGGGGCTTCCTCGGCGCGGTGCAGCTCCTCCTGAACACGCTCGGGGCGGCCGCGACGCTCCGCGGGGACGGCGCGCTCCTGATCGGCGCGCCGGCGCTCGCCGCCCTGAGGGGGCTCGGGCTCCCGGCCCGGACCGACCTGCCCGCGGCGGCCCCCTCGCACGGGTCCGGACCGGTCCGGGTCATCGCCGTCGAGCCGCTCTCGGAGGAGGCGGACGTGGTCTACTGCTTCACGGAAGAGAAGCGTCACGCCGGCTGCTTCGACGGGGTGCTGACCGGGCAGTGCGGGGAGCAGCCGCTCCCCCCCTACGGGGCCTGCCTGCTCGGCTCGATCAACCTGGCCCGGCTGATCTCGAACCCGTTCACGGATGAGGCCCGTCTCGACGAGGCGGAGATGGAGGAGCTGGTGGCGACCGCGGTCCGGATGATGGATAACGTGGTCGACGTCTCCCGCTTCCCGCTCCCGCAGCAGCTCGCCGAGGCGAAGGCGAAGCGCCGGATCGGCCTCGGGGTGACCGGGGTCGCGGACGCGCTCCTGATGTTGCGCCTGACCTACGGGACCGAGGAGGCGGCCGCCCAGCTGGAGGCCTGGCAGCGCAAGATCCAGCACGCCGCCTATCGGGCCTCGGTCGAGCTCGCCAAGGAGAAGGGGCCGTTCCCGCTCTTTGACGCGGAGAAGTACCTCGCCTCTCCCACGATCCAGGATTTGGACGCCGACCTTCAGGACGCGATCCGGGAGCACGGGATCCGCAACGCGCTCCTGACCTCGATCGCGCCGACCGGGACCATCTCGCTCTACGCGGGCAACGTCTCCTCCGGGATCGAGCCGGTCTTCGCCTACGCCTACAAGCGCAAGATCACGCTCGATGACGGGTCGAAGGCGGAGGAGGAGGTGGTCGACTACGCGGTCCAGATGTATCGGGACATGTTCGGGGCGGAAGCGGACCTGCCGGACTATTTCGTCTCCGCGCAGACCCTGAAGCCGCTCGACCACGTCCGGATGCAGGCGGCCGCCCAGAAGTGGGTGGACAGCTCCATCTCGAAGACGGTGAACTGTCCGGAGGACATCTCCTTCGAGGACTTCAAGGCGGTCTATGAGGAGGCGTTCCGGTCCGGCTGCAAGGGGTGCACCACCTACCGGCCGAACGAGATCACCGGGTCCGTCCTCTCCGTCGAGCCCGCGAAGAAGGAGGAGAAGCCCGCGCCCGTCCCGGCCCCGCAGGGCTCGACCCGGCCGATGCCGCGCGACCCGGTCCTCGAGGGGCGCACCTACAAGATCAAGTGGCCGGCCGCCACCCACGCCTACTACCTGACCGTGAACGACGCGGTCGATGAGGCGGGGGTCCGTCGCCCGTTCGAGGTGTTCGTGAACACCCAGAACACGCATGACGCGGACATGCTCGCCGCGATCACCCGGATGATCTCCGCCGTGTTCCGCCGCGGCGGCGACGTCGGCTTCGTCGCGGAGGAGCTGAGCCAGATCGTGAACCCGCAGGGGGGGCACTGGGTCGAGGGGCGCTACGTCCCCTCGCTGGTCGCCCTGATCGGCGCCAAGCTCTTCGAGCACATGGGGGCGATCGGGTTCCTCGCGCCGCAGGCGGCCCCGGCCGCCCCGGTCGCGGCGGAGCCGGTCCCGGATCTGCGCCCGGTGAAGCGGACCCGCCCCGGCTGTGACACCCCGGACGCCTGCGACCTGGTGATGGAGTCGGGTTGCGAAAAATGCGTCGCCTGCGGGTGGAGCAAGTGCGGCTGACCCGGCCGCACCTCACAACATTGTTCCGACAGGCAATTTTTGTCCATTTGGGCCAAAAAAACTGTCTGCGTCGGGGCGCGGCGACCAAAGGGCAAATCGCACCACTCCGACAGGAAAAACCGATCACCCAGACGCGGGAAGTTTGAAATTTTCAAGACACGCTGGTAAGGTCAGATTGGAAAAGACCTGAGCAAACAAGGGAAAGGCAACACCGTGACATCGGAAATTTCCACCGAAAACACATCAGCACCGCGTGCCTCGACAGATGAAGACAGAGTTGTCTTCGTGAGGACCTCGAAGGAGGTAACCGGGGAACCGGTCGTCTCCCCTGATGGGAAGACGAAGATACTCGAGATCACCGGGAATCCAAACCCTTCGATTCAGTCACTGGGCCGGTCGCCCAGGTTCGAGGCGGTGATACTTGAGGACCCGTTTTCGCCGGCCAAAGAGCCGATGCCCGTCGAAATGGACGCGACATTTGAACTGTCGTAAACTTACAATCAACAACGGGAAAGCCCCGTACTTCAGTGCGGGGATGAGAGTGATCGGCGAAGCCGCGATCTCCCCCTGACTTTGTCTTGACAAAGGTGAGGCGTAAAGTATTTTCGCATCATGGAGATCGTAAGCCGCCGCCACAGCCGAAGCGCCCTCGGGTACCATTTCGTCTTCGTGACGAAACGGAGACGGCGCGTCTTTTTCGGCAAGGTGGAGGCGGCGCTCAAACGTGTCCTGTCTGAGGTTTCGGTCGGGGCCGGTTACGGGCTCGAGCTGGTCGGGGTGGACCGGGATCACGTCCACCTGTTCGTGACCGCTCCGCCGGACGCGCCCCCCTCCGATGTTGCGCGCCGCCTCAAGGGGGAGAGCGCGCGCCGGATGCGCGCGACCTTCCCCTGGCTTAAGGGCCGCGTCCCGGGCGGGTCCCTCTGGTCCCCGAGCTTCTTCGTCGCCTCCGTGGGAGCGATCTCCGAGGGGGCGGTGCGCCGCTACGTCGCCGCCCAGGGGGCCTCGGCATGAAGAAGCCGCGCGCGAAACGTGTCAAGCGCCCCAAGCACCCCGGCGAGATCCGGGCCTGGCGCTTCGCGCTCCGGCTCGATCAGGACGTCTCCGCCCTGCACCGGGCGCTGGACACGGCCTGGGCGCTGCGCAACGACCTCGCCGAGGCCCGGGCGGAGAACGGACGCGTGATCCGGGCCGCGAAGGAGGCGGGGCTCGTCCCGCCGGCCCGGCTCACGAAACGGGACCAGGAGATGGTCCTCGCGGAGCGGCGCCGCCGGGACCCGAAAGGGGCCGGGGCGCTCCACAGCCTCGTGGTCAAGAACATCGCGGACCGGGTCGACGAGGGGTGGAACCGTTTCTGGGACGCGCTCAAGGAGCGTCGCCCCAACGTGCGCCCCCCCGAAGCCGATCCGGCGCGAGCGGTACCGGTCGATCACCTACCCCCAATACGGGAACGGGGCCCGTCTGAAAGACGGACGCATCGAGCTGTCCATGATCGGGACGTTCCGGCTGCATGATCACCGCAAGGTCCGGGGCCGGATCCAGACCGTGACCCTGAAATGGGCACACGGGCGCTGGTGGTGCGTCCTCACCAGCCTGATCCAGGCCAAGGACCTCTACCAGCCCGTACGCGCAGGGGTAGGGGACGCCGGTGCGGACCCGGGTCTGACCGCCGCCCTGACCCTGTCGGATGGGCGGGTGCTGGACCCGCCGCGGGCACTCGACGAGGGGCTCGCCCGGCTGCGGAGGGCGCAGCGGGCCCTGTCGCGCAAGTTCGAGGCGCTCAAGGCGCGCCAGGCGGAGGAGAACCGGGCCGCGAGGGCGGAGGGGCGTGAGCCGGTACGGCTCCCGCGGCCGAACCGGCTCCGGCGCCAGATCGCGGAGGTGGGCCGCGCCCACACCCGGGTCGTGAACGTGCGGGACCACTGGCACAAGGTGAACGCCCGGCGCGTCGCCAACGCCTACGACCGGGTCGCCTACGAGGCGCACGGGCTCATGTTCATGATCCGGAACCGGAGGCTGGCCCGGATCGCGTCCGACCGGGCGCTGGCGCAGCAGCGCCACGCGCTCGCCTCCGCGCTCGGCCCCCGTCTGGTCCCGGTCCCGAACCGGCGCGAGGGGGTTGGCGGGAACAGCCAGACCTGCGTCTGCGGCGCCTCCGTCCCGAAGACGCTGCGGGACCGGTGGCATCACTGCCCCGCCTGTGGGGTCAGCGCGCCGCGCGACGTCGTCTCCGCCAACATCGCGGAGCTGATCGCGTTCGGGACGCACAAGTTGACGACGGCCCCGGGCAGGGGATCGAAAGACGTGGAGGGGGCGACGCCTCAGGCGCGCGAAAGCGCGCCGGGGACGGGTGAGGAGCCCGTCAGAGCCCCCGATGAAACGTCGACCTCTTGCGACCTGAGATCCAATGAGAACACCGCCGGTGGCTTCGGCCTACGGCGGAAGGCCAGACTCGTTCCCATCGGCGTTTTGTCGTTGGAGCGTAAACCGAAACCTCACGGATACGAAAAAATCAGGAAGCACCCGGCCTCGGCCGGGTGAGGATGTCACCACGCTCTGAAACAACGCCACCTTTTCGTGCATCTCCTCGGAGAGGACGGGTCCGCCCCCGCGGGCCCCTGAGCCTCTTGGCTCCGTTCCGGATCCTCGTCCTGTCGGGCGGCGGCTATCAGGGCCTGTTCACCGCCCAGGTGCTCGCCGCGATCGAGGCGGCCGGGCCGGGGCGCCTGCGGGACCGGTACGAGCTGATCGCGGGCACCTCGATCGGCGGGATCATCGGGCTCGCGCTCGCGGCCGGGGTCCCGGCCCGCCGGATCGTCGACACCTTCCTCGAGGTGGGTCCGGCCCTCTTCCCGAACGGGCCGGTGCGCGGGGGGCGACTCTCCGCGGCGCGGGACGCGCTCCGCTTCCTCACCCGGCCGAAATACGACCCGGCCCCGCTCCGGGACCTGATACGGGCCTTCCCCCGTCCTGATCTTCGACTCTCAGATCTGCCGCTCGACGTGCTGATCCCGGCCACCCGGGTTTCCGACGGGGACCCGGTCCTCTTTTCCCGCGTCCACCACGGGGGGCTCCGCCTGATCGACGTGGCGCTGGCCACCTCCGCCGCCCCGATGATGTTCCCGACGCACCGGATCGACGCGGAGGTCTCGGAGGGGGAGGGGGCCCGGATCGGGCTCGACGTGGCGACCCCGGAGGCGCGGGCGCTGATCGGGCGGATCTCGGCCCGAACGATCAGCGCGCTGGAGGCGTGCTGCCCGCCCCATTGGGGCGGGCCGGCCCTTTAGGTGGTGAGGACGTCGAGCACCCGGATCCGGCGCTCCGTCCCCCTGATGTCAAGGACGGCGGTCCCGCCGACCGCGGTGTCCAGGAGGGCGCGGCCGAGCGGGCTGCTGACCGACACCTGTCCCGCGACCGGGTCCGCCGCGCCCAGGACCAGCTGCACCAGCTTCTCCTCGTCCCGACGGTCCTGATAGACGAAGCTCACCAGGCAGCCCGGGGTCGGGAAGCGCGCCTCCGGCGCCGGCCCCTCAGGGAGCGGCAGGCTCGCCTGTTTCGGGCGCGGCGCGGACCGGGGCAGGGGCTTGGAGGCGATCAGGCCGGTCCGGCCGGGATGGGACGCGCCCGCCGTCTTCTCCCAGCGGAGCCCGACCCGGACCGGGACCCCGATCAGGTCGGAGAGGCGCAGGACGCGGGTGAACATGTAGTTGCTGGTCGACACCTGCACGGACAGGTTCAGCCGCTCGCACCAGCGGAACCCCCGCTCCGAGTGCTTCCCGGCCCGGACCCGGACCCCGGACGCCTCGAGCACCTCCGGACCTTGGCCGGCGGCGATCGCCTGGGCGACCGCCTCCTCGAACAGGAGGCACCAGGTGAGGCCGGTCCCCTCCCGGCTCACCGAGCCGAAGCTGAACCCGTCAAGCGCGGTGAACCGCAGGTCCGGATAGTCGGTCCGGTTGAAGGTCAGCGGTTTCGGCTCCCGCCTCGCCGTTCCCGACGAGGCGGGACGGGCGGCGGCGGAAGGGGAGGGAGCCCTCGACTCCACACCCCGGTCCGTCAGCTTGCTCGTTGTCACGGGGGAGAAACGCCGTTCGGGCCTCGCCGTGGCGGAGGGGGCCGGAACCGTCGTCGGCTCCGGAGTGATCCGGACCGCGGAGGAGGTCTCGACAACGGGCGTCGCCGCATCGGGAGCGTTTTTCGCAAATTCGACCGTTTCCGATTCCGGACGGACGGTTGCGCGCAACGCCTGGGAGGCGGAGGTCGCCCCGGTCGCGATGAACACGTCGATCAGGCGGGAAACCGTGTCCTCCACCGGCCAGATCCCGGCCAGCTTCTTCAGACGGTCGTAATCGGACGGGTGCACCATGAGCGGGACCAGATCGGCCCGCGGGGCCGACGCCCCCTGCGACAGAAAATCGGACGACATGCGCGACATCTCACCTCCAGCGGGATCCATATTGGAATAGAAAAACTATATCCCAATTTTTCGCAAACGCAACAGAAATATCCTCGGTTCGCGTTTTCACGGATCATCCCTAATGTTCGGGAAAAGCAAAAGGAGAGATCCGATGTCCATGCGCAGACCCGTCAGCCCGAGAGGCGTCCTCAAGCGGATGTTCCGGGACCTGGAGCGGGGTTATGAGGGGTTCTGGGGCAAGCACGCCACCTGTGAGGGCCGGGACCGCTATCAGCTGATGGCGCAAAGGCTCCGGGAGGTGGCGGATCATGCGGTCTCCACGGCCCAGGAGGCGCCGCCGTTTAGGACTGAAAAGCTCGCGGAGCTGATCGGGCAGGGGGACCCGGACCGGGTCACGAGCTTCATCCGCAAGCACCTGGTGAGCGAGCTCACCGTCCTGGAGATCCCCGGTCTCCCGCCGGAGCCGACCGCGGACCGGCTCCTCGCCGCCCTCTCCGGGCCCCAGGCGCTCGACCGGATCGCGGCGGACCTCATCGCGGAGACGCCCGGTCTCGAGGCGCCCGAGTTCACCGCCTATCAGCTCGAGTCGGTCCTTCGGGAGGCGGTCGGGCTCGACGGCCGGGTCCCGGAGCGCGGCTTCAGCGAGGACGCGGCGGAGGCGAACCTGATGCAGATCCGGCTCCTGCTCGGGGCGCCGGGTCCCGATTACGGGTCGACCCCCGCGCCGGCCCTGGCCGGGGAGGCGGATCGGGAGGCGGTGGAGCGGGCACTGGAGGCGAGCGGGCTGCCACAGGTCGGCGGGATCTCCCGCGATCTCGCGTTTCACGCGGCCGTCGGCAACGTCGCGGATGACCTGACCCGACGGATCGGGCTTCTGATGGGCGGCGAGGTCAGCGCGACCCACGCGCAGCTTCTGCACGGGATCGTGGAGCGGGTCGCGCACGCGACCGGGCCGCAGATCACGATCGAGATCGAGGGTCCGGGCGGGCCCTGATCAGGCGGCGCGGCTCGCCTGCGCCGTCTCGATCCTGGAGCGGACCACCGACTCCCCGGTGCGCAGCACGGCTGCGACCTCCTGCGTCACGCGCGCCAGCGCCAGCTCGTAGAGCTGACGTTCCGAATAGCTCCCACCCGGGTCATCCGTCCCGCCACGGAGGTCGCGGACCACCTCGGCCGCCTGCATCAGGTCCCCGGATCGGATCTTCTTCTCGTACTCCTGGGCGCGGCGGGACCAGATTCCACGCTTCGAGCGGGACCGTCCGCCGATCAGCTTCATCGCCGCCTCGGCGAGCTCGGGGTCAGAGAGGGCGCGCATCCCGGCACTTGCGGCCCGGTCCGTCGGGACCATCAGGGTCATCCGCTCCGGGTTCAGGCTCATCACGAAGAGACGGACCTTCGCCCCGCAAAGCTCACGCTCTTCGATCGCCTCGATGCGGCACACGCCGTGCGCCGGATAAACGACGAGGTCTCCGATCCTGAACGGATCGCCAGAGTCTTTTTTCATCAAGAATCTCCTGTTCGGCTTTTCAGCTCTTGCTCGTCCCAACTGAATATCACATGATGTGCGAAAATTAAATACTGACTCGCAAAATCTAGCCGGAAATCTGGTCCGGAAGGGGATGAGCCGGTTCAGATCAGAGGGGGTCATCCGTGACGGATCCACGCAATACCGCGATCACCTACCGCTATCGGGACGGGTCGAACTACAAGATCTCGCGCACTGTCATCTTTTCCGGGCCGATCACCCTGGGGGACCGGGACCGGCTCATCGGTGCGATGCTCCCGCCGGAGGACGAGGAGCTCTGGGGGGTGATCATCCCCGGCCAGATCCGCCTCCAGGATCTTCAGAACCAGTTCTACAAGGATGAGATCCGCGTCCTGGAGGGGCTGCTCGCCCCGCAGCAGGGTCCGGTTCTGGCCCCCCTGGCGGAGGCGGACCGGGTCAGGTTCGAGACCCTGCTCTCGGAGATGAGGGCGACGAAGCCGATGTGGCGCCCGGATGAGGACCATGTCTATCACGACGTGACCGACATCGTCCTGACCGAACATGCGCCGACGGACCCCCGCACGATCGAGTCCTTCATCGCGGAAGTCGAACGGGTCAGCTGGGATGAGGACTGGCTGCCCTCTTTCCATGCCGAGATGGTCGGCAACTACGAGGCGAGCCTTCGTGCCCCGGACGACCCGTCCGCCTGATCCCTCAATCCCGTGACCGTTCCGGGTCCCACCCCTTCTCAAGAGGCGTCCTCGCTGATGCGAATCCTGTTCAATCACCATCTCTCCTCCCTCCCGGACGTGATCAGCCTGATGCGTGCGGCGGTCCCGGATCTCGTCGTGATCGCGACCGACCAGAGGGCCGGGCACCGGGTCTCCGAGGTGGCGGACCATTTCGAGCAGGAGCCCGGTACCGACCGGGACCGGATGCCGGACTGGTATCCGGACTGGCTGCTGGATCGTGCCCGAGGTCACGGGGCGGAGCTTCTGATCCCGTACCGACACCGGGTCGAGATCTCTGCCGCCCGCGACCGTCTTCAGACCGGTCCGGTCCGGATCCTTCACGCCGGCACGGCGGAGGTGGTAGACCTGATCGAGGACAAGGGGAGGTTTCTGCGCCGGGCCGAGGAGATCGGGATCCGGGTCACCCCGTTTCTGACCTTCCTTGACGGGGACGGGTTCTCGCGGGCGCTCGAGGAGATGCGGGATCTGCATCCGGGCCGTCCGCTCTGCGTGAAGCCGGTCGTGGGGATCTACGGGGCCGGTTTCCGGACCCTCCTGACCGAGGAGGAGGCGCGCCGCCTGGGTCCGGCCGATCTGGGTCCGGTCCCGATCCGGCCCACGGAGTATCGGGCCCTTCTCGACCTGCACGGTGGCGGCCGCGAGATCATGCTGATGCCGCTGATGCGAGACCCCGAACGCAGCGTCGACTTCGCTTGTCTCGACGGGGTCCTGCTCGGCGCGGTCAGCCGCCTGAAAGGGGGCTCGGAGCAGATGGTCGGACCGGACCCGGTCGGGCTGGAGATGGCGCGTCGACTGGTCAAGGATATGCGCCTCTCAGGTCTTCTGAACCTTCAGACGATGGAGGACCTGGACGGGGAACAGCACCTGCTGGAGCTGAACGGACGGATGTCCGGCGGTGTCGGGATCACGGGCCTCTCCGGTGTGAACCTTCCCGGGCTTCTTCTGCGCGCTCTGCGCGGCGAGATCCCGAACGCGCCGGTAACCCCCGAAGCCACGCATCGCGTGGTCAGGCGGGACCTCTATGCGTTAAGACCATAGGTTCCGTCCCAACCGATTGAAAATCGGAAGAAAAGAGACTGAAAATCTTTATCGCATAATAGAGATTATGTTAAGTCAGGACGGTTCCGGACCGTCCGGGCGCACCGGGGCGAACGGGTCCGCGACGAGGATCACGTCCGGCACGACACAGGTTCCGGCCGGATATGTCGGAAGCAGCGAGTCCGGCCTCGTGACCGGTCTGACCTCGGAGACCGTCGTCTCAGGCGCGGGCCCGAGCCCGGTCGGACGGGCCCGCGGACGGATCTCGGCGAGATCCACCTCGACCGGACAGGTGTCGAGCGCCTCGATCCCGTCCACCTCATACCGCAGATGCGTCGAGACGCAGCCGGACCCGTCGAAGTCCCCGTTCAGATAGGCGGTCGCGTAGTCGATCCGGTCCTGAAGGTGGCGGTATTTCGGGTGCGGCGCGAGGTAGCCCCTCATGACGATATTCGCCGCCTCCGCCTCATCCTCGGCCCCCCGAAGACGATCCAGGACATGCGCGTAATCCCCCTCGAGCTCATGGACAAGGAACCCGTAGTTCACCTCATAGCTCATGAGATCACGGCCCGCGGCGTGCTCCACGAAGGCGTCCCGGCGCGGCCCCGTCCACTGGGCATACCCCAAGCCCCCCCGCGACCCCCTGATGAGTGGGTTCAGCTCCTGAAGATAGCGGAAGTTCCCGGTCTCCCGCGCGAGGTTGCCGACGAGGCCGGCCGCCTGGACCTCGGTCAGTTCGAGGTCGGTCTGAAGATCCCCCATCAGGCGTTCGGGAACGGTCACCGGATCCGCGAAAGCGGCCACGGCGGTGCTGGTGATGGCGAGGGCCGCGATCGCGGCCCGAAAGGTGCGTCTCACGGGGTCGTCCTTACACATCTGGCGTCAGACGTAAGGTGCCTGCGCTGATCGAAAATGAGAAACGGTTTCACTCGGTATTTTCGCAGATCGAGCACATCCTCTTCGGGAACCCGGATCGGAGCAGTTTCATGGTCGACAGGACCCGCGCGATCGCGCCTCCCCCTCCCTTCTTCAGCGACTGCGTCGGCTGGCCGCCTCATCAGCTCGGCGCCCTCGAGCTTCTGATCGAGGAGTCGGAGGAGATCGGCCTTGAGGCCTTCAGGGCCCGGATCGGCAGGGGACAGATGTGTGACCTGACGCGCGGGCTCGGCTACGATCGTCACGGCCTCCGGATAGAGGCGGATCATCATGTGCGCTGTGCCGCGCACCCCTCCGGCCCGGTCTTCCTGATCCACTCGGCGATCGAACACGTCTTCGCCACCCCGGAGATGATCGCGGCACTCCAGGAGCGTCATGAGTCCGGCATGACCCGCGCCATGACGGAGACGGAGGCGCTTGTCCTCGTGCATCCCGGCTCGATGTGCGGCTCCGCCCGATCCCAGCTGGGGCGCTCGGAGGCGGACGCTGCGCGCGCAGAGGTCCTCGATCGGGTGCGCACCCATGTGGGACCCGTTATCGTCATCGACGGCGCGCTCAGCGATGAGCTGTCCCGCGCGGAGAACCGTCTGATCGATGAGGCGGTGGCCAGGGCCCTCGCCTCCGGCCACGTCGCGGGCCGGATCTGGGGCTGCGATTCAGGGGAGCGGCCCTACCCGTCATGGTCCGGGCTGCGCAGCGACGGGGGCGCGCTGGTGCATGACGGCCAGGAGGCGGCCGCAACGGATATCGCCCCGCTTCTGAGCGGCGTGACGGTACTGGTGACCGGCGCCTGGGCTGGTTCCAACGAGGGGTCCGGCTGTGTCAACTCCGTGGCCAACGCGATCCGCGAGGTGCTCGGCCGGGAGGCCCGGGTCGGTATCGACGAAACCGCGCTCCTGATGCCGGAGGAGTTCGAGGATCCGGAGCCCTGATCAGTCCGTGGCCGGGCCCACCTCGATCCGGTAGAGCTGATCCGCGAGTTCGGGTTTCACGGCGAGAAGTCGGATCGTCTCCTGAAGCGTGAGGTCCGTGGGGGTGGTGAGGGTCAGGCGCCCCGCCCTCTCCTCAAGGCTCAGCAGGAAGAAGCGGGCCAGATCGCCGGCGAGCCGCTTGAGCGCCGGGCGCCAGGGCTCCGGCTCCTCATTGACCCCCTCCTCGATGTAGATCGCCGCAAGGACGCTGACCGGGAACCCGGTGATAAGCTCTATCGCCCGAAGCAGGCCCGCATCCCGCTGCTCGACCTCCACGCCCGACAGTCGGATCGGGGGGGCAAGCTCCGTGATCGGGTCGGACCAGCTGAGGGCCGCCCGCGTCTCCGGGTAAGGGCTAACTACCGCCCCCAGCGTGAAACGGGTCGTGCCGACCCCGATCACCTCGGAACTGATCTCCGCCGAGATCCGGCCGCCTTCCGTTTGGGCGGAGAGCCTGTAGTCCCCGATCAGGTTGGTGAGTGAGCCGCGGGAAAGGCCAGAGGCCCTCTTCGCCGGGATCAAGTCCTCCGGTTTCAGGATGAGCCCTGCCACTGAGCCGGTGAGTTCTGCGCGGGCCGGGATGAGGGCGTTGATCACGGCGAGCACGCGCTCCCCCGCCGTTCCGCCCCGGGTCCGAAGCAGAGCGGTCAGTGCGGGGGTCGCACCCAGAGACGCGATCCTGAGGGTCGCGGTCCCGTCGCGGGCCGTCGCGGCCGCCGCACCTCCCGGGAGACGGTATTCCGCCCCGCCGAAAAGGCCCGTGAGAAGGAGGTCGGGGACCTCCCCGGAGGCGAGCGTGGCGAGATTTCCCGGGAGGGTCAGGGAGGTCTCGTATTGAATGATGCTCAGACCAGACTGGTCCGATCGGACCAGCTGGTGATCCGTGACCCTTAAACCGAGGTCGACCGCACAGCCGGAGCCGGTCGCCCGCCGGGCCTTGCTGACCTCGGCCCGTTCGATCCGGGTCTCCGACCGGACGTATCGGCCCCCCGGTGCGGCGGGCGGGAGCTCCCGCACGAGACGGACCCGCCCCGCCTCCACGGCGGCGTCACCGATCCCGGTCGCGCAGAGGTCAAGCAGACGTGACGGGTCAGAAACCGCGGCCAAAAGACCGGGGGCCGCACGGAGCCGGAGGGTCCCGATCTCCAGGGCGAAGCGTTTGTCGCTGTCCAGGTTGATGACGAGACCGGTCGCCTCGATCGAGGCTGCGCCGTCTACGGTCCCGACCCGGAGCTGTTCGGCCCGTGTCCTCACCCCGTCATGGAGGATGAACAGGTCCCGGTAGGTCTCCACCCCGGCCTCGCCGACCCCCTCCGACCAGGTCACCTGGGCGCCCGGGAGCGCCCCCTTGAGGATCGTGGTGAGCAGCGTCTCCTGGGCCTGGGCCGGCGCGGCGGCGAGGCCGAGGAGGAGCGCGCCCCGGAGGAGGAGGGTTCTGCGCATGGGGTCCCCTTTCGGCAGGCTTTCAGCATCTCGCGCTAACCTAGCACGACGGGGAGAGAGGTGCGCGCGATCGTCCACAGAAATATACGCGTTCGGCTTTTCGCAGATCAGTTCTACCTTCAGACAGGAGGCGAGACCGATGAGCAGGATCAACGCACAACGGAACCACATCTTTATCGACGGGCAAAACCTCTACCTGTCCGCCAAGAGGGCTTTCGGCCTCCGCTACCCGGACTTCGACATCCTCGCTCTCGGCCGTCAGCTCTCCGAGGAGATCGACCCGTCCCTCGAGACCCGGGTCCGGTTCTACATCGGGATGCCCGTCCGCAAATACTCCCCCATGTGGACCGGCTTCTGGACCAACAAGCTCGCCGCGGCCCGCGAGAGCGGGGTGGAGGTGGTGACGCGGGAACTGCGCTATCTGACCGAGACGGACCCGAATGCGCCGGGCGGGTACCGGGTTCTCAGCGCCCGCGAGAAGGGGATCGACCTGAGGCTCGCTCTCGACGTCATGGCGGCGTCCCGCCGCCCTGACTGCGCCAACATCATGATCGTCTCGCGCGATCAGGACTTCCAGGAGGTGGTCCGGGATATCCGGACCCTGTGTGACTTCACCCGTCGCGAGATCGGCCTCTGGTCCGCCTTCCCGGAGGTCCAGGGGGAGCCGTCTCTGAACCGGGGGATTGACGGGACCCGGATGATCCGGATCACGCGCGAGATCTACGACCGGGTACGGGACCCGGCGGATTATCGGGACCAGATCGCGCCTCCGCGTCCGGACCCGGTCACCGTGGCTGGCGCGGCGCCCGATCCGGCCTGACCGGGACGACATTCGGTCTGGACGCCCCGGCTCGCATGTGCGAAAAACAGAAATATTTTGCTAATTTAGAGCAAGCCTCATCTCCGAATGCCCCGGGCGTGGCGGCAGGAGCCAGACGGGCCCTCTAACGTCTCGGCAGAACGATAACCCCCTGCCCCCGCAGGCGGTGCGCGGCAGCGACGCTCCCGTCTCGTGCAAGATCCAAAAGACGCGTACGGTCCGGCTCCGCGAGGAAACGTAGAGCCTCCACCATCAGGTGAAACCCGTAGGCGGGCTCAAGATGGCCGGCGGCCTGGTAGGCGGCGCGACCCACACCGACGTAGGCCGGGATCGGACCGACCCGTCTGACCCGCTCCGGGAAGAGCCCGAGCGAGATCAGACAGTCCTCCGCGACCTCGAGCGCATCCCGCTCCGTTCCCCGCTCGCGGGCGAGCGCGAGACGCCAGGTGAGCCGGTCAGGATCCACGGGTCTCCGCATCGCGCGGGCGATCGCCAGGGCGAGCGATTGTCGAAGCGCCTCGCTCAGGGGGACCCCGCTCCGCTCTGTCCCGGTGGCGACCAGGTCGCGGGCCGGGCCCAGGTAAGTGTCATCTGTGGCGACGATCACGATGGGCATGAGATCATGCTGCCACGGCGCGAAAATTTCGCAAGCTATCTTTTTCAGGTCGCGACCGGTTATCCCCACCAGATCATCCGGGATTGCGAAAATCCGTTTATACTTTCACGTCGGATGCGTATCGTCGCTCACACGCCAAAAGGAGGGTCAGCCCTATGCAGGAAAACATCAGGACGTTCCTCTCTTCCGGTGCGGGCCGGCGCGCCCTACTCTCGGCCGGCGCCTATATCGCCGGGGCTTACTTCGGCTACGTCATGCCGGGCGGCCTGGAGGCGCTGCACGAGGCTTTCCAGTACGCGGTCTCGCTCAACCCGTTCACGGACCCGATCGCCCAGATCTCGGCCCTTTATGACGGGGCGCTGCATCAGACCGCGGCGACCCTGCACAGCGTCGGCGAGTGGCTCCAGTCCGTCGGGGTGGAGCTGTCCCAGAGGGTCCGGGAGGAGATGGACAAGGCGCGCGCATTCCTCGGACCGGCCGTTGATCAGGCGCGAGATGTGTTCTGCGAGACCTGGCGGTCCGGGACCGAGGCGGCCGCCATGCTGCGCGACCAGATCCGGAACGCCGCCCCCTCCGCGGAGAGCGTCATCACCTGGACCAAGGAGACGGTGAAGACCGCGATCGACCTGGCCTCCATGGCCGCGGAGGCCTACGGGATCTACGAGGCCGGCAAGGCGTTCTACAAGAAGTTCCTGTCGGGCGCGAAGGCGGAGGTGACTGAAAAGGTCGCACAGGCCCCGGAAGAACCCGCCGCGGTGGTGGAGAAGACCGTGAACCTCAACCTCAACACCGCGATCGGCGGTGGGGCGGTGGCGGATAACGCGATCCGGATCGCTCGGACCCTCCCGGAGACCGCCCCAAATCCGACGCGCGGGATCTCGGCGCTCGATTCAGATCAGATTCTCTGGGTCTCGGACCGTCTCACCCGCAAAGTGTCCGACGGACTCTCCGAGATCGGCTCGGCCACCGGCGCCACCCCTGTTCAGATCTCGATCCTCGCCCCGGCGCCGGGGCGCGAGATCAGGCTGGAGAACGTGGAGGAGGATCTTCGGCATCGGGATCGGTTTCCGGTCATCAACTGGGGAGAGAGCCGCCTCTCTGAGGACCGGCTGTCGGACCTGAAATGCGGTGCCCCCCTGCGGGGTAACAGTCGAGTGCAGATCCGGATCAGCGATCAGATCCCGATCAGGTCGAACGCGAAAATCGTCATCGGTGAGGACGGATTCCTTCGGGTGGACAGGCCCAAGCCGTCCGACACCCCGGACCTCCTCATGTGAGGGGACAACATAAAAAGGAGCGGCGGATGGCCGGACTCATCATCGGACTTTCGGGACGTCGGGGGGTCGGCAAGAGCCGGGTCGCCGACCACCTGGTTGCGCACCACGGCTTTCGTCGGATCCACCCGTTTCAGGGCGGGAAGGCGGCCTGTGTGGGCTATTTCACCCATATCGGCGCGACCCCGGACGAGGCGGCGCGGATGGTGAACGGAGACCTGAAGGATCTCCCCTGCCCGCTCCTGCCCGAGAGCCAGACCCCGCGCTACTTCATGGAGCGGCTCGGTCAGTTCATGGGGGTCCAGATGGGGCCGGACTGGACGATCGGTCAGGAGATCCGGCTCGCGCTTGAACGGGACCCGGACGCGCGTGTCATCGCGGAGTCGATCGTCTACGAGGTGGACGTGATCCGACGCATGGGGGGCGTGATCGTCGAGATCACTCGCGACGGGTCCACACTGACCGGGCTCGAGACGGACAAGGCGACCGCCCTTATCCGGCCCGACCTGCGTTTCGAGAACAACGGGGACAGCCTCGCCCGGCTCGGCGCGGAGGTTGATCAGCTCCTCGAGCGGGTCCTGGGTCATCTGGAGCCGGACCCGGAGCCGGAGCCGTGCTGAGGGGGATGAGATGAGCGGATCAGGAGAGGGGGTCGAGGCGTTCGCGAGGGCCCTCGCGGAGGCGGTCACCGGGGCGCGCGCGACCCCGGAGGGTTCCGTGGTCGAGGGGCGGGACCGGGTTACGACCCTCGCCCTCGACTGGGACGGGGGGCCGGGCGCGTTCGACCTGCCCGCGCGACTGACGCTCCGGGTCGGCCCCCACGGGGAGTACGACGCCCAGCTGGAGGGGGCCCCGAGGCCGTTCGCGAGCGGGCTCGCGCAGCAGACGCTCCTCAGCCCCGCGACGGTCCGGGTCGGCGCGCTGATCCGGGTCACCGATCAGGAGACGTTCCGGACGGAGATCGGCCCCTCGTCCGGGGCGGAGATCACCCCGTCCGATCTGGAGGCCCGCATGCTGAGCCTCCCGCTTGACCCGCAGGAGGCCGGGATTGACCGGGTCCGGGTGTCGGATCTGAGGGTGCACGGGGCGGAGATCTATTTCGAGGTGAGCGCCGAGGTCTCCGACATGGGACGTCTGGTGCGCGCCGCGCGTGACGCCTACCTGGACGCCTGGTGGGACAACAGCTGGCTCCCCTCCTCGCCGAACGAGGCCCTGTTCGAGCTCGCGCTCGGGTCGAACGCGAACCCGTCCCCGTCCGAGATGGGGTTCGAGTTCGTGGCGTTCCCCGGGACCCGTCAGGAGGCGGCCCTGCGGGCCGCGGCGGACCGGGAGGTCGCCCTCTCCCCGAGCCTCGTCCCGGACGCCCCCCTCCCCTACGCGGACTGGCTTGAGCTGACCGGGCGCGATGACAGCTTCGTCGGGGACGGGCGTGACGTCCCGGGCACCCGCGACCTCTACGCGGCGGCCCTTCGCGCCCTCCCCGCTCCGGACCGGTCCGGGCCGGAACCGGACTGAGGAGACCGCCCCATGAGCCTCAAGGACCTGATCGGCCGGATCAGCTTCATCTCCGGACAGCGGGAGACCGCCCGGACCCTGCGCCGTCTCGGTATTCAGACGGGCGCCCTGCTGCGCGGACCCGTGGAGGAGTCCCGCGAGCGGCTTACCGGGATCGCAGAGATCGCGGAGCGGGTCGAGCGGGAAGCGGCCTCCTGGGTCGATCCGGACCGGATCGAGTCCGGCGGGCCTTTCGACGCCTGCGATCTGCGTCACTGGCTCCTGCTCGCGGAGCGGGCCGGGGTCCCGTTCGTCCCCGCGATGGAGATCCTCTCGCTCACCGAGGCGGAGCTGGGCGCGATCGACCAGAAGCTTCAGCTGCCGGAGTTCGTCGCGAACGCGATCGGGCGCGGCCTCAAGCGGGCGCTGCCGGAGCTGGACGGGATGTCTCCGCCTGACCGGGACGGTCCGGACCCCGCAGAGGTCCATGAGCGGCTCTTCCGGGCGATGGAGAACGTACCCTATGACTGGATGATCCGGACGAACATCTCCGGGTCCAGCATGCTGAAGAGCCTGGCCGGGACCGGCCTGGTCGGGGACGGCCGCGAGGGGGCGCGCCTTGCTGAGGGTGTTGAGGTCGGCGCCGGCTGGGTCCGGGTCGGGAACCGGGCCCGGATCGACGCGACCGACAAACGGTTCATTGAGACCTTCGCGGCCGGACATAAGGACCGGCTCCATTACCTCGCCCGCCCCTGGGTCACCGCCGCCCGCTACGGGGAGGCGGCCGACCCGCATCGGCACGGGTCCCAGTTCGCCGGAAAGGGGCGCTGGCCGATGGAGTGGCGCTGCTTCGTCGAGAACGGTCAGGTTACCGGGGTCGCCGCCTACTACGGCTGGGTGGGAGAGGTCACGCCGGAGAACGCGGCGCGCGCGCTCGAGGCGGCGGATGCGGCGCAAAGGGTCGTCGATGCGGGCCTGGAACTGGGCCTCCACCCCCGCTGGATGGACGTGGAGCTGCTGCGTCACGCCTCCCCGGAGGCGCTCTCCCGGCCGCACCTGCGCGAAACGCTGAAGCGGTTCCCGGCGGACGGGTTCGCCTGCACGCTCGACTTCATCGAAACGGAGCGGGGGCTGACCCTCCTGGAGGGGGGGCCGCCGCACACCCCGATCGGGGGCGGGCACCCCTGCGCCTTCGCCGGGTTCGGGACGAGACCAAACGGGGCCTGCCGGACGGACGGGGTTGCGCTGCGGCTGATCGACGGGGTCTGTCTGGGGGATCCGAGAAGCTGGATGGGCAGGGAGAATGACGGGTCCGTGCTGAGCTGGGAGGAGGCGGGGGTCCTGGCCCGGCAGGGCGCCCCTGAGCCGGATGACCTGCCGTCCCCCTGAAGGGTGGTCCGCGAAGACCGGAAGGGGGCGAACGAAGAAGGGCCGGTCGTTATCGACCGGCCCTCATCCGTTCAGCGGGATCACTTCGTCCCGTTATAGGGGTCGACCATAGCCCCCGGGAACCCGATCCCTTCGGGCGCACCGGAGACCACCTTCGCCCCCTCCGCGGTCTCATAGACGAAGAACGGGACCCCGGGGATCCGGTAGTCCCGGATCATGTCGTAGTTCCGCTTGATCCCGGCCTGAACGGGGCCCGGAAGCGAGGTGAACTCACCCGGGACGAGCTCGGACCGGCCGCTTTCCGCCAGCGCCACCTCGTGATCGAAGAAGGCGAGCGGCGGCTTCTCGGCGGTCAGGACCCCGGCGATCAGACCCGCGGCCCGCTCCGAGACGACCGGGGCGAGGATCACACGCAGCTGAAGCGAGCCGGACCCGATCTGCTCGGAGATCGCCGCCACGGCGCGGGCCGAGTAGGGGCAGGTCGGGTCGATGAAGGCATAGACGGCGGGGGCGCTGTTCGAGCCGACCGAGAACCAGAGTGCGTTCTTGCGCGCGTCCTCCAGGAGGCGGGCCTCGAGGGGGAGCTCCGCGCTGACCGGATCGGCCGTGGCGGCCTCAAGCGGGGTCACCGTCACAGACGGGGGCTCGAGCGTCGTCACCCCGACCCGTTCCGTCACGTCCGGCAGGACCGTGGTGATGATCTCTTCCGGTGCAAGAGTGGTGGGGGTGTTCTCGGAGGCTGCCGCGGGGAGCGGGGCAGACCCGTCCGCCGTATAAAACCGGTCAAGCCCCTTCTCCGCCCGTTTCCGGTCGATCTCCGCGCGCCAGTCCGCGATAGAGCGCAGGAACTCCTCCTGCGTCGTGGCCGCGCGCAGGCGGTTCACCAGGTCGAGCAGGGTCTCCCGACGCTCCTCCTCCGAGAACCCCTCCAAGGCGCGCTCAGCGTTCCGCGCGACGGCGGCACCGTCCACGAGGCCGTTCGCGTCGAGCGGGGGCTCCTCCATCACGGGCGGGTTCCCGTTCCCGGCGAGGTCCCAGCCGGCGACCTGCGGGGCCCCGAAGGCGGGTCCGCCGCCCAGGATCGGGGACTGGCAGCTGTCGGAGCCGCGCAGATCGGCAAAGCCGTCACCCGCGTCAACCAGGGTCGGGCTCACCGTCTCGACAGGGGCCTCTGCCCGCGCCGGCTCCGCCGCCTCGGCGGGGATCGTGTTCGGCTTTTGCGCATGGGTCGTCAGGAGCGGGGCCGGTTCGGCACCGAGGTAGGCGGCCCCGACGTCCCGTCCGGACCCGTTGAAGATCGCCCCCCGAACGATGGTTCGCCCGTCCGGGGTGACCGCGAAGAGATCCGTCATCCCGGGGACGGACCAGACGGACATGCCCCCGATCTCCCCTTCGAAGGTGACCCCCGCGACGCCCGACAGGGCGGACGGCGGGGTCTGTGCCAGTGCACCACCCGCCATGAGGGCGAACAGGCTGACCGCGATCCCGGTCCTCAAACCGATGGTTTTCATTCCTCGCTCCCCTCTCCCGCGTTGTCTTCCTTGGACATCAGCGCCTGATACAGATCCGGATCGTTGTGCTTCAGAACCAGCTCGGCCAGGTAGGTCTCCCCCACCCCGTAGACGGGGGCGATCGCGCGGATCACCCATCCGGGCGGGTAGCAGGTGGTCTCGTACTGCGAGAGTTTCCGCGGGCTCGAGATGCCAGCCCGCGCGGCCGCCTCCGCCAGGGTCAAACCCATCCGCTCCCGCATGCGTCTCAGCTTCGCCCCGAAGCGGACCCGGCGCGCCTCCCGGCGCTCCGCCTCCTCCTTGCGGATCTTCGGACGACCGCGTGAGCGGACCTGAAAGCGGGCGGCGATCATGTCGGACACCTCCCGTGACGCCTCCTCGAAGACGTCGATCGGACTGCTGTCCGGATGTGCGATATCAGAAGTCATGTTCTTATCTCATCTGTTCCGTCGTGGCGCGTTGTGCGAAAAATTGTGACATGCACATGATGTATGCAGGCGAGCTTGACTTGGAAATAGTTTTTCCACATGTTTGCGAAAAAAGTAAGGGACCGCGCGATGAGCACCAGACATCTTCGAAAGATCAGGGACCGGCATCGGAACAGCGACGCGGCCGCCGCGGATCGGGCGCGGCGCTGGGCCCTCTACGGGGTGGCTGCTTTTCTCACGCTCTGCCTGATCGGCTTCGGTCTGATGGTGGCCGGGTTCGGGGTCCCCTCCTGGGCCTGGGGCCGGTACTGAGGCGAGAAAACGAAAAAGGCCCCCGGGGTCTCCCCCGGGGGCCTTCTCAATCCTCATCCAGGCAACCCGCCCAGTACAGATAGTCAATCCAGCTTTTGCACATGCCCGACGTGTCGGGACGTGCGATCCGGGACATCTCCCGCGGGGTCGGCGTCCGCGGCTGTCGAAGCGGCCGCATCGGTTCGCTCCCCTTACGGCTGTTGCAGGGTGCACATGCGCTCACGATGTTCTCGAAGTTCGTCCCGCCCCCGCGCGAGCGCGGGATCACGTGGTCGAAGGTGAGGTTTCGGGTATCGAACTGGTCTCCGCAGTACTGGCACCGGAACCCGTCGCGCAGGAAGATGTTCATCCGGTTGAACGGGACCGCGCTCTGCGGTCGGACGTAGCGCCTGAGCGCGATCACCGAGGGGGGGCGGTATGTGAGGTTCGCTGAGCGCAGTTCCGCATCATGTTCCTCCAGGACGACCACCCGATCCTTCAGGACCGCCCGGAGAACCCGCTCAAACCCCCAGGTGCTGAGCGGATGAATGCGGACTGGGGAGAAGTCCGCGTTCAGGACGAGGGCGGGGTAGTTCGGGACGGACATGATCGGCTCCTTTCTGGCCTCCTGATAAAAGCTCCTCTGACGAGATGGCCGCCCCGCTTTCTCGCGTGGGCGGCCTGGGATCACCGGCTTATTGCCGGGTCTGCGGGAAAAGGGTGGGTGTTCAGTCGTAGGGGGCGGGGATTTCGGGCCTGCGCGTGAGCCCGTCAAGCTCCGCACCCGGCCTCGGGCCGCCCCAGAGCCGGCTCCTCGGGACCCGGCGCGTCTGGGATGAGGTCTGCGTCGTGGTCATCACGCCCTCCTCTCTTTTCCGCACCCTCATGCTGTCCCTTGCGGGTGAAACGGGGAAGCGAAAAAAACCGGTTGTCCACAAAAGAGAGAAATGGCGCGCCGTGAGGGACTCGAACCCCCAACCTGCCGATTAGAAGTCGGCCGCTCTATCCGGTTGAGCTAACGGCGCAGTTTTTGGTGATCCGGTCGGAAAGACGGGCACGGTCCGCCGCCGCGATCAACAGGATCGGGAGGATGCAGGACATCATGAAGAGGGCGCCGAGCCCGGAGCCGGAGAGACCGCCTCTCTGCGCACCCGCGGCGGCCCCGATGGCGATCAGGACGAGCGCAATGGGAACCCCCGGATGGGGTCCGACATGGGGCATTGGCCCGAGGCCGCGCCGGGCGTCCCGCAGGAACCGCCGCATCAGAGGACCCGGTCCGAAACGGCCTTGAGCACCGTCTCGACCCGCGAAAGATCGAACCGGTCCGTGGCGTCCCGCAGGCGACCCTCCATGTCGATCCAGATCACCCCGTCCCCGACCACATCTGCGATCCGGTCCAGGTCCGCAATGATCCCGTCCGGTCCGAGACCGCCCGCGTACCCGCAGAAGACCCCGGCGATCGGGCGCGGCCAGGTCTCGGGCGAGACCCCCCTGCCCCCGGACGCGTCCATCAGGACCTGGTGACGTCGCCCGCGTCCGTCAGACCGGTCAGCGGACTGGATCGCCGGCCAGAGATCAGCGTTGGCCTGGTTATGCTGGGTGATCAGATCACCACGGGTCTGGACCTTCCAGCGCCGGATCATTGTCGCAAGACGGGTCTCGTCGAACCGCTCCCGCTCCTGGTCGAAGTTGACCTGTGTGCGTCCGAAAAATGAATCATACTCCGACATCGTCAATGTGAACGGGACGAGCCAAGCGTTGAGGTCCGGCTCGGACACTCCGCCGAAGGACCCCATGAAGCTGCGCATGGTCCCCCCGCAAAGATGTGCCGCGAAACGCGCCCCCTCCCGGTAAGGGGCGAGGCGCAGGAGCGTGCGGATCCAGTCCGGACCCGGGTAACGGGCCGTGCCGGCGCGCCGCTCGGAGAACAGGACCCCCCATTCGACGAACGGGTAGCGGCGCGAGAGGTCCAGAAGGGCCAGCGGGTCGGTCCGGTCATCCGCCCCGGTCATCGTCACTCGCTCTATACGCATCTGATATCCCTCGCGAAATTGGCGGAGAGCAAGGGATTCGAACCCTTGATGGGGTTACCCCCATACCACCTTTCCAGGGTGGCGCCTTCGACCGCTCGGCCAGCTCTCCGTATCCGGATCTCTCCGGTGTTCGTACAAGACGGTGCCTCTTCCCGGCCCGCGCTTTCACCGCGTGCGTTCGACGCTCAAAACGCTCCACCGGAGCCTTTTGTCCCTGTCGGGACCGCATCTCACCCACTCGGCCACTCTTCCATTCCGGATTTCTCCGGTATTCTTGCGGTACGGCGCCTTCGCCCGGCCCGCGCTTGCGCCGCGTGCGTTCGCCGCTCAAAACGCTCCACCGGAGCCTTTTGTCCCTGTCGGGACCGCGTCTCACCCACTCGGCCACTCATCCGTTCCGGGTCTCCCCGGTGTTTCCTGGCGTCCCGGAGAGGATTCGAACCTCCGACCTGCCGCTTAGGAGGCGACCGCTCTATCCGGCTGAGCTACCGGGACATGTCCTCACGGGTGGCGGGCCGAGAACGATAGAGATGATCACTACATTTTCGCTATGGCCCTCTCCGGGTGATAATTTCCATGAAGGAATCACGGTGATCTGAACGCCGCTTGACGGCCACGCCGAGGGATATGTCGCGGGTTTCGGGAATTTTGCAACGACGCGACAGAGGGATGACCCAGCTGAATGAAATTCAACGTATCGCATCGGCCGCGAGATTATTTATCGAACCAGTATGGCACCGCTGGCATCAATCGGGAGGTCGCACCGTGCATCCCCCGTCCAGACATATTTGCGGTAGAACCAGCTTGTTTCTACGGGATGTGCTGAGACATGAGGGGCATCCTGCCGAATGGATGAGCGGAACGCCATATGCCGGAAAAAGCGGGGCACCTGATGCAGCGTGCGGATTTTACTCTGGAGCGCAATGGGAAGGCCACGCCTGGGTCGTTTCCGGAAATATCATAGTTGACATAACGGCCGATCAATTCGGCTGGGATCCTATCGTCATCACATCGATTTCCGACACACGCTATGTTGGGTCCGTAGATTTGGCGGACCCCGCTGCCATAAAGGCACGTCATGAAACCATAGCGGCACTATGGCCTGAGTGGATAGGCTTCCGGTCGAACTTCGATCCGTCGCACAAATTCTATATATCGCGACAAAATAGGGATCACTGATTTTTAGGGAAAAATCTGTCGCAAAAGTCTCGTGCGAAAGTCTGACTTGCGCGGCTGACTTTTGCGACACATCACGGCAAGCTCCGCGGGACGAAGCTACCGCTTGCGATAGGAAGGCAAGCCCCTGCGATGGGACATGCCTTTGGCTGTTATGCTGCCGATGAGAAATCCAGATTGGTCGGCTTCATGAACAGCTTGCCACCGCCGGCCGTTACCGGCCAACCAGCCTGCGCCTCGCCAAACGTCAAGTTTTTCACGCACATGCTGCCGTAGCCGTTCAGGAGCAGACCATAATGGATGCTTGCCGCGCTATCGGGAACGTCGAGGACGATGCGACGGGTTGTCCAGTCGTTCGTGCCGCGCAAGGAACCTTCACCGACACGATCCAACATGTTGTCGAACCGGAGAACCTGCCCAAGAGACTGATCGACACGCATCCATATCGATGCCGCATCCGCATCATCGGTGCTGATCATAGCAGAAAGAGCCAGCTTTCGCTCCCGATAGGGTTCGGCGGTTATGCTCTGCATCATCACGCCGAAGCTATCTGATGGCAGGACGATGCCATCCGCGCGACCAGCACGGCAGGCTATCTTCGCGACACCGGGCGCTTCGGTGTCCATGCCAATCCGGTAGATTGAGCGGTCCGTATGTCGTGCAAGCTTCCAGCCTTCCGGCAGCGCGAGGTGATCCATCGACGCGCGATTCGCTGTCGCGGCAATCCGTGCTGAAAGCTGGTTCCAGTCCTTTAATCCGAACTGTTGCGCCACAAGTTCAAGGCATTCGCTGTGCGAGCGCTCTATTCCATTATGTGCAAGTGATTGTCGGAGATTTTTCGCCAGTATCTTGGCGTCCATGAAGCTGTGCATGCTCTGTTTCCTTAAAGGCGGAAACGCTTTCGCGCGCCGGTGCTCGCGTTGCCGACAATCCGCCCAAAGGGTCAGAGGTCATGCTATGCTGTGAGTGCATTCACCATTCCGACTTCGGATGCGAGCGGCAGGCTGCACCAGCCTCTCTGACAGCTTATCAACGGCGATGAATGACAGCAATGGGTTCAAACCGACTGTTGCGAAAGTTAGGATAATTGCGACGCCTCCGTACTCGGGAGATGATCGAGCGGGAGAGGTGCTTGGGATTTGACGGTCTGGATCGCAAAATTGCTGCGTATGTCGTTCACGCCCGGTAACTTGAGCAGCGTGCCGAGCAGGAAGCGTTCATAGGCCGCCAGATCGGGAACGACGACCTGCAACAGAAAGTCGGCCTCTCCCGATACCAGATGGCAGGACACGACCTCCCGCAAGGCGCGAACCGCTTCCCTGAACGCCGCTGCCGGCTCGTCATGGTGGCGCTCGACCTTGACGCTCACGAAAACGGTCAGACCAAGCCCCAAGCCCGCGCGATCGAGGCTCGCATGATAGCCGCCGATCACGCCGGACTGTTCCAGAATCCGCACACGCCGCAGGCATGGCGAAGGCGATAGCCCGGCGACCTCCGCGAGCTGCACGTTAGTCAGGCGGGCGTCCCGCTGCAAGGCGGCGAGGATACGGCGGTCGATGGCATCCAGCTTCAATTTTGGCATCCTTTAGCATCTTTAGCGAGAAGATTAGCATAACTCGCCAATATGTTCCTGCATCTCAGCACAACTTGCAAGGACATGCCCTCGATATTCACGGTAGCCTGAACCGAAACATTATCATCGGGGGGCGGGCTCATGGCCGATTTAGGATTGTTCATCGGGGCACTGGTCGTCGTCTATCTGGTGCCGGGGCCGGATATGGTTCTGATCCTGCAAACCGGCGCGACGGGGGGGCGTGGGCCGGCTATCGCTACAGCGGCGGGTCTGGCGCTCGCGCGAGCGGCGCACGTAACTCTGGCGGCGCTCGGACTTGCGGCCTTGCTCACCACAAGCCCGATGACATTCGAGGTCGTGCGCTTCGCCGGTGCGACCTATCTCATATGGCTCGGAATCCAAATCCTGCGTGCCCGGTCACTCCTGCCCGAAGCGACGGCAACGCAGACGCCAAGCCGGGCGCACTCCTGTGGATCGTGCTTCTATCAGGGGCTACTGACGAATATCCTCAACCCCAAGGCGCTGCTGTTTTGCTCTGTGCTGTTGCCGCAGTTCGTCCACGCCGGCCCAGAAAGTATGGCGGGGCAATTCCTGCTGTTGGGGGTGATCCTTGTTAGCGTGGGGCTGGCCTTCGATCTCGTGTATGCGAGCGCTGGTTTCGTTCTCGGCCGATGGATCGCCCGTCGTCCGCTGGTGCAGACGCTTCAACGATGGGTGTTCGCGACGATGTTGATCGGTTTCGGGCTTCGACTGGCCCTTTCGCCACGTCCCTTCTGACTCCTGTGTCCCGATATTAGGATTTGTGCGACTTACCAACTTCCTGCGAGGGCCGCGCCTGCCAGAAGAGCGCCAGTCAGGATATTCGACAGGAACAAGCGGTAATTCAGCTCCGGCCTTTTGAGGTCAACACGCCATGCCTGCCAAGCCAGATGGGCCGCGACAATGACCATGCCAACCGCGTAGAGCATCGACATATCTAGCAGCCAGCCCCCAACCGCCCACGAAACGACGGCGAGGGCATAGAACAGGCCAATGCAGGCTTTCCCGTTTCGGCCGAACAATATCGCGGTCGACTTCAAGCCCAAGCGGGTATCGTCCGCCACATCGACATAGGCGTAAACCGTGTCATAGCCGATCTGCCACGCTATTGCGCCGATCCACATAGCGACGGCCCCGGCCGGGATCGTTCCCGAAACCTCCGCCCATGCCATCAACATTCCCCAATTGAACGCCGCGCCCAAGACGGCTTGCGGCCAATGCGTGAAGCGTTTGCAAAGGGGGTAGATGAACACGAGCGGCAACACGCATATCGCTACGAGGCGCGTGAAGGGGGTCAGGAAAAACAGCAACAACGCAGCTAGGGCGAGTTCTGCGGCAAGAAACACTATTGCGCTGTGGAGCCGGAGTTGACCACTCGCCAGCGGGCGAAAGCGGGTCCGCTCCACATGCCCGTCAAACTTGCGATCCGCGATATCATTGACTGTCGAGCCGGCGCTTCGCATCAGGAACGCACCGAGACAGAACACCACCAGAAGCCAGATTTCAGGGAGCCCGTGGGCCGCCTGTATAAGAGCAGCCAAGCAGGGGAAAAGTGTAAGCCAAATGCCTACTGGCCGATCAATCCGGGCAAGTCTCGCATAGGGACGCCAAGAGATAGGCAATCGACGATCGACCCAATCTCCAAGGCGGATATCGCTCAAATCTGGACGGCTCGAAGTGGTCATCTGTATATCTCAATTATTGTCGCGAAAATCCCGAAACCCGCGACACAGTTTTCGGCCAAAACCTATGAAGTAGCAAGCATTTGCGCGGCGTTGCCGCGCAATGGCGGGCAGCGCTGCGATTGTGGTGTCTTCGCGCCGCCCGCCATCGGTCACGCCCGATCCTGATGCGATCGAATTCTGTCGTGTGCGCCTGCTGGCTGTCCCTCTGCGAACGCCTCCTTCCCCTTTCCGGCCCACAGTTCTCGCGCCCGTTCAGCATCTTCGCTCCTGAGCTTTTCGGCCATCCAGAGTAGTGCGCCGTAGGTCATGGCGCGGTCGTCGCCGGTCAATTCGACGATGCCCGACTTGACGACAAGACCGCCGAGCTCGATGAGGTGCCGCGTTCTCTTGCGGCGCTCGACCTGCCAGTTACGCATGTCATGCCGCGCCTGTGCCGCCTGATGCCGATTGCGGGCTGCCCGGTTGCGTTTGAGCGCTGCCAGTGTCGCGGTCAGTTGCCGTCGCTGATCGCCGCGATTTGCTGCGAAAGAACGCCGCCCCGCGCTTGGCCCATGCCTCTTTCCTTCCGGCATCGGTTGTTTCCGCTAAGACGATCAGCGCGCCAGCCAGTTCATCGACGGTGAGCGTATCGGCTCCGGTGGCGATGACCAGTTCGCCGAGTTGCTGCACCTTGCGCGTTTTCAGTTCCTTGGCCTTGTCTTCCAGCGCCTTCAATTCCGCGTCGTAGTCCCGTGGCTTGCGCATCATCATCTCCATAAGCTGTTGATGTGGCGATGATAGTTGTACAGGCGGCCGAACGCAGTATTGTTGCCGGGACGGTCTGGCACGGCCCGGTCCATCCCGAGATTTTTTCGAAGGAGGGCGCGCTTATACGTCGTTCCGACGTGCGCTTGACCGTGGCAATGCTTGATCGCGATGGCGATCTATCATCTTCACGTCAAGGTCATTGGCCGCAAGGCCGGAAGCAGTGCGGTGGCGTCCGCCGCCTACCGTTCGGCCTCGCGGCTGCGCGACGAGCGCATCGACCGCGTGCAGGACTTTTCCGCCAAGCGCGGCGTCGTCCATTCCGAGGTCATGCTGCCGGATGGCGCGCCCGAGCATCTTGGCGACCGCGAACGGCTCTGGAACGATGTGGAGGCGTTCGAGGTCAGAAAGGACGCCCAGCTTGCCCGCGAGGTCGAGTTCGCCATTCCACGCGAGATGACGCAGGCGCAGGGCATCGAGCTTGCCCGCGACTTCGCACAGGCGGAATTTGTCGATCAGGGCATGATCGCCGACCTGAATGTGCATTGGGACATCGGCGAGGACGGGATGCCCAAACCCCATGCTCATGTCATGCTCACCATGCGCGAAGTCGATGAGGATGGTTTCGGCCCGAAAGTCCGGGAGTGGAACCGCACGGAGATGGTCGAACGGTGGCGAGAACGCTGGGCAGAGCATGTCAACGAGCGGCTGGCCGAACTCGACATCGACGCCCGCATTGACCATCGCAGCCTTGAGGCGCAGGGCATCGGGCTGGAGCCGCAAAGCCAGATCGGCGCACCCGCGCAGCGGATCGAGGGTGAAGGCGTCGAAGCGGCAGACCGTGTCGAGATGCACCGCGAGATCGCGCGCAACAATGGCGACCGGGTCATCACCGATCCTTCCGTGGCGCTGGACGCGATCACACATCAGCAATCGACGTTCACGCGCCGGGACATGGCGAAGTTCGCACACCGGCACAGCGACGGCATCGACCAGTTCAACGAGGTCATCGGTGCGATGCGCAATTCGCCCGATCTGGTCGAGCTTGGGCAGGACGGACGCGGCGAGGACCGTTTCACCACCCGCGACATGATCGACGCCGAACAGCGTTTGCATCGTGCGGCGGAATTGATGGCCGAGAAGGAATTGCACGAGGTCAGCGACCGTGACAGAGAGGCCGCACTCGCCCGCGCGGAAGAACGCGGCCTTGTTCTTTCCGGCGAGCAGGCCCACGCGCTGGCACATGTGACGGACGGGCGCGATCTTGGCGTTGTCGTCGGCTATGCCGGCACGGGAAAGAGCGCCATGCTTGGCGTGGCCCGCGAGGCATGGGAAGCGGCGGGCTTTGAGGTTCGCGGCGTTGCCCTGTCCGGCATCGCTGCCGAGAATCTGGAAGGCGGATCGGGCATATCCTCGCGCACCATCGCCAGCATGGAACACGGCTGGGGACAGGGCCGCGACATGCTCACCAGCCGCGACGTGCTTGTCATCGACGAGGCGGGCATGGTCGGCACGCGGCAGATGGAGCGCGTTCTGTCCCATGCCGCCGAGGCTGGCGCAAAGGTTGTTCTGGTCGGCGATCCGCAGCAGTTGCAATCCATCGAGGCGGGCGCGGCGTTCCGGTCTATCCACGACCGTCATGGTGGCGTGGAAATCCATGAGGTGCGACGCCAGCGCGAGGACTGGCAGCGTGACGCGACCCGTGATCTGGCGACAGGAAGAACCGGCAATGCGATCAGCGCCTATGACCGTCACGGCATGGTGCATTCCGCCGAAACGCGCGAGCAGGCGCGCGGCGATCTGATCGACCGCTGGGACCGCGACCGGCAGGCATCGCCAGACAACAGCCGCATCATCCTCACCCACACCAACGCCGAGGTCCGCGAACTCAACGAGGCGGCCCGTGACCGGATGCGGGCGGCGGGTGATCTGGGCGAGGACGTGCGCGTGACCGTCGAGCGCGGCGACCGGAATTTTGCCAGCGGGGATCGCGTCATGTTCCTGCAAAACGAGCGCGGTCTTGGTGTGAAGAACGGCACATTGGGGACCATTGAGCAGGTCAGCGCGCAGAGCATGACCGTGCAGACAGACGATGGCCGCTCTATCGCGTTCGACCTGAAAGACTACGACCGGATCGACCACGGCTATGCCGCGACCATCCATAAGGCGCAGGGCATGACGGTGGATCGGACGCATGTGCTGGCGACACCGGGCGTGGACACCCATGGCAGCTATGTTTCCCTGTCGCGCCATCGCGACGGCACGGACCTGCATTATGGTCGCGACGACTTCGCCAGTCAGGACAAACTCGTCAACATCCTGTCGCGTGACAGGTCGAAGGACATGGCGACGGATTACGACCCGGCGCAGGATTATGCCGAACGGCGCGGCATCACCTTCCGCGCCCGTGTCGCACAGATCATGCGCAGGCTGATGCCGGAACGGATGCGCGATGCTGTCAATGACATGCTCGACCGTCTGCACCAGCATGACAACGCCGCGCCTGGTCGCGAGGCCGTGCAGCACCCGGAAAGGGAAAGCGCCGGGAAGACAGGACCGGAACGGCAGGCCGGGGAAGACCCGGAGACCGCGTTGCGCCGTGCCCGTGGCCGGGCCTTTGTCCGTCATGCCCGTGCCGTGGACACGATCTTCGGGGCGCAGGCGCGAGACATGGCCGCCACACCCGAACAAGTGCAGGAACTGCACGAAGCCCGTGCCGGATTTGACGATGTGCGTCCTCACGGTTCCCGCGATGCCGAGGCGGTCTATAAACGGAATCCCGACTTTGCCGCCGATGTCGCCTCTGGCGATCCTGATCGCGCCGCGCCTGCAAGGCGCGCTCTGCAACTGGAAACCGAGATGCGCCAAAATCCCGAACTGCGCGCCGACCGCTTCGTGGAGCGGTTCCGGGACCTCAAGCAGACTGGCGACCGCCAGTATGCGGCAGGCAACTATTCCGGCTACAAGGCCGCGCGAGCAGAGATGGGCAACATGGCAAAAAGCCTTGAGCGCGATGCGCAGATGGAATCCCTGCTCGAAGGTCGCAAGAAGCAACTCGGCATCGACATGGATTTCGACTCAGGCATGAGGCTGGGGCGGCAACTTTCCCTCAGTCATGGCCTTGGCAGAGGCCGGGGCATCGGATTGTAGAGCGAAGAACTTTCCTATTTGCCGCCGTTTCTACGCCATAGCCCTACGCTGCCTAAATATCAGTTGCACAACGATAAATCACTGTTCTGTCTGGTCTCTGCAATAGCCAGAAACACCCAGCAGGAGGCAGCGCAGCCATGCGTCAACCAGACCGTATCGTCCGTTTGAAGACCGTTCTCGCCCGCACCGGGCTGTCCCGGTCCACCATCTATCGCAAGATCGCCGAAGGCACCTTTCCAGCCCAGATCAAGATCAGCACCAATGGCGCGGGCTGGAAGGAATCCGACATCAATCGCTGGGTCGCCAACCCTGCCGGATGGCGGCAGCGCTCGTTCAACGAATTTGATTTCCTCGATGACTTCTGACCGCAGCGGCGACCACAAGCCGGTGACGGCATCCCGTTCCCGGCGCACCGAACGACCGCCTACGGCGTCGGAGCAGCTTGAGGAATTACTGGGCTATCCGTGGCCGTTCCCCGGCAGGCCGCCCAAACATGACCTCAGCACATGGACCGTAACCGACGACTGGCCCGATCCCGTTCCGGTCACGGAAGCCGAAATCGAGGTGTTCGAACGATGGTTCAGCGATCTCTTCGATGAAATGTTCGGCCCCGACACCGGATCGCCCGACACAGGGCCTGAGATTGATCTTGAAAACGGTACTACAAAATGATACTGGATACTCCATGAAAAAGCGTCACAGAGCCACGCTGGAACTGATCTTCGCCCGCCCGGTCAACGGCTCGATCCGCTGGGCCGATATAGAGGCGCTGTTTGTAGCCCTCGGGGCGGAGGTCAGCGAGCGGGAAGGTTCGCGCGTCGGCGTGTTCCTGTTCGGCGAAGTGCGCGTCTTTCATCGCCCGCATCCCTCACCGGATACGGACAAAGGTGCGGTTGCCAGCATCCGAAAATGGCTGGACGAACACGGAGTAAAGCCATGAACAATGTCGTCGAAATCAATGGCGAGAAGGCGGTTATCGCTTTCGATCCCGAGATTCAGATGCTGCGCGGCGAGTTTGTAGGCCTCAATGGCGGGGCCGACTTCTATGCCGAAAGCGTCCACGATCTGATCGAGGAAGGCCGCAAGTCGCTGGCCGTTTATCTCGAAATGTGCCGGGAGAAGGGTATCGAGCCGCGCCGGAAGTTCTCCGGCAAGTTTAATGTCCGCCTCACGCCTGACGACCATGCCGCCGCAGTCATTGCCGCAGCAGCATCGGGCAAGAGCCTGAATGAATGGATCGTCAGGACCATCAGGGAGGCCGCAGAGTAGCGGCCCCATTCGGGACACAACCGGCTTTGAAAGGAAACAGATTATGACCGCTTCTACCGTGCCGCTACGCGCCGCCCTCTATCTGCGTGTTTCGACGGCGCGGCAGGCCGAGCATGACGTTTCCATTCCCGACCAGAAGCGGCAGGGCGAAGCCTATTGCGAGTCACGCGGCCTGCAACTGGTCGAAACCTTTATTGAACCCGGCGCATCGGCGACCAATGACCGCCGCCCCGAGTTCCAGCGCATGATCGAGGCCGGAACGTCGAAACCCGCGCCCTTCGACGTTGTGGTGGTCCATTCGTTCAGCCGGTTCTTCCGCGATCACTTCGAGCTTGAGTTCTATGTCCGCAAGTTGGCGAAGAACGGTGTGAAGCTGGTTTCGATCACTCAGGAAATGGGGGACGACCCCATGCATGTCATGATGCGGCAGATCATGGCGCTGTTCGATGAATATCAGTCCAAGGAAAACGCCAAGCACGTCATGCGCGCCTTGAAGGAGAACGCGCGGCAAGGCTTCTGGAACGGCTCGCTACCTCCTATCGGCTATCGCACCGTCGCCGCCGAACAGCGCGGGGCTAAGACCAAGAAGAAGCTGGAGATTGACCCGCTGCACGCCGATACGGTGCGGCTGATCTATCGCCTTGCCTTGGAGGGCGACGGCACCACCGGCCAGATGGGCGTCAAGAACATCGTCTCCTATCTCAACAGCCGCCGCATCTTCACCCGCGATGGCGGGCGTTGGGGCATCGGGCAGGTGCACCGCATCCTGACCCGTCGCACCTATATGGGCGAGCATGAGTTCAACAAGCGCTCCAAAACCAAGGAATTGAAGCCGGTCAGCGAGATCGTGACGGTTCCGGTCCCCCCCATTATCGACAAAGATACGTTCGAGGCGGTTCAGAAGCTGCTCAAGGCTCGTAATCCCAAGGTCATGCCCGCCCGCGTCATCAGCGGCCCAACCATGCTGACCGGCCTGATCCATTGCGCCAAGTGCGGCGGGGCCATGACCATCCGCACCGGCAAGGGCGGGCGCTATCGCTACTACGCCTGCTCGATGAAGGCGCGGCAGGGGCCGACCGCCTGCGAAGGCATGGCCGTGCCGATGGAAAAGTTGGACGATCTTGTCGTCAATCACCTTGAGAAACAGCTTCTCCAGCCCGAGCGGCTGGAAACCGTGCTTGCCGCTGCGCTCGACCGCAGGGAAGAACACGCTGAGCGCCGCCGCGAGCATATCGCCGAGTTGAACAAACGCTCAGCCGAATCGGAATTGCGCCTCAAACGGCTTTATGACGCCATCGAGGCAGGTGTTGCCGATCTGGACGACCCGGCGCTGAAAGATCGTATCGACGGCCTCAAGGCCATCCGCGATCAGGCCAAAGCTGATGCCGAGCGTGCGCAGGCCATGCTCCAGAACACAGGACAGAAGGCGGTGACGCCGCAGATGCTGCGCAAGTTCGCCACAACCGCCCGTGAGCGTATTAGACTGGAAAGCGGCGGCTATCGTCGCGACCACCTTCGCGCGCTCGCGCAGCGCGTCGAGGTCGCGGAGGGCGAGGTTCGCATCATGGGATCGAAGTCCCGGCTGCTACAGACGCTTGTGGCGGGAAGTTGCGTAAATTCAGTGCCCACTCAGGGACTGAAGTGGCGGATGGAGTGGGATTCGAACCCACGGCGGGGTCTCCCCCGCGCTGGTTTTCAAGACCAGAGCCTTAAACCACTCGGCCATCCACCCGTAACCGCTTCGGACATCTTATCTGTGTGCGAAAAACGATAGACGTTCAAGCGGAAAAGCGCGTCCGGCGCCCCTTTTTTGGAGCGGTCCCGCGGGGGTCGCACCCGGCCCCCGGCGCTATGCGCACTCGCCTCCGGGGGCAGCCCCTACCCGGGCCCAGGACCGCAAAACATGTGGAGAACCGATGATCCCGGGTTGTTCCCTGGGTGTTCGTTCCGAATTATGCGAAAAACGATATAGGTGGTTTTCGTGAGACGCAGAAATTTCCTTTTCGGGTCCGCCCTCGCCCTTTCCGGATGTTCGGGCCTCTGGCCCTCTCGCGAGACGCCCTCCGTCGAGGTGGCGCCCGGATCTGTGTCCCGGTTGCACGTCCTGAAGGGGGAGCGTCTGCTACGGCTCGAGGCCGGCGAACAGGTTGTCCGGGAGTATCGGATCGGGCTCGGGTTCACGCCGGAGGGGCCGAAACTTCACCAGGGGGACGGCAGGACCCCGGAGGGGCTCTACAGGATCGATCGGCGCAATCCGCGGTCCGCCTATCATCTCGCCCTGGGCGTCTCCTATCCAAGCCCGGAGGACCGGGTCCGTGCCTGGGCGAAAGGTCGCTCCCCGGGCGGGGACATCTTCCTGCACGGGTCCCCCAACGGGATGGACCCGGAGCCGTCCGGTGACTGGACCCGGGGCTGCATCGCGGTCCGAAACGCGGAGATCGAGGAGATCTGGCGGCTCGTCCCGACCGGGTGCCCGATCCTGATCGAGGCCTGACCCGTTCGACTGCGTGCTGGTGCCCCCTGCGGGACTCGAACCCGCACGCCCGAGGACGGAGGAGTTTAAGTCCCCGGCGTCTACCGCTTCCGCCAAGGGGGCACTGGTAGGCCCGGCAGGATTCGAACCTGCGCTCTACCCGTTATGAGCGGGCGGCTTTGGACCGCTAAGCTACAGGCCCGGAACACGCTCATTGATCAGGAAGGGGGCCCAGGCAGTCGAGAAGGGCCTGATAGCTCCCCCCGCGCAGGCGCGCGGCGACCGTACAGACCCCCATGAGATCCGTATCGTACCGGGACATCCCCGTCTCGATCAGGTCATAAGCCTCCGTCTGCGCCGTCATGCAGGTCTCATAGGCGAGCGCCACGTTCACCGCGCCGGCCGCCTCTGCGGCACAGAGGTCCTGCACGGGCAGGTCCGGCATCCCGCCGACCTCCCGGGTCACCGGAAGCGCCATCACGGGGTCGCGGTTCAACGGCTCGCTGACCACCATGTCGCCGATGGCGCCGCCAGCGAGGGCCTGGCCGAGCGCCCCGACCGAGGCCGCGCCAGAGTGTTCCGCGACGGCGGAGCCGGTCTGGGCGTTCAGGGATGCGGGGGTTGCCGCGAACAGAAGAGGAAGAAGAGCCCGTTTCAACATGTGATCTCCATCATCGAACTCGTGTGGTCGGGGATCTCCCGGATCTCCGACCGGAACCGCTCAAGCGCGCGGCGCTCCCCCATCAGGAGCTCCCCGAAATGCCGCCGCGGGTTTCCGCAGGCGAAACAGGAGCAGGGGGCCCGCGTCGCGGCCATCATCCCGACCTGCGCTGCGACGAAGTCGGCCGGGCGCCCCTCGGGCGGGGTCCAGGTCCAGCGCGCCTTGAGCTTGCGCCGGGCCCGTGCCTTCGCCCGCTCCTCCGTGTGACGCCGATAGGCGATGCCGCGCATGGCCGAACCCTCCGCTTTCTGGTGCCGCCACCAGGTTTCGAACCCGGGACATCCTGATTACAAATCAGGCGCTCTACCATCTGAGCTATGACGGCCAATCCCTCGTTTTCCTGGTGCCCGGGGCGGGATTTGAACCCGCACGGCTTGCGCCGCCACCCCCTCAAGATGGTGTGTCTACCAGTTCCACCACCCGGGCCTTCCTCTCAGGGCCCCGACATCGCCGGGGCCTCCTCGGTTTTCACGGACCGCTCCCGGTCCACCTTCGCCTGGGCGAAGATCAGGTCCACCTCCGCCTCCGTGACCCGCCGGAACCCGTCGGGTGTGCTCGGGGAGGACCCCTCGGGGAGCCATCGTATCTCCCCCTTGACCCGCGCCGCCGCCTCATAGTCCGGGGTGATCAGGATCACCTCGGCGATCCCGTCCGGACGGGAGGTCCAGCAGGCGGAGAAGGGGTTCGGCCCCCCGGTCGTGAGGAAGCGGGTCCCCTTCCCGTCCGGCCCCTCGTAGGAGAGCCCGTGAGGCAGGCTGAACGCGTCCTGGACGGTCCGGGCCAGGTCCTGGCGCCAGGGGAGCGCGTCGATCAGCGCCTGATCCGTGGTGTTCGTCCGCTTGGGCCGGCTCGACCCGTTCGGGCCCGGCCTCGTCCAGCCGTCCGGGACCCGGTTCCCGGGGAACCTGAAATGGGACGGCTTCTCGAATCCGAACCGGAAGCACCCGTCCGCGCCGAACCGGCTCATCAGCTCCGAGAGGCGGAGCTCCGCCTCATACCAGGCGGTACGCCAGGCCTCGAGGATCTCCTTCGGTCGACCGCTCTCTGCGATCAGATAGGCGCGCTCCCGCATCTCGTCCCTCAAAACCTCTATTGCGAAAAACTATACAATGATTCCTCGTCGCGCAAGCTCAGTCAAAGGAGCTGGCGACAGGCGGAAGGTCCGAGGATCTGATCGCGTTCACCACGGAGCGGACGCTCAGGAGGAGGAGACGCTGGTCCTCGACCCCGGGCAGATCTGCCCGGACCGCCGCCAGAACCTCCTCCTCCGGCTCGCCTGCGCGGACCCGCGGCTCCGCCAAGGCCCGCACCGCCTCGACGAGGTCGTTCCCGGCCAGCGGGGACGGCCCCGTCATGTCGAAGAGGAGCGCTGTCCGGTCCCCCGATTCCAGAAGGCGTCGAACCGGGACCTCCTCGACGAGGGTCCGAACAACGAGTCGGCCGTCCGGACGGCGCCCCTCCGGGATCCGGTCCCAGGTCTCCTGCCCGATCAGCGCGTAACGCGCACGCCGCTGGTAGAGGGCCCCGAGCCGATCCGCCTCGGCGAAATCCGTCTCAAACGCGACCCCGCGGTCCCGCATCAGGCCGATCATCTCCGGTCCGGAGAGCCCCCGCATCTCGGAGGGGCGTGCGACGGAGCGGCAGGCGGCGCTGATCCCGTTCTTGCGCGCGTCCTGGACCCGCCAGAGGATCGCGTTCGCCGCCTCCGTCCGGTCCGGGACGGACCAGGCGCGGGCGTCGAAGCTCGGCAGCCCGTCCAGGGCCCGGTCCGGACGGGTCCGGTGGAGCGCGCGGATAAAAAGCGCGGTCGCAAGCGAGGCGCAGGTGGACGCGATCTTCTGGGACCGGCCCGAGAAGGGGAGCGCGTCCTCCTCGTGACGCCGCTCGAGGATCAGGCTGATCTCGTCGGACTGGACGTAGCCGGCCCGGGCCCCGGTCTCCTCGACGAGGAGGCGGCAGGTCTCCCGCATCGCCCCGGACAGGTCCGGGTCGAACGGTTTGCGGAAGCCCCGCGTGAACTTCGAGAACCGGCGCCCGTCGATCCGGACCAGGACCGGAAGGTCCGGCGGCAGCGTGCGCTGCGCCTCCGCCGCCTCGTAGCCCTTCATCCGGTCGCCGAACGCGTCCCTCTCCATATGCAGATCCTCTTCTTTCCGTGTGTTATTCTTGGGCGGGGAGGGCCGGCTGCGGCTGCCCGCGACGATCCCGCTCGGCCCGCATCCAGGCGATGTCCCCCTCGAGGTCCACGTCCGGGACCAGGTCGGTCAGGGCGAAGATCTCCGACATCCGACGCTGCACCTCCTCGGGCGGCAGCCCCTCGAACGGGGTCGTGGTGAGACGGCTCACCCGGCGGAGCACGTCGCTCAGCCGGTACACCTTCGCCTGCTCCCGCTCCAGCTCCGTGAAGCTCGCGTAGACCGCACCGGTCCGGCGCAGCCCCTCCAGAGCGGCGGCGAGCCCGTCCGGGGTCGCCTCCGGCCCGAGCGAGACCCGGACCTGTGCGGCGCCGATCGCCTGGCGATGCGCCTCGATAACCTCGTCGAACGTCCTCTCCGGCATGATCAGCCCTCCTGTTGATGATATGGCCGGGCCCGAAACGGCCCGGCCTCGTTCCGCTGGCGGGGACGGCGGCCCTCCTCCTCCCCCGCGGATCCGGGGAGGGGCGTTTTCGCGCCCGGGCTGAGACCCGGGCGCCCGTCCGGTCCGGATCAGGCCCAGAGCAGGTCGAACCGGCCCCGCATCACCGCGGAGCAGGCGGCGGACCTGCCCGTCAGGTGGTCCTGAACCCGGTCGTCCCGGAACCGGTAGGTGCGGCGTTTGTCCGCCCGCATGCCCGTTCCGACCTGGTCCGACCGGGCCCGGTTCTCCCGCCCTCGCGCCTCCCCCTCGGAGAGGTCCCGGAGCCGGTCCAGCAGCGCCTCGCGCGCTTGACGCAGGCTCTCCTCCCGCTTCCGGCACTGGGCCGTCACCACGAGGCCGGACGGCAGGTGCCGGAGCCGGACGGAGTTCTGGTGCTTGTTGCGGTGCTGACCGCCCGCCCCGGAGCCGGAATACCACTCGAGCTGGAGGTCACCCTCCTTGAGGGGGATAGGTGCCCCCCGCCGCGTGTCGGGGAGGACGGAGACGGTGACGGTCGAGCTGTGCACGCGGCCGTTCCGCTCGCCGAGCGGGACCCGCTGCACCCGGTGCCCGCCCGCCTCGTTCCCCCAGGCGGACAGGTCCGCCCCCTCGAGGAGCAGGAGGTGGGTGCGGGCCTCCCCGGCCGGCGCGCGCCGGCGCAGTCAGCCCTTGCCGGCGGCGAATTTCACGTAGGCCTCCGCGAGCTCGGAGGCGAAGAGTTCGGCGTCCTGGCCGCCCTCGGCGGGCCGGATCTCGATGCGCAGTCGCATGGTCTTCTCCTTCTCTGCGATGCGGGACGCGAGGAAGAGCTGTCCCCCCGCGGCGTCCCGCGCGGGGGGGCGCGTCCTCACCGGAGCTTCAGGTGTCCGGTCAGGGCGTGGATCCGGTCCGGGTCCCCGGGCCCGATCGCGAGAGCGGTCCTCGTCGGGACCCCGTTGAACTCGGTCCGGCCCGCGTCCGTGATCAGGCAGCAGGGGATCCGCTCGCGGAGCGCGGCCGCGTGGAGGGCCGTAAGCTCCTCCTCCGTGTCGACCCCGACCGCCACCTTGGCGAAGGGGCCGTCGAGCCACATCCGGACGAACGGGTCGCGCCGGTGCGCGAGATAGGCCCCCATGGAGGCGTGCGCCCCCTGGGCGATCTCCTTGCCGCGCCGCATCTTCAGATCCGTGCGCAGGATGATCATCTGTTTGAGCCGCCCCTCATGGCGGCGCATGAGGCGGCGGAGCGCCCACATGGGCAGGTATCGTCCGATGAGCCGGAACATGGGATCTCCGCGATAAGGTGGTGGGTCCTGAAGGGGTCGAACCTTCGGCCTCTCCCGTGTCGGGGGAGCGCTCTACCGCTGAGCTAAGGACCCGGAGCCGCGCCTGAGCGGCGCGAGAGGCGATGGTGGGTCCTGCCAGGTTCGAACTGACGACCTCCTCGATGTGAACGAGGCGCTCTACCGGCTGAGCTAAGGACCCGGGGAAGGTGCGCCCCGCCCCGCTGCCCCCTCCCCCGCCACCTTCCGGCGCAGGGTTCGGGGTCCGCTCATCACGCGGCGGCAGAGGTTAACGTGCCCTTACGGGGCGGGGCTGGGGCAGAGGCGTCCGGGGCACGTGCGGCCCCGATGGTGCGCGAACGGGGGAGCGACCCCCTTGCCCGTCTCGGATATTCAGGCGGCCAGCAGGCCGCGCACGACGGCGGAGGCGAGCTTGCCGTCGTAGCGGCCCGGGAAGTCCGCCTTGAGGGCCGCCATCACCTGGCCGAGCCCGTCACCGGCCCGGACCCGGGCGGCCGCATAGGCCCGGAGCTCGTCCTCGCTCAGCTGGGCCGGCAGGTACGCCTCCAGGGTCCGGATGTCGGCCCGGAGCCGGTCCGCCTCCTCCGGCCGGCGCGCCTCGACCGCGGCGAGGGTCTCCTCGGCCCCCTTCAGGAACTTCCTGACCACCGCGACCAGCTCCTCCTCCGTGAGGGGGCGCTGCTCGGGCAGGGACTTCGTCCGGGTCTCGATCTCCCCGATCAGGGTGGTGAGCAGCCCCGCCTCCGGGCGTTTCGTCTTTCGGGCGGCGAGCGCGTCGGCCCGGAGCCGGTCCAGGGTGGTCATGATATGGTCCTCGTTCTGATGGAAGGATGGTGCCGTCGGGGGGGCTCGAACCCCCGGCCTCCCCCTTACCAAGGGGGTTCTCTACCACTGAGCTACGACGGCGTTGGGGATATCGGCGGGGCCGATATCTCCGAGATATCGTCTACGGGCGATCAGACGGGCGCCGGTTCCGGCCGGGCCCGTCTCGCCTCGATGTTCCGGATCCCGTCCGGGCTGATCAGGAGCTGGCCGCGCACGTAGGGTCGGCCGTCCCGGAGCGTCCCGGTCGTGGCGGCGAGCACCACGACGTTCCCCTCCCCGATCAGGCCCATCAGCCCGTCCCAGTCCTCCGGAGAGAACCGGGTCGGCGGGTCGATATAGGCCCAGCCGTCCGCCCGGTGGGTCTTCCCGGGGACCGGCTCCCCGGGCGGGAGGAACGGGCTCTGAAAGCTGGGGTGTTCGGCCATCTCGGGCTTCTCCGGTTGAAAATGGTGGGTGGTCCAGGGTTCGAACCTGGCGTGCTTTTCAGCGCCTGATTTACAGTCAGGGGCCCGTCCACTCGAGCATACCACCCATGAGACGAGACAGGGCTCGTCGGTGTAGAGGGTCTGGTGCGGGCCGCCGGACTCGAACCGGCACGTCTTGCGACAGGGGTGTTTGAGACCCCCGCGTCTGCCGTTCCGCCACACCCGCATGGCGCCTCGGGGCGCTCGGGGAAGGGGTGGCCCTTCCCGGAACGTCCCGGTCCATCCGCCGCAGCGCGACCGTCTCGGCCCGACGCTCCGCCTTCCGGCTCTTCTGATGCGCGCCCGCCTTGCGCAGGCGCATCAAAGCCACGTGCCCGTTCCGGGGGCGCGGCAGGGTCCTCTTCCGCTTCATCGCGGGTCTCCTTCTGATGATGGTGGTGGTAGCCCGTAGGGGAGTTCATGCCGGTCCGGATCGTCAGATCCGGGGATCTCTCCGGTGGAGAGATCAAGGCAGGAACGGGCGGAGCCAAGAACCCCTTCGTCGAGAACGATGGCAGCCCGTGCGAGAGTTCGCGCCGGTCCAGGTCATGGGACCTGGGGATCTCTCCAGTGGAGAGATCAAGGCGAGAACGGGCGGAGCCCGGAACTCGCCTTTTTGGGGGTGGTAGCCCGTAGGGGAATTGAACCCCTCTCTTCAGGTTGAAAACCTGATGTCCTGACCGATAGACGAACGGGCCGTAGAGCAGCCCCGTAGGGCTGATCAGGTGTCTCATGCGGCGTCGCGCATCAGATCTGAAACGATCTGATCAAGCTCCTCCGCCGCCTCCGCGGCGGGCCGCAGGAGGGCGCGGGTGAACCGGTCCGGCCGGATCATACCGGGCTGCCACCGGTCCGGGGGGACCGGGGAGAGCACGTTGAGGACGGTCCGGCAGGGGGCCTCCTCCGCGATCTGTCCGATCGGGATCACCGCCCCGTCCGTGCCGATCACGACCAGCACGTCCCGCGGGCGAAGGTCCGCGAGGACCCGCCACATCTGCGGATAGAGTGGCGCCCGCTCGTGAAAGAAGATTACGTCCGGCCGGACCGCCCGCCTCGAGGCGCATTTCGGACAGCGTCCGGTCTCCGGGTCCCAGGGGTTGGCCCCGATCTCCCAGGCGGACCCGCAGGCCTCGCACCGCATCCGGGTCAGCCGGCCGTGAACGTGCAGCACGTTCCACGCCCCGGCCCGCTCCAGAAGGTCATCGACGTTCTGGGTGATCAGGGTGCAGTGGTACCGGTCCTGCCAGGCGGCGAGGAGCCGGTGGGCCCGGTTAGGCTCGGCGCGCGCAGCTGCGGCGCGCCGGTCGTTGTAGAACCGGTGGACCGCGGCCGCGTTCCGCTTCCAGGTCAGCTGGTTGCAGACCTGATCGATATGGTGCCCCTCCCAGAGCCCGTCCCCGCCCCGGAAGGTCAGAAGACCGCTCTCGGCGGAGAGGCCGGCTCCGGTGAAGACCACCAGGTGCGGGTCATTTCCAGTCATGATGATCATCCCTAAAGGAAGCCGCCTGTCCGGCGGGAGATTGAAGACCGGGGTCGAAACGAAGCCACCCGGTTTTCCTCTAAGCCGCCTATCCGGCGGAAATCTTGGCAGGGGCAGAGGGATTTGAACCCCCGACATCCGGTTTTGGAGACCGGCGCTCTACCAGCTGAGCTATACCCCTGTATACCTTGGCGGAGAGGCAGGGATTTGAACCCTGGAGGCCCTTTCAGGCCCTCCGGTTTTCGAAACCGGTGCAATCGACCACTCTGCCACCTCTCCAAGTTTGACCGGTCAGGCCGCGGGGAACCGCTGCGCGTTCCGGTACTGCGCGATCGCGCTGTAGACCGCGTGCCGCAGGGCCGCTGCCCCGGTGACGAGGTCACAGCTCAGCTCATGCAGGAACCCTGCGATCGCGATCTTGACCTTATCCCCCTCGATGGTGCCGCGCACCGGGAGCATCCCGTCCAGCGTCCCCTTCAGGGAGGTCTCGTCCATATGTTCGATTTTCAGACCCATGATGTTTTTCCTTCTTCTTGGGTTCTTGTTGCGCCGCGCCGATCTTCGAGGCGGCGGTTCTGTCCGTTGACCGTCCCGGACCCCGGATGGGTCGGACGGCCCCGCCCAATTCAGGGCGGACTTATATCCCGCGACGTGATCTGGCGCGGCGGGGGCCTATCCCCCTCGTGGGGGGCCCTCTCGGGCCCGGTCTGGAGCGGCGAGAGGGATTCGAACCCTCGACCCTCACCTTGGCAAGGTGATGCTCTACCCCTGAGCTACCGCCGCGTGTGCCCCCAGATGGTGTCCGGAAGGCCCATGATATGGTCCATGAAATGAACCGGTGATGGAGTCCGGCCGGCGCTAAGCGCCTCACCCGCCCGGGGGCAGGTTATCCGGACCGCAACACAGGTCCTTGGGGCGGGCGCCCTTCGCGCCGGCCTATCCGTCAGAGACGGGCATGAGGTGGCGCCCACGGAAGGAGTCGAACCTCCGGCCTCCTGGTTCGTAGCCAGGCGCTCTATCCAGCTGAGCTACGTGGGCGCAATGGTTCCCGGTTCCCACCTGCCGGGGACGCTGTTTGGCCGCGTCGGGTTATCTGAGAAGGTCCGTGCCAATCCGGAACTTCAGGGGTCCGGACCCCGTATCCAACATCCCCGGCCACAGCGGGACATTGGTGGCGATCAGGTTCTCATCTCCCGATCACGGTCGTCGTGCCCCCTTTGGGGGGTGTTCTGGTCGTCCCAGGAAGAATTGAACTTCCGACCCCAGAGTTATCAGCTCTGTGCTCTACCACTGAGCTACGGGACGAGGGGACCGGCGCGCCGTGGCGGGGCCGGTCCGGGTGGGCGCGCCGCGTGCCGGAGGCAGTGGCGGCGGGCTCGGAATTGGGTGTGGTGCCGGCAAGAGGACTCGAACCTCCGACCCCCTGATTACGAATCAGATGCTCTACCGTCTGAGCTATGCCGGCCCGTGTTGGTGGTGAACCCTCTGAGATTTGAACTCAGGACAACCCGATTAAAAGTCGGGTGCTCTAACCAGCTGAGCTAAGGGTCCGGAAAGGAGGGCTGGTGGCTGGCTTGGTCCGTCACGGAGTTGCGCTCGCAACGTCGCCCTTTGCAACTATCGGACCGCGATGTTCTCCGGGACCCCTTGCGACATCCCGGCTCCTGTCGCGCCTCCCCAGGCAGCAGCCCTCCTGGTCCTCTCATCAGAGCCCGAAGAGGCGGGCCCAGAAACCGCGCCCCTGTCGCGCAACCCGGCGCCGGGGCGCTGAGATCGCGTTCAGATGGGCAAAGGCAATGGTGGGATGATCCATGGTTATTCTCCTGTTGAACCGTTTTTCGCGTTGTGTCCGTCAGGCGTCCGGGGCGGGCCCGGCGAGGGCGGCCCGGTAGAGCTCGGCCCCCTTCTCGATGAAGGCGCGCGCCTCCGCCTCCTCCATCCAGCCCGCGTCGAACGGGCCGTCCCCGTAGGGCTCCTCGTGGTAGAATTCCGGGGCGCCGATCACGTCCGCGCCGCCCACGGAAAGGGACCAGCGAGACCCTCGGGCCCGGAAGTAGAACGGGGCCCCGTCAATGAGCCCCTCCGCCTGGACCGGGCAGTTCCCGCCGATCTCGTCGATCCGGATCTCTTTTTCGCTCATCGCGCGCTCCTTTTGTTTTTCGCCGGGACCGGCTGTCAACCGCCCCCTATGGAGGCGGGTCACCGGTCGCGCCCGGGGAACGCGTAGCTCCCGTGGGTCGCCGCTCCGGCCCGGCCGATGGCCGGATCCTGAATTCACTGGCGCGGGACGGGTCGCGTCCCGCGCCCCTCCGATTGCTCGGAGAAGGCACCACGCCCATAAGCCGCATTTCTACGGCTCTTCCTGTCCTTCCGGGTTCCGTGCGAGACGGGGAAGGCTTAGGCCCCGTGAGGGCGGGGGATGTTGTGGGCCGACGCAGGCGCTGACCCGGAAAATGGTGGTGTGAGCGGGGATTGAACCTGCGACCTCCCGATTATGAGTCAGGCGCTCTGACCGGCTGAGCTACCACACCGTGTGTCGTTATTTTTGGCTGGGGCGGGAGGGATCGAACCTCCGTATGTCGGTACCAAAAACCGATGCCTTACCGCTTGGCGACGCCCCAACGATGCTTGATGAGTGGCGGTCCGGATCTCTTCCGGCCACCTGTGAACCTCATCATGTCTAAGCGGGCTGGTCCCCCGGCCCGGGCGCTCCCGCCCTTCGGTCGACCCCGAGGGGCCCGCCCAGACATGATCAGGCTCGTATTCCGGACCCGCGGATGAGCGCGGATCCCTTGTTATGCGCGCAGATTCGGGTCTTGCGCGTAGAGTGGAGGTGCCGCCGAGAGTTGAACTCGGTCTCTTGCGAGGCATCGGATTTGCAATCCGCCACGTTACCGTCCCGTCCCGGCACCCTGTTGTCCGCGGTTAGATGGTGGTGCCCGGGGTCGGAGTGCGGGCTTCAGGGCGGGTCCGCGGCCCTTCCCCTACTCCCCTCGACCGGCCCGGACGGGAGGGCGGCAGCTACCCCGCCCCGATCCGTCCAGCCCGGCTTACCGACATCTGCGCTCATCGGCGCCGCTCTGGTTAAGCTACCCGGAACCTGATGATGGGGGTCTGATGGACGCCCCATTATCTCTTTTCGTTTTCTGGTGGCCACAATAGCATCTTAAAATGCGATACCCCTTACGAACCCTGCCGCATTAGCAGTGCGTTAACATCTTCCACCGCCTGAGGAGGGGTGGATTTCCAGCGGGCCGATGGGGAGATTGACCCCCGCAGGTCCGCTAGGAGTTGACGGTTCATCGGGCGCTAACGCGTTCCCCTCCCCGTCCAGCAGCGGCGTGTTCCTCCGCTGTTTCGTGTCGTCCCCGCGTAGAAAACGGTTCAGGATCGCTTTCGCCGCAGGCAGCAAGTTATATCTATGGCGGACGGACCGGGATTTGAACCCGGGAGACCATTTCGGGCCTGGCCCCTTAGCAGGGGGCTGGTTTCAACCACTCACCCACCCGTCCTTATCCGTTCGTCCGCACAACCGAAAATCCTCAGAGGTCTGTTTCGGGTGTCATGAACGCTTCAGTCGATCATTTTTCAAAGAGAGATGGCGCACCCGAGAGGATTCGAACCTCTGACCTTCGCCTTCGGAGGGCGACACTCTATCCAGCTGAGCTACGGGTGCGTGCTGTCCCGTTCATATCCGGGCTCTTTGAGACGTGCAATATAGATTTTCGCAAATCATCAGATTTTCCAGATGGTCCCGCCTCCAGGAGTCGAACCTGAGTCTCTGCGTCCACAGCGCAGCGCTCTGACCATTGAGCTAAGGCGGACCGGGGCTCACCCGTCTCCGGGCAGCACCTGTGCGGTGAGCGCGTCGATCATCTCACTCAGGAGGGTGACGTTCCGGCAGACCGCCTCCCCGTACCGGTCGGCGGCCTCTCTGATCGAAGCCTCGCCGAGATCGGCGCCGAGGGCCGTCGCCGCGAACACGTGTGCCCGGGCGACCCGGATCGTCTCCTTCGCGAAATTCATCTGTCCGACCCGGAAGCTCCGGGCCCGGGACGGGTCATGCTCCAGCTCCGCCCGGAGCGCCTCGACCTGGTCGATCGGGATCGGGGGTCCGCTCCGGACCGGGACGACCCCGTGGCGCCTGAGCGTCTCGAGGACGGACCTGGCGTGATGGGCGAAGATCCCCGCATAGGCGGCGGGCGGCATCGCCTGAATCGGGGCCTCCCCGAGCGCGGTGAGGTAGGGATGCGCCGCCCCGTCCCGCTCGAGCCCGGCCGTGCAGGCGTCGCAGAGCCGGTCCGCGTCCCCCAGCCGCCCCTCATCGGTGAGGATCAGCCGGGTCGTGTCATGGGAGGTCGAGCCGTAGCCCCCCTCCAGAACCGGTCCGGTCCGGTAGACCCAGGCGTCCGCGTTCCCGCAGAGCCCGCAGGGGCGCTTCTCCATCGTATCCCTCTCATGTCTGATGGACCGTTATGGTCCGGAAATTCTTTCCAGGCCCCCCGGTGTGCTGTTACGCCGAAGATCTGTCTTCTCCCCCCGGGTCATCCAGCGCAGGAAAGGTTTCCTGCGCGTTCTGATTTCGAAACGCTCCACCGGAGCGTTTCGTGCTCTACGAGCACCAATCATCACCCCCTGCGGCGCGGACACGATCGACCCGGGAAGGGCGTCCACGCTTTTGTGCAGGTTCCGGACCGTGCTGAGCCCGACCGGACGCGGTCCGCATGCCCCCGCAGGTCCGGATATGACGATCCGGCTGCCACGAGGTGAAACGGCGACTTTCGCGATGATAGGGGATCACTCATTAGGGGGTGGCTGCCTCTAAGCCCACCCGCCGGAGTCCCGAAACCGCGCCCGGCCACACGGGCGCCTCATCGGCCTCGCGGCCGAAACTGGTGGACCCTATCGGACTTGAACCGATCACCTCCTGCTTGCAAGGCAGGCGCTCTCCCAGATGAGCTAAGAGCCCGGACTCGGGACCCGGTCGGGTCCCGATGAGTGGTTGCGCAGGGCGGATTTGAACCGCCGATCTCCTGGGTATGAGCCAGGTGAGTTAACCACTTCTCCACCGCGCGCCAGGGCGGCCCTCTCGGGGCCGTCCGGGGACGGGGTGATCGTGAGATATGGCGAAGCGTACGGGGATCGAACCCGTGATTTTCAGCGTGACAGGCTGACGTCTTAACCACTCGACTAACGCTCCGTTTTTTTGGTGCCTGAGGGCGGGTTCGAACCACCGACACCCGGATTTTCAGTCCGGTGCTCTACCAGCTGAGCTACCCAGGCGGGATATCTTTCCGTGGGGCCCGGATCCCGCCCTGACCTGTCGGGGTCAGGGCTTCGCCGTCCGACAACGACCGGCCCTCCGCGGGCCGTCCGGGGCTCCCGGAAAGACATCCGTATTCGTTTTTCATACTGGTCGGGCTGAGAGGATTTGAACCTCCGACCTCCGGTCCCCCAGACCGGCGCGCTAACCAGACTGCGCCACAGCCCGAAATCTCTCCAGATGAACCTGTTCTTACGAAGAAATGGAGCGGGCGACCGGGTTCGAACCGGCGACATTCAGATTGGAAATCTGACGCTCTACCAGCTGAGCTACACCCGCGAAGCGGTGCTGCTCAGGCCGACAATGCCTTCGATCAGAAGGTCACGAGAGGCGACTGAGCTATACCCGCGAAACCGAGGCGCCAGAACGAGCGTCTCAGTCATGATGGTGCCCGGGAAGGGATTCGAACCCCCACGGCCTTTCGGCCACCGGCACCTGAGGCCGGCGTGTCTACCGTTCCACCACCCGGGCATGGGGATGAACAGGACAGAATTTTGGCTCCCCAGAACGGGCTCGAACCGCTGACACCTTGGTTAACAGCCAAGTGCTCTACCAACTGAGCTACTGGGGAACACACGGCGGGGCCACCGCCGTGAACTGGTCGCAACGCCGGATCGCCTGTCCGGTCACCCGGCCTCATGAGGGCCGGGCGGCGCTTGCACGTTGCGCGGGCCTGTTGACGGTCCGGACCGTCTCATCCCGGATGGTTGCGCAGGTCAGATTTGAACCCTGCGGCCGAAAGCGTTCGGCCGCGTTCGGGCCTTGAAACGCTCCACCGGAGCGTTTCATCCGGCCATGCCGGACCGGCCCTCACCCTCCTGGTTATGAGCCAAGCGAGCTACCGGACTGCTCCACCGCGCGCCGGGGCGGCCCACGTGGGGCCGTCCGGGGACGAGGTGATCCTGATGATGGTCGGGGCGGCGGGATTCGAACTCGCGACCTTCCGGACCCAAACCGGACGCGCTACCAAGCTGCGCCACGCCCCGATATGGGTAGAAAATGGTGGAGCTGAGGGGGCTCGAACCCCTGACCCCTTGCATGCCATGCAAGTGCTCTCCCAGCTGAGCTACAGCCCCATCATATACCAGCGGCAGCTGGCAGGGACCCGAAGATCGCCTCACGTTTTCCTTATGGTCGGGGTGACAGGACTTGAACCTACGACCTCCGCGTCCCGAACGCGGCGCTCTACCAGACTGAGCTACACCCCGCTGAGGCGGATCTCGCCCCCGCAACCCATGATGCGAAAACGAATCGCGGATCGAAATTAGGAGGGGGATCACGGTTCCCCCCGGACCGCCCGACGTTACCGCCAGGAACGGTTCAGCCGCACGGATACCGCGCAAGGCCTCCCCTGCCCGTCCGAAGACGGGTCTGAGCCGCGGTCCCGGTTCCCCGGTCTCACGTCTCACGCCCCCCGTTTGGTCTCGCGCATCATCGGGTGTTGACCCTAGCGCCCGTGGGGCGAACGTCCTGCGATGTCAAAGAGCGGCGACGGGGCCTTGCGGTCCTGTCCCGGCGATGCATCACGGATCTGTTTGATCTTTGATATTCCGCCGGTATCTGGGTGGGTGGGGCGTTTCCGTCCTACCCGGTCCCGGCGGTCTGGCGGATGATCAGCTGATCATCTTGCCTCCGCCGGTGTGCGCCTCTGGGGATGTCCCGCACCGATTGCCCTGATGGGCCGATCCGGTAATCATCGTAAAGGGGCGCCACATATCCAAGGAGAGCTTGCGCACATAAGCTGCGTTCGCGACGATGCTCTGCATGATGCCCTCCCTTGGATTCGGCGTTGCGTTTCCCGACCATGATGTCAGGTGGGATGATTCTTAACCGAGGATCGAGAAGATGGGAAGCCCCTTTTTTCGCAATGCGTGAAAAAATTGGCAAGATAAGAGGACATTCAGGTTAAGACTTTGAAAAATATGGACATCATGATGTGGCGCGGAATTTTTTTCGCAAATCTGTATCGAAAATGATTGACACAAGATATACGGCTTACCACGTTGAGAAACACAAGCGGTCAGAGGGACCCTGAGATGAACGACGATAAGAGGATGGAGGGCGATATGTCCGATGCGACGAACCGGGTGGGCTCGAAGGTCCACTACACCGCAGAGGAGGCGGAACTGCTCCTCCGAAACGTGAAAGGATACGGCAAGCGCCCCTCACTGTTCTATCGTCTGGGTGTCAAGGCGGAGCGGGTTGCCCAGAACAACCGGGCGGTCGGCTGGACGCTAGGTGCGATCCTGGGTCTGATCCGGTTCACGATCTGGAACAGCCGGGCCGGGCTCTTCTTCGGGACGCTGGGTTACTGGACCTTCGGCCTGCTGACCGCGGCCTGGTTCGGAAACTACGGCGGTAGTTACATGTCGGCAACTGGCATTCGCCCTGTTGACATGTTCCTCCTGAACCCGCTGGTCATGTTCGCCCTAAGCGTGATGCTTCTCGTTATCGGGATGAACAATCTCGACGACAGGCCCTGGGTCCTAATGGGGCTCGACAAGTTGGTATTTATGCTAAGCTTCATCGTTGCCTATCTGGGCGCTATCATCATGGGGATCCTGTTCGCGATCTCGCTCCTCTTCGGGGCGGATAAGATGGGGAGTTCAGGTACCATCATGATGATGTTGTTCCTCTTCCTAATCCCGGCAGGCTTCCTAGCCATCGTGAAGCTGAAGGACGAAATGTAGATCGGAAAGAGAACTCGGCTCAATGAGTAGGGGCGGCGTGATATACGCCGCCCCTTTCCGTGTAACCTCGATCAAGGTGAGCTTCGAGGAGGAGTTGGCGGCGGAGCCCCTGAGGAGCCGACCTGTTTTGCGCTGTACGCCGATCCAGTCCTCGACTGGAACCAGCGTGCGGCCGAACGGACCCCTTTCTGCGCTGAGGAGGGGGCAGTAGTTCCGTCCGAAAGCTGACGCATCTGAAACGGCTTCTCCATCTGGTTGCCCAGAGAGTTGGTCGCAACCGCCGCAGCCCCGGCCGCCGCCCGGATCCGGTCCTCGCCGCCGCCGATGTTGATGTTCTCGCCCATCCACTGCATCACCCGGCTCGGAAACTCGGAGATCAGCGAGAAGCTCCGCTCGAGCAGGAAGATGTAGGCGGTCACGATCATGATCGAGAAGGCGATGACTCCGATCATCGCGATGAGCGGGTTCGCACCGCCGCTGATCCCGGAGACCGCGTAGAACATCCCCGACGAGATCAGGGTCGAGGTGATCCGGAAGATCGCCATCCCGATCAGGAAGCCGAACACCATCAGGACCGGGGTCATCAGGAGGGCGAGAAGCATGAGCCACCCCTTCTGTCCGGCCATGCCGGATATCCCGTCCCCGTCCATCCGCATATGGGCGAGCGCCCAGAGGTTCACGGCGACGATCGCCTCGACAATCAGCAGGAAGTATCCGGTCACCCCGAGGACCCAGTAAAAGAACGGCATCAGCGGCAGAACGAAGGAGAGGGTCGCGCCGGCCGCGAGGATGACCGAGAAGAAAGGGACTGCGATCACAGCAACGCTCGTACTGAAGGCCGAGATTCCGAGGAGAGTGATCCCGAACATGATCAGCATACCCCCAGTGGAGATCAGGCCCACCATAGGATCCTTGCCGACAGAGTTCGCCGGATCAAAGAAGCTCAGCATCCCCGCCTGCGCTGTCTGGATCCCGCCCGAGATCCAGCGTCCGATTTGGCTTATGAACCCCTCAGTAGAGGCGCCCGCGTCCGCGTTCGCGTCGATGATGTCGCTCGTGCTCATGTTGAAGCCGAGCGCCGCCAGAGGGTAGGAGGACCTGGAGTAGAGCTCCGTGTAGCGGGTCAGGATCCGCTGCGCCTCCTCCTCTGACGGGAGCAGCTCCCCGCGCGAGTTGCGCCCCCAGAGGATCCCGCCCCCACCGGCGGAATCGACGAAGGTGTCCTGGTTCATGCCGTACATGGTCATGTAGGTCGGCCCGGTTGCGACCGACTGCGCCGTGGTCAGGGAGTTGATCTCCGCATTCACCCGGGCGAGCGTCGTGTAATAGGCGCCAGCCCCGATCCACCCCTCCCCGTAGCACTCACCAGGCCGCGCGTTAGCGTTGTCACCGCCTCCCGCAAGCGTCGTACACCCGCCGGAGATCCGGTCGAGAAGGTTCTGGCGCAGGCTCCCATGACCCGCCCCGCCCGCGGCGATGCCGCGAAGCTCCTCGGCGAGAACGTTCATGCGCCGGTTCGCCTCCTGGCTGATCCGCCGCAGATCCTCTGTGAAGATCGCCGGCTCCAGGATTGCGGAGTCGAAGACGTCCTGACGGACCGGGGCACCAGATCCGGACCCGGTCACGAGGCCGTTCACCTCGGTCTGGACGTAGAGCATGATGTCACGGTGGCCGGCCGCGAACCGATCCATGATGCTGGTCGCGGCAGCGCTGTCCGGTCCGTTCTCGTCCAGGACCCGCAGGATATAGGCCGGAAGATCAGGCGTGTACCAGCTCCCGCAGATTCCGGGGCTCTCAGGACGCGATCCGCCGGTGACATAGGTCGTCGATTGATAGCGGGGGAAAGTGGGGACAGCGTCCGGATCACTCCAGGCCGCCATCCGAACGCCCTGACCGTTGATCGGAGAGGCGACAGGCGTCTCCACCTCCGAGTAAGCAACACGTTTACTGCTCCCGATCGTCGCATACTGATAGTTCAGGAGTGCCATGCAAGAGGCGTTGTCATAGAGGGTCCGGATCATGTCCGGACTGTAGCGGGTCTCCGAGGTCGCGATCGGGATGTCGCCGGAGAGGATCAGCGTGACGGATCCCCGCCAGATCTCCGAGGCGATGTTCGTCGACCCCTTCACGACATAGGCGACCCCGAGCTGCGCGATATTATATCCCCCGTAGTTCGGGACCGGGACCAGAAGCCCTACCGCAAAAAGGACCCGGATCGGGGCCCAGAGGGAGGACCAGCGTTGTCCGAGCACCTGCCCCTCATGGGCGGACTGGAGCACGCCGACCGTGACGTTGTAGAAGAACATCAGACCGCCGATCACCAGGATGATCACGTTGAAATAGCCGATGATCGAGGAGAAGACGGTTCGGTTCCCGGTCGCCCCCTCCGCCAAGGCAGCTGAGGGGAAGAGAGGTCCGAAGAGCTCATTCAGCAGGACAGAGCTGTAGGCGTCCCCTGTCCTGGTCCCGAACAGGTCCCCATAGTCGGACGGGGTCGGCAAGGAGCCGCCGGGCGTCGCCTGTGCGACCGCCTGGCTGACCATCATCAGGGTCACCCCGAAAATGAGGATCAGAAGCTTTTTCAGGTCGGGCATGAAGGGCTCCTCGACGACGATGCGAAAAAAGAGAGATCACCCCCAATGTCGCATGTAGGCGAGGAAAAATACAGGACAGATTATCACAAGCGTTGCTGCGGCCGCCTGCTTGTCCACAAGTTTATCGAGATCTGCGTGCCAAGGCGTCCTGTTTTCAGACGGGCTCCGGGTCCGACGCGGAGGTCTCCTGGTAGGCTGTGAGGAGATCGGAGAGGCGCGTTGTTCCGCAGAGGATCTGATCCCGGAAGATGTCGGTCGGCAGGTCCCGCGCGTCATGGAAGGCAAAGATGCCCTCCGAATGTGTCCGCCTGCCAACCAGAATCCTTCGTTCCCGCGGATCATCGCGTCTGAACAGCCGGAGGAGCTCGAACCCCTCGAAGGGTTCCGTGAACGGATGGTCCTCCTTTCGGCCGCGGTCAAGGCGAGGGCCCGTAAAAAGGGGAACGGCCCGCGTCAGCGTCTCAAACAGAGGCTCCTCAACCGCCTTGGCGAACAGCTCGATGTCGGGGCGGGTTCGAGGAAGATGGCGAGAGAGGCTGACCGTTCCCTGAGCGCAGATCAGAAGGGTGATGTCGCGGCCATCCCGGATCAGACCGATCTTGAGCCCACCACGCTTAAGATCGACGACCGAACCGATCGTCAGATCCGGGCGCCTCCCGAAAATCTCTATGGCGGCCTGCAATGCCTTTTTGCGCAGAGGGAGACCCCCCTTCTCGTCCCAGCTCACAGGCAACATGTTCAGTCGGGCCAGATTTTCACAAAAGGAGCGGTGGTGCTCCAGATAAACGTCCATGACCCTCTGATCCCTTTATGTTAGCGCTGCAAGCATCTGAACTTAGAGCCATTCAAGATGCAACCATAAATAAAACCTAAAATCACCGCGCGCTTCCACGTTCAGGATTCATCCATGGCATCAATGCAGACCTTCGACAAGTCAGACCAAAGACAGGACTCTCCGCTTAGCCTTTGAAATATGTCGTTTTCTGAGGGAATCGGCCGGGATCTTCCCGAATCCGACCATATCTTAGAGAGTCTGGCTATTTCAAAACGGATGGCTTCCTTTAGCCTTTGACCCGAAAAGGATGGCATGGGGATAGTTTGGATATCCGAATTACCTTTTTGATCGCGATTTTTAACTGTAGCGAAGCCGTATGTATCTTTTGATACGTTCTTCTTAATAATAGCGATCGACCTTTTAAGGCTGATCCTCTTTCCAATAGATGTGAAAATACTATCTTCCGATAGTATCATATCAACTGTTTCGCTTACGCTGTGATCAAAAGGCGTATCGATATTGAGGATGATCAACCGCGGTGACTCACGCTCCAACGCGGTCGTCAGTGCGACCCGTGCCGCGTCAATGCCGGAGGTGGTGGTCAGCTCGACGGGGGACAGATCAAGCTCGGAGGCGAGGGCGAGCGCGAGGGTCCGCCGGCCTACGCCCTCAGGGCCGTCCAGGTGCACGGTGAGAAGATCATCCTTTCGCCTTCCGACAACCACAGAAGCGAGGTCCTGAACCGCCTGACGGTGACCGGACACCCGAAGCTCAAGTCTGGAGACCAGGTTTCGGATGGACTCTTGCTGATCAGAATCCGCGAGGGGCTCGAGGTGCGGGAGAGTTCCGCCGAGGCGCCGTACCGCCTCGCGAACGTCTCCGACTTGAACGGATCTTCTCCCCGCAAGACGCGCACGCACGCAGGCGGTGTCCAAGACATCGAAGGCCTTGTCCGGGAAACGCCGATCCGGCAAGTAGGCCTCCGCAAAATCGATCACCCGGTCCAGCATGCGCTCGTCCGCGGTCAGACGGTGGTGGGAAAGGTAAGGGGTTGCGGCTCCTTTCAGGATGTCCCTCATCAGGTCGACGCGCGGCTCCCGCACCCTGATCAGCTCAAATCGCCGCATCAGGGCGGCGTCAGCTCGGATCAGCTCCATCTCGTCATGTGTCGTGGCCCCGACCAGTGAGAGCCCGTCCCGCGCGAGCGCCGGCTTCAGGAGGTTCGCCCCGTCCATCCCGCGCTCGGCCGTCGCTCCGGCCCCGATCAGCATCTGCATCTCGTCGAAGAACAGGACCGCCTTGCGCTCCGCCGCGAGCTCGATCAGGAGCTCCATGCGGATCTCGAAGTCTCCCCGATACCTGGCGCCGGCGACGAGGGCGCCGAGCGATGCCTGTAGGACCGGACGGCTCGACAGGGTCGGATCCGCCGCCCGCGCGATACGGGCGGCCACCCCCTCCATCAGGGCCGTCTTGCCGACACCCGGGTCACCGACCAGGAGCACGTTCGACTTCCGGCGCCGCATGAGGACCTCGCAGATCTGATCGATCTCGCGATCACGCCCTACGACCGGGTCGAGACCCCCCTGACGATGCTGCTCCGTCAGATCCCGCAGAGAGCGCTCGACGGCCCGCAACGCCTCGGTCCGCTCCTTCTCTGACAGGCTGGATTTCGGGGGCTGGGAGCGTTCACGGGATTCAGACACCTCCTCGGGTGAGACCCGCGTCCGGTCCTCCTCGCTCCGGCGCGCCCCGTCCATGAGGCCGGTCGTCTCTGACCTTTTCGATTTCGCTTTCGGACCGTCAAAAACCTCCTCACAGATCCGGTCGAAACCGGAGAACATCTCCTCCTGCTCGAGGCCGTCGAGAAGCTCATCGAGATCCGGAAGCGGCTCCCGGAGGAGGATGTCCGTAGAACTGCGCGAGGCTCGGGCCTTCGACGCCCTTCTTGGTGCGGCGACGGTGGACTCTTCCGGATGAGACACCTTCAAAAGGTCAAGGACCGGGGCGACCCGCACCGTCCGACCGCTCGTTGAGTTCTCCAGCGTCTGCATGACCTGATCGGACACGATGAGCCGGCGCGGTTCGATCGAGGATCTGCGCTTGTGGTAACGAAATCCGGCGAGCAGGTTGGACAAGATCTCGTCATGGTCGAGCCCCAAGGCCCTGATTTGTTCCCGCCCGGATTCCCCGTTCAGAAGAACGAACAGCAGATGTTCCGCCTCGACCCGGTCATACCGGTAGTCTTCGGCTATCCTGCTGGCGTCGGCCAGGAGCTGATCGATCATGAGTCGTCCCCGGAGAAATCGTGACCGTCTCAATATAGTATGAGAAAATCATTATCCAGCACATTTTGATTTTCAAAAAAGAATGCTTTGAACGCCCCACGTGATCAAAAGAGATCGGGGTCCTCGGGAGTCAGTGATGCCCGCTCTGTGCCGCGGCACCTGAGGGTTGAGGTCTCGCCGGAACTGTTCACGCTCAGGATATCGTGCGCCTCCTCCGCCGTCGGCGGCTCCCTCTTGAGGGCGAGGTGCGTGATGACCTGGTCAGGCACCGCGTTCTCCCCTCTCCCCCGGTTCCTCTCCATGGCAATCCGGGTTGGCACGTCCAGGCTGACAATCTGGACAGAAGCGTCATAATCCCTTGCGAGACCTACGATCTTCTGCCTTGTGAGCCGTGTGAGGCAGGTCGCATTCCATGCGAAGTCCTGACCGGACCGCAGGTGAACGCGGGCCGCCTCGAAGCCAGACTGTAGGACGGCGCCTTGGTTCTCTGTCGGTCCGACCCCGAGACCTTCCCGGATCCGGTCGAGAGAGACGACCGGAAGCTCTGGCCGGTTTGCGCGGAGCCAGCTGTCCTTGCCGGACCCCGGCAGACCCGACAGGATGGTCACGCAGGGTCCAGTCGGATCTGGCGGGGTGAACCATGGGGAGGCGTTCACGTCCCCCCGTAGGAACCGGAGCCGGGACGTGTCGCTCTTGAAGGGCCAAGGGCCCTCCAAGAGATCCACCTGATGTGTCTCACGCACCTCCTGTAACGCGATCCGAAGGAGCTGGAGTGGAAACAGTTTATCCCCGTCCGACAGGGAGATGCGCCCGTTCTGGTCCGCCTCGCACAGAGCGAGCAGCTCGGCCCAGCCCCCCTCCCCCGCTTCGATCGAGAACCGGATCGCCTTGTTCAGGGTCTGGTCGAACCCCTGGTCGATGAGGTGCGAGGGACGCATGTGCCAGGCGACGAGCGCGTGAACGTCCCGGGCGAAACGGACCGGCGCCCCCTCGTCGATCAGGTGCTGCCAGATCATTCGCGCGCCGAGGGCGGCGTGACCCGGCTGGCGAACCCGGACGCGGCCCCCCTCCTCCTCGATCACGGTCGTGGCGGGCTTTCCGATGTCATGCGACCAGGCGGCGACCCGGAGCACCTCCTGGCGTTCGGGACGCATCGCCCGGAAGGTCGGGTCCGCCTCGAGCGCCTCGACCACACGCGCGGTGTGCTCCCAGGGGGAGCCCTCGGCGTGGTGGACCGGGTCGTGGGCGCAGGCGTCCATCGCCTGAAACCAGGGGAAGACCCCCGCCATCTCCGTGCGCCCGGCGCCCCGCCGGGCCATGTCGATCCAGCCCATCGCTGATCCTTTCAGAAGTCCGGCTCGGCCCGGTCCGGCCCCGCCAGGATGTCGACGCCCGGCGCGAGACCGTTGCGGATGATCGGCCGGTCCTGCCAGTGCGTACCGCTCTCCAGGATCGTCTGGACGAACCCGTCCCGCACGATCTTGTAGCGGGCGATCGTCTCCCCGCCCCGCTCCACCTTCAGGTAAAGCCCCTCTGAGAGGTCAGACGTTCCGGTCTCCCGTAGCGCCCGATCCGGGTCCACCCCGGCCCGCTCGGCCGCCTCCGCAAGTGCGTCGCGCCACCCCTCGCTACGGTAGAGGGAGGGCCGGATCAGCGCACGCAGCGCCCGGTCAGAGGCCGGCCAGGCATCTGACAGGACCGGGACGGACAGGATCCGTGACCCGGACAGCAGGTCCCGGCGCGCCGGGGTGGACAGGAACCGGTCCTCGCGCCGGTCGTAAATGTCGAACTCGAAGAAGAGGTGCGGGAGCCGGTCATAGAACAGGGTGTGCCGGGCGAACAGCCACTCCCCATACATCACGTAGCGGTCCTCTAGGACCTCCAGCAGCTCCGCCTCGAGGGACGCGGCCCAGGCCTTGAGCGGGCCGAACTGCGCCTCGCGCGCCCCGCCCGTCAGGTAGTGACCGCGGGACTGGACCAGGAGGTCGAGGTCATCACTGAAGGAGAGGCCGCAGTTCGCCCCGTCCAGCTTCTCCTCCGTGATCAGGTCCGCGTCCGGGTGCAGCGCACGCAGCTCCGCGATCGAGGCCCGGTCCGCCCCGTCATCCCCCGGCTGGAGCGCGGATCCGGCGAGATGCGGGGTCCGCGGGTATTTCCGGATCAGCACGGCTCCGGTTCCGGGTCCGCCTCAGGTCGCGCCTCCAGGGACGGGGCCCGAGCGGCCGCCATCGCGGCGCGCCGCGCGTCGAGGAAGTCCTGGGACCAGGCGTTTCTCGCCTCCCGGGCCGCGATCACGCGTCTGCGGGCCTCGTGGGCCGCCGCGACCCCCTTCTCGGTCAGGTACCAGACGTCGGTCGGAGCACCACCCAGGAGGGAGACACGCGCGCCGGACCTGATCAGCCCCGCTTTTCGCAGCTCCCGATGCGGCGCCGAGAGCCACCGGTCCCCGGGCGTCATCCGCCCGCAGGGGGTCCCGTCCTCCTTGAGATGGCCGGCGAGCAGCTGATCCCGGTAGGGGGCCTCCTTCGGGAGCGGACGCCCGACCAGGGATTCCGACGGGGTGAAGGGGCGCTTCGCCATCAGACCGGCCGGAGCGCGAGGAAGCCGGGGCGCGGGACCACGGCGAGCCAGGTCTCCTCCGCCCCCCTCCCCGTACGGACCCGGTCAGAGGTCTCGGCCGGCGGGAGCGGGTCCCCCGCCCGGTCCACCCCGATCAGATCGATCACCGCGAAGCTTGAGGTGGACAGCGCGGACAGGGCCGGCATCAGCAAGTCGAGCGCCTCGCGCGTCGGCTCCCCGGGCAAAAGCTCCCCCAGCCGGACCATGCGCGCGCCCCGGCTGAACCGGCGGTGAAGCTCGGACAGGAGACGCTCCGCCTCCCCGATGAACGGGGTGCGACCAAACACCTCCCGCAGGCGGTCCCGAACGTCCGAGAGGTTCTCGAGCGGGACGTCGTGAATCGGATGATGCCGACGATTTCCGCAGACCGTGCAGTCCCCCGCCATCTGCGGGTCCAGCTCAGGGGTATAGCGGTGACGCATCGGATCGCCTCATTTGCGAAAAACAATCAAGATACCGTATTCGAAATCAGTTCAGGGGGCAAGCTGCTCCTCCTCCGGCCCCTCCGGTTCCCACCCCTCCCGGACCTCGAGAAGGGGAAAGCGGGACGGGAGCACACCGCCCCGCGCGCAGCTGAGCGAGAGCGGGTCGTCCAGCTCGTCCCACCAGACCCCGACCAGGTCCGGAAGCGCCGGCGCGAGCACCCGGTCCGCGAAGAGGATCACGAGGCCGCCCAACGCGTGATGCGGGTCCGCCCACCGCTCGAGCGCCGCCATCCCGGCCGGGGTCAGCCGGACCCCGTCGAACGGCTCAACGGCCGGACCCTCGTCCGGCCCGCCCTCCTCCCAGTCCTCCTCAGCTTCCGCGATTGCCGAGGCTTCGTCAGGCAGGATCATGTAACCCCAGTCGTCCGCCTCGTCGTCATAGCGCCAGGCCCGCCAGAGGGTCATCCGCTCGGCCAACCCCTCGGAGACGGCCCAGTTGATGATCTCCGCCTCCTGCCCGTCCGAGAGGGAACAGGCGTCAAACCAGAGGGCGCCGGGACGGGACAGGGTCCAGTCGGGCGCGCGCCCGCAGCGCGCGATCCCGCGCCAGGCGTCCGGGTCCACCGAGACGGAGAGGCAGAACGCCTCGAGAGAGAACCGGTTGGCGACCGCGCGCCGGCCCGGGTCGAGCGTGCCCACATGGGCGACCGCGTCGATCCGGACGAGCGGGAAGGAGAACGGGTCCGGCGCGCTCACGAGGGGCGACCCGGGTCTGGGGGGTGCCCCCCGGGTCGGGTGGCATCAAGCAGCCGCTCGAGAGCGGAGACCGGCAGGAGGACCAGGTCGGGGCCGTTGCGCCGGGTGATCCGGAACGGGCCCTCCCCGCGCTCAAGGCGACGCAGGACCGTCCTGAGGTCGCGCCGTAGCCGGCTGGCCGGGATCGGCTCAAAGAGGTTCGGGTTCACGGGGCGGGCCCCTCCTCCGGCGCGTAGATCTCCGAGAGGTGGTCCGACGCGTCCGCCTCGATCGGGGCGCCGGTCCGGACCCGCAGGGTCGCGGGCGCGTCGCTCACGTCGTTGTAGCCGTGCGCCTTCAGCTGATCCCCCTCGAGCTCGATCATCAGCTCCCGCCCGTCGGCGGTAGCGATCAGGAGCTGGTCCGCGCGCAGGGTGATCCGCAGGTCGAGCCGGCACGGCTCCTCCGCCCCGACCTCCTCATCCGGGCGCCAGTCATGCAGCGTGACGAGAAGCTCCTGCTCCTGGGCGGTCGTGTCCAGAACCATGACCTTCGGACCCGGCGTGGGGGCCGGGTCCGGGTGGACCGTTCCGGTCTCATGAAAGGCACGGGCCTGATCAAGGAGGTCCCGAAGGACGGCGTCCTCGGCCGGGCTGGAGACCCCCTCCTTCGGGTTGGACCCGAACCCGGACCACCAGGGGATCCAGGCGACCCGGGCCGGGATCTCGTTGGTGAGCTGGAACTCCCCCATCGCGGGGAGGCTGTCCAGGATCCGCCCGAACCCGGCCTCGACGGTCGGGTGCGTGTGCGCGGAGACCTGCTCGAGCGGCCAGTCCGCCGCGATCTCCCTGTCCGCCTCCGACTTTCGGGCCGCCCAGACCGTTCCCGACTCGTCCCGGAAGAGGGCCCCGAACACGTGACGGGTCCCGACATGCTGGGTGCAGGAGCGGTGGTCATGCAGGCCGCCCCGATCATCGCGCAGGAGCAGGTAGGTCCCCTCCGGGATCGGCTCCGGCCCGAGGTGCCAGATCGGGGCCGCGAGCGGGCTCGCGACGACCCCGTCCGGCAGCCGGCCGGTCACGACCAGCTCCACCGCCTGGCGCCGCTCCGGGTCTGACCCGGCCCGGAACCCCCCGTCCAGGTCGAACCAGGCGGAGCCGTAGGCGAGGTCGGAGAGCGCGTTGCGCGTCTCCTCGGAGAGGGGGGCGTCTGATCTGATCCGGATCCGCATGGGGGACCTCCTGTTGGGAATGGTGCGAAGGGTCTACGGCTAGGGGCCGCAGGGGCCGTCCTCGTTCGGGGCCGTTTCGGCGACCGGCGGGGTCCATGTGCTGGTCACCGCCGACTCCACCTCGACCCCGATCGTCCCGTCCGAGGAGAGCCGGATCCCGATCCGGTCCACGACACGTCCCGGCTCGTCGAGAATGAATTCCGCGAGGGATTCGAAGACGATCTCGGCGTGCTCGTTGAAGGAGCCCTGTCCCTCGTTCGGGGCCAGGGTCAGCTTGCCGAACTCCGAGCGGAAGACGAGCGGCGGCAGCTGGCCGGCCTCAAAGTCCGTCTCCACCTCGGCCCCGTCCGCAGCATAGGCCCGTAGATCCTGCAAGCCGGCGATCCCGTCCTCAAGAAGGTATTCCGTCTCCACGCGCTCCGCTCCGGCCTTCCGGAGCTGCCCCGCAAGCGCCTCCAGCTGCGACCGGATGACGGCCCAGGCCTCCGCCCTCTGATCTGGCAGGACCTCCGGGCAGCTCATCCCGAACGCCCCGTAGACGTCCGCGGGCGCGTACTCCGCCATCACGTATTGTCCGTCCGGGTCCATCACGGTGAGGACCCCCGTTTCCGAGACGGTCACCGGGAACACCTCATCGGGCTCCTCCGACCAGTCCTCGAGGTCACCCGCCTCAACGGCGTCGCGCGCCGCCTGAAGGTCCTCGAGCGCCTCCCGTTCCAGCTCGGTCCGATCCGGGTTCACGTGATAGAGGCGGGCCCATACGATCGCTCCGAACGCCTCCGGCGCCGCGTCCGGCGCGTAGGCCGGGTGCGGGTCCAGCCCGACAATCGGGGTGTCCGCGGCGAAGAGCATATATCCATTGACCATCGATCAGATCTCCATCCCGCAGGCGCTAAATGGGGGTACCCCCTGGAACGGATCTTCCGTCTCGGACCGGGCCTCAAGCTCGTGTCGCGGGAGCGAAGGCACGTATGCGGCCTCATGCATCTCGTCCAAGATCAGCCGGACCGAGGTCGACACCTCCACAAAGGCGGCGCCACGGTGCGGCCCCTCCTCGACGCTTCCGGACCAGATCGGCTCGTAGGGGTCCTGCGCGACCGTCAGGGCGATGGTCCCGGTGACGAGGGCGCGCCCCTCCTCTAGGCCAAGATGTTCAGACCAGCGCAGGGTCGCCTGATCCGAAAGCTCGAGGATCCCCCGCTCCGTACGGAAGATCGACTCCGTGTAATTTTCGAGCCGATTGAGGTCCCATCCCCCCTCAAGCGCGTCCAGATACCCGGCGGAATAGGCCATATCCACCCGATAGGCGGTCGCCTCCGTCCGGCCCTCCTCGACGATCTCGCGGATCTCCTCGAGACGCGCATTGATCGGATCGGTGAAGGGGATCCCGGTCTCTCGGATCGCGTCCCCGATCCCCTGCGCCCTGGCAAAGTGCAGAAGGGTCGCCTCCTGTACGATCATCGGGACGGTGACGACGGCCGCGACCCGTTCCGGGGCCGGGACAGGTTCGGAGCCGCCGGACTGTGAGGTGAAGCCGGAGATCGCCGCGGCGACCAAGCCGAGGGCCGGGAGGGACCGGCGGATCCGCCCGTTCCCGCGCGGCTCCGGCGCGTTCTTTGGGATGATATGGGTCATCTTGCTCTCCTCAGGGGCCGTCAGGCCCCTCTTCAATGTCCAGATGAGAAATGATTTCCGCCCGATTCTCACTCAGCCATCGCAACGCGTCTCCGCCCTCCGCCCGCAGGCCGAACCCGACCTGCTCGTTCCCGATCCCGCGCGGGTTCAGGCCGAGATACCAGAAGAGCCGGTTCGCGGCCGGGTCCCCGGCCGCCTCCAGCGCGTAGGCGACCCGGTCCGCGGATTCCGCATAGGCCCAGTCCTCCGCGATCAGCTCGTTGATCTCGTCGGCGGTCGCCGTCTCGAGGAAGGGTCGGATGTCGACCTGAAGATCAATAAACCGGTCGTCTGAGTGCAGATCCGCGATCACCGCCTCCCCGGAGATCAGGTCACGCCGGCACCAGATCTGCCCCTCTTTGAGGGCGATCATCTGTCCCGCATCGGCGCCGTGAAGGGCCGTATCGGGGACCGTTTCAGGGGTGCAGGCGAACCAGGTCCCCTGATCGGTCAGGATCAGGCCCGGACCGGTCTCGGACCGGATCACCCAGTCGCGTCCCGGCTCCGCCTGCCTGATCTGCGCCAAAAGCTCGGACGGGTCCTTGGCGGCAGCGTCCAAGGCCCCCTCCAGAACGGCATAGAGATGCTCCGGACCCGGGGTGGCACCGTCCGGGACCTCGACGTCGAGCGTGATCTGAAATTTCGCCATGATGTCCTCAGTCGGTGATGGACGGGCCCGGAGGGCTCATCCGGTAGTTGAGCTCTTCGTAGATCTCCGGGCGCCGGGCCTCGAGCCAGCCCATCAGATCGTCCTTGCTGATCTGGAGCCGCGCCTCGGGGCGCTTTCCGTTCTCGTCCGGGGAAGACCAGAGGGACGTGTAAAGGACCAGCCTCTGGGCACGTGGGTCCCCCTGCTGATCCAGGATCCCGAGAATCCGCGATGAGACCGGTCCGGGGCCGAACTCCTCCTCAAGGAGGTCCACGAAGTCCTGCATCTCCAGCAAACTGAGCGCGGGGGTCGCGTCGACCGGGGAGGCGCTCATGTGGTTTGAGGCGAAGGAGCGTCCCGTGACAACGAGATTCGGGTCCTGATCCGCGCGTATCACCAGATGTCCGGGTTCGGTCAGCAGGACCCGCATAGCGTCATAGTGCGGGATGGGCCCCCTCAGAAGGCGGCCCTCATCCAGCATGTCCCGGACCACCCAGGGGGCGTCCGCCCCGTGGCGCGGGGTGGCGGCGAACGGGTCAACAACGAAGTCTGGATTGATCTGACGCGCGAGATCCATGGTGAACCCTCTCCCTTACTCGCAAGGATGACAACGGTATGTGAAAAAAGGAAAGGCTTTCTTCGGCGGCTACAGAAGAAACGGGCCGGTGTCGGGCTCCGCAGCGATGTCCCCGACCCGCTCGGGTCCGAGCTCGGACCCGAGCAGGGACGCCCGCGCGAACCGGGGCGCCACCAGGAGCGGCGCTCCGATCGGATGCGCGGCGAGTTCGAGCCGCAGCTCCATCAGAAGGCGGCCCAGGACGTTGCGGCCGTGGAGACGGCCCCCCTCCGGCCTCGCACCCCAGAAGTCGTCCCGGTGGGAGATCTCGACGATCGGGCGCTCACCGGTCTCGGCCAGAACCGGAAGAAGCCTCGACTGGTGGGCTCCGAACTTCGCCCGGAGCACGAAACGCATCACGTTCACCTTCACGGCCTCCCAGTCGGACCTGCTCTCCCTGATCCGGGTATAGGCGTGGCGCTTCGCGAGGATCGGACTGGTCGCGCTTAGGATCTCCCCCTGGAACCCGGGCAGGTCCGGAAAGCGCAGCGCCTGGTAGAGCGCCTCGCTCGAGGGGGCCTCCACCCCGCCGAACCGGACCGGGTAGCCAGCGGCCATGTTCGAGAAGGCCCCAAACCGGTCACGCACCCGGTGAAAGGCGGCCGCCTCGCTCGCCGCATAACTGCGAAACTGAACCATGATCGTCCTCCCATACTGCCCCAAGCATGGAGGTGAGGGGCGAAAACGCGAAATCTCCGTCACAGAGCTTGCTCTGCAAAGGGTGTTGTGACGGAAAAACCCTTTGTTTTCAGTCCGTCACAGCGTCACGCGAGAATCCGGAAATATGTCTGTCGTATGCGCAGGCCTGCGTGCGCGCCTGTATGGGCGCGTAGGCGCGTATGCGTGAACATATATCTTTCTTTTTGTGACACGTCTCATAAATATAAATAAATATAATGCTTTTCAAAAGGTTAGGGGTGTCACAGCGGGGTGTCACACAGGCTGTGACGACCGTGACGCCGTGACGCTTCCGGGCGGGTCTCGTGTCCGGCCCTCCGGACCCCGCACGGGCTATGGCGCCTCGTTCAATAACCGAGGAAGACCTAAACTTTCTCTATGAACGATCATCGCACCCGCCTCCTCACGAGCGCCCCGCCCGTTCTGGGACGGCCAAGACCCTCTCAGGCGTCCGCAACGCCTCGGATCATCCGGAGCGGGATGTCCAGAGCTCCCGGCGGACAGCTCACCGATCGCCCGGACCGAGAACAGGGCGGACAGGAGGGATGGTGATCGGGACCCCGGATCCGGTTCAGCCCCCACGCGGGTCCGGGGTCCTGATCCCGAGACGGATGATCATTCGCTGGGACGTGCCAACCAGTCATCGACACGCCCATCAGGACCGGACGCTGGCGGTCCGGATCGGGCGCAGCTCCAGACTGCGGCGCCCGACCTGATGGACCGGAACGCCCATGTTTGTTCAGGGGCCTCGAGACGGCGAAGGGGCGTTTCGGGGCGCAGACACGCCCGGACCGAGCGGTCCGATCTCCGGGATGCCTCACCGGCGCAGCGGACCGGGGGAGCTCATGTCCGCTCGTTCTGGCCAGGTCCGCTCATCCCGATTTCTAATCATCATCATCCCGATCTGGCTGCACCATCATCCTTTTCGGAATTCATCAGGCGCGTCAGGTCTGCACGGGCCCCCGCTCGCACCCGCCAAAAGAGACCCCTGCCCTCCCGGTGCGGGGAAAGGCTCTCCGGATCCACCCCGAGCTTTCGGGCTCGTTCGAGGACGTGCTCCCGCAGGATCGGACAGTGCCTCATCAGGGCGCGAAGCCGGTCCTCGTCCAGGCGGAACAGGGTCCCGTGGGTGAGGGCCCGGACCTCGATCCGGCGCGGGGACCGGGTCAGGACGGAGATGTGCCCGAACATCTCCCCCGGCCCGAGCTTGTAGGCGCCGGTTCGTGCGCTGACCGAGACGGCCCCGGACCCGATCAGGTGCACCCGGCCCGGCGGGTCGTCCCGGCGATGGAGCAGGTCCCCGGGGCTCATCCGGCGCAGGTGGAGGCGCCGGGCGAGTCTCCGGATCTCCGGGTCCGGCAGGCCGGACAGGGCCGGCATCCCGCGCAGGAGGGCCGCCTTTCTGGCCATCAGGTCGAGCCGGGGCGGCCGGTCCAGCTCCCCCCGCCGCCGTTCGAGCTCGCCCAGAAGCCGGTCATGCAGCTCCTGGTCCAGAAGCCGGTCCTCATGCAGGGCGCGGTACTCCCGCTCCTCTACCTCGAGCGCGGTGCGGCGCACCCATCGCGCCTCCGTCTCCTCCGCGTAGCCCGGGAGCTGGACCCGGAGCGCGTCCAGCGCCTCCCGGGTCTCCTGCACGCGCCGGTCGACCAGCGCGTGCAGGAGTGCGGTCACCCGCCTCCCGTGGATCCGGCGGATCCGCCCGTCGATGAACGGGTGAAGCTCCTCGAGGAGCCCCGCCTGCGCGATCAGGAGCTCGAACCGGGACTCGAGAACCCGCTCGAGGGGCCCGCTGATCCGAAGCCGCTCATGCAGGAGCCAGGAGGCCCGCAGGGCCCAGGGGCCCCGGAGACCGGACCGGTAGGCGCGCCGGTACCCGGCGCGGCCGGCGGACCGGGTGAGCTCGAGGAGCCGGTCGCACTCCCCCAGGAGTCGCTGGTGAAGGCCGGGCGGGACCCGGCCGAGACGGCGAGCCGCGATTACCAGGTCCCGCTCCCGGCCCGCCAGCGCGATCAGCCCCAGCGTGACCCGGTCCCGCTCGCTCACCCCCTCCGACCGGTCCGCCTCCGCGACCGCGGCCCGCTCCCGCTCCCCGAGGAGCCGGGCCTCCCGGCGCAGCACCTCCGGGTCCACCCCGCGTGCCCGCCCCTCGTCGGACACCTCCTCCCGGGCCGTCTGGAGCGCGACCGCGACCGCCTCGCGGGCGAGAGCCTGGTCGATCGGGCTCAGCCGGTCGATCCGGAGACGGCGGACGAGCCACCGCAGGGTCCCCCCCTGAAGGACCAGGGTCAGCAGCACGTAGCCGGTGGCCAGCGCCCCGATCCGGCCCGCAAGCTCGTCCGGGACGCGCGGGGACTCGAGGACGGCGAGCGCCAGCGCCAGCGTCATTGCGCCCCGCAGCCCGCCCCACAGGAGGGCGGACCGGAACCGGTTCGGGATCGGGACCCCGGCCCCGACCAGGGCGAGCGCCGGCAGCGCCCCCCAGAGGATGACCGCGCGGGCGAGGAGCGCGGCCGCCGCGATGAGGAGCGTCACCCCCGCCTCCGCCCAGCCGAACCCGGTCAGCAGGGTCGGGATCATCAGGGCGGCCAGGAGGAAGATGGCGGCGCCCACCCAGTGCGCGATCACCCCCCAGACCCGACAGATCAGCTCCCACCCGTCCGGCCCGACCCGGGCCGGTCCGGCCAGGTTGAGGACCGCCCCGGCCGCGAAGGCGGAGACCACCCCGGAGACCCCGAGCGGCTCCGCGGGCAGGCTCGCGACGAAGGGGGCCGCGAGGGTCAGGGTGACCTGCGCGCTCGGCAGCTCCCGCGTCAGGCGCAGCGCGGCCAGGAGCGCGATCGCGGCGACCACCCCGAGGAGGGTGCCGCCGATCAGCGGGATCGGCAGGGAGAGGGCCGCGCTGAGCAGGTCCGGGGCGTCCGCACCGGACCCGAGGGCGAGCAGGAACACCCCGAAGAGGGCGATGGCGGTCGCGTCGTTCAGGAGGGACTCCCCCTCCACCAGCCGGACGAGCCGGGCCGGCGCGTTGATCGACCGGAAGATCCCGATCACCGCGGACGGGTCCGTCGTGGAGACGAGCGCGGCCAGCAGGAGGCAGGCCAGGAGCGGCATCCCGGCCACCGGCGCGATCGCGAGGCCGATGAGGGCGGTCGCCACCACCACGGCGAGGACCGCCAGGATCAGGATCGGGACCCCGTCCTCCAGCATCCGCCTGACCTCGGTCGAGAGGGCCGCCTGGAAGATCAGGGCCGGCAGGAACAGCTCCAGGAAGAGCCCGGACGGGGGCGGGCGGATCAGCGGCGCCCCCTGCCCCGCCCCGGACAGGACCAGGCCCATCAGGGCGCCGACCCCGGTCAGGACCAGCGCGAACGGGGTCCGGGTCCGCACCGCGACCGGCTCGGAGACGGCGATGACGAGCAGAAGGATCGCCGCGAAGGCGATGAGCGGGGTCACGTCCATGCGGGGGCTCCTGTCCGCCCCTGCGAAAAAGGGGGCTTCCCCTCTGTAGCGCGCATGACACGCCCGATCAACGAAAGGGGTCGCGCCGTCCCCAGGAGATTGATGTTCGATGATGATTCGGATATTCGCAGGCGCGATGAACAGGATGATCTGCCGGCGGGACGGGCCCGCCTTTGAGCCGGAGCCGCCGATCGGCTTCGATACGTTCCACCAGCGGACCCGGGCGCAATTCCGCCCCGCCGCCCCGCCGGACCGGGAGCCGGACTTCGTCTCCCCCGGCCGCTCCGTCTACTGGGACCTCGGGGACCGGGTCCTGCGCGCCTCCGACCACTGGACCGGACAGAACGGCTGCGCCGAGATCGGCGGCTGCCACTGGACCTATGAGGGGGCCTGCCGCCCCGGGTCCTGGGAGGCGGGCGAGTGCCTCTACGCTGAGTTCAAGCGCCGGGTCCGCATCATTCCGACCCGGCACGCCACCGCGGCGGACCTCGCGCTCGCCCGGATCCTGCTGGAGGGGGGCGGCGGGGCGGACCCGAAACGGCTTGCGGGGGCGCCGGTGCCGGACTGGGCCCGGGTCGCGCCGCGGGGGACCCTGGCGGCCCTGCCCGCGCAGGAGCTGCTGCGCGCGCGGCCGGAGCTCGCGCGGGTCCTGACCGCGGATGAGCGGGTCGTGCGCCGGATCCTCGAGGCGGGGGAGGTCCCCCTGCCCGCCCGGATCTCCTGAGTCAGGTCCCGACCATAACGCAGCGTCCGTCGAACCCCTCGAAGAAGTAGGTCCGGGGCAAGAGGTGGCGACGCTTGCAGGTCAGCATGTAGGCGTTGTGGAGCCGGTCGACCACGTCGAGGAGCTCCTCCCCCGCGCGCGCCTCGACGCGCAGGATGAACATCTCCTCCTCGTCCTCCTCAAGCGTGAACGGGTCCGACTCGTCGAGCGGACCGTAGTCTGGCTCCGCCGACCCCAGCTCGAGCGGCCAGCCGATCAGCCCCCAGGTTTCGTAAACCCCCCGGGCCGGGAGCCCGACGACCTCGGCCGCCTCGTCCTCGTCCCCGCGCGCGACCCAGCCGCACCGTCCCGCCGTATCGCTCATGTCCGACTCCTGAGAAAATCCATGACAGAAATACTATTACTATTCTGAAATGCAAGCTGCTATGCTATGCGAAAAGGGGAATCCGAAAGGCACCCGCATGTCCCGCACCCCCCGCATGATCGCCCGCGCGCTCCGGCATGAGCCGGCGCTTCTGGGACTGACCCTGGCGCCCGGGGGCTGGGCCCCGGTGGACGACCTGCTGAGGGGGCTCGCTGCGGTCGGACGACGGACGACCCGCGAGGAGCTCCTCGCGATCGTGGCGGCGGACGAGAAGGGGCGGTTCACCCTCAGCCCGGACGGGCGGCGGATCCGGGCCGCCCAGGGGCACTCGGTCGCAGTGGACCTTCAGCTCGACCCCGTGGCCCCTCCTGCGCTGCTCCTGCACGGGACCGCCAGCCGGAACCTCTCCGGGATCTTCCGGGACGGGCTGCTTCCGGGGCGACGCCAGCACGTGCACCTGTCGGAGACGGAGGAGGTGGCCCGACGGGTCGGGGCGCGCCACGGCAGCCCGGTCCTGCTCGAGGTGGGGGCGGGGGCGCTTCACGCCCTGGGGCGACCGTTTTTCCGGGCGGACAACGGGGTCTGGCTGACCGGCCCGGTCCCGGTCACCCATCTGCGCCTGATCGGCTGATCAGTCGCAGGGGGCCGGCTCGACCCCGGTGAGCCAGGTGCCGATCCGGAACTCGTCCCCGGAGAAGATGGCGGTGGCGCGGATGCAGGCGCCGACGGGTGGCGCCTCCCCGTCCAGCTGGAAGGTTTGGGTCTCCCCGATGCAGGAGGGGCTGAACCCGTCCGCCAGCTGGGAGATCTCGACCGGCCGGATCGTCACGTCCGTGTAGATGACCGTTTCCGACACGCCGAAGCTGCGGGCCCAGTCCGGGTCGCGGGCGACGTCCCGGGCGGAGACGTCCAGCACCTCACCCCGGATCAGGCAGGTCTGTCCGGTCGGGGCTGGGGCGGCGAGGAGCGGCGCGGGGAGGCTCAAGAGAAGCGTGATCAGCAGGCGTCGCAAGGTCGTCTCCTTCTGCGGACCGACGCGTAAGGATAATGGAAATTCGCAAATTTCTCAACTACAATGAATGAGCTCCGATAGAGGATGACCCGAATGATCCGCGCCCTCCTTCTCGCCTGCCTCCTCCTGTCGCCCGTGGCCGCCCTCGCCCAGACGCAGGCGCGGATTGAGCCGGGCGAGCGCGAGACGATCACGGCGCACGGGGTCTGCCGTCAGGTGACGAACGGGAACGGCGCCTCCGTGATGATCCCGCTTTCCACGCCCCAGGAGTGGAGCCAGGGGGGCGCCGCCTTCCTGGCCGCCCCACGTCCCGGGATGACGGTTGAGAGCTGCACCCGGGACATCTGGGCCTGGGAGTACATGGACGGGGTCATGATCGTCTGGCAGGGACCCAGCATGACGGATTATGAGGCGGGCGGTCTGGAGATACAGACCAGATTCCCCCAGTATACCGGGAACCCGAGCAGTTACGCCAACATGATCCCCCCCTGCGGCCCCGGGAAGGGGGGCGAGCGGGTCACGATCATCCAGGGGACGCCCGGCCAGCGGGGCGTCTACATGCAGCACGTCTGCAATAACGCGACCCCGGTCGACCCGTTCAGCTTCCCGAACGGGACCGTGGCGGCGAGCGGGTACTGGACCTCGCCGCAGATCACCCTCTCGGGGATCCCGCATACCCGGACGGAGGCGCTGGTGGTCGGGGTGGTCGGCCTCGGCTGGTCGGACCCGAACGGGGGCTGCTGCTCCTTCAATTATGACAGCCGGGTCCTGATCAACGGATCCGCCAATGCTGGCGGATATAATGTTCCGATCGGGCGGATCGACCCGGCATCGCCGTACTTCGCCGACTTCGTCGACGCCTACGGGCCGGCCGTGAACGGGAGCGGGGTGCAGACCGGTCCCTCCTTCGCGGTCGCGGTCCGCAACGGGGACCGGATCCAGCTCCGCCTCCGCGCCACCCGGGACCCGGGCGTGACGCTCACCTATTTCGTGAAGATCGGTCAGCACATCACCTATTTCACGCTCACCACCACATGAGGGGCGATTCGGTATTGAATTTCGCAAGACGGTCCCTTAGCTTGACGGGCATGGGGCCGGAGCTCGGATGGCAGAGCAACGATCTCTAAAATCGGATGCGCGGGTTCGAACCCCGTCGGCCGCCACCAGAATCAGGGTCCGGACCCCCGGACAGAAAGAGAAGCGAGATGTTGTAGGTTCCTGGAACGCCTGAAGCGGACGCGGCCGAGCTCCGGCTCTACGCGATCCTGCGCAGCGACATCCGGATGTCCGACGGAAAGGCGCACGCCCAGTCCGGACACGCCTACACAGACACGCTCCTCCACGCTCTTCAGCATGATGACCCGCGGGCCAGCGCCTATGCACGGCTGCGTCCCGGGACGAAGGTCTGCCTGAACGGCGGATCCCACGCGGAGATGCTGCGTCTCCTCGACCGGCTCTCCGCGACCCCCCTGCCCCATATCGCGATCATCGACAGCGGCCATGTGGAGCCGCCCGATTTCGACGGGTCCCCGGTCCTGACCGCGATCGGGGTGGGCCCGATCCGGCGCTCTGAGGCGCCCCCCTTTCTCAAACGGCTCCCGCTCTGGGCCCGGCCCGCCGGTCCGGAGGGCGTGCCTGATCGCCCCGCCACGTCCGGATCGCCCCGCCCGCCTTTGTGGGTGCCCGCGATCACCGGCTGCCGCTCCTCACCTCACCCCCGTCAACCTGTCAGCCCCAGAAAGGGACCCCATGAGTGATTTCAGAGACTGCCCCGCCTGTTCAGATCTCCTCGAGGAGACCGGATGCGCCGATCCCGCCTGCGCGTCCTGCATGGGGACCGGGGCGCGCCCGCTCGATCAGGCGTCGATCGAGCTGGCCCTGTCCGCGAGGGACTGGGTCGACGAGCGGGTCTCCGACCTCTTCTCGGACTGGTGCCGCCTGATGGGGGTCCACGCCGCCTACGGGGTCCACCGCTGGGAGACCTGGGGGGACAAGCTCCGGGTCATCCAGGACACCTCCTGCCGCGGCTGCTTCGACACGGAGACCCGGGAGCTCGAGCTCTGCTGGCTCTGGATGGGGCCGCCGGAGCGGGAGGCGGCCATCACCGCCCTGCGCAGGACGCGGGAGGCGGCGGAGGCCGCCAAGGCGGCCGCGGCCCGTGAGGGCCGGATCGGGCAGCTCCGCGCGGAGCTCGCCCGTCTCGAGCGGGGCTGACCCGCGAAACTCGTAACGTCCATCACATGAAAGGAACGGACATCATGACCAAGACCAAGACCCTCTTCACCCCGGTGACCCCGGAGCTGACCCCCTCTCAGATCCTGAGCCTCTTCTACGGCTATCAGGCGACGCTCCTGCGCGCCTGGGACGGGGGCTCGGCGCCTGACGCGTTCTTCGCGGAGGCGCTCGGGCTTCAGTCCCGCGCGGACTACCTCTCTTTCCGGGAGGCGCTGCGCGACACGCTTCGCCGCCTCGCCGAGGTCCAGACCGGGCTCGCGCGCCGGACCCGGGCCCCGGGCGGGGACCCGGAGGCGCAGTCCCGCCGGGCGCAGATCCGCCCGCTGATCACCGAGCTGATCGGGATGCGCCGGGCCGGGAAGGCCTGGTCCGCATCGCGCGCGAAGGCGCGCGCTGCGGAGGCGGCCTGAGGGTTTTTCGGGGGCGGGAGACCGCCCCCGTGTTCCCTTTTCGCAAGCTCCGGTGTAGGGTGATCCGGATGATGAAAACGGGGGGGGTCGCATGCCGAAAAGCCGGACGAACACGCTTCTGATCGGGGACACCCTTTATGAGCTGACGGAGGCGTACCGGAACGGGGCCCGCGCCTGCCGGGCGGAGACCCCGTTCTGGGCGAACCCGCACCGGGACGGGTCGCAGCGCCACGCGGACTGGGCGGCCGGGCACGACAACGAGGCGGCCGGGCATCATCGGGTCACCGTGACCCTTGACGCGATCGAGGCGGCCCCGGCCGGTCTGGAGCTCGTCGCGCCGGAGGAGGAGGGGCTCACCGCGGAGCCCGCCCCGCCCGCCTATCAGGTCTTTACGAGGGCGCATGACGAGGTCGTCTGGGCGGTGGATCTTCTCGCCTCAGATCCGGCAAGGCACATGGCTATGCGGGGTGCGCGCGACAGCCTGTCTCTGGACAGCGACGCCTACTGGGATGAAGCGAGCAGAGTGGAGGCCCGCGCGTCTCTCGATGTCCTCAGGGCCGCCTTGCCGGACAGTCCGATGTCACGGCCGCTCATCCTGCTCCTGGACAACTCCGGCTCGATGCGGGGCCAAAGCGTCGCCGCGCTGATCGGCTTGATCGGAGAGATGGGGGACGCGCTCGACCAGGCGGGCATCCCGTTCGAGGTTCTGGGCTTCACCACCCGAAGCTGGAAGGGGGGCCGGGCGCGGGAGGACTGGATCCTGGGAGGGCGTCCGCAGGGGCCCGGAAGGCTCTGTGAGCTGCGCCACGTCATCTACAAGGATGCTGCGGAACCCTGGAACCCCGCACTGCTCGACCTCATGTTGATGGAGGGCTTCCTGAAAGAGAACGTGGATGGCGAGGCTCTGCTCTGGGCGGCCGAGCGCGGGCGCCAGCTTGGCGGCGCCACGATCCTGCACGTCACGGACGGAAAACCGATGGACGATTCCACGCTCGCGGCAAACCCTGCCGATTATCTGGATCGCCACCTCGAAGCGGTTTCGCGCCAGATCGGCGCCGATCCAGACCTCACGCTGATCCGGGCTGACATCTCCGACCCGAAGCCCCTGGACCGCAAGGCGCGACCGGAAAACAGGCTGACCCACCTGGCGAAGGTGCTGGTTGAAGCCTCCCTTCAGGCGATCGCAGGTCCTCGACAGGAGCGCGACAGCTCCCAGCCCGACGGGCCTTAGGGCTCGTCCGTGCGACGGGTGCGGGCTCGTCCCGGCACGCGGTATCGCGCGCCGGGGAGGCTGATCAGAACTCGTGCAGGAGGAAGAAGGTGACCTTGACGTTCTCCTCGCTGATCTGATCGATCTTGAAGTACACCTCGACCTCGCGGAACCGGATCATCCCCATGTCATGGTCCCCCCGGTCCACCCTCGGGTCCCATTCGTCGAACATCCAGAACATCAGGAGGAGGAGCGGGAGAACCTCGTCGTCCGGCCTGTCCCCGAGTGCCTCCAGCACCCCTTGGGTGGCATAGGCGGGGTTTTCCATTCCGATGCCGATCCTGGAGGTCGTGCGAATCTTATCAAAATACTGGGCACGGGGCGAGAGGGCGGTCTGGGTCATGCTATCTTCCGTGAATCTCTCCCCGCACTGAAGTACGGGGCTTCAGGCTCATCTCGCGTCTCACGCCCGCACCGTTTCCGGCGCGATCGCTCCCCGCGGCTGAGTCCCTGACTTTTCCTTTTCCCGCGTCTCGCATGGCGCCGTGCTTCGTGCAGAGGGCTCAACGGGCAGCCCCGGCTGTTCCGGCCGGGGACGGAGTCCGAGGGCGATGAGCCCCCGTCTCCGGATTTCGATCGCGGCGTTCACGTCGGCGTCCGCCTCGTGACCGCAGCTGGTACACTTGAACCGGTCCCGGCTGACGCGGGACCCCGCGTCAACGGTGAGGCACCGGGCGCAGGTGCGGGACGTGTACGCGGCCGGGACCTTGAGCAGGACCCCGCCGCGCCACGCCAGCTTGTAGGTGAGCTGGCGTTCGATCTCTCCCCAGCCCACGTCGAGGATCGCCCGGTTCAGGCCCGACTTCTGGGTCACGTTCCGGCCCGGCTCCGCCTCGGTCCCCTTCGCGGATGCGGTCATGGCCTGAACCTTCAGGTCCTCGAGGATGACGACGCGGTGGTTTTTCGCGAGCGTCGATGTGATCTGATGCGTCATGTCCCGACGCCGGCGCGTCAGCTTCGCCGTCTTCGCCCGGAGCCGCTTAAGCGCTTTCAGGCGGCGTTTCGACCCGCGCTGCGTCCGGGCCAGCTGCTTCTGGAGCCGCCTGAGCTTGCGCCGGTCCCGCTCCGTCGCCACCGGGGCGCCGAGGAGGGCCCCGTCGGAGGTGGCGACCGGCACGACCGCGCCCCGGTCCGCGCCGATGACGTCCGCATCCGTGAGCGCCTCCGGCTTCGGCGCGCGCCGCACCCGGACCGCGACCTGGACGCTGGCGTACCAGTGCGTCCCGTCCCGTCCGATCGTCACCCGACGGACCCGCCCCTCCAGCTGACGGTGGAACACGGCCCGGATCGGGCCGTTATCGCGGGCGGTCCGGCCGAACTTCGGCAGGATCAGGACCCCGCGCCCCACCTCCACCCGGATCTGCTCCGGGTCCGGGAAGGTGAAGCTGTCGTTGCGGAGCCGCCGGCGCGGACGCGGGTACCCGCCGGTCCCGGCGAAGAAGCGATGGAACGCGCTGTCCAGGTCGAAGAGCGCCATCTGGAGGCAGTGGGCGGGGACCTCCTTGAGGAAATCCGCCTCCGCCTTCAGGTCCTTGATCTCCCGGCGCTGGCCGGCGCAGGAGATGTGCCGCCCCTGCGTGGCCCGGTACTGGCGCCAGAAGGTCCGGCGCTGTTCCAGGCCCAGGTTATAGACCAGGCGGCAGCAGCCGGCGATGCGCCGGAACATCTCCTCCTGCTCCGCCGTCGGGTAGATCCGAAACCTGTACGACTTGAGTTTTCGCATGAGGCGAATATACTCACCCTCCACGGAAATGGAAGGGTGAAGATGTCAGATTTCAGGACCGGTCGACACGTCGTTCATCGCCTGAACGCGCACTTGGTCCTTACGACCAAGTACCGGCGGGACGCGATCCGGACGGACCGGGTCCGGGACCTCCTGAAGACGGTCATGACCTCGGTCGCCGCCGACATGGGGGCGACGGTGGAGGCGGCGGAGGCGGACGGGGATCACATCCATCTCCTGATCTCGTACCCGCCCCAGCTCGCGCTCTCGAAACTGGTCGGCAGCCTGAAGGGGGTCTCCGCCCGGCGCCTGCGCCAGCAGGGCTGGCCGGAGGTCAGGCGCGTCCTCTGGGGGGACAGCTTCTGGTCCCCCAGCTACTGCGTCGTCTCCTGCGGCGGCGCCCCCCTTGAGGTCGTCCGGACCTATGTCGAGACGCAGGCGGATCCGGACCGGGCCCGGATCGGTCAGAAGATGCGCGCCGTCAGGAAAAGGCGGCGTCAGGGGAAAAGGAAGACGCCTTGACCCCTCCCTAAACGAAGGGGATTGCGGCGAGTTTTGTTCAAGCCTTGGGTGGGGGGTGTCGCGGATCGGGGCGACGCGGACGACCGCCCCGATCCGCGGGACCGCCGACCCCTGTTATCCTTGTCCGGAGGCGTGGGGGCAAGATAAGTTTTCGCAAACTCGCGCGCAGTCGACACGGGATGGAGCTAACCGTGCGCCTGGCGATCCCCCCGCGCCGACCCGTCAGGACCCGGTCTGAATCCGACGTAATGTCCGGGCAAGCCGGTCCACGTCCTGCGGCTGCGACAGGCGCCTCCGACCCATCGGCACGATGTCCCCGGCCAGGATGGAACGTACGTGGTCCCGGATCCGGGTCAGCGACTCCCCCAGGGGGCGGCTGCGCAGGGCGATATGCTGAAGCGCCAGATAGGGACTCTGATCACCGATGATCGGTTTCGGTTTCGGCGGACGGCCCCGTTTGCGACGTTCACCGGGCTGAAGGAGCGGTACGGTCACCGCGGACGCGTCCGGACCGAGAAGCTCGAGGACGCGCATGACCGTCTCATCCGTCAGCTTGACCCGCAGAACCGCGGCGGGGGTGCCGCCGGTCCCACGCAGCTCGGCGGAGGCCTCCCAGAGAGCGACGGCGGCGGCGAGCCGATCCATGAGGCGGAGCTCCTCCGACCCGCTCCTGATCAGGGTACAGATACGTTCGCACATCCCGTCCCGGATCAGGTCAAGCCTGCCCGCCAGCTCATAGGGGTTGCGTAGCCCGTCGGCCAGGTCCGGACGGTCCTCCTCCGCGACCGCCTCCCCGATCCCTCCGGTCAGACCGGCGAGAAGGCGTCCGCTCTCGTCCTCGCGCAGGACCCGCAGCATCTCGGCCGCCCCGTCTGGCCCCCCGCCCTCATCGAGAAGGGCGCGGGAGGCGTCCGTGATCGCGCTCGCCACCAGGCGTGACCGGCCACAGACCAGGGGCAGGAAGGTGCGCACGGGGCGTGTGTCCGGCACGTCCCAGTAGATCCGGTCGAGCAGACGGACCATCAGTCGGCGTGCCGCGGCCGCCTGCCGGGGCCCCTGATCGGACCCGACCGGGTCCGCCAGTTCCGACAGCGCAACCGCGGCCGCGAAGAGGCGTCCCCAAGCGGCGGGCGGGGTCGGCCAGAGGGCGTGAGTGGCAAGCAGACCGGTGACCGCGCGAAAAGCCTCCGCGTCGGGGCTGTCCGGCGCGGCAGGTGTGAAGGCGGGGTTGGCGGGTTCTGTCATCAGGTCGTCTCGCAAGGAATCGGCCTCACATATCAGCGACTGCGCCGGGTTGAAATCCGGGAAGGTCCCGTATCAGGCCCTTTTCAGCAGTCGGGCCCGCTCCCGGTCCCAGTCCCGTCGTGCCTCCGTCTCCCGCTTGTCGGAGAGCTTTTTTCCGCGGGCGGTGGCGATCAGCAACTTCACCCGGCCCTTCTCGTTGAAATAGAGCCGCAAGGGGACGATCGTCATCCCCTCCCGGCCGGTCGCGGTCCAGAGACGGGAGAGTTCCCGGCGCGAGACCAGGAGCTTGCGCCTGCGCCGCTCCTCATGGCCGAAGACCCCCGCCTCCTTCAGCGCGGAGATATGCGCGTTGATCAGCCAGAGCTCTCCCCCCTCCACCGAGGCGTAGGCCTCCGTGATGTTGCACTGCCCGGTCCGGAGCGCCTTCACCTCGGACCCGGTCAGCATGACCCCGGCCTCGAGATCCTGCTCGACCGCGTAATGGTAGCGGGCCTGCCGGTTCTCGGCGATCAGCCGGCTGTTCGGGTCAGACCGTTTCCGCATCATGTTTCCTCCCCGGACTGATTCGTTTTTCGCTTCCAGATGACGGCCCCGTCCGGACGGACCGTCCAGGTGTAGCCGAGCTGGTCCAGCACGGTGCGGGCGGCGAAGAGGTCCGCCACCACGGAGGCGATCGACCCGGCCACGTGCTCCGGCTCCTCCCGGAGCATCGGGTAGTCGCGTCCCTCCGCCAGCGTCTCAGCGATCAGCTGCGCGTGCCGGCTCGCCGGGCAGGTGTTCTGCGCGAAGCGGCGCGCACGCCGCATGCGCCGTATCGTCCGGGCGAGCTGGGGGTCCTTCGCCATCAGAGCACGTTCAACAGTTCGAGGTCGAGCCGGGCCGGGTCGGTGGTGAAGCCGATATGGGGCAGGCCCCGGGCCCTCGCGATCCGGGCCGCCTTCAGGACCGCGAGGCCGCGACGGAGCACGTCGTGCCGGCAGATCCCGGCGCCCTCGGCGATCGCGGTGAGCTCCTGGTCCAGGTCGGCGGAGATCAGCAGGTCAAGGCGCCGCATCGGCCGCCCCCGTGGTGATCCCGGTGGAGCCGAAGCCCCCCTCGCCGCGCGCCGTCTCCTCGAGCGTCTCGACCATGACGCCCCGGAACGGGGCGACCGCGGCCAGGACCGCTTGCGCGATCCGGTCCCCGGTCCGGACCGAGAAGTTCTCCTCCCCGTGGTTGATCAGCACCACCTTCAGGGGGCCCCGGTAGTCGCTGTCGATCGTGCCGGGCGTGTTCAGGACCGTCACCCCGTGCTTGAGGGCGAGGCCGGAGCGGGGCCGGATCTGCATCTCGTAGCCTTCGGGGACCGCGACCTTCAGCCCGGTGTCCAGGAGGAGCCGCGCGCCCGGCCTCATGATCTGGGCGGAGACCCCGTCCGGCATCACCGCGCAGAGGTCGGCCCCGGCGGAGCCGGGCGTGGCCGGTTCGGGCAGGCGCGCGTCCGGGTGCGACTTGATGAAACGGATGACCGGGTCCGTCATGTGATCCTCCCTAAAGAATTTCCCAGATATGCTCACAGGATTAGGAATTTCGCAAGCGGTTCCTGTCGTGCTAAACGGGACAGTATGCCCCTCGGTTGAGCGGTGGGTTCTGCTGAGCATCTGCGAAAAGGAAAACACGATGAGACGGTTCGGACTTCTTGCGGCCCTCCTGCTGACCGCCGCCCCGGCCCTCGGGGAGGCCCCGATCCGGTCGGTCACCCTGTTCGAGGCGGGGCTGGCGGAGATCGTCCGGGAGGGGGCGCCGGGGGGCGCTGGCGCCCCGCTTGAGCTGACCGTCCCGGAGCCGCAGCTGAACGACCTCCTGAAGAGCCTCGTGATTCGTGGGGACGCGACCGGGGCCCGGGTCCGGCTGGACGGGTCGGCCCGCGTGGAGGACGCGTTCGGGCGGCTCCCGCTCGGGCCGGACCGGATCGGGGACCAGGCGGCACTCCTCGACGCGCTGAAGGGGACGCTCGTGACCGTGTCGGACGGGCCCCGGACCGGGCCCGTCTCGGGCCGGGTGATGGGGGTGACCCGTCCGGATTGCGGAGAGGGCGCCGGCTGCCACCCGCTCCTCCTGCTTCAGGCGGAGACGGGGCTCCTCACGGTCCCGCTCGCGCCGGGACGCCAGGTCCGGATCGAGGATGAGCGGCTTCGGGACCGGATCGGGCGCGCGCTCGACGCGCTGGCGCTCGCCGGGTCCGGGTCGGACCGGACCGTGCGGATCGAGGCGGACGGGGCGGGCCCGCTCGCCCTCTCCTACGTGGTGCCGGCCCCGGTCTGGCGGACCGCCTACCGGGCGATCGGGGGCTCGGACGGGGGGATGCGGCTTCAGGCCTGGGCGGTGCTCGAGAACGTGACCGGGGCGGACTGGGACGAGGTGCGCCTCACCCTGAGCTCCGGCGCCCCCAAGACCCTCGAGACGGATCTGACCTCGCGGGGCTGGGCGGTCCGGGAGACGTTCGAGCCGCCCGCGCCGCAGGCGCGCGCGGGGCTGTTGGATCTCGACTCGTTTGCGCCGCGGGCCGAGATGGTGATGTCGCTCCAAGCGGCGCCGGCCGCCGAGCTGGAGGCCGGCGCTGAGCTGACGGACCGGGGGCTCGACTCCCGGTTCACCTTCCCGGACCCGGTCGACCTGGGGTCCGGCGAGATGATCAGCCTGCCCTTCCTGACCGAGGAGGTCCCGGTCGAGCGGACCCTCCTGTGGCGGGGCCGCCTCACGGACCGGACCGGGAGCCCGGATCTGGTCCTGCGGGTGACTAACCCGCTGCCGATCCGGCTCCCGGCCGGGATCATGACCGTCTCGGACGCGGACGGCTATCTCGGGGACGCCGCCTTCCCGGTCCTGGTCCCGGGGGCGCAGGCGGAGGTCCCGTTCGGGGCGGATCAGCGGGTGGAGGTTCGTGAGCGGGTCACCGCGCGCAGCGCGGAGCGGCGGGTGACCCTCTCCGGCGGTCTGCTCCGGATCACGGAGCGCCGGGTCCGGACCGTCGAGTACCGGGTCAGCGCCCCGGCCGGAGAGACCCCGGCCCTCACGATCCGGCACCCGTCTGAGCCGGGCTGGGAGCTGGTGCGGACCGGGCCCGGCCCCGCGCCGGTCCCGGACGAGGCGGACCCGTCCTCCCTCCGCTTCGACCTGCCGGCCGGGACGGGCCTGCTCCGGGTGGAGGAGACGCGACCGGTTCTGGAGGCGGTCGCGATCGGGGATCTGCCCCGGGACCGGCTGATCGGGCTCCTGACGGACCGGATCGGCCCGGAGGATCGGGAGCGGCTTGAGCGGATCCTGGAGGCGCGGGACCGGCTCGACCGGCTCACGGCGGAGCGGGACGCGCTCTTGTCGGCGCGGGCCCGGACGGTCGAGGATCAGGAGCGGTCACGCCGGATGATGGATGCGGCCCCGGCCGGGTCCGACATGCAGGGCCGGTTCCTGAGCGCGATCCTCGAGCTCGAGGACCTGATCGGGGAGACGGACCGGAAGGGGGAGGCGCTTCAGGCCGAGATCGCGGCGGCCGAGACGGATCTGGACCGGCTCCTGCGCGCGGAGTGAGCCGGGGCGGCGGGGGCCGAGACCGGGACCTCGCCTCAGATCTAGCATGGTCAAGTACGGAAATCTGCGAAGCCAAAGTGGTGCATCAACAAATCATCAAGATATCTTCGAACGCCTTTTGTTTTTCGACTGGTTCATATCGATCATTGTCTCCCTCATATCATTGAGGACTGCAAGAGGATTATAATCTGAAGAAAACCATGGAAAAGGGTCATCCTCTCTTGTTTCTTTCAGGTATTCCCAACACTCAAGTGCGAGTTGAGCATGTTCATTTTTAACGCGAAGATATGGAAGGATTTCCTGTATTGCAACAGCAGCTACAGCACCCTGCCGTGACCACTGGTATTGCGGCCTGTGATTGGGATTCTTTGGGAAATACAAGCTCACTGTGCCACCCCAAATAGAAGCCGCCAAATCATGAGGTTGGCGCCTCGTTCCAGATATACCAATTTGAGGTCCGAAATAATAAGATCCGTTTCTTTCACTTCTTGTTATTGAGATGTAACCGTCTCTATCGATTATTCCTGCAAGATAAGCGAGCGGCATCTCGCCCTGGACGATCCCGCGCGGGAATTCGACATAGACGCGGCGGCCGTCGTCATAGACGGCGACGGGCTTCCATGGCGGATTGCTGCTGCCGGTCAGGCCGTAGCGGTAGTTGCGCGCCGCGACGGCCGGAATGACCGGCGTTGCTGGAATGGCCTGACGCCCCCCGCCTACGGGCTGCGGATAAGACCAGGAGACGGCGGGCATATAGGGTTTCTCGCCCGAACGCAGCTCGACCATGTAGGTGCGCCGGTCGGTGGTGATGACGAGATTGGTGGCGATGTCGGCGCGTGTGGGCTTCACCAGCACATGCACGCGGCGGGCGACGCCGGAGCCGGATTCGGTGTCGCCGATGATCCAGCGGGCAGTGTCGCCGGCCGCGATCGGTCCCGCGCCGGTCAGGTTTTCGCCCGGCTCAAGCGCGATATTGGTGATCTGCCCCGGTGCCGCATAGACCTGATAGAGCGCGCCTTCCGACCACGGATAGACCTGAATGGCATTGAAGTAGCCTTCGCGGCGCGGCTGGACGCGGGCCGCCGCATTGGCGTTCTCGACACGGCCGGTCGCGGTGCTGGCGGCCTGGCCGCCACGCGCCACGGTCCAGGCCGGAGGAACATGCAGCGGCTTCAGCCGCTCGTCCGTCACGGCTGCGGAAATGGCCGGCAGCGGCGGGACGCTATTGTCATAGCTGATCTGCGGCGGCTTGGTCGAAGCGCAGCCGGCGAGCATGGTCGCGGAGAGCAATACGGCGCCGATTGCGGATTTGCGGGGCGCAAGCTTCATTGGCCCATCTCCCGCGACCAGTTGATGGCGTTGACGTAGATTCCGAGCGGATTGGCTTTCAGCCGTTCGGCATCGCGCGGCGGCTGCACGGCGATGGTCAGGATCGCGGTCCATCGCTGCGTGCCGGAGAGCTGCCCGTTCTCAAAATGCCGTTCCGTCCACGCGACACGGAAGCTGTCGGGGGAAGCCCGGATGACGCTCGAAACGTCCACGGCGATCTGCTGCTTGCCGACCTTGGTGAACGGGTCGTTGGTGCGGGCATAGTCGTTGAGCGCGCCCGCGCCGCGATCGGTCGTCCATTCATAGGCGCGAAGCCAGTTCTGCCGGACAATGATCGGATCGGCGGGGATGCTACGCACCTGCTCGATGAAGCGGCCGAGATGCCAGGCGATCTGCGGATCGGTCGGGCGGAAGTCGGCCGTCGCAGGCGCGACGGTTTGCGCCTGACCGAGATTATCGACCTGCACCACCCACGGAACAACGGTCCCCTGGACCGACTGCCAGACGAGCGCTGCGGCAAAGCCTGCCGAAAGAACCAGCGAGCCGAAGGCCATATAGCGCCAGTTCTTCGCCTGCACGCGAGCCGAGCCGATACGCTCGTCCCAGACCTGTGCGGCCTTCTGATAGGGGGTCTCGGGTTGGGGTGTTCTGCCGTAGTGCGCGGCGGGACGCTTGAAGAGGTTCATGAGCGATCACTTTCAGAGAGGTTGACGGAAGAACCGGAGCCGTGGCTGTCGCCGGAGCGGACGGCATGGGCGGTTGTCTGGATGGTGTGGCCGGACTGGCGCATCCGCTGTGCCCAGCCCGGCGTCGCACTGGCGGGCCGAGCCGATGCAGGAGGGGCTTCCGCCGCGCCGCCGACCGTTCCCATGGTCGAGGTGCCACCGGTCGCGCCGAAGCCGGATTTGACGCCATCGGAGAAGCTGGATTTGACGCTGGCGCTCGCACGGCGAAGCGGCGACATGGCCGCGCTGCCCGCCGCCCGTCCGACGCCGCCCATGCCAGATGCGACGCCCGCCGCGCCGGACTGGCCGAGCGATCCGAGGCTAAAGGCGGCGGAAGCTGCGCCCGCTGCGGTCGCGCCGCCACGCACGGCGGCAGCACCTGTGGAAAGTGCGGCTGCGCCGCCTTTCGCGGCGAGGCCAGCCGCGCCAGCGCCGGCCAGGACCATGCCGCCAGCAGCAAGGCCGGTTCCAACAGCAGCGCCAGCGCCGAGCTGCGGGCCACCGCTAACGAGGCCGGAAGCGATGCCGGGACCGAAAATGCCGAGGCCGAGCAGCGACAAAGCGGCGAGGACGACGGCCATGGCGTCGTCGATGCTCGGGGTCGCGCCGCCGAAACCGGCCGTAAACTGACTGAACAGCGTCGAGCCGATGCCGATGATGACGGCCAGCACCAGCACCTTGATGCCGCTGGAAATCACGTTGCCAAGCACGCGCTCGGCCATGAAGGCGGTTTTGCCAAACAACCCGAACGGAATCAGGACGAAACCCGCCAGCGTCGACAGCTTGAACTCGATCAGCGTGACGAAGAGCTGGATGGCGAGGATGAAGAAAGCGAGGATCACCAGCGCCCAGGCGAAGAGCAGGCACGCGATCTGGATGAAGTTCTCGAAGAATGCGATCCAGCCCATCAGGTCGGAAATGGATTCGAGCAGCGGCCGGGCGGCATCGAGGCCGGTCTGTGCGACCTTTCCGGGGCGCATCAGGTCAGCGGTCGAAAAGCTGGTGCCGCTCGCCTTGAGCCCAAGGCCCGCGAAGCTGTCGAACACGATCTTCGCGAGGTTGTTCCAGTTGCCGATGAGATAAGCGAAAACGCCGACGAACAGCGTCTTCTTCACCAGCCGCGCCATGATGTCGTCGTCCGCGCCCCACGACCAGAACAGCGCGGCCAGCGTCACGTCGATGACGATGAGCGTGGTCGCCACGAACGCGACCTCGCCGGACAGAAGCCCGAAGCCGGAGTCGATATAGCGGGTGAAGACCCCAAGAAAGTTGTCGATGACGCCAGCGCCGCCCATGGATCAGCGCCCTTCGATCTGATTGGGCGACGACGGTGCGGGCGTGCGGCCGAGAAAGCGGTCGCGCGTCTCCGCCCAGACGCGCAGGCATTCACTATCCTCGGCCGCCTTCTGGCCAAGCTGCTGGCACCGGCGTTGGCCCTCGCGCAGCGGATCGCGCGTGGGCTGTTGAAGGCTGACCGGCGAGGATGCCGGAGCCTCTTCCTTGCGGGTCATCTCGATCGCCGTGGCCGTGATGGCGACCGCGACGAATATGATTGCGCCCAGCCGGGCCAGCATCTTGCCGTCCATGACGGTGCTCCCCTTCTGGCTCTCAGTTGCCGTTGTTGAACATCTGCGCGTTGCCCGGCTGATAACCGGAGCCGGGCGTCAGGAAGCGGCGGCGCTGTTCGCGCCCCTGTTCGGCGGCGGTGGCGCGCTCGGCCTCGGTGAGCGAACCGGCGCGGCCGTTGGCGGCGAGAAGAGCGATCAGGTCGGAAAGCTGCTGCGACTGGAGGGCGAGAAGCTGGTTCCCAGCCTGTGTTGCCTGCAACGCGCCGGTCGCGCCCTGGCTCTGGCCAACAAGCGCCGACATTTGCGTGCGGTTAGCGTCGATGTTGCCAACGACACCGGCCTGAACACGCATCGCGTCCTGCAAGCCGCCAACCGTGTTCTTCCAGCGGTCACGCGCCCCCGCCACCAGTTGCGCGTCGGTGGCCGACAGCGAGACATTTCCGTATTGGCTCTGGAACGCCTGATCGACCTGACCGACGTTGAACGCGATATTCTGCGCCTGCCCAAGAAGCTGCTGGGTGCGCTGCACATTCTGCTGCAACGTCTGAAGCGCCGAGTATGGCAGGCTCGCCAGGTTCTTCGCCTGATTGATGAGCATGGTCGCCTCGTTCTGAAGCGAGGTGATCTGGTGGTTGATCTGCTCCAGCGTGCGCGCGGCGGTAAGAAGGTTCTGCGCGTAGTTCGTCGGGTCATAGACGATCCGGCCGAAGCCGAATTGCGTATGGGCCTGCGTCGCCAGCATCGGCGAGACGGCAAGCATGGTTGCGGCAAGCACGATGGCGCGCGAGCGGAAACGACGGGTATTCATGGTCAGGACTCCTTTTCGGCTTGGGGGAGGTTCGGAATGAGATCGGCGGCCCATCCGGCATCGCGGGCGCGAAGCCACGCGGCGAGAAAGCCGTCGCGGCCGTGCTCGACGACGAGGTCGGCGATCAGGGTCTGGTCGGGTTTCGAGGATGCGGCGCAGAGCGCGAGCCCGACTTCGGACAGGCCCAGCTCGAACAGGCGGTTGCCCCTACGGCTTTGGCAGTAGTAATCCCGCTTGGGCGTCGCGCGGGCGATCAGCTCGATCTGGCGGTCATTGAGGCCGAAGCGGCGATAGATCGCGGTAATCTGCGGCTCGATCGCGCGTTCGTTCGGCAGGAGCAACCGCGTCGGGCAGCTCTCGATAATGGCCGGTGCGATGTTGCTGCCGTCGATGTCGGAGAGCGACTGCGTAGCGAAGATGACGCTGGCGTTCTTCTTGCGCAGCGTTTTGAGCCATTCACGGAGCTGGCCAGCGAATCCCTCGTCGTCCAGCGCAAGCCAGCCTTCGTCGATGATGAGCAGCGTCGGCCGTCCGTCGAGCCGGTCGCCGATGCGATGGAACAGGTAGGACAGGACGGCCGGAGCCGCACCGGTTCCGACAAGCCCCTCGATCTCGAACGCCTGCACGGCGGCCGAACCGAGGTGTTCGGCCTCGGCGTCGAGCAGCCGGCCGTAGGGACCGCCGACGCAATATGGGCGAAGGGCTTGTTTAAGATCGTTGCTTTGCAGCAGCACCGCGAGGCCGGTGAAGGTGCGTTCCTCGGTGGGCGCGGAGGCCAGCGAGGTCAGCGCCGTCCAGATGTGTTCCTTCACCTCCGGCGTGATCACGATGCCTTCGCGCATCAGGATCGCCACGATCCAGTCGGCGGCCCAGGCGCGTTCGTAAGTGTCGTGGATGCGCGCGAGCGGCTGGAGCGATACGGAAGCGTCCGAACCTTCGGTCAGCCCGCCGCCAAGGTCGTGCCAGTCGCCGCCCATGGCGAGCGCGGCAGCGCGGATGCTGCCGCCGAAATCGAACGCAAAGACTTGGGCACGGTCGTAGCGGCGGAACTGCAAGGCCATGAGCGCAAGCAGGACGGACTTGCCTGCGCCAGTCGGTCCGACGACGAGCGTATGGCCGACATCGCCGACATGAAGGGATAACCGGAACGGGGTCGAGCCTTCGGTCTTGCCGTAAAGCAAGGGGGGCGCACCGAAATGCTCGTCCCGTTCCGGCCCCGCCCACACCGCGGAAAGCGGGATGATGTGGGCGAGATTGAGTGTCGAGATCGGCGGTTGCCGGACATTGGCGTAGGCATGGCCGGGCAAGCTGCCGAGCCATGCGTCCGCGGCGTTGACGGTCTCGACCATGGCCGTGAAGTCACGGCCCTGAATGACCTTCTCGACCAGGCGCAATTTCTCGTCGGCAAGGCGCGGGTCGGCGTCCCAGACCGCGATTGTGGCGGTCACATAGGCCATGCCCGCAACGTCGGCCCCAAGCTCCTGCAAGGCCATATCGGCGTCGAGCGCCTTGTTCGCGGCGTCGGTATCGACAAGCGCGGACGCCTCGTTGGTCATCACTTCCTTGAGGATGGCCGCGATAGACTTGCGCTTGGCAAACCATTGCCGCCTGATTTTGGTCAGCAGCTTGGTCGCATCCACCTTGTCGAGCAGGATCGCGCGGGTGCTCCACCTGTATGGAAAGGCCAAGCGGTTAAGGTCGTCGAGCAGGCCGGGCGTCGTCGCGGTCGGAAAGCCGGTGACGGTGAGAATGCGCAGATGCTCGTTGCCAAGGCGCGGCTCCAACCCGCCGGTGAGCGGTTGGTCGGCCAGAAGCGCGTCGAGATAGATGGGGGCTTCCGGTACGCGCACGCGATGGCGCTTCGTGGAAACGCAGGAATGCAGATAGGTCAGCGTCTCGCTGTCATCGAGCCAGTTGCATTCGGGCATGAAGCCGTCGAGCAACGCCAACACGCGGTCGGTGCGATCGGTGAAGGTGCGTAGGATCTCATGCGGATCGACGCCGCTGCGCTCGCGGCCCTCGTACAGCCAGATTTCGGCGCGGGCCGCTTCCTCGGCCAGCGGCAGATAGAGGAAGGTCAGGAAGTAGCCGGACACGAAATGCGCGCCGGCTTCCTCGAAATCCGCTTTCCGCTCGGCGTCGACCAGGCCGGAGGCCGGATCAGGAAATTGGCTGTTGGGATAGGTCGCAGCCTCGGAGCGCTGCGCCTCCACGAAGATCGACCAGCCGGAGCCGAGGCGGCGGAAGGCGTTGTTGATGCGTCCGGCGACGGCGACCAGCTCGGCCGCGACGGCGGAATCCAGATCGGGACCGCGAAAGCGCGCCGTGCGTTGGAACGAGCCGTCCTTGTTCAGCACGACGCCTTCGGCGACGAGCGCGACCCAGGGCAGATAGTCCGCAAGACGGCTGGCGGAGCGGCGATATTCGGCGAGGTTCATCATGGCGGCGCCTCCCTCAGACCGACAGATGGCTGGGGATACGCAGGTGCCTGCGCCCGACCTCGACGAAGAGCGGATCGCGCTTCGCGGCCCAGACCGCCGCAAAATGGCCGACGGCCCAGATCAGAAGCCCGACCAACCAGAGGCGCAGGCCGAGGCCCACGGCCCCGGCCAGCGTCCCGTTGAGGATCGCGATGCTTCTCGGTGCGCCGCCGAGCAGGATGTGCTCGGTCAGCGCGCGGTAGACCGGCACGGTGAAGCCCGGCACGGCGTCCAGTTGCTCGAAACCTGCCGCCATCAGACGAGCGCCCCGCCGCCGAACGAGAAGAACGACAGGAAGAACGAGCTGGCCGCGAAGGCAATCGACAGGCCGAAGACGATCTGGATCAGCTTGCGAAAGCCGCCCGACGTGTCGCCGAAGGCGAGCGCGAGGCCGGTGGCGATGATGATGATGACGGCGACGATCTTGGCGACGGGGCCTTCGATCGACTGGAGGATTTTCTGGAGCGGCGCTTCCCACGGCATGGAAGAGCCGGAGGCGTGCGCGGCCGGTACGAGGATGAGATTGACGTAGGCGATGGCGGCGGCGGACGCGATCGTGCGGCGCACGCGAATAGCGGTGCGGATCATGCTGGTTCTCCTGTGCTGGTGGGGATGGCTTGGGTGATACGGTAGTCGCCGTCGGCCTTGAGCCCTTCGACGCGGGCGAGTTCGGCGAGCCGGCGCGCGGAGCCGCGGCCGGAAAGGACGGCAACGAGGTCGATGGTCTCGGCGATCAGGGCGCGCGGGACCGTGACGACGGCTTCCTGTATGAGTTGTTCGAGGCGGCGCAGCGCACCGATGCCCGTTCCGGCATGGATCGTTCCGATGCCGCCGGGGTGGCCTGTGCCCCAGGCTTTCAGGAGGTCGAGCGCCTCGGAACCGCGCACCTCGCCGATGGGGATGCGGTCGGGCCGCAGGCGCAGCGAGGACCGCACCAAATCGGAAAGCGTCGCTACGCCATCCTTTGTCCGCATGGCGACAAGGTTCGGCGCGGCGCATTGCAGCTCGCGCGTGTCCTCGATGATGACAACGCGATCGGCTGTCTTCGCCACTTCGGCGAGGAGCGCATTGGTCAGCGTGGTTTTGCCGGTCGAGGTGCCGCCGGCGACAAGAATGTTGGCGCGCGCCGCGACGGCTTCGCGTAGGGTCACGGCCTGCTCGGCGGTCATGATCCCGGCCGCCACGTAATCCGCGAGCGTGAAGACCGCGACGGCGGGCTTGCGGATGGCGAAGGCCGGCGCCGCGACGACGGGTGGCAACAGACCCTCGAACCGTTCCCCTGTTTCCGGCAGTTCGGCGGAGACGCGCGGCGACCGGGCGTGGACCTCTGCGCCGACATGGTGCGCGACCAGGCGCACGATGCGTTCGCCATCGGCGGCCGACAGCATCTCGCCCGTATCGGCCAGACCTTCGGACAGCCGATCCACCCAGATACGACCATCCGGGTTGAGCATCACTTCGACGACGGAGGGTTCTTCCAGAAATCGCGAAATCGCCGGCCCCAGCGCCGTGCGCAGCATCCGCGCGCCGCGTGCGATGGCTTCCGGTTTTTGATGGTTGGCAGTCATATCGGCCCCGTTTCTTCACGAGGCGCGACAGACGGTCCCCGGATCGGGGTCGATTAAAAGAGCCTGAAATCAGGCCGGTTCAACAAGTATCTAAGCTCAAGCGGTGATCGGCGGCCATCGGCGGCGAATAGGACGGAGTGGCTTCGGATGATCGACCTCGGAAACCGACGTTGAAGCAAATCCAAGCATCGCCCTGCGGTATTGAGTCGACTAAGCAGAAGAGACGATCGTTGTGTGAAATGGATTTGCCTCGATGAAGAACATTGGACTTTCGGTCATGGCCTTCTCGCTTCTGGCACTGCCCGGCTGCACTGAGGATACGGTCGCTGCCGGGAACGGAAGAACCGTATCGGAGGCGCTGCCGGTTTTCGTGCGGAATAGCGTCAGAAACGACCTTGAGCTTGAGGCGCTGCTACAGGGAAGATTGGTGGTGGATGGAAATGGCTGCCTGCGCGTCGGCGAGGCAGGGCCTTTCGTGATCTGGCACCATGATAGCCGGATCGAGCGCACCGATGATGGCCGCATCAAGATCACGGACGGCTACAGTGACAACACCGCTTATGTCGGAGATGAGGTTGCGATGGGCGGAGGGCAAGGAAACAGGGTTCCGCCCGCAACGGGTGGACAGGCCGGAGCCCCGCCGAATGTGACGGAGCCGATTCCGGCGGCTTGCGCCTCTGGGGAAATCTGGACGGCAGGCCGTCTTATGACCGAGGCGGAACGTCAACGGCTGCCGAAGCATTAGGCGGCGTTTCTGGCGCAGGATCTGGCGTCGCCTGCGGCGGCATATCCCGCGACAGTTCTTTCAGGAGCCGATCTCCCGTCGCCAGCCGCTTGCCGAGCGTCTGCATGAAGCCCTCGAACCGCTCCAGCCCCTTGGCGCGACCAGAGGCTTGCGTGGCGTCGGGCAAGACAGGCGTGAACGTCAGCCAGTAGCGGACGAAGAGCGAGAGGGCCTCGCCGAGCACGGCGAGGTCTTCGTCGAGTGTGTCGATCTGGCGGCCGAGCTTGTCGAGACGGCGCGACATGGCCGCCTCCAGCTTCTCGGTTGTGTCACCGGACAGGAAGGATGCCAGGGCCGCCTCGATGATGGCGGATTTCGAGATGTTCCGGCGCAGCGCCAGCGCCTCGACCTGTTTGAGCAAGGCCGGATCGAAATAGACATTCATGCGGGTTCGGGTCGTCATGGCGCTGTCCTCAAAGCTCGATGCCGTCGCCGGGGTCCAAGGATGCCTGCCGGGCGACCATGCGCATCCGGGCGCGCATGGCGTTTGCCTTGGCCGCGTCCACATCGGGTTCGTCGTCCAGAAGCTCGAACTCCTGTGCCGGCGACGGCGGTGGCGCGACGATTTCCTCATGCTCGGGTAATTCCGGCTCGCGGCGGATGCCGGCATTGGCCGGATCGCCATCGCGGATACCAGCGGCACTTATGGGCGATCCCGCCGCCGTGACGATGCGACCGGACCAATCATCAGACGATGCGGGAGCCGCGACGGCCGCCAAGGCCGGCGGCGTGATGATGCGCTCCTGCAAGCGCCTGTCCTCGAAATAGCGGGCCTTGGTGGCGCGGATCGGCAGCGTGCCCGCGACCATGACGATTTCCTCGGTGGGCGGGAGCTGCATGATCTCGCCGGGCGTGAGCAACGGCCGCGCCGTCTCCTGCCGCGATACCATGAGATGCCCGAGCCAGGGCGCGAGCCGATGGCCTGCATAGTTGGTGGAATCGCGCAACTCCGTCGCCGTGCCGAGTGCATCCGAAACGCGCTTTGCGGTGCGTTCGTCGTTGGTGGCGAAGCTCACGCGCACATGGCAGTTGTCGAGAATGGCGTTGTTCGGCCCATAGGCGCGCTCGATTTGGTTGAGGCTCTGCGCGATCAGAAAGCTCTTGAGGCCATAGCCCGCCATAAAGGCCAAAGCGGACTCGAAGAAGTCGAGACGGCCAAGGGCGGGAAACTCGTCCAGCATCAGCAACAGCCGATGGCGTTTGCCGGACGTGTGCAGTTCCTCGGTCAACCGCCTGCCGATCTGATTAAGGATCAGGCGTATGAGCGGTTTGGTGCGGTTGATGTCTGACGGCGGCACGACAAGGTAGAGACTGACAGGCTGGCAGCTTCCGACAAGATCGGCAATCCGCCAGTCGCAGCGCGCGGTGACGCGCGCCACGACCGGATCGCGATAGAGGCCGAGAAACGACATGGCGGTGGAAAGCACGCCGGATCGTTCGTTGTCGGATTTGTTCAGCAATTCCCGCGCCGATGACGCGATAACGGGATGCACGCCAGCTTCGCCCAGATGCGGTGTGTCCATCATCGCGCGCAAGGTGGCCTCCACCGGGCGGCGCGGATCGGACAGGAAGCTCGCGACACCGGCCAGCGTCTTGTCTTTCTCCGCGTAGAGAACGTGCAGGATCGCGCCGACAAGCAGGCTGTGGCTGGTCTTTTCCCAATGGTTGCGCTTGTCGAGGCTGCCTTCGGGATCGACAAGAATATCCGCGATGTTTTGCACGTCGCGGACTTCCCATTCGCCCTGCCGCACCTCCAGCAAGGGATTATAGGCTGACGAGTTTGCGTTGGTCGGATCGAACAACAGGACGCGGCCGTGCTTCGCCCGGAAGCCGGCCGTCAACGTCCAGCTTTCACCTTTAATGTCGTGGACGATGCAGCTTCCCGGCCAGGTCAATAAGGTGGGAACGACAAGCCCGACGCCCTTGCCGCTGCGGGTTGGGGCGAAACACAAGACATGCTCCGGCCCATCGTGGCGAAGATAGTCCCGGTCGTATCGGCCGAGCACCACGCCATCGGGGCCAAGCAATCGGGCCGCGCGGATTTCCTTGTCCTCAGCCCATCGCGCCGAACCGTAGGTCGCGACGTTGCGCGCCTCGCGCGCGCGGACGATTGACATGAGGATAGCGGCGGCGATGGCCATAAGGCCGCCGGACACCGCGATAATCCCGCCCTCGGTGAAGATCGCCGGCGCGTAGGCGTCGAAGGAGAACCACCACCAGAAGAAAGCCGGCGGGTAATAGATCGGCCATCCTGCCAGTTCGAACCACGGTTCGCCAAGTTGTGCCTGAAAGCCGAGCCGCCATGCGGCCCATTGCGTTGCCGCCCAGGTCATCACGAAAACGATAGTCAGGACGACGGCAATCTGACCCCAGAGTATTCGGCCTCCACGCATATAGGCTCCAATCGGCAAGAATGTTGGAGCCGATCAGAGAATGGGCGTTCTCGGGAGGTGCAACAGCTAAGACGATGCCGGAGGGCTGCTGGATACTGTCGGCGGCAAATAGGATGGTCGTCGCGTGTCGATAAGCTTGGGCTTATGAGTGACCGCAGAACAGCTCGTCCATTTTATCTGCGATGCTGAGCAGATTTCGGAGCGCTGCGCTGCGGTTGGATGGCGACCAGACCGCAGAGAAAGAAATCGGCTCAGGCTCGTCAAGGATGGCGATAAAAACTACGCCAGATATTGGCAGTAATGCTGTGCCAGCCCCGACGATTGTAACTCCAAACCTCTGTCCTACCATTGATAGCAATGTGCCGCGTCCCACGTCGAAGCGAAGGATGGACGGTGCGGGCCAGCGAGCGGCGAGGCGCAGCGCGATATGGTCATAAACCTGTGGTCCCGTTCCGCATTGGCGAACAAGGAAAGTTTCCTCTGCCAGATCGGACCATGAAATACCGGAGCATCCCGCCAGCGGATGCCCGTCCGGCAAGGCAACGAGCAGCGGTTCCGTCCACACGGGACGGGAATGACAATCTGGCAGTTCTGGCTTGCCGACAACGAATGCCACATCGAGCTTGTCCGCCCGAAGCTGCGCGATTGTCTCCCGCGCCGTTCCTTCCGTGATCTCAACTTCAATGCAGGCATGATTTTCGCGATATCGCCGAAGCAATTCCGAAAGAAAGCCCCCAGGAATGATTCCGTGGACGCCAATGCGCAAGCGGCCACACTCTCCCGAGGCCGCCATACGGGCCATTCTCACAGCATGTTCCAGTTGGTCGATGCCGGTTGTCACTCGCTCGACGAAGAGGCGGCCGGCTTCTGTCAGTCGGACGCCGCGCGTGTTGCGCGCAAAGAGCGTGATGCCCAGTTCCTGCTCCAGTCCTCTGATGCGTGTGCTGACACTCGATTGGCTTGTACCGACCGCCTTGGCCGCGTGATGGAAGTTCAAATGTTCCGCGACAGCGAGCATCTGGAGTAGCGAAGCCATTGAGATTCGCCCAACACGGAGATGGGGCGGCTGTGTTTGCCCGTCCTTCAAAACTCGCCGCCGCATCATATTTCGCTTCCCTCCAATGCGGTCGGGACACCGCCGCAAGTAAGCTATCTCCTCAAGACGAAAGCTTAATAGGTGTCATCGACACTCTCGTTCCAATCCCAGGACCTTATCGTTCGAGATTGGCCATCTCCCGTTCTGTACGCCCATGAATACATGGAATCATTCAAGCAGATTTTTTAGATTTCTATAAAGTTCAAGCACCTCAGGATTAGAAAGAGCTTCCTGATTTTTTACTGCCCTGCCGTGAACAACATCTCGAACAGCGATCTCAGCGAGTTTCCCTGACTTCGTCCGGGGAACACTGGAAACGGAAATGATCTTGGCTGGGACGTGGCGCGGGCTCGCTCCCGTTCGGATTATCCTTCTGATCGTTTTTTCCAAAAGTTCATCCAGAACGATACCGGGCTTCAACACGACAAAGAGGATAACGCGAACGTCACCGTCCCATTCCTGTCCGATGCAGATGGAGTCGAGTATCTCATCGAGCCGTTCGATTTGGTTGTAAATCTCTGCCGTGCCGATCCGCACGCCACCGGGGTTAAGTGTGGTGTCAGAGCGGCCATGAATCATGATGCCACCATGATCCGTCCATTGGGCGAAGTCGCCTTGACACCAGATATTTCTATATCGTTCGAAGTAGGCGGCTCGATACTTGGTCCCATCAGGATCATTCCAGAACATCAACGGCATCGAAGGAAACGGCCTTTTACAGACTAACTCCCCTTTTCCGCTATTGAGCGATCGTCCATCGTCATCGAAAACACCAATATCCATACCCAGACCAGGACCTTGGATTTGGCCTCCGTAAACCGGTTTTGTCGGGATACCGAGTACGAAACAGGAGACGATGTCTGTGCCACCGGAAATCGAGGCCAAATGCACGTCCCGTTTGATCGCGTCATAGACGAAGCGGAAATTTTCGGGTGCCAGCGGTGAACCTGTCGAAGAAATCACACGTACCGTCGACAAATCGTGTGTTTCTATGGGGCGTAGCCCTCCCTTTCGCACGGAGTCGATGAACTTCGCTGAGGTGCCGAAGTAAGACATCTTCTCATCCTGTGCGAAACTGAAGATAACATCGCCGTCCGGGTAAAAGGGCGAACCATCGTAGAGAAGCAATACTGCGCCTGAGGCGAGGCCCGTAACGAGCCAGTTCCACATCATCCAGCCGCAGGTCGTAAAATAGAAAAATCGGTCTCCTTCTCGAAGGCCAGCATGAAGTCGGTGTTCTTTCAGGTGTTGAATGAGCGTGCCGCCGGCTGAATGGACAATGCACTTGGGGACACCAGTCGTACCCGATGAATAGAGAATGTAGAGTGGATGATCGAAGGGCAGCTGCTCGAAGAAAATGTCCGTAGCTTCAAACGACGCTAATGCGACTGAAAGCGTCTCAGCCTTGTCGCTGTGAGCCGCCACCCTTTCCGCCTCACCCAGGTAGTCGATGATGAAGGCAGCGCGGATCGAGGGAATCCTCGCCACGACAGCCGCGATCTTATCAGCAACGTCGATACGCTTGCCAGCATACCAATAGCCATCGGGAGCGATGAAAAGTGACGGTTCAATCTGACCGAAGCGGTCGAGAACACCCTGCTCGCCGAAATCAGGCGAGCAGGACGACCAGACCGCTCCAAGCGACGTAACGGCCAACATTGCTGCCACCGTTTCCGGCATATTGGGCATCATCGCTGCGACGCGGTCGCCAGCCTTGATACCGCGGGCGCGGAAGAGCTGCTGCATACGCGAGACGAGGTCGCGCAGCTCGTCCCACGACAGCCGCCGCGCCACCTTGTCCTCACCGCGGAAGACGAGCGCGTCGCCATCACCCGATTGTTTTAGGAGGTTTTCGGCGAAATTCAGTCGTGCATCAGGAAAGAAACGTGCACCGGGCATCCGGTCGCCATCTATCAGTGTGCGCGGACCACGATCGCCGACGATTCCGCACCAGTCCCATATCAATGCCCAAAAAGCGGGAAGGTCTTCGACCGACCATGCGTGCAATGCGTCATAGTCGGGAATTGCTCGACCCGACACCGCTGATGCCGCCGCCATGAACGCACCCAATGGCGCATCCTTGAGTGCTTCGCTTGATGGCGTCCATAGAGGTTCGTCGTCAGTCATTGGCCCGCCCATGGATACTGTTATTCGGCTCTATGTTTTGGATCAGCCAAGGTTTGCGCTGACAAAAAGACCACAAATCCTGGCGCTTAATTCTCCATTCCTTTGGCGTATCATAAACATAATCAAGATACTTCCACAGGTATTTAGGAATGCACTCCCGCACTACTTCATAGGTGCGATCATGAAGCGGTTTTTCTTGCAATGCTTCCAGAACTGACCTTACGTCGATGTCTGTCAATGAACTCTTCGTCTTGCGTGCGACCCGCAAGAGCATATAGATTTCGAGAAGCGCGAGCGTCTCAGGCTCATACGGCGGGAAAGGGTAGTGGAGGACTGCAACATCGTCGGCTGACACAGCGCGAAGACGACGAAGCATACGATATACAAGACCGAATCCCTGCATACCTTCAGCTGCAAGCTCAACCGCTTTCAGGGCACCAACAGAGCCGATGCCCCATACTGGCCAGCCTGCGGACAATGCTCGTTTGATTTCATCGTTCTGTATTGCGAAGCCGGGCTCAAGATAACCATCCGCAATACAAATTATTCTAGGCGCTTTGGGCTGCTTCAAGCGCCGATCCAAATCTCCGACCCCTATTGGTTCGGAAATCCGATCGAAGCATTCAAGCAAAGACGCCGGCAAGCCGAGCATTGAGGGGCCAGCAAAAAGTTCACAGCAAGCCCCAGTCATACGATTTTCGTTTACCGGCGAGCTTGCTGTGCCGGTTTCGATCAGCCGCTCCATCCGGAGCACCGAATGACGTTGCAGAAATTGCCGCGATGAAAATGCGGTTCCTTGTCCGCAATGACGTCGGCTTTGACATTGCCAAATGTCGTTTCTGGCTTGTGCTTTATGCCGTCATAGAATGACTGGATAATATCTTCCTTGAAATGGGGCGTGCGAGGATGTGCGCTGACCACATCCTCGCGTTCTTCATCGCTATATTCGGCATAGGTCAGGCCCAGCACGTCCATCTCGACTCCGGCGGTGACCAGTGCCACGACTGGATGCATGTGCTGAGGGATTCCTGGCGTCGTGTGCAGCGCGATCGAGGTCCATACAAGGTCGACGTCAGATTGGGAGATACCGTGCTGGCGCAGGAAATCTCGCGCGGCGTTCGCACCGTCCACTTCGAACCGTTCATTCTTGCTGCTGTGCTGCGGCACCAACCCCAAGTCGTGGAACATTGCACCTGCATAAAGCAGTTCTTCATCAAAACTGAGGCCCCGGCGGCGCCCGGCAAGGGCCCCGAAATAGTAGACCCTGCTGGAGTGATGAAAGAGCAGCGGCGACGCCGTATCCTGCACCAATTCCCTGATTGCGCGGGCTAATGCGCTATCCGGAACAGAAATACCTGCGATTGCTTTCATGATGGCTCACTCCTTCATCCTGCCGAAGAGAGGATAGCCGTGATCGCCCACTGGCGTAATATGGCTGGATACGTCATATTGAGCCATATTACGTTCGGTGTGGACATGAGAGGAGTAGGTACGTGTCCAAAGCGCACAGGGTCGCGATTGTTGCCATGCCGCGTGTCCAGCTCTTGGACATTGCAGGCCCGCTGGACGTCTTCGCGGAGGCGAATCACCAAGTGGGCCATGTCGCCTATGAATTGACCATCGTAGCTACAGAAGCAGGCCCGATTTGCTGCTCATCAGGCGCGAGGTTGCTTCCTGACCTCGCGATCAGCGACGAACTCGCGGCAGATTTCGACACGCTCCTCGTTGCCGGCTCACCTTATGCGCCTGAAACGGATTGGCATCCTGACACAGTCGCTTGGGTAAGGCGTGCTGCCCTGACCTCCCGGCGCTATGGCTCGGTTTGCAGCGGGGCGTTTCTCCTTGCCGCCACCAGGCTTCTAGATGGCAAATGCGCGACAACGCATTGGGCGATGGCGGACCAGCTCGCGCGTGCATATCCTGACGTACAGGTGCAATTGGACGCGATTCATGTGCGAGATGGGAAGCTTCGGACAGCTGCGGGGGTCACGGCCGGTCTGGATCTTGCCTTGGCTCTGGTCGAAGAAGATCTCGGCCGCGAAGTGGCGATGCGAGTGGCCAGCCAACTGGTGATGTTGTTTCGCCGCGTTGGTGGGCAAGCCCAGTTCAGCCGAAGTAACAAGATCGCGCCTGTGGGGCGCTCGGTGCTTCAGGAGATACAACGGTGGGCCGCCGCCAACCCCGAGGCCGATCTAAGTGTGCCAGTCCTTGCTGACCGGGCAGGATTGAGTGCTCGTCACTTTACACGTCTGTTCCAGGGTGAGATCGGGATGACGCCAGCAGCTTGGATCGAACGGCTGCGGGTCGACCTAGCACGCCAACATCTCGAAACCGGGCTAGAAACGCCAAAACAGGTTGCGGCTCTCTGTGGGTTCGCCAACCCCGATACGTTGCGCCGTTCTTTTGTCCGGCACGTTGGCATCACCCCGGCTGAATATCGGAGGCGATTTGCGACTCTGGAAGAGGGTCCGATAGCGATAGACCCAACCGAAGCCTAGGTGTCTTCCTTTATGTGCAAGCTCGTAGATCCGCCGTGATACGACCAGCGGCCAACAGTTCGGCTTCATGGTTTGACTCGCGCACGGTCTCTGCCAAGCTTGCCGAATACCACTCCTGCATCGCCGGCAATCTGCGCAACCTGTCGACATAGACATCACTGACGGAACTCAGGGAAAGGCCGTAGGTCTGGAGACGAAAAGCTATCGGCGCGAAAAAAGCGTCAATTCCGGTGAACCCGTCACCAGCAAGGAAAGGGCCTCCGAAACGACCGATCCCTTCGCGCCAGATTTTGTCTAAGCGATCGAGATCCACTCGTAGCTCTGTGGGGTACGTGGTGAGTTCTATGCGAACGCCGCAACTCATGGGACAGAAATTGCGCAAAGCGGAAAAACCTGAGTGCATTTCCGCCGCGGCGGATCGGGCGAAGGCACGCGCTACTCGGTCGCTTGGCCAGACATTCGGGTATATCTCAGCTAGATATTCCAGAATTGCGAGAGAATCCCATACGACGGTTTCACCATCCAGAAGGCACGGTACGCGGCCTGTTGGTGAGAAACATTGAAGCCGCAAACACCGTGTGGTGGTCATCGATGCGATGGAAGCTGCGGTGCGTCTTGCGGTGGCTGCAATTGGCGTCAGTACCCCGCAAAAGCGGCGGCAAATGGGGTCACATCAAACAATCCCGCAATAGGCAGAACAGGCAGCAGTTGCACCGACGGCCATGTTCAATGCCCGGATGTCAGCGGCAGGGCTTTGCCACCCCTGTCGCAATGACCTGCATGGGATTCTGCTGACAGGGGTCTTGATCCGGCAGGGCAGGCTTTGACTGTGCCCACATATCTTGTCCCGCGTTTGGCAAAGGGCTTTACGCACGCCATGGCGTTTTGCGCCTAACGGGCGCCTTGGGCAAGATTTCTGGCTTCAGGGCGGGCACGCAGAGTCAGCATTGCCCATGCTCCAACCAGCGGCCCCGGCAGCAAAAAGAGAAAGGCCCATTGCCAACCGCCGATCAGCTCTGCAAAGAGAGGAAGGCCCCAGATGGCCAGCACGGTCAGCGCAAATCCGATCCCCATCTGCAATGTCAGGGCGGTGCCAACAAATGCGCTGTCGGCCAGTTCTGTCACCGCTGCTGAAAACTGGGCGCTGTCACCGACCACCGAAATTCCCCAGACAACAGCCAAAAGCCCGAGGATGAACGTGGGGCCATCAAAGAACAGCCCGATCAGGGCTGCACAACCCGCCGACACCAGCATCATCCCTGCGCAGGTCAGGCAGCGCCCTATGCGATCGGACAGCCAGCCACCCAACAAGCACCCCAGGACACCTGATGCGATGACAATAAAGCTGAACATGGACGCTGATCCAAAAGGAAAGGTATTCAGACCCGCCTCGGCCGCAGTGGCAAAGGTCACAATCCACGCCCACATGGCATAGAGTTCCCACATATGCCCGAAATAACCGATATTGGCCAGAAGCAGCGGCCTGTTGGAAAAGACTGCCAACGCTTTGCGTGGGTCGAAGCTGGCCTTGCCAAAAGGATGAGGGCCTTCATGTAACAGGGTCGCGAACATCAGGGCTGCGACCAGAGCCGAGATCGATGTTGCCCAGACCACCGCACGCCAGTCCAGCCCACTGGTCATTGCGCGCACCAGATGCGGCATGGATGACCCCAGCGTCAGCGCGCCAATCAGGAAGCCCAGTGCAAGTCCACGCCCCTGTACGAACCATGTTGCCATCAACTTGAGGGCGGGCGGGTAAACCCCCGCCAGAGCCATGCCGGTCAGAAAGCGTAGGGCAATCGCACCCTCTGGCCCCAAAAAGGGCAGTGCTGCATTGGCCAGTGCAGCCAGCACCGCTGATGCAGTCATCAGCCGGTGCATGGAGATAATGTCGGGCAGGTTGACAAGCGATGCGCCGATTGCCCCCACGACGAAACCGACCTGCACAGCATTGGTCATCCATGCCGCCTGTGACGCTGACAGATTCCATTCTACGATCAATGCGGGCATGATCGCGGTTGCCGAAAACCATGTTGCAAGCACGCCGACAACACCGGTGCAGATGATTGCCAGTATCCGCCAACGCAAGACGGCCTGTGGCGCGGTGGTCATGTCAAAGCCCTTTCAGCTGCATCCGGTAAATCTCGCCCCTCTTTCACCGACATTCCCCAAGTGGCCTGCCGCTTGACTTCAAGATCGCCTGATTTTGCTCGCTGGGCAAGCGTTCTTCGCCCCGAGCGGTGTCTGTCGTCGCGCAAACGGCCGAAGTCGGGTGGATCAAGCCTCGAACCCGCAGCATTCTGGCCCGGCAGAGCCGCTTTCCCGCGCGGCAGACGGACCTGTCCTGCCGCTTTCGTTCAGCTTGGGCATGGATCGTGGTCATGCGCATGACGGAGGCGTTCGAAGACGGCGGATGG
>NZ_QBKP01000003.1 GCF_003054195.1 Gemmobacter caeni
TGAAACGCGCCCCTCGCAGCCTTCAACACCATGTTTTATATAGGAAATATAATGGTCAGGACAGCGAAATCAGCGCCTTACTTGGGAAATGTGGGATGAAACCGCGCGCAAGGCGAAGGAGGACTATGTCGTCTTGCTGGGCCAGTTCGATCAGGCGCCGGTGAGGCAGGGCAAGACCGGCCCGGTGCTGAATTTTACCGGCAAACAACTGGGGGCCAGCGGCTTCGGCACTGCGTTCACCGGCCAGATCACGCTGGTGCGCCATTGCCTGACGGCCGAGCCCACCTGCGATGCCAGTTATGTGCCCCGGGGCGAACAGTTGATCTTCGTGCAGAAGAAAGATGACCGGCTGGTGCTGTTTGAAACGCTCTGCGGCGACTTGCTGATCGCACAGCCGTCAAAGGACGATCTGCATCGCCTGCTGACCTGCCATCGCGGCGGCGAGTGCCTCGCGCTGAACTGAGCCGTCACAGACCGAGGCGCGGGATTTCGATGGCGGGGCAGCGGTCCTGCACCACCTTCACCCCGGCGGCGCGGGCAGTTTCGGCCGCCGGATCATTGCGGATACCCAGTTGCATCCACACGGTTTTAAGGCCCGGCAGATGCGCCAGCGCCTCGGCCACCACGGGGGGCACATCCTCCGCCCGGCGAAAGATGTCGACCATGTCCACCGGGATGTCGATTTCCGACAGCGAGGCGCGCACGGTTTCCCCCAGCGCCTGTTCTCCGGCATGGCCCGGGTTGACGGGGATCACCCGATAGCCCCGGTCTTTCAGAAAGCGCGCGACGCCGTGGCTCGGCCGGTCGGGTTTGGGCGACCAGCCCACCAGCGCAATCACCTTCGTTTCAGTCAGGATTTCGCGAATATCGGCATCGGTGGGTTCGGTCATGGCGGGCCTCAGACAAAAAAGCGCCCGGGACAGAGGGCCCGGGCGCCAGGTGTGGAACGAGGGACAGTAAGGGAAGGGACGGGAGTTCCTGACCCGCTCCTTGTGAGAGTGATATGGGTGGGTTGCCGAACCATTAAAGGGCCAGTCGCAAAAGCGTGAAAATCAACGGCGGTTGACGGCATAAAGCGCGACAGCGGCGGCGTTGGAGACGTTCAGTGACCCGAACCCTCCGGCATAGGGGATGCGCACGAGCCGGTCGCAGGTCTCGCGGGTCTTCTCGCGCAGGCCCGGCCCTTCGGCCCCCATGACCAGCGCGATGGGGCGGCTGCCTGCCTCGGCCACCGCCTGATCAATCGGGGTTTCCGACTCACCATCCAGCCCCAGAAGCACGAAGCCCATATCGCGGAGTTCCACCATCGCATCCGACAGATTGGTCACGCGCAGATAGGGCTGACGTTCCAGCGCCCCGCTGGCAGTCTTGGCCAGTGCGCCGGTTTCCGGCGCCGAATGGTGGCGCGGCGCGATCACCGCCCGCGCGCCGAACACCTCGGCCGAACGCAGCACCGCCCCCACGTTATGCGGGTCGGTCACCCGGTCCAGCAGCACGACCAGCGGCGCCCCTTCACCCGAAATCGCCACATCCGCCAGCTTGCCCCAATTCAGCGGCTTCACCTCCAGCGCGGCGCCCTGATGGACCGAGCCTTCGTCGATCGGCACGCTGAATTTGCGCGGATCGACGATGTCCGGCTCGATCCCGGCCTCTGCCACCGCATCGGCCAGCTTGTCATAGGCGTTCTTCGTCAGCACCAGCCGCAGTTTCTCGCGCCGGGGATTGAGCAGCGCGTCGCGCACCGCGTGCAGGCCGAACAGCCAGACGGTTTCGCTGGCCGCCGCGCGTTTCGCGCGTTCCTTGTCGATTACCCAGGCCGGTTTCTTCGCTCCGCCGCTCATCTTTCGTGTCCCTCGATTTCAGGCGGGCAGAATGCGCAGGGGCCGCGCGGGGGCGCAAGTGAAAAACCCGCGAATTCGCTCTTGACGCCCCCCGCCCCCTTGGATACATCCGCCGCCAGTGGGCGACGTGCTGCAAGGTGCGGCAGCGGACTGTAACTCCGCCGAGGCGACTCGTGCCTGGTTCGATTCCAGGGTCGCCCACCATCTTCCTGAAAATCTCTAATCCTTCAGGCGCCGTCGGCGCGCGTCGCGGTTTCGTGCGGATTGACTCCTCGCCTCCCTGCTCTCTGCCTGCTTAACTGGCCCTGCGCGCCCCGCAGCGGGGCGATTCCCTCATGGAATCAGGCAGGAGGATCAGGATGACCGCGCAACTTTACTGCTTTGGCGAAAGCGGCAATGCCTATAAGGCGGCGCTGACGATGCAGCTTTCGGGCTATGACTGGCAGCCCGTCTATGTCGATTTCTTTAACGGCGCCTCACGCACGCCGGAATTTCTGGCGCTGAATGAAATGGGCGAGGCGCCGGTGCTGGTGGAGGGCGATCTGACCCTCACGCAATCCTGCGTCATCCAGCTGCATGTGGCAGAGCGGACAGGGAAATTTCTGGGCGGCGACCGCAACGAGGTGCTGCGCTGGCTGTTCTGGGACGCCCAGAAGGGCTCGGGCCAGCAGGGCGGGTTGCGGTTTCTGATGAACTTCGTGCCTGCGGAAAAGCGGCCTGGGGCGGCAATCGACTGGCTGTCCATGCGGGTGCAGACCGCGCTGGGCACGCTCGACCGGCATCTGGCCGGGCGCGACTGGATGGTGGGCGATGCGCCTTCCATCGCCGATTTCGCCTGCTGCGGTTACCTCTATTACCCCGAGCCTTTCGGCTTTGACCGCAAGGCGCGGCCCAATATCGACCGCTGGCTGGACAATATCGCCGCGCTGCCGGGCTGGAAGCATCCCTATGACCTGATGCCTGGCCATCCGTCGGACCGCGCTGCAAAGTGACGCGACGTGATATGCACGTCAATCTTTTCGCGACGTGACGGCATTTACACATGATGGGGAAGGCCCTGCTAGGGTTTCCCTAAAGCAGCGTCGGGGCAAGTCTTTGCCCGGACGCCCGTCAGATACTGGAGGAGATCATGACCGAGGCTTTCATCTATGACGCGATCCGCAGCCCGCGCGGCAAGGGGCGCCCGGACGGCGCGCTGCACGAGGTGACATCGGTCGCGCTGTCGGCCCAGATGCTGAACGCGATCCGCAACCGCAACGGGCTGGAGGGCCATGCCGTCGAGGATGTCATCTGGGGCAATGTCACCCAGGTGGGTGAACAGGGCGGCTGCCTTGCGCGATCTGCCGTGCTGGCCTCGGACCTCGACGAGTCGATCCCCGGCCTTGCCATCAACCGTTTTTGTGCCAGCGGAATGGAGGCGGTGAACCTCGCCGCCAATCAGGTGAAGGGCGGTGCAGGTGCCGCCTACATCGCGGGCGGGGTGGAGATGATGGGCCGTGTCGCCATGGGCAGTGACGGCGCCGCGATCGCGGTGGACCCCTCGCTTGCCATGAAGACCTATTTCGTGCCGCAGGGCATTTCGGCCGACATCATCGCCACCGAATACGGCTTCACCCGCGATCAGGCCGATGCGCTGGCGGTGGAAAGTCAGCGCCGCGCCGCTGCGGCCTGGGCGGACAAGCGCTTTGCGCGCTCCATCGTGCCGGTGACCGACCGCAATGGCCTGACCATCCTCGACCATGACGAATACATGCGCCCCGGCACCGACATGCAGACGCTGGGCGCACTGAAGGCCAGCTTCAGGGATATGGGCGAGGTCATGCCGGGTTTCGACAAGATCGCCCTGATGAAATACCCGCATCTGGAGCGGATTACCCATATCCACCACGCGGGCAATTCCTCGGGCATCGTCGATGGTTCCGCCGCGGTGCTGATCGGCAATGCCGATTTCGGCAAGGCCCACGGGCTGAAACCCCGCGCCCGCATCCGTGCCACCGCGAAGATCGGCACCGACCCGACGATCATGCTCACCGGCCCGGTTCCGGTCACGGAAAAGATCCTGAGGGACAGCGGCATGTCCATCTCGGATATCGACCTTTTCGAGGTGAACGAGGCGTTTGCCAGCGTCGTGCTGCGCTTCATGCAGGCGTTCAATGTGGATCCGGCAAAGGTGAATCCGAACGGCGGCTCCATCGCCATGGGGCATCCGCTGGGCGCGACCGGCGCCATCATCATCGGCACCCTGCTGGACGAGCTGGAACGCACCGGCAAATCCACCGGCCTCGCCACGCTCTGCATCGCCAGCGGCATGGGGGCCGCCACGATCATCGAGAGGGTGTGATGCCGAAGCTCGACCTGTCGCAGGTGCCCCTCAAAACCGGCTCGATCTACCCCGAGCCCTATGCGTCCATGATGCAGGGCCGCTCCAGCCTGCGGCTGGGGCAGGCGGGCGGGTTGACCCAGTTCGGTGTCAATCTTGTGACGCTGGAACCCGGCGCGTTGTCCTCGTTGCGGCACTGGCACCTGAACGAGGATGAATTCGTGATGGTGACGGAAGGCGAATGCGTGCTGGTCGAGGACGCGGGCGAAACCGTGATGCGGCCGGGCGATTGCGCGGCCTTCCCGGCAAATACACCGGACGGGCACCATTTCATCAACCGCAGCGATGTGGTGGCGCGCTTCCTCGTGGTGGGCACCAAGGCCCCGCGCGAGGTTGCCACCTATTCCGATGTCGACCTGCGGGTGGAAATGGAAGGCGGTCAGGCGCGCTTCACCTACCGTGACGGCACCGACTGGACGGGGCCGCGCTGATGCCAAAGGTCGATCTGCCCGCTTTCGTGACCGAAGACGACACCGTTCATCCGGTTCTGGGCGGCGGCATCGGTCCCTATCGCTATCAGTTGCTGTCCGATCCCGGCGGTCTCACGCAGTTCGGCGCCTTCATCGAGGAACTGCCGCCCGGCTCAACCTCCGGCCGCCGCCACTGGCACGAGGCCGAGGACGAGATGATCCTGATGCTTGCGGGGGAGGTGGTGCTGGTCGAGGACAGCGAAACCCTGCTGCGGGCCGGGGACGCCGCCTGCTGGCCCGCGGGGCAGCCCGTGGGGCACCGGCTCGACAACCGGTCCGACGCGCCCGCGCGTTACCTCGTAATCGGCACCCGCAAGGAGGCCGATGTGATCCACTACACCGATCATGACCTGATCACCCACAAACAGGGCAGCGCCCGCCGTTATCTGCACCGCGACGGCACGCCCTGGTGACACCCCTGCCATTTACCCTGGCAAAAATATCCCGCGGGGGGGCCGGGGGCGCGAAGCCCCGGATCCTGCGGCCCGAGAGGAGGAACACGATGACCGATTTCACCAGCACGACCGACAGCGACGGCGTTGCCGTCATCACCTGGGACGTTCCGGGCAAAAGCATGAACGTCATGTCGATGGAGGGCTTCGCCACGCTGAATGCCCTTGTCGATGCCGCCCTTGCCGATCCGGGCGTGAAGGGGATCGTCATCACCTCCGGCAAGAAGGATTTCGCCGGGGGGATGGATCTGAATGTCATCGCCGGCATGCGGGCCGGGGGCGCACAGGCGATCTTTGACGGCGTGATGAACATGCACGGCATCCTGCGCAAGATCGAACGCGCAGGCATGGACCCCAAGACCCTGAAGGGCGGCAAGCCCATCGCGGCGGCGCTGCCGGGCACGGCGCTGGGCATCGGGCTGGAATTGCCGCTGTCCTGCCACCGTATCTTCGCCGCCGACAATCCGAAGGCCAGGATCGGCCTGCCGGAAATCATGGTTGGCATCTTCCCCGGCGCGGGTGGCACAACGCGGCTGGTGCGCAAGATGGGTGCCATGGTCGCGGCGCCCTTCCTGCTGGAAGGCAAGCTGAGCGACCCGAAGAAGGCCAAGGCCGCCGGGATCGTGGACGAGGTGGTGGCACCCGGGGAACTACTAGCCCGTGCGAAAGACTGGGTGCTGAACGCGACTGACGCCGATCTGGTGAAGCCGTGGGATGCCAAGGGCTACAAGATGCCCGGCGGTGCGCCCTACAGCGCGCAGGGCTTCATGACCTTCGTCGGCGCCTCGGCCATGGTGAACGGCAAGACCCAAGGGGTTTACCCCGCCGCCAAGGCGCTGCTGAGCGCGGTTTACGAAGGTGCGCTGGTGCCTTTTGACACCGCGCTGAAGATCGAGGCCCGGCAGTTCACCTCTGTGCTGATGAACCCCTCGGCCACCGCAATGATCCGCAGCCTGTTCATCAACAAGGAGGCACTGGAGAAAGGCGCTAACCGCCCGCAGGTGCCGGATCAGAAGGTGGCGAAGCTCGGCGTGATCGGCGCAGGGATGATGGGGGCGGGCATCGCCTATGTCTCCGCCAACGCCGGCATCGAAGTCGTGCTGATTGATGCGACGCAAGAGACGGCGGAGCGGGGCCGCGCCCATTCGGAAAGCCTGCTCGACAAGGGGATGAAGCGCGGCAAGGTCACCGCCGAGAAAAAGGCCGAAGTGCTGGGCCGCATCACCGCCACAGCCGATTATGCGGCGCTTGCGGGCTGCGACCTGATCGTCGAGGCCGTGTTCGAAGATCCGAAGGTCAAGGCCGAGGTCACCGCGAAGGTCGAGGCCGTCGTTGGTGCCGATTGTATCTTTGCCACCAATACCTCCACCCTGCCGATCACCTCGCTGGCCAAGGCCAGCCAGCGGCCGGAACAGTTCATCGGCATCCATTTCTTCTCGCCCGTCGACAAGATGATGCTCGTCGAGATCATCCGCGGCAAGGCGACGGGTGACCGCGCCGTGGCCAAGGCGCTGGATTTCGTGCGCCAGATCCGCAAGACCCCGATCGTGGTGAATGACGCGCGCTTCTTCTACGCCAACCGCTGCATCATCCCCTATATCAACGAAGGCATCCGCATGGTGGCCGAAGGGGTGGAATCGGCGCTGGTGGAGAATGCGGCAAAGCTCGTCGGCATGCCGCTGGGGCCGCTGCAACTGGTGGACGAGACTTCGATTGATCTGGGGGTGAAGATTGCCAAGGCGACGAAGGCGGCGATGGGCGACGCCTATCCCGACGGGGCGGTGGACGAGGTGATCTTCTGGATGGCTGATCAGGGCCGCATGGGGCGCAAGACCAATGCGGGCTTCTACGCCTATTCTGACAAGGGCGAGCGTCTGGGCCTGTGGGACGGGCTGGAAGCGCGCTATCCGATGGCGGAAGCCCAGCCGGAACTGGCCGAGGTGCAGCATCGTCTGCTGATGGCGCAGGTGCTGGAAGCTGTGCGGGCGCTGGAGGAAGGCGTGCTGACCGACATCCGCGAGGGCGATGTGGGGGCGATCCTCGGTTGGGGCTTTGCGCCCTGGTCGGGCGGCCCGTTTGGCTGGCTGGACATCCTCGGGGCTGCGCGCGCGGTCGAAATCTGTGACGGACTGACCGAACGGTTCGGCGCGCGCTTTGCAGCGCCGAAACTGCTGCGGGACATGGCGGCGAAGGGGCAGAGCTTCTATCCCGGCGCCACCGCCCAGGCGGCCTGAGGTGGCACCGGGGGCTTCGCGCCCCCGGACCCCCGCTGGATATTTTTGCCAAGATGAAAGCGGCTCAGGGATCGAAGCAATAGCCGAAGCGGGCGATATCCTCGGCGCTGTCGGTGGCGATCATCTGGGCGGTATCATCGGTGAAATAGCCGCGCCAGTCCCGGGCGCGGCTGCTTTCGTTGGCTTGGGGGAGGGGGCCGAGGCGGAAGCCCAGATGTGCTTCGACCGGGGCAAGGTCTTCGGTCAGATGTTCCAGCCGCACATAGGTCGAGGCGCGTTCCTGTCCGAAGCGGTCGGTCAGGTAGCTGCGGGCGGGGCTGGCGCGGAAGGCCGCCCGGGTTTGCGGATGCGCGATGAAAGCGGTGAAATCAAGGCATTGCGCAAGGCTCACCGCCGAATGGGTGAAGCTCTGGCCGCGCAGCCAGTGGTAATAGCTGACGGCACGGTCCCACGGGTTTCGGATCAGCGTGAAGGTGAAGAAACTGGCGATTTCATCGTCGCTCGCAAGACCTGCGATGTCGGCCAGCGTCGAGTGTTTCCAGAGCCGCCCGTGACTTTGCACCCCCTGCCAGCGGCCTTTTCGGGCGCGGGCCTTGGGCGTGTCGCCGATCAGGATGTCATCTTTCATCGCCCGCGCTTCCAGTGCGAGGGCAAGCGCGGTGCCGCCGGTCTTTGGTATATGGATAAAGATGAAGCGGCGCCCGCGCGACAGGATCATGCGACGGCGTTGGGCAGGGCGCGGCCTTCCGCGAAGGCGATGATGTTGTCGAGCGCCATCATCCCCATCGCCTCGCGCACTTCCAGCGCGGCGGTACCCAGATGCGGCAGCAGCGTCACGGTATCGAGCACGCGCAGCGCCTCGGGCACCAGCGGCTCGCGTTCGTAGACATCCAGCCCGGCACCGGCGATCCGGCTCTGTTCCAGCGCCGCGATCAGCGCCGCCTCGTCCACCACATCGCCGCGCGCGATATTGACGAGGATGGCATGGGGCAGCATCGCGGCCAGCGCCTCGGCGCCGATCAGATGCCGGGTGGCGGGGCCGCCTGGCACGGCGATCACCACGACATCGGCTGCCATCGCCTCGGCCAGCGGCACTTGACGGGCGGGCAGGCCGGGATCGGTGACCGAGCGGTTGTGGAACACCACCTCCATCCCGAAGCCGAAATGGCAGCGCCGGGCGATGGCGCGGCCAATGCGGCCCATCCCGATGATCCCGACGCGCTTTCCGGTCACATGCAGGCCCAGCATCTGCACCGGATGCCAGCCCTGCCACTGGCCCGAACGCACCAGCCGTTCACCTTCGGCGGCGCGGCGGGCGGTCATCAGGATCAGCGTCAGCGCGATGTCGGCGGTGGCATCGGTGACGGCGCCGGGGGTGTTGGTCACCGCGAGGCCAGCGGCGCGGGCAGTTGCCACGTCAATATGGTTGTAGCCCACGCCGAAATTGGCCAGGAGCCGCGCGCGGGGCTTCGGTACATCGGCAAAGACGGGCGCCGCGTAAAGATCGCCCAGTGTCGGCAGCACCAGATCGAAGTCATGCAGCGAGGCGCGCAGTTCTTCGGGCGTCAGCGGCAGGGTGCTTTCCCGCGCGGTCACGTCGAACCGGGTGCGGGCGGCCTGCATGACCTTGTCGGGCAACGGGCGGGTGATCAGCAGCCGCATCAGAACAGCCGCCCGCCCAGTGGCACGTCATGCCCCGGCCCGATCAGCACGACCTCGCCCGCCGCATCGGGGACGCCCAGCACCAGCACCTCGGATTTCACCGGGCCGATCTGGCGCGGCGGGAAGTTCACCACCGCCAGCACCTGACGGCCGATCAGCTCTTCGGGCTTGTAATGCACGGTGATCTGCGCGGAGGAGCGCTTCTCGCCGATCTCCGCCCCGAAATCGACCCAGAGCTTGATGGCGGGCTTGCGCGCCTCGGGAAAGGGTTCCGCGCGGGTGATCACGCCGACGCGAATGTCGACCCTGGTGAAATCGTCATAGGTGATCGTCATTTGCCCAGTTCCCGCCCGCGATCCGCCGCTGCCTTCACTGCGCGCCGCAACAGGGGCGGGAAGCCGGTTTCGGCATCCATCAGCACCGCCAGCGCGGCGGCCGTGGTGCCGCCGGGGGAGGTGACGTTGATCCGCAGCTGGCTGGCGGTTTCCGGCGATTGCTGAGCCAGTTCACCCGCACCGCAGACCGTGGCGCGGGCAAGCTGCATGGCGAGGGGGGCGGGCAGCCCCTCGGCCTCGCCAGCCGCTGCAAGTGCCTCGATCAGGTGAAAGACATAGGCAGGGCCGGAGCCGGAGACGGCGGTAACGGCATCCATCTGATGCTCACCTTCCAGCCGCACAACCTGACCCACGGCGGAGAGCAGCGCCTCGGCCAGTTGCAGATCGGCCTCGGTTGCGCGCGGGTTGCCGGTGATCGCGCTGATGCCGCGCCCCACGGCGGCGGGGGTGTTGGGCATGGCGCGGATGATCGGTGTCGCGGCGCCGAAGGTTTCCTCAAAACTGGCGATGGTAGTGCCTGCAGCGATGGAGAGGAACAGCGTGCCACCCCCCCCCAGAGCCACGACCTGCGGCAGCGCCGCGCCCATCATCTGCGGCTTTACCGCCAGCAGAACGATGGCGGGGGCGGCGGGCAGAGGTTCGTTCAGGTGAACCCCGGTGGATTTCAGCCAGTCCGAAGGATAGGGCTCGATCACATGGACTGAACCGGGGGGCACGCCCTGCGCCAGCCAGCCTTCCAGCATGGCGGAGCCCATCTTGCCGCATCCCAGCAGTACAAGCCCCCGGTCCTTCACCCTATCCAGCATCGCATCCCCCGCGTCTTGCCCATGTTCGGGCGCAGCTTAGGCAGCCGGACGGGCGGGGGCAATGGCCGGTTTGGGGTGGTTCAGGCGCGGCCGTAAGCTTCGGCCATGGCGACGCCCATGGCCTCGGCCGGGTCGCGCTCGCCCCAGACAACCAGCTGGAAGGCCGGGTAATAGCGTTCGCAGGCGGTGATGGCCGCTTCGATCATGCGGCCGATCTGTTCGCTGCCCGCATATTGGCCGCCTGCCAGCGACAGGCCATAACGCCAGACCATCAGTTGCTGTTCGGCCCAGAAGGTGAAGGCACCGGCCCAGACCTGATCGTTGCAGCGGTTCAGCACATCGTAAAGTGCGGGCAGGCGCGGGGCGGGCGGCTCCATCTCGAAGGTGCAGATGAGCCGCAACTCCTCGTCCTGCGGCGACCAGGCAAGCGTCAGCGAATAGGTACGCCACAACCCTTCAACCGACATGGCGATCTGGTTGTCGGTCAGGCGGTCGAATTCCCAGGCATGGTCTGCTGCAAGCGTTTCGGCCATGTCGATCGGGTGCAGGTCATCATGCACCAAGAAATCTTCTGCGAGCGACATCCCTGACCTCATTCACTGCTTGTGTTAGCTTCGCCCCACAACCTCATGTGGTTCAGGCAGGTAACTGCGGAACACTTTGTGGCCCCTTACTAGATATGGTGTCGCCAAAGGGGAAGCCTGTAAAGAACTTTCAGGGCAAATCTTCTGTGCATAACTGCGCAAACATGCCGATTCCGGGGAAAAGGGTGCTGCGCGCCGGGCTGCTCTGGCATTGGCCCTGGCTGCAAGCCTGAAGGCCGTATCGCGCCCCTGTCAGAACAGCGCCAGCAGCACCGCAACGGCCAGCATGGCTGCCCACGCCCGCCAGAGAGCGTCACAGGCCGCCTCGATTTCCGCCGGGCCGGGGTCGCGACGGCCTTCCGAATGGACCCAGGGGAAATCGCGCATCTCGCCGTGATAGCTGCGCGGACCCGAGAGGGCGATGCCCAAAACCACGGCCATCGCCGCCTCAGGCCAGCCTGCATTGGGGGAACGGTGCAGCGGGGCGTCACGCAGGATGATCCGCGTCGCATCGGGCCGCCAATGCGCCAGCGCCAGCAGGAAGGCGGTCAGCCGTGCGGGGATCAGGTTCAGCAGATCGTCGAAGCGCGCAGCAGCCCAGCCGAAGGCTTCGTGCCGTGGGGTGCGATGGCCAATCATGCTGTCGGCGGTATTGGTGATCTTGTAAAGCAGCAGGCCCGGAAGGCCCGCGACCAGATACCAGAACAGCGGCGCAATGACGCCATCCGACAGGTTTTCAGCCGCGCTTTCGATAGCGGCACGCGCCACGGCAGGGGCATCCATCGTGGCGGTGTCACGCCCGACGATCCGCGCCACCATGCGCCGCCCCTCGGGAAGCGACTGTCGCAGGCCATCCCCGACCGCGCGGACGTGATCGACCAGACTGCGCTGGGCCAGAAGAATCGCGACGACCAGCACTTCGATCAGGCCGGCGTCCGGCAGCGAGGAGATCAGCAGGCCCAGCAGCCAGCCGCCCCCGGCCAGCAGGGCCATGGCAAGGATGCCACGCGCGCGCCGCATCCGGCCCTTGTTCAGGGCATGGTCCAGCTTCCCGACCGCGCGGCCCATCAGCACGGCGGGATGCGGAAAGCGGTTCCACAGCGCTTTCGGCTCGCCCAGCGCGGCGTCCAGCAGCATGGCGGGGACGAGCAGCGCCGCGCTCATGCGTGAAGCCCTTGCAATGCGGCGGCGAGACGGTCCCACCCTGTCGCCGGGGGCAGGCCCAGCCGCAGCCAGCGGCGGGAGTAGGGGAAAATCCGGCTCCAGATCTGCCGCTCTGCCAGAGCCTCCTGCCAGCGGGCGGCGTCATCGACCTCGTAAAGCCGGAACAGCGGCGTGCCACCCACCAGCGGCGCGCGCACCAGGGCGTCGAGCCGCGCCGCGTCACGCAAAAGCCGCAGGCGGGTGGTCTCGGCCCATTCGGTATCTTCCAGCGCGGCGGCGCCGATTTCCAGCGCGGGGCCGGAGACGGGCCATGGCCCGAGCCGCTGCGAAAGCGCGCCGATCAGTTCGGGATCGCCGATGACAAAACCGAGCCGCAGCCCGGCCAGCCCCCAGAACTTGCCAAAGCTTTTCAGCACCAGTGTGCCGGGGCGGGTGGCCAGATGGATCAGGCTGCGGTCGGGCGCGATGTCGCAGAAGCTTTCGTCGATCACCGTCAGTGGCAGCGCGCCGGGCGCCGCGTGAAAGCGGCCATCGGGATTGTTCGGATGCACCAGAACCTGCGCGGTGGCGCCGGTATCGACCACCTCCCACCCGGCCGCACGGAAGGCGCGGGCATGTTCGTTGTAGGTCGGGCCGGGGATATGCACGCGGCCCGAAGACCGCAGATGCGGCACCAGCGCAATGGGGGCCGAGGCACCGGAGACGGCCAGAACCCCAACTCCGTCCGGCACCGACCAGACCTGCCGTGCCGCCGCAATCAGCCGGTTCAGCGCCGTCTGGTCAGGCAGCGCGGTCCAGGCGTCAGAGGGCAGGGCGGGCAGCGGGAAAGGGTTGGGGTTGATGCCGGTCGACAGGTCCAGCCAATCGGCGCGCGCGCCGCCGAACCGCCGCGCCGCTGCGTCGATTCCGCCCCCGTGATCTGCCTGAGCTTCTGCCATTCCCGCACCTCCAGCCCGCAGGGATGGCCGATTTGGCGCCCAAGCGCAACCATTCCGAGTGCGCGCCGTGTCTTGCAGCCCACGATGGCGGAATTGTTTCGCAAATGTCGGTTGTTGCCTTGTTGTCAATCACTTCTGGCAGCGTAATGATCAAGGGACGGCGACGGGAGGAACGCCATGCTGGAATTTCTGCCACAGGAACTTCGCGAGGGATTTGCCCTTGCACAGTCGCGCAGGGCGCGGCGCAGCCGGTTGCGGGTGCAACTGGGCGAGGCGGTCTTTCCGGTGCTGAGCCTCAGTGAAGAGGCAATGGTGCTGGATGCGGCCAAAGTGCCCCGCCTGCGTGGGATGGTCGATGTCTATGATGGCGCGCGTCATATCCTTCAGGGGCTGATCGTCGCGGCGCAGGTCGAGAACGGGCGTCTTGTCTGCACCTTCAAACGCAGCAACCGTGTCAGCGAAACGCCGCCGCTGGATTATCCGCGCGACGAGAACGCGCCCTCCGGCTATCTGCCGTGGCGCTGACCGGGCCGGAGGCGCTGTATCACGATCCCGCTTTCACGCGGTTCTATGACCATGAAAACGGCTGGGCCGCCGACAGTGCGGCCTGTCTGCGGCTGGCGCGGGGCTGCGACTCGGTGCTGGATCTGGGTTGTGGCACCGGCATGGTTGCGGCAGCGATTGCGGAAAGCGTGCCGCGTGTCGTCGGGGTCGATCCGGCGGAGGCCATGCTGGAGGTGGCGCGCAGCAGGCCCGGCGGCGACAGGGTGCATTGGGTTCAGGGCGATGCGCGGAAGCTTGATCTGGGAGAAAGCTTCGATCTGGTGATCCTGACCGGCCATGCCTTTCAGGTCTTTCTGACGGCGGAAGACCGCGCCGCTGTGCTGGGTGGCATTGCCCGCCACCTGCGCCCCGGCGGGCGCTTCCTCTTCGACAGCCGCAACCCGGTGTGCGAGGGATGGCGCGACTGGGTGCCCGAACGATCGGAAAGCCGGTTTACTCATCCGCAGGCAGGCGATGTGCGGGTGTGGAACGATGTTTCCCACGATGCGGCGACCGGCATCGTTACTTACTGGACCTTCTACCAGCCCGAGGGGCAACCGGCGCAGCGGGCCGAATGCCGCATCGCCTTCGCCCCGCAGGCGGAAATCGCCGCGCAGATCGCGGCGGCGGGGCTTGAGGTCGACGAATGGTGGGGCGACTGGGCTGGCACCCCCTGGCATGCGACGGCCCCCGAGATCATCCCGCTGGGCCGCCGCGCCTGAGCCTTATTGCAGATCGGCGAAGGCCGCTTGCAGACGCGCCACCGCCTCGGCCACCTGAGCGCGGGGGGCGGCCAGGTTGAAGCGCAGGAAGTTGTCGCCGCCCAGACCGAAGCTCGCGCCGTGGTTGGTGGCGATCTTCGCGCCCTTTTCGACACGGGCAATGAATTCGGCCGGGGCCATGCCGGTGCCCGCGAAATCGACCCAGGCCAGATAGGTGGCTTCCAGTTTCATCGAGGCAAGACCCGGAATCGCGTTCACGCCCTCGTCGAACAGGCGGCGGTTCCCGTCCAGATAGGCCATCAGCGCATCGACCCAGGCCGCGCCCTCGGCGCTGTAGGCGGCGGTCGACATGAACAGACCGAAGGAATTGGCCGAAATCCCGAGCGCATTCATCCGCGCGGCGAAGCGTGTCCGAAGTTCCGGGTTGAGGATGATCACATTGCCGGAATGCGACCCCGCGATGTTGAAGGTCTTGGTGGTGGCCGACATGACGACCAGCCGGTCCACGATGCCCGGTGCGGCCAGCGGCATCACGGTATGTTTGTGGCCCGGATAGACCAGATCGTGATGGATCTCGTCGGAGACGAGGATCAGGTCATGCTTTTCGCAGAAAGCGGCGATGGCCTGCAATTCCGCCACGCTCCAGACCCGGCCGCCGGGATTGTGGGGCGAGCAGAGCACGAACATCTTTGTGCGCGGCGTGATCCGCGCCTCCCAGTCGGCGGTGTCAAAGACATAGCGCCCGGCCTCGGTCTTCAGCGGGCATTCCACTACCTCGCGCCCGGCGGCGCGGATGACGCGGGCGAAGGCGTGATAGACCGGGCTCATCAGCACCACGCCATCACCGGGCGCGGTGAAGGCATCGACGCAAAGGGCGGTGCCGTTCACAAGGCCATGGGTGGTAAAGATCGCCTCGGCCGGAACCTCCCAGCCATGGCGATGTGCCATCCACCAGCGGATCGACTCCAGATAAGCGCGGTCATCGCCGTAATAGCCGTAAAGGCCATGGGCGGCCATGTCCTCGACGGCCTTCTGCACGCAATGCGGCGGGCGGAACTCCATATCCGCGACCCACATGGCGATCCCTTCCGAGGCCGGCACGCCATAGAGCTTTTCCATCATGTCCCATTTCACGGAATGGGTGCCGTGGCGGTTGATGATCTCGTCAAAGTTCGGGGCGGTGCTCATGCGGTTTCCTTCCGTTCGGGCGGTCTTGCGGGGCAGACTAGGCCGGGTGGGAGGAACGGGCAATCCATCGCTTTGAAGTGATCATATGTTGCGGACTGATGTTGCATGTCGGGAAATATTCTCAATCATCATGCGAATGATGGGCATTGTTCTGCATGAAGGGCGGGCGGGCACCCGCTTCGCATCACGACCTCCCTTTGCCATGGTTGCGCGGCGGGCGGACTGCGCGTAAATCAGAGCCATGAAGCGCCCCATCCTTATTCATCCCGATCCGCGTCTGAAAAAGACCTGCGAACCTGTCACCGAAATCACGCCCGATCTTGCGGCGCTGGCCGAGGACATGCTGGAAACCATGTATGATGCGCCGGGCATCGGGCTGGCTGCGCCGCAGATCGGTGTGATGCGCCGGGTGATTGTGCTGGATTGCGCCAAGGCGCCGGATGAGCCGCGCCCGCTGGTGATGATCAATCCCGAGGTTACATGGGCCTCCGAGGATCTGTCGAGCTACGAAGAGGGCTGCCTGTCGATCCCCGAGCAATATGCCGAGGTCGCGCGCCCGGCCCGTGTGCGTGTCGCATGGACCGCGCTGGATGGCAGCGCGCAGGAGGAAGAGTTTTCCGATCTCTGGGCGACCTGTGTGCAGCACGAAATCGACCATCTGAACGGCAAGCTGTTCATTGATTTTCTGGGCCCGCTGAAGCGGCAGATGATCACGCGCAAGATGGAAAAGCTGAAGCGCGAACGCGCGCGGCAGGGCTGAATGACCGTTCTGCCGATCCTGCGCTGGCCCGATGTGCGGTTGGCGACCCGCTGCATGCCGGTGGGTCCGGTGGACGATGCGACGGCGCGTCTGGCCGCCGACATGCTGGAGACGATGTACGCTGCGCCTGGGCGAGGGCTGGCAGCACCGCAGGTCGGGGTGCTGCGGCGCATCTTCGTAATGGACACCACCTGGAAGGAAGGCACGCGCAGCCCGCGCGTCTGCATCGACCCCGATATTCTGTGGATGTCAGACACCCGTGCCGAGGGGCCGGAGGGCTGCCTGTCCATCCCTGGCGTCACCATGCAGGTGCGCCGAGCGCAGGCGATCCGGCTGCGCTGGACCGGGCTGGACGGTAAGCTGCACGAACAGGAGTTGCATGATTTCGACGCGATCTGCGCCCAGCATGAATTCGACCATCTGGACGGGATCGTGATTTTCGACCGCGTTTCCCCTGAAGCCCGCGCCCGAGCGCTGGCGGAGTATGAGACATGACCGCCCGCCGCTGTATCCCCTGGCCCGACAAGCGCCTGCAAACGGTCGCCGCCCCGGTGGAGGCGATCACCGACGACGTGCGCGCGATCTGGCGCGACATGGTGGACACGATGGAGGCAATGCCGGGCTATGGCCTTGGCGCGCCGCAGATCGGCGTGATGCAACGGCTCGCCGTGGTGGATTGCAGCGAAGAGCGTGGCAAGGTCGTGCTGATGGCCAATCCCGAGGTGCTGCATGCCAGCGTGCAGTTCCGTGAGCACGAGGAAGCCAGCCCCAACCTGCCCGGTGTGTCTGCCGTCATCAGCCGCCCGCGCGCGGTGACGGTGCGGTTCGTGAATGCGCAAGGCGAGATGGAGGAGCGCGATTTCGTGAACCTCTGGGCGACCTCGGTGCAGCATCAGATCGACCATCTGAACGGCCGGATGTATTTCGACCATCTGAAACCGCTGAAACGCAAGATGCTGCTGCAAAAAGCAGAAAAGCTGCGGAGGCGCGGATGAAGGTCGTGTTCATGGGGACGCCCGATTTCTCGGTCCCCGTGCTGGAGGCGCTGGCAGCGGCGCATGAGGTTGTCTGTGTCTACAGCCAGCCGCCTCGCCCGGCGGGCCGGGGCAAGAAAGACCGCCCCTCGCCGGTGCAGGCCAAGGCCGAGGCTTTGGGCATTCCGGTGCGCCATCCGGTCAGTCTGAAAGGCGCGGCGGAACAGGCGGAGTTCGCGGCGCTGGGTGCCGATGTCGCTGTGGTGGTGGCCTATGGGCTGATCCTGCCGCAAGCGGTGCTGGATGCGCCGCGCCACGGCTGCCTGAACATCCATGCCTCGCTTCTGCCGCGCTGGCGTGGGGCGGCGCCGATCCATCGCGCCATCATGGCGGGGGATGCGGAAACCGGCATCTGCATCATGCAGATGGAGGCGGGGCTGGATACCGGCCCGGTTCTGCTGCGCGAGGCGACGGCGATCGGCCCCGAGGAAACTACCGGCGCGCTGCACGACCGGCTGAGCACGATGGGGGCACAGCTGATCCTTCAGGCGCTGGACCGTCTGGCGGAACTGCGCCCCGATCCGCAGCCCGAGGACGGCGTGACCTATGCCGCCAAGATCGACAAGGCCGAGGCGCGGGTGAACTGGTCCGCTCCGGCAGCCGAGGTTGATCGGCTGATCCGCGGACTTTCGCCCTTTCCCGGTGCCTGGTGCGAGGTGGCGGGCGAGCGGGTGAAACTGCTGGGCAGCCGTCTGGCCGAAGGGCAGGGCGCACCGGGGCAGGTGTTGGGTGGCCTGCGCATCGCTTGCGGCAGCGGCGCGGTGGAAATCACGCTGGCACAGCGCGAGGGCAAGCGCGCCATGGCGCCCGAGGATTTCCTGCGCGGCTTCACTTTGCCGGAAAGAGTCGACTGATCCTGACAGCTTCTGTCAGCATGGGTCTGGCAGGGTGTCCCCGAAAGGGGAAAACCATGTCACATCAAGAGCCACGATACTGGGTCATCACCGCCTCTGCCGATCATGCGGCCACCGGGCGCGCACTGGGTATTGTCCAGACCTGCCATGGCAAGGTGGCCCCGTTGCGCCGGATGCGTCCGGGCGACGGGGTGGTGATCTACAGCCCGCGGGATCGTTTTACCGGCGGGGCGCCATTGCAGGCCTTCACTGCGCTGGGGCGGGTGGCGGACGGTGACAGCTGGCAGGTGGATATGGGCGGTGGTTTTCATCCGTTCCGGCGCCGGATGCTGTGGCGCGAGGCCCGGCCTGCGCCGATCCGCCTGTTGCTGGACCGGCTTGACCTGACGCGGGGGCTTGCGTCCTGGGGCATGGCTTTCCGCTATGGCCTGCGTGAACTGACGGCGGCGGATTTCGCATGTATCGAGGGGGCCATGGGCTGTGGCATGGACATGGGCTGGCCCTTGCGCCAAGCTGAGGCCGGATGATCCGCTGCGAGGCATGGCCATGAACTTTCTGCTTATCCTGATCGTCGGCGCGGCGGCAGGGTTTCTTGCCACCCGCTTCATGCGCGTGCAGGCTGATGTACCGACCACCGTGTTCATCGGCACGGTCGGCGCCGGGTTGGCCTGGGTCATCGTGCGGCTGCTGACGCGGCTGGCAAGTTCGGGCCTGATGTTCGTGCTGGCCGTGGCGGGCGCGATGGCGCTGATCTGGCTGTGGCAGCGCTTCAGCCGCTGAGCCGTTTGACCGCGTCCTTCAGGCGGAACCCCTTGCCACCTGCGGGTTGCCAGAGCCTTTGGCCCTGCCATGCCGCAAACAGCAGCGCGGCAGCCTCTTGTGCTTTGGCGCCGCCACCCAGACGCAGGGCAATGGCGGTTTCGACCCGCTGACGCCAGCGGTCGGCGCGGTCCCGCAGCACCGGATCGCGGAAATCGGCAGCCAGATGAGACAGGTCGGCCGCTTCCGGCGTATCGGCCCCCAGAGCCTTGAGGAAGGCCTGCGCCCCCTTGGCGTTCAGCGGCGCGTCGGCTTCGGCGGCTTCGGTTGCGGCCTCCAGCGCCTCCCACCCGGCGGCCAGGGCGCTGTGCACCATCGCCTCGCGCGATCCGAAGCGCTGCACCAGCGTCGGCGCGGCAAGCCCGGTGGCGCGGGCAACGGTCTGGAACGAGACCGCGCGTTCGCCTTCACGGGCAATCATGCGCCGGATTTCGGCGTAGACATCATTATCGGGGATGATCTTTCTGCGGGCCATGTGCCGATCATAGCCACAGGATTGTAAAGGAAAAGCCTCAGCGCAAACCGTCGCGCGGCGGACGGGGACGATAGACCGGCAGGCGCCATCCCAGCGCCACCGATCCGGCCCGCAGAACGAAAGTGGCGGCGGCGCAGCCGATCAGTGCAGTTTCACGACCCGTGCCTGCCAGAGCCACGGCAGCCAGCGCACCCGCGAAGGCGGCGGTGACGTAAAGCTCGCCCTGTTTCAGCACCAGCGGCACCTCGTTGCACACCACATCGCGCATGAGGCCGCCCATGCAGCCGGTGGCGACCCCCATCAGGATGACGACCGGCCAGCCCAGCCCGGCATCCAGCGCCACGGCCACGCCCGCAGGCACCGCCACGGCCAGCGCGAAGGCATCAAGCCAGAGGAGCGCCTTGTAGCGGCTTTCCAGAAGATGCGCGGTGAAGAATACCAGAACGGCGGCCAAGGTGGGCACCGCCAGAATGCCGGGATCGGCGATCCAGAACACGGCCTCGCGGTTGATGAGCACATCGCGCAACGTGCCGCCGCCAAAGGCCGTCAGGCAGGCGATGAAGACAAACCCCACCAGATCAAGCTGCGCCCGGCTGGCAACCAGCGCCCCGGTCAGTGCAAAGACCAGAACCGAGGCGTGATCAAGCGCCCCGATCAGTGTCATGCCGCGCCCTGTTTCTTGAAGGGGGCCATGCCCTCACGCGCCAGTTCATCGGCGCGTTCATTCTCGGCATGTCCGGCATGGCCCTTGATCCAGCGCCATTCGACCTTGTGCCGTGCCTGCGCCTCGTCCAGCCGCTGCCACAGATCGACATTTTTCACCGGCTTGCGATCAGCGGTTTTCCAGCCGTTCTTCTTCCATCCGAAGATCCAGCCGGTGACACCGTTCTTCACATAGGCGCTGTCGGTGACGACGATGATTTCGGAGGGACGGCTCAACGCCTCCAGCGCGGAAATGGCGGCCAGAAGCTCCATCCGGTTGTTGGTGGTATCGGCCTCGCCGCCATTCAGCGTGCGTTCCTTCACTACCACCTCGCCCTCGCGCGCGAGCAACAGCACCCCCCAGCCGCCGGGGCCGGGGTTGCCGGAGCAGGCTCCGTCGGTATAGGCGAAAAGCTGGGGCATCGGGTTTCCTTTCCTTGGACGCCCGCCTTACAGCGCCGCGCTCAGGGATGCCAGAACCCCGACGGTGAGCCAGAGCCGCAGCCGCATCCACCAGGCCGGGACCAGCCCTTCGTTCCAGAACCAGAAATCGAACACCAGCAGCACGGCATATCCGGCCATCAGGGCAAGGATCGGATAGGGGTGCCCCGGCGCCAGCGCCAGAAAGGCCCAGAGCGCGGGCAGGGCCGAAAGGATATAGGCGACCCAGGCCTCGCGCCCTTCTGCCCGTGTGGCAAAGCCCCACAGGGCGCCGGACAGGAAGCACAGCATGACGACACCGTAATGCACCAGCATCCGGTTGCCATCTGCCAGCATCGCGAGCAGCGGATGCGCCACCGGCCAGCGCGCCAGTGAGGCCCCCGCCAGAAACGGCGTCAGGCCCAGAAGCCCCAGAACGGCGACCGGCTGCGGGATCATGCCGCCCGCTCCATGGCCAGTTTCAGGCCGAGGCCCGCGAAGGACACGGCAAATGCGCGGCGCATCCACGTCATCACCCGTGCACTGCCCAGAATGGCGCGGCGGCCCGAGGCGGCAATGATGGCGTAAAGCAGGAATGTCACGAAGGTCATGGCAGCAAAGCCAAGGCCAAGTTCGATCATCTGTCCCGGCGTCGCACCGCTGGTCGGCAGGAACTGCGGCAGGAAGGCCACGAAGAACAGCGGCAGCTTGGGGTTGAGGATGTTCAGCATCACCCCGCGCGCGACGATGCGGGCCGTGCTGGCCGGGGCGGCGGGGGCAATATCCATCCCGCCCCGTCCGCGCAGGACCGCCCAGGCCATCCACAGCAGATAGGCGACGCCCGCATATTTCACGGTCTGGAACAGCACCGCGCTGGTCAGCAGGATCGCCGCCAGACCGGCCAGCGCGACGACCATATGCAGGATGGTGGCCAGCGTGCAGCCGGTGGCGGCCCAGATCCCGGCACGGAATCCGCCGCCAAGGGTGACCGACAGCGTGTAGACCACGCCGATACCGGGGCTGATGCAGACGATGAAAGCGGTCACAAGAAATTCGGGCGACATGGAAACCTCCGCTGTTTGCGACAGACTAGGCACTCGCGCGGTGGTGGCAAGCCCTTGGATGCGGGTTCACTCGGCCATGCGCAGGATGCGGGGCACCTTGAACTCCACATGCTCCTTCGCGGTTTCCACCAGTTCGACCGTGGTGTCGAACCGTGCCCGGAAGGCATCAATGACCTCGTTCACCAGCACCTCGGGGGCGCTGGCACCTGCGGTGATGCCAACGGCGCGGATGCCCTCCAGCGCGCGCCAGTCGATGTCGGTGGCACGCTGCACCAGTTGGGCATAGGCGCAGCCATTGGCGCGGCCCACCTCCACCAGACGCCGCGAGTTCGAGGAATTGGGAGCCCCGATCACCAGAAGCGCGTCGATCTGCCCGGCAATGGCCTTGACGCTGGCCTGCCGGTTGGTGGTGGCATAGCAGATGTCTTCCTTATGCGGCCCGATGATGGCCGGAAACCGCGCTCGCAGTGCCGCGATGATGTCGGTGGTATCATCCACCGACAGCGTGGTCTGGGTGATGAAGGCGAGCTTTTCGGGATCGCGCGGGTGAACCTCGGCCACATCGGCAACAGTTTCCACCAACAGAACTTCGCCCGCGGGCAGTTGCCCCATGGTGCCGATGGTTTCCGGGTGGCCCGCATGACCGATCATGATCATCTGGAGACCGTTTTCATGATGCCGTTCAGCCTCGATATGCACCTTACTGACCAGGGGGCAGGTGGCATCGACCCAGATCATCTCGCGTGCCTGCGCAGCGGCCGGGACCGATTTGGGCACGCCATGGGCAGAAAAGATGACGGGACGGTCGTCGGGCACCTCGTCCAGTTCCTCGACGAAAACGGCGCCGAGCGCCTTCAGCCCGTCGACCACGAATTTGTTGTGCACGATCTCGTGCCGCACATAGACCGGGGCGCCCCATTTCTGAAGCGCGATCTCGACGATCTTGATGGCGCGGTCCACACCCGCGCAAAAGCCGCGCGGGGCGGCAAGGTAAAGGGTCAGCGGCGGCTTCGGGTCGGTCATCGGGGGCCTCGTTCGCGTCTGGCTTCCAGCTAAGCCCTCGGACGGCTCAGGTCCAGCCCTCCATCACGTCCAGCCCCAGGAGATGACGCCGGCGGTCAGACCGGCAAGAACCGCATAGCGCGCTGTCTTGGCAAAACCGACGATCAGCAGGAACTGCCACAGCGGCACGCGGAAGGCCCCGGCCAGCAGACAGATCACATCGCCGAGCGGCGCCCAGCTGATCAGGAGGCTCAGCTTGCCCCAGCGCCGATACCAGACTTCGGCTCGGGCGAGCTTTTCGGCAGGCAGGCGCAGACGGTGTTCCAGCGTGCGCGCTCCGCGCCCCATGGCCCAGGTCACGGCGGAGCCTGCGGTATTGGCCAGACCGGCCAGCAGGATCATCGGCACAACCGGGGCAGAGCCTGCCAGTTGCAGACCCACGAAAACGGCTTCCGATTGCATCGGCAGGGGCGTGGCCGCCAGAAAGGCGGCCAGCATAAGGCCGGCGAGGGCGAGGAACACGGGTGTCAGATCCGGGCAGGAGACCGGCCACCCTTCTGGGGAGGGGGCCGGAGCCGTGTCACTGGCCGCTGGCTTGCGGCAGATCCTCGCGTTCAACCGCGCGCGGCTCGCGCGGGGGGCGGCCGATCACTTCGCGCAGTTCATCCAGCTCGATGAAATTGTCGGCCTGACGACGCAGTTCATCGGCGATCATCGGCGGCTGGCTGCGGATGGTCGAGACGACCGAGACGCGAACGCCCTGACGTTGCAGGCTTTCCACCAGCGGCCGGAAATCGCCATCGCCCGAGAACAGCACGATATGATCAACGCGCGGCGCCAGTTCCATGGCGTTCACGGTCAGCTCGATATCCATGTTGCCCTTGACCTTGCGGCGCCCCTGGCTGTCGGTATATTCCTTGGCCGGTTTGGTGACCATGGTGAAGCCGTTGTAGTGCAGCCAGTCCACCAGCGGCCGGATCGGCGAATAGTCGTCGTTTTCCAGCAGCGCGGTGTAGTAGAAGGCCCGCAAAAGCTTGCCCCGGCGCATGAACTCCTGCCGCAGAAGCTTGTAGTCGATATCAAACCCGAGCGCCTTGGCCGCCGCATAAAGGTTTGATCCGTCTATGAACAGCGCAAGCCGTTCGTCCTTGTAAAACATATCATTTTCCCCTCAAATGTCTCGCGCAAACAACGTGTAAACAGGTAAGGCTGTCCGGCAGGCTGCCGCGGGAAACGATAATCGATACCAAGCTGTCCGCGATTTGCACAACCTATACTTAAGAGACTATCATTGAATATGATAAAGGCAAATCAAGCTCTGATTGCATTGGGCGGAAATCTTCCTGCTGAAAATCTCCCTGTGGTTGAGGTTTTGCGCGCAGCACTTGCAGAGCTTGCGCGATGCGGTCTGCCACCGACAGCGGTCAGCCGGTTCTACAGGACGCCGTGCTTTCCGGCGGGGGCCGGACCGGATTATGTGAATGCTGCGGCGGTGCTGGACTGCGGCGACAGGACTGCGGCGGAGGTGCTGGCGACCCTGCATGCGGTCGAGGCGCGGTTCGGCCGCGAGCGGGTGACGCGCTGGGGCGGGCGGACGCTGGATCTGGATCTGCTGGCGATGGGCACGCAGGTGCTGCCGGATGCCGCGACGCAGGCGGCCTGGCGCGACCTGCCGCCGGAAGATCAGGCCCGGCAGGCCCCGGACCGCCTGATCCTGCCGCATCCGCGCATGCAGGACCGGGGCTTCGTGCTGGTGCCGCTGGCCGATGTGGCGCCCGACTGGCTGCATCCGTTACTGGGGCAGAGGGTGCGGCAGATGCTGGCGCGGCTGCCCGCCAGTGATCTGGCGGATATCACGGTGATTTGACCTTGGGCGCCTCGGACGATCCTCTCTTGTCAAGGGGCAAACTTGGGCTTAAAGAGACCGTTCCATGCCCCATCCTTGACGGAGACACCCATGGCCCGCGTGACGGTCGAAGATTGCGTTGACAAGGTTCCCAACCGGTTCGAGCTGGTGATGCTGGCCGCGCATCGCGCCCGCGAGATTGCTTCGGGCGGGGTTCTGACCGTCGAGCGTGACAACGACAAGAATCCTGTCGTGGCGCTGCGCGAAATCGCCGAGGAAACTCAGTCGGCCGAAAATCTGCGCGAGCGGATGATCGAAAGCCACCAGACCCAGATCGAGGTGGACGAGCCGGAAGACGACCAGATGGCCATGCTCATGGGCAATGGCGAGATGGTCGACCGCCCGGCGCAGGACGACATGTCGGAAGAAAAGTTGCTGCGCGCCCTGATGGAAGCGCAAGGCGACCGCTGATCGGCGGGCAGATACAGGCGGGCAGGGCAGCATGATCGACGTCGAGGATCTGATTGCCCTCGTCCGCAACTACAATCCGCGCACCAATGCCGATCTGATCCGCACGGCCTATGCCTATGGCAAGGCCATGCATGAAGGGCAGTTCCGCAAGTCGGGCGAGCCCTATTTCACGCATCCGGTGGCCGTGGCCGCCATTCTGACCGAACAGCGTCTGGATGATTCGACGCTGGTCACGGCACTGCTTCACGACACGATCGAGGATACCAAGGCCAGCTATGGCGATATCGCCGCCAAATTCGGCGAGGAAGTCGCCGAACTGGTGGATGGCGTCACCAAGCTGACCAATCTGCAACTGACCTCGACCGAGTCGAAGCAGGCCGAGAATTTCCGCAAGCTGTTCGTCGCCATGTCGCGCGACCTGCGGGTCATTCTGGTGAAGCTGGCCGACCGGCTGCACAACATGCGCACCATCAAGAGCATGCGCCCTGACAAGCAGGTGCAGAAGGCGCGCGAGACGATGGAAATTTTCGCGCCCCTCGCCGGCCGGATGGGGATGCAGTGGATGCGCGAGGAGCTGGAAGACCTCGCCTTCCGGGTTCTCAACCCCGAGGCGCGCAATTCGATCATCCGCCGCTTCATCGCGTTGCAACGCGAGGCCGGGGATGTGGTGCACAAGATCACCGCCGATATCCGCAACGAACTGGAAAAGGCGCAGATCGAGGCCGATGTCTATGGCCGCGCGAAAAAGCCTTACAGCGTCTGGCGCAAGATGCAGGAGAAGGATCTGGCCTTCTCGCGTCTGTCCGACATCTACGGCTTCCGCGTCATCTGCGCCTCCGAGGCGGACTGCTACCGCATTCTTGGCGTGATCCATCAGCGCTGGCGCGCGGTGCCGGGGCGATTCAAGGATTACATCAGCCAGCCGAAATCCAACGGCTATCGCTCGATCCATACCACGGTTTCGGGGCGTGACGGCAAGCGGGTCGAAGTGCAGATCCGCACCCGCCAGATGCATGAGGTCAACGAATCGGGCGTCGCCGCGCATTGGTCCTACCGCGAGGGGGTGCGGGTCCAGAACCCGTTCGCGGTCGATCCGGCGAAATGGGTGGCCGCCCTGACCGAGCGTCTGGGCGAGGAAGATCACGACGACTTCATGGAGAATGTGAAGCTGGAAATGTACACCGATCAGGTGTTCTGCTTCACGCCCAAGGGCGATGTGATCCAGTTGCCGCGCGGTGCGACGCCGCTGGATTTTGCCTATGCGATCCACACGCGGATTGGCAATTCCACGGTTTCCGCCAAGGTTGATGGCATCCGCGTGCCGCTGTGGACGCGGCTGAAGAACGGCCAGTCGGTCGAGATCATCACCGCCGAAGGCCAGCGTCCGCAGGCCGCTTGGGTCGATCTGGTGGCGACGGGCCGCGCCAAGGCGGCCATCCGGCGCGGCCTGCGCGAAGATGATCGCGGCAGGTTCGTCAAGCTGGGGCTGGAACTGGCGCGTGTGGCCTTCGATCACGCGGGTAAGCGGGTGTCGGACAAGGCGCTGCGTACCGCCGCGCGCATGATGGGCCTGCCCGATGAAACCGAGCTTCTGGCCCAGATCGGTTCGGCCGAGACGACGGCGCGCAAGGTTCTGGAAACGCTTTACCCCGAATTGCAGACCGCGCAGCCCGACGAGGTGGATGTGCAGCGCCCGGTTCAGGGCCTGACGGCCGACCAGAGCTATCGCCGTGCGCCCTGCTGCCAGCCGGTTCCGGGCGAACGGATCGTGGGCATCACCTATCGCGGGCAGGGCGTGGTGATCCATGCCATCGACTGCCCGGCGCTTGCCGAATACGAGGAGCAGCCGGAACGCTGGATCGACCTGCGCTGGCAAAGCGGGCGCCATGCGGCGGTGAATACCGTGACGCTGGATGTCACCATTGCCAATGACGCGGGCGTATTGGGGCGGATCTGCACCTTGATTGGCGAGCAGAAGGCCAATATCTCCGATCTGAACTTCGTCGACCGCAAGCCGGATTTCTTCCGCCTGCTGGTCGATGTGGATTTGCGGGATGTCGAGCACCTGCATATGGTCATGACCGCCCTTGAGGCGGAAAGCGACGTGGCGCAGGTTTCGCGCTACAGGGATCTGGGCCGGAAGCCCTGAGCAAGCCGGGAAAGGCGGGGGCGTGGTCTTCAAACGGCGCAATCCAAGAAGCTACGCACAGATCGTCCGCGATCTGGTCTATCCGCGCGGGGGCATCCGCAGGTCAATCCAGTATGTGCTGCACCGGATGCGCCGCCTGCCGGATCAGCCGCACCGCATCGCCCGCGGCATCTTTGCCGGAACCTTCGTGAATTTCCCGCCGGTCTTCGGACTTCAGATGCTGCTGGCAGCGGGCCTGGCCTGGATGATCCGGGGCAATATCGTTGCCGCACTGCTGGCGACCTTCATCTCCAATCCGCTCACGACGCCCTTCATCGCCATGCTGTGCCTGAAGCTGGGCCACTGGATGCTGGGCATCGAGGCCCCGATGACCTTTATGACGGTCTATGCCGCCTTTACCGAGGCCGGGGTGCAGCTCTGGCACAATTTCAGTGCCATCTTCACCGGCGACGTGGCGCATTGGGACAAGCTGGAAAACTTCTTCTGGTTCATCTTCTGGCCCTACACTGTGGGGTCGATCCTCCCCGGGCTGGCGGCCAGCGCCGCGGGCTATTACCTGACCCTGCCGCTGATCAACGCCTATCAGAAACTGCGTGCCGCACGGCTGCGCGAAGGGGCAGAGCGGCGGAAGGCGATGAAGGGCCTTCTTCCTGCGCGGCGTGCCGCAGGGAAAACGCCCTCATCAGGGGATGACGACACGCCCGGCGCAGCCTAAGGTGCCGCCGATGGCAAGGAGAGGCATGATGACTTCGGGCAAATTGCGGCTGGGTGTGAACATCGACCATGTGGCGACGGTGCGCAATGCGCGCGGCTCGGCCTGGCCGGACCCGCTGCGCGCGGCGCTTCTTGCCGAGGCGGCGGGGGCCGACGGGATCACGGCACATCTGCGCGAAGATCGTCGTCACATCCGCGACGCCGATATGGATGCGTTGCGCGCCGGTATCGGCATTCCGCTCAACTTCGAATGTGCGGCAACGGACGAGATGCAGGCGATCGTGCTGCGGCTGAAGCCACATGCCGTCTGTCTGGTGCCGGAACGACGTGAGGAGCGCACGACCGAGGGCGGGCTGGATGTGGCAGGCGACGAGGCGCGGCTGACGCAATATATTGCCCCACTGGCCTCCGCAGGATGCCGGGTCAGCATGTTCATCGGCCATGATCCGCGCCAGATCGAGGCTTCTGCCCGGATCGGCGCTGCCGTGGTCGAACTGCATACCGGCCATTACTCTGACCTCCATGCCGAAGGGCGGATGGCCGAGGCGGAAGCCGAGCTTGCGGCACTGCGCGAGGGTGCGCGCCTGGCGGCCAGTCTGGGGCTGGAGGTCCATGCCGGACACGGGCTGACTTATGACAACGTGGCCCCTGTCGCGGCCATGCCTGAACTGGCCGAGCTGAACATCGGCCATTTCCTGATTGGGGAGGCGATCTATATGGGGCTTGGCCCCGCCATCGAGGAAATGCGCCGCCGCATGGACGAGGCGCGCGCGTGACGCCGGGCACCAGAATTCTTGTGAGAATCTTGCAAATTCCTTTGAAGGGATTCGCGGTCCGAGGGTGGCGATGATCCTCGGCGTTGGCACCGATCTGGCCAATATCGACCGCATTGCCGCCGTGCTGGAGCGGCATGGCGACAGGTTTCGCGACCGCGTGTTCACGCCGCGCGAACAGGCAAAGGCGGCGCGGCGCAGCCGGGCTGAGGCCGCAACCTATGCGAAACGCTGGGCGGCGAAAGAGGCCTGCTCCAAGGCGCTGGGGACGGGGCTGCGCATGGGCATCTCCTGGCGCGACATGGCGGTATCCAATCTGGCGACGGGGCAGCCCGTGATGCATCTGACCGGCTGGGCGGCGGAGCGGCTGGCAGGTATGACCCCGCCTGGGCATGAGGCGGTGGTGCATGTCAGCCTGACGGATGATCATCCCTGGGCGCAGGCTTTCGTGGTGATCGAGGCCCGGCCGATGGCCGACGGGGCGCCGCCGCAAACTTGACTCCCGGCCCACCCGCGCGCATGTAGCGGCGATACCATCTGGCGCCGGTGCGCCGGCAACAGACGAGAGGCGCAGGCATGGCACGCAAGGCGAAATCGGACGGCGGGATTGTCGAGACCATCAAGACGGTGGTTTACGCCCTGCTGATCGCAGGCGTGTTCCGCACGCTGTTCTTCCAGCCGTTCTGGATTCCTTCGGAATCCATGAAGGATACGCTGCTGATCGGCGATTTCCTGTTCGTCAACAAGATGGCCTATGGCTATTCGCAATATTCCTGCCCCTTCGCGATGTGCCCCTTCTCGGGCCGGATCTTGGCCAGTGAGCCGGAGCGTGGCGATGTCGTCGTGTTCCGCCATCCGGTGAACGGATCGGATTTCATCAAGCGGCTGATCGGTCTGCCGGGTGATACGATCCAGATGAAGAATGGCATCCTGTGGATCAATGGCCAGGAAGTGCCGCAGGAACCGGCGGGCACCTTTGAAGAAATCTACGAGCCGCAGGGGCCGATGGGCAATCTTCCGCGCTGCGAGAACGGCCCGGTCGGTGCTGGCGGCATCTGCAAACGCTCGCGTTTCATCGAGACGCTGCCGAATGGCGTGAAACATGATGTGCTGAACATCGACACCAACGGCTTCGGCGACAACACCGATGTGTTCACCGTGCCGCCGGGGCATTACTTCTTCATGGGCGACAACCGCGACAATTCCACTGACAGCCGCTACAGCCAGGCTGTGGGCGGTGTGGGCATGCTGCCTGCCGAATATCTGATCGGTCGTGCCGACCGGGTGATCTTCTCCTCCGCCGGACGGTCGATGCTGTATTTCTGGACCTGGCGTTCCGACCGTTTCTTTAAGGCTATCGAGTGAAACTGGCTGCCGATCTCCGTGCGTTCGAGGAACGTCTGGGTTATCACTTCCGCAACCCGGAACTGCTGGTGCGGGCGGTGACCCATGGCTCCATCGCCTCTGCCACCCGGCCTGACAATCAGCGGCTGGAGTTTCTGGGCGACCGGGTTCTGGGGCTGGCCATGGCCGAGGCGCTGCTGGCGGCCGACCGTGGGGCGGCGGAGGGCACGCTGGCGCCTCGTTTCAATGCGCTGGTCCGCAAGGAAACCTGTGCCGCCGTGGCCCGGCAGATCGGTCTGGGTGATGTGCTGAAGCTCGGCCGGTCCGAGATGATGTCGGGCGGGCGGCGGAAAGAGGCCTTGCTGGGCGATGCGATGGAGGCGGTGATCGCTGCTGTCCATGTCGATGCCGGTTTCGAGACAGCCCGAGACCTTGTGTTGCGGCTGTGGGGCGGGCGGATCGAGACCGTGGAAACCGATGCCCGCGACCCGAAAACCGCACTTCAGGAATGGGCGCAGGCGCGCGGTCAGGTGCCGCCAAACTATCTTGCACTTGGCCGCGAGGGGCCGGATCATCAACCGATCTTTACCGTCGAGGTGCGGCTGGAAAGCGGCGAGAGCGAACAGGCGAAGGCCGGAACGAAACGGGCGGCCGAACAGGCGGCCGCAAGGGCGCTGCTGGCGCGGATGGAGAACGGACATGGCTGACACGCGGGCGGGGTTCGTGGCGCTGATCGGCGAGCCGAATGCCGGAAAATCTACATTGCTGAACCGGATGGTGGGGGCGAAGGTCTCTATCGTCACCCATAAGGTGCAGACGACGCGCGCGCGCATCCGTGGCGTTTGCATGGAGGGGGCGGCGCAGATCGTGTTTGTCGATACGCCCGGCCTGTTCCGCCCCCGTCGTCGCCTTGACCGCGCGATGGTGGCCGCAGCCTGGGGCGGCGCGGCGGATGCCGATATCGTGGTGCTGCTGATTGAGGCGCATCGCGGGCTGACCGATGGCGTGCAGGCGATTCTGGATGCCCTGAAAGAACGCGGCGAAGGCCAGAAGATTGCCCTCGCGATCAACAAGATCGACAGGGTGAAGGCGGAAAGCCTGCTGGCGCTGGCGCAGGAGCTGAACACGGCGTTTCCCTTTGTCGAAACCTTCATGATTTCCGCTGAACGCGGATATGGTGTGGACAAGCTACGCGAGTGGCTGGCGGGTCAACTGCCAGAGGGGCCGTGGTTTTACCCCGAGGACCAGATCGCCGACCTGCCGATGCGCATGATCGCCGCCGAGGTTACGCGCGAGAAGTTGACTCTTCGTTTACACGAAGAATTGCCCTACCAGCTGACCGTCGAGACCGAGAAATGGGAAGATCGCAAGGACGGCTCTACCCGGATCGACCAGGTGATCTATGTTGCTCGCGACGGCCACAAGGGAATCGTTCTGGGCAACAAGGGCGAGACGATCAAGGCGATCGGTCAGGCAGCGCGGGCCGATCTCATGGAATTCCTCGACCGCCCGGTGCATCTGTTCCTTCAGGTCAAGGTGCGGCCGAACTGGCTTGACGAGCCTGACCGCTATTCCGAGATGGGTCTGGATTTCCGCGACGGCGACTGAGCCATGCAGCCGCGGCTTGCCACCGATCTTTGGGTCTCCGCCTATCTTGCGCGGCTCCGGCTGGCCGATATTCCCGTCTATGTGACGGCGAAAGGCGATGCCACAGCGGGGGCCGTTGTGGTGAAATGTGCCACGCTGGACGGGCAGGCGCAGGCCTGGCAACGGAGTTATGACCTGACAGCCGACCGGCGGGTCTGGGTGATTCTGGCCGCAGGATCAGAGACGGAGGTCGATGCCGCTATTACGCGCGCGCGGCGGGGCGACCCCGATCTGTGGGTGATCGAGCTGGAAGATCGCGCTGGCCGCAGCCTTCTGGAGGAACCGGGGCTGGACTGACGACCCGCGTTAACCGCCTCTTGCCATCTTGCCGCCATTCTGGACGCATCGGATAGTGCAGGGATGGAGTGGCAGGATGAAGGCACGCTGATCGGCTCGCGCCCGCATGGCGAGACATCGGCTATTATCGAGGTATTCACGGCGCAACACGGGCGCCATGCCGGGGTGCTGCGGGGCGGCGCTTCCCGGAAGGTGGCGGCCATGCTGCAACCGGGCAGTCAGGTCACAGTGAACTGGCGCGCGCGTCTGGACGATCATCTCGGGGTCTTTCAGGCAGAGCCTCTGCGCAGCCGGGCCGGGTTGATGGGGGATCGGATGGCACTGGCGGGGCTGAATGCGATATGCGCCATGCTGCGGTTTGCCCTGCCGGAACGTGCCGCCTATCCTTTGCTTTATGGGCGAACACAGGATCTGCTGTCCCGGCTGGATGGTGCAGGCTGGGCGGCGGATTATCTGCGCTGGGAAATGCTGCTGCTGGAGGAGACGGGGTTCGGGCTTGATCTTGCGCGTTGTGCGGTGACGGGCAGCCGCGAGGATCTGGCCTATGTCAGCCCGCGCACGGGGCGGGCGGTCAGCCGGGGCGGAGCCGGGGACTGGACCCCGCGCCTGTTGCCACTTCCCCAGGGGCTGCTGGGGCAGGGGGCCATGTCAGGCACGGAGCTGGCGCAGGGCTTTGCGATCACAGGGCATTTCCTGTTGCGGGAGCTTTCTGCCCTGCATCATGGTCGGCAACTGCCCGAAGCGCGGGCGCGGCTGATTGATCTTCTGGCGCGCGAAAGCTCATAGCGGGCCTGCTGCCTTCTCTGGTGGAATGCTACACGCGACATCCGGTGTCGCCTCCGGTCAAGACCTGCCCACCGGAACGCGGCCAAGGTCGGGGCGGGAGACGAGCATGGCCAACAAATACATACCGCTGTTCCTGCGGCACTCGCCGACGCCGCGGATTCAGAATTTCGCATTGCTGGCCGGTCTGGAGGCGGCGGTGCGTGGCACGCTCATCTCGGTCATGCCCCTTGTGATGTATGACGCCCTTCAGGATGCGGCGGCGGTCAGCCGGGCCTATTTCGTGGTCGGGCTGATCTCGATGCTCTGGGGGCTGATGGTGCCCTGGGCCACACGTTTTGTGGCCCGCCGCTGGGTCTATACGGCGGGGGCGCTGTCCTATCTGGTGGCGATGACGCTGGCGCTGGTCGGTGGCCCGGTGGCGGTGCCGCTTGCGCTGCTGGCCATGGCGCTGGCCACAGCGACCTGTTTCGTGTGTTTCAACGCCTATGTGCTGGACTATGTGGCGCGGGCTGACCTGGGGCGAACCCAAAGCCTCCAGATGGTTTATGCCGCCGCCCCCTGGGCACTGGGGCCGCTGCTTGGCGTCTGGTTGCGGGATGCCTGGCGGCCCTTGCCCTTCCTGATCGCAGGTAGCTTTGCCATTGCGCTGCTGGTCACCTTCTGGATCCTGCGTCTGGGCAACGGCAAGCAGATCCAGCGCGCGCGCGGCCCGGCCATCAACCCGCTGGCCTATCTGGGCCGGTTTTTCCGACAGCCCCGGCTGATTGCCGGCTGGCTGTTTGCGGTGCTGCGAAGCTGTGGATGGTGGGTTTATGTCGTCTACCTGCCGATCTTCTGTATCGAGGCGGGTCTGGGCGACAAGGTGGGTGGCGTGGCCCTGTCGCTGTCGAACGGGCTGCTGTTCATCACGCCGCTGATGCTGCGGTTCGTGCAGCGCCATTCGGTACGGCGCACCGTGCGGGGAGCTTTCGCGCTGTGCATGATCACCTTCTCGGCATCCGGTCTGCTGGCGGGCTGGCCATGGGTCACCGTGCTGTGCCTGCTGGCAGGTTCGATCGGGTTGGTGACACTGGACGCTGCGGGTGGTCTGCCCTTCATGCTGTCGGTCAAACCATCGGAACGGGTCGAGATGGCGGCGGTCTATTCCAGCTTCCGGGACGTTTCCGGCGTGCTGACACCCGGTGTTGCCTGGGCTGTGCTGCTGGTGGCACCGCTGTCAGGGGTGTTTCTGGCCAGCGGTCTGGGATTCGTTGCCGCCTATTTCATTGCAGGGCGTCTGCATCCCCGCCTCGGGGCGGTACGGCCATCCCGAGGCGGGGTGTAGGCACAGCCAGGGGCCATCCGGCTGCGCCCGCTCTCATCCCGTCAGTCCAGCAGACGGCGGGCGATGACCTGGGCCTGAATCTCGGCGGCCCCTTCAAAGATGTTCAGGATGCGCGCATCGCAAAGGATGCGGCTGATCTGATATTCCAGCGCGAAGCCGTTGCCGCCATGGATTTGCAGCGCGTTGTCAGCCGATGCCCAGGCAATGCGGGCGCCCAGCAGCTTGGCCATGCCCGCTTCAAGATCGCAACGCTTGTCGTGATCCTTTTGCCAGGCGCTGAAATAGGTCAGTTGCCGGGCGATGTTGATTTCAACCGCCATCATGGCGAGCTTGCCCGCCACGCGCGGAAATTCAATCAGCGCCTTGCCGAATTGCTTGCGATCCTCGGCGTAGCGCATGCCGGTTTCCAGCGCCGATTGCGCCACGCCGATGGCGCGGGCGGCGGTCTGGATGCGGGCGGATTCGAAGGTCTGCATCAGCTGCTTGAAGCCCTGGCCGGGCTGGCCGCCCAGCAGATTTTCGGCCTTCACCTTGAACCCGTCGAAGCCGAGTTCGTATTCCTTCATGCCGCGATAGCCCAGAACCTCGATCTCGCCGCCTGTCATGCCGGGGGTGGGGAAGGGGTTTTCGTCGGTGCCGGGAGTCTTTTCGGCAAGGAACATCGACAGGCCGCGCCAGTCGGCCGTGTCGGGGTCGGTGCGGGCCAGCAGCGTCATCACATGGGTGCGCGCGGCATGGGTGATCCAGGTCTTGTTGCCGGTAACCTCCCAGCCGTCCTCGGTGCGGACGGCGCGCGTGCGCAGGCTGCCGAGGTCAGAGCCGGTGTTTGGTTCGGTAAAGACGGCGGTAGGCAGGATCTCGCCGCTGGCGAGTTTCGGCAGCCATTGCGCCTTCTGTTCCGGCGTGCCGCCGCAGAGGATCAGTTCCGCTGCAATCTCGGACCGGGTGCCCAGTGAGCCGACGCCGATATAGCCGCGCGACAGTTCTTCGGAGACGACGACCATCGAGGCCTTGGACAGGCCGAAGCCGCCGAATTCCTCGGGGATGGTCAGGCCGAAGACGCCCATTTCGGCCAGCGCCTCGATAATGTCCATCGGGATGAGTTCATCCTTCAGGTGCCAGTCATGCGCGTTGGGGATGACCTGTTCATCGGCGAAGCGACGGAACTGGTCGCGGATCATCTCCAGTTCTTCCTCCAGGCCGGTGGCGCCGAAGGTGGCACGGCCATGATTGTCGCGCATCAGCGCGACCAGCGCTGCCCGCGCGGCGGGGCTGTTGCCGCCGGCCATCAGGGTTTGCGCGGCCTCGCCCGGTGCCCAGTGCAGCCCGAGGTCCGACAGACGCGCGGTTTCATTCTGCGACATCGGAATGCCGCCCGCGAGTTGCGAGAGGTATTCACCAAATCCGATCTGGAGTAGCAGGGCTTCCATTTCGCCGAAGCTGCCCTGGTCGGACAGCCGCGCGGCCCAGGCGTTCAATTGGCGCAGGCTTTCCACATAGGTCGCCAGCCAGCTGAGCGTATGGGCCGCGAATTGTTCGGTTTCCAGCGCGGCGGCGGAAATCTTGCCGCCGACGGTGACGCGGGCACGCAGCGCCTCGCGCGCGTCAGTGAACAGTGCCTCAACCTCAGGCAGGGCGGCGGCGGTCAGCGCCGTCAGATCGGCGAGACGGGGCGAATTCGGCGCGGCTTGTCCATCATGCGGCATGGCGATTCCTCGGGGTTCTGCGGTTGCGAAAGACGTAGTCCTTTCGCAGTCGCAGCGCAACAAAAATTCAAAGCATGCGTGTTGTGGGTAGGAAAGTGTCGCATCCGAATAGGCCGTGCAGTTGCCCCCCTCAACGGGTAAGCAAGGAAAAACAGGAGGGCAGGCATGGATTTCCTGATGGCGGGGCAGACGGAGGCGGTGTTCTGGGCCGCGATGGTGGTGACGCTGTTTGCGGGCTTCGTGAAAGGCGCCATCGGTTTTGCGATGCCGATGATCATGATCTCGGCCTTTTCAAGCTTCCTGCCGCCTGAACTGGCGCTGGCCGGGCTGATCCTGCCGACCGTGGTTGCCAATCTTGGTCAGGCATTCCGGCAAGGATGGCAAGCGGCGCTGGAATCCTGCCGTGCCTATTGGCGGATGATCACGGCGACGGTGGTGTTCATCGTCATTTCGGCGCAATTCGTGCGGGTCATTCCGCAGGATCTGTTCCTGTTCTGCCTTGGCCTGCCGATCACGCTGTTTGCCCTGGTGCAGCTTGCCGGGCGCAGCCTTGCGCTGAACCTCCATCACCGCAACCGAGCGGAATGGGCCTTCGGCATGGTGGGCGGGCTGTACGGCGGGATTTCCGGGGTCTGGGGGCCGCCGGTGCTGGTGTTCCTGCTGTCGGTCGGTGCCGACAAGCGCGAAATGGTGCGGGTTCAGGGCGTGATCTTCCTGATCGGCGCAGTTGTGCTGACGACGGCGCATCTGCAATCGGGGGTGCTGAATGCGCGGACATTGCCGTTTTCGATGGCGCTGATCCTGCCCTCGGTGATGGGCATGGTTGCCGGGCAATGGGTGCAGGACCGGCTGGACCAGCAGCGATTCCGCTGGTGGACGCTGCTGCTGCTGGTGCTGACGGGCGCCAATCTGATGCGGCGGGCCATCATGTGAAAAGGCCCGCCTGAGCGGCGGGCCCTTCTTCAAGATCGGGTGGGCCTCAGCCGATGGCGGCGGCCTTCACGTCCTGGTCGATATAGGGCACATATTGCCCGAAGTTTTCGGCGAACATCGACACCAGTTTGGCGGCCTGCGCATCATAGGCGGCCTTGTCGGCCCAGGTTTCCCGCGGGTTCAGCAGGGTCGCATCGACGCCCGGCACCGAAACCGGCACCTCGAAGCCAAAGTTCGGGTCCTTGCGGAATTCGACCTTCGAGAGCGAGCCGTCCAGCGCGGCGGTCAGCAGTGCGCGGGTCGCCTTGATCGGCATGCGCTTGCCGGTGCCGTGCTTGCCGCCGGTCCAGCCGGTGTTCACAAGCCAGCACTCAGCGCCGTGCTGCGCGATCTTCTCTTGCAGCAGCTTGCCATAAACCTCGGGGCGGCGCGGCATGAAGGGCGCACCGAAGCAGGTCGAGAAGGTCGGGGTCGGCTCGGTTACGCCACGCTCGGTTCCCGGCGTCTTCGAGGTGAAGCCCGACAGGAAGTGATACATCGCCTGCGCCGGGGTCAGCCGCGCGATGGGCGGCAGCACGCCGAACGCATCGCAGGTGAGCATGATCACGTTCTTCGGATGGCCGCCCATGCCATTGTCCGAAGCATTCGAGATGTAATCCAGCGGGTAGGCGCAGCGCATGTTCTGCGTCAGGCTGGCATCATCGAAATCCAGCTCCAGCGTCTCGGGATCGTAGACCATGTTCTCGATCACGGTGCCGAACTTCGAGGTGGTGCCATAGATCTCCGGCTCGGCTTCGGCCGAGAGGTTGATCGTCTTGGCGTAGCAGCCGCCTTCGAAGTTGAAGGTGCCCTTGTCCGACCAGCCATGTTCATCATCACCGATCAGGATGCGCGACGGATCGGCGGAAAGCGTGGTTTTGCCGGTGCCGGACAGGCCGAAGAACACGGCAGTATCCTCGGGGTTGCCAATCGCATGGTTGGCCGAGCAATGCATCGCCATCACGCCCTTTTCGGGCAGGATGTAGTTCAGCAGGGTGAAGACCGATTTCTTGTTCTCGCCGGCATAGGCGGTATTGCCGATCAGGATGAGCTTCTTTTCGAAGTTCAGCGCGATCACGGTTTCCGAGCGGCAGCCGTGTTTGGCGGGGTCGGCCTTGAAGCTGGGGCAGTTGATGATGGTGAATTCCGGCACGAAGCTGTCAAGCTCGGCCCGGTCGGGGCGGCGCAGCAGGTGACGGATGAACAGGCCATGCCAGGCGAGTTCGGTCACGACGCGCACATCCAGCCGATGCTCGGGGTCGGCCCCGGCATAGAGATCCTGCACGAAATAGTCGCGGCCCTTCATGTGTTCCAGCATGTCGGCATAGAGGCGGTCGAACGCCTCCGGTGCCATGGCGGCATTGTTTTCCCACCAGATCGTGTTTTCCACCCCGGGGGTGCGGACCACATGCTTGTCCTTGGGCGAGCGGCCGGTGAACTGGCCGGTGGTGCAGAGGAATGCACCGCCCTTGCCCAGACGCCCTTCGCCGCGCTGCACCGCCGCTTCGACAAGCGAGGGTTCGATGAAGTTGTAATAGACCGTTCCCAGACCGCTGATGCCTTGGGTTTCCAGCGTTTGGCTGGGGTTCACGCGTCCATGCGTCATTGTGCAAGCTCCCGGTGCCGCAAGTGCGGCGTCTTCAGGTTCACGTCGGCAGTCAGGGCCAAAAGACTACCGGTCGGCCCGGACGGGCGGGTCGACACCCGCGCTATAACACGACCGTTTCGTGACGGAACAGCGCCCTTTGCATCGGTTAGCGCAACCAAGTACGGTTTAGCGCAACCATTTGTCGTCGGAACCTCAAGGTGAGACATATTAGTCATTCCTTGAACCTTTCGGGCCGATGCTTGGGGCGCTGGCGGTCCTGATTCGTGATTTCCTGTTGATTCTGGAACAAGGAAAAACCACAATGTTGTCAAAATTCATAACAACGAGCAGTACGGGAAAACCCTAGATGTCCAGGATCGCCCTTGTGGACGACGACAGGAATATCCTGACGTCGGTTTCCATGACTCTTGAGGCCGAAGGCTTTGAGGTCGAAACTTATAATGACGGTCAATCCGCGCTTGATGCCTTCAACCGGCGCCTGCCCGATATGGCGGTGCTTGATATCAAGATGCCCCGGATGGATGGTATGGATCTGCTGCAACGGCTGCGGCAGAAGACCAGCATGCCGGTGATTTTTCTTACCTCCAAGGACGATGAGATTGACGAGGTGCTGGGCCTGCGGATGGGCGCTGACGATTATGTCAAGAAGCCCTTCAGCCAGCGCCTGCTGGTCGAGCGTATCCGCGCGCTGCTGCGGCGGCAGGAGGTGATCGCCACCGGCGAGGTCGCGGTGACCGAGGAAAACAAGATCATGGAGCGCGGGCAGCTTCGGATGGATCCGCTGCGGCATGCGGTGGCCTGGAAGGGGCAGGACGTGTCGCTGACGGTGACCGAATTCCTGCTGCTCCAGGCACTTGCCCAGCGGCCCGGCTTCGTGAAAAGCCGCGATCAGCTGATGGATGTGGCCTATGACGATCAGGTCTATGTCGACGACCGCACGATCGACAGCCATATCAAGCGCCTGCGCAAGAAAATGCGCGCGGCCGATCCCGACTTCTCGGCAATCGAGACGCTGTATGGCATCGGCTACCGCTATAATGAGGAGTGAGCGTCGGCCATGACCGTCGCGCAGCGGATCGGCACGAACCGGCAGGAAAACGGCACGCGCAAAAGCGAGGTGCTGATCGGTGAAGATTGGGAAAAGCCCGAGGCTCTGGCCGAGCTGGAGCTGCGGGCCCGCAGTTCCCGGCGCGGGCTTGTGGCGCTGAACCATTCTCCGCTGGCCCGCAAGATCGTGATCTTCAACATGATGGCGCTGGTCATCATGGTCGCCGGGGTTCTGTTCCTGAATCCTTTCCGCGACAGCCTGGTGCTGCAACGCGAACAGGGGCTGGTGACTGAGGCACAGCTTTCGGCCCGCGTGTTCGAGGCCAGGCTGGCGGATGGTGGCGTGCTGGATGCGGCGCTGCCGGTCGCGCCTGATCTTGGTCCGGGGGTCGAAATGCATGTCTTCGACGCAACCGGGGCGGTGGTGGCACGGGGCAGGGGCACCGCGCTTCCGGTACTGGAGGATGCGCGGGCAACGATCATCACCGATTTTCTGAACCGGTCGTGGGACTGGGTCTCCAATCTTCTGACTACGCATGAGCCGCAACCGGGAGCGCCGGATGGCGAGGCCCTGGCGCGCGCGTTGCTGCCGGTCGCGCAGGCGGGGGAGACGGCGGTGGATACCGCGCGGACATCGGAGGGTGGCACTGTATTCTCTGTCGCCACGCCGATCCGCCAGAACGGCGCCGTTGTGGGGGTTCTGGCCCTGACTTCTGCTGAGGGCGAGATTGACCGGCTGGTCCGCTATGAACGTGAGCAGGTGTTGCAAATGTTCATTATCGCGCTGCTGGTTTCGGTCGGGCTGAGCCTCGTTCTTGCCTCGACCATTGCCAATCCGCTCAACGATCTGGCAACTGCGGCGGAACTGGGGCGCGACCGCGATGCCCGCAAGATGGCGCCGGGGCGTGTCCGCATCCCGGACCTGACCGCGCGCCCGGATGAAATCGGCCGTCTGTCGATTGCCATGCGCGGCATGGTTGCGGCGCTTTACGACCGGATCGACGCCAACGAACAGTTTGCGGCCGATGTGTCACACGAGATCAAGAACCCGCTTGCCAGCCTGCGTTCAGCGGTCGCCTCGCTGCATCTGGCGAAGCGCGATGACCAGCGTGTCCGCCTGCTGGAGGTGATTGACCATGACGTACGCAGGCTCGACCGGCTGGTCAGCGACATCTCCAATGCCTCGCGGCTGGACAGTGAACTGGTCAAGGAAGACGAAGAAGAGTTCAATCTTCTCAAAACCCTGTCGAACCTGACCGAATATCTGTCGCAGGAGGCCGTGGCGAAACAGGTCGAGTTCATCACCGACCTGCCACCCGACCCGATCATCATTCGCGGCCTCGAAGGCCGATTGGCGCAGGTTTTCGTCAACCTGATCACCAATGCGATTTCCTTCTGCGACGAAGGTGATGCCGTGCGGGTCTGGGCGCGGCGGCGGGATAACCGCGTGCTGGTGGTGGTAGAAGATACCGGGCCGGGCATTCCCGAAGCGGCGCTGACCAAGGTGTTCAAGCGCTTCTATTCGGAACGGCCGCAGGGGGATTTTGGCAATCACTCTGGCCTTGGTCTTGCGATTTCCAAGCAGATTGTCGAGGCGCATGGCGGCGTGATCTGGGCCGAGAACATCCGCCCGACCGACGCCGATATCACCTCCGAGCCACTGGGGGCCCGTTTTGTCGTCGGCCTCCCGGTCTGACGGCGGGGGCGCGGCGCCGTCCGGGCTGATCCATGGCTCCTGTGTTGCGGTCGGCGGGCAGGGGCTGTTGATCCTTGGGCCGTCAGGCAGCGGCAAATCCAGCCTCGCGTTGCGTATGATGGCATCGGGGGCCACGCTGGTCGCCGATGACCAGGTTCAGATGCGGTGTGAGGGGGAGGATGTGATCGCCTCTCCGCCCCCCCGTCTTGCCGGCATGATCGAGGCGCGTGGCGTCGGCCTTCTGCATGCGGCGCATGTAAGTGGGGTGAAACTGCGGCTGGTGACCGACCTGTCGCGCCCCGAGACGGATCGGCTGCCGCCGCAACGACACATCCCCGTGCTTGGTCGTGCGCTCGACCTTGTGTTGGGGTGCGGTAACCCTCATCTTGAATATGCGCTTCTGCAATGGTTGCGGGGCGAAGGAAGGGTTGGATGATGGACGGCGCCACCGCCAAATCGGGGGATTTCCGCATCGTGCTGGTGACCGGCCCGTCGGGTGCCGGTCGGTCCACGGCCATTCACGCTCTGGAGGATCTGGGCTATGAGGTCATCGATAACCTGCCGCTGAGCCTGATCCCGCGCGTGCTGGATGGCCCGCCGCTGGGGCGGCCTATCGCGCTGGGCATTGACGTCCGCAACCGCGAGTTCAGTGCAACGGCGCTGATCGAGCTGGTCGATACGCTGACCGCCGACCCCTGGGTGGATCTGGAGCTTCTGTATCTGGATTGCGCACCGGCCGAACTGATCCGCCGATATTCGGAAACCCGGCGGCGGCATCCGCTTGCCGCAGCGGAAACCCCGGCCTTGGGCATCGACCGCGAGATTGATCTGCTGGCACCGATTCGCGTTCGCGCCGACCATCTGATCGACACGACCGAGATGTCACCGCATGATCTGAAGGCCGAGATCGCGGAATGGTTTCGTGGCGAAGGGGCGCCAGGACTTGCGGTTTCGCTGCAAAGCTTCAGCTACAAACGCGGGGTGCCGCGCGGGCTGGATATGATCTTTGATTGCCGGTTTCTCAACAATCCGCACTGGCAGCCCGAATTGCGCGCTCTGGACGGGAGAAATCCGCAGGTTGCGGCTTATGTGGCCGACGATCCGCGATTTCAGGAATACACGTCAAAATTGCGGGATCTGATCCTGTTTCTTCTGCCGGAACAAACGGCCGAGGGGAAGGCGCATCTGAGTATCGGCTTCGGCTGTACCGGCGGGCAACATCGTTCTGTCGCCGTAGCGGAATTCATGGCCAATGCACTTGCAGAAGCCGGCTGGGCGGTGTCAAAACGACATAGGGAACTTGAAAGACGGTCCGCCGGGGGGCGACCGCAATGATCTGGGTGATCGGGGTTTGATCGGTATTGTGATCGTGGCGCACGGCGGTCTGGCACGGGAGTATCTCGCTGCTGTCGAACACGTCGTGGGCGCGCAGCAGGCAATGAGCGCCATTGCCATCGAGGACGAACACGACCGTGGCGCCAAATCGGCCGAGATTTGCGCTGCTGCCGACGCAGTGGACCGGGGCGAGGGCGTCGTGGTGGTGACCGATATGTTCGGTGGATCGCCGTCGAACCTGTCGCTTCCCGCCTGTGCCGCGCGCAACCGGCGCATTCTTTATGGTGCGAACCTGCCCATGCTGATCAAGCTGACCAAATCACGCGACCTTCCGCTTGCGGAAGCGGTAAGTCTGGCGCTGGACGCCGGGCGCAAGTATATCAACAGCCTTGATCTGGGCGGGGAACCCGCGCCGGGGCAGGGGAGGAATGCATGATCAGTCGCGAGTTGCGCATCGTCAACGAGAAGGGGCTGCATGCCCGCGCTTCGGCCAAGTTCGTGGAATGTGTCGAGGAATATGATGCGCGCGCCGAGGTTTCCAAAGACGGAATGACGGTTTCAGGTGACTCGATCATGGGTCTTCTGATGCTGGGTGCCTCGCGCGGGACGTCGATTTCTGTCGTGACCGAAGGCCCGCAGGCCGAGGCGCTGTGCGAGGCCCTGTCGGCTCTGGTCGCCAACCGCTTTGGCGAAGACAGGTGACGGGGCCGAAAACCGTGACCGAATCCACCCCTCGCCCGACGGACGAGCGCCAGTATGACATGCGCCGCCTGTCCTATGCAGGCACCTTCACGAATCCGTTCAAGGCAGGCACGATCCGCGCGATTGAATGGCTGACGGCCAAGATCACGCTCCTGCGGCTGATCCGTCAGTTCGAGCGTTCGGGTGCCCCGTTTGGCGCCCCGTTCTGGCCCAAGGCGATCCGCCAGATGGGGATCGAGATCCAGACCCCGCCGGACGAGATTGCCCGTATTCCCGCGACCGGCCCTGTGGTCGTGGTGGCCAACCATCCGCATGGTCTGGTCGACGGCATGGTGATGGCTGAAATGGTGTCGCGCGTGCGGCCGGATTTCAAGATCCTGACCCGCTCGCTGCTGACCGGCATTCCCGAGATCGAGGAGTTCATGATCCCGGTCCCCTTCCCGCATGAGGAAAACGCGCGCGAGGCGGGGCTGGAGATGCGGGCGCTGACCATGGCGCATCTGAAGCGTGGCGGGCTGGTCATCCTGTTCCCGGCGGGCAAGGTGGCGGTATCAGAGGGCTGGTTCGGTCCGGCGATCGAGCCGGAATGGAACCCCTTCACCCACAAGATGATCATGCGTTCCGGCGCAACGGTGGTGCCGATCCATTTCACCGGGCAGAACAGCCGCGCCTATCAGATTGCCGACAAGTTGTCGGCGACGCTCCGGCAGGGGCTGCTGCTTTATGAAATCAAGCGCGCGCTGTTCAAGCCGCAGCGGCCTTTCATCGGGCAGCCGATCCCGCCCGAGGCGCTGAAGGAATGGGAAAGCAATCCGCGTGGCTTCCTTGCCTGGCTGCGGCAGCTGACCCTCGATCTTGGACGCTGAGCCGAAGGCTCAGCGCGTCGGGACCGGCGTGTCTCCCCGGTAATCATAGAAGCCCCGGCCGGATTTGCGGCCCAGCCAGCCCGCCTCCACATACTTCGTCAGCAGCGGGCAGGGACGGTATTTCGTATCCGCCAGCCCGTCATGCAGTACGTTCATGATGGCGAGGCAGGTATCCAGCCCGATGAAATCCGCCAGCTCCAGCGGACCCATCGGGTGATTGGCACCCAGCTTCATCGATTCGTCGATGGAGCGGACGTTGCCCACGCCCTCATACAGCGTATAGACCGCCTCATTGATCATCGGCACCAGAATGCGGTTCACGATGAAGGCCGGGAAATCCTCGGCCGAGGCGGCGGTTTTGCCCAGCTTGTTCACCACGGCCAGCAGCGCCTCATAGGTCGGCTGGTCGGTGGCGATGCCACGGATCAGCTCTACCAACTGCATCACCGGCACGGGGTTCATGAAGTGGAACCCCATGAATTTTTCCGGGCGGTCGGTCCGGCTGGCGAGGCGCGTGATGGAAATGGACGAGGTGTTCGAGGTCAGGATTGTCGTAGGTTTCAGATGCGGCAGCAGCGCGTCGAAAATCTGCTGCTTGACCGTTTCACGCTCAGTTGCCGCCTCGATCACCAGATCGGTCTGGCCCAGATCCGTCAGGGTCAGCGTGGTCTTGATGCGCGCCATGGCGGCGGCCTTGTCCTCGGCCGAAACCTTGCCCCGTCCGACCTGACGCTCAAGGTTCTTGTCGATGGTGGTGACAGCCTTTTCAAGGCTTTCGGCACTGATGTCGTTCAGCAGCACCTCATAGCCCGCCAGCGCAAACACATGCGCGATCCCGTTGCCCATCTGTCCGGCGCCGATCACGCCCACCGTCTCGATTGTCATTCACGCCTCCACCAGTGTCCCCGGAACCTTATGCGCGGGAACGGGATGGGCGCAAGCCGGGAACGGATACAAGAAATTTGAAGCGAATGCCGGGGTTAGCGGTTTGGCAAGAACTGCGGCGCAATCTGGACGCGGGTGTAAAAGACATGGGTGGGACCAATGAGTTTTACTGGACCGGGCGCTGGTGCGCCGGATTATGCGCCATGCCGGTATGGCGCGTCGAAGCTGAGCTTCCGCGGGCCAGCCGCGCGGCTGGATCAACCCTACTGGGCGATGCTGGGCGGGACGATGACCTACGGAAAATTCGTCGAACATGCCTATCCGGCGCTGGTTGCCCGCGCGACAGGTCATACTGTTGTGAATCTGGGGATCCCCAACGCGGGCGTCGACGCCTATCTGGGGGACCCGGAAGTGCTTGCCATCGCGGCAGGCGCCGAGGCGGTGGTGCTTCAGATTCCAGGGGCGCAGAATCTGAGCAATCGTTACTACCGGGTGCATCCCCGGCGCAATGATCGCTTTCTGACCGCGCGCCCTTTGCTGCGGATGCTGTTCCGCGAGGTCGACTTTACCGAGTTCAACTTCACCCGGCATATGCTGACCGAATTGCGCCGGGTCTCTCCCCTTCGGTTCGAGCGTGTTGCCGATGAGTTGCGCGCTGCCTGGCTGGAGCGGATGCACGCGCTGATCGAAGTGCTGGCGGTGCCGGTGACGCTGCTATGGGCGGGGGAGAACCCGCCACCGGACGGCGGTTTGGACATGGCAGCCGACCCGCTGCTGGTGACACGGGCCATGGTGGATGCGCTGCGGCCCGCGACAGCGGCCTATGCCGAGGTCATCATCAGCGCAGAGGCGCGGGCGCAGGGGACAGAGGGAATGTTGTTTTCCGCGCTGGATCTGCCCGCTGCCCGGCTGTTGCCGGGGCCTGCCGCGCATGCAGAGGTCGCGGCGCATCTGGCGGCCTTGTTGGCGCGATAAGAAATGAAAAGGCCGCGCAGATCGCGCGGCCTCTCCTTCACATCCCTTTTGGGATCAGAGTTTGTCGGTCATTTCCGGTACGGCGGTGAAGAGGTCCGCGACGAGGCCGTAGTCTGCGACCTGGAAGATCGGGGCTTCTTCATCCTTGTTGATGGCGACGATGACCTTCGAGTCCTTCATGCCGGCGAGGTGCTGGATGGCGCCCGAGATGCCGACGGCGACATAAAGCGCGGGGGCGACGACCTTGCCGGTCTGACCCACCTGCCAGTCGTTCGGCGCATAGCCCGAATCGACGGCCGCGCGCGAGGCGCCCACAGCAGCGCCGAGCTTGTCGGCCAGCTTTTCGATCAGCGCGAAATCGGCTTCCGAGCCTACACCGCGGCCGCCCGAGACGACGATCTTCGCCGAGGTCAGTTCCGGGCGATCCGACGCCGCCACCTTGTCTTCCACCCAGGACGACAGCCCCTCGGCCGTCGCACCCGAGACCTTCTCGACCGACGCCGAACCGCCGGTGCCCGCCGCCGCGAAAGCCGCCGTACGCACGGTGAAGACCTTCACCTTGTCGCCGGATTTCACGGTCTGGATGGCGTTGCCCGCATAGATCGGACGCTCGAACGTGTCGGCGTCGACCACGGCGGTCACATCCGACAGCACCATTACATCGAGCAGCGCCGCGACGCGCGGCAGCACGTTCTTCGCCGCAGCGGTCGCCGGGGCGCAGATGTGGCTGTAGTTGCCGGCCAGACCCACAACCAGAGCCGCCGTCGCTTCAGCCATGCCATGGCAATAGTCGTGCCCGTCGGCGAAGAGTACCTTGGTCACGCCGGCAAGGCCCGCAGCCTCGGTCGCTGCCGCATCGCCGCCTTCACCGGCCACGAGAACGTGGATTTCGCCCAGACCGGCTACGGCCGTCAAGGTTTTCGCAACCGAATCGGTGGCAAGCTGGCCACCATTCACATCGGCCAGAAGGAGAACAGCCATCAGATCACCCCCGCTTCGTCTTTCAGTTTCGCGATCAGCTCGTCGACCGAACCGACCTTCACGCCTGCCTTCCGCCCGGCGGGTTCGACGGTCTTCACCACGGTCAGGCGCGGTGTGACGTCGACGCCGAAATCGGCAGCGGTCTTTTCTTCCAGCGGCTTCTTCTTCGCTTTCATGATGTTCGGAAGCGAGGCATAGCGCGGCTCGTTCAGGCGCAGGTCCACGGTCACAACTGCAGGCAGCTTCACCTTGATGGTCTGAAGCCCGCCGTCGACCTCGCGCGTCACCGTCGCGCTGTCGCCGTCCACCGCCAGTTCACTGGCGAAGGTCGCCTGCGACCAGCCCAGAAGCGCCGACAGCATCTGGCCGGTGGCGTTCATGTCATTGTCGATCGCCTGCTTGCCGGCCAGAACCAGACCCGGCTCTTCGGCCTTCACCACGGCTGCGAGGATCTTCGCAACCGCCAGCGGCTCGATGTCGGTATGCACGTCCGAAGCCGCCTCGACCAGGATCGCGCGGTCCGCGCCCATTGCCAGCGCCGTCCGCAGCGTTTCCTGCGCCTGCTTCACGCCAATGGACACCACGACGATCTCCGACGCGGTCCCCTTTTCCTTCAGACGGATCGCCTCTTCCACCGCGATCTCGTCAAACGGGTTCATCGACATCTTCACATTCGCCAGATCAACCCCGCTCCCGTCCGCTTTCACGCGAACCTTCACGTTGTAGTCAATCACGCGTTTGACAGGTACCAAAACCTTCATCAGCGGCAATCTCCCAGATTCCCGACCCCGCGGGGTCTTTCCAAGCTCTCCGCAGCGTTGTTAGCCCGTGCCGCATCCGGAAAACAATCCAAAAGCGACGCGGTGATGGCGCACGACGCCGCGTCATTGACGTTAGGTCAGGCCCCCCGCGCGCTTAACGCGACTGGCCTGGCACCCAGAGGATGTCGGCCCGGCCATCATCATTCGCGATGCGGGCCGCAACGAAAAACCAGTCGCTGAGGCGATTGAGGTATTTCACGGCTTCCGGGTTCACATCCTCGACCCCTGCAAGTTCCACCGCCAGCCGTTCAGCCCGGCGCGATACCGTGCGGCAGAGGTGCAGACAGGCGGCAAGCGCGCTGCCCCCCGGCAGGATGAAGCTGCGCAGCGGCTCCAGCTTCGCGTTCATCGCGTCGATCTCGGTCTCCAGCCGGGCGACCTGGGTGGCGATGATGCGCAGGGGCACATAGCCGGCCTCGTGATCCTTCGCCATATCGGGGCGGCACAGATCGGCGCCCAGATCGAACAGATCATTCTGAATGCGCTTCAGCGCCGCGTCCATGTCGCCGGTCGCGTGCAGCCGGGCCAGTCCGATGGTCGCATTGGTTTCATCCACCGTGCCATAGGCCTGCACGCGGGCATCATGCTTGGCAACCCGCGCACCGTTTCCAAGCGCGGTCTGTCCCGCGTCGCCGGTCCGGGTGTAGATTTTCGACAGAACGACCATCACATGCCTCCACGTTGATGCAGCCATGCGAAAAGAACGATCAGCAGCACCGCGATGGCTTGCGCGATGATGCGATAGCGCATCAGGCGGTTGGCATGTTTGCGGTTGAAATCGCCGCCCTTGGCAAAGCCGCCAATACCGATCATCAGCACGATCAGCACGACAAAGCTTGCCCCGGCGGCAAGCAGGAAAAGCGGGTCTTTCAGAAGCATGGCATTTCCTTCCTGAGCTTGCCGCAGATGTAGCGACCCCGGCGCGAAAGGCGAGGGCTTTCTTGTCCCGGGGCCTGATTTCAGCCCTTGGCGATCAGCCAGTCCAGTACCCGCGTCGGCAGGATCCGGCGCGCGGTGCCCATCAGATGCGTGGCTTTGGTGACATAGTAGCGCGGACGCGGGCGCGGGCTTTCCAGCGCGTGAATCAGTTTTGCGGTGACGGCGGAGCAGGGCAGTTCAAACAGGTCGGGCCTGGTGCGTTCGTTGTAAAGGCGGCCAAGAAGCGTGCGATATTCCTCGGCGCGGGCCGAATTTTCCCAATCGATCCACTTCTCGAAATGCGGGATCGAGTTCTGACGGATGCGGGTGGGAATCGGGCCCGGCTCGATCAGGATGACCTCGATGCCGGTGCCCTGCATCTCGATCCGCAGCACATCGGTCAGCCCTTCCAGCGCGAATTTCGTGGCAACATAGGCGCCGCGCCATTTCATCCCGACCAGTCCGAGGACCGAGGAACAGTTGACGATTCGTCCATGTCCCTGCGCCCGCATCAACGGGATCACCCGGCGGTTGAGGTCGTGATACCCGAACAGATTGACCTCGAAAATTTCGCGCAGCGCGGCGCGGGGCAGGTCTTCGGTCGCACCGGGACAGGCGAAGGCGCCGTTGTTGTAAAGCGCGTCCAGCCGTCCGCCGGTGCGGCTTTTTACCTCGTCCACGGCGGCCGCGATGCTGGTCTCGTCAGCATAGTCCAGCACGAAGCTTTCCAGTCCCTCGCCGCGCAGACGGGCGCAATCGGCCTCCTGCCTGCAGGTGGCAAAGACGCGCCAGCCGCGTGCTTTCAAGCCCCGCGCTGCATCAAGCCCGATGCCGGACGAACAGCCTGTGATCAGGACGGTACGGGGGGTGGTCATGCGCTGCTCCGGGGTTTTTCCCCGGATTAGGCGCTGACCGGGCGCATTGCAATGCGCTTGGAGTCAGGGGGCGGTAGCGGACAGCAGATCGCCCGAGACGAAGCCGGAAATCCCGTCCCCCTCGATCACGATATGAACCCAGCCATTATCCTCGACCCACATGACGCGGATCGCCTCGCCACGGGTCAGACGTTCGACCACGGGAAACTCCGTGGATGGCCCTTCGCGCACATTCACCGCGCGGGCGCTGACATAGCGAATCTCTGCCTCGGGCTCGGTCGCTTCCGGTTCGGGCAGTTCGGCCACGGGTTTGATCAGAGGCAGCACGACAGGAAGATGGGCGGCGGCGGGTTGTGCCGCGGCCTCGGGGGTATAGGCGGCTTCAATCACCGCAGCCGGTTGTGCCGGGCTTGTGATCCGTGCGGCGGGCGCTTTGGCAGGGCTGTCCTGTGCGACAAGACCAGGGCGCAATTGGCCGTGATCCTCTCCTCCGATAAGGAGAATGGCGAACATTCCCGCGCAAAGAAAAGCCAGCAGCCGCAGCATCACAAATCCCAACCTGAATCACTCGGACCTGCCCGCATTATCACAGAAGTTTACGGTTTCGTGTGGAAAAAAGCGGCGGTTTTCCCCCTGACGGCAAATCCGGCTGGACCGGCGCGCGGGCCGCGATTACACCACATCCATGAGCAAGGAACCCGAGACCCCCAAGATCGAGCCCGTCACCGTGTCGGAGCCGCTGCGTCGCGCCATCGGCGAGCGCTATCTGACCTATGCGTTGTCGACCATCATGCACCGGGCGCTGCCCGATGCGCGCGACGGGCTGAAGCCGGTGCATCGGCGGATTCTCTGGGCGATGCGGCGGCTGCGGCTCAGCCCGACGGGCGGGTTTCTGAAATCCGCCAAGATCGCGGGCGACACGATGGGGGACTTTCACCCCCATGGCGATGCGGCGATCTATGACGCGATGGTGCGGCTCGCGCAGGATTTCAACATGCGCTATCCGCTCGTCGACGGGCAGGGCAACTTTGGCAATATCGACGGCGACAATGCCGCCGCCAGCCGTTACACGGAGGCGCGGATCACCGCGCTGACCGAGGCGCTGATGGAAGGGATCGACGAAACCGCCGTTGATTTCCGCCCGAACTATGATGGCCGTCTGGAAGAGCCTGCGGTGCTGCCTTCGGCCTTCCCGAATCTTCTGGCCAACGGCGCCAGCGGCATTGCGGTCGGTATGGCGACCAATATCCCTCCGCATAACCTGCACGAGCTGATCGATGCCTGTCAGGCGATGATTGCCGACCCCGATGTGTCGGACGAGGAACTGGTGAAGCTGGTGCCTGGCCCCGATTTCCCGACCGGCGGTGTGATCGTGGAACCGCGCGACAGCATCCTTGACGCCTATCGCACGGGGCGCGGGGCTTTCCGCCTGCGCGCCCGCTGGGCGGTGGAGGATCTGGGGCGCGGCCAGTGGCAGATCGTCGTGACCGAGATCCCCTATCAGGTGCAGAAATCCAAGCTGATCGAGCGTCTGGCCGAGGTCATCACCACAAAGAAGGTGCCCGCTCTGGCCGATGTGCGTGACGAAAGCGCCGAGGATGTGCGCATCGTGCTGGAACCGCGCGTTCGCACCATTGATCCTGACATGCTGATGGGGATGCTGTTCAAGAACAGCGATCTTGAGGTCCGCTTCAGCCTGAACATGAACGTGCTGATCGACGGGCGTGTGCCGAAAGTGTGCAGCCTGAAGGATGTGCTGCGCGCTTTCCTCGATCACCGGCGCGAGGTTCTGACCCGCCGCACCCAGCACCGGATCGAGAAGATCGACCACCGGCTTGAAATCCTTGAAGGGTTCATCATCACCTTCCTGAACCTCGACCGGGTGATTGACATCATCCGCTATGACGAGGACCCGAAGGCGGCGCTGATGGCCGAAAGCTGGGGCAAGAAGCACCGGCGGGCGACCTCTGAGGCCGATTATGTGCCGCCGAAACCCGGCAAGGGTGAACTGACCGAAGTGCAGGCCGAAGCCATTCTCAACATGCGGCTGCGCAGTCTGCGCCGGCTGGAAGAGATGGAACTTGTTGCCGAACGGGATGAACTGCGCGCCGAACGCGAGGATCTGATGGCCCTTCTGGGTGATCCGGGCCTGCAATGGCAGCGTATCGGCCGTGATCTGGCCGGGGTGCAGGTGCAATTCGGCAAGAATACCGAGGCAGGCCGCCGTCGCAGCACCTTCGCCGATCTGGCCGAGGTCGAGGAAGTGCCGCTGGAGGCCATGATCGAGCGCGAGCCGATCACGGTGATCTGCTCCAGGATGGGCTGGATCCGGGCCATGAAAGGCCACCAGCCGCTCGACATCGACGCCAAGTTCAAGGATGGCGACGAGGGCCGCTTCATCTTCCATGCCGAGACGACGGACCGGATTCTGGTCGTTGGTGCCAATGGCCGCTTCTACACGCTGCTGGGGGCCAATCTGCCGGGCGGACGTGGTATGGGCGAACCCGTGCGCCTGATGATCGATCTGCCGAACGACGCCGATATCACCGATCTCATGGTGTGGCGCGGGGGAGAAAAGCTTCTGGTGGCCTCGACCGCCGGAGACGGGTTCATCGTGCCTTCGGACGAGGTGGTGGCCCAGACGCGCGCGGGCAAGCAGGTTCTGACCGTAAAGGATGGCATCCGCACCGCGCTTTGCCGCCGCATCCGGGGCGATCATGTCGCTGTGGTGGGCGAAAATCGCAAATTGCTGGTTTTCCCACTGTCCGAACTGCCGGAAATGGCGAAGGGCAAGGGCGTCAGGTTGCAAAAGTACAAGGATGGCGGGCTGAGCGATGCCATCACCTTCTCGCTTGCGGACGGCCTGAGCTGGAAAGACCCGGCAGGTCGCACGAGGACGGAAACCGATCTGACCCAGTGGAAGGGTGGCCGAGCCGCTGCGGGCGCCATGGCGCCCCGTGGCTTCCCCCGCGACAACCGTTTTACCTGATCAGGGGAAATCGGGGTAAAACCAGTTGACGCATCACCCTCGGGGCGCGACCATTCGCACCGATATTTCAGGAGGGCGTGATGGCGCGACTGGTTTTTACTCCGAATCGGGCGGTTCCCTATTTCGATATGTTCGAAATCCGCTCGTCATTTTCTGAGCGGGTCTTTGGCTATGATTTCGTGAATGCCCAGAGCACGGCGCTGACCGTCTACGATTCCGGCTCGGATTCGCTGACCTTTTCGGGGCGGGGGCTGGCTTATCAGTTTTCCGGCGCCAATCTGGTCGCCGTTACCGGCGGGCGGCTGCAAGGGATTACATGGAAGGTCGATGGCGATACCGTGCTGAAGCTGAGCGGCCTCAGCATCCCGGCGGCGCAGTTTGCAGATCATCTGATCCGCGACGATTCGGCAGCAGCGGTGAACAAGCTTCTTGCCGGGAATGACACGATCATCGCCGGGGCAGGCAGTGACGCCCTTCTTGCTGGCGGGGGGCGCGACCGGGTTGAGGCGCGGGGCGGCGATGATCGCGTTTATGGCGGCGCAGGCAGCGACACGTTGCTGGGGCAGGCGGGCAGCGACAATCTGGTCGGGGAGGCCGGGAATGATCGTCTGTCAGGCGGCATCGGCAATGATGCCCTGTCCGGCGGTGCGGGGCATGATACGCTGATTGGCGGTGCGGGATCGGATCAGTTCGTCTTCGATACCCGTCCGGGGGACGCGCATTTTGACACGATCCAGGATTTCCAGTCTTCGCGCGACATGATCCTGCTCGACAATGATGTCTTCAGGGCATTCAGCATGATCGGCGGCAGCCTGCCGGAGGATATGCTGACCTTCGGTCTGCGCGCCCGCGATGCCGATGATCACCTGATCTATCACCGGGCGAGCGGCAGGCTCTGGTATGATGCGGACGGGGTGGGCGGCCGGGCCAAGGTGCTGGTGGCCGAAGTGACGGATGGCACCCGGCTCAATGCCGATCACTTCCAGATCATCTGACTGCAAATGAAAAGGGCGCCCGTGGGCGCCCTTGGCTCAGCGGCTGAGGCCACCGGGCAGGTCCGGCAGATCCAGCGCGGCAAAGCCGTAATGGCGCAGCCAGCGCAGATCGGCCTCGAAGAAGGCGCGCAGGTCGGGGATGCCGTATTTCAGCATCGCGATGCGGTCGATCCCCATGCCGAAGGCGAAGCCCTGCCATTCGTCCGGGTTCACCCCGGCGGCGGCCAGCACCTTGGGATGCACCATGCCAGAGCCCAGAATCTCCATCCACTTGTCGCCTTCGCCGATCTTCAGCTGACCGCCGACATTGGAATAGCGGATGTCCACCTCGGCGGAAGGTTCGGTGAAGGGGAAGTGGCTGGCGCGGAAGCGCAGCTCGACCTTGTCGACCTCGAAGAAGGCGCGGCAGAATTCCTCCAGCACCCATTTGAGGTTCGCCATCGAAATGTCGCGGTCGATCGCCAGCCCCTCGACCTGATGGAACATCGGGGTGTGGGTCTGGTCCATGTCCATGCGGTAGACGCGGCCCGGCGCGATGACGCGGATCGGGGCGCCCTGATCCATCATGGCGCGGATCTGTACCGGCGAAGTATGGGTGCGCAGCACATGCGGCGGGCGGTTGTCGCCCTCGGCGCGGTGCATGAAGAAGGTATCATGCTCCTGCCGGGCAGGGTGCTCCGGCGGAATGTTCAGCGCGTCGAAGTTGTACCAGTCGCTTTCGACCTGCGGGCCTTCGGCGACCGAGAATCCCATGTCGGCGAAGATTGCAGTCAGTTCGTCCATCACCTGGCTGACCGGGTGGATGGTGCCGGTACGGCGCGGCCGGCCGGGCAGGGTGACGTCCAGCCACTCGGCTTTCAGCCGTTCATCCAGCGCCGCATCGGACAGCGCCGACTTGCGGGCGCGCAGCGCGGCGTCGATTTCGGTCTTCAGCACGTTCAGTGCGGCGCCGGAGCTTTTGCGCTCTTCCGGGTCCATTTTGCCCAGCGTCGCCATCAGCGCCGAAATCTCGCCCTTCTTGCCAAGGGCAGCCAGTCGCACCTCTTCCAGCGCGGTCTCGTCGGCGGCACCGGCGACAGCCTCGATATACTTGCCACGAAGTTCGCTCAGGTCCATGTCCGCCTCCGCTTCTTGCGGCATCGTGCTAGCGGGGCAGGGGCGGATTTGCAAGGGCGAGGCGCCGTGCCCCGCCCCTGCAATGTGGTGTCACTTCCAGATTTCCGGCTCGACCCCGCGTGCGAGGCCCGGATGTTCGGCAATATGGAAACGCGGCTCCTGCCCCGCCTTGCGCTGCGCAAGGTAGTCGCGGGTCAGCGCGGCGACCACGCCCGACAGGGCGACAATGGCGATCAGGTTGATCGTCGCCATCAGCCCCATTGAGGCATCGGCGAAGTCGAACACCGTGGCAACCGCCTGAAGCGCCCCCCAGATCACCATGATCAGCACCAGACCGCGCAGGCCGGTCAGGGCCCCCTTGTGGCCCAGGCCCAGAAACTCCATCGCACTTTCGCAATAGGCGTAATTGCCGATGATCGAGGTGAAGGCGAAGAAAAAGATCGCCACTGCCACGAAGATCGCGCCGAAACTGCCGAAGTGATGGGTCAGCGCGGCCTGGGTCAGCGCTGTGCCTGTTACACCGTTCGTCGGATCCAGCACGCCCGACAGCAGGATCATCACGGCGGTTGCGGTGCACACCAGCAGCGTGTCGATGAACACGCCCAGCGACTGCACGAAGCCTTGGCTGGAGGGGTGGTGCGGCGCCGGGCTGGCGGTGGCCGCGATGTTCGGGGCAGACCCCATGCCAGCTTCGTTCGAGAACAGGCCGCGCTTGATACCGTTCAGCGCCGCAGCCGCAATTCCGCCTGCGAAGCCACCCGCCGCCGCGCCAAATCCGAAGGCACTGGCGAAGATCTGGCCCAGCACGCCGGGAACAGCGCCGATGTTCATGACCAGAACCACGATGGCCAGCAGCAGATAGACCCCGGCCATGAACGGCACCACAATCTCGGCCACACGGGCGATCTGGCGCACACCACCAAAGATCACGACGCCGGTCAGCACCGCGACAAGCAGGCCGGTGGCAAGCTTCGGCAGGCCAAATGCGCCTGCGAAGGCGTCGGCGATGGAATTGGCCTGAACGGCATTGAACACCAGCCCGAACGAGATGATCAGACAGACCGAGAAGATGGCACCCAGCCACGGCAGCCCAAGCCCGCGCGAAATGTAGAAGGCAGGGCCGCCGCGATAAATGCCGCCCTCGGCGCCATGGGTCTTGTAAAGCTGGGCCAGCGTGCTTTCGGCGTAAGCGGTCGCCATACCGACCAGCGCCACCATCCACATCCAGAAGATCGCGCCGGGGCCGCCCAGATACAGTGCAACCGCCACACCCGCGATATTGCCGGTGCCCACGCGCGAGGCGAGGCTCACGGTCAGCGCCTGAAAGGGCGAAATCCCGTCTCTGTCGGTCGCGCCCGAGCCCATCACGCAGCGGAACATCTCGGCGAAATGGCGAAACTGAAGAAAGCCGAGTCGCACAGTGAAGAAGGCACCAACAGCCAGAAGGCCATAAATCAGGACATAGCCCCAGAATATTGTGTTCAGAAACCCGATGATTGCTGTCATGCGAACTGTCCTTTCGCTTTTGTCGCCACGGGGCCAGCGCGGCGGAACCATGCTCCCTGTTACCGGGATGCACCCTTTGGCAGAGGCTGGCAAAGGGTTTTCGCCATCTGGCCGAGAGGTGATGGAGTGTTTTTGGCCTTCGGACATGAAAAAGCCCCCGCCGGGACCCGGCGGGGGCTTGCATTCAGCAGGGCTGAACCGATCAGGCCAGCGCGGCCTTGGCTTGCGCGGCGATGGCGTTGAATGCCTCCGGCTCGTGCACGGCCAGATCGGCCAGAACCTTGCGGTCCACCTCGATCCCGGCTTTCGCCAGACCGTTGATGAAGCGCGAATAGGTCATCTCGATGTCATACAGACGCACGGCGGCGTTGATGCGCTGAATCCACAGGGCGCGGAAGTTGCGCTTGCGGGCCTTGCGGTCGCGGGTCGCATACTGGTTGGCCTTGTCGACGGCCTGGGTCGCGGTGCGGAAGTTGGTCGAGCGGGCGGCGTAGTAGCCCTTCGCGGCCTTGATGACCTTGCGGTGGCGGGCGTGGGTGACCTTGCCGGATTTGACGCGGGACATATCTGGCGCTCCTTAGCGGTTATACGGCATGTATTTTTTGACGATCTTCTCATCGGCGTCGCACAGGATCATGGTCCCGGATGCATCGCGGATGAACTTCGTCGAGCGCTTGATCATGCCGTGGCGCTTGCCTGCCACACCAGCCTTGACACGGCCCGAGGCGGTGAAGCTGAAGCGCTTCTTGGCCGCCGATTTGGTCTTCATCTTGGGCATTTCCATCTCCTCGTTGAGGGTGAACGCGCGACTCGGCAATGCCACACCGGCCGGCCGCGCGGGGATAGAGCGGGCCGTATAGGGCCCTGTCGGGAAAAGTGCAAGTGGGTCAGTGCCGGAACTGGCCGATGACACGGTAGAAGGCGTTCGGAATGTCGCGCACCTCGTAGCCGCCGGGCTTCTTGGTGAAGGCAAAGACAATCAGAACACCTGCGATCAGCACGGTGATGGAGGCCGCGCGCGGGGCGCGGCCATCGCTGAAGGCGGAAACCATCGCCGGAACGGCCAGAACCGCAAGCACGATGCCAATGACAAGCAACAGATCGGGATTCACGCGGCCACCTCCGGGTTACTGGGGCAGATTACTCGGCCTCGGCGCGGTGAATCAACCGTTCATCACAGGGGGCGACGCGCAGGATGTTGGTCGTGCCCGGCACGTTGAAGGGCACACCTGCCGTGACGACGATATGTTCCTTCTCGGTCGCGAAGCCCTGCTCGCGCGCTGCGCGAACCGCCGAGATGACGGCGCCCTTGAAACGGTCCTGTTCCTCGGTGATCACGCAATGCGTGCCCCAGGTCAGGCACAGCCTGCGTGCGGTGCCCACCAGCGGGGTCAGACCGATGATCGGCACGCGCGGGCGTTCCCGCGCCACGAGGCTGACCGTCGTGCCCGACTGGCTGAAGCAGCAGATCGCCTTGATGTCGGCGGATTCGGCAATCTCGCGCGCGGCGGCAACGATCCCGTCGGCAACCGATGTGCGCACCACCTTGCGGCTGGCCTCGATCACGTCGCGGTAGGTGCTGTCGCTTTCCACGCTGATGGCCACGTTGTTCATCGTGGTCACCGCCTCGATCGGATAGCTTCCGGCGGCGCTTTCGGCGGACAGCATGATGGCGTCGGCGCCTTCATAGATCGCGGTTGCCACGTCCGAGACCTCGGCCCGCGTCGGCACCGGGCTTTCGATCATGGATTCGAGCATCTGCGTCGCCACGATCACGGGCTTGGCGGCGGCGCGGGCCTTGCGGATCAGGCGTTTCTGGATCGGCGGCACGGCATGGACCGGCAGTTCCACGCCCAGATCGCCACGCGCGACCATGATGCCATCGGCCACCGCCAGAATGCTGTCATAGACCTGCACAGCGGCGGGTTTTTCGATCTTGGCCAGAATGGCGGCTCGGCCATTGGCCAATGCACGCGCCTCGATCACATCCTCGGGGCGCTGCACGAAGCTGAGCGCAAGCCAGTCCACGCCCAGTTCGCAGACGAATTCCAGATCCTTGCGGTCTTTCTGCGACAGCGCGGCCAGCGGCAGCACCACGTCGGGCACGTTCACGCCCTTGCGGTTGGAAATCGTGCCGCCCACGGTCACGGTGCAATCGGCGAAATCCTTGCCGCAGGCCTCGACCTTGAGGCGGATCTTGCCGTCGTTGATCAGAAGCGAGGCTCCGGCTTCCAGCGCCGCGAAAATCTCGGGGTGGGGGAGCTGCACGCGCGTCGCATCGCCCGGCGCATCGCTCAGGTCCAGACGGAAGCTTGCGCCTTCCTCCAGTTCCTCGGAATCATTGGCAAAGGTGCCCACCCGCAGTTTAGGCCCCTGAAGGTCGGCGAGAATGGCGATGGGGCGGCCGGTATCGGCCTCGATCTGGCGGATGATCTGATGCCGGGCACGGATATCTTCATGCGCGCCATGGCTCATATTCAGGCGGAAGACATCGGCACCCGCCTCGAACAGCTTGCGGATCATTTCATAATCCGACGAGGCCGGGCCCAGGGTGGCCACGATCTTGACATTGCGCATGCGTCTCATTCCAGCAAGTCCTTGGTTCTTCGCGCGCGTCTCGGCGGCGGTCGTTTGCGTCGGGCCGCGTCCCTTATGGCCGAATTCCGGTCTTCGGGCAATGCTGCACATGTTAGCGTTAACATTGGCGTGCAGCAAGGGAAAAGGCGGCAAATCCGCTTCGCCATTCCCTTTCGCGGGCCAATCCCCTAATGCAAATGACGCTACAGGATGACGCGAGAATGACAGTGCAGCCCTATTCGATTGAAGGCGCCACGCGGCCCGGCCGCTGGCTGATTACCTGCGACCATGCGACCAATCGAGTGCCACAGGATATCTGCGGCGGCGATCTGGGGATCGCGCCCGAGGATATGGCCCGCCATATCGCCTATGACGTGGGCGCCGCCGGTCTGGCACGGGCTTTGGGCCTGGCGCTGGACAGCCCCGTGATCTGTTCCGATTTCTCGCGCCTGGTGATCGACCCGAACCGGGGCGAAGATGACCCGACGCTGGTGATGAAGCTGTATGACGGCACCATCATTCCCGCCAATCGCCCGGTCGGTGCGGCAGAGGTGGAGCGGCGGCTCGACACGCTGTACCGCCCCTATCACGACGCGCTGGAGGCTTTGGCTGCGCGGCGCGACGATACGGTGTTGCTGGCGATTCACAGTTTCACGCCTTGTCTGCGGGGCAGGGCGCCCCGGCCCTGGCAGGTGGGTGTGCTTTACAGCCACCTGGATGACCGGCTGTCACGCCCGCTGATCGACCGTCTGAAGGCGGAACCGGATCTGTGCATCGGCGACAATGAACCTTATTCCGGCCATCTGCCCGGTGACTCGGTTGATCGTCATGCCTTGCAGCCGGGGCGGCACAACACGCTGATCGAACTGCGCAATGATCTGATCGGGACGGCGGAGGCACAGGAATACTGGGCCGCGCGTCTGGCGCCGATTCTGTCTGCGGTCCTGTCGGGGCTTTAGGCGGCGACAATCCGGCGCCTGATCCGGCGGTGTTTCCCGTCCGACAGCTAAATACGTCAAAAATTTGACGAAACCGGGGCAGGGCGGCACAGTGGCGTTCTGAACCGGAGACTTGCCATGGAACTGCTTGGAATGTTGCTGACACTGCCGCTCGCCCTCGTGGGGATGAGCTTTGCGGGCCATCACTCCGGTTCAGACGATGATCACGCCGGGACCGAGGAAGAAGAGCAGGCCGCCAACGGCGACCTGCTGGATGCGGCGCGGGGCTGAGGCCGCGCCGCGCGGGGGTCAGACGGCGGCCTTGCGCATCTCGTCCAGATAGATTTCGCGCATCCGGGTGGCCACGCGGCCAACCGCGCCGGTGCCTACCGCCGCGCCGTCAATTTCCACGACAGGCATCACGAAGGCCGAGGCCGAGGTGATGAAGGCCTCATCCGCTTTCTGTGCTTCGTCGATGGTGAAGTTGCGCTCCTCGACTTCCATCTGCGCTTCCTTGGCGAAACGCAGCACGGCAGCACGGGTGATGCCGTGCAGGATGTCGGAAGACAGGGCGCGGGTGATGATCTTGTTGCCCTTCACGATATAGGCGTTGTTCGAGGTGCCTTCGGTCACGAACCCGTCCTCGACCAGCCAGGCGTCATCCACGCCCGCTTTCTTGGCGGCCATCTTGGCCATCGAGGGATAGAGGAGCTGAACCGTTTTGATATCGCGGCGGTGCCAGCGGATGTCGGGCACCGAGATCACGCGCCAGCCGGTCTTTGCCGCCGGGCTGTCGGCCAGACCGGGCTTGGCCTGCGTGAACAGAACGACGGTCGGGGCGGTATCGGCCGAGGGATAGGCGAAATCACGGTCGCCCGGATTGCCGCGGGTCACCTGCAGATAAACCATCCCCTCGTCGATGCCGTTCCGCGCCACCAGTTCGCGGTGGATGGCCAGCCATTCGGCATCGGAATGCGGGTTGGTCATCTCCAGCTCGGTCAGGCTGCGGGCCAGGCGTTTGCAATGACCGTCGAAGTCGATCAGCTTGCCACCCAGCACGCTGGTCACCTCATAGACGCCATCGGCCATCAGGAAGCCACGGTCGAAGACCGAGACCTTCGCCTCTTCTTCCGGCAGGTAGTCCCCGTTCACATAGACGGTGCGGCTCATCTTGAATTTCCTTTGAATCTTGCCCGGAACCCCCAGCGGTGTGCGGCAGATGGCAGGGCAGGTCAAGCATTCATCCTCGCCGCTATGCCGCATACGCAATGCTGCATTCGCAAATCCTGCTTGCCAACGCCTGCGCAACAATCTAACTATTCCGCAATCTTCCCTGAAATTTACTTGCAGAGAGACGTCGATGAGCTTCCGTATCCAGCCCGCTGCCCCCGCCCGCCCGAACCGCTGCCAGCTGTTCGGCCCCGGCTCGCGTCCCGCGCTGTTCGAGAAGATGGCGGCATCGGCGGCGGATGTGATCAACCTTGATCTGGAGGACTCGGTCGCACCCGCGGACAAGCCGCAGGCCCGCAAGAACATCATCGAGGCGATCAACACGATCGACTGGGGCAAGAAATACCTGTCGGTGCGCATCAACGGGCTGGATACACCGTTCTGGTATCGCGACGTCGTCGAGGTGCTGGAAGGCGCGGGCGAGCGGATCGACCAGATCATGATCCCCAAGGTGGGCTGCGCCGCCGATGTCTATGCGGTGGATGCTCTGGTGACGGCCATTGAACGGAACATGGGCCGCACCAAGCCGATCAGCCTTGAGGTCATCATCGAAACCGCCGCCGGCATAGCCCATGTCGAGGAAATCGCCGCCTCTTCGCCGCGCCTGCAGGCCATGAGCCTCGGTGCCGCCGATTTCGCGGCCTCGATGGGGATGCAGACCACCGGCATCGGCGGTACGCAGGAAAACTATTATATGTATCGCGACGGCGCGAAATACTGGTCGGACCCGTGGCACTGGGCACAGACGGCCATCGTCGCCGCCTGCCGCACCCATGGTATCCTTCCGGTCGACGGCCCCTTCGGCGATTTCAGCGATGACGAGGGCTTTCGTGCGCAGGCCCGCCGGTCCGCCACGCTGGGCATGGTCGGCAAATGGGCGATCCATCCCAAGCAGGTCGCGCTGGCCAACGAGGTGTTTACCCCATCGGAACAGGCTGTGACGGAGGCGCGGGAAATCCTTGCCGCGATGGAAGAGGCCAAGGCGGCAGGGCAGGGCGCCGCCGTCTACAAGGGGCGTCTGGTCGACATCGCATCAATGCGCCAGGCCGAAGTGATCGTGCGCCAGGCCGATATCATCGCGGCATCGTGATGAATCGTTGACAAACTGCTGCCTTTGGTCGCAGTCTGATTTCACGAAAGCTTAACAATTCATCGCTCGCCGTAGCGATACCCGCGCCGCCAGCGGGGAGAGGAGGCCTCCGGCGGCATCACGGGAGGAGCAGACCCCGCGATCTGATCGCGGGGTCTTGCTGTTTTCAGCCTCTGGCCTGGTGGCGCGTTGCCCCGCCCGGCCCCTGCTTTCAATGCTTCAGCAAGCGGAGTTTCGGCCTGTCGCAGCTCAGTCACGTTGCAATTCCTCGCAACCGCCTGCATATAAGCCGCAATCGCAATGCGGAGAGAGCAATGACCTATCTCGAATTCGAGAAGCCCCTTGCGGAGATCGAAGGCAAAGCCGAAGAGCTGCGCGCCCTCGCCCGGCAGAACGAGAAGATGGATGTCGAGAAAGAGGCCGCCGCGCTGGATCGCAAGGCCGAGCAGCTTCTGAAAGACCTCTACAAGGATCTGACGCCCTGGCGGAAATGCCTTGTTGCCCGCCACCCGGACCGCCCGCATTGCAGCGATTACATCGACGCGCTGTTTACCGAATACACACCGCTGGCCGGGGACCGGAACTTTGCCGACGATCACGCCATCATGGGCGGCCTCGCGCGGTTCAATGACATGCCGGTGGTGGTGATCGGCCACGAAAAGGGCAACGACACCAAATCGCGGATCGAGCACAATTTCGGCATGGCCCGTCCCGAGGGCTATCGCAAGGCGGTGCGGCTGATGGATATGGCCGACCGTTTCAACCTGCCCGTCATCACGCTGGTCGACACGCCCGGTGCCTATCCGGGCAAGGGCGCGGAAGAGCGTGGCCAGTCAGAGGCCATCGCGCGCTCGACCGAGAAATGCCTGCAAATCGGTGTGCCGCTGGTGTCGGTCATCATTGGCGAAGGCGGCTCCGGCGGGGCGGTGGCCTTTGCTACGGCCGACCGGATCGCCATGCTGGAACATGCTGTCTATTCGGTGATCTCGCCCGAAGGCTGTGCCTCGATCCTCTGGAAGGATGCCGAGAAGATGCGCGAGGCGGCCGAGGCGCTGCGCCTGACCGCGCAGGATCTGCAAAAGCTGGGCGTTATCGACCGCATCATCAAGGAACCTCTGGGCGGCGCGCAGCGCGGCAAGAAAGAGGCGATTGATGCCGTTGGCAAGGCGGTCGAGATGATGCTGAAAGAGCTTTCGGGCAAGTCGCGCGAGGTTCTGGTACGCGACCGGCGGCAAAAGTTCCTCAAAATGGGTTCGAAGGGCCTCGCGGCCTGATCACATCCGCGTGGCTGCCGCAGGATGGCCGCATTTGCGACCGACTGCGGCCATGGCCATGATCCAGCCTTTCCGTCCATGTGTATCGGACGGAAGGTAATGGTTCATGGCGCCCAACCAGCTTATCCAGAACGGGAGCTTTTCGGCTGGCAGCACCAGTTGGACCGGCACCGATATCGAGCTGAACCCATATACCTCCTATGGTGTATCGGGCGGCTCCAACCCGTCTGCCGGAACGGTTACCGAAATGGATGGCCGCAGCGGCTATCGCACCGTCCTGCAACAGACCGTCACTGTTGCGCGTGATGGCCAGACCGGCACCTTCAGCTTTGATACCGCCCTGCGTTCGGCGCTGACCGGCAATCCGTCCTCCGGTGCCTATAATGTGCAGATCATCAATGCGACCACGGGCAGCGTGATCCTGTCGCACACGATCTCGCCGACCTCGACCACCTGGGTCAACCAGAGTTACACCGTCACCTTCCCGAGCGCCGGAAATTACATCGTGCGCTTCAACGAAGCCGCTTCGGGGGCGGATGACAGCCTCGGCTCGGTTCTGGACAACGTGTCGCTGCTGGTGTGCTTCGTCGCTGGCGCGCGTATCCGTGCCGAAACCGGTATGGTTCCGGTCGAGGCGGTCGAACCCGGCATGCGGATCTGGACCGCGGATCATGGCTTGCAGACCGTCCGCTGGTCGGGGCAGCGCCGGATCAGCCAGGCACAGCAACGCGCCACCCCCGCTCTGCGCCCGGTGATATTCGAGCCGGGTACGCTGGGCGAGGGTCAGCCCGCGCACCGGCTTCGCGTTTCGCAGCAGCATCGCATGTGCCTGCGCGACTGGCGCAGCCAGCTTTATTTCGGAGAAAGCGAGGTGCTGGTGCCTGCGAAAGCTCTGATCGACGGTAAGGGTATCCGGCTTGCAAAACCCGAGCAGGCGGTGACCTATGTGCACTTCCTGTTTGACAGGCACGAAATCGTCGAGGTTGAAGGATGTCTGGCCGAAAGCTTTCTGCCCACCGGCCTGTCACTGGGCGGAGTGGAAGAGGCGGCGCGGGAAGAAATTCTGCGGCTGTTCCCGCAGCTTCGGCAGCAGCGGAACATCATTGACAGTGCGCGGCCCGTGTTGTCGGCGCGCGAGGCAGCCGTGCTGGCTGCCTGAGTTACCACATGGTTTTCGCCGCCCGGCCCGGCCATTCGGCATCATAGCTGGCCCCGTCAAACCGGCCTTCGGTAATTTCACGCAGCATATCTCCGATAGTGGGCAGGCCCGCCGACTGGTCGCCGGAGGTCCAGAGTTCGGCACGGATCAATGCACGCGCACATTGGGAATAGACCTCCGCAATCTCGATCACGATGACCGTGCGCGGGGCCTTGCCATCGCGGGCGAAGCTTTGACACAGCTCGGGCGCCGCACTGAGACGGGCGGAGCCGTTCACCCGCATCGCCGTGGAGCTGCCGGCGACGAGGAACATCAGGCTTACCCGGCCATCACGCACGATGTTGCGCAGGGAATCGATGCGTTCGTTGCCCTTCCAGTCAGGCATCAGCAGGGTGCGTGCATCCGCGATGCGCACCACCGGCCCGCAGTCTCCGCGCGGACTGCCATCGGTGCCTTCCGGCCCTACGGTGGTCAGCACGCAGAACCGGGACCGCTCGATATGAGCGCGATAGGCCGGGGTCAGTATGGGGGTGACCTTGATCCGCGCAGCTTCGCCCGGAGTGCCGTAGAGCGCATGCAGCGCGTCCAGATCCTCAACCCAGCTCATGCGGAAAACCCGGCTTCGATCATCAGCGCGTCAGAGGAGGCCTCGATCTCGCGTTCCAGCCGGGCCATGAACTCGCCATTTCCAAGACCAGGGCCGATGGCGGGAAGAAACTCCACCACGGCGGTGCCGGGCTTGCGCAGCACGCCGCGCCTTGGCCAGAACAGGCCGACATTGGTGCCGACCGGCACGCAATCCTGACCAAGCTGACTATAAAGCAGGGCAGACCCGACCTTGTAAGGGGCTTTCACCCCGGGTGCGACACGCGTGCCCTGGGGATAGATGATCAGCTGCCCCGGCAGGCTGGCGCCCGATTTCACATCGGCCATCATCTTCATGATCGCCGCGCCCCGCTTGCCACGGTTGACCGGCACGCAACCGATGCGCAGCGCATACCAGCCCAGCACGGGCGCCCAGACCAGTTCGCGCTTCATGATGAACTTGCCACGCGGCACCGCGCCGAAGATCAGAATGATATCCAGAAAGCTCTGGTGTTTCGCGGCAATCAGCACCTCGCCCTGCGGCGGGGTGCCACGCACTTCGGTATTCAGCCCCGTCAGCAGCCGCAGGCTGAACCGCACCCATGCGCAGAAGCTGCGGCAGGCGGTATGGGCATAGCGGCGATCTATCAGGGCGGGGATCAGCAGCACGACGCCGATGACAAACATCGCCAGATACATCTGGATGCTGAAGATCAGCGACAACAGCCATTGCAGGGGCAGGATGCGGCGCATTCAGGTCAGCTCCTTGAGGCGCGAGAAGGCGGCAAACCTTGTGGCGGCAAAGGCCACTGCAGCGGCGAGCAGGGGCAGGACAGCAGGCAGAAGCCAGCCCCAGCCGGTAAAGCCGAGGCCGGTCAGAAAGCCGCCCGCCGTGTCGGCAGAGGGCAGGATCGCCACACCGATCATGCCCAGCAGGGCGCCGACGGCGGAACCGGCCAGTGCCCGCAGGGTGAACCGCCGCACGAAAGCCCGCGCGATATAGCTGTCACGCGCACCGACCAGCCGCAGCACGCGGATCACCTGTGCATTGGCGGCCAGTGCCGCATGGGCGGCCAGCGTGATCATCCCGGCCATGGTGCCGCCGATCAGCAGGATCGACACCAGACCCAGCAGCCGCAACCGCCCCGCCGCTACCGCCAGCGGGCGGCGCCAGCGCGTGTGGTCATCCAGTACGGCACCCGGTGCCTCTGCCAGCAGCCGCTGTCGCAGCCCGTCGGCATCGTAACCCGTGGAATCCTCGGTGAGTTCGACCAGACGGGGCAGGGGCAGGCTGTCGACCGGCAGGTCGGGCCCGAACCACGGCTCCAGCAGCTTGCGCTGTTCCTCGTCGCTCAGCGCGCGGGCGCTTTCGACGCCGGGTGTGGTGGCCAGCACGTCAAGAACGGCGCGGGTTTGCATCTCGATCTGATCGGCCGGGGCAGAGATCCGCACCGTCGCAGTTCGGGCCAGCGCATCGGACCAGCGGTCTGCCATCCGGCCGGCGGCCATCGACAGGGCCAGTGCGAAGACCGCGAGGAACGTCATGGCGCCTGCGGTGAACGAGGTCAGCCATGCGGTATGGCCTGACCGTGGCACAACCCGGTCGGATTGCCGGTCACGACGCAGAAGCTGGGGCAGAAGGGCGCGCATCACAGATCCGCCCCGGCCAGTTGCAGCCGACGATTGCTGATCCGCAGCACGCGTGCCGCGATCTGGGCCTTGGCCTGCCGGATCAGGTTCATGTCATGGGTGGCGACAACGATGGTCTTGCCCATCCGGTTCAGTTCGACCAGCAGGGTCAGAAGCCGCAGCGACATTTCCCAGTCGAGGTTGCCGGTCGGCTCGTCCGCGAGGATGACTTCCGGGTCCATGATGATGGCGCGGGCCAGAACCGCCCGCTGTCGCTCGCCTCCGGACAGCGAGGGGGGCAAGGCATCGGCCAGATGTTTCAGCCCGACCCAGGCCAGAAGATCGCCCAGATCGCGGTTGTCGATCTCGCGTTGCGAAACGGTCAGCGGCAGCGTCACATTGGCGGCCAGCGGCAGATGGTCAAGAAACTGGCAATCCTGGTGCACCACCCCGATGCGTCGCCGCATCTGCGCCACGTCATCGCGGCCAAGGCTGCGGACTTCGCGGTCAAACAGCGTGACATGGCCTGCCGTGGGCGAAAGCTCGGCATAGCAAAGCTTCAGGAAGGTCGATTTGCCAGCGCCCGAAGGGCCTGTCAGAAAATGAAAAGACCCCGGTGCCAGCCGGAGCGTCATGTCCGAGAGCAGTTCGCCCCCGCCGTAACTGTAGGCCACGTTCTCGAAGGAAATCACCGGATGCCCCATTGTCGCATGGCGCGCACATTCGCCCAGTGGCGCGGCGGATTCAACCACATGCGCGACGACTTGCGGAGAATCCTGTCCGACTTGGGGTTGGACAAGCAACATATCGTTGCTACAACTGGGCCAGTAACAAGCCGGAAACGGCGGGCGGGAGCGGGACAGGATGCGGCTGATTTGCCCCAATTGCGATGCGCAGTACGAGGTCGCGGATGATGCCATTCCGACCGAGGGCCGCGATGTGCAATGTTCGAATTGTGGCCACGCCTGGTATCAGGAGCACCCGTCGGTTCTTGAAGCCCGCGAAGAGGCCGATGCGCTGGAAGCCGCGCTGACGCTGCCCGATCCCGTGCTGGAAACCGGGACGCCGCCGCTGGCGGAGCCGGAACCGGCGCCTGTGCCACCGCCGCCGATTGTCGAGCCCGTTCCGGAACCCCCGGTCCCGCCCGTCGCAGCACCACCCCGCCGCAGCAGTCTGGACGACAGCCTGATGGCCGTCCTGCGCGAAGAGGCGGAACGTGAGGCGCAGGCTCGGGCGAGGGAAGAGCCGCGCGGGCTGGAAGTGCAGGGTGATCTCGGGCTGGATTCCGTGGGGGCTGTTGTGCCTGCGTCTGCGCAGCGCGTGGCCCGGCTGAAAGGAATCGAGACCGACTCGCAGGAGGATGCCGAGGGCGAAGCCGCCGCGGCGCGTATCGCCAAGGGCCGGGATTTGCTGCCCGATATCGAGGAAATCAATTCCACGCTCCGCCCCTCAAGCGAGCGCGGTGTCAACGAGGCAGAGGTCTCGTCGGCGGCGCAGCCGCAGGGCAGTTCGTTCCGCAGCGGCTTTGCGCTGATGCTGCTGGTCGCGGTCGCCCTTGCGCTGGCCTATGTGATGGCGCCCCGGATTGCCCAGCAAATCCCGGCGCTTGCGAAACCTCTGGCGGGCTATGTCGAAGGCGTCGATGCGGCACGACTTTGGCTTGACGGGCTGATGCAGCGAGCAATTGCCGCCTTGCAGGGCTGACGCCCGGCTTCAGAACAGATCCAGCAGCCGCTTCAGATAACCAAGTTCGTTGTCGGCGCGCTGTTGCTCGCCCGCGCGGCGCCGGATCTCGTCCAGCAGATCCTGCGCGCGGCGGTAAACATCCTGCCCCTGCGCCATGTTGCTGTCCGAACCGATGGCGCGACTGTCGCCCTGCTCACGGCCCAGCGGATCGCGGGAGCGGCCGGGCTCATCGTTGCCGCCAGGCTGCTGCTCGGCCTGATCGGCACGCCGGGCTTCGCGCGCGGCTTCGTCAAGCGCCCGCATCCCCTGACGCAGCCGGTCCATCGCTTCGGCCTGCCGGTCCAGTGCGCCGGACAGATCGCCGTCGCGCAGCGCGCGTTCCGCCTCGTCCATGGATTGCTCGGCCCCATCCAGCGCCTGCCGTCCCTGTTGACCCTTCTCGCTGCCCTCGCCGGGAAGCTGGCGATTGCCCAGCCCTTCCAGCCGTTCGCGCAAAGCGCGCTGACGCTCGGCCAGACTGCCGCCTTCGCCCTCTTCCTTTTCGCCCTGACCCTGATCGCCCTGCTGCAACTGGCGGAAGGATTCGTCTGACAGATCCTGTTGGTCGCGCAGCGTTTCCTGAAGCGCCCCCATGCCGGGTACCGAAAAGCCATCATCGCCCGCGCCACCTTCGGTGATCTGCAAATTCTCCAGCAATTGCTGCAACATGGCCATGGCCTGCGCGGCTTCGGCCATCTTTCCTTCCTCGATCAGGCGCTGGATTTCATCCATCATTTCCTGAATCTGGTTGCCGGTGATCTGCATGCGTTCCTGATTTTCGGCCTGCTGCCCATCCGGGTTGCGCTGGGCGCGTTCGGCGAGCATGCGCACATAATCCTGCGTTGCGGCGCGCAGCTCTTCCATCAGTTCCTGAATTTCGGCCGGATCGGCGCCGTTGCGGATCGCCTCGTTCAGCCGGTCCTGTGCGCGTTCCAGCCGGGCGCGGGCTGAGGCCAGATCGCCTTCCTCGACCAGCAGCGCAATCTCCCAGAACTCTTTCGCCAGTTCATCGCGCAGTTCCGGGGTCAGCGTTGCGGCATTGGTATCCAGCTTTGCCATCGCCGTTTTCAGCCGGTCGAAAGTTTTTTCGTCGCGGATCAACCCGTCGGGATGATAGGTGATCGCTCGGAAAATCTGCGCGGCGCGCGGGGCATTGCTGCGGTTCCAAAGCAGATCACGCCGCATCTCGACGATTGCGGCGGCCAGCGGATCGAAAAAGCGCTTGCCGGGCAGCACGAGACTCAGGGGCTCAGTCTGGCCGGTCTGTCCGCGTCCGTCCGTCACTTCAAGCTGCACCTGCACGGGCAGGTTGGCGAAGGGATGTTCCGAGATATCCTCGACCAGCGCATCCTCGAAGCTGGCGCGGTTGCCGCTGATCGGCAGCGGCAAGTCAAGCGTAAGGGCAGGGCGCGGTTCCGGCTCGGTCGCAAGGCCATACCGCCGGTCAACCTGCGGCAAGTCCAGCGTGATGCTGACGCTGCCCGAGGTAATGCCATAATCGTCCTCCGCGGAGAAGGGCAGCTTCATCTTGCCATCGCGTTCGCGGGTTACCGGCCCCGTCACTGAAACGCCCGGTGCCTTGTCCGGGCTGACGGCCACCTGCCATTCGCGTCCGCCGCGTCCGCTGATCGAAAGAGCGCCGCTTTGCATCACCTCAAAGCTCTGCGCCGGGTCCGAGGCGGCACCGGGCCGGGTGCTGCCCGAGATGGTTTCGTTCAGCGTCAGCGCGCCGACATCGCCGTAAAGCCGGATCTGGACCTTGCTGCCCTGCGGTAGCTCCAGCGGGCCGGCGGGTACGTCATTGAGGTAAAGCGCCGGCTTGCCAGTATAAAGCGGCGGCTGGGCCCAGCCTTCCCACGAGGGGCCGGCCATCATGGCCTCGGCGGCGCCGGGGGCGAGGCCGGACACGCTGGCGACCCGCCAGATGGAGCCGAACAGCAGCGCCATCACCATGGCGGTCAGCGCCATGTAGCGGAGCCCGAACGGGTCGCGCTCCGCCAGACGCAGGTCGGGCCGCACCGGGCGGGCGGTGGCGGCGCGGGCTGTCATGCGGGCGCGATGGGTCTGCCAGACCGCGACCGAGGCCGGATCAGAGCCACCCACCGCCTGTTCGTCGGTCAGCGCCGAAATCGGCTGGCCGGGCAGCGAAGCATCCAGTCGCGCCAAAGCTTCGGTCCGCCGGGGGGCGTTAAAGCGGCGTAACCCGCGCCACAGGGCCCAGCCTGCACCGACACAGGCGGCGACCAGCCCGGTCCAGGCCGCTTCAAGTGGCAGGATATCCTGAAGCCCGAAGGCCAGCACGGACAGGACCAGCAGAAGCACGGTCCACAGCGGCCAAAAGGCGCGTGACAGGCGTTCGGCCCATAGCCCCGCCCACGTCAGCCGCAGCGGCCAACGGATACGGTGAAACAGCTCGGGCGCGGGTTTCGCCTGCATTGCCTCCGTCACAGTTGGGGCCGCGAAGTCACAGCCATGACGGCAGCTTATCGCGGCTCAGCATCTCGTCATAGCTCGGGCGTTCCCGGATGACGGCGAAGTGATCGTCGCGCACCAGAACCTCGGGCACAAGAGGGCGCGAGTTGTATTCGTTGGCCATGACCGCGCCATAGGCCCCGGCCGAGCGGAAGGCCACCAGATCTCCCTCTGCCATCAGCGGAAGATCGCGTGCCTTGGCGAACGTATCGCCGGTTTCGCAGATCGGGCCCACGATGTCGAAAGGCTGGGTCGGCGTGGCGGGGGCGGGTTCTGCCACCGCGACGATGTCGTGATGCGCACCATACATCGCCGGGCGCACCAGATCGTTCATTGCGGCGTCGACGATCAGGAAATCACGGCCCTCGCCATGTTTCACATAGATCACCTTCGACACCAGAATGCCGGAATTTCCGGAAATCAGCCGCCCGGGCTCGATCTCGATCTCACAATCCAGATGTCCCAGTTTCTGCTTGATCAGTGCGCCGTAATCCAGTGGCAGCGGCGGCGCCTCGTTCGACCGGGTATAGGGAATACCCAGACCCCCGCCCAGATCAAGGCGGCGGATCGTGTGGCCATCCGCCCGCAGCGCGGCGGTCAGGTCGGCCACCTTGTCAAAGGCCTGGCCGAACGGCTCCAGATCGGTCAGCTGGCTGCCGATATGCACGTCGATACCCACGATCTCCAGCCCCGGCAGCCGTGCGATTTCGGCATAGACTTCACGCGCGCGCGCGATCGGGATGCCGAACTTGTTCTCGCTTTTCCCGGTGGCGATCTTTTCGTGGGTCCGGGCATCCACATCCGGGTTTACCCGGACGGTGACGGGCGCCCGCAGTCCCATCGAGGCGGCGACGTCGGACAGCGCCCGCATCTCGGGTTCGCTTTCCAGGTTGAACTGGCGGATGCCGCCTTCCAGCGCGATCCGCATTTCCTCGCGCGTCTTGCCGACGCCCGAGAACACGATGCGATCCCCCGGCACCCCGGCGGCCTTGGCGCGCAGATATTCCCCGATGGAGACCACGTCCATCCCCGCGCCCAGATCGCCCAGAAGCTTCAGCACCGCCACGTTGGACAGCGACTTGATGGCGAAGCAGACCATGTTCGGCAGCGGGTCCAGCGCCTGTTTGAACAGTTGGTAATGCCGGGTCAGCGTCGCAGCGGAATAGCAATAGAACGGCGTACCCACCGCAGCGGCGATTTCGGTCAGCGGCACATCCTCGGCGTGCAGGCTGCCATTGCGGTAGATGAAGTGATCCATGCGCGCCTCCTCAAGCAGTCGCCCCGCCTATAGCAGAACACAGCATCTTCGCAATCGCGGCGCAAAGGGTTACCGCACCGGCGCGGTGCGCAGAAACAGGTAGAGCGGCAGACCGCAGCCGGGGCCAAGCAGAAAGGTCACCGGCAGGGCGATCAGCGCCAGCCAGTTGCGCCGCACCCAGGTTTCCGCGATGGCCCAGAGGGCAAGCGCGATGGCGGTGATCAGCATGTCCGACGGGCCGGGTGTGAAGCGGGCGAGGGCGGCGGGCAGCCCGCCCGCCAGTAATTGTGACAGGGGAGCCACCGCCCCGGCCAGTGTCAGCGCCAGATACAGAAGGCGCAACGCCGACATCAGAGGCCGATCCCGATTCCGATGCCGCCGATCCGGGTTCCGATCCGCGCGCCATGAGGCGTGACGCCGACCCGAGCCGTTCCGACCCGCGTGCTGACAGAGGGTGTCACCGCCACGCCGGTGGGCGTGGCATGAACGTTCAGGTTGGTCTGCGGCTCCGGCACCGGGGCGGCGCAGGCGGCCAGCAGGATCAGCCCGAGAACGGCGGCTGTTCGCATCACGGGCTCACATGGGTCAGTCCGGCACGGGCGTCGCCGGACAGCGTAACCCCGGTCTGGGCCTCGGGCGCCTTCGGCGGGCCGTCGGCCCCGCAGCCTGCCAGAAGCGCGGCCAGCGCCAGCCCGATCAACCCTTTGCCTGCATTCGTCATTTTCGTCTCCAAGACTTTCCGCCGCCTGTCGCGGCACATGCGCCGCAGGCAATCAGGCGGCGAGCGTCAGCGCAACAGCCCCTGCCAGCGCGCGATCTGTTCGCGCACCTGAACCGGCGATGTTCCGCCATATGACTGCCGGGAGATCACGGAATTCTCGACCCCCAGCACCGAATATACACTTTGGTTTATACCTTCGTGAACGGATTGCATTTCGGTCATGGTCAGCTCGGGCAGGTCACAGCCCTTCTTCTCGGCCAGCGCAACCAGCGTGCCGGTCACATGATGCGCTTCGCGGAAGGGCAGGCCCAGTTCGCGCACCAGCCAATCGGCCAGATCGGTCGCGGTGGAGAAGCCCGAGGCCGCGGCGGCGCGCAGGTTTTCGGTCATCGCCTGCATGTCGCTGACCATGCCGGTCATCGCGGCCAGACCGAGCATCAGCGTGTCTGCGGCGTCAAACACCTGTTCCTTGTCCTCCTGCATGTCCTTGGAATAGGTCAATGGCAGACCCTTCATCACGGTGAACAGCGCCACCGTCGCGCCGAGGATACGCCCGAGTTTCGCGCGCAGCAGTTCCGCCGCATCGGGGTTCTTCTTCTGCGGCATGATGGACGAGCCTGTCGTCCACTTGTCCGACAGTTTGACAAAGCGGAACTGGGCCGAGGACCAGATCACCAGCTCTTCAGCAAAGCGGCTCAGGTGCATGGCGCAGATCGCCGAGGCCGACAGGAATTCCAGCGCGAAATCGCGGTCGCTGACCGAATCGAGACTGTTGGCTGTCGGCCGGTCAAAACCCAGAGCCGCCGCCGTGGCATGGCGGTCGATGGGGAAGGAGGTTCCGGCCAGCGCCGCGGCGCCCAGCGGGCATTCGTTCATCCGGCGCCGCGCGTCCTCGAACCGCGAACGGTCCCGCGCCAGCATTTCCACATAGGCCAGCATGTGATGGCCCCAGGTCACGGGCTGCGCGGTTTGCAGATGGGTGAAGCCCGGCATGATCCAGTCGGCGCCTGCTTCGGCCTGCGACAGGAAGGCTTTCATCAGCGCAGTCACTCCGGCAATCGCCGCATCGCACTGGTCGCGGACCCAAAGCCGGAAGTCGACGGCGACCTGATCATTGCGCGACCGTGCCGTGTGCAGCCGCTTGCCGGCCTCGCCCACGATCTCGGTCAGGCGGGCCTCGACCGACATATGAATGTCTTCATGTTCGACCCTGAAGGTGAAGTTTCCGGCCTCGATCTCTGACAAGACCGTGAGCAGCCCTTCCCGGATCGCCCCGGCGTCTTTATCGGTAAGGATGCCCTGCGCCGCCAGCATCGCGGCATGGGCGCGCGAACCGGCAATATCCTGGGCGTAAAGCCGCTGGTCGAAGCCGATGGAGGCGTTGATCGCCTGCATGATGGCATCCGGCCCGCTGCTGAAGCGACCGCCCCACATGGCATTCGCCGTATCCGGGGCGTTTGCGGAAGTCTGGGTCTTGTCGTCTGCGCTCATTCTGGGCCTGCCTTTGTGGAGGGAAAATGCTGCCTGTCCGTGCCGCCGTCCTTTATACGGCCTTGCTGTTCGGTGCAAACCCGGCTGCTGCCGATATTGCCGCCGCCGATGCGCTGCGCGACGGTGACATGAAGAAGCTGAACTTCGCCGAGGCTCAGGAACTGCCCGAAATCGGGCTGGTCGGGCTGGACGACAGCCCCCGCGCATTGTCTGAGTTTCGCGGCAAGTGGACGGTGGTGAACTTCTGGGCCACATGGTGCCCGCCTTGCCGCCACGAGATGCCTTCGCTCGGAGCCTTGCAACAGGTGATGGGCGGGCCGGAGTTCGAGGTCGTGACTGTCGCCACCGGCCGCAATGCCGTTCCGGCCATCGAAGAGTTCTTCGAAGAGGCGGGTGTCACCCATCTGACCGCGCTGCGCGATCCGAAATCGGCGCTGGCCCGCAATGTCGGGATCGCGGGCCTTCCGGTGACGCTGATCCTCAACCCCGAGGGCGAGGAGGTTGGCCGCCTGATCGGCGATGCCGACTGGAACAGCGCCGAGGCGCGGGCCGTCCTTACCGCGCTGATGCGCTGAGCCGAAGCGACCGGATCAGTGCCACTGCTTCGGCCGGGGGAGCCTGTTCGATCCGCCGATAACCGGTTCCGTCGGGCTGCCTGGCAATCAGGCCGCTCTGCGCCATGGTGCGGCGCAGGATGGCGGCATCTCCGAACAGGTGCAGCCGGTCCAGCAGGGATGAAAACGCGCGCTCCGTCCAGCTTTGACCCTTTGGCACCTGTGCCCAGAGCCCCCACAGCGCCAGATGCTGGGCCGAGGTCTTGGCGGGCCAGCTTTTCAGCCGCGCCTCCGCATCGAAATACCGCCGGACCTTTTCGACCGCACGCAGGTCGACCTCGGGCAGGAGCGGTGGATCAAGCCGGAGCCGGGCGGCGTCCTGGGCCCGGAAATGCTGAAAGTTCCGAAAGCCTGCACCGCGCGCCAGCATGTTCAGCAAGGTCAGATGGCCTGGCTGGCCCTCATGTCCGGCGAGCTCCGCGCCAAGACGGCGCGCGAGCACAGAGATGTCTTCTGCCCGATAGGGCAGGGAAAGGCGTGTCATGGCACCCTCATGTCTGGCCCGGAACGGCGCGGGTCACCCTTGGCGGCCGGGCATGGGGAAACCATGGCTGGCGGGACGGCAGGTTTAGCTGGCCTTTCGGCTGGTGACGCCTGGGTGAACTGCGGACCCTGCACAAAGTCTAGCGCGGCGGTATTCCGGCGGCAAGCCGGCCATGACAGGGGCAGGTGACCATGTGGTCGTTCACCATGCCGGTTGCCTGCATGAAGGCGTAGACGATGGTCGGGCCGCAGAACTTGAACCCTTCGGCCTTCAGCGCTTTCGACATGGCCCGCGATTCGGGCGTCTCGGTCGGCACTTCGGCCATGCTGGAGAAGCGGTTCACGATGGGGTTGCCGCCGACGAAGCGCCACAGGAAGGGCGAAAACCCCTCGCGTTCCTCGATGCGCAGCCAGGCGCGGGCGCCTGCAATGGTGCCCTCGATCTTGCCGCGATGGCGCACGATGCCCGGATCGGCCAGAAGGCGCAGCACCTCGGGCTCACCCCAGCCTGCGATGACCTCCGGGCGGAAACCTTCAAAGGCGGCGCGAAAGGTCTCGCGCTTGCGCAGAATGGTGATCCAGCTCAGCCCGGCCTGAAACCCGTCGAGGATCAGCTTTTCGAACAGGGCGCGGCTGTCGTGTTCGGGCACCCCCCATTCGGTATCGTGATACGCGACATAAAGCGGCTCGGTGCCGCACCAGGTGCATCTGCCTTCCATGACAAACTCCGCAAAATTAGAACTAAATGTGAACTTTCATCCGGTCTTTACCTTTGGCCACGCAATCTGTCGAGCGGAAGCAAGCATGGGGGTGGTGATGGAGTTCCGGCAGCCAGGCGGTGCCAAACCGAAAGGGCCATTGTCCGATCCGCTCAGCTTTGCGATATCCGAACTGGACCGGCAGACCATGACCATGGTGGAGGAGGCGCTGCGCGATGGCCGGGTGCGGCTGGCTTTCCAGCCCGTCGTGATCGCGGCGGATACCCGGAAAATCGCCTTCCACGAAGGGCTGATCCGCCTGCTGGACCCTGCCGGGCGGGTGATCCCGGCACGGGAGTTCATGGGCGCCGTCGAAACGCAGGAACTCGGGCGACAAATTGATTGTGCCGCGCTGGATCTGGGGCTGCGGACGCTGGCGCGCCATACGGATATCCGTCTGTCAGTCAACATGTCGGCCCGTTCCATCGGCTATCCCCGCTGGATGCGCATTCTCAAACGCGGGTTGCGGCAATCCCCGACCATCGGGGAAAGGCTGATCCTCGAAATCACCGAAAGCTCGGCCATTGCGGTGCCGGAAACCGTGACGGCCTTCATGGATGATCTGCAACGTGAGGGCATTGCCTTCGCGCTCGACGATTTCGGGGCGGGCTATACCGCCTTCCGCTACTTCAAGGAGTTCTTCTTTGACATCCTGAAGATTGATGGCCAGTTCATCCGCAACATCCATACAGACCGCGACAATCAGGCGCTGACCCGGGCGCTGATCTCCATCGCACGTCAGTTCGAGATGTTTACCGTGGCCGAGGCGGTGGAAACCGTGGAAGAGGCGCAGTTTCTGCAAACTCTGGGCATTGACTGTATGCAGGGCTACCTTTTCGGGGCGCCGACGCTGAAGCCCGCTTTCTTGCCCGAGGATCGCAAGCTTGCCTGACATCTGCGACGAATCGCCAAAATTGGCACGTCGCCGCGCAATCTTCTTGCTCAGCGCCCGAAACTTGCTTACCCCATGCTGCAAGGCGGCAGAGGAGCCCCTCCGCCGCATCGGCCAAGGGAGAGGACTACAGCCATGACGAATGTCGTTATCGTTTCTGCCGGGCGGACTGCCGTCGGCAGCTTCAACGGGTCTTTTGCCAATACGCCGGCGCATGAGCTGGGCGCTTCGGTGATTGAGGGCGTGGTGGCCCGCGCCGGGATCGACAAATCCGAAGTTTCCGAGACCATTCTGGGTCAGGTGCTGACCGCCGGTCAGGGCCAGAACCCGGCCCGTCAGGCGCATATCCTGGCTGGGCTGCCGCAGGAAAGCTCTGCCTGGAGCCTCAATCAGGTTTGCGGGTCCGGCCTGCGCGCGGTCGCGCTGGGCGCACAGCATGTGCAGCTTGGCGATGCCAGCATCGTCGTGGCAGGCGGTCAGGAAAACATGTCGCTGTCGCCCCACGTCGCGCATCTGCGGGCGGGTCACAAGATGGGTGACATGAAGTTCATCGATTCGATGATCAAGGACGGGCTGTGGGATGCCTTCAATGGCTATCACATGGGGCAGACGGCAGAGAATGTCGCGAACCAGTGGCAGATCAGCCGCGACATGCAGGACGAATTTGCTCTGGCCAGCCAGAACAAGGCCGAAGCGGCACAGAAAGCCGGCCGCTTCAAGGACGAGATCATTCCCTTCACGATCAAGGGTCGCAAGGGCGACATCGTGGTGGATGCCGATGAATATATCCGTCACGGCGCGACCATGGATGCGATGCAGAAGCTGAAACCGGCCTTCGTGAAAGACGGCTCGGTTACCGCGGCCAATGCCTCGGGTATCAATGATGGTGCGGCGGCGGTGCTGCTGATGTCGGCGGACGAAGCCGCGAAGCGTGGTCTGAAGCCGCTGGCGCGCATCGCTTCCTACGCGACGGCGGGTCTGGACCCGGCGATCATGGGCGTCGGCCCGATCTATGCAAGCCGCAAGGCGCTGGAAAAGGCGGGCTGGAAAGCTGCGGACCTCGATCTGGTCGAAGCGAACGAGGCGTTTGCGGCTCAGGCCTGCGCGGTGAACAAGGACATGGGCTGGGACCCGTCGATCGTGAACGTGAACGGCGGTGCCATTGCCATCGGTCACCCGATTGGCGCTTCGGGCTGCCGCATCCTGAACACACTGCTGTTCGAAATGCAGCGCCGGGACGCGAAAAAGGGCCTTGCCACGCTTTGCATCGGGGGCGGCATGGGCGTCGCCATGTGCCTTGAGCGCGTCTGAATATTTCAAACTTTAAAAACTTCCGGCGGCGCACTGGCAACAGTGCGCCGCTTGTCTTTTGATCCTTTGCGAAATTTTGCTGCAATTGCGAAAAAACTTTCGCAACATTGTTGCGAAGGCGCGCTCTGTCCGATAGCAAGATTCCAAGCAGACATTTCAAGGAGGAATCATGTCGAAAGTTGCTCTGGTCACCGGCGGGTCGCGCGGCATCGGTGCGGCGATCTCGGTCGCGCTGAAGAATGCGGGCTATTCCGTTGCGGCGAATTACGCTGGCAATGACGATGCCGCCGCCGCCTTCACCAAGGAAACCGGCATTCCCACCTACAAATGGTCTGTCGCCGATTACGATGCCTGCGCGGCCGGTATCGCCAAGGTCGAGGCAGAACTGGGTCCGGTATCGGTTCTGGTGAACAATGCGGGCATCACCCGCGATGCGATGTTCCACAAGATGACCCGTGCGCAATGGCAGGAGGTGATGGATACCAACCTCACCGGCCTGTTCAACATGACCCATCCGCTGTGGTCGGGAATGCGTGACCGCAAATTCGGGCGCGTGATTAATATCTCCTCGATCAACGGGCAGAAAGGCCAGGCGGGGCAGGCGAACTATTCGGCGGCGAAGGCGGGCGATCTGGGCTTCACCAAGGCGCTGGCGCAAGAGGGCGCGCGGGCGGGCATCACCGTCAATGCAATTTGTCCGGGCTATATCGGCACCGAGATGGTCCGCGCGATTGATGAAAAGGTGCTGAACGAGCGCATCATCCCGCAGATCCCGGTCGGTCGTCTGGGGGAGCCCGAAGAAATCGCGCGCTGCGTGGTTTTCCTTGCGGCCGAGGATGCAGGCTTCATCACCGGCGCGACCATCAGCGCCAATGGCGGCCAGTTCTTCGTCTGACCCGTTCACACAATCGCTCAAAGGCCCGCTTGCGCGGGCCTTTTTCTTTGCCTAGACCTGCGGTCGGACGCAAAAATCTTTGAAAGATTTTTGCAAATTTCTTGCAAGAAATTTGCGGGGGCAGATGACACAGGGCAGGGCGACCGCCATTGGATTCAGTGCAGTGCTGCTTTGGGCACTGCTTGCGCTGTTCACTATCGGTTCGGCGCCGGTGCCGCCCTTTCTGCTGAATGCGATCTGCTTCGCCATTGGCGGTGGCCTTGGATTGGTTCGCGTTCTCGCCAGCGGCGAGGGCGCGGTGCTGCGCCGTGTGCCGTGGTATGTCTATCTCTTCGGCACCATCGGGCTTTTCGGGTATCACGCCCTCTATTTCACCGCCTTCCGCATCGCGCCCTCTGCAGAAACCGGGCTGATCGCCTATCTCTGGCCACTCTTCATCGTGCTGCTGTCGGGCCTTCTGCCGGGCGAGCGTTTGCGCGCGGGGCATATCCTCGGCGCGCTGATCGCCTTCGCCGGGGCGGCGCTGATCGTTTTGGGCCGCGACGGCGGGCAGGCCAATGTGACGGGGCTTCTGCTGGCCTTCGGTTGCGCGATCACCTGGGCAGTTTATTCGGTCGCTTCACGCGCCTTCGGGCAGGTGCCGACGGCCGCGGTGGCAGTCTATTGCCTGGCAACGGCGCTGCTGTCCGCGATTGCGCATCTGGCCATCGAACAGACGGTCTGGCCCGCAACCGCGACAGGCTGGCTGTCGGTGCTGGCGCTGGGGCTTGGGCCAGTGGGGCTGGCGTTTTTCACATGGGATATCGGCATGAAAAAAGGCGACATCCAGTTGCTTGGAGTCGCCTCTTATGCTGCGCCGCTCCTCTCCACGCTGGCGCTGGTGATTGCCGGTATCGCGCCCCCATCGCTGACACTGCTTGTCTCGGCGGTTCTGATCACCGGAGGGGCTGCGCTGGCCGCGCGGTCAAGACCGGCGCGGCCCGGCGCGAAACGCGGTCAGGCGTGAGACAGCCGCTCAATCTCTTCCTTGAGCTTGAGCTTCTGCTTTTTCAGCGCCGCGATTTCGAGATCGTCACTTCCGGGGGCGCGCTGAGCGCGCTCAACCATTTCGGACAGGTGTTCGTGCTTTCTCCTCAGCTCGACAATATGCGAAGCGACGGTCATCAAAGCCTCCTGTTTTGTGTTCGACAGGTTGATTGCACCACGGATTCATTCGCTTGTCATCAAAATGTCACCGCTGCGGCGCGGCATTTTCGGGCAATTAGCCGAACTGCGCCGAAAGGTCGCCGCCGGTGCGCAGGATTTCGTTCGCGGCGGGGGTATAGCTTTCGCGGTCGCCCTCATGTGATGCGCCGTGATGGATGACAAAGGGGGTGAGCAGCCGGAAAGGTGCCCGCCCGCCCTTGCGGGCGCGCAGAATCAACCGGCGCGCGGCGCGGCCCTCGCGGGAAGCCAGCGGCAGAACACTGGCCGAGCCGAGCGTGCCAAGTGTCGACAGAAGGTCGGGCAGGGCATCTGCACCAGTAATCATGGTCAGCCAGCCGCCCGGGCGCAGCCGGCGCGCGGCGGTGCTGACCCATTCTCCCATAGCGACAGCCTCGACCCGCATGGCCAGCGCGCGGCCGGCGACGGGCGAGGGGGTGCCGCCAGGCGGGTAGTAGGGCGGGTTGCAGATCACATGGTCAAAGTCGCGGCGCAGATCGCGCGGCATGTCGCGCAGGTCGCCTTCTGCCACCTCCAGCGCGATGCCGTTGCGGGCGGCGTTGCGGCGGGCAAGATCCGCATAGTCGGCTTGCAATTCCAGCCCGGCAAGACGCAGGCCCGGCACACGCCAGCCCAGACATAAGGAGGCAGCCCCGGCACCGCAGCCAAGATCCAGCACGCTCTGCCCCGCCTCTGCCGGACAGGCGGCGGCGAGCAGCACCGGATCTGTCGCCGCGCGATAGCCTTTCAGCGGCTGCCACAATCGCAGCTTTCCGCACAGAAACTTGTCATCACTGAGGTCCGCGTCGGAAAACATCAGCGCCCCGGGTCGATCTCATTGTCACGCAACACGGCGCGCGCGATGAAAAGGTCACGGTCCGCCACCATCAGCCGCTGCGGCAGAATGCCAAGGCTTCCATCAAGGATGCTCATGTGGACGTCGAGCGGAAACACCGCTATACCCTCGCCCTCAAGAAGGGTCGTGGCGAAGGCGATGACGGTCGGGTCTGTGCTGCGCAGGATTTCCTTCATGTCGCAGCAATGTCGGCAAAAGGCGCGCTTGTCGAGGGGATGAACGGGGGCGATATGGGGTTGGACGAGGCTGCACAGAAACCGCATGATCGCCTTGGCGAATGGCTGGCCGCCGATATGGAGGCGGTGAACGCCATGATCCGCGCCAGAATGGCGTCTGAACATGCGCCGCGCATTCCCGAGGTCACCGCGCATCTGGTGGAGGCCGGGGGCAAGCGGTTACGCCCGATGCTGACGCTGGCGGCGGCGCGGCTGTGTGGCTATGACGGCCCGTTCCACATCCATCTGGCGGCGACGGTGGAATTCATCCACACCGCCACCCTGTTGCATGACGATGTGGTGGATGAAAGCACCCAGCGGCGCGGGCGTCCGACGGCCAACCTGCTGTGGGATAACAAATCCTCGGTTCTGGTCGGCGATTACCTGTTCGCCCGCAGCTTTCAGTTGATGACCGAGACGGGCTCGCTGCGGGTGATGGAGATTCTGTCCAACGCCAGCGCCACGATTGCCGAAGGCGAGGTGCTGCAACTGACGGCAGCGCAGGATCTTGCGACAACGGAAAGCATTTATCTGCAAGTCGTGCGCGGCAAGACGGCGGCGCTGTTTTCTGCCGCGACCGAGGTGGGTGGCGTCATCGCAGGAGCTTCGGCTGAACAGGTGCAGGCGCTTTATACCTATGGGGATGCGCTTGGCATTGCCTTCCAGATTGCTGACGACCTGCTGGATTATGGCGGCACCTCTGCCGCCATCGGCAAGAATGTGGGTGATGATTTTCGCGAGCGCAAGCTGACCCTGCCGGTGATCAAGGCCGTGGCGCAGGCCGATGCGGCAGAGCTTGCCTTCTGGGAGCGCACGATAGCAAAGGGCCGTCAGGAAGACGGTGATCTGGAGCAGGCGCTGGCCATCATGGCCCGTCATGGCGCGATGGAAGCGGCGCGCGACGATGCGCTGGCCTGGGCCGCAAAGGCGCGGGCCGCCATCGACACGCTGCCCGACCATCCGCTGCGCGGCATGCTGTCGGATCTCGCTGCCTATGTGGTCGCGCGGATCAACTGAGCCATATCGGCCCGTCCCGGATAGATCAGGCCCGACGCGACCCACCACTCGGGCTGGTCTGCTGCCAGAGCCTCGGACGCCGCAATCGCCTCGGCCTCCTTCGCGAACAGTGCGAAACAGGTGGCGCCCGATCCTGACATGCGCGCGAACAGCGCGCCGGGCAGGGCCGCCAGCGCGCTGACCACATCGCCGATCACCGGGGCAATAGTCCGGGCGGGGGCCTCCAGATCATTGCGGGTCTCGCGCAGCCAATCCGCCAGCGCGGCGGCGTCGATCCATCCCGGCAAAGCCTCGGGCAGAGACGGGTTTTCCTTATGGGGCAGGGTCTTGAAAACCGCTGGCGTCGGCACCTCGACGCGCGGATTGGCCAGAACCACATGCACTTCGGGCAGCGGCGGCAGCCAGTCCAGCTTCTCTCCGATGCCACGCATCCGGGCAGGATGCGAGGCAAGACAGACCGGCACATCCGCCCCCAGCGCGGCCACCGCATCGGCCTGCGCCTGTGCCATGACCGGCATTCGCCCTGCCATGGCCTGAAGCCGCAGCAGCACGCGGATGGCCGCCGCCGCATCAGCCGACCCGCCGCCAATCCCGCTGGCCGGGGGCAGGCGCTTGTCCAGCACCAGTTCGGCACCCATGTCGCCCGCAACCAGCCGTGCCGCGCGCAGGACCAGATTATCGTCACCGGCAGGCACGCCCGCTGCAAAAGGCCCCGTGATCCGCAGGCTCAGCCCGTCCGCCGGGGTCGCGCGCAGCCCGTCGCCGATCCCGGCGAAGACAACCAGACTGTCCAGCAGGTGATAACCGTCTGCCCGCTGTCCGGTGACATGCAGGCAGAGGTTGATCTTGGCATGAGCGAATTCAGTGATCGTTTTCGGCAGCATCGACCTTGCCCAGCGGGGCGGCGCCTTCATCGGCAAGCACGCGGTCCAGCCCGATTTCCAGCTTGCGGCGAATGCGCTTCGCCTCTTTTTCGTCGGGGTCGAACGACAGGGCGCGGCGCCACTGGAATTGCGCTTCCAGCTTGCGACCGACCGCCCAATAGACATCGCCCAGATGGTCGGTCACGATCGGGTCCACCGGCTCCATCAGCGAGGCGGCTTCCATCGGCTCGACCGCCTCGTCATAGCGGCCAAGGCGGAAATAGGCCCAGGCCAGGCTGTCAGTGATATACCCGCTGTCGGGTTGCGCGGCGACGGCGCGCTTGATCAGGTCCAGCGCCTCGTCGAGGTTCTTGTTCAGTTCAAGAAAGCTGTAGCCGAGGTAATTGAGCACCTGCGGCTGATCGGGGCTCAGTTCCAGCGCCTTGCGCAGATCGGCCTCGGCCTGATCCCAGCGTTTCTGGCGCTCGTGACAGATGCCGCGGCTGAAGAACAGCGGCCAGTCGCGGGCGGTCGGGGTGCCGACCAGCGCGATGGCGGCGTCATAGCCCTTGGTCGCATCCTCGAACCGATCCTCGCGACGCAGCAGGTCGGCATAGGCGATCTGCACGCTGAGAAGCTTCGGATAGGTACGGGCAAGGTTCTGGAGCACCTCCAGCGCGGCATCGGTGCGGTCACTGGCCAGCAGGGTGTCGGCCCGGCCCAGTTCAGCCATATAGAATTCCGGCGCGGTGTTCGGAACCAGCGCAAAGGTTGCGGCGGCCATATCATGCTGGCCTTCCGCATTCAGCAGGCTCGCCGACATCAGCACCGCCTCGGTGTGATCGGGGCGCAGCCAGGCAGCCGTGCGGGCATAGATCAGGGTATAGCTGTTGTCCGCCTCACCATTCAGCGCCACGGCCATGGTGTAGAAGGCCTCGGCCACGCCTTCGGCAGGGTTGGTTGCGATGGCATAGGGCACAGGCTCGCCCGCATCCAGACGTGCGCGCATCTCATCGACCGCCGGATCTTGCCCCTGCGCGAAAGCGCCGTCCAGAAGCGCGACGGCATCGGCATTGCGTTCCAATTGGCTGAGGATCTGGGCATGACCGAGCAAAGCGCGGCGCACGGTTTTCAGGGGGGCGAGGGCAGGGTCCGACAGGATCTTGTCTGCCCCTTCGAAATCACCGACCGATGCCAGCGCCAGCGCCTTGTGATAGCGCGCGAAGAGGGCGGCACCTTTTGCCTCGGCGGCCTTGTCGAAGGCAGCCAATGCCTCGGTCATCCGGCCCTGACCGGCCTCGGACCAGGCGCCGACCAGCTGGTCGAACAGCGTATTGGTGCTTTGCCCCTTGGCAATAGCCGCTACGATGGCGGCGTAATCTCCGCGTTTGGCCTCGTCGGCCAGCAGGGCGAGGCTGGCGAACTGGCTTTTGCCCCCCAGATCGACAAGCTGTTGGCCATAGCGCGCCGCAGCCTCGAAATCACCCGAACCCATGGTGGCGACGATGGCGCCATTCAGCATATCGGTGTTCTGCGGGTCCTTCGCGAGCGCGCGGGCAAACCAGCCTGCCGCCTCGGCGTAATTGCTGTCCGTGGCGGCGACACGGGCGGCCAGATAGGCGCCGGCATCCACCGGCTGTTCCGGGGCGGATGCGGTCTCGGTCGTTTGCGCGGGGGCTGTCTCGGCCCGTGCCAGCGGCGCGCCCGCAAGGGCGGCAAGGGCAAGGACGAGGGCGGTAGGTCCGAGGCGCATTCAAATCTCCGCTGACTGGCCGATGCGCCAGATTAGGCTGCGCTTGGGCACAGCGCAATGCGCCGGGGGCCGCGCAGGGGCGTTGATGGCGTGAAGTCGCGCAGATGTTATTTCAATCACTTGCGCAACAGCCCGCGCGCCCCGCCTGCGATCAGCAGGGCAACATCGGTCATCGCCCGTGTGGGTGAAAGTCCGGGTGGTACGGCGATATAGCGCGGCTGCCAGTCCGGGTGGAACTTCTGCTTGAAGGCACGCAGGCCCGCGAAATTGTAAAAAGCCCCGCCATGGCGATAGATCAGCCGCCCGAAACGGTTCCACAGCCGCCCGACCGACCGCTCCGACAGGCCCGCCAGCGGCGCGACACCAAGGCTGAATTCGGTCGCGCCCAGATCGCGGTAATGTTCCATCAGCGTCAGGAACAGGAACTCCATCATGCCTGAAGCCTCATCGGGCAGATAGCGCATGAGGTCCACCGACACCCGCCGCCCGTCACCCGGAGCCAGCACATTGGCGAAGGCGAGGATCGGCCCGTCTGCCGCGCGCCGCACCACGGCGATCGGAAAGCGGGCCAGATAGGACGGCTCGAACCGTCCGACGGAAAAGCCCTTTTCGCGTGCGGTCTTGCCGCCGAGCCAGGCCTCCGACACCGTGGCCAGTTCCGCGAGCAGCGCGGCGTCATGCGGCGGTGTCAGAAGCTCCATCCGCAGGCCGTCACGCTCCTGCCGGTTGTGGGTGGCGCGCAGGGATTTGAAGGCGGCGCCCGACAGGCTGAAATTCTGCAACGGGATGACGGCCTCTTCGCCGACCTTGTGGAGCGCCATGCCCAGATCGACATAGACCGGCAGATGCTGCGGCCCGACTTCGTAGAACATCGGACGGCAATTGGCGCGCTGCGCCTGGTCGATGAAGGCCCAGCAAAGGTCAGGCACCTCCTCCGGGCGGCCGACGGGATCGCTCAGCGCGACCCAGGTCGAGCCTTGCACGCCGTACATGATGAAGGCGCCACCGGCATCCGAGAACAGAAAACGCTTGTCACCCGACAGGCCGATACAGCCCTGCGGATCGCCCGCCGCCGCCACGATGGCCGCTGCGCGCTCCAGCACGCCGGGATCTTGCGCGCGTACCGGACGGCTGCGCACCGGGCGCAGCGCCAGATAAATGCCGAAAAACAGCAGGATGGCCGAGGCGACCAGCCCGGCCCGCAACGCGCGGGGCGTATTGGCGCCATGGGCGATTTCGGTCCACAGATCGTTGGAATAGGGCGTGGTGCGGTGGACGAAGAAAAAGAACACCGCCGCCGCCAGCACGACCCCCAGAACCAGTGCGAACCATGCCGGGCTGAATACACCCTCGGTCAGCTTGGCCTTACGGTGGAAGGCTCCCCGGAACGGCAACAGCAGCAGCAGGCCCGCCCCCAGCAGCAGCGCGCTGTCCACATCAAACCCGTTCAGCAGCGAGGCAACCAGGCCGCCCGCCAGCACTGCCTGTGTCAGCCAGAACGCGGCCTCCACCCTCCGGGCCAGACCGTGCGACAGGATCAGCAGCAGCACCCCGGCCACAGCGGAGGCCAGCGTGCCGCCTTCGATCAGCAGGGCCGCGATGACGTCGCGGTCCGCCATCGCATCCCCCCGGACCGACGGGATCAGCGAGGCCATCAGCAGATAGACCCCGAAGCCGAAGGTCACCAGCCCCACCAGCGAGGGCACCACGCCGCCCAGAGCCTCGGTCACGGGGCGGCTTTGCGCGGGCAGGCGCCCCATCAGCCGGGTGATGAACCCGCCCGCCATCCGCGCCTCGTTGACCGAAACGATGACGAAGCCCAGCACGAAGGGCAGGATGTAATAGATCATTCGGAACATCAGCAGCGCGGCGGCAGCCTCACTGACGGGCACTTCCGGAGGCAGGGTGCCGATGACCACGGTTTCAAACACACCGACGCCGCCGGGCACGTGGCTCAGAATGCCGATCATCATGGCGATGGCGTAGATCGCCACGAAGGATGCAAAATCGGGGGTGCCGGCGGGCATCAGCACCCAGAGCGTATAGGCCGCTGCCACCACGTCGATCAGCGTCACCGCAAGCTGCCCGGCCAGACTGCGCGGCGGCGGCAGGCGCAGGTCGAACCGCCAGACCTTCAGGGAGCGGTTGCCCCAGGAAATGAACACGATCACCGCGACCGAGATCACCAGAACCGCCAGCGAGCCCCAGCGTACCAGGCCGGGGGACAGCGGCAGCACGTCCGAGGCCGCCATCGGATGCACCGCCAGCGCGGCCAGGCCGATCAGGGTCAGGCCGGTGCCGAGCGCCATGGCGATATAGGCTGAAACCGCCGCCACCTCGAAGGCATTCAGCCCGAAGGCGGAATAGATGCGATAGCGCACCGCCCCGCCGGAAACGATGCTGACGCCGATGGTATTGCCGAAGGCATAGCCCAGAAAACCGCCCAGCCCCACGACCCGCCACGGCAGCCGGTGTCCGATGAAATGCAGCGCGAAGACATCATAACCCACCAGCGCCGCATAGCCGACCGCTGTTGCCAGAACCGCGCCGATCAGGCTGTGCCACGGTGTTGCACGGATATGTGCCATCACATCCGCCGGATCGACCGGCCGCAGCAGGTGATACAGCGCATAAAGACCCAGCCCGAACAACCCGATACCCAGCAGGATCGGAAAGCTTCGGCGCAGGAAAGTGAGAGTGGATGAGATCATCTTGAAAATGCAGCCTGTCGCGGTCTTCCGGCCCCGTTTCAGCTAGGCCATCACCGTGCGCGTGTAAACACTGACGGGAGGATTGTGCCGTGGCGGAGCGGCCGCTGTGGCAGAGCGCCGCGCATCGGGGGCATTCAGCGGGTCGGCAAGGGGGAGGCTCCGACCGCATTCAGTGCCATGGCGGCATAGATCGCCTCGACCTCGGCGCGACCAAGGCGACCGCCCTCGCGATACCAGTTCGTCACCCCGGTCAGCATGGCAATCAGCGCCAGCGTGGCAAGCTTGGTGTCGGGCACCGCAAAGACCCCGGCGGCGCGGCCATCGCGCAGGATCGCCTCAAGCGTATTCTCGTAGCGGCGTCGCAGGGCTTCGATGGCGGTGAAATTGGCAGGCTCCAGATTGCGCAATTCCATGTAGGCAACGAAAACCGCGTCGGGCCGGTCGATGTGATAGCCGATATGGAACCGGGCGAACTGATCCAGCCGGGCCTCGGGGCCGTTGACAGGGGGCAGGGCGGCGCAGGCGGCCAGCAGACCGTCCAGATGGTCGCGCATCAGATCGGCCAGCAGGCTTTGCTTGTCGGGCGTGTACAGATACAGCGCCCCGGCCTGCACACCGACCTCGGCTGCGATCTGCCGCATGGAAACGGCGGCATAGCCGTGCCGGGCGAACAGGTGTTCAGCCGCCGCGCGGATGCGGGGGCCGGTGATTTCGGAGTGTGAGCCGGTCTTGCGTGCCATGTGTCCATGCTATCTGAACGCATGTTCAGTTCAAGCCCGCCCTTTCCGGGCCGCGGCTCTGGCTTGCCGAAAGGCCCGGCCTCCCTGTAAGGATAGGCGGCACGATGCCAGCGCCGGACCTGCCGATGAATGCTTTCCGCCCCTTCCTTCTTGCGCCGCTGGCCCTTGCGGCCTGCACGGCCATGCCGGAACTGGCGCCGCCTGCCGCCCCTGCGGGACCGGCCCCCGCGCTTCAGCCGATTGATACGCTGCTGGCAGAGGCGCAGCTTGATGCCGTGCCGGTCAACGCGGCGGATGGTCTGGCGGGTCGGGCCGCCGCGCTGCAGTCCCGTGCGGCTGCCCTGCGCGCGCTGCGTCTGACGACGCCGGAGCCGACCCCGGCAACAGACGGCTGACGCCAGCCCGATTGCGCAGGGCGGTTGAACGGGCTAACAGACGGACAGACAAATCACGGAGCATATTATGGTTCAGCCCCTGCGTCTCGGGCTCGCCGGTCTTGGAACAGTCGGCATCGGAGTGGTGAAGATCGTTCAGCAACATGCCGATCTGATCACTGCGCGCACTGGCCGCCCCGTGGTGATTACCGCCGTTTCGGCGCGGGACCGCACGAAGAACCGCGATGCCGATCTTTCGGCCTATGCCTGGGAAACCGATCCGGTTGCTCTTGCGCAGCGCGAAGATGTCGACGTGTTCGTCGAGGTGATGGGCGGGCATGAGGGCGCGGCGAAAGCTGCGACCGAGGCCGCCATCGCAGCGGGCAAGGATGTTGTGACCGCGAACAAGGCGCTGCTGGCGCATCACGGGCAGACACTGGCCGAAGCGGCCGAGGCCGCGGGCCGGGTGATCCGGTTTGAGGCGGCGGTGGCGGGGGGGATCCCCGTCATCAAGGCGCTGACCGAAGGTCTGGCTGGCAACCGTATCACCCGTGTCATGGGCGTTATGAACGGCACCTGCAACTATATCCTGACCCGGATGCAGAACGCAGGCCTGCCCTATGAAACCGTGTTCGAGGAAGCCCGCCAATTGGGCTATCTTGAGGCCGATCCGAATCTTGATGTGGGCGGGATCGATGCCGGACACAAGCTGTCGCTGCTGGCCGCCATCGCCTTCGGCACCCGCGTCGCCTTCGACGCGGTAGAGCTTGAAGGCATCGGCAATGTCTCGATCGAGGATATCGAACTGGCCGACGACATGGGCTATCACATCAAGCTCCTCGGCGTGGCGCAGATGTCGGGACGCGGGCTGGAACAGCGCATGACCCCGTGCCTTGTGCCTGCCGAAAGCCCCTTTGGCCAGCTGCAAGGCGGCACCAATATGGTGATGCTGGAAGGCGACAGTGTGGGCCAGATCGTGCTGCGCGGCCCCGGCGCGGGCGAGGGCCCGACCGCCAGCGCGGTGATGTCCGATGTCATCGACATCGCGCGCGGTCTGCGACTGCCGACCTTCGGGCGGCCTGCCGCCACGCTGGTTCCGGCGGTTCCGGCCAAGGCCGCGACCCCCGCGCCCTATTACCTGCGGATGACGCTGCTGGACAAACCCGGCGCCCTGGCCAAGATCGCCACCTGTCTGGGCGAGGCGGGCATCTCCATCGACCAGATGCGCCAGATCAACCAGCCGGGCGAGGAAGATGACGATGCGATCGTCATCTTCGTCACGCACAAAGCGGCCCCGGCCGATGTGGCACATGCACTCACAAGCTTTGCGCAGACCGGCGTGCTTGTTGGTCAGCCCGTCGCCATCCGCATCGAGGAACTGTAAGCGGGCAGGCCGCGCCAGTGCGTTAGCGGAACCATCCTTGCGGGCAGGGCTTGCGGCGGCTAGGACAGGGCAAAGTCTTTAACCGGCCTCCATACGGGGCAGACAATGGGGGTTTTCATGGCCGATGCGGCTCAGTTTCAGGATCGGATGCTTTCCCTCGGACTCGCCCGCGTGTCCGAGGCGGCAGCACTTGCCTCGGCGACGCTGATCGGCCGGGGGAACGAGAAGGCGGCGGATCAGGCGGCCGTCAATGCGATGCGCGATCAGCTCAACCTCCTGGACATTGCCGGTGTTGTGGTGATCGGCGAGGGCGAGCGTGACGAGGCGCCGATGCTGTATATCGGTGAGGAAGTCGGCACCGGCAACGGCCCGGCTGTGGATATCGCGCTCGATCCGCTGGAAGGGACCACGCTGACCGCCAAGGACATGCCGAACGCGCTGACCGTGATCGCCATGGCGCCGCGCGGCACGTTGCTGCATGCGCCCGATGTTTACATGGAAAAGCTGGCCATCGGTCCGGGCTATGCGCCCGACATCGTGACGCTGGAGATGAGCCCGGCGGAGCGTGTGGAGGCGCTGGCCCGCGCCAAGGGTTGTGCACCGGGCGATATCACCGTCTGCATCCTGGAGCGTCCGCGCCACGAGACGCTGATTGCCGAGGTGCGCGGCACCGGCGCGGCGATCCGGTTGATTACCGACGGCGATGTGGCGGGCGTGATCCATTGCGCCGAAAGCGACAAGACCGGCATCGACATGTATATGGGGTCGGGCGGGGCGCCGGAGGGCGTACTGGCAGCTTCGGCCCTGAAGTGCATGGGCGGCCAGATCTATGGCCAGCTGCTGTTCCGCAACGATGACGAACGCGCCCGCGCCGCAAGTGCCGGGATCACCGATCTGAACCGGATTTATACCCGTGACGAGATGGTGACCGGCGATGTGATCTTTGCCGCGACCGGGGTGACCAATGGCTCGATCCTGTCGGGCATCAAGCGCGAGCCGGGCTGGGTGACGACCGAGACGCTCTTGATGCGGTCGAAAACCGGATCGGTGCGGCGGATGAGCTATCGCAGCCCTGTGAAAGCCTGAGGTTCCGAAATGTCAAAAAGGCCCCCGGTTTCGGGGGCCTTTTGCATTTTGAGTGTCGGGTTTTCACCTGTCCTCGGGCCGCAGCACCATCTGGGTCTGCGTAACCATCGCCGCCAGCTTGCCATCCTCGCGCAGGATGCGGGTCTGCCACACAATTGTCTTGCGCCCCTTGTGCAGCGGCTCGGTCACCGCGCGGGCGGTGGTGCCCAGCGGCACGGGGCGGAAGAAGCCGGTCTTGCTTTCCACTGTCACCGTCCCCTCACCCTCGCGCAGGTTGAGGAAGGTCGCCGTCCCGCCCAGGTTATCCGCTAGGCCCATGATGGCGCCGCCATGCAGAACGCCGTTCCGGTTTCCCAGAGCCTCGGTCACCTCAAGTTCGGCCTCCACCCGGTCGGGCGTGGCCGACACGATCCTCAGACCCAGCAGGCGGGCGAAGGCAGGCTGATCGGCAGCGATGGGCGGAATGTCAGACATGTGAAACTCGGGGACTGTGTTGAGAAGAAAACGCCCGCCACCTTGCGGGGCGGGCGTTCGAATCTCACAAGGCCGGGTCAGCGGCGGCGGTCGCGCCGCGCGCTCATCGGCTGGAAGGCCACGCCGACATGGGCGTCGCAATAGGGCTTGCCCGCCTGCGAGGGCAGGCCGCAGAACCAGAAATCTTCGGTCGCCGGATCACCGATCGGCCATTTGCAGGTGCGTTCGGTCAGTTCCATCAGCGTCAGCTTGCGGGCGCGCTTTTCCACCTCGCGCACCGAGGCCAGCGCCTCGGGGCTGATCTCGTTGGCCGAAGGTTGCGGCGGCAGCGGCTGGCCTGCCGGAACGATGGCCTTGCGCAGCGGGATCGGGGCCGAGGGGGCCGGGGCAGCCGCTGCCGGTTGCGGGGCAGGGCGTTCGGGCGGGGCAGGGCGCGGCGGCTCTGCCGCGCGCGGGGCCGGTTCGGGGGCCGGGCGCGGGGTTTCGACGCGCGGGGCCGGAGCCTCGACCGCGACCTCTTCCTCATCCTCTTTGCCGCCAGCGCCGCCGACACGGTTCGACAGGCCCAGACGGTGAACCTTGCCGATCACCGCGTTGCGGGTCACGCCGCCCAGCTCTTTGGCGATCTGGCTGGCGCTCTGGCCTTCAGACCACATCCTCTTGAGCGTCTCGACGCGCTCGTCAGTCCACGACATGCTGTTCTCCGGCTTGGGTCTCCCGCGGCACGGCCGGGCGCGGGGTCGGACGCTATTTTACCCTGCCACGCCGCAGATACAAGCCATGCAGATGAAGCGCGTCCGCCTCAGACCTCAATCTGGGTAAAGCCGTCGCGCAGGGCCCTGGACCAGGCCTCGCTCATGGCGCGGAACTGTTCGTCCCCGGCCTCGATCCGCCGCCGCATGCTGATCTGGCATGCATCGCGTTCGATCACGCACATATCGAGCGGCATGCCGACCGAGAGATTGGATCGCAGCGTGGAATCCATGCTCAGCAGCACCGCCTTCTGCGCATCGGCCAGCGAGGTTTCAGGCCGCACCACCCGGTCAAGGATCGGCTTGCCGTATTTGTGTTCGCCGATCTGGAGGAAGGGGGTATCCTCGGTCGCCTCGATGAAATTGCCCTCGGGGTAGATGAGGAACAGCCGCATCACGCCGCCGCGCCGCTGACCTGCAACGATCATCGAGGCAGAGGCGCTCTGGCGCATCGCGCTCATCTTCTCGTCCACCTCATTGCGGACGGAGGCCAGCATGTTGCCGACAATCTCGGCCACCTTCAGCATGGTTGGCGCTTTCAGGATCGAGGTTTCGCCGTCGGCGTCGGGTTCTTCGATGGCTTCGCGCAGGCGTGCGATGGTGGTCTGCGTCACGCTGAGGCTGCCAGCAGTCATGATGGCGATGACACGCTCGCCCGGCTCTTCGAAAGTGAACATCTTGCGGTAGGTCGAGATATTGTCGAGTCCGGCGTTGGTCCGGGTGTCCGACAGCAGCACCATGCCTTCATTCAGCAGAAGGCCTACGCAATAGGTCATGTTCGTTTCCGTGAGTGGCGTTTGACGCAACACTAGGGCTGCGCCCGCGCGGGCGCAACCACCGCTTCGTCACTGCTGTTCCTGCTGCTGGCCCTGCGTGCAGACGGCCACGCGCACTGCCATGGTTTCGGCGCCGGGACCGCGCGCGATGCCGCGGATCGGCGCCGCATCCTGTGCGTCGAAGCCGGAGGCAAGCCGGATGTAGCGTTCATCCGGGCAGCAGGCATTGGCCGGATCGAAACCGACCCAGCCCAGACCGGGCAACCAGATTTCGGCCCAGGCATGGGCGGCCTCATGCGCCTTGCCCCCGGCATCCGCGAACAGGTAGCCCGAGACATAGCGCGCGGGCATCCCCCGGTGCCGTGCAATGGCGATCAGGGCGTGGGCGTGATCCTGGCAGACACCTTCGCCCAGACCCAGTGCTTCGGCGGCTGTGGTATGCGCCTCGGTCACGCCGGGGCGATAGGTGATCGCTTCTGCCACCGCAGCGGAAAGCCGGTGCGCGGCATCCAGCGGGCCGTCGGCGCCTTCTGCCGCCTCTGACAGATCGACCAGCGCGGTATCGACGCGGGTGGGCAGGGTGTCGCGCAGATAGACTTCGGGGCGCACCGTCTCGCGATGGCCACGCAGAACCCCGGCAAGGTCGCGGGTATCGACCGTGCCGGTGACCTGCACCAGAATTTCACTGACCGGGCCGATCACGGACCAGGCGCTGATCCGGTCGCCCGCGCCGTCGCGGAAGCTGCCGCCCTGAAGTCCGTCGCTGACGGTAACCTTCCAGTCCAGTACCGTCTGCCCTTCGAACACCGAAGGCGTCAGGCGATGGCTTTGCACCACACCGCGCACGGGCGCGGCATAGCGATAACAGGTGACATGATCGACGGTCAGACGCATCAGCGCAGATCCCCGCTCAGATAAGATTCATGGATGGCAGTGCCCAGTTCGGCGGAATCGCGGATGAACCGCGACAGAAACTCGTGCAGCCCCTCGTCGAAAATCGCCTCGACATTGGTGGTTTCCAGCTCGTTCAGCATGGCGGTGGCCTTGCCCTGTGCAGGCATGGTGCGGCCATAGGCCTTGGCCAGTCGCGTCAGGTGGTTGTTCACGCCGGACAGGCAGGTGATGAGCGAACGCGGGCTTTGCGGATTGAGGATCAGGAAATCCGCGATCTTGGCCGCCGTCACCTCGCCGCCATAGGCCCAGTGGAAGGCGCGATGCGCCCCCATGGCCCGCAGAAGCGTCGTCCATTGATAATTGTCGAGCCCGGACCCCACGAATTCGATGCGTGGCAGCAGGACGTAATATTTCACATCCAGCATCCGGGCGGTGTTGTCGCCGCGTTCCAGATAGTAGCCGATATTCAGGAAGTTGTAGCCGTCATTGCGCAGCAGCGTCGCGTCGATGGCGCCGCGCACCATGGCGGTGTGGCGCATCACCCATTCGGTCAGGCGGCTGAGTTCCAGCTCGCTGCGCGGGGTGCGTTCCAGTTGCCGCAACTCCTGAAAAGCGGTGTTCAGCGCGTCCCAGACCTGGCTGGTCAGCGCTGTGCGCACGATGCGGCCGTTTTCCCGCGCCGCCGTGATGCAGCTTGCCACCGAGGAGGGGTTGTCGCGGTCGAAGAACAGCCAGCTTTCAAGGTTGCGCTGCACCGGGTCGCCGTATTTGTGGGAAAACCCGTTGGCCGTGCCCGAGGATTGCAGCAGGCTGTCCCATTCGTTGCGATAGCCATGGGTGGAGGGCATCAGCGTGATGCGCGATCCCACTTCCAGCAGCCGCGCCGCAATGTCGGCGCGTTCCATATAGCGGGCGATCCAGTAGAGGTTGTCTGCGGTTCTGCTCAGCATCAATGATTACTCCGCCAGCACCCAGGTATCCTTGACCCCGCCGCCCTGAGACGAGTTCACCACAAGGCTGCCGTCTTTCAGCGCCACGCGGGTCAGCGCGCCGGGCACGAGGTCGATGCTTTCGCCGACCAGGCAATAGGGCCGCAGGTCCACATGGCGTGGTGCGATACCTTCGGCCACGAAAGTCGGCGTCGTGGACAGCGCAAGCGTCGGCTGAGCGATATAATTGTCGGGATCGTCAAGGATCTTCAGCCGGAAGGCCTCGACCTCGGCCTTGGTGGATTTCGGCCCGACCAGCATGCCGTAACCGCCTGAGCCATGCACCTCTTTCACGACCAGTTCGGGCAGGTTGTCGAGCACATATTTCAGGTCATCCGATTTGCCGCATTGCCAGGTCGGCACGTTGTTGAGGATCGGCTCTTCCCCCAGATAAAAGCGCACCATTTCGGGCACGAAAGTATAGACCGCCTTGTCATCCGCCACGCCCGCACCGGGTGCGGAACAGATCGCCACCCCGCCGGAGCGGTAGACATCCATCAGCCCCGGCACGCCCAGCATGGAATCCGGGCGGAAGCACAGCGGGTCGATGAAGGCATCGTCAATCCGGCGATAGATCACATCCACCTTCTTCGGGCCCTCGGTGGTGCGCATCCAGACAAATTCGCCCTCCACGAACAGATCCTGCCCTTCCACCAACTCGACCCCCATCAGATCGGCGAGGAAGCTGTGTTCGTAATAGGCGCTGTTGAAATGGCCGGGGGTCAGCAGAACCACGCGCGGCTCGCCCGTGCATTTCGCGGGCGCGACCGAGGCGAGTGTACGGCGCAGCCTTTCGCTGTAACTGTCGACCGGCTGGATGCGGTTCTCGCGGAACAGATCGGGGAACATCCGCATCATGATTTCGCGGTTTTCCAGCATGTAGCTGACACCCGAGGGCGTGCGGCAGTTGTCTTCCAGCACAAAAAACTCGTCAGGCCCGGTGCGCACGAGGTCAATGCCGACGATGTGGCTGTAAACTCCCTTGGGCGGCACGAAGCCGACGACGGCCTTTTCGTAAGCCTCGTTTTCATACACCAGACGCGCCGGGATGCGCCCGGCCTTCACGATCTCGCCCCGGCCATAGACATCGGCCAGAAACATGTTCAGCGCCCGCGCGCGCTGCTTGATGCCGCGTTCCAGCCGGGTCCATTCCGGGGCGGTGAACACGCGGGGGAACATGTCGAACGGGATCAGCCGATCCGGGTCGCCGCCCTCGCCATAGACCGCGAACGTGATGCCGATGCGGCGAAACAACGTTTCAGCCTCGGCCTGCTTCATCTGCCTGAGCTCGGCCGGCATATGCCGCATCCAGTCTTCCAGCCGCGCATAAGGCGCGCGCACTGCGCCGTTATCATACATTTCGTTGAAATAGGTCGTCACTGAAGCGCCCCCGATCTTGCTGATTTCAGTTAAGCGTCGCCCCGGCGGACATGAAAGCGGCGGTGACGGTTTTCGCGGCAAAAAGGCCTGAAACCTGCCGGGAACAGGGTCATTCGCCTAATATTTGAGCAAATTTTGGTGAATTGCAGGAGCCAAAGCCTTTCGGATGGCCGAATCCGGGCGAAAATTCCCTATCGCGTGCATCAGATTTGCATGGCCCGGAAGGGCCTGAGGCTTGCGCTTGGTCCCTTCGGGAACCTAGATGGGAACAAACATGCTTGAGGTTCCTCCATGACTCTTCCGCTTCCTTCGCCGGTTTTCGATGCCAATGCCGCCGGGGGCGGGCTGGGCAATCTGCCCGAATGGGATCTGACCGATCTTTACCCCGCGCCGGATGCGCCCGAAGTTGCGCGCGACATGGCCTGGCTGGAAAAAGCCTGTGCCGATTTCGCGGCGGCCTATGAAGGCAAGCTGGCGGACCTCGATGCTGCCGGGTTGCTGGCCTGCGTGCAGGAATACGAGGCAATCGACGTGATCGCCGGGCGCCTGATGTCTTACGCCGGGCTGCGCTATTACCAGAACACCATGGACAGCGAGCGCGCCAAGTTCATGGCCGATGCGCAGGACCGTGTCACCACCTTCACCACGCCGCTGGTGTTCTTCAGCCTGGAGTTCAACCGTCTGGAAGATGCGGCGCTGGACCGGCTGCTGGCCGCCAATGCCGATCTGGCCCGCTACAAGCCGGTGTTCGACCGGATGCGCGCCATGCGCCCGCACCAGCTTTCGGACGAGTTGGAGCGCTTCCTGCATGACGAAAGCGTCGTCGGCGCCTCGGCCTGGAACAAGCTGTTCGACGAGACGATGGCAGGCCTGATGTTCAAGGTCGCGGGCGAGGAGGAGGAGCTGAACCTCGAAGCCACGCTGAACCTGCTGACCGATACCGACCGCGCGAAACGCGAGGCTGCGGCGCGGTCGCTGGCCGAAGTCTTTGATCGCCATATCAAGCTGTTTGCGCGGGTGCACAACACGCTGGCCAAGGAAAAGGAAATCCATGATCGTTGGCGCAAGATGCCCAGCCCGCAGCATGGCCGCCATCTGTCGAACCATGTGGAACCCGAGGTGGTGCAGGCTTTGCGGGATGCCGTGGTTGCCGCCTATCCCAAGCTCAGCCATCGCTACTATGCGCTGAAGGCGAAATGGCTGGGTCTCGACCGGCTGCAAGTCTGGGACCGCAACGCGCCGCTGCCCATCGAACAGCCGAAAACCGTGGACTGGGATACCGCACGCAAGACGGTTTCCGATGCCTATGCCGTCTTCTCGCCGCGTCTGGCCGAACTGGCCGAGCCGTTCTTCACGCAGGGCTGGATCGACGCAGGTGTGAAGCCCGGCAAGGCCCCCGGTGCGTTCGCGCATCCGACCGTCACCACCGTGCATCCCTATGTGATGCTGAATTACCTCGGCAAACCGCGCGATGTGATGACGCTGGCGCATGAACTGGGGCATGGCGTGCATCAGCGGCTGGCGGCGGCACAGGGGGAGTTGTTGTCCTCCACCCCGCTGACGCTGGCCGAAACCGCCAGTGTGTTTGGCGAGATGCTGACCTTCCGCAAGCTCCTGGACGGAGCCAGAACCCCGGCCGAGCGCAAGACCTTGCTGGCCGGAAAGGTCGAGGACATGATCAATACGGTCGTGCGCCAGATCGCCTTCTATGATTTCGAATGCAAGCTGCATGCGGCGCGGGCGGAAGGGGAACTGACCCCCGACGACATCAATGCCCTGTGGATGAGCGTGCAGGCCGAAAGTCTTGGCCCGGCCTTCGATTTCATGGATGGGTATGAGACCTTCTGGGCCTATATCCCGCATTTCGTGCATTCGCCGTTCTACGTCTATGCCTATGCCTTCGGTGACGGGTTGGTGAACGCGCTTTACGCGGCCTATGCCGATGGTCTGCCGGAGTTCCAGGAGAAGTATTTCGATCTGCTGAAGGCGGGCGGCTCGAAGCACCACAAGGAACTGCTGGCGCCCTTCGGGCTGGATCTGTCTGATCCCGGTTTCTGGCAGAAGGGGCTCGACATGATCGCGGGCTTCATTGACGAGCTTGAGGCGATGGAAGCCTGATCCTGAACCGGCCCTTCGGGGCCGGTTTTCATTTGTGGTCGTCAGAAATGTGCCTTGGGCTCATCGGGTTTGCCCGCCGCCACAGCGAGCAAGCCGCCGACAAGGCAGAAGCCGATCGGGAACATGGTGAAGACGCCAAAGCCGAAGGCCAGATAGATCAGACCCGCCGACAACAGCATCAGAATACCACCCCAGAGCGCGCGCGCCCGCGCCATGGCGCCGCCGGCAATGGCCAGCAACGGGGCGAGGAAACTCGCAAGCCGGATGGTCTGCGCATTCTCGAACTGGCCGAACATCCGCCCGACTTCGGCGTGATTCTGAACGACCTCGGTATAGCCGAAGCTGAAGAAGCCCACGATCATGGCGAAGATGCCGCCAATCAATCCCAATACCAGAGCGGCGTTGCGCATGGCCTGTCCTTTGCTTCGGTCCGGGAAATCACATGGGACCAGCGGTGCGCCCGGTCAAGGGCACGGCAGGGTCAGTGCGTCCAGGCGCTGCGACGGTTGGTGGCGAAATTCTCGCCATAGCCCAGCGGGCGCACGTTGGGTTTGCGCTTGTGGGTTTCCAGCACTTCGAACTCGATCCCGTTGTCACGGGCGTAATCTTCCGCAGCTTCGCGGCTGTCGAAGCGCAGCTTGACCTGGGTGGTGGTATCGGTGGTCGAAGTCCAGCCCATCAGCGGATCGACCTCGCGCGCGCTGGCGTGTGCAAATTCCAGCACCCAGCCCTTTGTCTTGGCGGTGCCCGATTGCATGGCGTTGCGGGCGGGCTGGTAGATGCGTGCGCGCATGGGAAGCTCCTTGCAGATCTGCCTTCTTATTGGCGAAAACCGCAGGTTAGGCAAGGGCCGCCGCAGCGAAATCCGCCGCCTGAGCAAGGTCTGTCGGCTGGTCTGGGAGTGTGGTTGGGGTGTGGGGTGCGACCAGCCGACAGTGCGTTGCTTGCCCTGTTACGATGCGGCATTCTGCAAAACTTCGCAACCAAAAGCTGAAACCGACGCAATCAATTTTCTGTAAAATTGATCCGTCCGTCTTCAGACTCTGGCAATCAGGGTTAACGCTGTCTGAAAGGCAGCAGGTATTCGCCCCTTGAACCGGAACAAAAACGGATCATCTTGAGGGCAAGCCAAGGAATCGCTATGCCGCACAACAATACCAACGCCCCGACCGAACGGCCCGAGGTGCTGACCCGTCCCAAGCTTGAAGGCGGGCGTCGCTTCGTCATGCATTCGCCCTTCCAGCCCGCAGGCGACCAGCCGACGGCTATCGCGGAACTGGTGGGGGGCGTGCAGGCGGGGGAGCATGATCAGGTTCTGCTGGGCGCCACCGGCACCGGCAAGACCTTCACAATGGCCAAGATCATCGAGGAAACCCAGCGTCCCGCCATCATCCTTGCGCCCAACAAGACGCTGGCTGCGCAATTATATGGCGAGTTCAAGGGCTTCTTCCCCGAAAACGCCGTCGAGTATTTCGTCAGCTATTACGATTACTACCAGCCCGAAGCCTATGTGCCGCGGTCGGACACCTATATCGAGAAGGAAAGCCAGATCAACGAACAGATTGACCGGATGCGCCACTCGGCCACCCGGGCGCTTCTGGAACGCGACGATGTGATCATCGTGGCCTCGGTCAGTTGCATCTACGGTATCGGCTCGGTCGAAACCTATTCGGCCATGACGCAGGACCTGGTCGTCGGGCAGATGTATGAACAGCGGCAGGTGATTGCCGAACTGGTGGCCCAACAATACCGGCGCAACGATTCGGGCTTCCAGCGCGGCAGTTTCCGGGTGCGGGGCGACAGTCTGGAAGTCTGGCCCGCCCACCTTGAGGATCGGGCCTGGCGGTTTTCTTTCTTCGGGCCGGAACTGGAAAGCATCGTCGAATTCGACCCGCTGACCGGCGCGAAGACCGATGTGTTCAAGCAGATCCGTATTTACGCCAACAGCCACTACGTCACGCCGCGCCCGACCATGCAGCAGGCGATCAAGGGTATCAGGCTGGAGCTGAAGCAGCGGCTGGAACAATTGGTGGGGGAGGGCAAGCTGCTGGAGGCGCAGCGGCTGGAGCAGCGCTGCAATTTCGATCTGGAAATGCTGGAGGCGACCGGCGTCTGCAACGGGATCGAGAACTATTCACGCTATCTGACAGGTCGCGCGCCGGGTGAGCCGCCGCCGACGCTGTTTGAATTCATCCCCGACAATGCCATTGTTTTCGCCGATGAATCCCACGTTTCCGTGCCCCAGATCGGCGGCATGTATCGCGGTGACTATCGGCGCAAGTTCACGCTGGCGGAACACGGCTTCCGGTTGCCTTCCTGCATGGACAACCGGCCGCTGAAGTTCGAGGAATGGGACGCGATGCGCCCGCAGTCGATCTTCGTTTCGGCCACCCCGGCGGCGTGGGAGATGGAGCAGGCCGGCGGCGTCTTCGCCGAACAGGTGATCCGCCCGACCGGCCTTCTGGACCCGGTGGTAGAGATCCGCCCGGTGGAAATGCAGGTCGATGACCTGCTGGACGAGATCCGCCGCGTCGCGGCGCAGGGGCTGCGGGTTCTGGTCACCACGCTGACCAAGCGCATGGCCGAAGACCTGACCGAATATTTCCACGAACAGGGCATCCGCATCCGCTATATGCACTCGGACATCGACACGATCGAACGCATTGAAATCCTGCGGGATTTACGTCTGGGGGCCTTTGATGTGCTGGTGGGCATCAACCTGCTGCGCGAGGGGCTGGATATCCCCGAATGTGGGTTGGTTGCCATTCTGGATGCGGACAAGGAAGGGTTCCTGCGGTCGGAAACCTCGCTGATCCAGACCATCGGGCGGGCGGCGCGGAATGCCGAGGGTCGGGTGATCATGTATGCCGACCGGATCACCGGCAGCATGGAGCGCGCACTCGCCGAAACCAATCGGCGGCGCGAGAAACAGATGGCCTATAACGAGGCGCATGGCATCACGCCGCAGACGGTGAAGAAGAACGTCGAGGATGTGCTCGCGGGTCTCTGGCAGGGCGATACCGATCAGGCGCGTATCACGACCAGGGTGGACAAGCCCATGGTTGGGCAGAACCTCGCGGCGCATCTGGAAGCGCTGCGGGTGCAGATGCGCAAGGCCGCCGAGAACCTCGAATTCGAGGAGGCCGCGCGCCTTCGGGACGAGGTCAAGCGTCTGGAGGCCGTGGAGCTTGCCGTTGCGGACGATCCTCTGGCCCGGCAGGAAGCCGTGGAAGAGGCCGTCGATGCAGCGGTGAAGCAAAGCGGACGGTCCACCGCCGGGCGGGCGGGTCAGCGCGGCGGCAACAAGCGGCGGCGCTGAACCGGCGTCACCGGACCGGCAGGGCCCGCCCGCCGGGTTGCGGCGTTAAAGAACAGCCGCCACTTCGTACATCACCGGCTCGAAACTGCGGCAGAGCGTGGCGATAACCTTGTTGCGCTGGCGCATCTCGGGGCTGCGCAGCATGGCCTGATAGTCCTCGCGCCGCTGCCATTGCGAATAGTTGCAGATCCGGGTCTGCGCATCATTCATATGCAGGCCCGCCGCGATGAAACCGGGTTGCTTGCTGATGAATTCGCGATAGGCGTCTTCCAGCGCCTCCATCAGGTCATGGGCGGTGCCGGGGCTGAGTTCGAAGGTGGTGATGACAGTCTGGCCTTGAAAGGCGGTGCGGATGTCTGGCATGGTTGGCTCCTCCTGCCCAGGCAGCCTAACAGAAAAAGCCAGAGGAAACATGCGCCTCATCGACGCCGACCATCCGATGTTCGCCCGGCCCGTGGTACGCTGGCTGACGGCGGTGCTGCCGCTGATCTGGGCGGGGCTGGAACTGGCGGCGGGGAATACCGGCTGGGCAGTCATGTTCGGTCTGGCGGGCGCGGTTGCAGTATACGAACTGATCATCGTCGGCCCTTCGGGCAAGTGACGCGGGCGCGCATCTCGCCGCTGTCACCCCGCACGGTCGAAGGCAGCACGTCGCAGCCGGTGAGCCACGGAACCACGGCGATCATGGTCGCCCGGATGTTCGCATGTTCCCCTGGCGCGGCCCAGCCTTCGCGGATGACCTCCACCTGATTGGCCTTTCGGTAGACGGTGTAGCGATGGCCGTCGACAACGGTTTCATGCCGCGCGCCGCCGAACATCAGCGGCGCGGGCTGGGCGCCGCAACCGGCGCAGAGCAGGAGCAAAAGCAGGATTCGCATCCTGCCACCTTGCGCGCCGATTGGTTGACGAATGCCTAACGCAGGTTAGCCCAGCACGGATTTCACCGCATCAGCGGCGGCGGCGATCACCGTATCGGCCTCGGCCTCCGTCAGGCAGAGCGGCGGGGCGAAACCCAGAATATCCCCCTGCGGCATAGCGCGGCCGATCACGCCACGATCCAGCAGCGCGGCGGCAATGGCGGGACCGACCTTGCGTGCGGGATCAAAGAAGCGGCGGTCGTCGCGGTCCTCGACAAATTCCACTGCCGCCATCAGCCCGTCGCCGCGCACTTCACCGACATGAGCATGCCCGGCCAGCGCATCGGCCAGCCCTCTGCGGAAATGCGCGCCGATTGTGCCGGCGTTCTGCACCAGACTCAGATCGTCGATCAGCCGCAGGTTCGCCACCCCGGCGGCGGCACAGATCGGATGCGCGGAATAGGTCCAGCCGTGGCCCATCGGCCCGAAGTCATCCGATCCCTGCACCAGCACCTGCCACAGCCGATCCGACACGATGGACCCCGACAGCGGCGCATAGGCCGAGGTCAGCCCCTTGGCGATGGTGATGAGGTCCGGCTCCATCCCGTAATGGGTCGACCCGAACATGGTGCCGAGGCGCCCGAAGCCCGTCACCACCTCATCCGCCACCAGCAGGATGTCGTATTTCTTCAGCACGGCCTGAATCGCGGCCCAATAGCCCTCGGGCGGGGGCACGATGCCGCCGGTGCCAAGGATCGGCTCGCCGATGAAGGCGGCGATGGTGTCGGGGCCTTCGGAAAGGATCAGCTCTTCCAGCTTTGCCGCGCAATGGGCGCTGAACTGCGCCTCGGTCATCGAGCGATCCTCGCGGCGGAAGAAATAAGGTGCCTCGGTATGCAGGACGGGCGCGCGCGGCAGGTCGAAATGCGCGTGGAACAGCGAAAGGCCGGTCAGGCTGCCGGTCATCACGCCCGAGCCGTGATAGCCGCGCCAGCGCGAGATGATCTTCTTCTTCTCGGGGCGGCCGAGGATATTGTTGTAATACCAGATCAGCTTGATGTTCGTTTCATTCGCGTCCGACCCGGAGAGACCGAAATAGACCCGGCTCATATGGGCAGGCGCGCGTTCGATGATCATGCGGGCCAGGGTGATGCTGGCCTCGGTGCCGTGCCCGACATAGGCGTGGTAATATGCGAGCTCGCGGGCCTGTTCGGCAATCGCTTCAGCGATCTCGGTCCGGCCATATCCCACGTTCACGCAGTACAGCCCGGCAAAGGCGTCGAGGCTGCGCTTACCCGCGGTATCGGTTATATGGCAACCCTCGCCCCCGGCGATGACCCGGCGCGCGCTTTCGCCCCGCGCATGCATGCCCATATGGGTGGAGGGGTGAAAGAAATGGTCGCGGTCCCAGGCATTCAGCTCGTTGTCGTGGTCGGCCATGTCGGTCCTTTCCCTGCGCTTTGCCCCAAGGCTAGACCAAGGCGCCCTGCCGATCCAGCCGCAAGGCCAGGCGCTTGATAATGTCTCCCGGCAAGCTAACCTGCATCGGCGTGACGCGCTGCCGGAGCGGGAATGCGTCGCAGAAGCGGAGGCGTGGAAATGTCGGATGTCATCCTGAAGTTCAGCCGCGAGGAATATGCCGCCCGCCTGGAAAAGACCCGGCGGGCGATGGAGGCGAAAGGGGTCGATCTGCTGATCGTCACCGATCCCAGCAGTATGAACTGGCTGACCGGCTATGACGGCTGGTCGTTCTATGTCCATCAATGTGTCGTGGTGCTGCCGCAGGGCGAGCCGGTCTGGTATGGCCGGGGGCAGGATGCCAATGGCGCGCGGCTGACCGCCTATCTGCGCCCCGACAACATCATCGGTTATCCCGATCATTATGTGCAGTCGACCGAACGGCACCCGATGGACCTGCTGTCGCAGATTCTGACCGACCGGGGCCACGGGAAGGCGCGGATCGGGGTCGAGATGGACAATTACTGGTTCACAGCCGCGGCCTTCGCCAGCCTGACAAAGCATCTGCCGAATGCACGGTTCAGCGATTGCACCGCGCTGGTGAACTGGCAACGCGCCTGCAAGAGCCCGCAGGAAATCGCCTACATGCGCACAGCCGCGCGGATCGTGGAAAAGATGCACGAGCGCATTCTGGAAAAGGTCGAGCCGGGGATGCGCAAATGCGATCTGGTGGCCGAAATCCAGGATGCAGGTCTTCGAGGCGTGGAAGGGGCGGGCGGCGATTATCCTGCGATCGTGCCGCTGCTGCCCTCGGGGCGCGACGCCTCGGCGCCGCATCTGACCTGGGATGACCGGCCGATGCAGCGTGGCATGGGCACTTTCTTTGAAATCGCGGGCTGCTATCACCGCTATCATGTGCCGCTGTCGCGCACCGTGTTTCTGGGCAAGCCGACCCAGGCGTTTCTGGAGGCAGAGAAGGCGACGCTGGAAGGGATGGAGGCTGGCCTTGCCGCCGCGAAACCCGGCAATACCTGCGAGGATATCGCGCGCGGCTTCTTCGGCGTGCTGGCGAAATACGGCATCGTGAAGGACAACCGCACCGGCTATGGCATCGGCGTCAGCTATCCGCCGGACTGGGGCGAACGCACCATGAGCCTGCGGCCCGGCGACCGGACGGAACTGCAACCCGGCATGACCTTCCATTTCATGACCGGCCTCTGGCTGGAAGATATGGGATTGGAAATCACCGAATCCATCCTGATCACCGAAACCGGGGTCGAATGTCTGGCCAATGTGCCGCGCCAGCTTTTCGTGAAGGATTGAGCCGATGTCACAGCTTCCTCCGTCGCCGGTCACCGCAACGGTGGATTTCGATGCACAGGGCGTCAGTCATGGCTTCCTGCGGCTGCCCTACAGTCGTGACGATGCGGCCTGGGGCTCGGTGATGATCCCGCTGACGGTGGTGAACAACGGCAGCGGGCCCACAGTGCTGCTGACCGGCGCAAACCACGGGGACGAATACGAGGGGCCGATTGCCTTGTTCGATCTGGCGGCAACGGTGCAGGCCGGGGAGGTGAGCGGGCGGCTGATCATCATTCCGGCGATGAACTACCCGGCCTTTCTGGCGGGAACCCGTACCTCGCCCATTGACAGGGGCAATCTGAACCGCAGCTTTCCCGGCCGCCCCGATGGCACGGTGACCCAGAAAATCGCCGACTACTTTCAACGGGTGCTGCTGCCGGTGGCGGATGTGGTGCTGGATTTCCATTCGGGCGGCAAGACGCTGGATTTCCTGCCCTATTGTGCAGCGCATGTTCTGCCCGACAAGGCGGTCGAGGCGCGCGCCTTCGATCTGGTCCGGGCCTTCGGGGCACCCTGGTCGTGCCGGATGCTCGAAATCGACGCGGTCGGCATGTATGACACCGCCGCCGAGGAAATGGGCAAGGTCTTCGTCACCACCGAACTGGGCGGCGGCGGTACGGCATCGGCGCGGACGGCGGCTATCGCGAAGGAGGGGCTGCGCAACCTGCTGGTCGCCGCCGGGGTGATGCAGGGCGCGGTCGTGCCCCGCCCGACCCGCTGGCTCGACATGCCCGATGCCGATTGCTTCACCTTTGCCGAGGATGGCGGGCTGATCACATTTCTGGCCGATCTGGGTGATCGGGTCACGGCCGGGCAGCCCGTCGCGCAGATATATCCGACCGGCCGGACCGGGCTTGCGCCGGTGACGGTGACGGCACGCCGGGCGGGCCTGTTCATGGCGCGGCATTTTCCGGGCCTTGTGAAGCCGGGCGATTGCGTGGCTGTGGTCGCGGTTGAAGTGTAACCCGGCCTCCCGTTTCCGCCGCGGCGCGGGTGCTTTACGCTGGCAAACGGCGCTCCTATAGTCCGCGCATCTTCCGCGCAAAGCGGTGAAAATAACGACTGAACGGATGTGCCAGATGCTGACCATCGCGCGGGAAAACCCGACCGGAGCCGACCTTTCGCTGCTGTTTGAACGGCATACCGCCGATATGCATGCGGATACCCCGCCGGAGAGCATTCATATGATGGATGCCTCGGAACTGGATATTCCCGAAGTGTTTTTCTTCGTGATGCGCGATGCGGGCGTGCCGGTGGCGATGGGCGCCTTCAAGCGGATCGACGACAGCCATGCCGAGATCAAGTCGATGCATGTGCTCATTGAACGTCGGGGCGGCGGGCTGTCGCGGCGTCTGCTGGATCATCTGGTGGCCGAGGCGCAGGCGGCGGGGTTCACCCGGCTCAGCCTCGAAACCGGCGTGCAGGATATGTTCGGCCCGGCGCGCGGGTTGTATGAACGCGCAGGCTTCGTGCAATGCCCGCCGTTTGAGGGCTATTGGGATGACCCGAACAGCTATTTCATGACGCGGAGCCTTGCCTAACCGCGATCTGCGCGGCAAAAGGGGCGGGCGCGGGCTCGTCCCGCATTCTCCGGTCCCGTAGCTCAACCGGATAGAGCAAGCGCCTTCTAAGCGCTAGGTTGTGGGTTCGAGTCCTACCGGGATCGCCAGTTTCTCAGGCCATTTCAGGCGGGCAGGCTATGGCCGAAACACTCATCACGACCCTGCGGGACGGGCTGGCGCTGCGGGCGCCCGCGATGATCGTCACGATCTATGGTGATGTGGTAGTGCCGCGCGGGGGGGTGCTGTGGATGGGCACCCTCATCGAGATCGGCGCCGCGCTGGGCTTCAGTGAAACGCTGGTGCGCACGGCGGTGTCGCGGCTGGTGGCCGCCGGGCAACTGGCAGGCGAGCGGGAAGGGCGGCGCAGTTTCTACCGGCTGGCCGAGAATGCCCGACAGGAATTTTCGGCGGCGGCGCGTCTGCTTTATGGCAAGCCCGCCCGCGCGACCGGCTGGCAGATTCATCATGCGCCGGGTCTGACGGAGGAGGCGGCGCGGCGCGGCGCGCTGGCACGCATGGCGGGGGATCTGTGGTTGCGCCCCGATCATCCGGGTTTTGCCGCGCCGGGATTGTGCTTTCGCAGCGAGCCTCTGACGGGGATCGCGCTTTTGCCCGAATATGTCGCCGGATTGTGGCCGCTGGACCGTCATGCGGCCGCCTATCGCGCCATGATCGCGCAATTCTCGCCGCTGGGGAACCGGCTTGCCTCCGGCCTGCCGGTTTCAGCAGAGACGGCGCTGGTGGCGCGGCTGCTGCTGGTTCATGCCTATCGAGGCGCTTTGCTGCGCGATCCGCGTCTGCCCGAGGCCGCTTTGCCTGACGACTGGCCCGGCGAGGCGGCGCGGACCCTGTTTGCACAGCTTTATCGCACGCTGTCGCCCGCCGCCGATTCGTATATCGGCACCCGGTTCGAGGGCGGCGCAGGCCTTTTGCCTGCCCGAACCGCCGAAACGCAGGCGCGCCTGCTGGCATTGTCCGAGGACTGATCCCGCCAAACCCTTGTCAAAGCGCCGTTTCCCGGCCGACGGCGGGCTGTCGATCAAAACATCACGAGGAATCCAATAAATCGCTTAACAGTGTGATGCTTTCGCGCTATACGTTGACCGAGCGGTTGGTGAATTGGGAGACGCACCAGCTTCATCCGATACATGCGAGGGGGAACAGGCCCATGACGGAAGCCTTCATCTGCGACGCGGTACGCACGCCCATCGGGCGATATGGCGGGGCGCTGGCCTCGGTGCGGGCCGATGACCTTGCCGCGCTGCCCCTGAAAGCGTTGATGGAGCGGAACCCCGGTGTGGATTGGTCGGCGGTCGATGACCTGATCTATGGCTGCGCCAATCAGGCGGGCGAGGACAATCGCAATGTGGGCCGCATGGCGGTGTTGCTGGCGGGTATGCCCATCGGCGTCCCGGGCACCACGGTGAACCGTCTTTGTGGATCGGGCATGGATGCGGTCGGCATGGCCGCCCGCGCCATCAAGGCGGGCGACTGCGATTTCGTGCTGGCTGGCGGCGTCGAAAGCATGAGCCGCGCGCCCTTCGTGATGCCCAAGGCCGAAAGCGCCTTTTCGCGCTCGAATGCGGTCTATGACACGACGATTGGCTGGCGCTTCGTCAACCCCTTGATGAAAAAGCTGTTTGGCGTCGACAGCATGCCACAGACCGCAGACAATGTGGCAGCCGATTTCGCCGTCAGCCGTGCTGATCAGGATGCCTTTGCCGCCCGCTCGCAAGCCCGCTGGGCCGCTGCGCAAGAGGCCGGGATCTTCGCTGATGAAATCGTGCCGGTCACCATTCCCCAGCGCAAGGGTGACGCGATCATCGTTGCCACCGACGAACACCCGCGCCCCGGCTCCACCGCCGAGGCGCTGGCGAAGCTGAAGGGCGTGAACGGCCCGGATCTCAGCGTCACCGCTGGCAATGCCTCGGGCGTGAATGACGGCGCGGCGGCGCTGGCGATCCTGTCGGAACAGGCGGCGCGCGCGCAGGGCCTGACGCCCAGGGCCCGCATCGTCGCCATGGCGGCGGCGGGGGTTGAGCCGCGCATTATGGGCATCGGCCCGGCGCCCGCAGCGAAAAAGGTGCTGGCCCGCGCGGGGCTGACCATCGACCAGATGGATGTGATAGAATTGAACGAGGCTTTCGCCAGTCAGGCACTGGCGACGCTGCGTGACCTTGGCCTGCCGGATGATGCGGCGCATGTGAACCCCAATGGCGGGGCCATCGCGCTGGGGCATCCGCTGGGCATGTCGGGCGCGCGGCTGGTGACGACCGCGATGTATCAGCTTCACCGCACCGGCGGGCGCTATGCGCTTTGCACCATGTGCATCGGGGTGGGGCAGGGCATCGCCATCATTATCGAACGCGTCTGAACAGGGAGGGACCGGCCCATGTATGCACAGATGGTGAAATCCGAGGGGATGAAATCCCGCGAGGACATGACGCCCGAGGAAATCGCGTTTCAGGAACGCATTGACCGGGGCGAGAAGATCGAGCCGAAGGAATGGATGCCGGAAGGCTATCGCAAGACGCTGATCCGCCAGATCGGCCAGCACGCGCATTCCGAGATCGTCGGCCAGTTGCCGGAGGGCAACTGGATCACCCGCGCGCCCACGCTGGAACGCAAGGCGATCCTGCTGGCCAAGGTGCAGGACGAGGCGGGGCACGGCCTTTACCTCTACAGCGCCGCTGAAACGCTGGGCGTCAGCCGCGACGAGCTGCTGGACGCGCTGCATGCCGGGAAGATGAAATATTCCTCGATCTTCAACTATCCGACGCTGAACTGGGCTGACATCGGCGCGGTGGGCTGGCTGGTCGATGGCGCGGCGATCATGAACCAGGTGCCGCTGCAACGTACCTCTTACGGCCCCTACAGCCGTGCGATGATCCGCATCTGCAAGGAGGAAAGCTTCCACCAACGGCAGGGCTACGACATCATGATGAAGATGGCGGCGGGCACCCCGGAACAGAAGGAAATGGCGCAGGATGCGCTCAACCGCTTCTGGTATCCGGCGCTGATGATGTTTGGCCCGTCCGACAAGGACTCGGTTCATTCTGCGCAGTCGATGGCGTGGAAGATCAAGATCAACACCAACGATGAACTGCGCCAGAAGTTCGTCGATCAGACCGTGCCGCAGGCGCATTACCTTGGCCTGACTGTCCCCGACGAGGGGCTGAAATGGAACGAGGAAAAGGGCGGCTGGGATTTCAGCGAACCGGACTGGAGCGAGTTCTTCGCGGTCATCGCCGGGAACGGCCCCTGCAATACCGAACGCCTGGAGGCCCGCGTGACCGCCTGGGAGGATGGCGCCTGGTTCCGTGACGGGCTGATGGCGCATGCGAAGAAGGCCGATGCCCGCCGCGCCGCGGCCCGCATGGCCGCCGAATAATCATCGAACAGGGGGGCGCCTGCCCCCCAAGCCAGACACCCATCACCGGGAGGAACCCATGTCCAGCGAATGGCCCCTTTGGGAAGTTTTCATCCGTGGCCAGCACGGCCTCAACCATCGTCACGTCGGCAGCCTGCATGCGCCGGATGCCGAAATGGCGATCCGCAATGCGCGCGACGTCTATACCCGCCGCAATGAAGGCGTCTCGATCTGGGTTGTGAAGTCGAATGACATCACCGCCTCCAGCCCCTCGGACAAGGGACCGCTGTTCGAGCCATCGAATTCCAAGGTCTATCGCCACCCGACCTTCTTCGACATCCCGCCGGAAGTGGGGCATATGTGATGGGTAGCGCAGTCAATCAGGCCGCCTTCTTCGAATGGCTGTGCCGGATCGGCGACAATTGCCTGATCCTTGGCCACCGGGTTTCGGAATGGTGCGGGCATTCGCCGGTTCTGGAGGAAGACATCGCGCTGGCCAATCAGGCGCTTGACCTGATCGGGCAGACGCAGTTCTGGCTTGGCCTCGCGGCCGAGGTGGAGGGCAAGGGCCGCACTGCCGATCAGCTTGCCTATCTGCGTGACGCGGCGGCCTTCCGCAACGTGCTGCTGGTCGAACGTCCGAACGGCGATTTCGGCAATACGCTGATGCGGCAGTTCCTGTTCGACGCCTGGCATATCGAGTTGCTGCGCGCCTTGGAGAAATCCTCCGACGCCCGCGTGGCGGAGATCGCCGCCAAGGCGGTGAAGGAAGTGGCCTATCATCTGGAACGCTCTGCCGATCTGGTGATCCGTCTGGGGGACGGCACCGAGGAAAGCCGCGCGCGGATGCAGAAGGCGCTGGATACGCTTTACCCCTATACGGGGGAGCTGTTCATGGCCGATGCCTCGGACGAGGCCGTGGTCGCCGCCGGGATCGCCCCGGCACCGGCCAGCCTGAAGGCGGCATGGGATGCGACGGTTTCGCAAGTGCTGGCTGAATCCACGCTGACCCATCCGGGCGAGACCTATCAGCATAAGGGCGGCCGCAAAGGGGTTCATTCCGAACACCTTGGCTATATCCTGGCCGAAATGCAGTTCCTGCAACGCGCCTATCCTGGCGCGACCTGGTAACGCCATGCAGGGGGGGGAGGAACGCCCGGGCATCGCGGAAATCCGGGGCTGGCTGTCGGAAGTGCCGGACCCGGAAATCCCGGTGATCAGCCTGACCGATCTGGGCATCATCCGCGATGTGGCCTGGCAGGGGGAGACGCTGGTTGTCACCGTGACACCCACCTATTCGGGCTGCCCGGCGACCGGGGTCATCAACCTCGACATCGAAAAGGCGCTGCGCGACCGGGGCATCACCGATCTGCGGCTGGAGCGGCAGTTGTCGCCGCCCTGGACGACCGACTGGATCACAGCCGAGGGGCGCGAGAAGCTGCGCGCCTATGGCATCGCCCCCCCGATCGACGGCACCGCCGCCGATGGGCGGCTGGCGGGGCGGATCGCGCGGCTTTCGGGCACGTCGAACCTGACCATCGCCTGCCCGCGCTGTGGCTCCACCCAGACCCGCAAGGTCAGCCAGTTCGGCTCGACCCCCTGCAAGGCCAGCTATGTCTGCAACGACTGTCTGGAACCCTTCGACTATTTCAAATGCATCTGACGATGCGTCCGACCCAATAGGCAGGAGCCCATCATGGCACGCTTCCATTCCCTGAAGGTCACCGAGGTCCGCCGCGAGACGCGCGACGCCGTGGTGGTGACCCTCGCCCCGCGCGACGAGGACCGCGCGCTGTTCGACTTTACCCAAGGCCAGTATCTGACCTTCCGCCGCGATTTCGACGGCGAGGAACTGCGCCGCAGCTATTCCATCTGCGCCGGCAAGGATGAGGGCGTGCTGCGCGTCGGCATCAAGCGCGTCGATGGCGGCGCCTTCAGCACATGGGCGAACGAGAACCTCGCCCCCGGCGATGAAATCGACGCCATGCCGCCGATGGGCAAGTTCTTTACCGCCCTCGAACCCGACACCGCAAAGCACTACCTCGGCTTTGCGGGCGGCTCGGGCATCACGCCCTTGTTGTCGATCATCAAGACCGTGTTGGCCCGCGAACCTGCCAGCCGCTTCACGCTGGTCTATGCCAATCGCCAGATCAGCACGATCATGTTCCGCGAGGAACTGGAGGATCTGAAGAACCTCTATCTCGGCCGCCTCTCGGTTCTGCATGTGCTGGAAGCCGAGGCGCAGGACATCGACCTGTTCACCGGCCGGGTGGATGTCGAGAAGATGAAAGCGCTGTTCGAGCACTGGATCGACGCGAAATCGGTGGATATCGCCTTCATCTGCGGCCCTGAGCCGATGATGCTGGCTATCGCCGCCAGCTTGCGCGACCATGGGCTGAGCGACAGCCAGATCAAGTTTGAACTGTTCGCCAGCGGCCAGCCGGGCCGGGCGCGTGCCAAGGCCGTTTCCAAGGTCGCGGTGACGCCGGGCAGCGGCACGCAGGCCACCGTCACGCTCGACGGCGCGACCCGCAGCTTCGAGATGCCGCGCGGGGGCCAGTCGATCCTCGATGCCGCCATCGCCGCCCAGATGGACGCGCCCTATTCGTGCAAGGCGGGCGTCTGTTCGACCTGCCGCTGCAAGGTGCTGGAGGGCGAGGTGGAAATGGCCGTGAACCACGCGCTTGAAGATTACGAGGTCCGCGCGGGCTATGTGCTGTCCTGCCAGGCGATCCCGCTCAGCGACCGTGTGGTCGTGACCTATGACGAATGAGGTCTGAAATGTCCGACACGATGAATATCGAAGACTATCTGGCGCAGGGCGGTGTTCTGACCGCGCCCGGCAACGTGCCCGCCCGCTATCGGGGCGAGCTGATGCGGCTGATGGGGTCGTTCGTCGACAGCGAACTGGCCGGGTCGGCGGGCTTTGCCGCCTCGATCAACTTTGCGCCCGGCATCAAGGAACGCATCAGTGCCAGCCGGATCACGCTGGAAAAGGCCGATCATGCCGAGCGCGTGCTGGACGTGATGGGCAGCTTCGGCACCGATACCAAACGCTATCAGGGCCAGCATGACTGGGCTGCCCGGGTGGGTCGCGACGCCGATCTGGGCGCGGCGAGGCAGGCGGGCGACATGCGCCTGTCGGTGTTCCATTACCCGATCACCGGCTGGGCGGATGCGGTGGCGATGAACGTGCTGATGGGCCTTGCTACCGGCGTGCAGATGACCGAACTGACCCGCGTCTCTTACGCGCCGCTGGCCGAGGTCTTCCGCGAGATCGCCCCGCGCGAGGCGCGTCACACTGAGCTGGGGCTGGAGGGGCTGGAGCGTATCGCCGCGACCGACACGGGCCGCGCCGAGGCGCAATCTGCGCTGGCCTATTGGCGCCCGCGCGTCGCCGCGACCTTCGGCGTCGCCGGTTCCGGCCGCTATGATACGCTGCGCAAATTCGGCCTGCGCCATAGCCCGAACGAGGCCCTGCTGTCCCGCTGGGAGGCGCTGGTGGCCGAGAAGCTGGCCCCGCTGGGCCTCTGACACGCTACCTGCGGGCGCGGTGGAACAGGGCCGCGCCCGTTGATGAACGACAAATCTGAAGGAAACGCCATGACCGCCGCGCCGCGCCGTCTTGAAAGCTATCTCTGTGGCCACTGGATGGCCGGGCAGGCCGAGGGGCAGACGCTGCTCGATGCCGCCACCGGGGCGCCGGTGGCGATGATCGATTCCACCGGGCTCGATTTCGCCGGCGCGCTGGATTACGGCCGCCGCGTGGCCGGCCCGCGCCTGCGGGCCATGTCCTTCCACGACCGCGCCGGGATGCTCAAGGCGCTGGGCCTGAAGCTGATGGAATGGAAGGAGGAGTTCTATACCGAGAGCTTCCGCACCGGCGCCACCCGCGCTGATGGCTGGATCGACATCGAAGGTGGTATCGGCACGATGCTCACCTTCGCATCGAAAGGCCGCCGCGAATTGCCGAACACCCGCGTGCTGACCGATGGTGAGGTGGAGGTGCTGTCGAAGGATGGCAGCTTTGTCGCGCAACACATCCTGACGCCGCTGACCGGCGTTGCGGTGCATATCAACGCCTTCAACTTCCCCATCTGGGGGATGCTGGAAAAGATTGCGCCGACGCTGCTGGCCGGGGTGCCCTGCATCGTGAAACCCGCGAGCCAGACCGCCTATCTGACCGAGTTGATGGTGCGCCGGATCGTCGAAACCGGCATCCTGCCGGATGGTGCGCTGCAACTCGTCTGTGGCTCGGTCGGGGATCTGCTGGATCATGTGACGGGGCAGGATGCCGTCACCTTCACCGGATCGGCCTGGACCGGGCGCAAACTGAAATCGCACAAGGCGGTGGTGGAAAACTCGGTCCGCTTCACGATGGAGGCCGACAGTCTGAACGCCTCGATCCTTGGCCCCGATGCCGGGCCGGGCACGCCGGAATTTGACCTGTTCGTCAAGGAAGTCTCGCGCGAGATGACGGCGAAGGCCGGGCAGAAATGCACCGCCATTCGCCGCGTCATCGCACCCCGCGCCCATGTTCAGGCATTGGTCGAGGCGCTGCGCGACCGGCTGGGCAAGACCCTGCCGGGCCTACCGGGCGACGAGACCACCCGCATGGGCGCGCTGGCGAGCCTTGACCAGCGCGACGAGGTCCGCGCCCGCATCCGCGACCTGCAAGCCGATGCCGAGATCGTGGCGGGCAACCCCGATGACGTGCGCGTCGTTTCGGGCGATGCCACCATGGGCGCCTTCCTCAACCCGGTGCTGATGTATTGCGACACACCCTTCACCGCATCTGCGGTGCATGAGGTGGAGGCTTTCGGCCCGGTGTCCACCGTTATGCCCTATGACGACCCGGCCGAGGCGGCGGAACTGGCCGCGATGGGCAAGGGCTCGCTGGTCTCCTCGGTCTTTACCGATGATCCGAAAGTGGCCGAGGAGGTGGTGCTGGCTCTTGCCCCGTTCCATGGCCGCGTGATGATCGGCAACCGCGCATCGGCGAAAACCTCCACCGGGCATGGCTCGCCGCTCGCGCCGCTGGTCCATGGTGGCCCCGGCCGCGCTGGCGGTGGCGAGGAAATGGGCGGCATTCGCGGCGTCAAGCATTACATGCAGCGCACCGCCGTGCAGGGCAGCCCGCGCCTTCTGTCGGCGGTGACGGGCCGCTGGATCGAAGGCGCGCCGGTCACCCATGACATCCACCCCTTCCGCAAATCGCTGGAGGAGCTGAAGATCGGGGACCAGCTGGTCACCGCGAAACGCGAGGTGACGCTGGAGGATGTGGAGCATTTCGCCCATTTCACCGGCGATACCTTCTATGCCCATATGGACGAGGCCGCCGCCAAGGCGAACCCGTTCTTCGACGACCGCGTGGCGCATGGCTATCTGATCGCGAGTTTCGCGGCGGGGCTGTTCGTAGAACCGAACCCCGGCCCGGTTCTGGCCAATTACGGCGTCGATAACCTGCGTTTCCTGACCCCGGTCTATTTCGGCGACACGCTGCAAGTGCGGCTGACCTGCAAGGAGATCAACCCGCGTGCCAATGCCGAACATGGCGAGGTGCGCTGGGATTGCCAGGTGACCAACCAGAACGGCGCGGTGGTGGCGCAATATGACGTGCTGACCATGGTCGCGAAACACTGGCCCGCCGCATGAGCCGCGTCTACGCCTATGACGGCGTGGTGCCGGTGATCGACCCCATGGCCTTTGTCCATCCCGAGGCGGTGGTCATCGGCGATGTGATCATCGGCCCGGCGGTCTATGTCGGCCCCGGCGCCGTGCTGCGCGGCGATTTCGGCCGCATCGTGCTGGAGCGTGGATGCAACGTGCAGGAAACCTGCGTGGTGCATTCCTTCCCCGGCAAGGATGTTGTGGTGGAGGAAAGCGGCCATATCGGCCATGGCGCGGTGCTGCATGGCTGCCAAATCGGCAGGAACGCCATGGTCGGCATGAATGCCGTGGTGATGGATGAGGCGGTGGTGGGCGAAAACACCATCATCGCCGCCATGGCCTTCGTGAAGGCGGGCGCACAGATCCCGCCCAACAGCCTTGCTGTCGGCTCGCCGGCTAAGGTGGTGCGGGAACTCAGCCCCGAGGAAATCGCCTGGAAGCGGCAGGGCACCGGCGTCTATCAGCGCCTCGCGTTGGAGGCCCGCGACAAGCTCCGCCCTGCAGTGGCGCTGACCGAAGCGGAACCCGACCGCCGCCGCACCACCGCACCGGAATATGATCCGCTGGTGCTGGCGCGGGCAGGGTTCGAGGGGTAGGGCGGGCCTACCCTCCGCCCGCCTCCACGCGCAACTCCCGGATGACGCGAAACCCGTAAGACGGCATGGCGAAATCTTCAGAACCAAAGCGGCGGTGTGCCGGGCGCAGGCTGTCCATTGAAGTCTGATAGGAGCCCCCTTTTTTCACGCGGCGGCAGGTGGCGGTTGCGCGTGCCTGCGCCAGATAGGCGCTGTCGCTGGACAGGCCCAGATGTTCCGGCGTCCAGCAGGACAAGGTGTATTCAAAGACGTTCCCGGACATATGCCGCAGCCCCCAGCGGTTTGCCGCGTCCAGTTCATCGACGGTGACGGGGCCGTTCGGATCGCGCAGCTCGGGCATCGGGTGGCCAAGGATGTTCTCGGTTCCTAGCCGCGAGAAATTCGCCTGATCCGATGTCAGCGCATCGCCCTGTGCGAAGGGTGTCTCGGTGCCCGCCCGTGCAGCATATTCCCATTCCGCCTCGGTCGGCAGCCGGTAGACCGTCTGTCCGACCTTCCGGTTCAGCCAGTCCACATAGGTCTGCGCATCTTGCCACGAGATATTGATGACGGGATGCCGCGGCCCGAGGCGGATATAGCCGTTGATCGTGACGACCCGATGATCAGGAACACGGCTGCATCCGCCATCGTCGACACATTCCATCCACTCGGCATGGGTGGTTTCGTTCCGCGCCATGGCGAAGGGAACATCCATCTCGACCCGGTGGGGCGGATGTTCGGCGGGCAGGATGTTCACCTCGCCCGGTTTCCTGCGCCCGAACTGGTCTTTCGCTTTGTCGTAATAGAACGGGTTGCGGGATTCTCCCGGGATCGCCCCCATTATAAAGTTGCCGGGCGGCATGACGATCATTTCGGGACAGGCATCACATTCGCGGAATATCGAGAGCGGAGTAAGGGACGCGCCCGAAGCCTCTGCCAGCGCACCGGAGGGGATCAGTACCGCAAGCGAGAGTGCCGTCACGATCAGGCGCCGACGGCAGGCGGGTGGCATCACTTGCATCTGGTCTCAAGCGTCAGAGCCATGGTCGCGATCTGCTTCTTGACGCGGCTCTGGTTCGGCAGACGCTCGATCGCCGACATGTTGTTGACGCCCCTGTACCAGGAGTCGAAAAGCAAAGCTGTGATGTCGTCGTCAAGTGTCGCTTCGGCAAGGCGGTGGGCACAGAGGCACTTGCGCTGATCCATGCCATTCGCGCGGCCCTCCCTGATCATCTTTTTGCAGATCTCAGCGCCCGACGGGGCTGCGGCGGCAGGGCCGACCGACAGAAGGATCGCGGCCAGGGTCGCGGTGGCGCGGAGGATTTGTCGCATGGGTTGAAAGCCTTCAAGGGAATGCGCGCGGAAATTGCCACACGCATCTTGGAAGGGCAATTGAAAACCCATGATTGTCTGGTGATGCCCAGAAGGGCGGTGCTTCACCGCACCGCCTTGATGCCTTCGAGGATCAGCGTCGTCGCGACGTCGGCGTAATCGTCTCGGCTGATGCGGCCGCCTTCCTTGAACCACATGTAGACCCAGTTCATCATGCCAAACAGCGACATGGTGACGGGCATCAGCAGGGGGCGGTCGCTGCTGTCAAGGTCCGGGTTGATCTGACGCAGCACGGTGGAAAAGCGTTTGACGATGCGGCGCTCGACGCCGGTGATTTCGGCCTTCTGGTCATCAGACAGGGCGGCGGCGGCATTGAGCTGCACCTTGTGCTGATTGTCGGCACCGCGATAGTTTTCCAGCACGGCCCCCACCAGTTGCCGCAGGCGGTCGGCCGGGGGCAGGGTGGGGTCGTCGGCCTCTTCCGTGGCGGTCTCCAGCCCCTCCAGATGCGTCATGATGATCGCGAAGATCAGCGCATCCTTGCTGGGGTAATAGTGATACAGCAGCGCCTTAGACACCTGCGCATGCGCGGCGATCTGGGACATGGAGGCTTTCTCCATCCCCTGTTCGGCAAAGACTGCGGCGGCATTTTCCAGAATGCCACGTTGCTTTTCTTCGAAATCTGTCGCTCTGGTCCGAGCCATATTCTCGCTTTCCTGCCATTCTGGCCGAAAAAAGGGGGCAGGGCCCCCGTTTCTGCTTTAGCGGCAAGTCGCGGCCGAGTCACCCCGGCCGCGGAAATTCACCGTCATTCCTTGGGGCGGTTGTCGATCACGCGCTTGGCCTTGCCTTCCGACCGGGCCACCGCATTCGGGTCACGCACTTCGATTTTGGTCGAGACGCCGACGACCGACTTGATGTGATGCGCCAGTTCCTTGGCCGACTTCGCGCGGGCGTCCTCGGCTGTCATGTCGGGGGTGCATTCAACGTGGACGGTCATGTTGTCCATCCGGCCCGAGCGGGTGAGTTCGATCTGGAAATGCGGGGCGAGGCCCTTGCACTTCAGGATCTGCTCTTCGATCTGGGTCGGGAAGACGTTGACGCCGCGCAGGATGATCATGTCGTCGCTGCGGCCGGTGATCTTTTCGATCCGGCGCATGGAGCGGGCAGTGCCGGGCAGCAGGCGGGTCAGGTCGCGGGTGCGGTAACGCACCATCGGCAGGCCTTCCTTTGTCAGCGTGGTGAATACCAGTTCGCCCATCTCGCCGTCGGGCAGCACCTCGCCCGTCACCGGGTCGATGATTTCCGGGTAGAAGTGGTCTTCCCAGATGTGAAGCCCGTCCTTGGTTTCCACGCATTCCTGCGCGACGCCCGGCCCCATGACCTCGGACAGGCCATAGATGTCGACCGCGTGCATGTCGAAAGCCTGTTCGATTTCCTCGCGCATGGCGTTGGTCCAGGGTTCGGCCCCGAAGATGCCGACCTTCAACGAGGATTCGCGGGGGTCGAGGCCCTGACGGCGGAACTCATCAAGGATCGACAGCATGTAGCTCGGCGTCACCATGATGATGCGCGGCTTGAAGTCGTTGATCAGCGTGACCTGCCGTTCGGTCATCCCGCCCGAGATCGGCACCACAGTGCAGCCCAGCCGTTCCGCGCCGTAATGCGCGCCCAGACCGCCGGTGAACAACCCGTAGCCATAGGCATTGTGCAGGATGTCGCCCGGACGCCCCCCCGCAGCCCGGATGGACCGCGCGATGAGGTTCGCCCAATGGTCGATATCGGCGGCGGTATAGCCCACCACGGTCGGTTTGCCGGTGGTGCCGGACGAGCCGTGGATGCGCACCAGTTTCGTCTGCGGCACGGCGAACATGCCGAAGGGATAGGTGTCGCGCAGATCCTGCTTGGTGGTGAAGGGGAACTTCGCCAGGTCCTTCAGCGACTTCAGCTCCTCGGGGTGCACGTCGTGCTCGATGAAGCGGTTGCGGTAGAAGGGCGAGTTTTCATAGGCGTGTTTCAGCGACCGCTTCATGCGGTGGAATTGTAGCGCCTCGATTTCATCGCGCGAGGCGTATTCGATCGGGTCCAGATCCTGCTTGCGCGGCGTCAGGTCTTCCATGGTGTCCTCCCTTGGAAATGCGGGTCCGGTCAGGCTTCGACCGGCAGATGGCTGCCCTTCACGACACGCGAATGACCGCGGAATTCCGCGATATGCTGGCCGTGCTGGTTGGTGATGCGGATGTCGTAGATGCCGGACCGGCCCTGACGTGACAGCTCGGTCGCCGTGGCGACAAGGCGGTCGCCGATGCGGGCGGGGGCGATATAGGTGATCGAGCAGTGCTGGCCGACCACCACCTGATTGTGGCTGTTGCAGGCGAAGGCAAAGGCGCTGTCGCCCAGCGTGAAGATGAAGCCGCCGTGGCAATTGCCGTGGCCGTTCGACATGGCATCGGTCACGGTCATCGCAAGGGTCGCCTCGCCGGGGGCGATGTGTTCCAGCTCCATCCCCAGCCGCTGCGAAGTGCTGTCATTGTTCCACATCGCATCGGCGCAGGCGCGCGCGATGTCCTGCGCGGTCATTTCGGCCATGTCCTTCATTCCCCCCTGAACTCCGGCTTGCGCTTTTCGAGGAAGGCGGTCACGCCCTCGGCATAATCGGCGCTGCGGCCCGCGATCTGCTGGCAATCGCGCTCCATGTCCAGTTGCTCGTCAAGGCTGTTGCTGCCCGCAGCCTGTATCAGCCGCTTGGTCATGCCAAGGCCCAGCGTCGGCCCGGCGGCAAGCGATTGCGCCAGCGCGGTCGCCTCGGCGAGCAGATCGGCGTCCTCCACCGCTTTCCAGATCAGGCCCCAGTCGGCGGCCTTTTCCGCCATCAGCGGTTCCGCTGTCAGGGCCAGCGCCTTGGCGCGCGCCTCGCCCAGCAGGCGGGTCAGGCTCCATGTACCGCCGGCATCGGGAACGAGGCCGATCTTGGCGAAAGCCTGGATGAATTTCGCGGATTTCGCCGCCAGCACGATGTCGCAGGCGAAGGCGATATTGGCGCCAGCCCCGGCGGCGACGCCGTTCACTGCGCAGATCACCGGCTTTTCAAGGCTGCGGATCAGGCGCAGATTCGGGTTGTAGAAAGTGTCCAGCGTATAGCCCAGATCGGGGGCAGGGCCGCCCTTGCGCGGGTCGCGGTTGCCCAGATCCTGCCCGGCGCAAAAGCCACGCCCGGCGCCGGTCAGCAGAACGGCCCGGACGTCCGCATCGTCATGCGCCCGCTGGAAGCCCGCGCGCAGGGCAAGGTGCATCTCTTCGTTGAACGAGTTCAGCTTGTCGGGGCGGTTCAGCGTCAGCGTCAGCACGCCGTCGGCCAGTGTGGCCAGAACGGTATCGGATTGGGTCATCGCTCTCTCCCTTGCCCCGAAATCATGGGGCCCTCGAAAATTCATGTTGCATAAACCGACCGGCCGGTCAATGATAAAGCGCAGCCTGGGAGGAGGATGCCATGACCGCCCTGTTCGATCGCCACCGCGAGATGCTGGACGATGCCGTGAAGGCCGTCCAGAGCCGTGCCTTCTGGACCCCGTTCCCCGAGGTGCCCAGCGGTAAAATCTATGGGGAAACTGCGAAAACGGATGGCGAGGCCGCCTATGCTGCGCTGCTGGGGCAACCCTTCGCGCTGCCCGGTCACCCCGAATCGCGCCGGGCGGGGGCCGAGGTTTCGCCCTTTGGTGGCGCCTTGGGAATCACCTATCCGGCGGCGGACGTGCCTGCCCTGATTGCCGCCGCTGAAGCGGCCGCCCCGGCGCTGGCCGAGGCGGGGCCGGAGGCGCGGGTGGGGATCTGTCTGGAAATCCTGACCCGGCTGAATCGGATCAGTTTTCTTCTGGGCAATGCCACCATGCACACCACCGGGCAGGCCTTCGCCATGGCGTTTCAGGCGGGCGGCCCCCATGCGCAGGATCGCGGGCTGGAGGCGGTCGCTGTCGCCTGGTCCGAGATGACGCGCTTCGCCCGTGATGCGATCTGGGAAAAACCGCAGGGCAAGGCCGCGCCCTTGGTGCTGGAGAAACACTGGACGCTGGTGCCGCGCGGGCTGGCGCTGACCATCGGCTGCAACACCTTCCCGACGTGGAATTCCTATCCCGGCATCTTCGCCAGCCTCGCCACCGGCAATCCGGTGATCGTGAAGCCGCATCCCGGCGCCATCCTGCCGCTGGCGCTGACCGTGCGCGTAGCGCGCGAGGTTCTGGCCGAGGCGGGTCTGCCCGCTGACGCCGTGCTTCTTGCGGTGGATGAACCGGGGGCCGAGGTCACGAAAGCATTGGCCAGCGATCCGGCGATCCGGCTGATCGACTATACCGGGTCGGCCACTTTCGGCGGCTGGCTGCGCGACAATGCCCGGCAGGCGCAACTGTTCACCGAGGAAACCGGGGTGAACAGCATCACCCTCGCCGCGACGGATGATTACGCGGGCATGTGCGCCAACCTCGCCTTCTCGCTGTCGCTTTATTCCGGGCAGATGTGCACGGCGCCGCAGAACATCTATATTCCCAGAGGTGGGATCGACACCGACGAGGGGCATAAGAGCTTTGACGCGGTAGCGGCGGCGCTGGCCGGGGCCATTGACGATCTGCTGGCCGATCCGGCCCGCGCGGCGGGCGTCTCCGGCGCGCTGGCCAATCCGGCCACCGCCGCCCGGCTGGAAGGCCTGCGCGGGCAGGGCAGGGTGGTGCGCGACAGCGCGGGCGAAGGCCGCCTGCGCTCGCCCCTGCTGCTGGCGGTCGAGGATGGTCAGCCCGGCCCGCAGGACGGCGAATGCTTCGGCCCTGTCGCCTTCCTGATCGCGGTCGCGGATGCCGATGCGGGCATCACGGCGGCGGCGGAGATCGCCCGCCGCAAGGGCGCCATCACCGCCGCGCTTTATGATACCGATGAGCCGCGCATCGCCCGTGCGATCCGGGCTTTCGCAGGCGCGGGGGTGAATCTGTCGATCAACCTGACCGGCAATATCTTCGTCAATCAATCCGCCGCTTTCAGTGATTTCCATGTCACCGGCGGCAATCCGGCGGGCAATGCCAGCCTGACCGACACCGCCTTTGTCGCCAGCCGCTTCACCCGCGTGATGTGGCGCCGCCCCCTGCGGCAGGCGACCTGACCGTTTTCTCGTTTCTTTGGGAGGAGGAACCCCATGAACAGACTGACCACCACCGCAATCGCCACCCTGATGGCGCTGGGCCTTGCCCCGGCGGCGCAGGCCGAAATCAAGATCGGTGCCACGCTATCGGCCACCGGCCCGGCCTCTTTCCTGGGCGATCCGGAAGCCAAGACGCTGGAAATGCTCGTCGAGGAAGTGAATGCCGCAGGCGGCATCAACGGCGAGATGCTGGAACTCGTGATGTATGACGACGGCGGCGACCCGAACAAGGCGCGCACCTTCGCCACCCGCCTCGTCGAAGATGATGAGGTTGCCGCGATCATCGGCGGCACCACCACGGGCACCACCATGTCGATCATCCCGGTGGCGGAAGATGCGGAAATCCCGTTCATCTCGCTGGCAGGTGCGGTGGACATCATTGACCCGGTGAAAGCCTGGGTGTTCAAGACCCCGCACACTGACCGCATGGCCTGCCAGAAGATCTTCGAGGACATGCAGAAGCGCGGCGTGACCAAGATTGGCATGATCTCGGGCACCGACGGCTTCGGCGCCTCGATGCAGGCGCAGTGCAAGGGCGTGGTGGGGGATTACGGCATCGAGATCGTGGCAGATGAAACCTACGATCCCAAAGACGCCGACATGACGCCGCAACTGACCAACATCAAGAACACCGCTGGTATTCAGGCCGTTCTGAACCCCGGCTTCGGTCAGGGCCCGTCCATCGTGACGCGCAACTACAAGCAGCTTGCCGTCGGCCTGCCGCTGTATCAGTCGCATGGTGTGGCCTCGAAAGGCTTCATCGACCTCGCGGGGGTGGAAGCGGCTGAAGGCGTGCGCCTGCCTGCCGCTGCACTTCTGGTGGCAGACATCCTGCCCGACAGCGACCCGCAGAAAGCGGTCGTGACCGCCTATCGCGACGGGTTCGAGAAGAAGACCGGCACCCCGGTTTCGACCTTCGGCGGCCACGCTTATGATGCCTTCATGATCCTGAAAGGCGCGCTGGAAAAGGCGGGGGGCGAGCCTGCCGCGATCCGTGATGCCATCGAAGGCACCACCGGCTATGTCGGCACCGGCGGTATCGTGAACATGACGGCAGAAGACCACCTTGGTCTCGACCTGACCGCGTTCAAGATGCTGGAAATCAAGAACGGCGACTGGACCATCGTGGAGTGATCCAGCGTCGGGCATCCCTCGACTGACTTTCATTGACGGGACGGGGCGGTCTTTGGCCGCCCCGCGATCCCTGCCAGCCGGAGAGCCTCCTGCATGTCGGAACTATTGCAATTCCTCTTTTCCGGGGTGACGGTCGGCGCGGTCTATGCGCTTGTCGCGCTGGGCTTCACGATCATCTACAACGCCTCGGATGTGGTGAACTTCGCCCAGGGCGAGTTTGTCATGCTGGGTGGCATGGCCACGGTTTTCGCCCATGCCGCGGGGCTGCCGCTGCCGCTGGCGGCGCTGGTCGCCATCGTCGGCACCGCTGCCGTGGGGGTGGCGCTGAACCGGCTGGCGATCGAGCCCGCGCGCGGCGCGCCGGTCGTGTCGCTGATCATCATCACCATCGGCGCCTCGATCTTCATTCGCGGTGCGGCGCAACTGGTATTTGATAAGCAAATCCATACTTTCCCGGCCTTTTCGGGGGACGATCCGATCCGCATTCTGGGCGCGACGATCCTGCCGCAAAGCCTGTGGGTCATCGCGGGGGCGGTGCTGGTTTTCGTGGCGCTCTGGCTGTTCTTCACCCGAACGCTCTTGGGGCGGGCAGTGCTGGCGACCTCGAACAACCGGCTGGCGGCGCAGCTTGTGGGCATCAACACCAATTTCGTGATGACGCTTTCCTTTGCGCTGTCGGCGGGCATCGGGGCCCTGGCAGGTGTTCTGGTGACGCCGATCACGCTGACCTCGTATGACGTCGGTCTGACGCTGGCCCTGAAGGGCTTTGCCGCCGCCATGCTGGGCGGCATGGGCAACCCTAAGGGCGCGCTGGCGGGCGGGCTGCTGCTGGGCCTCCTGGAGGCGATGACGGCGGGCTACCTGAGTTCGCAATACAAGGATGCGGCGGCTTTCGTGGTCATCCTCGCGGTGCTGTTCCTGATGCCGCAGGGCCTGTTCGGCCGCAAATCCACGGATCGGGTGTGACGCCATGAAACTGACCCCGAAAACCGCAACCCTTCTGGTGCTGGCCGCGCTTGTGGCGATCACTCCGTTCTTCTTCCCTTCGGGCTACTACTACCGCGTGGGCGCCCTGATCTTCGTCAATGGGCTTGCCGTGACCGGCATCGTGATCCTGACCGGCTATGCCGGACAGGTGAGCCTTGGCCACGCCGGGTTCGCCGGGATCGGCGGCTATGCCTGCGCATTGGCGCCGGTGCATCTGGGCCTGCATCCCGCGCTGGCCGTGGTGCTGGGCGCGGTGATGTCCGCCGCGCTGGCCTGGCTGGTCGGGCGCCCGATCCTGCGGCTGAAAGGCTATTACCTGGGTGTTGCCTCGCTGGGTATGGGCATCCTGATTTCCATGGTGCTGAACAACGAACGCTGGCTGACGCGCGGCCCTGACGGGATCGACGTGCCCGACCTCGGCCTGCGCGGCGTGCTGAAGGACTGGGGCCTGAACCTGTCGAACGGCGAGTTCTGGTATTTCTTCAGCGGCATCGTGATGATCCTCGGCGCATGGGCCGCGCTGAACCTGCATCAAAGCCCGACCGGCCGCGCCCTGCGTGCGCTGCACGGGTCAGAAATCGCCGCCCGGACCGTGGGCGTGGATGTCAGCCGCCTGAAGCTCCAGGCCTTCGTGATCTCGGCGGTCTATGCCTCCGTTTCCGGCTCGCTGCTGGCCCTACAAAACAAGTTCATCACCCCCGATGTCGCGGGCTTCATGCACTCGATCGAGATGGTGACCATGGCGGTTCTGGGCGGCGCGGGTTCGGTGCTGGGCGCGATCTTCGGCGCGGGCATCCTGACGCTGCTGCCGCAGGTTCTGACCGTCTTCGCCGAATACGAACAGATGGTGCTGGGGCTGGTGATGATGCTGGTGATGATCTTCCTGCGGGAGGGGCTTCTGCCTTCGATCCTGCGCAAGCTGCGGGGGACCGGGGAATGAGCCTTCTTGACATCAAGGGTCTTGGCATCACCTTCGGTGGCCTGCGCGCGGTGAACGAGGTCAGCTTTTCGGTCAATCCCGGTGAGATCGTCTCGGTCATCGGGCCGAACGGTGCGGGGAAGACCACGCTGTTCAACATGATTTCGGGCGTCTATCTGCCCGGCGCGGGACAGGTGGTGCTGAACGGCGAGGATGTGACGGGCATGCGCCCCGATCTTCTGGCCCGGCGCGGCATGAGTCGGACCTTCCAGAACCTGCAAATCTTTCAAAGCATGACGGTGCTGGAAAATGCGATTTCCGGCTATCACCTGCAGGAACGCGGGCCGGTGCTGGCCGATCTTCTGGGCCTGCCTTCGTCGCGGCGGCGCTCTAAGGCAGCCGAGGAAGGCGCGCGGGCGCTGCTGGCGCGGGTGGGGCTCGAACGCGCTGCCGAACGCGAGGCGGGGAACCTGTCTTACGGCGCGCTGAAACGGCTGGAGATTGCGCGCGCGCTGGCGCTGAACCCCAAGGTTCTGTTGCTGGACGAACCCGCCGCAGGCTGCAATGCCGTGGAAACCGAGGAGATCGACCACCTGATCGCGGAGGTCGCCAAATCCGGCGTGGCGATCCTGCTGGTGGAGCATGACATGAAGATGGTCATGCGGATTTCCAGTCACATCGTGGTGCTGGACCATGGCGAGAAGATCGCCGAGGGCGACCCGGCCACGGTCAGCCGCGACCCGGCGGTGATCGCGGCCTATCTGGGAACGGAGGCCGAGAATGCTGACGGTTGAGGGGCTGCGCTCGCGTTACGGGCGCATCGAGGTGCTGCATGGCATCGACCTGCATGTGGACAGCGGCGAGATCGTCACCGTGGTCGGCGCCAATGGCGCGGGCAAGACGACGCTTCTGCGCTGCCTGTCGGGCGTGCAGCCGGTCACGGGCGGCAGCATCACCTTTCGCGGTGAGGCGCTGACCCCGGTTCCGGCCTACAAGCGGCTGCGGCGCGGTCTCGCGCAATCGCCCGAGGGGCGGCAGATCTTCACCAACCTGACGGTGGAGGAAAACCTGCGGCTTGGCGCCTTCCTGTTCTCGGATGACCGGGTGGAAAAGGACATGGAAGATGCCTTCCAGATGTTCCCGATCCTGAAGGAAAAGCGCAATCTGGCGGCGGGCGGCCTGTCGGGCGGCCAGCAGCAGATGCTTGCCATGGCGCGGGCGCTGATGGGGCGGCCGTCCTGCCTGCTGCTGGATGAACCCTCGATGGGTCTGGCGCCCATTGTCGTGCAGCAGATCTTTGACGTGGTGAAGGGTCTGAAGGCGCTGAACGTCACTGTCCTGCTGGTCGAACAGAATGCCTTCGGTGCCTTGAAGATTGCGGATCGTGGCTATGTGATGGAAACAGGGCATATCACCATGAGCGGGACGGCGGCCGAGCTGATCGCCGATCCGCGCATCCGCGAAGCCTATCTGGGGATCTGAGATGAGCGTTGTAAGCATCGAACGCGAGGGCGAAATCGCCGTCGTCACCGTGGACAATCCGCCGGTCAACGCGCTGGGTCAGGCGCTGCGGCAGGGGCTGTGGGATGCGGTGGCCACGCTGGACGCCGACCCGGATGTGCGGGCGGTGGTGCTGATCTGCGCAGGCCGCACCTTCATCGCCGGGGCCGATGTGCGCGAATTTGGCAAGCCGCCGGTGGAGCCGCATCTGCCCGATCTGGTGAACCGGATCGAGGGCGCGGTGAAGCCCTGGGTCGCCGCCATTCATGGCAGCGCGCTGGGCGGCGGGTTCGAGGTGGCGCTGGGCTGTCGCTTCCGCGTGGTACTGGACAGCGCCTCGGTCGGTCTGCCCGAAGTGGTGCTGGGGATCGTGCCGGGCGCCTCGGGCACGGTGCGCACGCCGCGTGTGGCCGGCGCTGCGGCGGCGGTGGATCTTGTGACCACCGGCAAGCCGGTGAAGGCCGCGAAGGCGCAGGCCATGGGTCTGGTCGATGCGGTGCTGTCCGGCGATCTGCGCGAAGGCGCCATCGCCTTCGCACGAGCCGCGCTGGAGGCCCCGCTGCCGCTGCCCGCCTCGGAACGTCCTGTCACCGATCCGGGGGCGGCGTTCTGGGCCGAACAGCAGGCGGCGGTTGCCAGGCGGGCGAAGGGCGAGGCCGCCCCGCTGCGCGCGCTGGCTTGTGTGCAGAAGGCGGTTCAGGCGCCCTTTGCCGAAGCGCTGGCCTTTGAACGCGCGACCTTCCTTGACCTGCGCGGCTCTGATCAGGCCGCCGCGCTGCGCCATGTGTTCTTCGCCGAACGTGCCGCCCCGCGCCCGGCGCATCTGGGCGAGGCTAAACCCTTGCCCCTGCGCAATGCCGGGGTGATCGGCGGTGGGACCATGGGGGCGGGTATCGCCGCAGCACTGCGCGATGCGGGACTTCCGGTCGTGCTGATCGAGCGCGATGCCGAGGCGCTGGCGCGCGGGCTTGCCAACCTGCAAACCATCTTCGACGGCGGGGTCAAACGCGGCAAGCTGACGCCCGAACAGGCGGCGGCGCGTATGGCAGGCGTCACCGGCGCCACCGATTACGCTGCGCTTGCCGACACCGATCTGGTGATCGAGGCGGTATTCGAGGAGATCGGCGTGAAACGCGCGGTCTTTGCCGACCTTGCCCGCCATTGCCGGTCCGATGCGGTGCTGGCGACCAATACCTCCTACCTCGATCCGCGCGCGATTGCCGAAGGGCTTGCGAACCCCGGTCGCTTCATCGGGCTGCATTTCTTCAGCCCGGCCAATGTGATGAAACTGCTGGAAATCGTGCCGACACCCGAGACCGCGCCGGAAACGCTGGCCACCGGCTTTGCGCTGGCGCGGGCGCTGGGCAAGATTCCGGTGCAGGCGGGCATCTGCGAGGGCTTTATCGGCAACCGCATCCTCAAACGCTATCGCGCTGCCGCCGAGGCGCTGGTGCGGCAAGGCGTGGCGATTGCCGAGGTTGACGCCGCCATGCGCGGCTTCGGTTTTGCCATGGGGCCTTTCGAGGCGCAGGATCTGGGCGGGCTCGACATTGCCTTCCTGCAACGCGAGGGCGCGCGGGCGGCAGGGCAGGACGTGCCGGAAACGCTGGGCGACCTGCTGGTGCGCGCGGGTCGCAAGGGGCAGAAAACCGGCGGTGGCTGGTATGATTATGCGCCGGGCGACCGCAAGCCGCAGGCATCGGCCAGGGTGGCCGAGGTGCTGGCGGCTGCCATCACCGCCGGACCGGCGCTGGATCGTGCGGCCATTGCCGAACGGCTTGTCGGTGAGATGGCCGCCGAGGGGGAGGCGATCCTTGCGGAGGGTATCGCGCTCAGCCCGTCCGACATCGACCTTGTGGAAATCCATGGCTACGGCTTCCCGCGCTGGCGTGGCGGGCCGATGCATTACACCGCCCGCAAGGGCTGATGAACCTTCAGGGGCGGGGCGCTGCATCCCCATGCAGCGCCTCGTGCAGCCGCAGCCCGAGGTCGCGGCGCCGGTAGGGCTTCGACAGGAGCCTTGCGCCGGAAACGAGACTGCCGCGCCGCAGGATCGCATTTTCCGAATAGCCCGAGGTGAACAGGATCTTCAGCCCCGGAAAATCGGCCAGCACACGTTCGGCCAGCACCAGCCCGTTCATCTCACCCGGCATCACCACATCGGTGAACAGCAGGCTCACATCCCCGGCAGCGCGGATCGCCTCCAGCGCAGCGGCGCCATCCGCGACAGCGGTGACGCGATAGCCAAGGCTTTCGACCAGCCGCGCCACATGCGGGCGAAGCGCGGGATCATCCTCGGCCACGACCACATGCTGACCGGCCCCCATGGGAATGGCCTCTGCCGGGTCTGCGAGCGAGCCGACATGGGCCTCTGATCCCTGGCGACTGCGCGGCAGATACAGCCGGACGGTGGTGCCCTGTCCCGCCTCACTGTAAAGCGTGACATGGCCGCCCGACTGACTGACGAAACCATGCACCATCGACAGACCAAGCCCGGAGCCGCGCCCGACGGGCTTGGTGGTAAAGAAGGGGTCGAAAGCCCGCGCCGCGACGTCCGGCAGCATGCCTGTGCCGGAATCGGTGATCGACAGCCGCAGAAACTCGCCCGTCCGCGCGTCGGGATTGGCGGCGGCATAGCTGCTGTCCACCACGCAGTTTTCGGCCTCGATGACGAGATCGCCACCGTCGGGCATCGCATCGCCGGCATTGACAGCAAGGTTCAGAAGCGCAGTCTGCAATTGCGTCGGATCTGCCTCGACCGGCCAGAGGTCATCGGGTGTGACGACCGAAAGCCGGATATAGGCGGGCAGGGTACGGGTCAGCATGCAGCGCAATTCGGTCAGAACGCTGGCGCTGGCCAGTGCGCGCGGGGCAAGCGGCTGACGGCGGGCAAAGGCCAGCAGGCTGCGCACCAGTTCTGCGCCGCGTTCGGCGGCTTGCACGACCTGCGCTGCCGGGGCCTGCGTTTCGGCATCCTCAGCCGTATCCGCCAGCAGTTCGGCATTGGCCAGAATGACCGACAGCAGGTTGTTGAAATCATGCGCCACCCCGCCGGTCAGCTTGCCCAGGGCCTCCAGCCGCTGCGCCTGTTGCAGCTTGGCGGCAAGCTCCACCTCATCGGTGATATCCTCGATTGCCCCCACGATACGAAAGGCCTCGCCCTCGTCATCGCGCAGGGCCAGCGCACGGTCGCGGACATGGGCATAGCTGCAGTCCGAGCGGCGCAGCCTGTATTCGGCGCGCCAGTCCTCGCGCCGTCCGGCGATGAAAGTGCGGAACTGGCGCAGAACCTGCGGCGCATCCTCGGGATGCAGCGACTGTGTCCAGATACCGGGCGACGGCTGCTCGCCTTCCCATTCGGCGCCGAAGATCGCCACCGCGCCTTCGCTGTAAAGTACGGTGCCCGCGCGCAGGTCAATTTCATACACGACATCGGAGGCCAGCCGCAGCACCGCGCGCAGGCGTTCCCCCTCTTCGCGCAGGCGCGTGACATCGACGATGGAGCCTATCAGCCGGTGCAACCGGCCATCCGGGCGGCGCTGGGCCAGTGCGCGGTCGATAACATGCGCCACCGATCCGTCACCCCGGATCACCCGGTAGGCATATTCCCAGCGGTCATCCCCGCGCGTGATCGCCGTATCGCGCAGATGCAGGATACGGGGCAGGTCGTCAGGGTGGATCGCCGCGCGCCAGCTGCCCGGACCGGATGCCGGGGCAAACGGGTCCAGCCCGAAGGTGCGGCTGTAGCTTTCGCTGCGCCAGGTGCGGCCGGTCTCCGGCTCCCAGGAATAGATCACATCCTGCGAAGCCTCGGCCGCGAGGCGAAAGCGTTCCTGCCCCTCGCGCAGCGCAGTCATGTCGACCATCGAGCCGACGCTGCGCAGTGCGCGACCGTCGGCATCGCGCAGGAACCGTGCGCGGTCGACGACCCAGACATAGCTGCCGTCGGCGCGGGAAAAGCGGTATTCCTCGGTCCAGTGGTCATCGGCTCCTGTTCGGGCCGCTTCAAAGCGTTCGCGCAGGCGTGGCGCATCCTCGGGGTGCACGCGCGACAGCCACCAGTCTGTCTTTTCGACGCCGGGCACATCGGCATGGCCGTATTGCCGGAACAGCGCGTCACTCCACCAGATCTTGTCTTCGACAAGATCGTGGATGAACAACACATCGGTTGAGGCCGAGGTGGCAAGCTGAAACCGGGCCTCGGCCTCGTGGACGGCGCTGACGTCGATCATCGTGCCGATCATGCGGCGGGCCTGCCCGGCCTCGTCGCGCAACAGGAAACCCCGGTCGATCACATGGGCTGCCGTGCCATCGGCGCGCAGAAAACGATAGGCCTCCTCCCATGTCTCCAGATCGGGGGGGACGGGCGACAGGACGGCGGCGGCGATGCGCGGGCGATCCTCGGGGTGGATGCGGCCCAGCCAGTTCTGCACCGTGCCGGGGAATTGGGTGGTATCATAGCCCATCGCCTTCGTGGCATGGGCAAACCAGTCCAGACGGCCGCTTGTCATGTCCCAGTCGAACATCACATGCCCGGCGGCACGCAAGGCAATGCCCGCGCGGTTCTCATGCCCGCATTGCGCGACAAGGATTGAGCGGCGCCTGTCGTTCAGCTGTAAGGGCAAGGTCCAGCAGGTGATGGCAAGCCGCCTGTTCACCGCCCCGATCACCTCTGCCGCTGTGGCGGGGGTGAAGCCGGGGAACATGTCTTCGGCGGCGGCATTGGGGATGATGGGCCCATCTGTCGTTTCTGGCAACAGCCAGGCCGGAGCTTCGAGTGCCGCCAGATATGCCAATGCGTCCATGAAGATCGCCCCATTCAACCAGGGCGAGTATCTGCCGATTGTCGTTGAAAGGAAATCCGGTCCGGCAAGGATCTGGCATCCGTGGCGCGTTCACCACGCCAGAAGCTCTTCTGCCGCGCGGCCCGAAACCTCCTGGATCAGCCAGTCGCGGAACGCGACCAGAGGGGGGTAGTTTTCGCCGATGCCGGGCCAGACGAGGTAGTAGCTGCCGACGCTGGGCACCGGCCCGCCCCAGGCCTCGACCAGACGGCCATCGGCCAGTTCCGCCTTGGCCAGAAATTCGGGCAGCAGGGCCACGCCCATGCCGTAGATGGCCGATTGAATCATCGGTGCGAACTGATCGAACAGCATCCCCAGCGGGATCGAGGCGGATACGCCGTGGAACGAGAACCAGCTGGCCCAAGCATTCGGCCGGGTTTCCAGCTGCAAAAGCGGCAGGCCGATCAGGTCGCGCGGGCTGTCGATGGGGTGGCTGGCCAGAAAGCCCGGCGCGGCGCAGGCGATCATCCTTTCGTCGAAGAGTTTCGCAAAGCCAGCCTCGGGCCAGGTGCGATCCCCGAAATGGATGGCGGCGTCAAAGCCTTCTTCCGCGAAATCGAAGGGCCGCAGCCGGGTGCCAAGGTTGATCGTCACCCCCGGATGTGCCGCCAGAAAGCGCGGCAGCCGCGGCGCCAGCCAGCGCGTACCGAAGGTCGGCAGGATCGACAGCGCCAGCGTGCCGCCCCCGGTGGTGGATCGCACCCGCATCGAGGCGCGGCTGATCAGGTCCATCGCCTTTGCCACGTCGCGCGCATAGGCCAGCGCATTTTCGGTGGGCACCAGCCGCCGCCCCTCACGCCGGAACAGTTGTACGCCAAGCTGTGCTTCAAGGTTCTGCACAAGGCGGCTTACCGCGCCCTGCGTCAGGGCAAGGTCATGGGCGGCGGCAAGGGTCGATCCGGTGCGGATGACGGATTCGAAGGCCATCAGCAGCGAGATCGAGGGCAAAAGGCGGCGAGGAGTGGCCATGTATGCTTTCCATGCATAGGATAACGTCAATCTATCGTTATTCTGTCGGTGAACAATCCCTTATAGACATACCCAATCGCTTCACCCGAAAGGCAAAGACATGGCCCTGAAACCGAAAGACGCCCCCGACCTCGGCCGCTTCGACTGGGAAGATGCTTTCCGTCTGGAAGACCAGCTGACCGAGGACGAGCGCATGCTGCGCGATGCAGCCCGCGCCTATGCGCAGGACAAGCTGCAATCCCGTGTGATCAAGGCCTTCGCCGATGAAGAGACCGATCCGGCCATCTTCCGCGAGATGGGCGAAATGGGCCTTCTGGGCGTGACCGTGCCGGAGGAATACGGCGGGCTTGGCGCCTCCTATGTCTCGTACGGGCTGGTGGCCCGCGAGGTGGAGCGCGTCGATTCGGGCTACCGTTCGATGATGTCGGTGCAGTCGTCGCTGGTGATGTATCCGATCTACGCTTACGGCTCGGAAGAGCAGCGCATGAAATACCTGCCGAAGCTCGCCTCGGGCGAATATATCGGCTGCTTCGGCCTGACCGAGCCCGATGCCGGTTCCGACCCGGCCGGGATGAAGACCGTCGCCCGCAAGACCGCCAATGGCTATGTCCTGAACGGCGCGAAGATGTGGATTTCCAACGCACCCATAGCCGATGTCTTTGTCGTCTGGGCGAAATCCGAGGCGCATGGCGGCAAGATCCGGGGTTTCGTGCTTGAGAAAGGCATGAAAGGTCTCTCGGCACCGAAGATTGGTGGAAAGCTCTCCCTCCGCGCTTCGGTGACCGGCGAGATCGTGATGAAGGATGTCGAGGTCGGCGAAGATGCGCTGCTGCCGGGCGTCGAGGGGCTGAAAGGGCCGTTCGGCTGTCTGAACCGCGCCCGCTATGGCATCTCGTGGGGCGTGCTGGGCGCGGCCGAGTTCTGCCTGTCGGCGGCCCGCCAATATGGCCTGGACCGCAAGCAGTTCAACAAGCCCATTGCCGGAACGCAGCTTTACCAGCTGAAGCTTGCGAACATGCTGACCGAGATCAGCCTTGGCCTGCAAGCCTCGCTGCGCGTCGGCCGTCTGCTGGACGAGGCCAATGCTGCGCCCGAGATGATTTCCATCGTCAAGCGCAACAACTGCGGCAAGGCACTGGATATCGCCCGCTGGGCCCGCGACATGCACGGCGGCAACGGCATCCAGCAGGAATTCCAGGTCATCCGCCATATGGTGAACCTGGAAACGGTGAACACCTACGAAGGCACCCATGACGTGCATGCCCTGATCCTGGGCCGCGCTGTCACCGGCCTGCAAGCATTCTTCTGAGACGACGTCGGGGCGCGCGCCGATCCGCGGCGCGCGCCCCGGCCAATTATCAACAACAGGGGCCGGCATGGATCGCGCCGATATCGTTCACGACAATTTCCTGCGCCGCATCGCGTCGCGGGACTTTCCGCATGGCCGCGCTCCTTCGGGGGCGCTTTCGGCGTTTCAGGCGGTGGAGATTTACCGCGCCGCCTGTCTCAGCCGTGCGCTGGACCGACAAAGCCGGGTGATGCAGCGGGCCGGGCAGGGGTTCTATACCATCGGCTCGTCCGGGCATGAGGGGCTGGCGGCGGTGGCTGCCGCGCTGCGCCCGACCGACATGGCCTTCCTGCATTACCGCGACGCGGCCTTCCAGATCGGCCGAAGCGCGCAGGTGCCGGGGCAAAGCATTGCCTGGGACATGCTGCTGTCCTTCGCGGCCTCGTCGGAAGACCCGATTTCCGGCGGGCGGCACAAGGTGCTGGGGTCGAAGGCGCTGAGCATTCCGCCGCAGACCTCCACCATCGCCTCGCATCTGCCGAAGGCCGTGGGCGCGGCTTATGCGGTCGGCGCCGCGCGGCGCCACCGGCCCGAACATGCCGAACTGCCCGACGATGCCATCGTCTATTGCAGCTTTGGTGATGCCTCGGCCAACCATTCCACCGCGCAGGGTGCCTTCAACACCGCGCAATGGACCTCGTATCAGTCGATCCCGCTGCCGCTGCTGTTCTGCTGCGAGGACAATGGCATCGGTATTTCCACCAAGACGCCGAAAGGCTGGATCGGGGCGAGCTTCCAGAACCGTCCGGGGCTGAAGTATTTCGCCTGTGACGGGCTGGACATCTTTGACACTTTCGCCACCGCGCAGGAGGCGGCGCATTATGTGCGGACCCGGCGCAAGCCCGCCTTCCTGCATATCCGCACCATCCGGCTTTACGGCCACGCCGGTGCCGACATGCCCACGACCTACATGCCGCGCGAGGAGGTGGAGGCCGAAGAGGCGCAGGACCCGCTGCTGCATATGGTACGCGGGCTGGACCAGATGGGCGCGATGACGGCCGAGGCTGCCTTGCAGGTCTATACCGACACCAATGCCCGTGTGGCCCGCATCGCCGCCGAGGCCGTGACGCGCCCGCGTCTGCATGATGCGGCGGGTGTCATGGCTTCGCTGATCCCGCCGAAGCGCAATTGCGCGCCGACCAACGGGCCCTCGTCCGAGGCGCGTGCGGCGGCTTTCGGCAGCGACATGAAGCAGATGGCCGAGCCGCAGATCATGTCGCGCCTCATCAACTGGGCGCTGACCGACCTGATGCTGGCCCACCGCGAAATCGTGATGATGGGCGAGGATGTCGGTCGCAAGGGTGGCGTCTATGGCGTGACGCAGAAGTTGCAGGCCCGCTTCGGGCCGGACCGCATGATCGACACGCTGCTGGATGAACAAAGCATTCTGGGCCTTGCCATCGGCATGGCACAGAACGGCTTCATCCCGATGCCGGAAATCCAGTTCCTCGCCTATCTGCATAATGCCGAGGATCAGTTGCGCGGCGAGGCGGCGACGCTGCCCTTCTTCTCCAACGGGCAATATACCAATCCGATGGTGCTGCGCATCGCGGGGCTGGGCTACCAGAAGGGCTTCGGCGGGCATTTCCACAACGACAACTCCTTTGCCGTGCTGCGCGACATTCCGGGGCTGATCCTTGCCTGTCCGTCGAACGGGGCCGATGCTGCGCGGATGCTGCGCGAATGCGTGCGGCTGGCGCGCGAGGAGCAGCGGCTGGTGGTGTTTCTGGAGCCCATCGCGCTTTACCCGATGCGCGACCTGCATGGCGACAAGGATGGCGGCTGGATGTGCCACTATCCCGACCCGTCCGAGATCATCCCCTTCGGGCAGGTGGGCACACATGGCGCGGGCGAGGATCTGGCCATCGTCACCTTCGGGAACGGGGTTTACCTTTCCCGTCAGGCCGAACCCGTGCTGGCGGCGGCGGGTATCAAAACCCGGATCGTGGATACGCGCTGGCTGTCACCGCTGCCGAAAGAGGCGCTGACGGAGGCCGTGAAGGGCGCGAAACGCATCCTGATCGTCGATGAAACCCGCCATACCGGCGGCTTTGCCGAAGCCCTGATGGCGCATTTCCACGAGGCTTGCCCCGGCACGCCGCTGTCGCGTCTGACCGCCGAGGACAGTTTCATCGCCACCGGCCCGGCCTATGCGGCCACCATGCCCTCCACCGCGCAGATCGTCGCGGCCGCGCAGGAGATGATGAAATGAAAACCGCGGTCGTGATCTGCCCCGGACGGGGCACCTATACCAAGACTGAACTGGGCGTGCTGGGCCGGCATTTCCACGACAAGGCGCTGCTGGCGAATTTCGACGCCCGCCGCGCCGCGCTGGGACAGGAAACCCTGTCGGCGCTGGATGGCGCGGCCAGCTATTCGGTGGCGAAACACACGCGGGGCGACAATGGCTCTGCGCTGATCTATGCCGCGACGCTGGCCGATTTTCGCGCGATTGAAGGCGTGGAGGTGGTCGCCGTCACCGGCAATTCGATGGGCTGGTATTCGGCGCTGGCCTGCGGCGGCGCGCTGACGCCGGAAGGCGGGTTCGAGGTGGTCAACACCATGGGCACGCTGATGCAGGAACGGCTGATCGGCGGCCAGATCATCTATCCCTTCATGGGCGAGGACTGGCTGCCCGACCCGACCCGCAAGGCCGAGATCATGGCCGTCGTCGCAGATATCGGCGCCCGGCCCGATCATGTGCTGGGCCTGTCGATCGATCTTGGCGGCATGTTGGTTCTGGCTGGCAACGAGGCGGGGCTGAAGGCGTTCGAAGCTGCCGTACCGCCGGTACAGGGCCGCTTTCCGATGCGGCTCGCCAATCACGCGGGCTTCCACACCGCCATGCAGGTCCCGGTGGCCGAGGCGGGGCGCGCCCGTCTGGCGCCGGGCCTGTTCGCACAACCGAAGATCCCGATGATCGACGGGCGCGGTCATATCTGGTGGCCCGGCGCCTGCGATCTGCATGCGCTTTGGGATTATACGCTGGGGCATCAGGTGGTGGAGCCTTACGACTTCACCCGCGCCATCGCCCACGCGGCGCGCGAATTCGCGCCCGACCTCTTCATCGTCACCGGCCCCGGCACCACATTGGGCGGGGCGGTGGCGCAATCGCTCATCCTCGCGGACTGGCGCGGGATGCGCAGCAAATCCGATTTCCAATCGCGGCAATCCGCCGATCCCCTTCTGGTTTCGATGGGGATGGAGGATCAACGCCGTCAGGTCACCAAGGGAGACTGATATGACCCATGCCGAAATCCTGAAGGCCAATGGCCTGAGCCAAGCCGAACTGACCGGCGGCACGCTGGCCGTGCGTTCGCCCATCGACGGCGAGGTGGTGGCTCATGTCCACGAGACCGACGCGGGTGACATGCCCGCGATCATTGCCAAATCGCAGGAAGCCTTCCGTGCCTGGCGCACCGTTCCGGCCCCGCGCCGCGGCGAACTCGTCCGCCTGCTGGGCGAAGAACTGCGCGCCAGCAAAGAGGCGCTGGGCGCGCTGGTGACGCTGGAGGCGGGCAAGATCACCTCCGAGGGTCTGGGCGAAGTGCAGGAGATGATCGACATCTGCGATTTCGCCGTCGGCCTGTCGCGGCAGATCTACGGTCTGACCATCGCGTCGGAACGTCCCTCGCACCGGATGATGGAAACCTGGCACCCGATGGGGCCGTGCGGCATCATCTCGGCCTTCAACTTCCCCGTGGCCGTGTGGTCCTGGAACGCGGCGCTGGCGCTGGTCTGCGGCGACCCGGTGATCTGGAAACCGTCCGAGAAAACCCCGCTGACCGCCATGGCCAGCATGAAGATCATGGAACGCGCGCTGGCCCGCTTTGGCGATGCACCCGAGGGGCTGGTGCAACTGGTGATCGGCGGTCCGGCCATCGGCGAGGCGCTGGTCGCGTCGAAAGACGTGCCGATCCTGTCAGCCACCGGCTCGACCCGGATGGGCGGCATCGTTGGCCCGAAGGTCGCCGCGCGCTGGGGCCGCCCGATTCTGGAGCTTGGCGGCAACAATGCGATGATCGTCGCGCCTTCAGCGGATCTGGATATGGCGGTGCGCGCCATCGCCTTTTCGGCGGTTGGCACGGCCGGTCAGCGCTGCACCACGCTGCGCCGCCTGATCGCACATAACTCGGTCCGTGCCGAACTGGTTGAGCGTCTGACCAAGGCCTATGCCAGCCTGCCCATCGGCGACCCGCGCCGCGCGACCACGCTGATCGGCCCGCTGGTCGATCATGCCAGCCGCGACCGGATGCTGGCGCAGATCGAGAAGGCCCGCGCCGAGGGTGGCACCGTCCATGGCGGCCAGACCGTGACCGAGGACGTGCCGCAGGGCGGCGCCTACGTCACCCCCGCCTTGATCGAGATGCCGCAGCAGACCGACACGGTGCGCGAGGAAACCTTCGCCCCGATCCTCTATGTCATGGGCTATGACACGCTGGACGAGGCGCTGGCGATCCAGAACGACGTGCCGCAGGGCCTGTCGTCCTGCATCTTCACGCTGAACATGCGCGAGGCGGAAACCTTCCTGTCGGCCGCCGGGTCGGATTGCGGCATCGCCAATGTCAATATCGGCCCTTCGGGCGCCGAAATCGGCGGTGCCTTTGGCGGCGAGAAGGAAACCGGCGGCGGGCGCGAAAGTGGCTCGGACGCCTGGAAGGGCTATATGCGGCGCCAGACCAATACCATCAACTACGGTGCCACCCTGCCGCTGGCGCAGGGCGTGAAGTTCGACTTCTGATCACATCGGGCGGGCTGTCATTTCGACGGTCCGCCCGGCATTCTGCCGAAGAAACGCTTCACTTCGGGCGCTATGCCGGGCGCATTCGGCACTCCCCTCGGTCATTCTGCCAGATATGCGCCTCCGCAAAGGCGGAGCAGGAATGAGGGAAATACAATGTCTTTCAACAAGATCGCGGTACTGGGGCTTGGCAAGGTCGGCCATCTGGCGGCCGAGCTGCTGGTGGAAAGCGGCTTCACCGTCACCGGCATCGACGCCCGCGACACGAAGGCGGGCTTTGCGACGAAAACCGTCGACCTGTCGGATACCGCTGCGCTGAAAGCCGCACTGGAAGGGCAGGAGGCGGTGCTGTCCTGCCTGCCTTACCACCTGAACATTGGCGTCTCGACCGTCGCACACGGCCTGGGCCTGCATTACTTCGACCTGACCGAAGACGTGCCGACGACGAAACACATCCGCGAACTCGCCAAGACCTCGAAGGGTCTGATGGCGCCGCAATGTGGCCTTGCGCCGGGCTTCGTCGGGATCGTGGCCGCCGATCTGGCGAACCAGTTCGACAGCGTGCGCTCCATCAAGCTGCGCGTCGGCGCGCTGCCGCAGAACCCGACGGGCCTGCTGGGCTATGCCTTCAACTGGTCGCCCGAAGGCGTGGTAAATGAATACCTCAATGACTGCGAGGTGATCGAGGAAGGCGTGCTGAAAACCGTCTCGGCGATGGAATGGACGGAAGCCATCTATATCGACGGGATGCAGCTTGAAGCCTTCACCACCTCGGGCGGCCTTGGCACCATGTGCGAGACCTATCTCGGCAAGATCGAGAACCTTGATTACAAAACCATGCGCTATCCCGGCCATGTGCAGTTGATGAACTTTTTCTTCCATGAACTGCTGATGCGCGAGAACCGGGCCGAGGCGGGCCGCATCCTGACCAATGCGAAACCGCCGGTGGACGAGGATGTGGTCTATGTTCACGTCGCGGCCGAGGGTCGGGTGGATGGCCAGATGCGGCGCAAGGAATTCGTGCGCAGCTACTACCCGGTCGAGATCGGCGGCAAGTCCCGCACCGCGATCGCCTGGACCACCTCGGCCTCGGTGGTGGCGGTGATCGAGATGGTGCGCGGCGGCGCCCTGCCGCAACAAGGCTTCCTGAAGCAGGAGGACATCCCGCTGAAGCCCTATCTGGACACCCGGACCGGCCATTACTACCAGATCGGCCACCGCGCCCGTCACGCCTGAAACGCCGGTCAGGCGGAGCGCGGCCCTGCGGGGCCGCGCAAACCTTTTCATCTTCCGGCTGCGCCGGGGTGCCTCCGGCGGGAGTATTTTTGCAAGAAGCAAAGGGCCTTGCTTCTTGTCCAAATACTCATGCGACATTGCCGTTCTGATTTCGGCCGGGCAGAGGCGCCCGGTTGAGTTTCTGGGTTTTGCCCCCTACACCTTCGGTAACGGGTTGGAGAGGCGCGATGCTGGCAGGAAAACGTATTCTTCTGATCGTCGGCGGCGGAATCGCGGCTTACAAGGCGCTGGATCTGATCCGGCGGCTGCGCGAGCGGGGTGCCAGCGTGCGGGCAGTGATGACGGCGGCGGCGCAGGAATTCGTGACGCCCTTGTCCGTGGGGGCGCTGACAGCGGATCATGTATTCACCGATCTGTTTGACCGGCAGGACGAACAGGATGTAGGGCATATCCGGCTGGCGCGTGAGGCCGATCTGGTGGTGGTGGCGCCCGCGACCGCCGATCTGATGGCGAAACTTGCCAACGGTCATGCCAATGATCTGGCGTCTGCCGTCTTGCTGGCGACGGACAGGCCGGTGCTGCTGGCGCCCGCGATGAACCCGCGCATGTGGGCGCATCCGGCGACACGGCGCAATCGGGTGGTTCTGGCCGGGGACGGGGTCTTGTTCATCGGGCCGAACCGGGGCGAGATGGCCGAGGCGGGCGAAGCGGGCGAGGGGCGTATGGCCGAACCCTTGGAGATTGTTGCGGCAGTCGAGACCGCGCTGGGCGGTGGGCCGTTGGCGGGGCGGCATGTGCTGGTCACTTCGGGGCCGACGCATGAGCCGATTGATCCGGTGCGCTATATCGCCAACCGCTCCTCCGGGGCGCAGGGCACGGCCTTGGCGGTGGCGTTGCGAGATCTGGGGGCGGAGGTGACCTTTGTCACCGGCCCGGCAAGTGTGCCGCCACCTGCGGGGGTGCGGGTTGTACGGGTGGAAACCGCGCGCGAGATGCTGGCGGCGGTGGAGGCGGCGCTGCCGGCTGAGGCCGCGATCTTTGCGGCGGCGGTGGCGGACTGGCGCGTGGCCAATGCCGGGGTGCAGAAGATGAAGAAGGATGGCTCAGGCCGGGCGCCTGCGCTGGAATTCGCGGAAAATCCCGACATTCTGGCAACGGTGTCCCGGCTTGCCGAGGGGCGGCCCAGGCTGGTCGTGGGCTTCGCGGCCGAGACGGAAACCGTGGTGGAGCATGCGACGGCCAAGCGGGCGCGCAAGGGCTGCGACTGGATCGTGGCCAATGATGTCAGCCCGTCGACCGGCATCATGGGCGGGGCGGAGAATGCAGTGGTCCTGATCACCGGCAAGGGTGCGGAGGTCTGGCCACGCATGGGTAAGGACGCCGTGGCGCGCCGGCTTGCCGCGCGGATCGCGGCGGCGCTGGGCTGATCACTCCACCGGGCAGCCGGTAACTTCGAGCGCTTCGGTGGCAGACAGCACGGTAAGGCGCAGCTTTGCCGGGTCGAAGCTCAGTGGTGTGCCGCGCGGCGGTTCCATTTCCGCAACAGCGACCAGTTCGTTGCCCTCCCGACGCACCTCGGTATCCGAGACCCAGAGGCTGCCGCCCGGTTCCATCACCACGGTTTCCGGAGATGTGGCCGCAGGAAGGTGTAACCGGGCGGTCACCCGAAGGCCGTCCCCGGTGGGGGTAAATTCACAATGCAGCGCCGTCAGCCCGGCCTCGGTGGCGGGGCGGGGTTGTGCGGCCAGCGCGGCGGTGATCAACCCATCGGGCGCCCCCGGACCTGTCAGGTCGGCGCCGAGTTCCAGTGTGGCGGGCATGCAGATGTCATTGCAGACCCCGAGCTCCATATCCGCGCGCAGGGACACTGGCCTGCTCGGGTCGGCGGGGGTGATCTCGACCGGCAGCACGACTTCATCGCGGTAGCCGATGGTCTGCATCCCGAGAAAATCGAACACTTCGGGGCGCGGCCAATGCACCTTGACCGATCCCAGATTGCTGGAACCCGCCCAGTCAAACACCGGCGGCACTCCGGCATCGCCGGGGCTGCGCCAATAGGTCTTCCAGTGCGGCGCAAGGCGCAGATGCAGGGCCGCGAAATGGCGTCCGTCCGCCTCGCGCCAGCCGGGGCGCAGCTCGGCTTGCAGGATGTCGGCCTGGGTCGGCACCTCGGCCAGGGCTGGCAGGGCGGTCAGGGCGAGCAGGGGGGCGAGGAACGGGCGCATCATCATGGCGCCAAGATAGGCATCGGGGGCGGAATGCGAAATCACATTCCGGCGACAGTGGCGTGTGCGTGTCCTGCATGCCGCAGGGGCGCGTGCCGGCTGGCGCCGATGTCGGGAACCGGGGGCTTGAGGCCCGCCGGGCTTCGCGCCATATGATAGGGCGAAGGGAGATCGTCATGGACCTCGCCGGAGCCTTGCTCATCTCGATGCCCGCCATGGGCGATCCGCGCTTTGAGAAAAGCGTCATCCTGATCTGTGCCCACAGTGACGAGGGCGCGATGGGCCTTATTGTCAACAAACCCTCGCAAGAGCTCGATTTCGCAGGGCTTCTGGAGCATCTGGAAATCCCTGCAGCGCCAGAGGGGCGTGATATTCGTGTGCATTTCGGCGGGCCGGTGGAAATGGGACGCGGCTTCGTGCTGCATTCCGCGGATTACCGGGCGGTTGGCGGCACGATGCAGGTGGCGGGCGGTTATGCGATGACCGCGACACTGGACATCCTTCAGGAACTGGCGCAGGGCGGCGGGCCGCGCGATGCGTTGCTGGCCCTGGGCTATGCGGGCTGGGGGCCCGGGCAGCTTGAGGCTGAAATCGCGCGCAATGACTGGCTGACCACCGAACCGCCGCCAGGCCTGATCTTCGCGGCCGATGACGGTGGCAAGTGGTCGGCGGCGCTGAAAGCGATGGGAATCGATCCGCTGGTGTTGTCGCCCTCTGCCGGGCGCGCCTGATCGCCGGGCGACGCAAATTTCTTCTTGAAGAAATTTGCGGCTCAGAGCCAGCGGTCGCGCCCGGTGCCGACCGCGCCGGCAAGGGTGGTGAAGCCTTCTCTGGCCGCGATGGCATCCATTCCGCGCGCGATGCGGGCAGCAAGCGAGATGCCCTCGTACACCATGGCGGTATAGACCTGCACCGCCGTGGCCCCGGCGCGGATTTTCTCCCACGCCTGTTCCGGGCTGGAGATACCGCCCACGCCGATCAGGGGCAGGCGGCCCTCGGTCAGCGCCGAGAGGCGGGCAAGAACGCGGGTCGATTTCTCGAACAGGGGGGCACCGGACAGGCCACCCGCCTGATCGCGATGGGGCGAGGCCAGCCCGTCGCGCGACAGGGTGGTATTGGTGGCGATGATGCCGCTGATCCCTGATTCCAGCGCGACACCGGCGACGTCTTCCAGTTCGCCCTCTGACAGATCGGGGGCGATCTTCAGGAAAACCGGCACCGGGCGGGCCAGACCGGCGCGCACCTCCATCACCCCGGCCAGCAGTGCGGCCAGCGCAGCGCGGCCCTGCAGGTCCCGCAGCTTTTCGGTGTTGGGCGAGCTTACGTTGACGGTGGCAAAGTCGATATGAGGGCCGCAGGTGGCCAGAACCACGCCGAAATCGGCGGCGCGGTCGGCCGAATCCTTGTTGGCGCCAAGGTTCAGCCCCACCGGAACCGGTCCCTTCGGGCGAAGAGCCAAACGCGCCGAGATGGCGCAGGCGCCTTCGTTGTTGAACCCGAAGCGGTTGATCGCGGCGCGGTCCTCGCTCAGCCGGAACAGGCGCGGTTTCGGGTTGCCGGGCTGCGGGCGCGGTGTGGCGGCGCCCACTTCCAGAAAGCCGAAGCCGGACCGCATCAGCGGGTCCAGCGCGACGGCATTCTTGTCGAACCCGGCGGCAAGCCCGACCGGGTTGGGCAGAGCCATCCCGGCCAGATCGGTCGCCAGACGCGGCGAGGTTACGACGCCTGGCAATGGAACAAGCCCGCTGCGCAGCGCGGTCAGCGACAGGCCATGGGCACGCTCGGGGTCACAGCGATGCAGGGCGGCGAGGCCCAGGGTTTCGATCAGGCTCAAATCACGCCCTCGGGGAAGATATGGCCGGAAATGCCCAACGGCAGGGATTTGTCCCACACCACATCGGCAAGGCGGAGAGGTCGGTAAAGATGCGGGAACAGCGCGCCACCGCGCGAGGCTTCCCATTTCAGGTCGGGGCCGAGGCCGTCGCCCTTGACGGCGACCAGTACGAGATCGCTTTCCGACGCGAACCATTTGGCGGCGGTTTCGACCACCTGACCGGCGGTCGAGAAATGGATGAACCCGTCCGCCAGATCGACGGGGGCGCCCGCAGTCTGGCCCGCGGCGCGGAAGGCATCCCATTCGGGGCGGCGGAAGATCTTGTAGATCAGCATGTGGCCTGATTGCACCGTGCAAGGCTTTTGGTCAATGCCTGCCGGGCTTGCGCGGAAAATTGCTGGTGGTCACGCTGTCGTGATCTTCCTGCGGCAAGGCAGGGCAGAAGGCTTTGACACGCGTCCGCCCACCGCGCAGTCTGGACCGATCAACCTGAGAGGGAGCTTTGGATGTTCGCACGATTTTATCTTGGCGCAGCGACACTTGCGCTGGGTACAGGCGCCGCGCAGGCCGATTACACGCTGCATATCCTGCACATCAATGATTTCCACAGCCGGATCGAGGCCGTCAACAAATACGACAGCACCTGTAGTGCCGAGGAAGCCGCCGAAAATGCCTGTTTCGGTGGCGTTGCGCGGATCAAGACCAAGGTGAACGAACTGCGCGACGGGATTCGCGCCGCCGGAGGCAATGTCATCGTGCTGGACGCGGGGGACCAGTCGCAGGGCAGCCTGATGTTCACCACCTACAAGGGCGATGCCGAGGCCGATTTCATGAAAGAGATCGGATTCGACGCCATGGCGCTGGGCAACCATGAATTCGACAACGGCCCCGAGGGCGTCGTGCCGTTTCTGGAGCGGGCGGGCGTGCCGGTGATTTCCGGCAATCTGGATTTCAGCCAGAACAATCTGCTTTCGGGCCGGGTGCAGAAGCATCTGGTTCTGGAAGTTGGGGGCGAGAAGATCGGTATCGTTTCGGCGCTGGCGACCGATACGCCCGAAACCGCCTCGCCGGGGCCGACCGTGATCTTCAGGGATGACATCGACAGTCTGAAGGGCGACGTGGCCGAACTGGAGGCGCAGGGCGTCACCAAGATCATCGCGCTGACCCATGTGGGTTACAAGCGCGATCAGGAAATCGCGGCCGGGGTGCCCGGTCTTGACGCGGTGGTGGGCGGGCATTCCCATACGCTCCTGTCCAACACCGATGAAAAGGCGGCGGGGCCCTATCCGACCATGGTCGGCGCGGTGCCGGTGGTCACGGCCTATGCCTATTCGAAATACCTCGGCCATCTGGAACTGACCTTCGACGATGCCGGTGTGCTGAAAGAGGCAAAGGGCGAACCTGTGCTGCTCGATGCCTCGGTCGTGCCGGATGCGGCGGTCGAGGCCAGGGTGAAGGAACTCGCCGGGCCAATCGAAGAGCTGAAGGGCAAGGTAGTGGCCGAAACCGCCGAAGCCATCGACGGCTCGCGCGATTCCTGCCGGGCGGTTGAATGCCAGATGGGCAATCTGGTGGCCGAGGCCATGCTGGACCGTGTGAAGGATCAGGGCGCGCAGATCGCCATTGCCAATGGCGGGGGGCTGCGGGCAGGGATCGACGCCGGCCCCGTGACCATGGGCGAGGTTCTCACGGTGCTGCCGTTCCAGAACACGCTGTCTACCTTCACCGTCGATGGTGCGACGATTGTCGCCGCGCTGGAAAACGGGGTGAGCCAGATCGAGGAAGGCGCAGGCCGCTTCGCGCAGGTGGCCGGGCTGAAATACACCTTTGATCCGGCGCAACCCGCAGGCAGCCGCGTCTCGGGCGTGCTGGTGAAGGAGGGCGACGCCTGGGCACTCATCGACCCGGCCAAAGACTATCTGGCAGTGACGAACAACTATGTCCGTGGCGGTGGTGACGGCTACAAGATGTTCATTGACGCCAAGAACCCCTATGATTTCGGGCCGGATCTGGCGGATGTGACGGCAGATTATCTGGCGAAGAATGCACCCTACACGCCCTTTACCGATGGGCGCATCACCCGCAAGTAAGGCGGCTTTCATCTTTGCCTGATCACGCGGCCTCTGCCCGGGGCCGCGTGTGTCCTTTGAGGGGCGCCGAATGGCGCTTGAATTTGATCAAATCATGCCGCATAACCCCGTCATTCTGGAGGATGGACCATGACGGATTCCGTGCGGATCGCTGGGGTTGAGGTGACGCGGCTGCGGGCCATGGCCGCGCGCGAGGCGAAACGCTACGCTGCGGCCCGGCCGAAAACCCGCGCGGCGCTGGACGCCGGGGCGGGAGCCTATCTGGGCGATGTGCCGATGCACTGGATGCGGGACTGGCCGATGCCCTTTCCGATGCTGGTGAAACGGGCCGAGGGCGCACGGCTGACCGACGTTGACGGCTTCCGCATTGACGATTTCTGTCTGGGCGATACCGGCTCGATGTTCGGCCATTCCCCGGCGCCGGTGGCAAGGGCCATCCGCCGTCAGGCCCGGCGCGGGCTGACCTATATGCTGCCGACCGAAACCGCGCTGGAGGCGGGCGCGCTGCTGAACCGCCGCTTCGGCCCCTATCGCTGGCAGATCGCCACCACAGCCACCGATGCCAACCGCTTTGCCCTGCGCGTGGCGCGGGCGGTGACGGGGCGGCCGAAGGTGCTGGTGTTCAACGGCTGCTACCATGGCACCGTGGACGACACGATGATCGAGCTGCGCGACGGTCATACACACGCCCGGCAGGGGCTGGTCGGGCAGGTCGAGGATCTGTCTCTGGTCGCCGAAGCGGTAGAGTTCAATGATCTTTCCGCCGTGGAGGCCGCGCTGGCCAAGGGCGATATCGCCGCCATCCTGACCGAGCCGGTAATGACCAATTCCTGCATGGTGCTGCCGCAGGCGGGGTTCCATGACGGGCTGCGCACGCTCAGCCGCCGCTATGGCGCCCTGTTGATCATTGACGAGACGCATACGATTTCCTCGGGCCTTGGCGGTTACAGCCGGGTGCATTCGCTGTCGCCCGACATCTTCGTGGCCGGAAAATGCGTGGCGGGCGGGATGCCCACCGCCGTCTGGGGGATGACGGACGAGGTGGCCGCGCGCTTCGCAGAATATGACGCGCACCGCCCCTCCGGCCATTCCGGTATGGGCACCACGCTTTCGGCCAACCCGATGCAATTCGCCTGCCTCAAGGCCAATCTGGCCGAGGTTATGACGCCCGAGGCTTATGCTCATATGGAAAAGGGCGCCGAACGCCTTTCGGCCGGTCTGCGCCGCGTGATCGAGGCGCACAGAGCCCCCTGGCATGTGGTTCGCGTTGGTGCGCGAGTGGAGTTCATTTGCGCCCCCGGTCCGCTGACGAACGGCGCCGAAGCCGCGACTGCCCATCAGCCCGAACTGGAAGCGGCCATCCACACCGCGCTGCTGAATCGCGGCAGCCTGATCGCCCCCTTCCACAACATGATGCTGGTCAGCCCGGTCACCCGAAAACGCCAGATCGACCGCCTGATTGCCGCCTTCGACGAAATCCTCACCGAATTGTTCTGAGACATGACCGATACTCACAGCCCCTCCGGCTCGACGCTTGCCGAGGCCGAAGCCTTTCTTGCCGCCCACCCCGAGATTGAAGCCTTCGACATCGTGCTGCACGACGCTAATGGCATCGGACGCGGCAAGATCATCCGGCGCCACGAATTGCTGTCCTTCTTTAAGGGCGGGCGGCATCTGCCGATCTCGATCCTCGGCCTCGACATCTGTGGCGAGGATGTGCACGAAACCGGGCTGATCTGGGATCAGGGCGATGGCGACCTGCGGGCCTGGCCGATCCCCGGCACGCTGAAGCCCCTGCACAACACCACGCCGCCGCGTGGCGAGGTCTTCATGTCGATGTATGATCTCGACGGCAACAAGATGACCTCGGACCCGCGCCACGCCCTGCAACGGCAGGTCGACGCGCTGGCAGCCGAAGGATTGCACCCGGCGGGCGCTTTCGAGCTGGAGTTCTTCCTGCTGGCCAATGACCGCGACGCCAATGGCAAGATGGTCCCGGCGCGCGACGTGCTGGATGGCCGTCCGTCTTCCAGGACCGAGGTCTATTCGGTCGATCACCTGCACGGGATGCTGCCGCTGTTTTCCGACATCTACGCAGCGGCGGGGAAGGCGGGGATCACGGCAGAAACCCTGATTTCCGAATATGCCCCCGGCCAGTATGAACTGACGCTGCATTACCGCGAGGATGTGATGCAGGCAGCGGATGATCTGATGCGCCTGAAACGCATCGTCCGGGCGCAGGCGCGGGCACATGGCGTGACCGCCTGCTTCATGGCCAAGCCCAACGAGGATTATGCAGGCTCCGGCATGCATTTCCATGTCTCGATGCAGGATGGCGAAGGCCGCAACGTCTTTGTCGAGGCGGTCGAAGGCCAGTGGTCCGATACTATCCTGCACGCGTTGGGAGGACTGCGGGCGACCATGGGCGAAAGCATGCTGGTCTTTGCCCCGCACGCAAACAGCTGGCGCCGTTTTGCCGCGCAAAGCTATGCGCCGGTCAGCCCGACATGGGGGGTGAACAATCGCTCCGTCGCGTTGCGCATCCCGGCTGGTGACATCCGCGCCCGCCGGATCGAACACCGCCCCGCCGGGGTGGACGCCAACCCCTATCTGGTCGCCGCCACCGTGCTGGCCGGCATCCGCAAGGGGCTGGCCGAAAAGCTCGACCCCGGCGCGGAAACCACCGGCAACGGCTATGAGGGCGGGCAGGACGCGCCGCCGATCCCGGTGGACTGGCGTTCTGCAATCGAGGTGGCAAAGGGCTCGGCCTTCCTGAAACAGGCACTGGGCGAGGACATGCACCGCACCTTCACCGCGATCAAGGCAGCCGAATATGCCCGCGTTGCGCGCACGGTGTCAGAGGTGGATTTCGACCTTTACCTGCATACGGTCTGACCGCCGTCGCCGCGCCGGGTGGCGCTGTCGGATTTTGAGTATTTGGGCAAGAAGCAAGGGACAGGGCGTGCGCCTTGCCGTTTGCTTCTTGTCAAAATACTCAAATTACCCGGCCGGGGCGCCCCGCGTGGTCAGCGGGCAAAGGCGCCTTCCGGCAGCCGCAGGATCAGGTTCGGGTCGGGGCAGATGTCCTGCCAGACGTCCCACAGGCTTTCGTGTCCGACGCCGAAGAAGTTGCCATCGGTCTGTTCCAGCATGTCGGTCATGATCTGGAAATGCAGATGCGGCGCCCAGCCGCCGTTTTCGGGCCAGTCGCCCAGATGGGCGATGATCTGACCGGCGGCGACGGTCTGGCCGGGTTCGCAGAGGCCGGGCAGGCTGGCGCCGAGGTGGCCGTATAGTGTGAAGAACCGTGTCTCAGCCGCCTCGTGTTCCAGAATCAGCGTGTGGCCGTAGTCCAGCGGGTCGGCGTTGTAGGTGACTGACAGAACACGGGCGGGCAGGGGCGCGTGGACCGGCGTGCCGGCCGGTGCAAAGACGTCGATCCCCATATGGATCATCCGCCGTTCGGCGCTGGCGGCATCGGCGAATTGCGCGGCGGTATAGACGCTGCGTTTCTCGCCATAAGGGCCGAGGCCATAATCGGCGCCTGTTGCCTCGAACCAGCGGTCGAAGGCGGTGTCGGAATAGGCGGGCATGTCGGGCATCTGGCCGCCGGTCAGCAGGGCGATATGTCGGCTGGTGGCGATTTCCGGCTGGAAGACGGGCGCCACTTCGGCCTGTGCCAGCCAGTCGCGTATGGCGGCGGCATTGCGTGTGGCGGGCAGGCCCGCGCCCGCGCGCAGCACGGCACGGAGAAGCCCCTGATCGACGGAGGCCAGCCGTGCCGCCTCGGGCGCGTCGCCCAGGGCGGCCAGCAGCGCGGGCAGCAGCACCTCGACCTCAGCCGGGGGCAGGCCGGTTCCGGCGCGGCGCAGGGCGGCGTAAAGGTCGTCCTGCCCGGTCAGGCTGGCGGCGATGCGGTCGATGTCTGCCATGCGGGGCCTCTAAACCTGTCTGCGGGCGCGCAGGGCCGCGCCGATCGTACCATCATCGAGATAGTCAAGCTCGCCGCCCACCGGCACGCCCTGCGCCAGCGAGGTAATGCGCACGCCTGTCGGCTCCAGCGCGTCGGCAATGTAATGCGCGGTGGTCTGGCCATCGACGGTGGCATTGAGCGCAAGGATTACCTCGGCCGTTGCCTCGTCCCGCACGCGGGCCACCAGTGCGGGGATGCGCAATTCGTCGGGGCCCGTGCCATCCAGCGCGGACAGCGTACCACCCAGAACGTGATAGCGGCCGCGAAACACCCCTGCGCGTTCCATCGCCCAGAGGTCGGCCACATCGGCCACCACACAGATCTCGCCGGTCTGGCGTTTCGGGTCGGCGCAGATCGGGCAGAGGTCGGAAGTGCCGATATTGCCGCAGGTGGCGCAGTCGCGCGCGGTCAGCGCGACATGGGCCATGGCCTGTGCCAGGGGCGCCATCAGCGGTCCGCGCTTCTTCAGAAGCGTCAGCACCGCGCGCCGGGCCGAACGGGGCCCAAGCCCCGGCAGCCGGGCCATCAGCCCGATCAGATCCTCGATGTCCGAGGGGGCGGTCATCAGAACGGCAGTTTGAAATCGGGCGGCAGGCCCAGCCCTTCGGTCATCTTCGCCATTTCCTGCTGGCCGCGCTGTGCCGCCCTGGCCTGCGCGTCCTTGATCGCGGCGACGATCAGATCCTCCACCACTTCCTTTTCGGAGGGCACGAGGATGGCCGGGTCGATGTCCAGCCCGGTGATGTCGCCCCTGGCGGTGCAGCGCGCCTTGACCAGCCCGGCCCCGGCCTCGCCGATGACCACGCTGTTGGCGAGCGTTTCCTGCATCTCGGCCATTTTGGCCTGCATGTCCTGCGCGGCTTTCATCATCTTGGCCATGTCGCCAAGCCCGCCCAAACCTTTCAGCATCGCATCCTCATTGTTCTGCCTGTGGAAGATAGGGCGCCGCCGGGGCGGGCTCAATCCTCTTCGAAGGGGTCCCATTCATCCTCGACCTCGGGCAGGGCCTGAACGGCGGCTTCCTGCGCCATGGCTTCGGGCGTGCGGATTTCCGTGATCTTCGCGCCGGGGAAGTTCGCCAGCACCGCCTGCACGAGCGGGTTTTGCAGGGCTTCCGCTTCTGCCGCGCGGCGGTCCGCGTCGCGGGTTTCCGCTACGGTTGCCGCCCCGCCGGTGGAGACGACCGAGACACCCCAGCGCGCGCCGGTCCAGCCTTGCAGCCGCTGCGACAGCGTGGCGGCAAGATCGGAAGGCGCGTCAGCCGTCGGTTCGAACTCGATCCGGCCAGGGGCGTATTTCGCCAGCCGCACATGGCGTTCAACCGCGAGAAGCAGCGTCATGTCGCGCTTGTCGCGGATCAGGTCCAGTACATGATCGAAAGTGGCGTAGACGGTCAGCCGGTCCTCGGCCACCGCCAGCGCGGCACCGCCCTGCATGGTCGCTCCCATGGCAGGGCCGCGGGCGGGCGCCATCATGCGGGCGGGGGCATGAACCATGCCACCACCCCCACCCCCGCCAGCCGGGGCGCCGCCGCCTGGCCCCGGTGCGGGCGGCGGGCCGGATTGCAGGCGACGGATCAGCGCCTCGGGGTCGGGAAGATCGGCCACATGGGTCAGCCGGATCACCGCCATTTCGGCCGCCATCATGGCATTGGGGGCCAACCCCACCTCTTCAATGGCTTTCAGCAGCATCTGCCACATCCGCGACAGCACCCGCATCGGCAGGCGCTGGCTCATGTCAAGGCCACGGGCGCGTTCGTCAGGGGGAACGGTCGGATCATCCGCCGCCTCGGGCGTGATCTTGATGACTGAAATCCAGTGCGTGATCTCGGCCAGATCGCGCAGCACCGCCATCGGATCGGCACCATCGGAGTATTGCGCCGACAGTTCGGCCAGTGCGGCGGGGGCATCGCCCCGCATCACCATGTCGAAGAGATCGAGCGTGCGGCCCCGGTCGGCCAGCCCGAGCATGGCGCGCACCTGATCGGCGGTGGTTTCCCCGGCGCCGTGGGCAATGGCCTGATCCATCAGGCTCATCGCGTCGCGGACGGACCCTTCGGCGGCGCGGGTAATCAGCGCCAGCGCATCGGGGGCGAGCTTCGCACCTTCCTTTTCCGCCACCTTCGCCAGATGCGCCATCATCACCTCGGGTTCGATCCGCTTCAGATCGAACCGCTGGCAGCGGCTGAGCACGGTCACCGGCACCTTGCGGATTTCGGTGGTGGCGAAGATGAATTTCACATGCGGCGGCGGCTCTTCCAGCGTCTTGAGCAGCGCGTTGAAGGCGCTGTTCGACAGCATGTGAACTTCGTCGATGATGTAGATTTTATAGCGGGCCGAGGCGGCGCGGTAGTGGACGCTTTCGATGATTTCGCGGATGTCGCCCACCCCGGTGCGCGATGCGGCGTCCATCTCCATCACGTCGACGTGGCGGCCTTCGGCAATGGCACGGCACTGGTCGCAGATCCCGCAGGGTTCGATCGTCGGGCCACCCTGACCGTCGGGGCCGATGCAGTTCAGCCCCTTCGCGATGATGCGGGCAGTCGTGGTCTTGCCGACACCGCGCACCCCGGTCATCACGAAGGCATGGGCGATGCGATCCGCCGCGAAGGCGTTCTTCAGCGTGCGCACCATCGCCTCTTGCCCGATCAGATCGGCGAAAGTGGCGGGGCGGTATTTGCGGGCCAGAACCTGATAGCCCTGCGCTGCGGTTTCGGACATGGCATTCCCTTCGTCTGTCCGGCCAACCTAAGGGCTCGGGCCGCCGCCGTCCATGGCCTGCGCGGTCAATGCCAGTCCCAGTTCACCCTCGGTCGCGTCAGGTTGCGGGTCCGGGCCTTCAGGGCGCGGGTGCGGGCCGCGAGTGCGCGCACCACCCGTTCATGCGATTCGATGAAGACCTGATCCACGCGCGCGAAATCCGGGCATTGCAGCAGCGCCTCGATCAGCGGCACTTCCGCCCCCTCGATGTCGATTTTCAGCACCGCAACCTCGCGGTTCAGACCGGCGAGGAAATCGGGAAAGCCGATCATCTCCACCTCATGCGGGCGACCGGGGTCCATCTTGTGCTTGTCGGAAAAGATGGAGGAGGAACTGGTGCGCCGGTCAGGCGCGGCGTCGAAATCCGTGCGGCGATAAAGGTTGATCCTTCCATCCGCCACACCGGCCGCAGCAGGGATCAGCCGCACATTCGGGCGGGTTCCGACCCGCGCCTGCAACAGTGAGAAGGCATGCGGATCAGGTTCGAAGGCGATGACATCCGCCCCGGTTTCGGCCAGCCGTTCCGTGTAGACCCCGACATTTGCGCCAAGATCAATCGCCAGTGTACCGGGCCCAAGCCGGGACAGGGCAGTTTCGAAAGCCTCGAAGGCTGCGCGCCGGGCCCGGGCCTTGCGTCCGGTCAGGCGGGACAGAAGGTAATCGGCTTCGGTATGAAGGGTGTGGAAAAGCTGCATGAGGGTCCATCAGTGGCACGCTGCAAAGGTGATTATTCGTGCGGGCCATTTCCAGCCCCCTCTCGGGTGAAAGTTTGGAAATTCGGCAGCACATCGCGGGCCGGTGCCAGGGTGGCCATGCTGCCACTTGCATTCGCCCGGACACGGGCGCAGCATGACGCAACAGGAGGTTCCCATGATCGAGATTAGCCCGGCCAAGGTGGTGCATGTGATCTATCAGTCCCGTGAGGGCGATATGGGCGACCGCGAGTTGCACGCCTTCATCCGCGCGCTGAACGAGGATGAGCAGGCGCATCTTGTGGCGATCGCCTGGGTCGGGCGTGGGGTCTACGAGGCTGGCGATTACGCCGAGGCGCTGGCCACAGCCTACCGCGAACGCGCGGTGCCCACGGACAAGTATCTGATGGGCATGCCGCATTTGGCGGAAAACCTTGAGGCGGGGCTGGAGGCCATGGGCATCGACGTCAGCGCGGAAGAGGAAGCCTTCCTGCGCGACCACTGACCGGGCAGGGGTCATGTGCCATTGAAAGGTGTCGCAAGCAGAACTGGCATGCCTGAAATTCAATATTTTGCCGCCTGACGCCCGGATCGACAAAGGGTCCAGGTTCGCCGTTTAAGGCTTCCTTGTTTTCGGGGGCTTCTGACGCCATATTTCACTTAACTACCGATACAAATGAAACCACACCTGATGGCGAGGCCGAAAAGTCTGGGCGTGTCGATGCTGGATTGAGCCCCAGCTCTCGCGACGGAGCCGGGGCTGCGCTTGGTCGGGCGCTGTTCCCAACCCGCTTGCGTATGCGTGTGAAGAGAATCGCCTCATTCATCTTCATCACAAGAACTTCTCTATGCCATGCCGCACCAGTCAGGCCGGGGGCCAGTGCTGCCGTTGACAGTCGCGTGGCGCGGGTGCAGAGGTCAGGGATGGAACGCTTTACCGGCAGCTTCACCCAGCAGGAACCGATCCCTGACGCCGCCATCGCCGCTGCGCTGCGGGTGATGCAGTCGGGCCGCCTGCACCGCTATAACACCGCCCCGGACGAGATCGCCGAGGCCGCCCTGCTGGAGGAGGAATTCGCCGCCGCCACCGGCGCGCGCTATTGCCTCGCCGTCGCTTCGGGCGGCTACGCGCTGGCAACCGCTTTGCGGGCCATGGGGGTGCAACCCGGTGACAGAGTGCTGACCAATGCCTTCACGCTCGCCCCGGTGCCGGGGGCTATCGCCTCGGTGGGTGCGGTGCCGGTTTTCGTGGGCGTCACGGAGGGGCTGGTGATCGACCTCGACGATCTTGCGGCCAAGGCCGAGGGTGTCCGGGTGCTGATGCTCAGCCATATGCGTGGCCATATCTGCGACATGGGGGCGCTGATGCGCCTGTGCGACGCGCGCGGCATCACCGTGATCGAGGATTGCGCACATACGATGGGCGCGACGTGGGACGGGCGGCTGACCGGGCGCTGGGGAGCGATGGGCTGCTTCTCGACCCAGACCTACAAGCACATGAATTCGGGCGAGGGCGGGCTGATCATCTCTGACGACCCGGCGCTGATGGCACGGACGGTGCTGCTGTCCGGCAGCTACATGCTTTACAATCGCCACCGCGCCGCGCCACCAGCCGAGGCCTTTGCCGACCTGCGGCTGACGACGCCCAACATCTCGGGCCGGATGGACAATCTGCGCGCGGCGATCCTGCGGCCGCAACTGGCCGATCTGCCGCGCCAGTGCGCGCGCTGGAACGAGCGCTACCGGGCGGTCGAGGCGGGGTTGGCCGAAACGCCCGGCCTGACCCGGATTCAGCGCCCTGCGGCGGAGGGTTTTGTCGCCTCCTCCTTCCAGTTCCTGCTACTCGACTGGACGCCGGAGGCGATCCGCGCCGTGATCGCCCGCTGTGGCGCGCGGGGGGTGGAACTGAAGTGGTTTGGCGCCCCTGAACCCGTCGCGTTCACCAGCCGCTATGACAGCTGGACCTACGCACCCAGCGCCCCGATGCCCGCGACCGACCGCATCCTGCACGGGATCATCGACATGCGCCTGCCGCTGACCTTCAGCCTTGAGGATTGCGCCCAGATCGCGCGTATCATCCGGGCGGAAGTTTCGGCGGTGTTCCAGGGCGACACCAGCGCCCCTGACCTGACACCCCGCGCAGATTGATCGGTCGCCGGGGGCTTTGCGCCCCCACGGCTCCTTCGGAACCTCCCCCGCAGGATATTTTCGGACAGAAAATAGGGGCGGAGCGTTCCAGGCATTTTCTGTCGGGAAATATCCTCAGGGGTGAATTGAGCCGCAGGCTCAAGAGGGGGCAGACAGCCCCCTGCCTCAGGGCAGCGGGACTACCGACAGGGACATCTTGCCGGACCCCTGCGTCACCTCGCTGGCATGGGCGAGGTAGATCAGGGCATTGTTCTTCGCGTCGTAGATCCGGGTCAGTTTCAGCGATTTGAAGATCAGCGACCGTCCTTCGCTGAACACCGCCTCGCCATCGCGGCCCTTGTCGATGTCGCCCAGGGTGATCGGGCCGGTCCGGGTACAGTCGACGGCCGAATAGCTGGGGTCTTCGAACCAGTTGCCCTGGCTCAGCCGGTCGATCAGCGAGCGGTCGAAATAGGCCAGATGGCAGGTGACGCCCTGCACTTTCGGATCGGGGATCGCCTCGACGATGATGTCATTGCCGACCCAGTCGACTCCGACCTTCCCGACCACATCGGCAGTTGCGGGCAGGGTGGTGAGGGACAGGGTGGCGAGAGACAGGAGGGCGGTGACGGTGGTGGGCAGGCGCATGGGGGGCTCCTTTTCCTGACGGTCAGAATTTGGGGGGCTGTGGAATAACCCGCAAGGGTGACGCGGCGTTCCGAAGGAAATGCTTGACGCGACTCGGAAACCGGCCTTAATTGAACATGTGTTCATTTCTTGGGAGGGAACCATGTTCACATCGCCGATGCGCTTTGATCTGGGCGAGGATATCGCCGCGCTGCGGGACATGGTGCATCGCTGGGCGCAGGAGCGGGTGAAGCCGATCGCCGCGCAGGTGGACCGAGACAATGTGTTCCCGGCCGAGCTTTGGCGCGAGATGGGGGAACTGGGTCTGCTGGGCATCACCGTGTCCGAGGAATATGGCGGTTCCGGCATGGGTTATCTGGCACATGTGATCGCAACCGAGGAAATTGCCCGTGCTTCGGCCTCGGTCAGCCTGTCTTATGGTGCGCATTCCAATCTGTGCGTCAACCAGATGAAGCTGAACGGCTCGCCCGAGCAGAAGGCGAAATACCTGCCGGGCCTCGTGTCCGGTGAAAAGGTTGGCGCGCTGGCGATGAGCGAGCCAGGTGCCGGGTCGGATGTGGTGTCGATGAAGCTGCGGGCGGAAAAGCGGAATGGCTATTACGTCCTGAACGGCAGCAAATACTGGATCACCAATGGCCCCGACGCCGATACGCTGATCGTTTACGCCAAGACCGATCCCGAGGCGGGGCCGAAGGGCATCACCGCCTTCATCATCGAGCGCGGTTTCAAGGGGTTCTCGACCTCTGTTCATTTCGACAAGCTGGGGATGCGCGGGTCGAACACCGGCGAGCTGATCTTCGACAATTGCGAGGTGCCGTTCGAGAATGTTCTGGGGCAGGAGGGCAAGGGCGTGCGCGTCCTCATGTCCGGCCTCGATTTCGAGCGCGTGGTGCTGTCGGGCATCGGAACTGGCATCATGGCGGCCTGTCTGGACGAGGTGCTTCCCTATGCAAAGGAACGCCATCAGTTCGGCCAGCCCATCGGGAATTTCCAGCTCATGCAGGCCAAGATCGCCGATATGTATGTCGCGATGAACTCGGCCCGCGCCTATGTCTACGAGGCGGGCCGCGCCTGTGATCGGGGCGAGATCACCCGTGCCGATGCAGCGGGCTGCGTGCTTTATGCCAGCGAACAGGCCATGGTGCAGGCGCATCAGGCGGTGCAGGCGCTGGGCGGGGCTGGCTTTCTGAATGACAGTGTGGTCAGCCGGTTGTTCCGCGATGCCAAGCTGATGGAGATTGGTGCGGGCACCTCGGAAATCCGGCGCATGCTGATCGGCCGCGAGCTGATGGCGCAGGGATGACCAGTTCAGGGGAAACTGGTGCTATGGAAAAGGGGCGCGGGCAGAACCCGCACCCCTCCGCACCTTTCCGTCCCGTAAAGGGATCAGAACTTCATGATGTAGGAAATACCGGCCACCACCGGGTCGATATTGACCTTGCCGATCTTGGTGCCGTTCAGCTTCACATCGGCATCAATGTCGATATAGCGCAGGTCCATCCGCAGCGCGGCCTTGTCGTTCAGCGCGTAATCCATGCCGACATGGGCGGCGAGGCCGAAGCTGTCGTCGATCTTCAGGTCACCGAGGGGCGAGCTTTCCTCGAAGAAGGTCGTGTAGTTCAGGCCAAGGCCCGCGAAGGGCGTGATCGGGCCGCTGGTCGGGATGTGCCAGTTCACCGTGATGGTGGGCGGAAGGTGTTTGGTATTGCCCGCATAGGCCCCACCCACGTTCACCTTGTGCTTGAAGGGCAGGGCGCCCAGCAGTTCGATGCCGATATTGTCGCGGACGAAATATTCGAAGGTGATGGTCGGGCGCGCGTTGTCCCCGACATCGGCGGGGGCCCCGGCCAGCGTGCCGTTGTTGCTTTTCGGCGCGACATAGCCGATCCCGAGGCCGAGCGTCATGTCGCCCGCCGATTGGGCAAGGGCGGGGGCCGTCAGCGCGGCGGTGGCCAGAAGGGCATAGGCAAGCGTTTTCATCGCAGGTCTCACAGGTTGTTTACCGGGCGAACCTGCACCTTCGGGGGCGCCGGAAACCTTGACGTGGATCAATTTCGCAAAGGTTCAGGGTGCGACATTTTTTCATGCAAGTCACTGAAATATATGGGTTCAAGATGAATCTTGCATATCGCTTTGCCCAAGCCGCGCATACCGCTGCCCCTTCTGTCCAGAACCACCAGCAGGACTGACCGACATGAAACTGACCTCGCGCATCCTTACCGGCTCCGACGGCTTCAGGGCCAATCGTGCCGCGCATCTGGGCATGCTCGAAACCGTGGCGCGGGCGGCGGCCCTTGCGGCGGCGGGCGGCGGCGACAAGGCGATGGCGCGGCATGTGGCCCGCGGCAAGATGGCGCCGCGCGACCGCGTGGCGGGCTTGCTCGACCCCGGATCACCGTTTCTGGAGGTGGGCGCCACCGCCGCGCATGGGCTTTATGACGGCGCGGCGCCCTGCGCGGGGGTCATCGCCGGCATCGGCCGGGTGCATGGGCAAGAGGTGATGGTCGTCTGCAACGATGCCACCGTGAAGGGCGGCACTTATTACCCGATGACGGTCAAGAAGCATCTGCGCGCGCAGGAGATTGCCGAGGAATGCGCGCTGCCTTGCGTCTATCTGGTCGATAGCGGCGGTGCCAACCTGCCCAATCAGGACGAGGTTTTCCCTGACCGCGACCATTTCGGGCGCATCTTTTACAATCAGGCGCGGATGAGCGCGAAGGGTATTCCGCAAATTGCGGTGGTGATGGGTTCCTGCACCGCAGGCGGCGCCTATGTCCCCGCGATGTCGGATGTGACGATCATCGTGAAGGAACAGGGCACGATCTTCCTCGCCGGTCCGCCGCTGGTGAAGGCCGCGACGGGCGAGGTGGTCAGCGCCGAGGATCTGGGCGGCGGCGATGTGCATACGCGGCTGTCGGGGGTGGCGGATTATCTGGCCGAGGATGATGCCCATGCTCTCGCGCTGGCCCGTCGTGCCGTCAGCCACCTGAACCGCGCGAAACCCGCCACGGTGCAATGGCAGTCGGTCGAGGCTCCGGCCTATGACCCCGAGGAAATTCTTGGCGTGGTGCCGGGCGATCTGCGCACGCCCTATGACATCCGGGAGGTTATCGCCCGGGTGGTGGACGGCTCGCGCTTCGATGAATTCAAGCCGCGTTTCGGCGAAACCATCGTTACCGGCTTTGCGCATGTGATGGGCTGCCCTGTCGGTATCGTCGCCAATAACGGCGTGCTGTTTTCCGAGGCGGCGCAGAAGGCCGCACATTTCGTGGAGCTGTGCAGCCAGCGGAATATCCCGCTGGTCTTCCTGCAAAACATCACGGGCTTCATGGTCGGCCGGAAGTATGAGAACGAGGGCATTGCCCGCCACGGTGCCAAGATGGTGACGGCGGTCGCCACCACCAATGTGCCCAAGATCACCATGCTGGTGGGCGGTTCGTTCGGGGCCGGGAACTACGGCATGGCAGGCCGCGCCTATCAGCCGCGTTTCCTCTGGACCTGGCCGAACTCGCGCATCTCGGTTATGGGCGGCGAACAGGCGGCGGGTGTGCTGGCCACCGTGAAGCGCGACGGGATCGAACGCGCAGGCGGCGCCTGGACGGCCGAGGAAGAAGCCGAGTTCAAGCGCCCCACCATCGAGATGTTCGACCGGCAGAGTCACCCGCTTTATGCCTCGGCCCGGCTGTGGGACGATGGGATCATCGACCCGCGTCGCACCCGCGAGGTACTGTTCCTCTCGCTTTCCGCCGCGCTGAACGCGCCGGTGGAACCCACGCGCTTCGGCGTGTTCCGGATGTGATGGCGATGCGGGCGCTCCCCCCTGGCCGGACCGGCGGTGCGGCGCTTGCCCCGCGCCGCCGGGTCGCGCATCACAGGGCAAAGCCCCTGCAAAGTGATCCGATGCGCCTCAATCCCGAACTTGCCGCCTATATCTTCGTCACGCTGCTGGTCTTGTGGTCCGCCGCGCATCGCTATGCGCCGGTCGCTGCGCGGTCCAGCGAGGCGCAGAAGCCGGTGACGCGCGAGGCGCCGGGCGGTCTCGTCGGCTGCAAGACAGGCTATGTCTATGACGGCGATACGGTCGAGCTGATCTGCGGCAACAGGCGCGACCGGGCCCGGCTTGCGGGCTATGATGCGCCGGAAACGCACGAACCCGGCTGTGCCGCCGAGGCTACGCTGGGCGCCCGAGCAACCGACCGGCTGCGCGGGCTGCTGCGCGCCGCGACCCCTGCGATGACCGATCTTGGCACCGATAAATACGGCCGCCGCCTGATCCGCCTGCGGCTTCCGGGGGGGGAGGATATCGCTGATCGCATGATCGCCGAGGGGCTGGCTGTTGCTTATGACGATGCGCAGCGCATCGACTGGTGCGCCCGGATTGCCGCAAGCGGAGGTGCCAAATGGCTGAGACCCTGATCGACACCCGCTTCACCCGCGCCTTTGCCCTGCGCCACCCCGTCGCTCTGGCCCCGATGGCGGGCACCACGGGCGGGCGGCTTGCTGCTGCCGTGGCGGAGGCCGGGGGGTTGGGTCTCCTGGGGGGCGGCTATGGCGACGCGGACTGGATCGCCCGCGAATGGGCGCTGGCCAAAGGCGCCCCCATCGGCATCGGCTTCATCACCTGGCGGTTGACGCCCGCGCTGCTGGCCGAATGCCTTGACCGCGGCCCGCGCGCGGTCATGCTGTCCTTCGGTGATCCTGCGCCCTTCGCCGCTGCGATTCATGCGGCAGGTGTGCCGCTGATCTGCCAGTGCCAGACGCTCGATCATGCCCGCGCTGCGCTGGATGCCGGGGCCAGCACGGTCGTTGCACAGGGCGCTGAGGCGGGTGGCCATGGCCAGTCGCGTGGCACCTTTACGCTGGTGCCGGAACTCGCCGACCTCATCGCTGCACGCGCGCCCGGGACACTGCTGCTGGCCGCAGGTGGTATCGCTGACGGGCGCGGCCTTGCCGCCAGCCTGATGCTCGGGGCCGATGGCGCCCTGATCGGCAGCCGCTTCTGGGCCGCGACCGAGGCGCTGGTGCCGCCGGGCTTTCATGCCGCCGCAATCGCAGCCGACGGCGATGCCACCCTGCGCACCCGCACGGTGGATGCGGTGCGCGGCTTCGACTGGCCCGCGCCTTTCGACATCCGCGTCCTGCGCTCCTCCTTCACCGACAGGTGGCATGCCGATCCGCAAGCCCTGCGCGCGCCCGGCGCCGCCAATGCCCGCGCCGACTGGGCCGCAGCCCAGGCCGAAGGCGATGCCTCCAACGGCTCCCCGGTTGCGGGCGAGGCCGTGGGGCTGATCCATGACATTGCCCCCGCCGCCGATATCCTCGCCCGTCTCACGGCCGAGGCGGCGCAGCGCCTCTGCTCTTCATCTGTTCACAAATATCCTCCGGGGGAGGGGCCAGAGGCCCCGCGGGGGGCAGACAGCCCCCCGTCCACCCCCGATCACCCCGCGCCGGAGGTCTGACATGTTCCAGAAAATCCTGATCGCCAATCGCGGCGAGATTGCCTGCCGCATCATCGCCACCGCCCGGCGCATGGGCCTCGCCACCGTGGCGGTTTATTCCGAGGCCGACGCCCATGCCCGCCATGTCGCGCTGGCGGACGAATCCGTGGCCATTGGCGGCCCGGCCCCGCGTGACAGCTATCTGCGCGGCGATGCGATCATCGCTGCCGCACAGGCGACTGGCGCACAGGCCATCCATCCCGGTTACGGCTTCCTGTCGGAAAACCCCGATTTTGTAGATGCGGTGGAGGCTGCGGGCCTTACTTTCATCGGTCCTTCCGCGAAAGCCATCCGCGCCATGGGCCTGAAGGATGCAGCGAAGCGCCTGATGTCCGGGGCCGGTGTGCCGGTGGTGCCGGGTTATCATGGCGCTGATCAGCAGGCGGACCACCTCGCCGCCGAGGCTGCGCGCATCGGCTGGCCGGTGCTGATCAAGGCCGTGGCGGGTGGTGGTGGCAAGGGCATGCGCAAGGTGACCCGTGCCGAAGATTTCGCGGCCGCGCTGGACAGTGCGAAGGGCGAGGCCGCCACCGCCTTCGGCAATGATGCCGTGCTGATCGAGAAATATGTCGAAAAGCCCCGCCATATCGAGGTTCAGGTGTTCGGGGACGGAAGTGATGCGGTGCATCTGTTCGAACGCGACTGCTCCTTGCAGCGCCGCCATCAGAAGGTGATCGAGGAAGCCCCGGCCCCCGGAATGCCCGCCGAAATGCGCGCGGCCATGGGTGAGGCCGCCGTGCGCGCCGCGCGTGCCATTGGCTACAAGGGCGCGGGCACCATCGAATTCATTGTCGATGCCTCCGATGGCCTGCGCGCAGACCGCTTCTGGTTCATGGAGATGAATACCCGCCTTCAGGTCGAACATCCGGTGACCGAGGCGATCACCGGCGTCGATCTGGTGGAATGGCAGATCCGCGTGGCGGCGGGTGAGGCGCTGCCGCTGCGGCAGGATCAGCTTGCTATCCATGGTCATGCCTTCGAGGCCCGGCTTTACGCCGAGGATGTGCCCGCGGGCTTCCTGCCCGCCACCGGCACACTGGCCCATCTCGCCTTCCCCGAGGGCGCGCGTGCCGATACCGGCGTGCGGACGGGCGATACGATCAGCCCGTGGTATGACCCGATGATCGCCAAGGTGATCGTGCATGGCCCGACCCGCGAAGTTGCCTTGCAACAACTGTCCCGCGCCCTGGCGGAAACGCAGGTCGCGGGCACGGTGACGAACCTTGGTTTCCTTGGCGCGCTGGCCCGGCATCCGGGTTTTGCGGCGGGGGATGTCGACACAGGGCTGATCGAGCGGGATCTGGACGCGCTGGTCTCCGACCCCGCGCCTTCGGCAGGCGTGCGTGCGGCGGCGCTCCTGGCCAGTGCCGGACTGACCGCACGCCCTGCGCTGGGCTTTACACTCTGGGCGCCGCTGGCGCGGCGTCTGGCGGTGCGGCAAGGGCATGAGGTCACCGAAGGGTTGCTGACCCTCGACGCCGAAGGCCCGCGCATCACGGTCGAGGGGGAATGTCTCGTCCCGCCCGCGCTGCCGGTGGTGCAGGCGGGCGGCCTGATCCATGTCTTCGACAAAGGCGCCTGCCACAGCTTTGCCCCGGTCGATCCGCTGGCGCGTGAGGCCAGTGGCGGCGCGGCAGGGAATGCCACGCTGTCGCCGATGCCCGGTCTGGTAAAGGCGGTCTTCGTGGCCCCCGGACAGGCCGTCGCTGCGGGCGACCGGCTGGCCATTCTGGAAGCGATGAAGATGGAACACACGCTGACCGCCGCCCGCGATGGCGTGGTGGCCGAAGTGCTGGTCACCCCCGGCACCCAGGTCGAGGCGGGGGCGGCGCTGATCCTGCTGGAGGCCGAAACCGCCGAGGTGGCGGCATGATCCGGCTGCATCACTGTCCCGGCTCGCGGTCGATGCGTGTCCTGTGGGCGCTGGAGGAGCTTGGCCTTGACTACGATCTGGTGAGCTACCGGCTCGACGACGGCTCCACCCGCCGCCCGGAACTTATGGCGCTGTCACCCGCAGGGCGCGTGCCCGCGCTGGAGATTGACGGGCAGGCGATCTTCGAAAGCGGTGCCATCATCGAATACCTGTGCGAACGCTTTCCCGAGGCAGGCCTTGGTGTGGCCCCCGGCACGGCAGAGCGCGCGCGCTTTCTGGAATGGGTGCATTTCGCCGAAACGCAGGCCAATATCCTGCAATCGCTGAACATCCAGCATATCTTCCTGCGCCCGGCTTCGGCCCGTTCCCCTGCCATGATGCAGCTGGAAACCCGGCGTCTGGTCAAGACCATGCAGGCGCAGGAGGCGGCGCTGGCGGGGCGCGACTGGCTGCTGGACAAGGGCTTCACCGGTGCCGATCTGATGATGGCCTTCAACGTCACCGCCTGTTTCCGCTTCGTCAGGCCCGACGGCTTTGCCAATCTTGCCGCCTATGCCGCGCGGATCGCAAAACGTCCGGCCTATGCCCGCGCGCTGGAACGGTCGGGGGAGGATGTCCTTTATACCCGCGACTTCTATGAACTCCCCGAGGGCTGAACCGATGTCAAGCGACCGCGCCGAAATCTTCGAAATGGGCCCGCGTGACGGGTTGCAGAATGAAAAGCGCCTGATCCCGGCGGCAGACAAGATCCGGCTGGTGGACATGCTGTCGCGCGCAGGCTTCCGCCGGATCGAGGTAACCAGTTTCGTCAGCCCGAAATGGGTGCCGCAGATGGCCGATGCCGCCGATGTGCTGGCGGGGATCTCCCGTGCGCCGGGCGTCAGCTACGCCGCACTGACGCCGAACCTGAAAGGATACGAGGCCGCCCGCGCCGCCCGCGCCAGCGAGGTGGCAATCTTTGCCTCGGCCTCGGAGGGGTTCTCCAGGGCCAATCTCAACTGCACCATCGCCGAAAGCCTTGATCGCTTCGCGCCTGTGGCCGAAGCGGCGCGCACCGATGGCATCCCGCTGCGCGGCTATGTCTCGGTTGTCACCGATTGCCCCTTCGACGGACCGACCCCGCCCGCTCAGGTGGCCAAGGTCGCTGCCGCTTTGCGCGACATGGGATGCTATGAAATCAGCCTCGGCGACACGATCGGTCATGGCACGCCCGACACCATCCGCGCCATGCTGGAGGCTGTGCTGGTGGAACTGCCCGCCGAAAGGCTCGCCGGGCATTACCACGACACTCAGGGCAGGGCGCTGGAGAATATCGAGGCTTCGCTGGCGCTGGGCCTGCGCGTGTTCGACGCAGCGGTCGGGGGCCTGGGCGGTTGCCCCTACGCGCCGGGTGCGGCGGGCAATGTCGCGACCGAGGCGGTGGCGGCGCGTCTGGAAACGCTGGGTTTCGACACCGGGCTTGACCCGGTGGTGCTGGACGAAGCCGCCGGATTTGCGCGCAGCCTGCGGGGCCAGGCGCAAATCTTTTGACCAAAAGATTTGCAAATTTCTTTGCAAGAAATTTGCGGCACGGAGGGACGGATATGTTCGAGACCATCACCATCGCACAGGATACGCGCGGCGTCGCGCGGCTGGTGCTGAACCGGCCAGAGAAGCACAATACGCTGTCGGCGACCATGATTGCCGAACTGACCGAGGCGGCGGCGCGGCTGGGCGGGGACGCTTCGGTGCGGGCCGTGGTTCTGGCCGCGGAAGGGGCCAGCTTCTGTGCCGGGGGCGATCTGTCCTGGATGCGGGCACAGATCGACGGCGGGCCCGTGATGCGGCGCGAGGGCGCGCTGGCGCTGGCGCGGATGCTGAACGCGCTCGATACCCTGCCGAAGCCTCTGATCGGGCGGGTGCAGGGGCAGGCCTTCGGGGGCGGTATCGGCATGATGTCGGTCTGTGATCTGTGCATCGGGGTCGGCGGCGCACGCTTCGGGTTGACGGAAACGAAGCTTGGTCTGATCCCGGCGACGATCTCGCCCTACGTCGTGGCGCGGATCGGCGCGGCGGCGGCGCGGCGGCATTTCATGGCGGCGCGGCTGTTCGACAGTGCCGAGGCGCATCGCATCGGTCTGTTGCATGCCGTGGTTTCCCCGGACGAACTGGATGCGGCGGTAGAGGCCGAGGTGGCGCCGATCCTCGCCTGTGCGCCCGGTGCGGTGGCGGATGCCAAGGCGCTGGTGGCGCGGCTTGGGCCGCAGGTAGATGAGGCGCTTATTTCCGACACGGCTGATCTGCTGATCCGCCGCTGGGAAAGCCCGGAGGCCGCTGAGGGCATCGCCGCCTTCTTCGGAAAACGCCCGCCCGCCTGGGCGAGTCGCGGCTAGTCCGAGAGATTCCGTTGGGAAAGCCTTTGACCGGGCTTTCCGCGAGGGCATTTCCCCGCGCGATGCCGCGCTGCGGAATAATCGCGGTATGCGGTGGCATACAATCAATGAAATCACGCTCCGGCCTCAGGTTTTTCGTTCCGCCTTTGGTTGACCGCGCGTGAGGGCAGGAGTAAACGGGTCGCAGCAACGATCCGCGCGCGCCGGGCGTCCTGTGCCCCATGCCGCCAGCCGAAGGAGCCACTCGTGGACGGACTTCTCCGAGAATACCTTCCCATTATCATCTTTCTGGTTCTTGCCGTCGGTCTTGGCCTCGTGCTGATCCTCGCCGCCGTGATCCTTGCGGTCAGGAACCCCGACCCCGAAAAAGTGTCGGCCTATGAATGCGGTTTCAACGCCTTCGACGACGCCCGGATGAAGTTCGACGTGCGGTTCTATCTCGTGTCGATCCTGTTCATCATCTTCGATCTTGAAGTGGCCTTCCTCTTCCCCTGGGCGGTTGCCTTCGGGGACATGAGCATGGTGGGCTTCTGGTCGATGATGGTCTTCCTGGGCGTTCTGACCGTCGGCTTTGCCTATGAATGGAAGAAGGGGGCCTTGGAATGGGCGTGAGCACCAGCGCGAACCATGCGGCGAACGACCGCGATGCCGGCATGGTCGCGATGAACCGCGACTTGCAGGACAAGGGCTTTCTGCTCACCACCACCGAGGACATCATCAACTGGGCGCGCACCGGCTCGCTGCACTGGATGACCTTTGGTCTGGCCTGCTGCGCGGTCGAGATGATGCACACCGCCATGCCGCGCTATGACGTGGAACGTTATGGTTTCGCCCCGCGTGCCTCGCCGCGCCAGTCCGATGTGATGATCGTTGCGGGCACGCTGACCAACAAGATGGCACCGGCGCTGCGCAAGGTCTATGACCAGATGCCCGAACCGCGCTATGTGATCTCGATGGGCAGCTGTGCCAATGGCGGTGGCTACTATCATTACAGCTATTCGGTGGTGCGCGGCTGCGACCGTGTGGTTCCGGTGGACATCTACGTTCCCGGTTGCCCGCCCACGGCAGAGGCGCTGATGTATGGCATCCTTGCCCTGCAACGGAAAATCCGCCGCACCGGCACGCTGGTCCGCTGAGGAGGGGAAGATGTCCGAAGCTCTGACGCAACTGGGCGAGCATATCCAGCTGAAGCGCCCGCAGGCCGTTGTCGGTGTCTCCATCGCCTTCGACGAATTGACGGTCGAGGTGACGGCGGCGCAGCTTGTCGCCTTTATCGACTTCCTGAAGACCGACAGTGCCTGCCGCTTTTCCACTCTGGTGGACATTACAGCGGTCGATCATCCCGAACGCCCGGCGCGTTTCGACGTGGTCTATCACTTCCTGTCGATGTACCAGAACCAGCGCATCCGCGTGAAAGCGGCGGTGCGCGAAGACGAGATGGTGCCGTCCATCGTGTCGGTCCACCCTTCCGCCAACTGGTTTGAACGCGAAGTGTTCGACATGTTCGGCATCCTGTTCTCGGGTCACCCGGATCTGCGCCGCATCCTGACCGATTACGGCTTCCGCGGTCATCCGCTGCGCAAGGATTTCCCGACCACCGGCTATACCGAGGTCCGCTATGACGAGGCGCAGAAGCGCGTGGTCTACGAGCCGGTGAAGCTGGTGCAGGAATATCGCCAGTTCGATTTCCTGAGCCCGTGGGAGGGCGCGCAATATGTGCTGCCCGGCGACGAGAAAAAGGCCTGAGCGCGTCAGGGGTGCGGCTGTGCCTGCGCCCCTCGTGTCGATATGAGGTGAGACGATGGACGGACAATTCGACGACGCGCTGACGGGCGAACAGAAGATCCGCAACTTCAACATCAACTTCGGCCCGCAGCACCCCGCGGCGCACGGCGTGTTGCGCCTGGTGCTGGAGCTGGACGGCGAGATCGTGGAACGCTGCGACCCGCATATCGGCCTGCTGCACCGTGGCACCGAAAAGCTGATGGAAAGCCGGACCTATCTGCAAAACCTGCCCTATCTTGACCGGCTGGACTATGTCGCGCCGATGAACCAGGAACATGCCTGGTGCATGGCCATCGAAAAGCTGACCGGCACCGTGGTGCCGCGTCGCGCCTCGCTGATCCGCGTGCTTTATTCGGAAATCGGCCGCATCCTGAACCACCTGCTGAACGTCACCACGCAGGCGATGGACGTGGGGGCGCTGACCCCGCCGCTCTGGGGCTTTGAAGAGCGCGAGAAGCTGATGGTGTTCTACGAACGCGCCTGCGGCGCGCGTCTGCACGCCGCCTATTTCCGCCCCGGTGGTGTCCATCAGGATCTGCCGCCCGCGCTGATCGACGATATCGAAGCCTGGACCGAGACTTTCCCGAAGGTTCTGGATGATATCGACGGTCTGCTGACCGAGAACCGTATCTTCAAGCAGCGAAATGCCGATATCGGCGTGGTGAGCGAGGAAGATATTCTGAACTGGGGTTATTCCGGCGTCATGGTGCGCGGCTCGGGCCTTGCCTGGGATCTGCGGCGCGCGCAGCCCTATGAGTGCTATGACGAATTCGACTTCCTGATCCCGGTCGGCAAAAACGGCGATTGCTATGACCGCTATCTCTGCCGGATGGCAGAGATGCGCGAAAGCGTGAAGATCATGCGTCAGGCCATCGCCAAGCTGCGCGAACCGGCAGCGAAGACCGACGTTCTGGCGCGCGGCAAGCTGACCCCGCCGAAGCGTGGTGACATGAAGACCTCGATGGAAAGCCTGATCCATCACTTCAAGCTCTACACCGAAGGTTTCCACGTCCCGGCGGGCGAGGTCTATGCCGCTGTCGAAGCGCCAAAGGGCGAATTCGGTGTGTATCTGGTGGCCGATGGCACCAACAAGCCTTACCGCGCCAAGCTGCGCGCGCCGGGCTATCCGCACCTGCAATCCATGGACTACATCGCCAAGGGCCATCAGCTTGCCGATGTGGCCGCCATCATCGGCACGATGGATGTCGTGTTCGGGGAGATCGACCGCTAATGCTCCGCCGTCTGCATAAAGAACAGCCTGCTTCCTTTGCTTTCACGCCCGCCAACATGGAATGGGCGCAGGGGCAGATTTCCAAATATCCCGAGGGTCGTCAGGCCAGCGCCATCATCCCGCTGCTGTTCCGCGCGCAGGAACAGGAGGGCTGGCTGACCCGCGCGGCCATCGAATATGTGGCCGACCTGCTGGGCATGGCGCATATCCGGGCGCTGGAAGTGGCGACCTTCTACTTCATGTTCCAGCTTCAACCCGTTGGCACTGTTGCGAATATTCAGATTTGCGGCACGACGTCCTGCATGATCTGCGGCGCGGAAGAACTGATCGCGGTCTGCAAGGAACTGATCGCCCCGACGCCGCACACGCTGTCGGCGGATGGCAAGTTCTCGTGGGAAGAGGTCGAATGCCTCGGGGCTTGTGCCAATGCGCCGATGGCGCAGATCGGCAAGGACTATTACGAGGATCTGAGCGCCGAGAAGCTGCGCGAGATGATCGCCCGCTTCTCGAAGGGTGAGGTGCCGGTGCCGGGTTCGCAAACCGGGCGCTATTCGTCGGAACCGGCGACCGGGCTGACCTCGCTGAAGGAATATGACAGCGGTCGCACGCAGTATAACGCCTCGGTGGATCGTGCAGTGAAAGTCGGCGATACGGTGAAGCGGATCGACGGCACCGAAGTTCCGATCCTGACACCCTGGCGTCAGAAGCCTGCGGCGGAAGCCCCGGCTGTGACCGAGGAAGCCCCGGCGCCCGCCGCGCGTGGCATCGACCAGGCCACTGCCGAAGTGCTGACCGCCAAGCCTGAAACGGCTGCCGCCCCGGAAGGTACGCAGCCGAAGGGTCTGACGGCGGCGCGCGATGGCCAGGCTGACGATCTGAAAAAGATCGAGGGTATCGGACCGGCGCTGGAAAAGCTGTGCCATGAGCTTGGCATCTTCCACTTTGACCAGATCGCCCAATGGGGCGAAGCCGAAATCGCGTGGATGGACAGCAATCTGAAGGGCTTCCGTGGGCGTGTGACCCGCGACAAATGGGTCAATCAGGCGAAGATCATCGTGACCGAGGGGATGGACGCCTTCCTCGAACGCGCCAAGACCAACGATTACTGAGGAGCTGGCGATGACGACCCCCACCCCCGAACAGAAGCGGCTGGCGCGTGACTCGCGTCTGGTTGCCTTCGTGATCGCGGGGACCATGCTGTTGTGGATGGGGGCGCAATGGGTTGGCGGGCAGGTGGGGCTGGAAGCCCGCTATGCCTTCCTGTTCGACCTCGCCGCACTGGCCGCGTTCTTCTGGGCGCTGGTCGTCACTTACCAGATCTGGCGGCGGCACAAAGCCGTCAACCGGGGAAATTGAGGGCACAAGATGCTGAAGGATCAGGACCGGATCTTCACCAACCTCTACGGGATGCACGACCGCAGCCTGAAAGGGGCCATGGCGCGCGGCCACTGGGACAAGACCGCCGATCTGCTGGCGCTTGGCCGTGACGGCATCATCCAGATCATGAAGGACTCCGGTCTGCGTGGCCGGGGGGGCGCGGGTTTCCCGACCGGCATGAAATGGTCCTTCATGCCGAAGCAATCCGATGGCCGCCCGTCCTATCTGGTGGTGAACGCCGACGAATCCGAACCCGCGACCTGCAAGGACCGCGAGATCATGCGCCACGATCCGCATACGCTGATCGAGGGCTGTCTTGTCGCCGGTTTCGCCATGGGTGCGGTGGCGGCCTATATCTACATCCGGGGCGAATACATCCGCGAGAAAGAGGCGCTGCAAGCCGCCATCGACGAATGCTATGACGCGGGTCTGATCGGCAAGAACGCCTGCAAGTCGGGCTATGATTTCGATGTCTACCTGCATCACGGGGCGGGCGCCTATATCTGCGGCGAGGAAACCGCGCTGCTGGAAAGCCTTGAAGGCAAGAAGGGCATGCCCCGGATGAAGCCGCCGTTCCCGGCGGGGTCCGGCCTTTATGGCTGCCCGACCACGGTGAACAACGTCGAATCCATCGCCGTCGCGCCGACCATCCTGCGCCGTGGGGCCGCCTGGTTTGCCAGCTTCGGCCGCCCGAACAATGCGGGCGTGAAGCTGTTTGCCATGTCGGGCCATGTGAACACGCCCTGCGTGATCGAAGAAACCATGTCGATCCCGATGCGCGAACTGATCGAGAAGCATGGCGGTGGTGTTCGCGGCGGCTGGAAGAACCTGAAGGCTGTCATCCCCGGCGGGGCTTCCTGCCCGGTGATCCCGGCCGACAAATGCGAAGACGCGATCATGGATTACGACGGGATGCGCGCGCTGCAATCGTCGTTCGGCACCGCCTGCATGATCGTGATGGATCAGCAGACCGACATCGTGAAGGCGATCTGGCGGCTGGCGAAGTTCTTCAAGCATGAAAGCTGCGGCCAGTGCACGCCCTGCCGCGAAGGCACCGGCTGGATGATGCGGGTGATGGACCGTCTGGTGCGCGGCGAGGCCGAGGTCGAGGAAATCGACATGCTGCTGAGCGTGACCAAGCAGGTGGAGGGCCACACGATCTGTGCGCTTGGCGATGCGGCGGCCTGGCCGATCCAGGGCCTGATCCGGCATTACCGCGAGGAAATCGAGGACCGCATCAAGGCCAAGAAGACCGGCCGCATGGGCGCGATGGCGGCGGAGTGAGCCTGATGAACCGCGTATTCCCCCATTACATTGCGATGACGGCAGGGCTGCTTGCGGCCTGTCCCGCCATGGCGGAGCAATGGCTGGTGGATTGCGGCGGCCGTCAGGTCGACCTCGGGCGGCTTGAGCTTGATGCAAAAGGGGCCGGGCCGAAGGGTGTCATCACCCTGTCGGAGCATGACGCAGCCAACCGCAGTTTTGTCATGCATGTGCGCCCGAAGGATCTGTGGTCTGAAAAGCAGGCGGCACCTTCCGCCACCTTGGCGGCTGACCTGACGATTTGCCCGTATCTGAATGGACGCGCTATGCCGGTCAAGGCGCTGGCGCATACCGACGAGGAATGGGTCTTCCTTGGGACGTGCCAAGGGGATGCCGGTTTCTGGAAGGGGCTGTGCGGATGAACCTGACCCCCATCCTCCTTTCGGGCATGGCAGCGGGCCTTTCGGCCTGCGTCGCTGCGCCCGCGCCGCAGGGGGCCTCCGTGAAGGGGGGCACCTATGCGGTGATGCAGGAGGGGGCGGAATATCAGGCGCAGATCGGCGCGGGCCGGGCAGGCAAGACGCTGACGCGCGCAGGCGCGCAGCCGGTTTCGGGTGCGACGGTGCGCGTGGCGCCCTTCGCCATGGACCAAGGCAAGCGCGCCAAGGACGTGGCAGCGCAGGCCTGCACGCAGGCCGGCGGGCGCTTCCAGCCGCAGGCTGTGGGCGGTTATACCGCTGGCGCATGGGAATTCGAGGGGGGCTGCGCATGAGCTTTCAGCATGCCCTGATGCACCTTTATCCGCCGGTGGTTGCTTTTGCCTTTCTGGTGATAAACCCGGCTCTGACATTCCTGCTTCTGCGCCGTGCCGGTGTTCGTGGTGCGCTACTCGGCTTGGCTCTCGTTTCGCCGGTGTCGATGGTGTTGGGTGGTTTGGTCTTCCCGTTGATGATGGAAACCATAGTCCATCACGCCATGAACGATGATCTGTGGCCCCCCCTCTGGGTGCTTTTCAAAGTGGTCCCCCCCGGCAGCTTCGTCGCGGTCCAGATCGCGCGAAGTATCTTTCTGCTTCTTGGCTGCATCGCACCGCTTGCCATACTGGCCATGCTGAAATGGCCTGTTCTCAATAACTCCCGTGATCAAGTGGAGATCTGACGTGAGCAACCTCAAGAAAATCATCATCGACGGTATCGAGGTCGAGGTTGACGCCGCGATGACGATCATTCAGGCGGCCGAGGTCGCGGGGATCGAGATTCCGCGCTTCTGCTACCACGAGCGTCTGTCCATCGCGGGCAACTGCCGGATGTGTCTGGTCGAGGTTGTCGGCGGCCCGCCGAAGCCGGCTGCCTCCTGCGCCATGCAGGTGCGCGACCTGCGCCCCGGCCCGAATGGCGAGCCGCCGGTGGTCAAGACCAACTCGCCCATGGTGAAGAAGGCCCGCGAGGGGGTGATGGAGTTCCTGCTCATCAACCATCCGCTCGACTGCCCGATCTGCGATCAGGGCGGCGAATGCGACCTGCAAGATCAGGCCATGGCCTATGGTGTGGATTTCAGCCGCTACCGCGAGCCGAAACGTGCCTCCGAGAACCTGAACCTTGGCCCGCTGGTCAAGACCGAGATGACGCGCTGCATCTCCTGCACGCGCTGCGTCCGCTTCACCACTGAAGTCGCGGGCATCACCCAGATGGGCCAGACCGGCCGGGGCGAGGACAGCGAGATCACCAGCTATCTGAATGAAACGCTGGCCTCCAACCTTCAGGGCAATATCATCGACCTTTGCCCGGTCGGCGCGCTGACCTCGAAACCCTATGCCTTCACCGCCCGTCCGTGGGAACTGACCAAGACCGAAAGCATCGACGTGATGGATGCGCTGGGGTCGAATATCCGCGTCGATACCAAGGGGCGCGAAGTGATGCGCATCATCCCGCGCAACCATGACGGCGTGAACGAGGAATGGCTGGCTGACAAGAGCCGCTTCATCTGGGACGGCCTGCGCCGCCAGCGGCTTGATACGCCCTACATCCGTGAGAACGGCCGCCTGCGGAAGGCAAGCTGGGGCGAGGCGCTGGCCGCTGCCGCTGCTGCCATGAAGGGCCGCAAGGTGACCGGCATCGTGGGTGATCTGGTGCCGGTCGAGGCTGCTTACAGCCTGAAAACGCTCGTGGAATCGCTGGGCGGCGCGGTTGAATGCCGCACCGATGGCGCGAAACTTCCGGCAGGCAACCGCGCGGCTTATGTCGGCACTGCCGCCATCGAGGATATCGACGCGGCGCAAACGATCCTGCTGATCGGCACCGACCCGCGCAACGAGGCGCCTGTTCTGAACGCCCGGATCCGCAAGGCCTGGGCGCGGGGTGCCGATGTGGCGCTGATCGGCCGCGCGGTCGATCTGACCTATGATTACGCGCATCTCGGCACCGACCGGAACGCGCTGACCGCGCTGGTGGGCAAGGCTGCGGCCTCGGACAAGCCCGCGCTGGTGATCGTGGGGCAGGGCGCGCTGATTGAGGCCGATGGCGCCGCCGTTCTGGCCGAGGCGCAGGCCTATTGCGCCACCACCGGCGCGAAGCTGCTGGTCCTGCATACCGCCGCTGCCCGCGTGGGCGCGATGGATGTGGGCTGCACCACCGAGGGCGGGCTGAAAGGCGCGACCGAAGGGGCCGAGGTGATCTATAACCTTGGCGCCGATGAGGTGGAGATCGAGGCCGGTGCCTTCGTGATCTATCAGGGCAGCCATGGGGATCGCGGGGCGCATCGCGCCGACATCATCCTGCCGGGCGCCGCCTATACGGAAGAAAACGGTCTGTTCGTGAACACCGAAGGCCGCCCGCAACTGGCGATGCGCGCCGGGTTTGCGCCGGGCGATGCCAAGGAAAACTGGGCGATCCTGCGGGCGCTGTCGGCCGAGATCGGCTCGACCTTGGGTTGGGACAGCTTGGCCGAGCTGCGCTCGCGCATCGTGGCGGCGCATCCGCATCTGGGCCGTATCGACGAACTGGCCAGCAACGAAGGCGTGGCGCTGCCGCGTGCGGCGCTGGGGAATGCGCCCTTCGGTCTGGTGGTGAAGGATTACTACCTGACCAACCCGATCGCCCGTGCATCGAGCCTGATGGGCGAGTTGCAGGCGATGGCTGCCGCGCGCACCGACGCGCCGCTGGCGGCGGAGTAACCGGATGCGCGCCGCCGCCTCCCTGCTTGGCCTGACGACCGCCGCGGCGGTGCTTTCGGGCTGCGCAGGGGACAGCGCCGACGCGCCGCCGCCTTCGGCCCGGTATGAGCGGATCGAGACGATCCTGCTTGACGGGGATCTGGTCAATTTCCGTGTCGCCATGACCGGCGCACGGAATGATGGGGATGTCGAGGCCTATGCGCGCTGCGCGGCGGCCCAATATGCGCTGATCCGGGGTTTCGGGTTCGCGCGGCATGTGCGCACCACGGTGGCACAGGATGGAAACAACTGGCGCGGCGATGCGGTCTATGTGATCTCGGCCGCGCTGCCCCGCGGGTTGCGGACGATCGACGCCGAGGTAACGGTGCGCGATTGCGGCGCGCAGGGGATACCGACGGTATGAAAAAGACTTGGGCTGAGGGACCAGAGGCAAATGGCTGAATTTCTGCAAACAGGTCTGGGGACGGCGCTGCTGATCGCGGCGCAATGTCTTCTGGTCATCGCCTTCGTGATGATCTCCTTGTTGTTCCTCGTCTATGGCGACCGCAAGATCTGGGCGGCCGTCCAGATGCGGCGGGGCCCGAACGTGGTGGGCGCCTTTGGCCTGCTGCAATCGGTGGCCGACGCCCTGAAATATGTGGTGAAAGAGGTCGTGGTGCCCGCGGGTGCCGACCGTCCGGTGTTCTTCCTTGCGCCGATGCTGTCCTTCGTTCTGGCGATGATCGCCTGGGCGGTGGTGCCGTTCTCGGATGGCTGGGTGCTGTCGGACATCAACGTGGCCATCCTTTATGTCTTCGCCATTTCCTCGCTGGAGGTTTATGGCGTGATCATGGGCGGCTGGGCCTCGAACTCCAAATACCCGTTCCTCGGCTCGCTGCGGTCGGCCGCGCAGATGATTTCCTACGAAGTGTCGCTGGGTCTGATCATCATCGGCATCATCATCTCGACCGGCTCGATGAACTTCGGTGACATCGTGCGGGCGCAGGATACCGGCTGGGGCCTGTTCGGCTGGTACTGGCTGCCGCATCTGCCGATGGTGGCGCTGTTCTTCATCTCGGCGCTGGCCGAAACCAACCGCCCGCCCTTCGATCTGCCCGAAGCGGAATCCGAACTGGTGGCCGGCTATCAGGTGGAATATTCGGCAACGCCGTTCCTTCTGTTCATGGCGGGCGAATATATCGCCATCTTCCTGATGTGCGCGCTGATTTCGCTGCTGTTCTTCGGCGGCTGGCTGTCGCCCATTCCGGGCCTGCCGGATGGCGCGCTGTGGATGGTCGCCAAGATGGCCTTCTTCTTCTTCATGTTCGCCATGGTGAAGGCGATTGTGCCGCGCTACCGCTATGACCAGCTGATGCGGATTGGCTGGAAAGTCTTCCTGCCGCTGTCGCTCGCCTGGGTGGTGATCGTGGCATTCCTTGCAAAATACGAAGTTCTGGGCGGCCTCTGGGCACGCTGGACCATCGGGGGCTGAGATGGGCGAAACGCGCGCAATCGACTTCAACCGGGCAGCGAAATATTTCCTGCTGGTGGATTTCATCAAGGGCTTCGGTCTGGGCCTGCGGTATTTCTTCGCGCCGAAATCGACGCTGAACTACCCGCATGAAAAGGGGCCGCTGTCGCCGCGCTTCCGGGGCGAACACGCGCTGCGCCGCTATCCGAACGGCGAGGAACGCTGCATCGCCTGCAAGCTGTGCGAGGCGATTTGCCCCGCGCAAGCCATCACCATCGACGCGGAACCACGCGAAGATGGCAGCCGCCGCACCACGCGCTATGACATCGACATGACGAAATGCATCTACTGCGGCTTCTGTCAGGAAGCCTGCCCGGTGGATGCCATCGTCGAGGGGCCGAATTTCGAATTCTCGACCGAGACCCGCGAGGAGCTTTACTACGACAAGGCAAAGCTTCTGGACAACGGCGCCCGCTGGGAGGCCGAGATTGCCCGCAATCTTGAAATCGACGCGCCCTATCGGTAATCCCCATGAACGATGATTTCACCAAACTTTTCAAGACGATGATGGAGCAGGGGCAGGAGATGGTCCGTGCCTTCAACCCGTCCTTGGAAAACATGTCGGTGAAAGGGTTCGAAAATTACATCCCCACCATGACCAAGGACATGATGGAGATGTGGTTCGGCCGCACGTTCAACCGCGAGGGGCTGGATGCCAAGACCCGGCTTCTGGTCACCATCGCCGCGCTGACCGTTCTGGGTGCCCATGCGGAGGCGCAGCTGAAGCTGGCGATCCGGCATGCGCTTGAGGCGGGCGCGACCAAACGCGAGATCGCGGAAGTGATCTGGCAGATGAGCATGTTCGGCGGGCTGCCCGCCATGCAGAAGGCGCTTGAGATGGCTCAGGCGGTTTTTGCGGAAACCGAGGAGAAGAACGCATGAGCGTTGCGGATATTGCCTTCTATTGCTTCGCCGTGGTGACGGTGGCGGCGGGCCTCATGGTCACCGTATCGCGCAACCCCGTGCATTCGGTTCTGTGGCTGATCCTGACCTTCCTGTCGTCGGCGGGGCTGTTCGTCCTGCTGGGGGCGGAGTTTGTGGCGATGCTGCTGATCATCGTTTATGTCGGCGCGGTGGCAGTGCTGTTCCTCTTCGTCGTGATGATGCTGGACGTCGATTTCGCGGAACTGAAGGGCGAGATGGCACGCACCATGCCGCTGGCGCTTCTGATCGGGGTGATCATCATCCTGCAATTCGGCATGGCCTATGCTGCCTGGACACAGGCCGAAGGCGCGCTGGGTCTGCGTCAGGCGGTGGCCCCGGCCATCGAGGATGTGCAGAACACCAAGGCCCTGGGTCTGCTGATCTACGACAAATACATCTACCTCTTCCAGGCCTCGGGCCTCGTGCTGCTGGTCGCCATGATCGGCGCCATCACCCTGACGCTGCGCCACCGCAAGGACGTGAAGCGCCAGAACGTGCTGCACCAGATGTGGCGCGACCCGGCCAAGGCGATGGAACTGAAGGACGTGAAGCCGGGGCAGGGGCTCTGACAATTCAGAGGGGCGCACAATGATGCGCCCTGATCGCGGGTCTGTCCCGCAAGCGGAACAATTACGGGCACACACCCGGAGGGACGAGAATGGTAGGACTTGAACATTACCTGACGGTGGCGGCGGCGCTGTTCGTCATTGGCATCTTCGGCATCTTCCTCAACCGGAAGAATGTCATCGTCATCCTGATGTCGATCGAACTGATGCTTCTGTCGGTTAACATCAACCTCGTCGCCTTTTCCAGCTTCCTGGGCGATCTGGTGGGGCAGGTCTTCACCATGTTCGTGCTGACCGTCGCCGCCGCCGAGGCGGCCATCGGCCTTGCGATCCTGGTGAGCTTCTTCCGCACGCGCGGCACCATCGACGTCGAAGACGCCAACGTGATGAAAGGCTGAACGAATGGCCACGATCATTCTCCTCGCGCCCCTTGTCGGGGCCCTGATCTGCGGCTTCGGCTGGCGATTCATCGGTGAAACGGCCGGTCAGGTCATCACCACCTCGCTGGTGTTCCTTGCGGCACTGCTGTCCTGGATCATCTTCCTTGGTTTCGACGGCGAGACGCAGCGCATCGTGCTGATGCGCTGGATCGAAAGCGGTTCGCTGGCAACGGAATGGGCGATCCGGCTTGACCGGCTGACCGCCATCATGCTGGTCGTGGTGAACTCGGTTTCTGCGCTCGTCCACCTCTATTCCTTCGGCTACATGGCGCATGACGACAACTGGAAGGAGGGCGAGCATTACAAGGCGCGCTTCTTCGCCTATCTTTCGTTCTTCACCTTCGCCATGCTGACGCTGGTGACATCGGACAACCTGGTCCAGATGTTCTTCGGCTGGGAAGGCGTGGGCGTGGCCTCCTACCTGCTGATCGGCTTCTACTACCGCAAGCCTTCGGCCAATGCGGCGGCGATGAAGGCTTTCATCGTGAACCGCGTCGGCGACTTCGGCTTCGCGCTGGGGATCATGGCGCTGTTCTTCCTGACCGACTCGATCCGTTTCGACGACGTGTTCGCAGCGGGGCCGCAACTGGCGCAGACCAATCTGACTTTCCTCTGGACCGAATGGAACGCGGCCAACCTGATCGGCGTGCTGCTGTTCATCGGTGCCATGGGTAAATCGGCGCAGCTCGGCCTGCACACCTGGCTGCCCGACGCGATGGAAGGCCCGACCCCGGTGTCGGCGCTGATCCACGCCGCGACCATGGTGACGGCGGGGGTGTTCCTCGTCTGCCGGATGTCGCCGATCTATGAATATGCGCCCCAGGCGCTGGCCTTCATCACCGTTCTGGGGGCGACCACCGCTTTCGTCGCGGCGACCATCGGTCTGGTGCAGAACGACATCAAGCGCGTCATCGCCTATTCCACCATGTCGCAGCTTGGCTACATGTTCGTGGCTGCGGGCGTGGGCGTCTATTCGGTGGCGATGTTCCATCTGTTTACGCATGCCTTCTTCAAAGCCATGCTGTTCCTCGGTGCCGGTTCGGTGATCCACGCGACCCACCATGAGCAGGACATGCGCAACTACGGTGGCCTGCGCAAGAAGATCCCGCTCACCTTCTGGGCCATGATGATCGGCACGCTGGCCATCACCGGCGTCGGCATCCCGCTGACCCATATCGGCTTCGCGGGCTTCCTGTCGAAAGACGCGGTGATCGAAAGCGCCTGGGTCGGCAGCCAGTATGCCTTCTGGATGCTGGTCGTCGCGGCCTGCTTCACCTCGTTCTATTCGTGGCGGCTGATGTTCCTGACCTTCTACGGCGAAAGCCGGGCGCATGGTCACGGGCATGGCCACGGCCATGATGACCATCACCACGAGCCGCATGAAAGCCCTGTTGTCATGCTGATCCCGCTGGGCGTTCTGGCGCTGGGGGCGGCCTTCTCGGGGATGCTGTGGTACAACAGCTTCTTCGGGGATGAGGCGAAGATGCGGTCGTGGTTCGGCATGGAACCGGCCATGGAGCATGTGGCCGCCGACACCGGGCATGCCACTACGGAAGGTGAGGGCGACCAGGCTGCCGCGACCGGGGCGACGGAAGGCCATGCGGCCCCGGCTGCCGGAGAGCAGGCAACCGAAGGTCATGCCGTGGCGAGCGCCCCGAAAGGTGCGATCTTCCTTGGCGCCGAAAACCATGTCATCCACGCGGCGCATGAGGCGCCGAACTGGGTGAAGGTTTCGCCCTTCATCGCCATGCTGCTTGGCTTCTTCGTCGCCTGGATTTTCTACATCCGTCGGCCCGATCTGCCGCGGCGTCTGGCGACGGCGCAGCGCCCGCTTTACGAATTCCTGCTGAACAAGTGGTATTTCGATGAGCTTTACGCCGCGATCTTCGTGGCGCCCGCCCGCTGGCTTGGCAACTTCCTGTGGAAGAAGGGTGACGGCGCGGTGATTGACGGCACGATCAATGGCGTGGCCATGGGCTTCATCCCGATGCTCACCCGCGTCGTGAACCGGATGCAATCCGGCTATATCTTCCACTACGCATTCGCCATGGTGCTGGGCATCGCTGCCCTGATCACCTGGATGTCGCTCTCGGGGGGCGCGCACTAATGGAAAACGTCCTTTCCATCATCACCTTCATTCCGGCTGTAGCGGCTGCCATTCTGGCGCTGTTCCTGCGCGGGAATGATGCCGCCGCGCAGCGCAACGCCAAATGGGTGGCGCTGGTCGCGACGACCGCCACTTTCCTCGTGTCGCTGACCATCCTGTCGGGCTTCGACCCGGCCAATACTGGCATGCAGTTCGTCGAGGAATACGACTGGATCCTCGGCCTGAAATACAAGATGGGCGTCGACGGCATCTCGGTGCTGTTCGTCATGCTGACGACCTTCCTCATGCCGCTGACCATCGCGGCCTGCTGGACGGTGGAACATCGCACCAAGGAATACATGATTGCCTTCCTGCTGCTGGAAACGCTGATGCTCGGCGTGTTCTGCGCACTGGATCTGGTGCTGTTCTACCTGTTCTTCGAGGCGGGCCTGATCCCGATGTTCCTGATCATCGGCATCTGGGGCGGCAAGGACCGCATCTATGCGGCGTTCAAATTCTTCCTCTATACCTTCCTCGGCTCGGTGCTGATGCTGGTGGCGATGGTGGCGATGTATGTCGACGCAGGGACCACCGACATGGTGCAACTGCTGAACCACACTTTCGCCTCGGACACGCTGAACATCGCGGGCATTCACGTCGTGGGCGGCATGCAGACGCTGCTGTTCCTCGCCTTCTTCGCCAGCTTCGCGGTGAAGATGCCGATGTGGCCGGTGCACACCTGGCTGCCCGACGCCCACGTTCAGGCGCCGACTGCCGGTTCCGTGGTTCTGGCGGCGATCCTGCTGAAGATGGGCGGTTACGGCTTCCTGCGCTTCTCGCTGCCGATGTTCCCCGTGGGCGCTGACGTGATGTCGGGCCTTGTGCTGTGGATGTCGGCCATCGCCATCGTCTACACCTCGCTGGTGGCGCTGGCGCAAAGCGACATGAAGAAGCTGATCGCCTATTCCTCGGTCGCACATATGGGCTATGTCACCATGGGCATCTTCGCGGCCAATCAGCAGGGGATCGACGGCGCCATCTTCCAGATGCTGAGCCACGGCTTCATCTCGGGCGCGCTGTTTCTTTGTGTCGGCGTGATCTATGACCGCATGCATACCCGCGAGATCGACGCCTATGGCGGCCTTGTGATCCGCATGCCCGCCTATGCGCTGATCTTCATGTTCTTCACCATGGCCAATGTGGGTCTTCCCGGCACCAGCGGGTTCATCGGCGAGTTCCTGACGCTCATGGGCATCTTCCAGGTCAATACCTGGGTGGCCGTGGTCGCCACCTCGGGCGTGATCTTCTCGGCGGCCTATGCGCTTTACCTCTACCGTCGGGTCGTGTTCGGCGACCTGATCAAAGAGGCGCTGAAGTCGATCACCGACATGAATGGCCGCGAGCGCGCGATCTTCGCGCCGCTGGTGGTGATGACCCTTCTCCTCGGCGTCTATCCGTCGCTGGTGACCGATATCATCGGTCCTTCGGTCGAGACGCTGGTTTCCGACTACCATGCTGCCCTGCCTGCGTCTGCCGACGTGGCGGAAGCGGCTTCGCACTGAGGGCCCGCCCATGACCGGCACCGATTTCAACATCCTCCTGCCCGAGGTCGCACTTTCGATCTACGCCATGGCGGCGCTTCTGTTCGGGGTCTACACCACCAAGGACAAGGCTGCGGGCCTGATCACCTGGGTGACGGCGGGGGTTTTCCTCGTACTTGCCTTCTGGATCGGCACCAACGGCGAGGGCGCGCGCACTGCCTTCGGCGGCATGTTCAACGACGATCCCTTTGCCCGCTATGCGAAAATCACCATCCTGCTGTCGGCCGCCGCCGTTCTGGTGACGAGCTTCGACTACATGAGCCGTCGCGATCTCGCGCGGTTTGAATATCCGATCCTCGTTTCCCTGTCGGTCGTCGGCATGATGATGATGGTTTCGGCGGGCGACCTGATGGCGCTGTATCTGGGGCTGGAGCTTCAGTCGCTGGCGCTTTACGTCATCGCGGCCCTGCGCCGTGACAGTGCCAAATCCACCGAGGCGGGCCTGAAATACTTCGTCCTTGGCGCGCTGAGCTCGGGCCTGCTGCTGTACGGCGCCTCGCTGACCTATGGCTTTGCCGGCACCACGCTGTTCTCGGGCATCCTTTCGACGCTGGGTGGCGAGATCCCGCTGGGCCTTCTGTTCGGTCTGGTGTTCATGCTGTCGGGTCTGGCCTTCAAGGTTTCCGCGGCGCCCTTCCACATGTGGACGCCGGACGTTTATGAAGGCGCGCCGACCCCGGTGACGGCCTTCTTTGCAACCGCGCCGAAGGTTGCCGCCATGGCGCTGCTGGCCCGTCTTGCCTATGATGCCTTCGGTGCCATTCCGGGCGACTGGCAGCAGGTCATCGCGGTGATGTCGCTCTTGTCGATGTTCGTCGGTGCCATCGCGGCCATTGGCCAGCGCGACCTGAAGCGCCTGATGGCCTATTCGTCGATCGCGCATATGGGCTATGCGCTGCTTGGCCTCGCGGCGGGCACGGCGGCCGGGGTGCAGGCCATGCTGATCTACATGGCGATCTACGTCACCATGAACATCGGCACCTTCGCCTTCATCCTGTCGCTGGAGCGTGACGGCAAGCCGGTGACCGATATCGCGGCGCTGAACATGTTCGTGAAGCGTGAACCCATGAAAGCCTATGCCGTGCTTGCGCTGATGTTCAGCCTTGCGGGTGTGCCGCCCTTCGTCGGCTTCTTCGCGAAGTTTGCGGTGTGGCAGGCGGCGCTTTCGGCGGGGCTGACCTGGCTTGTGGTGGCCAGCGCCGTGGCTTCGGCCATCGGGGCCTTCTATTACCTGCGCATCGTCTACTTCATGTTCTTCGGGAAGGACGGCGAAACCGTTGAAAGCCGGATGAGCGCGCCGCAGTGGATCGCTTTCGTGGCGGCGGCGCTGATCATGCTGGTCGGGGCGGTCAACCTGTTCGGGATCGACCCTGCGGCGGCCGTGGCGGCCGAAGCCCTTGTCCGGTAACGCGGACCCGGTCTGGCCCGAGGGCGTGGCGCGCCATGCCCTCGATACGGTCGACAGCACCAATGCTTATGCGCTTTCCCTCGTGCCGGGCCTGACAGGTCCGGCATGGGTCATTGCGGGAGAGCAGACAGCGGGACGCGGGCGGCGCGGGCGGCCCTGGTCCAGCCCGCGCGGCAATTTCTACGGCAGTCTGGTGATGCGCCCCGAGGGGCGGCCCGAAACGGCGGCGCTGCGCAGCTTCATCGCGGCGCTGGCGCTGTATGACGCCTGTGCAGGGCTGACCGATCTGCCCGGTGCCTTCGCGCTGAAATGGCCCAATGACGTGCTGCTGAATGGCGGCAAGCTGGCGGGTATCCTGCTGGAAAGCGGCGGGGCAGGCGGGCGTGTCAGTCATCTGATCATCGGCATCGGCGTCAACCTGATCGGCGCTCCGCCGGTTGAGGCGGTGGAACCCGGTGCCGTGACGCCGGTCAACCTGCTGGCGGAGACCGGCCTGCGCATCACACCCGAACGGTTTCTGACCCATCTGGCTGCGGCCTTCGCGCTGTGGGAAACCCGCTTTCAGGCCGAGGGCTTCGCGCCCATCCGCGCCGCGTGGCTTGACCGGGCAGCGCGGCGCGGCGAGCGCATCCGTGCGCGCACCGGCACGACCGAACGGCACGGGATTTTCGAGACAATCGACGACAGCGGTGCGCTGGTCCTGAACATCGACGGACGGCGGGAGGCGATCCCCGCCGCCGAGGTCTTTTTCTGAAAGGCACCAGCCATGCTTCTGGCCATCGACTGCGGCAATACCAATACGGTGTTCTCGATCTGGGACGGGCGCGAGTTCATCGCCACCTGGCGCATCGCCACCGATCATAAGCGCACGGCGGATGAATACTTCGTCTGGCTGTCTTCGCTGATGATGCTGACGAAGACCGAGGCGCAGATTGACGAGGCCATCATCTCATCCACCGTGCCTCGCGTGGTGTTCAACCTGCGCGTGCTGTGCAACCGTTATTTCGATTGCCGCCCTCTGGTGGTGGGCAAGCCGGAATGCGCGCTGCCGGTGGCGCCGCGCGTCGATCAGGGCACCACGGTGGGGCCGGACCGGCTGGTGAATACCGTGGCAGGCTTTGACCGTCATGGCGGTAACCTGATCGTGGTGGATTTCGGCACCGCCACCACTTTCGACGTGGTGGATACCGATGGCGCCTATATCGGCGGGGTCATCGCGCCGGGTGTGAACCTGAGCCTTGAGGCCCTGCATATGGCCGCCGCCGCCCTGCCGCATGTGGATGTCACCAAACCGGCAACGGCCATCGGCACGAATACTGTGGCCTGCATGCAGTCGGGCGTGTATTGGGGGTATATCGGTCTGGCCGAAGGCATCGTCCGGCAGATCCGCGCCGAACGTGACCGGCCGATGAAAGTGATTGCCACGGGGGGGCTTGCACCTCTCTTTCAGCAGGGCACCGACCTGTTCGATTCGGTGGAGGACGATCTGACCATGCATGGGCTCGTTCTCATCCACCGCCATAACAAGGAACTGGAAACCGCATGAGCGTGAAGAACCGCCTGATCTATCTGCCCCTCGGCGGTGCCGGCGAAATCGGGATGAACTGCTATGTCTACGGCTATGGGCCGGAAGGGCGTGAGCGGCTGATCGTCGTCGATCTGGGCGTGACCTTCCCGGACATGGACACCACACCGGGCGTCGATCTGATCATGCCCGATATCGCCTGGCTGGAGGCGCGTGCCGACCGGATCGAGGCGATCTTTATCACCCATGCGCATGAGGATCACATCGGCGCGCTGGGGCATCTTTGGCCCAAGCTGAAGAAGCGGGTCTATGCCCGGCGCTTCACTGCTGCAATCGGTCGCCTGAAGTTCGAGGAACAGGGCCATCCTCTGGATGTGATCCATACGGTCGAGCCGCGCCCCGCGGTGGTCGAGGCCGGGCCGTTCCGCGTGCAGTTCGTGCCGATCGCCCATTCGATCCCCGAAAGCTCGGCGCTGGTGATCGACACGCCCGCTGGGCGGCTGGTGCATTCGGGCGACTTCAAGCTGGACCCGACCCCCATCGTTGGCGAGGGCTGGAACGAAGCCGCGTTCCGCGCCATTGCCGACGAAGTACCGGTGAAGGCGCTGATGTGCGATTCCACCAACATCTTCTCGCCTGCGCCGGGCCGGTCGGAGGCGACGCTGGCCGATCCGATCCATGGCCTGATTGCCAATGCGGGTGGCATGGTTGTGGCGACGACCTTCGCGTCGAACGTCGCGCGGCTGAAAACGCTGGCTGAGGCCGGGCGGGCAGCGGGCCGGTCTGTCTGTCTGCTGGGCCGCGCGATGCAACGCATGGTCAAGGTGGCACAGGAAACCGGCGTGCTGACCGATTTCCCGACCATCATCCCGTCGGAACAGGCCACGGAAGTCTCGCGCCAGAACCTCATGCTGATCGTCACCGGCAGTCAGGGCGAGCGGCGTGCGGCGACGGCGCAGCTGTCGCGCGGCAAGTATCTGGGGCTGGAGCTGAAAGAGGGCGACATGTTCCTCTTTTCGTCCAAAACCATTCCGGGGAACGAACGTGATGTGCTGCGCATCATGAACAGCTTCTCGGAAATGGGCGTCGATGTGGTGGATGATACGGGCGGGCGCTACCACGTTTCGGGCCATGCCAACCGCCCGGATCTGGAAAAGATGCATGAAGTCCTGCATCCGCAGATGCTGGTGCCGATGCATGGGGAACACCGCCACCTGCGCGAGCATGTGAAACTGGCGGAGGCGCGCGGTAGCGCAGGTGAGATTGCCACCAATGGCATGATGCTGGATCTCAGCGGTGATGCCCCCGAGGTCGCGGAATATATCGAGACCGGGCGGCTTTATCTGGATGGATCGGTGCTGATCGGTGCGATGGATGGTGTGGTGCGCAACCGCATCCGCATGGCGCTGAACGGGCATGCCATGGTCAACGTCATCCTGGATGAACAGAACGAGCCGCTGGGCGAGGCCTGGGTGGAACTGATGGGCCTGCCGGAAACCGGCAAGCGCGGGCAGCCGTTGGCCGAGGCGATGGAGGCGGAGCTGACGCAGTTCCTTGAAACCGCGCCACCCAAGATCATGCGCGACGATGAAAAGACCGAAGAGGCGATCCGTCGGATCGTGCGTCAGGTCGCGGTCGAGGAGATCGGCAAGAAGCCCGAGGTCACCGTTGTGGTCAGCCGCCTGTCAGAGGAATGACAGGCGCTGCCAGACCGGAAATGAAAAGGGGCGCCGCGCGGCGCCCCTTTCTTATTCTGCGGTGGCGTCTTCCACCTGCGGCTCTGCCGTCTCGTCTGCGGGGCGTTCCTTCAGCTTGAAGCTGCGCATCAGGAAGTCCGGCACATGATCGCCCATACCGACAACACGGTCGTCGCGGTCATTGCGGCGGCGGTCGTCGCGACGGTCCTCACGGTGGTGATGGTGATGATGCCCGGTGCCATGGGTATGGACCTGCGCCGGGGCAGGGGCGGGCGCCGGGCTTGCGGGCTTGCGGTCTTCCACCACCTCGGGTTCGCGCGGCGATGCCTCACGCGGAGTGGCCTCGCGCTGCGGCTTCGGCCCCTTGCCCTTCGGGCCACGGTCGTCGCGGCGCCGGTCATCCTTGCGGCGGTCATCCCGCTCGCGCGGTTCGGGCAGGGTAAAGCCCTCGGGCAGGCTGCCGCGCGGGATTTCCTGCTTCACCAGCGATTCGATATTTGTCAGGTATTTCTCGTCATGCGGCGTGGCAATCGAGAACGCCTTGCCCTTGCGCCCGGCGCGGCCGGTACGACCGATGCGGTGGACGTAATCCTCGGGATGCGAGGGCAGATCGAAGTTGAACACATGGCTGACCGATGGAATGTCCAGCCCGCGCGCCGCCACATCCGAGGCGACCAGCAGTTGCAGAGACCCGTCGCGGAAGCCATCCAGCGTTTTCATGCGCTGCGACTGGTCCAGGTCGCCATGGATCGGGGCCGCGTTGAACCCATGCGATTTCAGCGACTTGGCGACCACATCCACATCCATCTTGCGATTGCAGAAGATGATGGCATTGGTGCAGCTCTCACCCTCGGCCCGGATCAGGGCGCGCAGGACGGCGCGCTTTTCGGCAAAGCTGCGGTCCTTGCGGCTGGGCGTGAACTGCACCAGCGCCTGTTCGATGGTTTCCGAGGTGGTCGATTGCCGCGCCACTTCGATCTTCACCGGGTTCGACAGGAAGGTCTTGGTGATCCGCTCGATCTCGGGCGCCATGGTGGCCGAGAAGAAGAAGGTCTGCCGGGTGAAGGGCGTCAGATTGAATATGCGTTCGATATCGGGAATGAACCCCATGTCCAGCATCCGGTCGGCCTCGTCCACCACCATGATCTGCACGCCGGTCAGCAGAAGCTTGCCGCGTTCGAAATGGTCCAGCAGACGGCCAGGGGTGGCGATCAGCACGTCCACGCCGCGATCGATCAGCTTGTCCTGTTCGCCGAAGGCCACGCCGCCAATCAGCAGCGCCTTGGTCAGCTTGGTGTGCTTGGCATAGGTGTCGAAGTTTTCGGCCACCTGCGCCGCCAGCTCACGCGTCGGGCACAGCACGAGGCTGCGCGGCATCCGGGCGCGGGCACGGCCCTGACCCAGCAGCGTGATCATCGGCAGCGAGAAGCTCGCTGTCTTGCCGGTGCCGGTCTGGGCGATGCCCAGCACGTCGCGGCCTTCAAGGGCGGGCGGAATGGCCTGCGCCTGAATCGGGGTGGGAGTTTCATAGCCGGCTTCGGCGACGGCTTGCAAAACGCGCGGATCGAGCGCGAGATCGGAGAACTTGGTCATCAACGTCCTGTCACAGCGGGATCGGCCCGCGGGGAGGTGGAGGGACGCTGCTTGTCCGGGCGCCCCGGCGTCATGGCATACTTTGCCTTCCGCCCCCTACCGGAAATTTGATCCGTCGTCAAGTTGGCCCGCCATGTTCCAGCACATCCTTGTAACTGCCCAGCAGGGGGATATTGCCTTCGAATTTCATGCATTCGCGGCGCAGCTGGCGCGCCTCGGGGTCTTCCATGACCTCTTCGAACTTCCGCTTGTGAATGGCGACCGACTGGCGCCGCAACCGCTTCAGCCGGTCATAGGTCGCATCGTTCAAGGCGTTGAACCGATCCACCAGCCGCGCCCGCCAGGGCGCCATGCTGTCATCCTCGACATAGTTCTTGTTGCGCAGCGCCCAGTATTTGAGCCCGACCTCGCGGTCATCCTGATGGGCGGAGCCCCTGCGGGTCTTGACCATGAACGTATCCAGATCGCGCACGATGTAATGGTTGATCTGCGCAAGGCTTTGTCCACCCGGATCGGTGGAGTTGTAATTCTTGATCTGATATTGCCCCGGCACCAGCCCCGAACCGTTGACGACACGCAACGCGTCTTCATCCACGCCCTCGCGGGGATTGGGGCGGTGGACGCCCGGGCGTTCAAAATATTTCGGGCGGAACAGACATTTATAGGCGTTGAACCGTTCGTCGTCGGCCATCACATAATCGGCCATGGTGAAGCGTTCGGTCTGCATGCGGAAGCTTTGCAGCCGCTTGCCGGAATTGCCGAACAGCCGCCAGTTGATCTGTGCCACGTCGAAGGGCGGGCTGGCCGCCACGAAATCCTCCAGCCGCCCGTTGCCGGTCTTGATCACCAGAAACTCGTCAAGATCCAGAGCCATGGCAAAATCGGCCTCGGCGTAGGATTTCAGGCGTGAAGCGCGGATATAGGCCCGCACCTGATGGGTGCCGCGCGCGGCGGCGCTGTTGTCGAAATACCGGATGGCACCCAGCTTTTGCAGCGCCGTCAGGATGTCCTGCGTCAGATCGTCGGAATCGTTCTGGTAGATCACGATGTCGGTGAAGCCGACTTCCATGTGATGGGCGACCCATTCAAGAATGAAGGGGCCTTCGTTCTTCGCAGTGGCAACCAGAAAGGCACGGGGGGCGGACATGGAACCTCCTGTCGGACGCGGCCAGTCTGGCGCGATTGGGCAGGGGCCGCAAGGGCGCCTCCGGTCACACTCCGGTCAGGCAGGGATGCGGGAGGGGCCGGTAGCCTGCTGCCAGTATGGCGACCAGCGGGGCAGGGGTCAGAACGGTTGCAGGGCCATCTGGCACGGGCCGGGCAGGGCCATAGCCGTGGTCGGGCGTCCAGGGATGCAAGGCGCCTTGCCATATCAGGGCGGGCTGGCCCTCGGTCAGGATCATGGCGCCGTCAGGCAGGTCGGGTGAGGGTGCCTGATGGCGGCATTGCTGCGCCGGGCGTCCGGCCAGCCGGGCCTTGTGCAGGGCCGCGTCGATGGCTTTCGCATCCGCCGGGCCGAACAACCGTTCCCAGATCCCGCGAAAGCGGTTGTAATCCTCGCGGCGGCATTCGGCGCAGGGGCGGTGACCGGCAGCCAGCGCCTGCGGCTCGTCGTAGAAGAACAGTTCGGTATAGCTATGAGGCGCCATCAGCGGGCGCTTGCGGCCCTTGAAGGCCAGCTTGCAGCAGATCCAGTTCTTGTGCCGCCAGCGCGCCGGGCCAGGCTGGCCCGCTGCATCGTGCAATATCCCGCGATTGCCCATCCATGCGCCGCGAAACGGCAGCGCCGCGATCTCGCCAGTTGGCAAGACGCGGTTTTGCCGCGTCACGCCAGCATTTCTTTCGTCGCGGTCAGCTTCAGCTCGGGGTAATCGCGCTGGATGCGATCAATGTCCCATTGCAGGCGGGTCAGGTACACCACGTCGCCATCGTGGTCATGGGCGATATGGCCCTTGTTCACGTTGAGGAACTTGTCCATTTCCGCCTTCGGACCCGCCACCCAGCGGGCGGAGGTGAATTGCGACGCCTCGAACCGCACTGGCAGCGCATATTCCTGCTCGATCCGGCTGGCCAGCACGTCGAATTGCAGCGCGCCCACCACGCCCACGATGAAGCCCGAGCCGATCATCGGCTTGAACACCTTCGCGGCGCCTTCCTCGGCGAATTGCATCAGCGCCTTTTCCAGATGCTTGGCCTTCATCGGATCGGCGGCCCGCACCCCGCGCAGCAGTTCCGGCGCGAACGACGGGATGCCGGTAAAGCGCAGATCCTCGCCCTCGGTCAGCGCGTCGCCGATGCGAAGCTGCCCGTGGTTCGGAATGCCGATGATGTCACCGGCCCAGGCCTCTTCCGCCAGTTCGCGGTCGGCAGCGAGGAACAGCACCGGATTCGACACCGCCATCGGCTTTTTCGACCGCACATGCAGCAGCTTCATGCCCCGTTCGAAATGGCCGGAGGCGAGGCGGATGAAGGCCACGCGGTCGCGGTGCTTGGGGTCCATATTGGCCTGCACCTTGAACACCACGCCGGTCACCGGCGTTTCCTCGGGCGCGACCTTGCGGCTGGCGGTGGGCTGCGGCTGCGGCTCCGGGCCGTAATTGCCGATACCATCCATCAGTTCTTTCACCCCGAAGGAGTTGATGGCAGATCCGAACCAGATCGGCGTCATATGGCCTTCCAGAAACGCCTTGCGGTCGAAAGCGGGCAAGAGCTCGCGCGCCATTTCCAGCTCTTCGCGCAATTGCGCCAGCATCCCGGCCGGGACGTGCTGCGCCAGTTTCGGATCGTCCAGCCCCTTGATCTCGATGGTTTCGGCGACCCGGTTACGGTCGGCGCGGTCCATCAGTTCCAGCCGGTCGTTCAGGATGTCGTAGCAGCCCAGAAACTCGCGCCCCGAGCCGATGGGCCAGCTTGCCGGTGCCACGTCGATGGCCAGGTTTTCCTGAATCTCGTCGATGATCTCGAACGTATCGCGTGCCTCGCGGTCCATCTTATTACAGAAGGTCAGGATCGGCAGGTCGCGCAAACGGCAGACCTCGAACAGCTTGCGGGTCTGGCTTTCCACGCCCTTGGCGCCGTCGATCACCATGATCGCCGCATCCACCGCCGTCAGTGTGCGATAGGTATCTTCCGAAAAATCGCTGTGGCCGGGCGTATCGACCAGATTGAAGCGGAACTCGCGGTAGTCAAAGCTCATCGCCGAGGCCGAGACCGAGATGCCGCGATCCTGTTCCATCTTGATGAAATCCGACCGCGTGCGCCGCGCCTCGCCCTTGGCCCGCACCTGACCCGCCATCTGGATCGCGCCGCCGAACAGCAGGAACTTTTCGGTCAGCGTGGTTTTCCCCGCATCCGGGTGCGCGATGATCGCGAAGGTCCGGCGGCGGGCGATTTCGGGCGGGAGGGTGGGGCGATTGTCCAGCATGGCCGCGCTTTAGCCGAAAGCGGGCCGGTCGTCCACTGGTGCGAAAGCCCGTCACGCAGCCGTCACCGAAGCTTTGTCTGTGCGCCATCTTCCTGCAATGCGGCACGGCCAGAAGCGGCGCAGCAACACCCAAGCAGGAGATTCCCATGCTGTCGCGCCTTCTGTCCGCCACCGCGCTTTGCGCCACGCTGATCGCCGCACCGGCACTCGCCGAAACCACCTTCCCGGCAGTGCTGAAGGGACAGGCCGTGCTGCCCGCCCTGACGCTGATCGACCCGCCGGCCGATGCCCCTGCGGATGCGCGCGTATCGGGCAAGTTCACCGGCGCTGTCCGCAATGATGTGGCCGAAAGCGTGGCCGGCGATACCGGCGCGATGCATGGCAAGCGCCCGACCGGGCTGAACCTGCCGTTCAACGGCCAGCCGCTTCAGGGCTTTTCCGGTTTCGCCATGCAGCAGGCTGAGGATGGCAGCACCTATGTGCTGACCGACAACGGCTTCGGCACCAAGCTGAACAGCCCCGATGCGCTGCTGTTCTTCAGCCGGATCATGCCCGATTTCACCAGCGGCAAGGTCGAGGTGAAGGAAACCGTGTTCCTGCACGACCCCGACCGCAAGGTGCCGTTTCGCATCGCCTATGAAGGCTCGGACAGCCGCTATCTGACCGGCGCGGATTTCGACCCTGAAAGCATCCAGATCATCAATGGCGAGGTCTGGATCGGTGAAGAGTTCGGCCCCTTCCTCATCCGCGCCACGCTCGATGGCAAGGTGCTCGCGGTCTATCCGACCATGCAGGGTGAAGAGGTCATCAAATCGGTGGATAACCCGGCCAATTCCGGCACCTCGGTGGTCGGCAAGGACTGGATCGTGCCGCGCTCGGGCGGGTATGAGGGCATGGCACATCAGCCGGGCACCCCTCTGCTTTGGGCCATGCTGGAAAAGCCGGTGATGACTGCCGAGGGACAACCCGAAGGCGCCTTCCTTCGCGTCATAGCGTTTGACACGGCAGCGGAAAAGTGGACGGGGCAGGGCTTCAAATTCCGTCTGGCGGAAGGCGCAACCGCGATCGGTGATTTCAACTTCATCGACGAGACCCGTGCGCTGGTGATCGAGCGTGACAACGGCGAGGGCGATCCGTCGCTGAAATGCGCCGGTGATCCGGCGCCCGATTGCTTCCCGCTGCCCGCGCTGGTGAAGAATGTCGTGCTGATCGACACCGCCAGCGTCGATGCCGAGGGCTTCGTGCGCCGCATCGGCCATATCGACCTGATGGACATTGCCGACCCCGAGGGCGTGAACCGTCAGGAAACCCAGGCTGCGCGCGATCTGACCGGCAAGCACACCTTCCCCTTCTTCACCATCGAGGATGTGATGCGGGTGAGCGATACGCAGATCATGGTGGCCAATGACAACAACCTGCCGTTCTCGTCGGGGCGCAAGCTGGATGCGGCGGCGGATAACGAAGTGATCCTGCTGGACGTGGCCGAGATGCTTTCGGCAAAGTGAGCCGTTGCGCCTGCCTCACTTCAGGGGCAGGCGCATCTCCGAACTGCCGGACGGGCAGCAATGCGGGTCGTCCGGCTGGTAGCTGAACAGCGTCAGAACCAGTTCGCGGCCTGCGGCGGTGGTGTCCAGCCGGGCGGATTTGATTCCGTCCGGCGCCACGAACTCCTGCCAGATGGTCCAGCTTTCGCCGTCCCGCCGCAACACCATCTGCCGCAGTACAGCGGCATTGCCGCCATCGCCCGCCGTATAAGCGCCCTGCGCCAGCAGGTCGGCATCACCGTCGCCATCCAGGTCCCCCTGCCAGCCAAGTACAAATTCCGGCGCTTCGGTTTCCGACAGGATCGCAAGTGCCCCTTCGGGCAGCGGATCGACGGGTTGCAGATCCTGCGCGGCCAGCGGGGTGGCGGCGATCAGCAAAGCGGCGGGCAGCAGCAGGCGCATCGGCGGGGTCTCCGGTTCTGGCGCCAGCATCGTCTGTGGCGCGTCAGGGTCAAGCCCCTGGGGCTGCGACAGGTTCCCTATTTTCCACCTGCGGATTCGCGGCGACCGAGGCCGATCTCCTCCAGTTCCTGCCGTCCGGCCTCGGTCCCGAAATGCTGGTTCTGGCTCAGGCCGGGGAATCGCGCCCGCACTTCGGCCGACAGCTCGACCGGCAGGCGGTTCACCACCGCCTCTGTCACCATCAGGCTTTCGGCGGGCACGCCTTCGGCATAGATGATCTCGTGGCGTTCGAACACCAGGCTGAAGTAATCGACGAAGGCGCCTTCGCGCAGGAAGATCGTTTCGCCGTTCACCAGATGCTTGGCCTGCACCAGCAGTTCCGAAGTTGGCAGGCCCGGCGTCCGCTGACGCTGGTACAGGAACATGCGGTGATGCTGGCTGACGATCAGATCGCCCGCATTGCCCATGGCGCCTGAGGTAATGACGACCGGCGCGAAGGCCCCGACGGCCCGCAGGGTGGCATTCCCGACCCAGCGGACCGCCTGCGGCCCGTGGTCGCGCGTCAGAACCCGGTCCCCGGCGGTCAGTGTCTCGATGGGACGTTGCGAGCCATTCGCCATGGTGATCATCGTGCCGCGCGCAAAGCTCACGCACAGAAGATCGGACAGCGGCGTTTCCTCGGGCGCGTCCTCGACCTTGACCAGCGTATAGCCAAGCCCGGCGGCCATGGGTGACAGCGGCAGCGCGAACAGCCCGTCGCCCGAACCCTCCAGCGCCAGTAGCAACAGTTCGACCCGGTTCGCATCGTCGCCCATCAGCGTGTAGCGCGCGACGACCCGCACCGGATCGCCCGGTTGCCCCAGACCGGAGCCCGTCGCCACCTGCTGCGCCTTTGCGGCACGCGCCACCACCAGGCGCAGCGGCTCGGTGCCGGGTTCAAGTTCGTAGACATCGCCCGCGCAGACATCGTCTGGCAGACCCAGCCCGTCACCCATGTTCACGCCATGCGCGACATAAACCGCATCGGCGGGGAAGACCATGCAGGCCTGTCCGGGCAGAAGGCGGGTCGGTACGTCGGTCATGGCAAAAGGGCTTTCCGGGGCTGTGCGAAAGGGACGGCAGGCGCAGGCCGGCCGCTATGCAGTTTTCTGCATCAAGTCACGGAAATGTGCCAGCATTCGGGCAGAAGTAAGGGCCGATTGGTGCGCCTTGGCAAGTCGGGGGCCGCTTGCTACGGTCGGGCCGCATTATAACGGAGAACGCGCGATGGATCTGGGCATCAAGGGGAAAAGGGCACTGGTCTGCGCCTCGTCCAAGGGGCTGGGGCGTGGCTGTGCCGAGGCGCTGGCTGCCGCCGGGGTCGAACTGGTGATGAACGCACGCGGGGCCGAGGCGTTGCTTGCGACTGCCGATGACATCCGCACGCGCTTTGGCGTGCCGGTCACCACGGTTGCCGCCGATGTGACGACCGAATCCGGTCAGGTCGCGGTTCTGGCGGCGGCGAAGGATGTCGATATCCTCGTCACCAATGCGGGCGGCCCGCCGCCCGGCCTGTGGTCGGACTGGAGCCGCGACGATTTCATCCGTGCGCTGGAAGCCAATATGCTGGCGCCGATCGCGCTGATGAAGGCCCTGTTGCCGGGGATGATCGAACGCCGCTGGGGGCGGGTCATCAACATCACCTCGCAATCGGTGAAGGCGCCCATTGCCCAGCTTGGCCTGTCGAACTCCGCCCGCGCCGGGTTGACCGGCTATGTGGCGGGCACCTCGCGGCAGGTGGCGCCTTTCGGCGTGACCATCAACAACCTGTTGCCCGGCATCCACGATACCGACCGCGCGACCGCGCTGGATGGCGGGGTGATGCAGACACGCGGCATCAGCCGGGACGAGGCACGGGCCGAACGCATGGCGACGATTCCCGCCCGCCGCTATGGCACGCGCGAGGAATTCGGCGCGATGTGCGCCTTCCTTGCCTCGCAGCATGCAGGCTTCATCGTCGGGCAGAACATCCTGCTGGACGGCGGCGCCACCAACGCGACACTGTAAGCCGCGCCCCGCCGGGGCACCCCCCGGCGGGGTTGCCTTGGCGGGGTTGGGTTGCTAAGGGACGAGGGAAACCCAATCGTTTCAGTCGAGAAATCTGCCGGACTGAAAGACGCCATCGTGACCAGCCTGCCTCCCCGTCTCGAAATCCGGGACATCGTGAAACGTTTCGACGCCCGCCGGGTGGTGGACGATGTGTCGCTGACCGTGATGCCGGGGCAGGTCACTTGCCTTCTCGGGCCTTCGGGCTGCGGCAAATCCACGACGCTGCGCATCATCGCCGGGGTCGAGATGCAGGACAGCGGCACCATTCATCTGGATGGGCGTCTGGTCTGCGACACGGTGACCCGCGTGCCGCCGGAAGGGCGGGGCATCGGGCTGATGTTTCAGGATTTCGCGCTGTTCCCGCATCTGACAGTGGCACGCAACGTGGCCTTCGGGTTGAAGGGTGACCGTGCTGCTCAGGCGCGTCGGGTGGACGAACTGCTGGAGAAGGTGAACCTCTCGGGCTATGGCGACAAGCATCCGCACCAGCTTTCAGGTGGGGAACAGCAGCGCGTCGCACTGGCCCGCGCGCTGGCGCCGCGCCCGCGGCTGATGCTGATGGACGAGCCGTTTTCCGGCCTCGACAACCGCCTGCGTGACGGCATCCGGGACACGACGCTGGCGGTGCTGAAGGAAGAGGGCGCGGCGGTCCTGCTGGTCACGCATGAACCTGATGAGGCGATGCGCATGGCTGACGAGATTGCGCTGATGCGGGATGGCCGGATTGTGCAGCAGGGATCGCCCTACAATGTCTACACCCGGCCTGCGGATCGGGCGGCGGCGGCTTTCTTCAGTGATGTCAATGTGATCCGGGGCGTATCGCGCGGGGCGCTGACCCTGACCCCGTTTGGCGAGTTCCTGACCCCCGGCCATACCGATGGCGGCGAGGTGGAAATCGTCATACGGCCGCAGCATCTGAAGATTGACTTTGATCGTGCCGGGCGCGGGCCAAACCCGACGCCGATGGATGGCACGCCCGCACGCGGCACGGTGCAGCGCGCCCGGTTCATGGGACGCGAGAGCCTTGTGGAATTCGTGATGGATTACGACGGCTCGACCCTGACCGCTGCCGTGCCGGGGGTGTTTCTGCCGAAACCGGGCACGGCGTTGTGGCTTATGATCCGGCGGGATCGCTGTTTCGTGTTTCCGGCGCATCGGCGGGCGTAAGTTCGGCGGCGATGCGGGCGCGGTAATCCTCCAGCCTTCGCCCCGGCTCGTCGGGATAGGTTTCGCCCGTTTCGGTGATGGCGACGATCCGGTCTACGCGGAAGCTGCGGAAATCTGCGCGCGCCTCGCAGAAGGCGGCCAGCGTCCAGACCCGGCCCCAGAATTCCAGTTGCAGCGGGCGGATGTCGCGGTGCGTCTCGGCGCCGTGCGGGTCGATATAGGTGATGGCCAGCCGCTGCCGCGCGCGGATCGCCTGCCGCAGGACCGGCAGATGCGGCGCGGCGCGCTGGGTTTCATCGGCGGAATAGACGAACAGATCGTCGGGCTCGGGCGTCGCCGGGGCAGGGACCACGGCGGCGATTTTCGCCGCCAGCCCGCGTGCCGCGCGCGCCAGCCCCGGATCGGCACCTTCCGCCACCAGCCGCACCCCGAGCCGCAGCGCCTCCATCTCGGGCGGGGTCAGGATCATCGGTGGCAGGGTGATCGGCGCGCGCAGGATGTATCCCACCCCGCGCTCTCCCTCCACAGGCAGGCCCGAAGCCATCAGCGTGGCCATGTCGCGCCAGATCGTGCGCACCGAAACCTCAAGCCGCTCTGCCATTTCCGAGGCGCGGTGCAGCCGCCCGTCGCGCAGGATCTGGATAAGTTCGAAAAGGCGGTCGGTGCGGCGCATGATGGCACAGGCTGACGGCTTGGCGCCCCGGCGTCAATCCGCCAGAGACCAGATCACCCGGTCATGGCGCATCCGCACGCTGGCGCCGTCGATCAGGGCCATGAACGGGGCGAAGGCCGGGTCTTTCACCACGGCTGTGGCGGCGGTCCGGGCCGCCGTGAGGTCGGCCCAGAGCACGAGGTCCGTCCAACTGCCATCTTCGCCCTGCATCAGATGCCGGGCGAGGAATCCGGGCTGCGCTTTCACCAGCGCTGCGCTTCCCTTTGCCGCCGCAAGAAACTGCGCGGTCTGTGTGCCTTCAACCAGATGAAATTGCACGATTTCGGCGATGGCAACCGGGGTGGATAGGGTCTGTCGCATGGGAATCTCCTGTTGTTGCGATGGTGCTTTCTCGCAGAGGGCAACTGACATATAGCTGTCAGCAATCCGCCGCATCGCAGCGGATTCGGGGCTTACGCCGGGCGACGGCTTGGGTAAGCCTGTGGCCAAAGACACTTCCCATTGGAGGAATTCGACATGCAGATGGGACCCTGGCAACTGCTGCTTATCGCCGTCGTGGTGCTGGTTCTGTTCGGCCGCGGCAAGGTCAGCTCGCTGATGGGCGAGGTCGGCAAGGGCATCACGGCCTTCAAGAAGGGCGTGAAGGACGGCGCGAGCGAGATCGAGAACGCCGCCGATGACACCGTGAAGGCCGACAGCGCGAAAGACGTGACCCCGGCCGACAAGGACAAGGTCTGAGCCGCGCAACAGGCAGGCGGGTTCTGACGGGGGAAAGCGATGTTCGATATCGGATGGACCGAGCTTCTGGTGATCGGCGTCGTGGCGCTGATCGTCATCGGGCCGAAGGATCTGCCCATGATGTTCCAGCAGCTTGGCCGGTTCACCGGCAAGCTGCGGCGCATGGCGCGCGAGTTTCAGGGCGCGATGGAAGATGCCGCGCGCGAGGCAGGCGTGAAAGAGGCGGCGGATGATCTGAAAAAGGCCACCAGCGCCAAGTCGCTGGGCCTTGATGCGGTGAAGCAGGCGGCTGACAGGTTCGAGAAATGGGACCCGCTGAAGCCGACCACAGGTCCGGCCAGGGCGCAGCCCGACCCGGATGCGGCCGCGCCCGCCGACGCACCCGCGCCCACGCCGCCGGCAACCGGCACAGAAACGCAGGCGCTGGCAGAAAAGCAGGCCGCGCGCCGTGCCATCCTGAACGAGACCGGTGACAGGCTTCGCGCGTTGAAAGACGGCGAGACCCCCGCCGAAAAGGCCCCTGACGCATGAGTGCGAACGACCACATCGACGACAGCGCGGCGCCGCTGATCGAACATCTGAAGGAACTGCGGACCCGTATCCTTTATGCGATCGGGGCTTTCGCCGTCTGCTTCATCATCGGCTATCTGTTGTGGAAGCCGATCTTCGCCTTTCTGGCCCGCCCGATGTGCGTCGTGCTGGCCGAGCGCGGGCAGGAATGCCAGCTGATCCTCGTGAAGATGCAGGAGGGCTTCTTCGTCGCCATCCGCATCGCCATGTGGGGTGGCTTTGCGCTGGCCTTCCCGATCATCGCCTATCAGCTGTGGCGCTTCGTGGCGCCGGGGCTGTATCGATCCGAGAAAAAGGCCTTCCTGCCGTTCCTCGTGGCCTCGCCCGCGATGTTCCTGATCGGCGCGGCCTTCGCCTATTTCATCATCCTGCCTTTCGCTTTTGGCTTCTTCCTGGGCTTTCAGGACCAGTTCGCCAGCGATCTGGGGGGCGGCGACCTGACAGCGCCTCCGGCGGGGGTGGTTTTCCAGGGCTCGATGGAAAGTTATCTGGCGCTGACCATGACCTTCGTCATGGCCTTCGGTCTGTGCTTCCAGCTGCCCGTGCTGCTGACGCTGATGGGGCGGGCGGGGCTTATCTCCTCCAAGGGGCTGAAAGCCATGCGGAAATACGCGGTGGTCGGCATCCTTGCCGTGGCCGCTGTGGTGACGCCGCCGGATATGTTCAGCCAGATCATCCTCTTTGCGGCGATCTATCCGCTGTATGAAATCTCGATCTTCCTTATCGCGCGGTTCGAACGCGAACGTGAGGCGCAAGCCCGTGCCGATGGCACCTGGGTCGAGGAAGAAGACGACGACCCCGAAGGCGAGGATTACAAGTGACCGACCCTTTGCTGCGTATCGCCGAGGCGCTGGAGCGTCTGGCGCCGCCACCGCAACCCGCGCCGGATATCGGCGCGGCCCCGGCCTTCATCTGGCACACCGGCCCCGACCGGCTGGAGCCGGTGACGAAAGTGGCGCGGGTGGATCTGGATCTGCTGATCGGGGTCAACCGGGCGCGTGACACGCTGCTGGCGAACACCCGGCATTTTGCGCAGGGTCTGCCTGCGAACAACGCGCTTCTGTGGGGCGCGCGGGGGATGGGGAAATCCAGCCTAGTGAAGGCAATCCATGCCGCCGTGCGGGCCGAGGGGCAAGACCTGAAGCTGGTCGAACTGGCGCGCGAGGATCTGCCTTCGGTCGGGCGTCTGCTGAACCTCCTCCGCGCCTCCGATGCGCGGTTCGTGCTGTTCTGCGACGACCTGTCGTTCAGCCATGATGACCAGCATTACAAGAGCCTGAAGGCGGTGCTGGATGGCGGGATTGAGGGGCGGCCGGAGAATGTGATCCTTTACGCCACATCGAACCGCCGCCATCTGATGCCACGCGACATGATCGAGAACGAACGTTCGACCGCGATCAACCCGAGCGAGGCAGTGGAGGAGAAGGTGTCGCTGTCCGACCGTTTCGGGCTGTGGCTGGGCTTCCACCCGTGTTCGCAGGACGATTATCTGGCGATGATCGACGGCTATTGCGCGGCTTATGGCGTGCAGGTGGCGCCCGAGGTGCTGCGGGCCGAGGCGATCGAATGGCAGGCCACGCGCGGCGCCCGCTCGGGCCGGGTGGCCTGGCAGTTCTTCACCGATCTGGCGGCGCGTCACGGCGTGCGCGTATCCTGAAACCGGCGTCCTGAACCAAGGGACGGCGCGCCGGGGGCATCGAGCCCCCGTCACCCCGGCTGGCGCGGAAGGTGGCCCGGCCTGATGCGGGATGGCGGGCGGCGGAACCTCCGGCGGGGATATTTGGGCCAAGATAAAGGGCGGGTGCTGTGCGGCACCCGCCCTTTGCGTCTATTGCAGGCAGGATGCTTATTGGAGGTAGGACATGGGATCGACGGAGTCGAAGCCTTTGCGCACCTCGAAATGCAGGAAGGACGGGCTTCCGGCGCGGACTTTGGCGATTTGCTGGCCACGCTTGACCGAGGCGCCCTTGGCCACTGCCACCGCGTCGATGCCGCCATAGACCGTCAGCAGGTTGTTGGCATGGCGGATCACGAGGATCGGCACGCCATCGGTGTTCTTGGTGATGGCGGCCACGGTCCCGTCAGCAGCCGAGACCACGCCCGTGCCCGCGCTGGCACCGATGTCGATGCCTTCGTTCTTGCCCTTAGCATAGGGGCGGATGACCTGACCGCTGACCGGCATCGCCAGCTTCGAAGCCGAGGCGCTGCTGCGGTTCGCGCCGAGATCGGCGGCGGGTTTCTGCGCCGGGGCGGGGGCCGCACTGCCGTCAGGCTTCTTGGTGGCGACGGGCGGCTCGTCCTTGGCGGGCAGCGGCTTGGCGGCCGAGGGCGGCACTGGCGTCGGTGAACCGGCACCGGGCTGGGTAACAGGCTCTGGCGCGCGGGTGGCCGGGGCCGGGGTGGCGGCGACCGGGATCAGCAGATACTGCCCCTCGCGCACCGTCATGTTGGCATCCAGCCCGTTCCAGTCGGCCAGCGCCTTGGCAGAGACGTTGTAGGCCCGCGCGATGATGAAGGCGGTTTCGCCACGCTTCACCTGATGGCGGGCGGGTTCTACGCCGGGCGTTGCAGCAGCGGAATCGGCACCTTTCTGCCAGCCCTGCGGCGCGGCGGCAGGTTTCGGCGCGGCGCGGTCGATGGCGGCGCTGGCCAGAGGGGCCACGTCGATGAAGCCTGACTTGATCGGAGCACCGACAATCGCGCCGGTGGCCGGTGCGACCGGCGCAGCACCTTCCGCGACGCGGCGCGGCAGGGCAAGGATTTCGCCCTCGCGCACGGGGTCGTTCGGGTTGACAGCATTGTAGCGCGCCAGTTCGCCGGGGTCGATGCCGACGCGGGCGGCGACGCTGGCCACGGTATCGTTGCGCCGGGCAACGGCTACCTGATAACCGGGATATGAGATTATACCGCGCGCGTCAGGGCTGGGCCTTGCAGCGGTGGCGGCGCGGGCGGCATCGGCGGTCGAGACACCACCGGGCCGGAAATCCCAGTCGAAGGGTTTGCCGCCGCCATTGCCGCAGGCCGCGACGAGCAGAAGGCTGCCGCCAAGGCCGAGGGCGCGGAGCGGGGGCAAGGTAAGAAAGGTCGATCGCATAGCTCTGCCTCGTTCCTGCCCGGTTGATCCGGGTCGCGTTGCGTTACGCTTCATATAGTGCGCGCCAGACTATTCGGACGCAAGCCCTTCGACCAGAGGAACGAAACGAACCGGCCGCAACTCTTCGTAATCGAAACCGTTTGGCAGGCGTGTGACCTTGATCAGGCTCTGCACCGCATCGGATTGACCGACCGGCAGCACCATAACGCCGCCGGGTTTCAGCTGTGCGAGCAGCGGTCCGGGCGGGTCTTCGGCAGCGGCCGTGACAAGGATGCGGTCGAACGGGGCCTGTTCGGGCCAGCCAAAGCTGCCATCCCGCGCAACGGCGGTGATGTTGGTCAGGCTGAGCTGGCGAAACAGTTCCGAGGATTCACGCACAAGGCGGCGGTGGCGGTCGATTGTATAGACCCGGCGCGCCAGCTGGCTGAGGATCGCGGCCTGATAGCCGGAGCCGGTGCCGATTTCCAGTACCACATCGCGCGGCTGGACCCCCAGCGCCTGGGTCATCAGCCCGACGACCGAGGGTTGCGAAATGGTCTGCCCGCAGGAGATGGGCAGCGGCATGTCCTCATAGGCGCGGTCGGCGAACAGACCTTTGACGAAAAGGCCACGGTCTATCCGCTCCATCGCGGTCAGAACGCGGGCATCGGTGACGCCACGCGAGCGCAGGGCAAAGAGAAAGCGCATCTTGCGTTCGGCCGGGTCGTCCTCGTGATCCGGCGTCCCTGTGGTCATGCGAGACCTGCCGCCAGATCGGCCAGAACATCATGGGCGGTCAGATCGGCCCGCATCGGTGTGACCGAGATATAACCGTCCAGATTGACGGCGGCATCGGTGCCCGGCGCGGTGGGGCGATGTTGGGGGCCGCCCTTGATCCAAAGGAATTTCTTGCCGGAGGGCGAGATATGCGGATCAGCGGAAAAGCTGGTATCGCGGCGGAACCCCTGAGCGGCGGCGCGGATGCCTTTCACGGCGGCGCCCCCGACGGGCGGGAAATTCACGTTGTAGAACAGGCGGTAATCGGCCTCGGGCTGCCAGAGCCCGGTGTCGAGGATACGGCGCACCACTGCCGCACCGTGCTGGCGTGCAGCCTGAAACGGATCATCCAGTTCGGCGGTCTGCGGCCCCATGAACTGCGACAGTGCAATGGCGGGGATGCCTTGCAGCGCCGCCTCCATCGCGCCGCCGATGGTGCCGGAATAAAGCGTGTTCTCGGCGGCATTGTTGCCCCGGTTCACGCCCGACAGCACCAGATCGGGGGCAGCCCCCTGCAACACATCATAAAGCGCGGCCAGAACGCAATCGGCAGGGCTGCCCTCGGTGGCGTAACGGCGCGGGCCAAGCTTGGCGATCAGCATGGGATGGGTATAGCTGATGCAATGGCCGACGCCGGATTGTTCGAAGGCGGGTGCCACGGTCCAGACTTCGCCCTCAGGCCCCGCGATTTCGGCGGCGATGGCGGCAAGCACCTCAAGTCCGGGGGCGTTGATACCGTCGTCGTTCGTAATCAGGATGCGCATTCGGAAAGCCTTTCGTTGGCATCCTGATTAGACGAGCCCGCCGCATGCGGCAAGCGCCGGGACGGGATTTCGCAGCGGGTGCCGCATGCGGGCCACGCCCGCCGCTCAGGCCAGTGCGAGACCGCCTTCCTCTTGCAGGAAGCGCACGACATCGGCGACGCCGCGACCATGGCGCAGCTCGGCCATCACATAGGGCCGGGGGCCACGGGCGCGGGCGGTGTCTTCCTCCAGCAGAATGCGATCCACCCCGACATGCGGCGCTAGGTCGGTCTTGTTCACCACCAGCAGGTCCGAGCGCGTGACCCCCGGCCCGCGTTTGCGCGGAATGTCCTGCCCGGCGGCGGTGTCGATGACATAGATCGTCAGATCCGCCAGTTCAGGGCTGAAGGTCGCGGCCAGATTGTCGCCACCGGATTCGATGAGGATCAGATCGAGGTCGGGGAAATTGCGGCGCAGATCCGCCACGGCGGCGAGGTTGATCGACGCATCCTCGCGGATCGCGGTATGGGGGCAGCCGCCGGTTTCGACGCCCCGGATGCGATCCGCTGGCAACGCCTGCGCGCGCATCAGGTATTCGGCATCCTCGCGCGTGTAGATGTCATTGGTGATGACGGCCATGGAGCAGCGGCCGGCCAGCGCGGCGCAAAGCTTTTCCGTCAGCGTTGTCTTGCCTGCGCCCACCGGACCGCCGATCCCCACCCGCAGCGGGCCGTTCATGCTGGTCATGTTCTGAAAATCCTGATGTCCATGGTTTCGTGCCGCATTGCCGCCAGATCGGCGCCGGGGGTGAAGCCGGAAATGTCGTCCAGCGGGGTGCTGGCCAGTTCGGCGGCGAGCGTGGTGAGGCCGGGGCCGAGTTCGTGCAGCAGGCGTTGCCCCGCGCCTTGCCCCAAGGGGACGAAGCGCACGGCGGCCGACACAAGCTGCGCGGCAAGGCCATGCAGCCAGAGCGTCAGAACCTCCTGCGTTGTCACGCGAAGGGGGCGGGTCGCCAGCCCCACTGCCACCGCATAGGGCAGGCCCTCGGGCAAGACGATGCCGGTCATCGCCCGATGGGCGCGGGCGAAGGCGGCGCCCTGTTCCAGCATCTCGGTCTCGCGTTCCGAGGAGGGGGCGAAGGCCAGCGCCAGATCGGTCAGCATCTGCGGGTCATCGCCCGCGCGGGCCCGCGCCAGTAGGATACCGTCGGTCCGGCCGCTGCCATGGTGCAGCACGGCCCGCACCCAAGCGTGCAGCGCCCCGGCGCTGGTCAGCCCGCCCTCGGCAATCGCCCATTCCAGCCCCTGCGAATAGGCAAAAGCGCCGATCGGAAAGGCGGGCGACAGCCATTGCACCAGATACAGCCGGTCGGTCGCCTCAGCCATGGACATGGAACTTGCCGTCGCCATGGTGATGGCCGAAGTGGCCGTGATCGTGCCCCCCATGATCATGCCCCATCGTGCGGCCGTGGCCATAGGCCCCGCCTTCGGGACGGAACGGCGCGGTCGAGGGCGTCAGCTCCGCCCCCAGCCCGGTGAGCATCTTCTCCAGCACATGATCGCGGCGGATCGCCAGATGGGTGGCGCCGATCTGGCAGGGCGTATGGCGGTTGCCGATATGCCAGGCCAGACGCGGCAGATCGCCCCGCACCTCGATGATCTCCTCCGCTGCCGCGATGACGACGATCAGCCGCCCGTCGGAAAGCTGGAATGCATCACCCTGATCGAGGCTCGTGGTCTCGGCCAGATCGACGAGGAAGGCGCCGCCATCCTCCGCCACCAGCCGCTTGCGTCGCAGAAACCGTGCGTCATAGCTCAGCACGACGCGGCTGTCGGCCTTCAGCCACTGGCCGCTGCGAAGAATGCCCTGAGCCACGGGGATATTCATGGTCTTTCAACCTTTTGTTGTCTGAGTGAGGGGGAGGGGGCGCCGATGCCGGATCACGGATCAGAACAGGAAGTATCGCTGCGCAAGCGGAAGGCTTTCCGCTGGCTGGCAGGTCAGCAATTCACCATCCGCCCGCACCTCATAGGTTTCCGGGTTCACCTCAATCAGGGGCGTCGCCGCGTTCAGAACCAGATCGGATTTCGTCACCTTGCGCGTGCCCTCCACGCCGTGAAGCTGTTTCTGAAGGCCAAGCTGCGCACCGACCCCGTTGGCGATGGCCGCCTGCGACAGGAAGGTGGCACAGCTTTCATAGCGGGCGCGGCCAAGGGCGCCGAACATGGGCCGCGAATACATCGGCTGCACGGGGATCGAGCCGTTGGGATCGCCCATCTGCGCCAGAACGATCATGCCGCCCATCAGCACCATGTCGGGTTTGGCGCCAAAGAAGGCAGGCGACCACAGCACCAGATCGGCACGCTTGCCGACCTCGACGCTGCCGATATGCCGCGACAACCCATGCGCCAGCGCCGGGTTGATGGTGTATTTCGCAATGTACCGGCGCACGCGGAAATTGTCGTTCGCGCCGGTTTCCTCGGCCAGCCGCCCCCGTTGCAGCTTCATCTTGTGCGCGGTCTGCCAGGTGCGGGTGATGACCTCGCCCACCCGTCCCATGGCCTGACTGTCCGACGACAGGATGGAAAACGCCCCCATGTCATGCAGAATGTCCTCGGCGGCGATGGTCTCCTTGCGGATGCGGCTTTCGGCGAAGGCCACATCCTCGGGGATCGAACGGTCGAGGTGGTGGCAGACCATCAGCATGTCCAGATGCTCTTCTACCGTGTTGACGGTGTAGGGCATCGTCGGGTTCGTCGACGAGGGCAGCACATTCTGGCTGCTGACCACCTTCATGATGTCGGGCGCATGGCCGCCGCCCGCGCCCTCGGTGTGGAACGCGTGGATGGTGCGGCCCTTGATGGCGGCCAGCGTGTTTTCCACAAACCCGCTTTCGTTCAGCGTGTCGGTGTGGATCATCACCTGCACGTCCATGTCATCGGCCACCGAGAGGCAGCAGTCGATTGCGGCGGGGGTGGTGCCCCAGTCCTCATGCAGCTTCATGGCGCAGGCTCCGGCCTCCACCATCTCGACCAGCGCTGCGGGAAGCGAGGCATTGCCCTTGGCCGCGATCCCGAAATTCATCGGGATGGCATCCAGCGCCTGCAACATCCGCCCGATATGCCAGGGGCCAGGGGTGCAGGTGGTGGCCAGCGTGCCATGCGAGGGGCCGGTCCCGCCGCCCAGCATGGTGGTCACGCCGGAATGCAGCGCGTCCTCGGCCTGTTGCGGGCAGATGAAGTGGATATGCGCATCCATCCCGCCAGCGGTGACGATGCGGCCTTCGCCCGCGATGATGTCGGTCGCCGGACCGATGGGGATGGTGACGCCGGGTTGCGTGTCGGGGTTGCCCGCCTTGCCGATGGCCGCGATCAACCCGCCCCGCAGGCCGATGTCGGCCTTGTAAATGCCGGTATGATCGACGATCAGCGCATTGGTAATCACCGTGTCCGGTGTGCCCTCTGCCCGTGTCAGCTGGCTTTGTCCCATACCGTCACGGATGACCTTGCCGCCGCCGAACTTCACCTCCTCGCCATAGATCGTCAGATCACGCTCGACCTCGATCACCAGGTCGGTGTCGCCAAGACGCAGCCGGTCGCCCGTCGTCGGGCCGTACATCGCCGCATAGGCGGGGCGCGAGATTTTCACGGCCATTCACAGATCTCCCATGACCTTCTGGTTGAAGCCGTACACCCGGCGCGTACCGCCAAAGGGCACCAGCCGAACCTCGCGGCTTTGCCCCGGTTCAAATCGCACTGCAGTGCCCGCCGCGATGTCCAGCCGCATGCCGCGTGCTGCCGCCCGGTCGAAGCTGAGGCCGGGGTTGGTTTCCGCGAAATGGTAATGGCTGCCGACCTGCACGGGCCGGTCGCCGGTATTAGCGACCATCAGGGTCAGGCTTTCGGCGCCCTCGTTCAGGATGATGCTGCCGTCGGCTGGAAAAATCTCTCCGGGGATCATGGGCTTACCCCGCGATGGCAAGCGCGAGGCCTGCCACGGCCGTCACGCCGCCGAGGCCGCGCACCACCGTTGCCCGGGACAGCCGGATCAACCCGAGGCCCAGCCCGACCCCGGCCAGATGGAGCGCGATGGTCGCCAGCGCGAAGCCCGCCGCATAAAGCGCCAGTCCAGCTGCGGGGCCTTCCGCGCCATGGGCATGGCCGTGGAACAGGCCGAACAATGCCACCGCCGCCATTGCATGCGCGAGGGCTGGGCGCAGTGCCAGTGCTGCGGCGGCACCCAGCGCAACGATGGAGGCAAGGATCATCGGCTCCACCCCTGGCAGCGGCAGGCCAGCCGCCCCGGCGAGGCCGCCGACAAGCATGGCCGTGACGAAGGCCAGTGGCAGCATCAGCATGGCCCGCCCGCCCATCAGTGCCGCCCAAAGGCCGACGGCAACCATCGCCAGAACGTGATCGGCCCCTCCGAGTGGATGCCCGATCCCGGCGGCGAAGACGTCACCGCCGATATGGCCGGGATGCGCCAGCGCCATGCCGGGCAGGAACAGCGGGAACAGGCTTGCGGACAGAAGAATGCGGTTCATGGGCGGCCTCTCAGAGTAGCGGATCAGCGGATCGGGTGATGGACGGTGACGAGCTTCGTGCCGTCGGGGAAGGTGGCCTCGACCTGCACGGAATGGATCATTTCGGGCACGCCCATCATGCATTGCTCTGCGGTGATGACATGGGCGCCCGCCTCCATCAGATCGGCGACGCTGCGCCCGTCACGGGCGCCCTCGACCACGAAATCGGTGATCAGGGCGATGGCTTCGGGATGGTTGAGCTTCACGCCGCGCGCCAGCCGGTTGCGCGCGACCATGGCGGCAAGGCTGACCAGCAGCTTTTCGCGTTCGCGCGGGGTCAGGTTCATGCGATATCTCCATTCATCTGCCAGACCCGCGGCAGCGGGCCGGGGCGAAGTGCGCGGATTGCCCTTGCGAGCTGTCGTTTCAGTGGCCAGCCGTCGCGCGCCCTGAGACGCGCGATGCAACGGCCGTTCCAGCCGGAAGCGGCGGCCTCGACACCCGGTTCGCACAATTCGGCGCGCAGGCGGGGCAGGGCAGCCTCTGCCCCCGGCGCAATCAGCGCCAGCACGGCGAAGGCGCGCGCATCGCCCAGCAAGGCGGGCGTAGCGGCTTCGGCCAGAACCCGGCTGTCGATCCGCGTTGTTTCGGCCCAGACCGGACGACCATCGCGGAGAATGCGGCGGCGATCTGTCAGTTGCGCATGAAGCGGAGCCTCGCCCATGGCGTGCCGCCCTAGAATGACCGACTCCGCCAGAAGAAGTCGGGCGCTTCCCGTCAGATGCACTGTAGTTTCTCGTTGCAACATGCTGTGTTCGAACAGGATTGTCTCTTGCGGCAGCCAGGCCAGTTCAGCATCGCTGTCCAGTCGGGCGCAGATCCGGACTGTGGCTGCTGTGCCACCGCTGGCATAGGCACGCTCGGCCGTTTGCGTGGTGGCGCAGAGCGATACCCCGGCGCCCAGATTCAGATCGAAGCCAAGGCGGTCACCGCCCGTCAGTCCGCCGGATGTATTCAGAAAAACAGCCTCGGGGACCGGGCCAGCAACATGGGGCAGCATGATCTTGGCCGAGCCACGCTGCCGCAAGAGCCCGAGTCGCGGATGCCCGTCCCGGCATGCGAAGGACAGCGCAGCCTCGCCTTGGCTCCGCTGCATGCGGATTTTCTGAAAACCCCCATCGGCCATCCTGCCCGGTACCCTCCCCATACCCCTGTCGGCTACTGGTTGACTGTGCAGCCCGACGTCTCATCGTTTGCCCGCGAGCAGGCGAGGGCAACGGGGCGGGGGCATGGAGGTGAATGGCTTCGCGGCAAGGGGCGACAATTGCCCGCTGTCCGGGCGAAGTGATCATTTATTAAGCAGTATTAAGCTGCCCAGTCCGCCATTGCGCAGCCCGGGCCGAATTGCTAAATGCCGGTGCAAGGCCCCTATAGCTCAGCTGGTAGAGCAGCAGTTTTGTAAACTGACGGTCGGCGGTTCGAGTCCGTCTGGGGGCACCATTTCCTTGCATCCATACCGGACTGTCGGGCCTGTGCCGTTACGCGGTCAGCTCGCGTACCCGTCGGGACAGCCATTCCAGATCAGGGTCGGCGATGCCGAGATCGGCGAGGTGGCTTGCGGTGTTCCACAGGTATTCGCGGTTGGGGCCGCGGCCGCCATGGGCATGAGCGATGATGCGGGCCTGCTCTTCCAGCGCCAGCCCGCCGCAGTACTGCACATGGTCGGGGTCGATCACATAGGCGAGGCAGTCGAAACGGTCGGCTCCGCTTTCAACCGGCACATGGGTTTCCAGATAGGCCGAGGAAATCAGCTCGCGTTCGCGCAGCGCGGCCAGCGTCTCGGCTTCCGCGCCCGCCGCCACGCGGAAGGCGACACCGGTGCAGGCGGCGCCCTCGGCCCGGTCAAGCGCGAGAACCAGCCCCGGCTCGTCTTCGGTACCGCGATGATGGATCGACCTCATGCAGAAGCTGCGATGCCAGCCCTCAGCGCGTGCAATGCGCTGCTCGGCCACCGGAAAACCCGGGTGCCAGATCAACGAACCGTAACCGAATACCCACATCTCTGGCTCTCCTTCCGCAGTCTGGTGTAGACGGAGGGACAGGCAAGGGAAAGGGGCGGCCATGCGGGTGTTGATCTGGATCGTTCTTGCGGCGGGGCTGCTGTATGGCGGCTACTGGTTCGTCGGCGCGCGTGCGGCAGAGCGCGGGGCCGAAGCGGCACTGGCGCAGATGCAGGCGCGGGGCTGGCAGGTGCAGCAAAAGGGCGTGTCGATTGCGGGCTTTCCCAGCCGGTTTGACCTGACCGTCACGGAACCGGACCTGTTCGACCCCGTGCGCGGCATCGGCTGGCAGGCACCGTTTGCGCAGGTCTATTCGCTCAGCTACAGCCCGTGGAAGCTGATTGCGGCGCTGCCCGAGGATCAGGTGCTCACTCTGCCCGGGCAGAAGGTCACCATCGGCTCAACGCGGATGCGGGCCTCCCTGTTCATGAAACCGTCCGGCGATCTGCCGCTGGACCGGCTGGATGCCGTGACCGAGGGCATCAGCCTGCGGTCGGATGCCGGTTGGGCGATGGCCCTGGGATCAGCTAACCTTTCTGTCATCGCGGGCGAGGGCGATCAGGTGCAACTGGCGCTGCGCGGGCTGGAAATCGTGCCGGATCAGGCGGTGACCTCGGCGTTAACCGGGACTGATCTGCCGGGGCAGATTGCGCGGGTGGATCTGCTGGCTGATGTGCAGCTTGCCGCGCCGATCCTGCTGCGCAATCCGGCGCCGCCCGTGGTGCGCAAGGTCAATCTGACCGAGGCCAATCTGGTCTGGGGGCCGGTCAGTGCCAAAGCCGCGGGCGAACTGGTCGCCGATCCGCAAGGGCAGGCCGAGGGGCTGATCACCGTGACGGTGGACAACTGGCAAACCGGGCTGGCGGCGGCGGAGGCGGCGGGACTGGTGCCCGAGCGGTTCCGGGTCGCGCTGCGGTCCATGCTGTCGAGCCTGGCCGATCAGGGAGGCGATGCCAACCGGCTGAGCCTGCCGCTGGCCATGCAATCGGGGCGGATGATGCTTGGCCCGCTGCCGCTGGGACCTGCGCCGATGCTAGGGCAAGGTCAGCCGGGCTGAGATGCGGGCGATCTGTCGCCCGTCGCGCTGCAGGCTGGCGATCCCGTCATAGTTCCCGGCGGGCCAGCCTGCCCCGCGCAATTTGCGGCCAATGGCGCGCATCGCGCGGGCCTGCGTGCGGTCAAGCGCCACATCCTGCGCCGCGATTTCGCCCTCGGGTCCGGTCAGCACCAGATGCAGCCTGTCGCCCGCCCGCGTGCCAAAAAGATTGGCCCAGAACACCAGAGCAGGGGCCTGCACATCGGGCGAGGTCACGGTGCCCGCGTTGATCATCGCGTAATCGGGTATCGCTGTGGCAAAGCCCGCCGCGACAAAGCCTCCGGGCTGATAGGCGATGTCGTCGCGCCAAAGATCGGCCTGCGTGGCGCCACAGGTGCTCAGATCCGACGTGGCGAATGGGTCGATGACGGCGCCGGCATGGCGCACCGACAGATGCAGATGCGGAAATTCGGTATAGCCCGACAGGCCGACCAGCCCGAGCATATGGCCTTCCGCCACGCGGTCACCACTGCGCACGCGGACGGAACCCTGACGCATGTGGCAATACTGCGTCTCCCAGCCGTCGCCATGGTCGATCACCAGCCCGTTGCCGCAGTCGCGTCCTTCGAGCGGAGGGGCCGCGGGATCATTTGCGCGGATATCCGGCATGCCATCGCGCACGCCCTTCACCATACCGGCGGCGGCGGCGCGCACGGTGACACCTGCCTGCATCGCGGCATCGTCGGGCAGGGCGAAATCGGTGCCCTTGTGCCCGTCATAGGCGAGGGAGCCGCAAGTAAAATCCCGTGCGCCGGGGCCAGGGTCACGATCAGTATATTGCTGGATGAAACAGGTTTCACCCAGGGTGCAGTCAATGGGCTGCACAAGTTCGAAAGCCCCCGCCGAAGCGGGGGCCAGCAGCAGCGCCACAAGCGCGGCCTTCATTCCGCCGTCAGCAGCGGGGGTTTCTGCCCGGTCAGCTGCGGCTTGCCAGGCTCTTCGATGATGAGGTCGATCCTGTCGTCCTTCACCTTCACCCGGACGACGCCGCCCTTCTGCAACCGGCCGAACAGCAACTCCTCCGCCAGCGGTTTCTTCAGGTGCTCCTGTATCACCCGGCCCAGCGGACGCGCGCCCATCTTGTCGTCATAGCCCTTGTCGCCCAGCCAGCGCGCGGCTTCATCCGAAAGCTCGATATGGACGTTGCGATCCATGAGCTGTGCTTCCAGTTGCAGCACGAATTTCTCGACCACCTGCATGATGGTCTCTTTCGTCAGCGGGGCGAAGGCGATCACGGCGTCCAGACGGTTGCGGAACTCCGGCGTGAAGGTCCGCTCGATTGCCGCTGTATCCTCACCCTGCCGCTTGTCGCGGCCAAAGCCGATGGCGGCGCGCTGCATGTCCGAGGCACCCGCGTTGGTCGTCATGATCAGGATGACATTGCGGAAATCGACCTGCCGCCCGTTGTGATCGGTCAGCTTGCCGTGGTCCATCACCTGCAGCAGGATGTTGTAGACATCCGGGTGGGCTTTCTCGATCTCGTCGAGCAGCAGCACGCAATGCGGATGCTGGTCCACACCATCGGTCAGCATGCCGCCCTGATCGAAGCCGACATAGCCGGGCGGGGCGCCGATCAGACGGGAAACCGCATGTTTCTCCATGTATTCTGACATGTCGAAGCGCAGCAGTTCCACCCCCAGCGTGCTGGCAAGCTGTTTGGCCACCTCGGTCTTGCCGACGCCGGTGGGGCCGGCGAACAGGTAGTTGCCGATGGGCTTTTCGGGTTCGCGCAGACCGGCGCGGGCCAGTTTGATCGAGGCAGACAGCGCCTCGATGGCCTTGTCCTGACCAAAGACCACGCGCTTGAGCGTCTTTTCCAGATCGCGCAGCACTTCTGCATCGTCCTTCGAGACGGTTTTCGGCGGGATGCGGGCAATCTTGGCCACCACGGCCTCGATTTCCCGGATGCCGATGGTCTTGCGCCGCTTGTTGGCAGCCACCAGATGCTGCGCCGCGCCCGCCTCGTCGATCACGTCGATGGCACTGTCGGGCAGCTTGCGGTCATTGATATAGCGCGCCGCCAGCTCCACCGCCGACTTGATCGCCTCGTTGGTATAGCGCAGGTCGTGGTGCTGTTCGAAATGCGGCTTCAGCCCTTGCAGGATCTTGATGGCATCAGGCACCGAAGGTTCGTTCACGTCGATCTTCTGGAACCGGCGGGACAGCGCGCGGTCCTTTTCAAAGTGCTGGCGGAACTCCTTGTAGGTGGTGCTTCCCATGCAGCGCAGCTTCCCGCCCTGAAGCGCGGGCTTCAGCAGGTTGGAGGCATCCATCGCGCCGCCCGAGGTAGCACCGGCGCCGATGACGGTGTGGATCTCGTCGATGAACAGGATCGCGTCGGGGTGATCCTCCATCTCTTTCACCACGGCTTTCAGCCGCTCCTCGAAATCGCCGCGATAGCGGGTGCCGGCCAGCAGCGCGCCCATGTCGAGGCTGTAGATCGTGGCATGGGCGAGGATTTCCGGCGTCTCGCCATCGACGATCTTCTTGGCCAGACCTTCGGCGATGGCGGTCTTGCCGACGCCCGGATCGCCCACCAGCAGCGGGTTGTTCTTGCGGCGGCGGCACAGCACCTGGATGCAGCGTTCCACCTCGCCCTCGCGGCCGATCAGCGGGTCCACATCCCCCATCCGCGCCTTCACGTTCAGATCAACGCAGTATTTGGACAGGGCGGATTCCTTCGCCTCGCCCGCCTCGCCCTTGGGCGTTTCGTGCTGATGCTCTTCCGATCCGCTGACCGGGCGGCTTTCGCCATAGCTCGGGTCTTTTGCCACGCCATGCGCGATGAAATTCACCGCGTCATAGCGGGTCATGTCCTGCTCTTGCAGGAAATAGGCGGCATTCGATTCCCGTTCGGCGAAGATGGCAACCAGAACATTGGCCCCCGTCACCTCGCTGCGGCCCGAACTTTGCACATGGATCGCCGCGCGCTGGATCACGCGCTGGAAGGCGGCGGTCGGCACCGCCTCGGACCCTTCGACCGAGGTCACGAGCGTCGAAAGGTCATCGTCGATGAAATCGGTCAGCGTCTTGCGCAGGTCGTCCAGATCGACGGAACAGGCTTTCATCACGCGGGCGGCCTCGGGCTCGTCGATCAGGGCGAGCAGCAGGTGTTCCAGCGTGGCCAGCTCGTGACGGCGCGCATTGGCGATCGCCAGGGCGGCATGAATGGCCTGTTCGAGTGTGGTCGAGAATGATGGCACTGTTCGGTGCTCCTGTCCTGCGGGCCGGAGGGTGCGACACCCGGTCCGACCGTGGCCTCATAAGATTAAAGTTCGGTTTTCTGCGCGAGGCTTCAAGTGCTATTTGACAAAAACGTCCGATTCCCCGGAGGTGGTTGCAAAATGTGATCGGCCCGGGGTGGCGGCTTCCGGCGGGAGGTCAGAATTTGTCCTTTCGCGCCCTGATTTCCGCGAAAACCGCAGCATCTTGTGCATCGGTCATCCCCAGCGCGGCTTTCATCGCCGGGTCACGGGCGCGCAGAAACGGGTTGGTGGCAAGCTCTTCGGCAAGGGTGGAGGGCACGGTGGGCTGGCTGGCGGCGCGGGCGCGTTCGACCCCTTCCATCCGCAAGATAAGTGCCGGCGGCACATCTTCAAGGCTCAGCGCGAAACGGCCGTTGGACGTGGTATATTCATGGCCTGAACAGATGAGCGTATCGGTCGGCAGGGCGGCCAGCCGGGTCAGGCTGTCCCACATCTGGGCGGGGGTACCCTCGAACAGGCGGCCGCATCCCAGCGCCATCAGGCTGTCGCCGGTAAAGGCCATCTTGCTGTCCGGAAAGTGGAACGCGACATGACCGACGGTATGGCCGGGCACGTCGATCACTTCGACGGTTTCGCCGCAGATGGTGATGCGGTCACCGGGGCTGACCGCGCGGTCCAGCGGTGGCAGGCGGTGGGCATCCGCGGCGGCCCCGGTGACTCGGGCGCCCGTCGCCGCAACTAGGGCGGCAGTGCCGTCGATATGGTCCCAGTGGTGGTGCGTCAGCAGGATGTCGTCCAGCCCCCAGCCATGCTGGCGCAACGCGGTCAGGATGGGCTCGGCGTCCGGGGCATCGACCAGCGCGGTCTGGCCGGTGACGGAATCATGCAGAAGAAAGGCATAGTTGTCCGCAAGGCAGGGGACGGTGACGAGTTGCAGCATGGCGTTTCCTGTCTGATCGGCTAAGGTCGTGGTCCAGATTGGCCGTGAACGGACCTGCCCGCAATGCATCTCGACGTGCTCGACCTGCGCAACTTTTACTACCGTACCGCTTTGGGCCGGGTGGCGCAGCGGGCCATCCGCGATCAGGTGGTGGCGATGTGGCCGCCGATGGCGGGGCAGACCGTGGCGGGATTCGGCTTCGCGGTGCCCCTGCTGCGCCCCTATCTCACAGAGGCCCGGCGGGTGATCGGCCTGATGCCCGGGCCGCAGGGCGTCATGCCCTGGCCTGCCGGAATGGAGAATGTAAGCGTGCTGTGCGAGGAAACCGCATGGCCGCTGTCGACCGGCTTTGTCGACCGGCTTGTCCTGATGCATGGTCTGGAAACCTCGGAACAACCCTCTGCCGTGCTGGAGGAAGCGCATCGCGTACTGGGGCCGGGAGGGAAGGTACTGTTCGTGGTGCCCAACCGCTCCGGTCTCTGGGCGCGGGGCGATGGCACGCCCTTCGGCTTTGGTCGTCCCTATTCGCTGGGTCAGGTGGAGGCGCAGCTGCGCCGTGCGGGTTTCACGCCGGAACGGCATGTCGCGGCGCTTTACGCCCCGCCGTCAACCAAACGCTTCTGGCTGCGGACCGCGAATTTCTGGGAACGCACGGGCCGCCGCTTTGCGCCCTGGATCGCCGGCGGCGTGCTGATGGTGGAGGCCTCGAAACAGATCTATGCCCCGACGCGCGGCGGGCTGGGGGCCGTGGTGAAGAAGCCGCTGCGGGTCTGGGAGGGGGCGGGGGCCGCCGCGCCGGAACCCGCGATGCGCACGGGGGAGGGGGCCTGAGTCGCCCCTCGCGCGGGCGCGCGGTCTATAGCTGCGAGTCCGTGTCGGAGGTGCCGAAAGAAGTGGCGATTCTGGCCGGGCTGTCATTGTAGCGACACAAACGAAGGACCGGCTGCGAAAGCCCGGTATGTTTGCGACAAACAAGCCCGATTCTGGCGCTGTTCACGGTTGCGGCATTAGGGCACCTCTGTTAGAGACGCGTCGAATTTGAGACGCATGTGCAAACATGCGCCACAGGAAGCCTCTGGCCTGCGCCCTCCCGCGCCGGCATGGGGCACAGCCAGCGGAAGGGTTGACGTGTCCGAAACAGCTTCGATCTCCTCCGGCATTGCCGCGCGTTACGCAACTGCCCTGTTCGACCTCGCGAAAGAGGCGAAGGGCCTGAAGGCTCTGGAGGGGGATGTCGATGCGCTCGACGCCGCTCTCCAGTCCAGCGCTGACCTGCGTGACCTGATCGGCTCGCCGCTTTACTCGCGCGAAGATCAGGGCAATGCCATTGCGGCCCTTGCCGCCAAGATGGGTCTGTCGACCCTGACCGCGAATACGCTTGCCCTGATGGCGTCCAAGCGCCGTCTGTTCGTTCTGCCGCAACTGGTGGCGAACCTGCGCGATGCCATCGCCGCTGAAAAGGGCGAGATGACCGCCGAGGTCACCTCTGCCGCCGCCCTGTCGTCGGAGCAGGCCGCCAAGCTGGCCGCCACGCTGAAAGCGCGTGTGGGCAAGGAAGTGAAAGTCAAAGTCGCCGTCGATGAAAGCCTCATCGGCGGTCTTGTTGTCCGCCTGGGCTCGACCATGATCGACACCTCGATCAAGTCCAAGCTCGCGGCTCTCCAGAATGCAATGAAAGAGGTTGGGTGATGGGAATCCAGGCTGCTGAGATCTCTGCGATCCTCAAGGAGCAGATCAAGAACTTCGGCACTGACGCTGCCGTGGCTGAAGTCGGCCGCGTGCTGTCGGTTGGCGACGGTATTGCGCGTGTGCACGGGCTGGACAACGTCCAGGCCGGTGAAATGGTGGAGTTCCCCGGCGGCATCCGCGGGATGGCGCTGAACCTCGAAGTCGACAACGTCGGCGTCGTGATCTTCGGCTCCGACCAGGACATCAAGGAAGGCGACACCGTCAAGCGCACCAAGTCCATCGTGGACGTGCCGGCGGGCGAGGGCCTGCTGGGCCGCGTGGTTGATGGCCTTGGCAACCCGATCGACGGCAAGGGCCCGATCGTGGCGACCGAGCGTCGCATTGCCGACGTGAAAGCGCCGGGCATCATTCCGCGGAAATCGGTGCACGAGCCGATGGCGACCGGCCTGAAAGCCGTTGACGCCATGATCCCGATTGGCCGTGGCCAGCGCGAGCTGATCATCGGTGACCGTCAGACCGGCAAGACCGCTGTCGCGCTGGACGCCATTCTGAACCAGAAGTCGTACAACGAGGCCGCCGGTTCGGACGAGTCGAAGAAGCTCTACTGCATCTACGTCGCCGTCGGCCAGAAGCGCTCGACCGTGGCACAGCTGGTGAAGAAGCTCGAAGAAACCGGCGCCATCGACTACACCATCGTCGTGGCCGCGACCGCCTCGGACCCGGCGCCGATGCAGTTCCTCGCCCCCTATTCGGCGACTGCCATGGCGGAATACTTCCGCGACAACGGCCGTCATGCGCTGATCATCTATGATGACCTGTCGAAACAGGCCGTGTCCTACCGTCAGATGTCGCTGCTGCTGCGCCGTCCGCCGGGGCGTGAAGCCTATCCGGGCGACGTGTTCTACCTCCACTCGCGCCTGCTGGAGCGTTCGGCCAAGCTGAACGAAGACTTCGGTGCCGGTTCGCTGACCGCGCTGCCGATCATCGAAACCCAGGGCGGCGACGTGTCGGCCTTCATCCCGACCAACGTGATCTCGATCACCGACGGCCAGATCTTCCTTGAAACCGAACTGTTCTACCAGGGCATCCGCCCGGCCGTGAACACCGGTCTCTCGGTGTCGCGCGTGGGTTCGTCGGCGCAGACCAACGCCATGAAAACCGTGGCGGGCCCGGTGAAACTGTCGCTCGCCCAGTATCGCGAGATGGCCGCTTTCGCCCAGTTCGGTTCGGACCTTGACGCCTCGACGCAAGCCCTGCTGAACCGTGGTGCGCGCCTGACCGAGCTGATGAAGCAGCCGCAATATTCGCCGCTGACCAACGCGGAAATCGTCTGCGTGATCTACGCGGGCACCGCGGGCTTCCTCGACAAGGTTGCCGTCAAGGATGTGGGCCGGTTCGAGGCCGGTCTGCTGTCCTATCTGCGCGGCCAGCGCAAGGACATCCTGGAATGGCTGACCTCGGCCGACCCGAAGATCAAGGGCGCGGATGAAGAGAAACTGAAGGCCGCTATCGCCGACTTCGCCAAGACCTTCGCGTAAGCGCGGGCTGAGAGGACAGGGATATGCCCAGCCTTAAGGACCTGAAAAACCGGATCGGAAGCGTCAAGAATACGCGGAAGATCACGAAGGCCATGCAGATGGTTGCCGCGGCGAAACTTCGCCGCGCGCAAGAGGCCGCCGAGGCCGCCCGCCCCTATGCGGATCGCATGAATGCGGTCATCGCCGGGCTGGCCACTTCGGTCGGCAGCTCTGACGGCGCGCCCCGGCTTCTGGCCGGGACGGGTGCCGACAAGGTGCATCTGCTGGTGGTGATGACGGCGGAACGCGGTCTCTGCGGCGGTTTCAACACGACCATCGTGCGGCTTGCCCGCGCGCGGGCCAACGAGCTTCTGGCCCAGGGCAAGGTCGTCAAGATCCTGACCGTCGGCAAGAAAGGCCGCGAACAGCTGCGCCGCGATCTCGGCGATCATTTCGTCGGCCATGTCGATCTGTCGGACGTGAAGCGTGTGGGCTATGTCAATGCCCAGGAAATCGCCCGCGACATCCTCAACCGCTATGACGCGGGTGAGTTCGATGTGGCGACGATCTTCTTCAACCGCTTCCAGTCGGTGATCTCGCAGATCCCGACCGCCCAGCAGATCATCCCCGCCCAGCCGGGCGAGGCGGTGGTCACGAACACGCTCTACGATTACGAGCCGGGCGAAGAGGCGATCCTCGCCGACCTGCTGCCGCGCGGTGTCGCGACGCAGATCTTCACCGCCCTTCTGGAAAACGGGGCTTCCGAACAGGGGGCCCGGATGAGCGCGATGGACAATGCGACCCGCAACGCGGGCGACATGATCAACAAGCTGACGATCCAGTACAACCGGAGCCGTCAGGCCGCGATCACCAAAGAGCTTATCGAAATCATCTCGGGCGCCGAGGCGCTCTGACGACCCGAACGGAGAAACGACATGGCACAAGCACAAGGCAAAGTGACGCAGGTCATCGGCGCCGTTGTGGACGTTCAGTTCGATGGCGCCCTGCCGGCCATTCTGAACGCCCTTGAAACCGACAACAACGGCAAGCCGCTGGTTCTGGAAGTTGCCCAGCACCTGGGTGAAAACACTGTCCGCACCATCGCCATGGACGCGACCGAAGGTCTCGTCCGCGGCGCCAGGGTGAGCGACACCGGCGCGCCGATCTCGGTGCCGGTGGGTGACGCCACCCTCGGCCGCATCCTGAACGTCATCGGCGAGCCGGTGGACGAAAAGGGCCCGGTCGTGGCGACCGAAAAGCGGGCCATCCACCAGAAAGCCCCGGATTTCGCGTCGCAGGCGACCGAAAGCCAGGTTCTGGTGACCGGCATCAAGGTCATCGACCTGCTGGCCCCCTATGCCAAGGGCGGCAAGATCGGCCTGTTCGGCGGCGCCGGCGTGGGCAAGACCGTTCTCATCATGGAACTCATCAACAACATCGCCAAGGTGCACTCGGGCTACTCCGTGTTCGCCGGCGTGGGTGAGCGGACCCGTGAAGGCAACGACCTGTATCACGAGATGATCGAATCGGGCGTTATCAAGACCGACGACCTGACCGCCTCGAAAGTGGCGCTGGTCTACGGCCAGATGAACGAACCGCCGGGCGCGCGTGCCCGCGTGGCGCTGACCGGCCTGACGCTGGCCGAACAGTTCCGCGACCAGTCGGGGACGGACGTGCTGTTCTTCGTGGACAACATCTTCCGCTTCACCCAGGCCGGTTCGGAAGTGTCGGCTCTGCTGGGCCGTATTCCTTCGGCCGTGGGCTACCAGCCGACGCTGGCGACCGACATGGGCGCCCTGCAGGAGCGCATCACCTCGACCAAGAACGGCTCGATCACCTCGGTGCAGGCGATCTACGTTCCGGCCGACGACCTTACCGACCCGGCGCCCGCCACCTCCTTCGCCCACCTCGACGCCACCACGGTGCTGTCGCGTGCGATCTCGGAGCTTGGCATCTACCCGGCCGTTGACCCGCTCGACTCGACCTCGCGTCTGCTGGACCCGTCCGTGATCGGCGAAGAGCACTACAACGTCGCCCGTCAGGTGCAGGGCATCCTTCAGCGCTACAAGTCGCTTCAGGACATCATCGCCATCCTCGGGATGGACGAACTGTCGGAAGAGGACAAGCTGACCGTGGCCCGCGCCCGGAAAATCCAGCGCTTCCTGTCGCAGCCCTTCGACGTGGCGAAGGTCTTCACCGGCTCAGACGGCGTTCAGGTGCCGCTGGAAAAAACCATCGCCTCGTTCAAGGCTGTGGTGAATGGCGAATACGACCACCTGCCGGAAGCCGCCTTCTACATGGTCGGCGATATTGAAGAGGTGAAGGCCAAGGCCCAGAAGCTCGCCGCGGCTGCGGCGTAAGGGGGCGTAAATGGCCAACACCCTGCAATTCGACCTGGTGTCGCCCGAGCGGAAGCTTGCTTCCGCCCAGGTGACCGAGGTGCAGATCCCGGGGGCCGATGGCGACATGACGGCGATGGAAGGCCATGCGGCCACCATCACCACCCTGCGCCCCGGCATCCTGAAGGCGGTTTCGCCGCAAGCCACGCTGGCCTTCGCGGTCACCGGCGGCTTCGCCGAAATCACCGCCTCTGGCGTGACGGTCCTGGCGGAGCGGGCGATCCCGGTCAGCGACCTGACCGGCACCCTGCTGGATGAGATGATCCAGGAGGCGCGCGACCTTGCGGCTATGGCCGACGACAAGGATGCCGCCGACAAGATCGTCAATGATCTTCAGGCCCTGCGCTACGCCGCGACCCACTGATCGCGGAACCGGCATCAATCGAAAGGCCCCGATCTTTCGGGGCCTTTTTCATTATGTTACCAATTTTTTGACGAGATTCTCGCGGAGCATGGCCGCGAAAAGGAGGCCAGATGCGACGTTTCAACACCGGATCATTCGGGGTCGATCAGGGCAGCCGCGTGCTTTTCTCGGATTTTGCCGATGGCGGTGTGATGTGGACGGGGCAGGGGCCGCGTGAAAGCCGGTTCATCGTCACCTTCAAGGAGCCGTTCCTTGATCCGCCCGTGGTCTCGCTGGGCGTGTCGATGTGGGATATGGACCACAAGCACAATTCCCGCGCGGACCTGACGGCCGAGAACGTGACAGAGACCGGATTTCACATCGTCTTTCGCACCTGGGGTGATACGCGCGTGGCACGGGTGCGGGCCGACTGGATGGCCATTGGTCCGGTGCAAGACGAAGATAACTGGCAGCTTTACTGAAAGGCCGCCCGGTGGGGCGGCCTTTCGGTCTGTCTCAGCCGCGCTGGTAAAGCCCCTCGTAGATCGGGACCAGCGTTTCGGTTTCAAACAGCGACGACACGCTGGTGCCATGCCAGATATTGAGGATTGCCTGCGCGAACATCGGCGCTGTCGGCACGATGCGGATATTGGGGCAGTTCTTCACCGCTTCGGTCGGTTCGATGGAATCGGTGATGACCAGCGATTTCATGACCGAATTCTGCACCCGTTCGACGGCGGGGCCGGACAGCACGCCATGGGTGATGTAGCTGTGGACCTCGGTCGCGCCGTTCTCCAGCAGCACCTCGGCGGCCTTGCACAGCGTTCCGGCGGTATCGCAGATGTCATCGACGATGATGCACTTGCGGCCCTTCACGTCGCCGATCACGGTCATCCCGGCGACTTCGCCCGCCTTTTCCCGCCGCTTGTCCACGATCGACAGCGGCGCATTGATGCGCTTGGCCAGCTCGCGCGCCCGGGCCACACCGCCCACGTCGGGCGAGACGATCATCAGATCGTCCATCTGGCCCTTGAAATGGTGCTCGATATCCAGCGCGAAGATCGGGCTGGCATAAAGGTTGTCGACCGGAATGTCGAAGAAGCCCTGGATCTGCGCCGCATGCAGGTCCAGCGTCAGGATACGGTCGATCCCGGCTTCGGTCAGCAGGTTGGCCACCAACTTGGCGCTGATGGGGGTGCGGGCCTTGGCGCGGCGGTCCTGGCGGGCATAGCCGAAGTAGGGGATCACAGCGGTGATGCGGTCGGCGGAGGAGCGGCGCAGCGCATCGGCGATGATCAGCAGCTCCATCAGATTGTCATTGGCCGGGCGCGAGGTCGGCTGGATGATATACATATCCTCGCCGCGCACATTCTCGAACACCTCGACGAAAACTTCGCCGTCATTGAAGCGTTCAACCCGTGCATCCACCAGCCCGACCTGCATTCCGCGGTGCATCGACATGCGCCGCGCGATGGATTTCGCAAGCGCGCGGTTGGCATTTCCGGCGATCAGCTTGGGTTCGGTGGTGGCAGCCATGGGAGGGGTCCTGTAAAGAGCGGCGGATTCGCGACCGTCCGGTAGCGTTGACACCGCTTACCACCGGGTTACGGTCGGCGCAAATCTTCACGCCCTCGGGGAGGCCGCCATGCCGCATATCGACTATTACTTTGCCGCCGTATCGCCCTTCGTCTACCTGGCGGGGCAGCGGCTGGAAGAGATTGCCGCGCGACACGGTGCCTCGATCAGCTACAAGCCGCTGGACCCGGCGGGGCTGTTCGCGCGGACCGGCGGGCAGCCGCTGGCGCAGCGGCATGAAAGCCGCCGTGCCTATCGCTTGCAGGAGTTGCGCCGCCAGTCGCGCAAGCATGGGCTGATGCTGAACGAACAACCGCTGTTCTGGCCGGTCAACCCGGCGCCCTCGGGCTATGCGATCATCGCGGCGCAGGCGGCGGGGGGCGGCGATCTGGGGGCACTGACGCATGGGCTGGCCCGTGCCTGCTGGGCCGAGAACCGTGACATTGCCGATGACGCGGTCATCGCCTCGGTCATGGAACAGGCGGGTTTCGACCCGGCTGTGGCGCAGCGCGGTATGCTGGCGGCGGCGGAAACCTATGCCGTCAACCTGGAAGAGGCGGTATCGCGCGGCGTGTTCGGCGTGCCCTTCTATCTGGTGGATGGCGAAGGCTTCTGGGGGCAGGATCATCTGCAAGACCTTGATCTGCATCTGTCGGGCAAGCTCTGATGCCGGAGACCATCGCAGGCCATCCGACGGCCTATCGGCACTGGGGGCAGGGCGGGCGCCCGGCCCTGGCGCTGCATTGCTCGCTGGCCCATGCGGGGGCGTGGTCGGGTGTGGCGACCGGGTTGCCGGAGCTTTCGCTGACCGCGCCGGACCTGCCGGGCCATGGCCGCAGCGCCGACTTGCCGCCGGGGGGGGATCTGCATGGCCTTGCCACGGCGATTGCCGCCGAACTGGCAGAGCGTGCGGATGGCCCGGTCGATCTGTTCGGGCATAGTTTCGGGGCGACCGTGGCGCTGCGTCTGACGGTGGAACGACCCGATCTGGTCCGCCGTCTGGTGCTGATCGAGCCGGTGCTGTTCGCCATCGTGCGCGGCACGCCGGAGTTTGACGACTTCGCGCGGGTCTATATGGCGGTTGACGCACAGATGGATGGCGATCCTTTCGCTGCTGCCGCATTGTTCCACAAACACTGGGGTGTCGGCGATTTCGCCAGCCTGCCGGAAATGCAGCGCCGCTACATGGCGGATCGCATGCCGCTGGTGCGGGCACAGAATCCTGTGCTGCTGGAGGACCGTCCGGGTCTGACAGCGCCGGGGCGGCTGGAGGCGATCAACGTGCCGGTTCTGCTGTTGGAAGGGGCGGAAAGCCCGGCTGTGATCGGTGCGATCCATGGCGCGCTGGCAGCACGCATTCCGGGCGCGCGGCGGGTCTCGGTGCCGGGAGCGGCGCATATGGTGCCGATCACCCATTCCGCCGCTGTGGTCGCGGCGATCCGGGGCTAGATCAGCGCAAGAAAACGATCCACATCCGCCTCGGTCGTGGCCCAGCTTGTCACCAGACGGGCGCCCTCCTGCCCCTCGGGCGCGGGCATGTCATAGAACATCGCCCCGCCCGCGCGCAGCCGGGCCGAGGTTCCCTTGGGCCAGAGCGGGAACAGGATATTGGCCTCGACCGGGTGGCGCAGTGCGACGCCGCGCGCCACCAGCCCTTCGGCCAGCCGGGCGCCCATGGCATTGGCCTGCACGGCCCAGTCGAGCCAGCGCCGCCCTTCCAGCATCGCTGCCATCTGCGCCGCCAGATAGCGGCCTTTCGACAGCAGATGCCCGCCGCGCTTGCGGCGCAGCTCAAATTCCCAGGCGCGGGCGGGGTCGAAGATCACCACCGCCTCTACCCCCATAAGCCCGTTCTTGGTGCCGCCGAAGGACAGCGCATCGACCCCGGCGCGCCATGTCAGATCGGCGGGGCTGGCGCCTGTGGCCACAACCGCATTGGCAAAGCGCGCGCCATCGAGATGAACCGGCATCCCGGCGCCGCGCGCCATTCCAGCCAGTTGCGCGGTCTGCGCGGCGGAGTAAACAGTGCCCGCCTCTGTCACATTGGTCAGCGACAGCGCGCCGCGCTGGCTGTTATGGACGCTCGCCCCTGTGGCACCCAACGCCTGCACCAGTGCCTCGGGCGCGATGCGGCCATGCGCGCCCGCGCAATGCACCAGCTTCGCGCCATGGGTGAAAAACTCGGGCGCGCCGCATTCATCCTCGGCGATATGGGCCTGCGGATGACACAGCACCGTGCCCCAGGGCGGGCAAAGGCAGGCCAGCGCCAGCGCATTGGCCGCCGTGCCGGTGGCGACAAGGAACACCCGCGCTTCGGGCGCTTCGAGCACCTCGCGCAGCCGCGCCTCTACCGCCAGTGACAGGTCTTCAGCGCCGTAGCCCTTGGTATATCCGGTGTTCGCCCTGGTCAGCGCGGCCAGAACCTCGGGCGGCACCCCGGCGGCATTGTCAGAGGTGAAATACATCGGGTGGCCTCCGCTGGCAGGGTCAGGGCGTTTCGTCGATGACGTAATCGTCCCAGTCTTCTTCGGGAACTTCAAATTCCGGTACCGTCCAGCCGCGCACGCTGGCCCCAGCCTCGTGCACCGATTCCGGGTTGCCAGTCAGTAGCGGGTGCCAGTCGGGCAGCGGCTTGCCTTCATAGAGCAGGCGGTAGGCGCAGGTTCGGGGCATCCAGTAGGCGATATTCGGGAGCGTTGCGGGTGTCAGCTGCACGCAATCGGGCACGAATTGCTTGCGGATCGGATATTGTGTGCAGCGGCAGGTCTCGCCGTCCAGCAGGCGACAGGCGATGCGGGTGAATTCCACCTCGCCGGTGTCTTCATATTCGATCTTGTTCAGACAGCACTTGCCGCAGCCGTCGCACAGCGCTTCCCATTCCTCGGGGCGCATCCGGTCCAGCGGCACGGTTTCCCAGAAGCGCGGGCGCATCATGCCCCCGCCAGAATGTCGCGCGCGCGGGCGCAATCGGTGTTCATCTGGTCGATGAGCGCGGGCAGGCCGTCGAACTTCATCTCCGGTCGCAGATAATCGACCAGCGCGACGGAAATGTGCTGTCCGTAAAGATCGCCCTTGAAATCAAAGATATAGGTTTCAAGGTTCGGGGTGTTCTCCCCGAACATCGGCCGCACGCCGAGGCTTGCCGCACCGCCATAACTGCCAGCCTGCGGCCCGGTCAGCACATCGACCTTCACCGCATAGACGCCAAGCTTTGGCAGATGCAGGCCCGCCACGCTCATGTTCGCGGTGGGAAAGCCCAGTTCGCGGCCGCGCTTTTCGCCATGCAACACTTCGCCGTCGATCCGGTGCAAGTGACCCAGCATGTCGGCGGCATCGCGCGGGCGGCCTTCGGCCAAGGCGGTGCGGATTGCGGTGGAGGAGACTTCCTGCGCACCGATCTTCAGCAGCGGTGCGACGGTGACGCCAAAGCCCAGCCGCGCGCCCTCTGCCTTCAGATCCGCGACCGTGCCGCTGCGACCTTTGCCAAAACAGAAATCAGCGCCAACGGTGACATGGGCGGCACCCAGACCGCGTGCCAGCACCTCTTCGGCGAATTCCGCCGGGGTGAAGGCCGCCATGGTGCCGTTGAACGGCAGTTCGTAAAGATGGGCTACGCCCAGCTTGGCCAGCCGGTTGGCCCGCGCCTCGGCATTCATCAGCCGGAAGGGCGGGGCGGTGGGGGCGAAAAACTCGCGCGGGTGAGGCTCGAAAGTCAGCACGCCCAGCGGTCCGTGCGCAGCCGCCGCCTCGATCACCGAGCGGTGCCCCAGATGCACGCCATCGAAATTGCCCATGGCAATCGACGCGCCGCGATCCTGCGGTGCCAGCCCCTGCCAGTGCCTGACTATCTTCATGCGACCCCGTGGCGAGGGCCGTCCTGCCCTCAGTCGAACTTGCGGCTTGGCGCCAGAACCAGCGCCTCGCCCTTCAGCACCACGGTATTACCCACGGCGCAATGGGTTTCAAGGGTCACACGGCGCTTCGCATGGTCAATGGCCGTCACCTTGACCTCGGCATAGACGGTATCGCCGGGACGCACGGGCGCCATGAACTTCAGCGACTGGCCCAGATAAACCGTACCATGACCGGGAAGCTGTTCGCCGATCACCGCCGAAATCAGCCCGGCGGTCAGCATCCCGTGAGCAATCCGGCCTTCAAAGATGGTGTCCTGCGCATAGGCATCGTCCAGATGCACCGGGTTCCTGTCGGTCGAGACCTCGGCGAAGAGTTCGATATCCCGGTCGGTCACGGTTTTCCGCAGATGGCGGCTCATGCCGATTTCGATGTCTTCAATGCAGATCGTCCCGCGGGGCATGTTGTCGAGCATCCTGCGAATCCTCCGGTTCCTGCGCTGCAACGTAGCATATGCTGCGTCGCAGCGCAATTGCGCGGGTAATTATTTGGCGCAGGTGCGACAAAAGTGGTAATAATGTTGCTGTGCCGTCAGGCCAGGTGCGGCATGGCATAGGTAGGTGACAGCCCCTCCGCCTCCAGCCAGCTTTCCAGCAAAGCCTTGTCAGGATTGGCGGAATCCGCGCCGAACCGATCTGCCACAATCCCGCCGGTGATGAACAGCGTGTCGATCCCTTCGTTCTGGCCACCCAGAATATCGGTCCAGGGTCCGTCGCCAATGCACAGGATGTCGTCATTGGACAAAGGTTCGGCGGTTTCGGCCATTTTCCGGCGGGCGAGATCGTAGATCGGCGGATGCGGCTTGCCGAAATACAGCGCGGTGCCGCCGCGTTCCTCGTAATCCTTCGCCAGCGCCCCGGCGCAATAGACCCGCTTGTCGCCCATATCGACCACGATATCGGGGTTGGCGCAGAGCATGGTCAGCCCGCGCGCCTTGCCGAGTGCCAGTTCGGTCCGGTAGTCTTCAGGCGTCTCGGTCAGATCGTCGCGCAGGCCGGTGCAGACGATGCCCTCGGCCTCGGCCATCGGCACAAAGGTGATCGGGTGATTGCCCTGCAACTCGGGCGGCAGGTCGGTGAAGAAGGGCATGTCCTTTTCCGCGCCAAGGAAGGCCACGCGGCGCCCGACCGCGCCGCTGACCAGCGCCTGCTGCGCGGCATCACCCGAGGAGACGATCATATCATAGCAGTCACGCGGTGCCCCGATCCGGTCAAGCTGTGCCGCGACCGAGCCGAAAGGGCGCGGTGCATTGGTCATCAGGACGACGAAGCCACCGCTTGCACGGAATTGTTGCAAGGCGGCGACGGCGGTGGGGAAGGGGGTCTTGCCATTGTGCAGGCAGCCCCAGAGATCGCAGAACACCGCACGGTAACGGCCGGAAATTTCGGAAAGCGAGGCGATCATCTGGGTCATGGCGGGCCTTTCGGGGAACAGATCGGGCGCAGTCTGGCGCAATGGCCCGACAGCTTTGTGACAGCAGGGCAGAACGGCGACGGGCCGGGGAGGGTTCCCCGGCCCGGTCTTGAAACGTCAGGCGATCAGAGCGTCAGCGACGGGATGATCTGCTTCTTGCGGCTCATGATGCCCGGCAGCACCACGCTGTCACCGGACACAGCGCAGCCAAACGAGGCTTCGGCCAGTTGCTTGACCAGATCGTTCGGCACCAGCAGCGTCGCTTCTTCCTTCAGGATGTCGATGATGAACAGCAGCACCTGATCGGCGCCATCTTCCTGTGCGACGGCAGGCATCGAGGCCATCAGACTGTCCTTGCGGTCCAGCAGGATCTTCGGCGCGGTGGTTTCCAGCACGCTGACGCGCAGTTCCTTGCCGGCGACATTGTATTCTTTCGAATCCATCCGCAGCAGTTCGGCATCCGAGAAGGCGGAGACATCGGATTTCGCTTCGAACATGGCGGCGGCGAATTCGGGGATCGAGACACCCAGATCTGCGGCCAGCGCCTCAGCCACCTTACGGTCATGGTCGGTGGTGGTCGGGCTGCGGAATTCCAGCGTGTCCGACAGGATGCAGGACAGCATGGCACCCTTGATGCCGCGCGGCGCGCGCGCCACGTCGGCGCCCATCAGATCGTAGAGGATGGTCGAGGTGCAGGCCAGCGGCCGCATGGTAATGTCGATCGGCGTCTTGGTTTTGATGCCGCCGACCAGCATGTGATGGTCGATGATGCCAAGGATCTTCGCGTCGTTCACCGAGGGCGGCAGTTCGGCGGGGTTGTTGGTGTCGACGATCACCACTTCCTCACCCGCCGCCACATCGGCGATGATCGCGGGTTTCGGCAGATCCCAGTGCCGGAGCACGAAGGCCGCCTCGGTATTGGGTTCTCCCAGCAGCACGGCCTCGGCCGGGGTGCCTTTCACCTCGGTCAGATACCAGGCCCAGGCGATGGGCGAGCCGGTGGAATCGGTGTCGGGGGATTTGTGGCCGAAGACCTTGATCATGAATCTAACCCGTGGATGGAATGGTTTCGCGCGCCTTATAGGGAAGGAAAGCGCGCTTGTCACGGGAGGCCGGGGGCGGGGTGACAGCTTGCCGCCGATGGGTCACTCGTCGCGGTCCTGCGGATAAAGCCGCGTGCCGGGGAAGGGCGGCAGCCAGCTTTCGCGGCGGATGGTCCAAAGCTCGTAGCCGGGCACGAACTGGTCGGGGGCATCCAGCGTGCCCAGATGCACCTCCACCTCGGTGCCGGTGCGCGAAAACACCGGCGAACCGCAGGTCGGGCAGAAAAACCGCCCGGCATAGCCCTGCGCCCTGCCGGTCACGGTGACCGCCGTTTCGGGAAAGATCGCCGAGGCATGAAACAGCGCCCCGTGATGCTTGCGGCAGTCAAGGCAATGACAAACCCCCACCCGCAACGGCCGCCCCCGCGCCTCGATCCGCAAGGCCCCGCAAAGGCATCCGCCGGTGATGGAGGGCATGAGGTTGGCTCCGTTTGGTTGGAAGGGGGCAGGTTTGTGTTGGCTGTCAGCCTGCAGTGTCGCAGCATACTACATTGGGCGATAGGCCGAAAGATCGACGATGCATAATGGACAAAAACGTAGTCCGGCATTAAAAGGGGAAGGGCGTGCCACGAGTTTTGATTATGTTGAAAAATAAGTTGCGGATTGCAATACTGTATGCGGTATCCTTCTCGGTAAATCCTCTGTTCGCTGATGAGGTCAAGCTTTCAAAATATGCAATCGAGGCTTTGAGGCAGGCAGGAGAGATACCTGATGTATTCTCACCGAAAGATTTGCCCGGTCTTATTGCGGCCTTTGCGGAGCGCAACAATATTCCTGTTCGCAGGGAAGCAATACACAGAGTTTTGGTGGGCAGGGCCGCGCACAGATCTCTTCCTGCGTCCCCGAGGGTCATTGATGATGCGTTGCAGGAAATTGGCAAGTATGATCCTCAAGCGCGAGGATATAATTTCGATAGCTGGTGGGTCTACAAAAGCTTTGAGGGTCGAATGGCTGTCTGTGGCAGCTACGAAGATGTGAGAGGCGTGCAATTTATTCGAGTGCGGGTTCATTTTTTTAGTGAATCTGAGTGGAAATTTGAAAGAGGTCTCGAAACGGGAGATCGGGCCGCGGGTATGTGTCTTTTCGCGGTTAGTGATTTGAAGTAAGGGAAATGCGCTAATATGGTGATTTAGCAAATCTGACCGTCTGATAAAGTTTCAGACTTTAATATCACTAACTTTAATGCTGAAACCTCATAGCATTCTAACCACGACTGACGTCAACATAGCTATCTCAACGTTCGTATGAGGGTATTAACCCTCCGACGGCAGCACGATCCGCTCCACCGTCCAGCCCTGTTCGGCCAGCAGGTTCAATACGCCGGTCTTGCCCGCCAGATGCAGGGCGCCGAAGGCGGCGAAGGCCGGGCCGGTCGCGGTGGCCTCCTCGATCACCGGAATCCAGGCCTTGTTGCGGCGGGTCATCAGGATGTCTTCCATCCGGGCAAATTCTGCCTCGGCCTTTTCCGGCGTGTAGCCGGGGGCATCGTGGCTCGACAGCCGCATGTATTCCCAGATGCGGCGGGTGTCGCCGGCGAAATAGCCGTCGGCCATGGTGGTGGCGAAATCGGCGATCTGCGGCTCCATCTGAAGCGTGGCGCGCAGCATGTCGAGTTGTTCCTCCATCGACAATTCGTCGAAGATGGCGAACAGCGTGGTGTAGGGTTCCAGCGCCCGCACCGGCACCCCGGTTTCCGCCGCCTGTTCCATCACCAGATGATCCAGTCCGCGGCCCGCCTGCGCCTCGGCCATGTCGCAGGGCGCGATGCCCAGCATGGTCGCCAGATACCAGGGCCGCATCTTGGCGGCCATGAAGGCGGGAATCTTGCGCGCCTCCAGTGCTGCGGCAACACCGGCCCATTCCTCGTGGCCAAAGCGTTCCAGCAGGCTTGGCCCCTCGGTCAGGAACAGCAACCCCGGATTGCTGGCAATCTCGCGCTTCAGCGCACGCTCCTCCTCTGGCCCTGCCTCGACCAGCAGGGTATCGACCCCGGCCAGTAGTGGCGTCACCTCGGCCAGAGTGGCGGCGTGCCGGGCATCGGGCATGTGATAGGTGCCCAGCAGATAGATCTGACGGTCGCCTTTGGTGGCCTGCCACAGATTGCCTTGCGCATAGGGCTGCGCTGCGGTCGCATCGGCCAGTTCCGCCGATTCGGCGGCGGGCAGGTCGGCCAGCAGGTTCTGCCCGGCACAGCGGGCGACCGCATCCTGGGGCAGGGCGAAAAGGGCCAGCGCAAGCGCGGCGGAGCGGAACAGGGAAAGCTTCAACATATGCGCAGCCTTGCACAGGGGGCCGGTCTCGGGAAGGCAGCGCGGGGTAAAATTTTTCGTCGAAAATTTCGGATGCAGGCGTTGACAGCCCGGCGGACCATGCCTAACTCTCGCGGCGTTGGCACTCGCTGACGGTGAGTGCTAACCGGATTTCTAACTGGAACCTAGGGAGTGTATCCAGATGGCTTTCAAACCGCTTCATGACCGTGTTCTGGTCAAGCGCGTCCAGAGCGACGAAAAGACCAAGGGCGGTCTGATCATCCCCGACAGCGCCAAGGAAAAGCCCGCAGAGGGTGAAGTCGTCTCCTGCGGCGAAGGCGCCCGCAAGGATTCGGGCGAGCTGATCCCCATGACGGTGAAGGCGGGCGACCGCATCCTGTTCGGCAAATGGTCGGGCACCGAAGTGACGCTGGAAGGCGAAGAGCTTCTGATCATGAAGGAAAGCGACATCCTCGGCGTCATCGCCTGAGGTCGGTCTTCCTGATCCGGGGGCCGGTGACGGACCCCATTTTCTGAAATTCAAGACAACTGGAGCAAGCACATGGCTGCCAAGGACGTCAAGTTCGATACCGATGCCCGCGACCGCATGCTGCGCGGCGTGAACATCCTCGCCGATGCCGTGAAAGTGACCCTCGGCCCGAAAGGCCGCAACGTGGTCATCGAAAAGTCGTTCGGTGCCCCGCGCATCACCAAGGACGGCGTTTCCGTCGCCAAGGAAATCGAACTTCAGGACAAGTTCGAGAACATGGGCGCGCAGATGGTGAAAGAAGTCGCCTCGCGCACCAATGACGAGGCCGGCGACGGCACCACCACCGCGACCGTGCTGGCGCAGGCCATCATCAAGGAAGGCCTGAAGGCTGTCGCCGCGGGCATGAACCCGATGGACCTGAAGCGTGGCATCGACATGGCCACCACCAAGGTCGTCGAGACCATCAAGGGCGCCGCGCGTCCGGTGAAGGACTCGGACGAGGTCGCTCAGGTCGGCACCATTTCGGCCAACGGCGAAGCCCAGATCGGCCGCTTCATCGCTGACGCGATGCAGAAGGTCGGCAACGAGGGTGTGATCACCGTCGAAGAAAACAAGGGCATGGACACCGAAGTCGAAGTCGTCGAAGGCATGCAGTTCGACCGCGGCTACCTGTCCCCCTACTTCGTCACCAATCCCGACAAGATGGTCGCGGAACTGGAAGACGCACTGATCCTGCTGCACGAGAAGAAACTCTCGTCGCTGCAACCGATGGTCCCGTTGCTGGAAGCGGTGATCCAGTCGCAAAAGCCGCTGATCATCGTGGCTGAAGACGTGGAAGGCGAGGCTCTGGCCACGCTCGTCGTGAACAAGCTGCGTGGCGGTCTGAAAATCGCTGCCGTGAAGGCGCCGGGCTTCGGCGACCGTCGCAAGGCCATGCTGCAAGACATCGCCATCCTGACCGGCGGTCAGGTGATCTCCGACGATCTGGGCATGAAGCTCGAAAATGTCACCATCGACATGCTCGGCCGCGCCAAGAAAGTCTCGATCAGCAAGGACAACACCACCATCGTTGATGGCGCCGGTGACAAGTCCGAGATCGAAGCCCGCGTGGCCCAGATCCGCACCCAGATCGAGGAAACCACCTCGGACTACGACCGTGAGAAGCTGCAAGAGCGCGTGGCCAAACTGGCTGGCGGCGTTGCGGTGATCCGCGTCGGCGGTGCGACCGAAGTCGAAGTGAAAGAGCGCAAGGACCGCGTGGATGACGCGCTGAACGCGACCCGTGCCGCCGTTCAGGAAGGCATCGTTGTCGGCGGTGGCGTGGCGCTGGTTCAGGCTGGCAAATCGCTGGACGGCCTCACCGGCCAGAACAGCGACCAGAACGCCGGTATCGCCATCGTGAAGCGCGCTCTGGAAGCGCCGCTGCGTCAGATCGCCGAAAACGCCGGTGTCGACGGCGCCGTGGTGGCTGGCAAGGTCCGCGAATCGAGCGACAAGAACTTCGGCTTCAACGCTCAGACCGAAGAATATGGTGACATGTTCACCTTTGGCGTGATCGACCCGGCCAAAGTGACCCGCACCGCGCTGGAAGATGCGGCTTCGGTCGCCTCGCTGCTGATCACCACCGAAGCCATGATCGCTGACAAGCCCGCCGACAAGTCGGCACCGGCAATGCCGGGCGGCATGGGCGGCATGGACGGCATGATGTAATCTGCCGGACCATCGGTTCGGGGAAGGGCGCCCTTTGGGGGCGCCCTTTTCTATTCCGGCACCGAAACGCTGCCTGTCCCGCCTGCGCCGCACCCTTCGCTGCGGGAGGAAAGACCGCTGCCGCGCCGAACATCCCTTGCAGGCGGCGCCGCCGCGCGCGTAGCGTGGCGCCATGCGGCTCTTCTGGTTGACCCTGCTCACACTCTGCGCCTTCGCGGCGAACTCACTCCTGAACCGGGCAGCACTGGCCGCTGGCGGCGCTGATCCCTTGGCCTTCGCAGCGATCCGGGTTGCGGCAGGGGCCGCGACGCTTCTGGCGCTGGTGCAGGTGCGGGGCAAGCGGCTGCCCGCATTGCGCCCGGTGCCGGTGCCGGTGCTGGCGCTGGCCGCTTATATGCTGGGCTTCTCGCTGTCCTATCTGGAACTTGCGGCGGGAACCGGCGCGCTGATCCTGTTCGGCGGCGTGCAGATCACCATGTTCGCAGGTGCGCTCCTGTCAGGAGAGAAGGTGCCGCCCAGGCGCAGCCTCGGTGCCGCGCTGGCCTTTGCCGGGCTGGTCTGGCTGATGTTGCCCTCGGCTGGCGCGGTGCCGTCCTTCCGCGCCGCAGCCCTGATGCTCGTTGCCGCGCTGGGGTGGGGGATTTATTCGCTGGCCGGGCGTCGCGTGGCTGATCCGCTGGCCTCAACCGCCGCGAATTTCATCTGGTGCCTGCCTTTGGCCGCGTTGCCGTTGATCTGGCCCGGCGCCACGCTGCCGAATGCGCAGGGCTGGCTGTTGGCACTTGTTTCAGGCGCGGTCACCTCCGGCCTCGGCTATGCCCTCTGGTACGCGCTGGTGCCCCAACTTGGCGCAGGACGCGCGGCGGTGGCGCAGATGGCGGTTCCCGTGATCGCGCTGCTGGGAGGCGTCGCACTTCTGGCCGAGGTTCCGGGCCTCCCTGCACTGGCGGCCTCGGCCATCGTAATGGCGGGCGTCGCTCTCGCCACCCTGCCACGCCGCTGAGGCTTTTGCTTCTTGGCCAAATACTCAAGCCGCCGGTGCCGCCATTCCGGTGCCGGGCGCAGGCACGCGTTCACCGCAGGCCATGGCAATGCCGGGCGAGGGGGCTCGATGCCCCTGAGACCGGCGCTGCTTAGCCCTTGATCCGGTTCACATGGCCCATCTTGCGGCCCGGCCGTGCCTCGGCCTTGCCATAGAGATGCAGCGCCGCGTTGCGTTCCCCCGCGATCTGCGGCACCCGCAGCACGTCATCGCCGATCAGGTTCTCCATCACCACATCGGCGTAGCGGTTGCCATCGCCCAGCGGCCAGCCAGCCACTGCGCGGATATGCTGCTCGAACTGGTCGACCGCGCAGCCATTCTGCGTCCAGTGGCCCGAGTTATGGACCCGCGGTGCGATCTCGTTCACCAGCAGGCCCTGCGGTGTCACGAACAGCTCCACCCCCATCACGCCGACATAGTCCAGTGCGTTGAGGATACGGGCCGCGATCAGCACCGCGTCGGCGCGCTGCGCGGCACTCAGCCGGGCGGGCACGGTCGTGGTGTGCAGGATGCCGTCGCGATGGACATTCTCGCCCGGATCATAGCAGGCCACCGCCCCGTCGATGCCGCGCGCGGCAATCACCGAAACCTCGTGGCTGAAGTTGACGAACCCCTCCAGCACCGCCGCAGCGCCGCCCATGGCGGCAAAGGCCTCCTCGGCATCCTCCGCCGTGCGGAGCCGCGCCTGGCCCTTGCCGTCATAGCCCAGCCGCGTGGTCTTAAGGATTGCCGGTGCGCCGATCCGCCCCAGCGCGGCGTGCAGATCATCCAGGCTGTCCACCGCCCCATAGGGCGCGACGCTGAGGCCGAGGCCGGTCAGAAAATCCTTTTCCGCAATCCGGTCCTGGCTGACGGCCAGCGCCCGGCGGTTCGGGCGGATCGGTTTCGCCGCCTCCAGCAGATCCAGCGCGGCGGTGGGGATGTTCTCGAATTCATAGGTGATGACATCGACGGAGGCCGCAAAGGCCGCCAGCGCCGCTGCGTCGTCATAGCCCGCCGTCGTCACCCGGTCCGCCACATGGGCGGCGGGCGGATTGGCGGCGGGTTCGAACACATGGCTGCGGAACCCCAGTCGCGCTGCCGCTACGGAAAGCATCCGGCCAAGCTGGCCACCGCCCAGAATGCCGATGGTGGCGCCTTGCGGAAGGGGAGAGGTCATGCGGTCACCTGCCCCTGACAACCCGAGGCGCGGCCCCCGGACGGGGTTATTCGTCGGCGGGTTCGTCGGGAATGGAGGCCGAAAGCGCGTCGCGCCACGCGTCCAGTCGCGCGGCCAGTGCCGGGTCGTTCAGCGCGAGGATGCCCGCTGCCATCAGCCCGGCATTGGCCGCCCCGGCCGCGCCGATCGCCATGGTCGCCACCGGAAAGCCCCTGGGCATCTGGACGATGGAATAAAGGCTGTCCACGCCCGAAAGCGCGCGGGTCTGCACGGGCACGCCGATCACCGGCACGCGGGTTTTCGACGCCATCATGCCCGGCAGATGCGCCGCGCCACCGGCGCCCGCGATGATGACCTTCAGCCCGCGCTCTGCGGCGGTCTTGCCATAGCTCCAAAGCCGGTCGGGGGTGCGATGGGCCGAGACGATCTTTGCCTCATAAGGGATGCCCAGCTCGTCCAGAATCGCCGCTGCCTCGCGCATCGTCGGCCAGTCGGACTGGCTGCCCATGATGATTCCGACTTCGGTCGCCATCAGCTTCCCCCTTGGTTTGCAGGGGCTTTAGCGTGCGGCGTGCCAAGGGGCAAGCACCGAAGCCGGGCTCAGGCGATGATGTCGGGGATCAGCTGATCCTCGATCTTCACGATCTGATCCTTCAGCGCCAGTTTCTGCTTCTTCAGCCGCCGCAGGGTCAGCTGATCGGGGCGGCCCGTCGCCTCCAGCGCGGCAATCGCCTCATCAAGATCGCGGTGCTCACGCCGCAGCACCTCAAGCTTGATGCGCAGCATCTCGTCGAGGTTGAGTTCCATCGAGGCGTTCATGGCAATCCTGGCGTCGCTCTGGTTTGAGTCGTGGGCTTCGGGTTTGAGAAGTATAGTCTTTTTCCTGCTCGAGGGGAAGAAAACTGCGGGGACCGATCCGGGCGCGCGGGCTTGCGCCGGGGGCGGTGGCGCCCCATATTCAGGACAGGGCCGGATGCCTGACAGGGGCCGGCACGATATGTCGCTTCATTCAAGGGCAAGTCGATGACCAAGATCAGTTTCGGATCGCATCCCTATCTTCTGGGCTTCGAACAGCTTGAACGGCTGGTCGAACGCACCGCCAAGGGGTCGGGCGAGGGCTATCCGCCGTTCAATATCGAGGCGGTGTCGGAAAACGCCTATCGCATCACGCTGGCCGTTGCCGGTTTCCGCGAGGATGAGCTCGCCATTACCGTCGAGGACCGCCAGCTCGTCATTCGCGGACGCCAGGCCGAGGATGAGGGGGACCGCGTGTTCCTGCACCGGGGCATCGCTAGCCGGGCCTTCCAGCGCAGCTTCGTGCTGGCAGATGGGGTTGAAGTTTCGGGCGCCCATATGGAACACGGCCTGCTGCATGTCGATCTGCGCCGTGTCGTGCCCGAGGCGGTCGTGCAAACCATCCCGATCCGCACCTCCCGCAGCGCCGCCGAGGCGCCGGTGAAGCGGATCGAGGCGAAGTGAAGGAGACGGGTCATGGATGTGAAAGTTGATCTTTTCCCGGAAACCGCAGATCGCATCGTCTATGTGCGTCCGGTTGCCGTGGCGGAACTGCCAGAGGAAATCCGCAATCAGGCAGGAGGGATTGAGACCCTCTATGCGGTCCATCGCCCGGATGGCGAAAGACTGGCCCTTGTGCGTGACCGGGCACTGGCTTTTGCCCTGGCGCGGCAGAACGATCTGGCCCCCGTCAGCGCGCATTGACCGCTGTGCGCAAGACCTGGCGCCGGTGCCGGATGGGGCGCGGCGGAGTTGAGTATTTTTGCAAGAAGCAAAACAGGAAGACGGGAAGGGGCGGCGACCGGGCCGCCCCTGTGTCGTTTCAGTGTCCCGCAAGCCAGCGTTCGGCGTCCAGCGCGGCCATGCAGCCCATGCCTGCGCTGGTGACGGCCTGGCGATAAACGTGATCGGTCAGGTCGCCCGCCGCGAAGACACCGGGGATCGAGGTGCGGGTCGAGCCGGGTTCGACCTTCACATAGCCGCCGTTGTGCAGCTCCAGCTGATCCTTGACGAGTTCCGAAGCCGGGGCGTGCCCGATGGCGACGAAGAAGCCTGCGCAGGGCACATCGGTGGTTTCACCCGTCTGCACATTGCGCGCACGGACGGCAGTGACGCCCAGCGGCGCTTCGGTGCCCAGAACCTCGGTCACCTCGTGATGCCACAGGAGTTCGACCTTGGGGTTCTTGAACAGGCGGTCTTGCAGGATCTTTTCGGCCCGCAGGGAGTCGCGCCGGTGGATCAGCGTTACCTTGCTGGCGAAATTGGTCAGGAACAGCGCCTCTTCCACAGCGGTGTTGCCGCCACCGATCACCACGACCTCTTTCCCGCGATAGAAGAAGCCGTCGCAGGTGGCACAGGCCGAGACGCCGAAGCCCTTGAATTTCTCCTCGCTGGGCAGGCCCAGCCATTTGGCCTGCGCGCCGGTCGCCAGGACCACCGCATCGGCGGTGAAGGTGGTGCCGCTGTCGGCATGGGCCACGAAGGGGCGTTTGGACAGGTCAAGCGTCGCGATATAGTCGCTGACGATGTCGGCCCCCATGGCGCGGGCGTGGGATTCCATGCGGACCATCAGATCGGGGCCCTGGACCTCGGTATCGCCGGGCCAGTTCTCGACCTCGGTGGTGATGGTGAGTTGTCCGCCTGGCTGAAGGCCCTGGACCAGAACCGGCTCCAGCATGGCGCGCGCGGCATAAACGGCGGCGGTATATCCTGCCGGGCCGGAACCGATGATGAGGAGGCGGGTATGCCGGGAGTCGCTCATGGAAACCTCGTTGAAAGCGTTCCCCCCATATAAGTGCGCCATGCCGGGGTGGCAAACCCGCAGGGCCAGAGGCGTGGATCGAATTTCAGTGATGTGGCGAAATAATATTGCGTCTGAGGCTGCAAAATCCTAATGTCCGCGCAAAACGTCGGACCACATGCCACGATGGCCCGCGCAGCAAGGATATCTGTACATGGCCGGCTCCAAACTGGACCCAATCGACCGTCACATTCTGGCCGAACTTCAGGCCGACGGGCGGATGACCAATGTCGAGTTGGCCAAGCGCGTGGGCATATCGGCGCCGCCCTGTCTGCGCCGGGTGCGGACGCTGGAGGAATCGGGCTACATCAAGGGCTATCATGCCGATGTGGATGCGCGCGAACTGGGGTTCGAGGTGCAGGTTTTTGCCATGGTGCGGCTGCAAAGCCAGGCCGAGGCGGATCTGAGCGCCTTCGAGGCGCGCTGTCGTGCCTGGCCGCTCGTGCGTGAATGCCACATGCTGAACGGCGAGATCGACTTCATCCTGAAATGCGTCGCACCGGATCTGTCGACGTTTCAGAGTTTCCTGACGGCCGAACTGACCGCCGCTGACAATGTGGCCAGCGTGAAGACCAGCCTTGTCATCCGCTGTGCGAAGGACGAGCCGGGCCTGCCGTTCGACGTTCTGGAAGCACGGCTGAGCAAGAGCGCCTGAAGCCGGGGCATATGTTGTTCCGGGGGGAGGCCTTGGTCGCCCCAACCGGAGCATCCGACCGCACTTTGAGGATTGGCCGGATGTTCCAGCCGACAGGTGGCAGCTGAAACACTCAGGCGGCCCCTGATGCTGCGCAGAGGTTCGCAGCGGGGCCGCCCGTACTGAGCTACACAACCTGTTGCGGATGGCTGGGAGCCAAATTGGGGCAAGGACTTACCCGCCACCATCCGTTCTCGAGGACTAAGGCAAAGGTGGCTGAATTCTGGCGTCTTGTCAAAGTTCCAGCGCTTTTGTGGCGGTGCTGGCAAAGGTTGTGAAGGGTCGCATAGGATTGTTTCGCAATCTTGCCGCAAACGGGGAGGCATCGGGCAGATCTTTCCCCTTGAAGCGGATATCCCGCCCGAATCACCCAAAACGAAAGGCCGCCCCCGTCAGGGCGCGGCCTTTTCGATCTGAAGGGATTTACGGCCGGAACGCGTGGTTCAGCGCGCGGCCTGAGCCCGCTGGGCCGGGGTGGTCGCTTTCACCGCGGCGGGTTTGCGACGGGCGCCGCGCTGCCACGGCATCGCGGGTTGCGCGGTTTCCGAAGCGGCGATCACCGATTTCAGCCAGCGACGTTCTTTCTTCATGTGCAGCTCCTGCATCCTGCATGTGCCCGAACCTGTGGGCCTTTGATGCTGCGAAGATGCCGGAAATTTGCGGCGGGCTTGCGGGAGGATTGTGGCATTTTCTCTGATTGGCCGCGCGGGGCCAGCGGAGAGATTGTGGGGAAATTCGTTATTTTCCGCATCCCGGAAACAGCCAATACCGACTGTTTCACAAATTGCGGCAAATCGCGGGCCGTTCTGCCGCAATCACAACCGGATACAGGAGATCAGCCGCCCGTAATCTGCCTCGCCGCGGTGGGTCGTGCGGCGGTAGGAGTAGAATCGCTCGGCGTCGCTGTAGGTACAGTGTCGTGTCCATTCGGCCTCGCCCACGCCCGCCGCGCGCAGGCGCCACAGCGCATAGCCCGGCAGATCGAACAGGGCGCGGTCGCCCTTGCCATTGGCGAAGAAACGGGCGGTGTCGCGATCATCGTCGATGAAGCTTTCGACGAATTCGGGGCCAACCTCATAGGTCGCCTGGCTGATGGTCGGGCCGATTACGGCGCGGATGCGTGTGCGGCTCGCTCCCAGGGCCTCCATCGCGTCCAGCGTCGCCTCCAGCACGCCGTCTTTCGTGCCACGCCAGCCCGCATGGGCCGCCCCGATGACCTGCGCCTCCGGGTCGGCGAACAGCACCGGCTGGCAATCGGCGGTCAGCACGCCCAGCACCAGCCCCGGCTGGCGGGTCACCATTGCATCGGCGCGTGGCAGCGGCCCCTCATGGGGGCCGGTGACCGTGATCACATCCGGCGAATGCACCTGATGGACACTGACCAGCGCCTCGGGTTCGGCGCCCATGGCCTGCGCCACGCGGCAGCGGTTGATCGCAACCGCCTCGGCCAGATCAGAGGAGCCGTTGCCGCAGTTCAGGCCTGCGAAGATACCGGAGGAAGCTCCGCCTTTGCGGGTGAAAAAGCCGTGCCGGATGGGGGCGAGGGTCGGGGAGGTGATGATCTCGATCATGGCATGTCTCGGGGCGATTGCGGCGGAAAGCCCGGCGGCGGCGCGGTGCCGGGGCGGTGCAGGGCCAGCGCCTTGAACAGCGTTCCCATTTCTTCGGGGTGGGTCAAGCGCCGAGTTGCGGCGATATGGGCCTGAAGCGCCGTGCCGTCCAGCCTTTGCGCCAGCGTGGCCGCGCGTGCCTCGATCCCGAGCGCCACAAGCAGCGCGCCTTGCGTGGTATAGGCGGCGGGGCAGGCTGTGGCCTGCGCCAGCGCCGCGAAATCGACATGGGCGGTCAGGTCTGCGGCACCCGGATCGGCCAGCGGATCGGTGAAAGCATGGTTGCGCAGCGCCTGAAACGTGTCGCCTCGCGAGTGCCAGTCGCCATAGTCAAGGATCAGCGCCACGCCGCCATGCCGCGTGATACGCTCACCAAGCATTGACATCACCGGGATGGCGGCGGGGCAAATCTCCACCACCTCGCCGGGTGCTGTGTCGGCCAGACGGTGATCCAGCGCCGCAATCGGCAGGGCAGGGCCGCGCGCCAGCGCCAGCCGCCCGTCGCGCAGGGTGACCACGGTTTCCTCCCAGCCACCTGTTGCGCGGGTGAACTGGCGGATCGGCAGCGCATCGAAGAATTCGTTGGCCAGCAGGAACAGCGGCGTCTCCGGCAGATCGGCGGCGCTGTCCAGCCATGTGACCGGATGCGCGCCCAGCGTGACACGCTGGCGCGCGCGCAGAGCGGGTGAGGCCTCGACCAGTGTGACCTGTGCCGCCGCATGAAAGCCCGGCACCCGTGCGGTGGCGCGCAGCACATCGGCCATCAGCGTGCCTCTGCCAGGCCCAAGCTCGGCCAGTGTGAAGGGGCTGGGTGCGCCCAGGTCCAGCCAGCTTTGGGCGAGGCACAGGCCCAGCAATTCGCCGAACATCTGGCTGATCTCTGGCGCCGTGATGAAATCCCCCGCCTGCCCGAAGGGCTCGTGCGTGGTGTAATAGCCGTGCTCGGGGTGCAGCAGGCATTCGGCCATGTAATCGGCAAGCGTCATTGGCCCGGTCGCAGCGATGCGGGCGCGCAGGATCGGCTCAAGCGGGGTCATCGGCGGACCGGCGGGCTTTAACGATAAAGTAAGCTCCGGCGAGGATCATGGGCAGCGAAAGCAACTGACCGGCCGTCAGACCGTAACCCCCCAGATGGAGGTAAAGACCCAGAGGATTGTCAGCGGTGATGAATTGCGCATCGGGCTGGCGGACGAATTCCACCAGAAAACGTGCAAGACCATAGCCCGCAATGAAGGTGCCTGCGATCAGGCCGGGGCGGCGGAACGCGCTGGCGGCGCGGAATGCCAGCCACAGCAGCAGCGCGCCGAGGATCAGACCCTCCATCCCTGCTTCGTAAAGCTGGCTGGGGTGGCGGACACAGGGCATCTCCAGCGTGGCGCAGGATTGTGCGGCCTCACCGGGAAAGGCCACGCCCCAGGGCAGGGTGGTCGGGCGGCCCCAAAGCTCGGCGTTGACGAAATTCGCCAGTCGCCCGAGCAGCAAGCCCGGCGGGGTGGCCAGCGCCAGCAGATCAGCGGTGGGCAACATCGGGATGCCTTCGCGCCGGCAGAACAGTGCCGCAGCGACGATGACGCCCAGAAATCCGCCGTGGAAGGACATGCCGCCTTCCCAGACCCGCAGGATCTGCGCGGGATACTGGAGGTAGAAACCCGGCTGGTAGAACAGCACATAACCCAGCCGCCCGCCCAGCACGACGCCAAGGATGATCCAGGTCAGCAGGCGGTCCAGCTGCTCTGCGGTCATCGGCGGGGAGACGGGCCAGAAACGCGGCGTGGCCAGCGCCCGTGTCACAAGCCGCCAGCCGATCAGCAGACCGGCGATATAGGCCAGCGCGTACCAGCGCAGCGCGAAGGTGACCCCGAACAGATCGACCGAGAATACCTCGGGTGACAGGTCGGGGAATGGAATGTAGCTCATACCGGCCTCCGTGACCCCGGCGCAGGCGGGGCCTTTCGCTTGTGTTGCGGGGCTGCGGCATTGTCAACCGCGCCCGCCCCGGCCCTTGATGCGCCGGGCGACAGGCCGCATATAGGGCCGAAGAACAGGAGTAGCCCGATGCAGACGCGCAGCAAGTTTCTGGACGACATGTCGCAGCTGATGACCAACGCCATGGGCGTGGCTCAGGGTGCGAAGACCGAGGCGGAGACGGCGATGAAAAGCCTGATGGATCGCTGGATGGCCGACCGTGATTTCGTCAGCCGCGAGGAATTTGACGCCGTGCGCGCCATGGCCCAGAAAGCCCGCGAGGAAAACGAGGCGCTTTCTGCCCGGATCGCGGCGCTGGAAGCGAAGCTGAAGTAAGCTGCGGTTTTCGGGGTTGCGAAGCGCCCCGTGCCGGTGTTAATCGGTCAGCAGAGCGGCGGGTATGGTGTAGTGGTAGCGCCTCAGCCTTCCAAGCTGATGGGGCGGGTTCGATTCCCGCTACCCGCTCCAGTTTTCCTAAAATATGATGATTTTCCGCGCCTTACGGGCCGCAGAAGTCTTACGCAGGACCATGCCGGATGGCCCTGCTTTCGCGTCAGAGATTGTCGGCCTGCGGCATGCCGAGAACGTGGAAGCCGCCATCGACCCGCACCACCTCGCCCGTGGTGAAGGCGCCGTAATCCGAACACAGCCAGACCGCCGTGCCGCCCACCGCCTCCAGCGTCGCATTCGACCGCAGCGGCGCGTTCTGTTCGGTGTGCCGGTAGGTCGCGCGGGCGCCCCCGATGGCCGCACCCGCCAGCGTCTTCATCGGGCCGGGCGAAATGGCATTGACGCGGATCTTCTGCGGACCAAGGTCATTCGCCAGATAGCGCGTGGCGCTTTCCAGCGCGGCCTTGGCCACGCCCATCACGTTATAATTCGGCGTGACGCGGTTCGACCCCTGGAAGGTCAGGGTGATCAGGCTGCCGCCATCCGGCATCATTTCAGCCGCGCGCCGGCTGACGTCGATGAAGGAGAAGCACGAAATATCAAGCGAATGCTTGAAATTGCCGCGGCTGGTATTGATGAACCGGCCCGTCAGCTCGTTCTTGTCGGAGAAGGCGATGGCATGGACGAGGAAATCCATCGTGCCCCAGCGATCCTTCAGCGCGCCGAAACAGGCCTCCAGACTTTCATCGTCGGTCACATCGACATCCACAAGGAAATCGCTGCCGACCGAGGCAGCCAGCGGTTCGACCCGCTTGCCGAAGGCTTCACCCTGATACGAAAACGCCAGTTCTGCGCCTTCATCGGCCAGCGCCTTCGCGATGCCCCAGGCAATAGAGCGTTCGTTCGCGACACCCATAACGAGGCCGCGTTTGCCTTTCATCAGTTCCGCCATGCCGGCTCTCCCTGAAACGGGGGCATTCAGCCCCGATATTTGCTCATGACCAGCGTGGCATTGGTGCCGCCGAAGCCGAAGCTGTTGGACAACACGGAATCCAGTTCCACCCCTTCGCGGTAGGTGGTGGCGATTTCCTCGGGCTTCAGTTCGGGGTCAAGCTGGGTGACATTGGCCGAGGCCGCGATGAAATTGCCGTCCAGCATCAGCAGCGAATAGATCGCCTCATGCACGCCGGTCGCGCCGAGGCTGTGCCCGGTCAGAGATTTGGTCGACGAGATCGGCGGCACATTGCCTTCGCCAAAGACGCGGCGGATCGCCTTCACCTCGGTCACGTCGCCCGCCGGGGTCGAGGTGCCGTGGGCGTTGATATAGTCGACCTTGCGGCCTTCCGGCAGCGTGGCGACCGCGAGGCGCATCGAGCGTTCGCCACCTTCGCCCGAGGGCGCCACCATGTCGTGACCGTCGGAAGTGGCACCATAGCCGGTAACTTCGGCATAAATCTTCGCGCCACGCGCAAGAGCGTGGTTCAGCTCTTCCAGCACCACGACGCCGCCGCCGCCCGCAATGACGAAACCGTCACGGGTGGCATCAAAGGCGCGGCTCGCGGTGGCGGGGCTGTCATTGTATTTCGACGACATGGCGCCCATGGCGTCGAACAGGCAGCTCAGCGTCCAGTCAAGTTCCTCGCCGCCACCGGCGAACACGATGTCCTGCTTGCCCATCTGGATCAGTTCGGTGCCATTGCCGATGCAATGCGCCGAGGTCGAGCAGGCCGAGGTGATCGAATAGTTCACACCCTTGATCTTGAACGGCGTGGCGAGGCAAGCCGAGTTGGTCGAGGACATGCAGCGCGTGACCATGAAGGGGCCCATGCGCTTGGGCGCGCCCTTCTCGATCACGATCTGATGCGCCTGGAAGAAGTTGGAGGTCGAGGGCCCGCCGGAGCCCACGATGATCCCGGTGCGCTCGTTCGACACGTCGCCCGCCTCCAGCCCGCTATCCGCGATGGCCTGCTGCATGGCGAGGAAGTTATAGGCTGCACCCGGCCCCATGAAGCGCAGGTCGCGTTTGTCGATATGGTCTTCCAGCACGATCTGCGGCATGCCATGAACCTGGCTGCGGAACCCGTGCTCGGCATATTCCGGCGCAAAGACGATGCCGGATTTCCCGGCGCGCAGGCTGGCTTCCACCTCGGCGGCATTGTTGCCGATCGGCGAGACGATTCCGATCCCGGTGATGACGACGCGACGCATGGGGCCTCCCTCAAAATCTCAAGCCTGTTTAGGGCAGCGGGCCGGAAGGGGCAAGCGGGAAGGGGGCTTCCGGGGGCGGGGCAGGGCCTGTTGCAGGAGCGCCCTGCCGATATTACGCACGGATGCGGGCATCGTACCGGGGGTGGCCGGGGCGTGCGCGGACCGCGCTCTGACCTGCCCAAAGCCCTGACCTGACGCATGTCAGGATGCGGCTTCGGAACTAAAATGCCGGGCCTTTGCTTCAGGCCCGGCACAACACGCGCGATCTGACAGATGTTCAGTTTGCGCTGAGCGCGACTTTCATGTCGGTGACCTGATAGATGACCTCGCCATCGGCTTCGACGATGCCGTTGGCCACGCCCATGGTCAGGCGGCGGGTCTGGATCGCCTTGGTGAAATCGACCTTGTAGGTCAACAGCTTGCGGTCGGGCCGCACCATGCCGGTGAGCTTCACCTCGCCCACACCCAGCGCATAGCCGCGCCCCTGCCAGCCGCGCCAGCCGAGGTTGAAGCCGGTGAGCTGCCAGAGGCCGTCAAGGCCAAGGCAGCCGGGCATGATCGGGTTGCCGGGGAAGTGGCATTCGAAGAACCATAGGTCGGGCGTGATGTCGAATTCGGCAACAACATGGCCCTTGCCGTGTTCGCCGCGATCTTCCGAGATGTCGGTGATGCGATCCATCATCAGCATGGGCGGCGCCGGAAGCTGCGCATTGCCCGGTCCGAACAACTCGCCCCGTGCGCATTTCAGCAGATCGTCCTTGGTGAAGCTCGTCGGAAATGCCGCCATCTGGCCCTTTTCTCCTTTTATCCTTGGACCCCTCTATCACCCCGGTCTCTGCCGTGGCAAGGGTGGCGGACCCTGCCTGCGTGGGTTCCGCCGGGATCGCCGCGGCCGGGCAAGCGGTTTGTGGTGCGGGTGCGGGAAATGCGCAGTTATCGGATGTTTCTGGCGGCTTCCGGGCTGGCCAACCTTGCGGATGGGGTGGCGACGGTGGCCTGGCTGTGGGTCGCCACGCTGCTGACACGGGATGCGGCGCTGATCGCGCTTGTTCCGGTGGCCTTGCGGTTGCCCTGGGCGCTGTTCGCGTTGCCTGCCGGGATCGTCGCGGACCGGATGGACCGGCGCAGGCTGATCGTGGCGATGGATGGCCTGCGCGCGGCGGGTTTTGGGGCCGCTGCGATTGCCCTCTGGCTGGCCGCCCCGCTGCCGCCCGCCCCGGACAGCGGTGTGACCTCGCTGCCGCTGTTTGGCGCGCTGTGCCTGTCGGCGCTGATCGTCGGCGTGGCCGAGGTGTTTCGCGACAATGCCGCACAATCCTATCTGCCCGCCCTTGTCCCCTCGGAGGGGCTGGAACGCGCCAATGCCCGGCTCTGGCTGGTTGAGAGCGTCGGCAATGCACTGGTCGGCCCGGCGCTGGGGGCGGCGGCGCTGGGGCTGATGCTGGCCCTGCCTTTCGCGGGTAATGCGCTGGCTTACGCTCTGGCGGGGCTGATCATCGCGGGGATCGCCGGAGGCCCTGCATCCCCGCGCGCGGCAGCGGAGCGCAACTGGCGGCGCGAACTGGCCGAGGGCTGGGTTTTCCTGCGCGGCTCGCCGCTGCTGCGGATGCTCGCGGTGGCGACCGGGTTCTGGAACATGTTCGACAGCATGGTGATGTTCGCACTTGTGCTGCTGGCGCAGGAGAAGCTGGGTCTGCCTGCCGGGCAATACGGGCTTGTGCTGGCAGCGGCGGCGGTCGGGGGGATCGTTTCTGGCCTGATCGGGGACCGGGTGGTCCGCGCCATGGGGGCGGTGCGGCTGATGCGGGTCGCGCTGTTTTCCGGCGCACCCTGCTTTGCCGCCATGGCGGTAGCCCCCGGCCCGGTGACCGTGGGGCTGGCGCTGGGAATGGCGTGGTTCTGGGGCCTGACCTGGAACATCGTCTCGGTCTCGACCCGGCAGCGGTTGGTGCCGGATGCGATCCGGGGGAGGGTGAACAGCCTTTATCGCCTGATGGCTTGGGGCATGATGCCGGTCGGCTCGGCGTTGGCCGGGCTTGTCATCGGCCTTGCCGAAGCACCGCTGGGCCGCATCGCCGCGCTGGAGGCGTCGCTCTGGCTGGCCGCCGCCGGCACGCTGATCCTGACGCTGCTTGTCTGGCGGCCGCTTGGCACCTATCTCCCACAGGCATTGTTGCAAAAGTGACGGTCGGGGGCGCAGGACGGGGAATGGGTTTGAAATCCCCGCCCGGCGGGCTTAGACTGCAAGGATCATTGGACCGGAAGGCAAGATGACCGAGACCGCAGACGATATGGTGATGGCGCGCGCAACCGGCTGGCTTGCGCAGGGGGGCTTGCGGCCGACGCGGCAGCGGCTGGCGCTGGCCTCGCTTCTGGTGGGGGATGGCGCGGATCGCCATGTCACCGCCGAAAGCCTGTTTGCCGCCTCGATGTCGGGCGAGGAGAAGGTCAGCCTCGCCACCGTCTATAACACCCTGCGGGCCTTCTGCGAGGCCGGGATCATGCAGGAAGTCGTGGTCGATGGTTCGAAAAGCTATTTCGATACCCGCATGGACGATCACCCGCATTTCTATTGGGAAGACGACGGCCGGCTGACCGATGCGCCCGCCGATCAGCTTGAGATCACCCGACTGCCCGATGCACCGGAAGGGGCCGAGATCGCGCGTGTCGATGTGGTGATCCGCCTGCGGCGGCGCTGATCGTTAGCGCAATCACGAAACCTGTCGCGCACGACACAGTTGTGTGAAGAGCTGACACAAAGCTCGAAATCACGACGGAACATGAACATCTGACGTAAAAAGTATGGCATTGCCTTGCGACAGCACCGCATGCCGCCTAGATTTTGCTGCCCCGTGCGGGGGATGACATTCCGCAGGGGCCAAGGGGGTCAGACGATGAGCACCTATACCAACCTTCCCGCACCCAGCCCCGAACAGGGGCTGAACCGCTATCTTCAGGAAATCCGCAAGTTTCCGCTGCTGGAACCCGAAGAGGAATACATGCTGGCGAAGGCCTGGGTCGACCGTCAGGATTCGACGGCGGCGCACAGGCTGGTGACCAGCCACCTGCGGCTCGCCGCCAAGATTGCCATGGGTTATCGCGGCTATGGCCTGCCGCAGGCAGAAGTGATTTCCGAGGCGAATGTGGGCCTGATGCAGGCGGTGAAGCGCTTCGATCCCGAAAAGGGCTTCCGCCTTGCCACCTATGCGATGTGGTGGATTCGCGCGGCCATCCAGGAATACATCCTGCGGTCGTGGAGCCTTGTGAAACTGGGCACCACCTCGGCGCAGAAGAAGCTGTTCTTCAATCTGCGCAAGGCCAAGGCCAAGCTTGGTGCGCTGGAGGAGGGGGATCTGCGCCCCGAAAACGTGGCGCAGATCGCCAAGGATCTGTCGGTGACCGAGGAAGAGGTCATCGCGATGAACCGCCGCCTTTCGGGCTCGGATGCCTCGCTCAATGCGACGGTCGGGTCGGACGGCGATGGAACGACGCAGTGGCAGGACTGGCTGGAGGATGAAGACAGCGATCAGGCCGGCGCCTATGAGGAACGTGACGAACTGGACGCCCGGCGCGAGCTGCTGGCGCAGGCCATGGCTGTGCTGAACGACCGTGAAAAGGACATCCTCGTGCAGCGCCGCCTGACCGACGAGCCGGTGACGCTGGAGGATCTGTCGGAAAGCTACGGCGTCAGCCGCGAGCGCATCCGTCAGATCGAGGTGCGCGCCTTCGAGAAGCTTCAGTCGCGCATGAAGGATCTGGCCCGTGGCAAGGGCATGCTGATCGACGCGTGAACTTCTGTCGGGCGACCCTCGGGCCGCCCCTTCAACCGCTGCGGTCCGATCCGCTGTGGCCTGGGCGCTACTCTGCTTCATTCCCGCTGATTTCGGGAATTTCCCGCATCCAGAATGCATTAAACCCGCTGGACCAAATCACGGGCTGATGGCACGATCCTGAAGGCGCTGGTGGGTGCGCCTTTTTCCAGGATTTTTATTATCATGAACAATCCGAAACAGACGCTGGTGATCGGCATGGCAGCCGTGGCCATTTCCGGCGCGATGATCCTCTTCGGTTCCGACGGTGCGAGTCCCGCGTTGCGGACGCTGCAATATCTTTTCTGTGCTCTTGGCCTTGCCGGAGTGATCGGGGCCCTTGTGCAACTGTCCCGGCGGTAGCGTGATGCGGCGGTGCAGCGCCTAAGTCGGCAGGGCAGCGATGCGGGGGCTTTACATCGCGTCGCTTTTCCCGTTCAAAGCGTCGCAATACGACTCTGATGCCGCAGGACGCGGGGCCCGCTGCGGCTGGGCGTTGCGTGCGGGGGCGCGTGTCATTACCTAGGGCGCAAACGAACAAGGACCGGACCCATGTCGATGCCCTCGGAAATGCTCAAGACCTTCCTCAAGCCGATGCACCCGGAGGGCTACAAGTTCGTCGCGGCCTTCGCCGTGGTGACTCTGGTGCTGTTCTGGAACTGGGAACCGCTGGGCTGGATCGGCACGGGCCTGACTGTCTGGTGCTATTACTTCTTCCGCGATCCCAAACGCGCCGTGCCGCAGGGGGAGGGGCTGATGGTTTCGCCTGCCGACGGCATGGTCTCGCTGATTGAACACGCCGTTCCGCCGCCGGAACTGGGCATGGGGGATACGCCGATGCTGCGTGTCTCGGTCTTCATGTCGGTGTTCAACTGCCATGTGAACCGTGCGCCGGTTGCCGGACGGGTGGTGAAGATGGCCTACCGCCCCGGCAAATTCCTCAATGCCTCGCTCGACAAGGCCAGCGAGGATAACGAGCGCAATTCGCTGTGCTTTGAACTGGCGGATGGCCGTCGCATCGCGGTGGTGCAGATCGCCGGGCTGGTCGCGCGCCGCATCGTGCCCTTCGTCAGCGAGGGGCAGGGCCTCAAGACCGGCGAGCGTTTCGGGCTGATCCGCTTCGGCAGCCGGGTTGATACCTACCTGCCGGAGGGCGTGGCGCCGCTGGTGGCGCTGGGCCAGACCTGCGTCGCGGGCGAGACGGTGATCGCGGAACTGGGCCGCGACCTGCCGCAGCGCCTGGCAAAGATGGTGTAAGCCATGGCCACACCGCGCCGCCTGTCCATCGCCGGGCTTTTGCCCAACATGTTGACCGTCGGCGCGCTGTGTGCGGGCGTGACGGCGATCCGCTTCGCTATCGAAGGCTGGTATCGCACTGCGTTGCTGCTGATCCTGCTGGCGGCGGTTCTGGATGGTCTGGACGGGCGCATTGCCCGACTGCTGCGCAGTGAAAGCCAGATCGGCGCCGAACTGGACAGCCTGTGTGATTTCGTGAATTTCGGTGTGGCGCCGGGGCTGATCCTCTGGCTCTGGGCCTTGCAGGATGTGAAGGCGGCCGGCTGGATCGCGGTGCTGATCTATGTGGTTTCGTGTCTCCTGCGGCTGGCGCGCTTCAATCTGGGCAATCGCGCCATCGACAAGGTGGCCGAGAAATCGGGCTTTCAGGGCGTGCCTTCGCCCGCCGGAGCCATGCTGGCCTTCCTGCCGATGTTCGCGGCCTTTTCCTTCGGCGGCAGTGGCGAAAGCCTGCCCGGCGGGGTCGTCGCCTGCTACATGGCGCTGGTCGGCGCGGCGATGATCGGTCGCTTCCGCACGCCCTCGTTCAAGAAAGTCACCTTCGAGGCGCAATATGTGCGCTATGTCGTCGTTGGCTTCGCCGGTCTGCTGGCCGCCTTGCTGGCCTATCCCTGGGCCACGCTGGTGGCTCTGGATCTCGTTTATATCGGAGTGGTGGTGTTCAGCCTGTTCCGCCGCCCCTCTGACCCCGAACCGCTGGAGGAGCCCACGGATGGAGCTTGAGGCCATCGCAAAATCCTATGCCCGCTGGGCGCCGGTCTATGACCGGACTTTCGGTGCAGTGACCAATGCCGGGCGCCGCCGGGCCACCGGCTTTGCCAATGCCGTCGGTGGCGAGGTGCTGGAGGTGGGCGTGGGCACCGGCCTGGCCCTGCCGTTCTATGCGTCACATCTGGCGGTGACGGGGGTGGATTTCTCTGAGGCCATGCTGGCCAAGGCGCGGTCGAAAGTAGCCGAACAGCATCTGACCCAGGTGCGCAGCCTGCGGCAGATGGATGCGCGCGAACTGGATTTCCCGGATGCCAGTTTCGACACGGTCTGCGCCATGCATATCATGTCGGTGGTGCCGGAACCTGAACATGTCCTTTCGGAAATGGCGCGGGTCTGCCGTCCCGGTGGCCATGTGCTGATCACCAACCATTTCGCGGCCGAGGGCAAGGGCGCGATGGCACGGTTAGAGCGGCTGTTCGCGCCGCTGTCGGACCTGCTGGGCTGGCACAGCGATTTTGCGCGCGCCCGCGTGCTGGGCGATGCCCGGCTGGAACTGGTGGAAGAAGACGGCCTGCCGCCGCTGGGCCTGATGACCTATCTGCGTCTGCGCCGCCGCTGACTCTGTCGCGGGCGTTGTCGCGCGGCGGCCCTGCCTTTATGATGTTAGCGAAAACATCGAAAGGGCAGGGCAATGGCGATCACCCGCTGGGGCATTCTGGGTGCGGCTAAATTCGCGCGCGAACATATGGGGCCGGCGATCCATGCTGCCCGCAATGCCGAACTGGTGGCGCTGGCCAGCAGCTCGGCTGACCGGGCCGCGCCCTTCGCGGCTTTTGCCCCCGGCCTGCGCCAGCATGACAGCTATGAGGCGCTGCTGGCCGATCCGGGCATTGATGCGGTCTACATTCCGCTGCCCAATCACCTGCATCTGGAGTGGAGTTTGCGCGCCATCGCGGCGGGCAAGCATGTGCTGACCGAGAAGCCGATGGCGATGCGGGCGGGCGAGTTCGACCGGCTGATCGCGGCGCGCGATGCGTCGGGGCTTCTGGTGGCCGAGGCCTATATGATCGTCCATCACCCGCAATGGCAGAAGGTCCGCGCTCTGATCGCGAAAGGCGCCATCGGGCGGATCGAGCATGTCGATACCGCCTTCAGCTATGACAACCGCGCCGATCCCGGCAATATCCGCAACCGCCCGGAAACCGGCGGTGGCGGCTTGCGTGACATCGGTGTCTATACCTTTGGCTGCACCCGCTTTGCCACCGGGGCAGAGCCTCTTGCGCTGAGCGCACGGGTGAAGCTGGAAAACGGTGTTGATACATGGGCTCAGGTGGTGGGCGAAATGGAGGGGCCGACAGGCCGCTTCACCTGGTCCTCCATCACCTCGATGCGGTTGTTTCCGCGGCAGGAGGTGGTGTTTCAGGGCGAAACCGGCCTGATCCGGCTGAGCGCGCCTTTCAATGCCGGGCTGTTCGGTGAGGCACAGGTGGAACTCCACCGCGCGGGGAACATGCGCGAGTTGTGGCGATTTCCGGCGGTGAACCAGTATGTGCTTCAGGTTGAGGCCTTCGGTCGCAGCCTGCAAGAAGACGTACCCTACGCCTGTCCGCTGGAGTTCTCGCGCGGGACGCAGGCCATGATCGATCAGGTCTTTGCGGTGGCCACAGAAATCTGACCGCGCAGGGGGCTTTCCGCCCCCTCTTGCCTGCGGCAATTCACCCCCCGGGGATATTTTTACCAAGATGAAAGCAGGCCCGTTTTCCCTTGGTCCCGCTATCCTCGGGGGGCAAAGGCCCCTGAGGCATCAGCCCATGGTGACCACGATCTTGCCGGTGGACTTGCGCTCGCGCAGGCTGGCCAGCGCCTCGGGCAGTTGCTCCATCGGGAAACACTGGCTGACATGGGGGTGCAACTCGCCAGCGGCGATCCAGCCGGCCAGCGTGGCAAGGCTCGCCGTCAGCACCTCGGGGCGGAAGCGCAGATAGCCGCCCCAGTACAGGCCCATCACGCTCAGGTTCTTCACCAGCAGCAGGTTGGCGGGCACCTGTGGCACCTCGCCCCCGGCAAAGCCGATGGCCAGCAGGCGGCCTTCGGGGCGGGTGGCGCGCAGGGCCTCCATGAAGGCGGGGCCGCCGACGCTGTCATAGACCACATCGACGCCGCCCAGTTCCTTCAGGCGGTCCCGCAGGCCCGGCGCTTCGCTGTCGATGACGACATCCGCCCCGGCCTGCGCCGCCGCCGCGCATTTCGCGGCGCCCCGCGCCGAGGCGATCACCCGCGCGCCCATCCGTTTGCCGATCTCGACCGCCGTCAGCCCGACGCCACCCGCCGCGCCGGTGACGAACAGGGTTTCACCGGGCTGAAGCCGAGCCTTGTGGTCCAGTGCCAGATGCGAGGTGCCATAGGCGATCTGGAACGCGGCGCCAGTAATGGCATCCATCGCGTCGGGCAGCTTCAGGCAGCGCCCGGCCGGGCAGAGTGTATAATCGGCCAGCCCGCCGATGCCGGGAAAGGCTGCCACACGGTCACCTGAGGCAAGGCCGGTCACATCGGCGCCGACCTCGGCCACTTCTCCTGCAATCTCCATCCCGAGCGTGCAGGGCAGGGCGGGCTTTTCCTGGTACTTGCCCTCTATTGTCAGCAGATCCGCGAAATTGAGCCCGCAGGCCGCAGTGCGGATCAGCACTTCGCCGGGACCGGGCACGGGGCGCGGAAGGGTTACAAGCCGGGGTGGGGTGCCGGTTTCGGCAAGGCGCCATGCACGCATCGGTATGCTCCTGTCCTGTCCCGGTCCCGGCGGCGCGCCCCTGCGCGACCCTTGCCCGGATGATTCCCTTTTTCCGGTTGAGCGGTACAGGTCTGCCGCACGTTGCGCAATAATATTGCGCATTGGTGTCCTGGCCGTGATTTCCGCCCAACAAAAGCGAGGAAATTCACAATATACCTATCCATTCGTATAGCAATCCATATACAAAAGGCACGATTTGTGATCATAAGCGTGGTAGAAAAAAATCAGGTCTTCGCGTATCGTGTTCAATCATACCGCGAAGGGTGGGCCCGAAAAACGCGGCTTTGTAATTGCTAGGGGAGTACGAAGATGAAGCATCCCGTGGACGCGCATGTTGGCAAGCGCATCCGTCACCGCCGCTGGATGGTGGGAATGACGCAACAGCAACTGGCGGAGCGGGTTGGCATCAAGTTCCAGCAAATCCAGAAGTATGAAACCGGCATGAACCGCGTCAGCGCGTCGCGCCTGTGGGACATCGCGGAAACGCTGGGCGTGAACATCAGCTTCTTCTTCGAAGGGATCGACGAAGCGCGCGAGGTGCCCACTCCGGTCGAAGGCGACATCCTGGCCGACAAGGAAGCGCTGGAGCTGGTGCGGTCTTACTATGCGATCCCCGAGGCGCAGCGCCGTCGGCTGTTCGATCTGGCCCGCGTGCTGAGCGACGCTGCCTAGCTGCCCCTTCCGCGCTGACGCGACGCCCCGCTTGCGGGGCGTTTTGCTTTGGCGTGGCTTGACCGGAGCAGGGCCGCGGGGTAGCGCCTTGGCATCCGAGGCAGGAGAGCGATGATGACCGTGATAGCCCCCGATCTTTCGGCCGACCTGGTTTCGGTTGCCCATGAGATGGCGGAGGCCGGGCGCAAGGCGATCCTGCCGCATTTCCGCAGTGTCGGTTTGACAGCGGACAGCAAGGAAACCGTGCGATTTGATCCAGTTACGGTGGCTGACCGGGCGGCAGAGGTCGCGATGCGCGCGGTGCTGGCACAGCGGCGACCGCAGGATGCGATCCTCGGAGAGGAGATGGGGCAGCAGGCCGGCAGCAGCGGGCTGACCTGGGTGCTGGACCCCATTGATGGAACCCGTGCCTTTCTGGCGGGGATGCCCACCTGGGGTGTTCTGATCGCGGTGGCGGGCGCGGAAATGCGGCCGCTTTATGGCCTGATCGACCAGCCCTATATCGCGGAACGTTTCGAGGGCGGGCTTGGCCTGGCCCGGATGCAGGGGCCGGGCGGCAGCCGTGCGCTGGCCACGCGCCCGGCCCGGCCGCTGGACGAATGCATCATCATGTCGACTTTCCCCGAAGTCGGCAGCGCGGAGGAGGGGGCCGCCTTCCATCGTCTTGCCTCACAGTGCCGCCTGACGCGCTATGGGGCGGATTGCTACGCCTATGCCCTGCTGGCGGCGGGGCATATCGACCTTGTGGTCGAGGCCGGGTTGCAAACCTATGATGTCCAGGCCCCGATCGCGGTGATCGAGGCCGCTGGCGGGGTCGTCACCGACTGGACGGGGGCACGCGCCGATATGGGCGGGCGGCTGCTGGCGGCCTCATCTCCCGAGGTCCATGCGGCGGCGCTCGCTGCACTCAGAGGTTGAAAAGCCGCTTGCTGCATCTGCACAATCTGCGCTAGGTTTCGGGCGACGTCGCGAGTCCTTCCCCCCTTCTGTCGCACGTCCTCGTCTGTACCGAAGGGGCGCCAGAGGGGGAGGCGCCATCATGCCTGAAATTCTTGTTCGCAATGCCGATGTCCTTGTGACCATGGACGGCACCCGCCGCGAGATCGCGGGCGGTGATCTGTTGATGCGGGACGGTGTGATCGTTGCCGTCGGGCAGGGGTTGACCACCTCAGGCATGATTGTCGAGGCGCGGGGCTGTGTGGTGACGCCCGGTCTGGTGAACACGCATCATCACCTTTATCAGACGCTGACGCGGGTGGTGCCGGGCGGGCAGGATGCGCTGCTGTTCGGCTGGCTGAAGACGCTGTACCCGATCTGGGCGCGTTTCGGGCCGGAGGAGATGTTCGTCTCTGCCCGGATCGGGCTTGCGGAACTGGCGCTTTCAGGTTGCACGCTGACCTCGGATCACCTGTATCTGTACCCCAACGGCGCGCGGCTGGATGACACGATTGCCGCCGCCCAAGAGGTCGGGCTGCGTTTCCACCCCACGCGCGGCGCCATGAGCATTGGTGAAAGCGCAGGCGGCCTGCCGCCCGACAGTCTGGTGGAGCGTGAGGCCGCTATCCTGGAGGACAGCATCCGCGTCGTCGATGCTTTCCACGATCCGCGCGAGGGCGCGATGGTGCGTGTGGGGCTGGCGCCCTGTTCTCCCTTCTCGGTCAGTCGTGATCTGATGCGCGAGGCGGCGGTTCTGGCGCGCGACAAGGGGGTGATGTTGCACACCCATCTGGCCGAGAATGACGAGGATATCGCCTATAGCCTCGCGCAGTTCGGCTGCCGCCCCGGCCAATATGCCGAGGATCTGGGCTGGACCGGCCCCGATGTCTGGCATGCGCATTGCGTGAAGCTGGATGGCGACGAGATCGGGCTGTTTGCGCGCAGCGCCACCGGGGTCGCGCATTGCCCTTGTTCCAACTGCCGACTGGGCAGCGGTATCGCGCCGGTGCGGGCGATGCGGGATGCGGGCGTGAAGGTTGGGCTGGGCGTCGATGGTTCCGCCTCGAATGACGCGGGCAATCTGGTGGCCGAGGCGCGGCAGGCGCTTTTGTTGCAGCGGGTTGCGCGCGGGGCTGATGCGATGAGCGCGCGCGAGGCGCTGGAGATTGCCACGCTGGGCGGCGCGAAGGTACTGGGGCGCGGCGATTGCGGCTCGCTGGAGCCGGGCAAGCGCGCGGATCTCGCGATCTGGGACATGCGCGGGATCGAGGCGGCGGGCGCCTGGGACCCGGTGGCGGCGCTGATGCTTTGTGGGCCGACGCGGGTGCGCGACCTGTTCGTCGAGGGGCGGCAGGTTGTGCGCGACGGTCAGATGGCAACGCTGGACCTGCCGCGGGCCATCGAGCAGCAGAACCGGCTGGCGCGGCGTCTGGCGGGGCTGTGAACGAAGCCGCTTGCGGCCTGCCGCGGCCTGAGGCATCACCGGGAAAAGCGGAGGGTTCCATGCGCCACGATTACAAATCCCAGCAGGCCGAGACCTTTGAAAGTTTCGAGGCTTTCTCGGCGGATGCGCCGGCCGAGGCGGTCATCACCTATCAGTTCTATCCCGAGGATGTGGACGCGAACTGGGATGGGGTGCAGAAAGCCTTGCAGGCCAAGGGCTTCCGCACCAACCGGGATGACGAGGACGAGTTGCTGGATGCGCTGGTCGGTCCGGTGAAGATCGACGCCGAGACGATCTGGAAGTTCGAGAAGCTGGCCACCGAAATCGCGCTGGAATTCAATTTCACCCCGGATGGCTGGGGCCTGCTGGAAGAGTGAAGGCTGGGCAGGGGGCTGTATGCCCCCTCCGGGCCTGCAGCCCGTTCACCCCCGAGGATATTTTCGCCAAGATGAAGGCTCAGCCGCGCGGCGTGCCATTGATCCAGACGGCACGGATGGCGCGGTCGTCACCCAGCATGATGGTGGGGAACAGTGCCTGCCAGATCGTTTCGGCGCGTGTGGTGGCCTGTGCGATGGCGGGTGTGGAGCCGAGGTCTATCACCACGAGATCCGCCTCCATCCCCGGCGCGATATTGCCGATGCGATCATCGGCCAGCAGGCTGCGGGCGGACCCTTGGGTGGCGAGCCACCAGAGTTCGGCCGGATGCAGGGCGCGGCCGCGCAACTGCCCGATTTCGTAAGCTGCGGCCATGGTGCGCAGCATGGAAAACGACGAGCCACCGCCGGTATCGGTGGCAAGGCCGACCCGGTGACCTGCCGCCTTCAGCCCGCCTATGTCGAAGAGGCCCGAGCCGATGAACGTGTTCGAGGTCGGGCAATGGATCAGGCTCGCATCCACCTCGGCCAGCCGGGCTTTCTCGCGCGGCTCCAGATGGATGGCATGGCCGTAAAGCCCGCCCCGGCCCAGCAGGCCATGCGCCTCGTAGGTATCCAGATAATCGCGGGCATTGGGGTAAAGCCCCTTTACCCAGTCGATTTCGTCCAGTTGCTCGCTCAGATGCGTCTGCATCAGGCAGGACGGGTTGGCGGCCCAGAGCGCCCCAAGCGCCTCAAGCTGTTCGGGGGTCGAGGTGGGCGAAAAGCGCGGCGTGATGACATAGGACAGCCGGTCCACCCCATGCCATTTCGCCAAGAGGGCGGCGCTGTCGTCATGCGCCGATTGTGCGGTATCACGCAGGCCTTCGGGGGCGTTGCGATCCATGCAGGTCTTGCCTGCCCAGATCCGCTGCCCGCGCGCCTGTGCCTCTGACATCAGTGCATCGACGGAAGCCGGATGGATGGTGCAATAGGAACAGACCGAGGTTGTGCCATTGGCCAGTGTCAGGTCAAGATACCGGCCTGCAACCTCGGCTGCATAGGCGGGATCGGCAAAGCGCATTTCCTCGGGGAACGTATAGCTGTTCAGCCAGTCGATCAGCCGCTTGCCCCAGCTGGCGATGATGGCGGTCTGCGGGTAATGCGCGTGGGCGTCGATGAATCCGGCCGAAATCAGGTCGCGCCCGTAATCGGTGACGCGCGCTTGCGGCCAGGCCCGGCGCAGCCCATCCGCCGCGCCCACCGCCACTATGCGGCCTGCCTCGATCACCAGTGCCGCGTCCAGTCGCGCGGCCTCTGGCCCCGCCTCGAACGGATCGGCGGCGAAGCTCAGCACCTGTCCCAGCAGCAGTTCGGTCATCTCGGGCCTCCTGTTCAGCCGGATCAGCCTAAAGTCTTTCCGCTCGCAGGTAAATTTCCGCCACCACCCTGTTTCTTTGAAACAGCTTATCATAAGGTCGCGGCAATCGGCGCGGAGGCATGATGGCGGAACACGAGGCGATCCCGGCAGAGGATGAGGAAGAGCTGGACACGCGGCGCGTGTCAGCGATTCTGGATGCGGTGGAGGCCGGGGACAGTGCGCGATTGCGCGAACTGGTCGATCCGCTGCACGCTGCCGATATCGCCGACCTTCTGGAACAGATCGGCCCGTCCGCCCGCCGCGACTTCCTGCATCTCTACTCGCCCGAGATCGACGGCGACATCCTGTCGGAACTGGACGAATCGATCCGCGAAGAGGTGATCGAGGCGCTGCCGAAAGAGGTTCTGGCCGAGGCGGTCCGCGAGCTGGAAACCGACGATGTCGTTGACATCCTTGAGGATCTGGAGGAACCGCAACAGGCGATCATCCTCAGCGCACTGGCTGATTCCGATCGCGTGGCGGTCGAACAGGCGATGGCCTACCCGGAGTATTCCGCCGGACGCCTGATGCAGCGCGAGGTGGTGGTGGCGCCAGAACACTGGACGGTGGGCGAAACCATCGACCACTTGCGCAGTGCCGAATGGCTGCCCGACCAGTTCTATCATGTCATTCTGGTGAACCCGCGGATGAACCCGGTGGGGTATGTCACGCTGGGCCGGATGCTGGCCTCGCGGCGCGACGTGAAGCTGCGTGACATCGCCGAAGACAGTTTCCGGACCATCGAGGCGACCGAGGAAGAGGCCGAAGTCGCCTATATCTTCAACCAGTATCACCTGATCTCCTGCCCGGTGGTGGACGAAAACGACCGCCTGGTCGGTGTCATCACCATCGACGACGCGATGAATGTGCTAGATGAGGAACACGAGGAAGACATGCTGCGCCTTGCGGGCGTGGGCGATGAAAGTTCGATCTCGGACGGGGTGCTGGATACGGTGAAAAGCCGTATCCCATGGCTGCTGGTCAACCTTGTCACGGCCAATATCGCGGCCGGGGTGATCTCGCTGTTCGAGGGCACGATTTCGGCGCTGGTGGCGCTTGCGGCGCTGATGCCGATTGTCGCTTCGATGGGGGGGAACGCTGGGACGCAATCGCTGACCGTGGCGGTGCGGGCGCTGGCGACGCGCGACCTCACCGGCTCGAACGCGCTCCGGGTGGTGCGACGCGAGGCGGGCGTGGGCCTGATCAACGGTGCGGTCTTCGCGCTGATCATGGGCGGTGTGGCCTGGGCATTGTTCGGGACGCCCCTGCTGGGCGCGGTGATCGGGGCGGCGCTGATCGTCAATCTGCTGGTCGCGGCGCTTGCAGGTGTCATCGTGCCGCTTTTGCTGCACCGCATGGGGCTTGATCCGGCTCTATCATCGGGAACCTTTGTGACCACGATGACCGATGTGATCGGCTTCTTTGCCTTCCTCGGTCTCGCAACCCTGGTGCTGCTGTGACGATCACCGAAATCAAGACCGAGGCGCGGGCGGCGGCCTTTGCCGCGCGCAAACTGGCCCATGCCGCGGGGCAGGGCCGCGCGGCTGCGCTTCTGGCCGATGTGCTGGCGCCCCATGCCGGGAAGCCACTGGCGGGCTATATGGCGATGCGGACGGAAATCGACCCCGCGCCGGCAATGGCTGCGCATACTGGCCCGGTCGGCGTTCCGGTGATCCTGGGCAAGGGGCTGCCGCTGCGCTTCCGCGCCTGGCATCCGGGCTGTGATCTGGTGCCGGGCGAGTTCGGTGCGATGATCCCCGCCACGGGTGACTGGATCGAACCCGAGGTGCTGATCGTACCGCTGGTCGGCTGGGACCGGCGCGGCTATCGTCTGGGTTATGGTGGCGGCTTCTACGACCGCACGCTGGAGGGCCTGCGCGCCAAACGCCCGACACTGGCCATCGGCTTTGCCTTCGCCGCGCAGGAACTGCCCGAAGTGCCGATCGAGCCGACCGATCAGCGGCTTGATATCATCGTGACCGAAACCGGGGTGCTGCGGTTCACCTGACCCAAGGCTGCACAGGCGGCCAGGCTGGAACTTGAGTATTTTTGCAAGAAGCAAGCACAAGGGCAGAGAGCCGTTCTCCGCCCCCTTGCGCCTTTGCCTCTTGCTTCTTGTCCAAATACTCGAACAAGCCCACCACTGCGCATCCGCCTGGGTTACTTGGCGATCTTTTCGTCACGCACGAACATGTTCGCCCAGGCGCGGTCGATCAGCTCCGGGGTCATCTGGTAGGGGATGCCCTCGAATTCGCAGATCGCGATCATCTGGTCGATCAGGAACACCGGCTGGTAATTGGCGAAATTCATCTCGATGGTCGGGTATTTCACTTTCAACAGGTGAACCAGCGCCTTTTCGTCCAGCGGCATCTTCTTCTTGCGGGCGACCATGGCAAAGATCTTCAGGAAGTTTTCCTGGTTCGGCCCGTCGATCTTGATCTTGAAGAAGATCCGGCGCAGCGCCGCGCCGTCGAAGATCTCGTTCGGGTGGAAGTTGGTGGAAAAGATCACCAGCGTGTCGAAAGGCACGGTGAACTTTTCGCCCGATTGCAGTTGCAGGATGTCGCGGCTTTCTTCCAGCGGCACGATCCAGCGGTTGACGAGCTTCTGCGGCGGTTCGGACTGGCGGCCAAGGTCGTCGACGATGAAGATGCCGCCATTCGATTTCATCTGAAGCGGCGCCTGATAGGTGCGGGCGACCGGGTTATAGGTGAGGTCGAGCATGTCGAGCGTCAGTTCGCCGCCGGTGATGACCGAGGGGCGCTGGCAATAGACATAGCGCTGGTCGAAGCGGTTCGAGGTGCGACGCAGGCTGTTCGGATCGTCCAGCGCCTCTTCGGCGGCGGAATGGACAATCGGATCATAGACGGTGATGACCTGACCCGAATATTCCACCGCGCGAGGGATATAGATCTTGTCCCCCAGCGCGTCGCGGATGCCGTTGGAGATCGAGGATTTGCCGTTGCCGGGCGGGCCATACATCAGGATCGACCGGCCCGAGCCGACGGCGGGACCAAGGTTGCCGATCAGGTTTTCCGGCAGGATCAGATGGCCCATCCCGCTCATCAGCTGGTCGCGGGTCAGTTTCATGTTACGGACCGACTGGCGCTTGACCTGCTGGGAATAGGTCTCCAGCGGCACAGGCATGGCGCCATAATATTCCGACTGCGCCAGCGCATCCAGCGCGCGGGCCTTGCCGCCGTCGGTCAACTGATAACCCATCTCGTTGCCGCTGGTGGCATGCAGGGTGCCCGTCGCCTCCAGCAGACGCTGGCTGCGGGCGAGGTCGATCAGTTCCTGTGTGGCCGGGATCGGCAGGCAGACGAGGCGGGCCAGGTCCGATACCAGATTGGTATTCGTGCGGAAGATCGTTTTCAGCAGGATATCCCGCATCATCACGATGGAAAGCCCGGTATCAGCCAGCGTGCGGGGGGCTGGTGGGGCGATCACATTGGGCGCGACCTGCACGTTCATGGCGTTCCTCGGCTTGGCAAACGGGCGCCGGACACCGGCGCGGATGTCACCGAGGAAAGCTGATCATTTGGCCAGAAATGGGGCGAGAAGGTAGAAAATCAGCGTTCCTGCAAGGGCAAGGCCCATGGGAAAATCCTTACGGTTCCAGCTTTCCCAATCGGGAAGCGCGCGACGCAGTGGCGGCACGGCACGCGCAAGGCGGTGGGTGGCGAAGGCGCCCAGCAGGCAGGCCGCGAACAGGGCGAAGATCAGGCGCGGATCGCCGGTGGCAAAAACCGGGGCCATGGCGGCGGCAAATTTCGCATCCCCTGCGCCCACCAGACCGATGGCATTGGCAAGGAACCCCGCCACCAGCACGATGCCCAGTACCGCCCAGCCCCAAAGGTAGGCGTTCATCGGGAAGGCCAGAAACCCCACCACGGCCCAGAAAGCGGCCATCACCATCACCGCCTTGTTGGGGATCTTCATGAACTTCATGTCGGACCAGGCCACCCAGACGGCGACGGGCAAGCAGAACGGCAGGAACCACAGCGCGGCGGTGGGAGCGATCATCACGGAGCTAGCCTTCCAGCGCGGCAAGGCTGCGGGCGGCGGCCTCGAAATACTGCGGATGGGTTTCGACGGCATCCTGCAAAAGGTTGCGGCCCGCTTTCACATCCCCCTGCTTCACGGCGGCAAGGCCAAGAGTATACAGCAGTTCCGCCCGTTCCTTCTGGGTCATCTGCACGACAGGCAGATCGTATTTGCGCTGCGCGCCGCGCGCCAGAACGAGGTTGTTCTTGGCGGTGAACATGGTCGGGTCGTGGGTCAGCGCCTCAAGAAACAGCTTCTCCGCCCCGGCATATTCGCCGCGCGTCAGCTTGGAAAAGCCCCAGTTGTTCAGCACGCTGGCGGGCTTCGTCGTCAGGCCGGCCGCGATTTCATAGAAACTGTCGGCTTTCTTCCATTGCTTCTTGCTGTCGGCGACCATCGCTTCCAGCCGGTAGCGCTCGTAGGTTTCGTGGGTTGGCGGGACGAGGTTCAACTGTGCCTCGGCCTGCGCCCAGTCATTCGCCCGGATCAGCGCATCGGCATAGCCCACACGGTCGTCATTGGTCCCCTGACCGGAGTTCACCAGCGTGGCCCAGACCTTCGCCGCCTCGGCCGGGCGATTGGCGCGCACCAGCGATTTCGCGAGGCCGCGTTTCAGATCGGGCCGGTCGGGGTTTTGTTGCAGCGTGTTGGTGAAATAGGTCACCGCCTCGTTCGGATCGCCCACCGTCAGCATGATATCGCTGAGGTTGCTTTCGTCGATGACGTTCACATCCTTCAGCGCCTTCTGGACCTCGGCATCCGAGGTGCCGCGTCCGCAGGCGGAAAGCAAGACCATGCCGCCAAGGCACAGCGCAACGGTGACAGGGTGGCGCATTTCGCGTCCTTTTTACTGCTCGGTCCGGCCCGCAGCCTAGAGCGACGACAGCAGGACGAATTCGCCCTGACCCCGCCGCACCAGATTGAAGCGGTGCGGTTCTTCTTTCTCGTTCGGTTCAGAATAGATGGAATTCTCGGTCATGGCTATTGCGCGTTTCAGATTGTCGCGGATCGAGTCCGTCTTGCCACTGTCCTGCGCGAAGGCCTGCTGGAACACCACGCGGGCCTCGGGCACCTTGCCGCGCTCCATCAGCACGACACCAAGGTTGTTCTGAGCGGGCACGAAGGAAGGGTCGAGTTCCACCGCGCGGCGCAGAAGCTGTTCGGCCTGACCCAGCCGCCCGAGCGAGAGATTGGCTGACCCCAGCGCAGACAGGACATCGACGCTCATTCCATCCTCGGCTGCGGCACGAAGATAGGCCTTCAGCGCCAGTTCCGGTTCATTTGCGGCCATCAGGCGGTGGCCGACCAGCAGGCCGTCCACCCCCTTTTCACTGCCATCGGCGGCAGGGGGGGCGTTCAGCGCGGGGTTCAAAGCAGTCTGGCCGCCCGTTTGGCAGGCGGCCAGCATCAACAGACACATCACAAGTGCGGGTTTCATTCGGGTCCGGTCTCAGCCCCCGCCAAGCTGGGTTGCGATGCCATAGATCGACGGGCCGATCAGAATGATCATCAGGGGCGGCAGGGTGAACAGCATTGTGCCCAGTGTCAGCTTGGTCGGCAAGACGTTTGCCTTTTCTTCCGCCCGCATCACGCGCTTGTCACGCATTTCAGCGGAATAGACCCGCAGCGCCTCGGCGATCGAGGTGCCGAAAGTGGCCGATTGCACGAGCGTCGTGACGAAGGAGGCGACATCCGGCACGCCGACCCGTTCGGCCATGTCTTTCAGCACCTGCACCCGTTCCTTGCCGGCCTTGACCTCCTGACTGACGATTTCGAACTCTTCCGACAGGGCGGGATAGCCCGCACGGGTTTCCTTGGCGACGCGGTTGATGCACTGGTCCAGCGACTGACCGGCCTCGACGCAGACCAGCATCAGGTCCAGCGCATCGGCAAAGCCCTGCACGATTTCCTGCTGGCGGGTCTGCAACCGGCGCTGCACCCAGTATTGCGGCAGATAATAGCCCGCCGCTGCGGGCAGGATCGTGTAAAGGATCAGCGTCTGCGTAGACAGGTTGCCATGCTGCGTTTTCAGCATCATCGCATAGGCAAAGCCCAGCACCAGCATACCGATGCCCAGCGAGAACTGCGCGAAGTGGAACATCCGCACCGCATTCTTCTGCCGATAGCCCGCGCGCATCATCTTGAGCCGCGAGGCCGTCATCGTTTCGGCATCCTGTGGTTCCAGGAAGGCCGCGTATTTCTCCAGCTTGTCGGCAGCGTCGCGTTGCCGCAGCGCCTCGGCCTTGGTTTCGCTCGCGCGCTGCGTCCGCTGCTCTCGCAGCTTGTCCAGCGGATCGCTGCGCTTCTTCATCAGAGTGGGCAGCGTGGCGGCGGCCAGCAGGATACCCAGCGCCAGAAGCACGATCACCGGGCCCAGCGGCCCGAAAGCCTCGACCAGCATCGCATTGATATTGTCGAACATGACCGGGCCTCAGACTTTGATATTGACCATGATGCGCATGTAAATGATGTTCAGGATCAGGAAGACGCCGACCGCCAGCGCTGCGGGAATGAAGACCGAGGTTTCCTGAACTTCGTCAAAATAGTCGGGCTTCAGCATCAGGATCATCACCAGCGCCAGGATGGGGAAGGACGACAGGAACATCCCCGACCATTTCGCCTCGGCGGTGATGGCCTTGACCCGGCGGAACAGCTTGAACCGCGAGCGGATGACCTTTGACAGCCCTTCCAGGATCTCGGCCAGGTTGCCGCCGGATTGCTGCTGGATCGTCACCGCCACCGCAAGGAAGCGCAGATCCTGATTGTCCATCCGTTCGGCGAAGGCTTTCAGGCTTTCGGCCACGTCGCGGCCATAGGCGGCCTCGTCACCGATCAGGCCGAATTCGGTGCCCAGCGGATCAGGGACTTCCTTGGCGACGATTCCCATGGCTGAGGCAAAGGGGTGCCCCACCCGGAGCGAGCGCACCATCAGCTCCACCGCGTCGGGAAGCTGTTCCTCCATCAGCGCCACGCGCTTCTTGGCCTTCTTGTTCACCCACATGTAGACGCCGCCGACGCCCATCACTACGGCAATCAGCGCCCGGACCGGGCCTTCGGCGGGTGTGCCGATAGCAAGGCCGAGATAGGCAAACACCGACAACCCGGCCATGATCCCGATGAGCTGGATCGGCGAGAAGGCGATATTTGCTTTCTGCGCCTTTGAGGCGAGGATCGAATAGACCGGGATTGACCGTGCCCGCATGTGCTGGCTCATCTCCTTGCGGAGTTGGGCCAGAACCTCTTCGCGGTTCTGGTTCTTTTCCATCAGCGCAAGCCGCCGCGACATGCGGCTGCTGAGGCTGATCGACTTGCCGAAGACGGTCAGATACAGACCTTCGACCAGTGCCAGCACCGCGACGAAGATCAGGACATAGACGATAACGGCGGGATTGATCGTCATGGGCGCACCTCAGGCAATCGGTTCGTAGATCGACGGGGGCAGGTTGAAGCCCCATTGTTTGAATCGCTCGGAATAGTGCGAGCGCACGCCGGTCGCATTGAAGCGGCCGATGATCTTGCCGTCCGGGGCCATGCCCAGACGCTCGTAGCGAAAGATTTCCTGCATCGAGATGACTTCGCCTTCCATCCCGGTGATCTCGGTGATCGAGATCATGCGGCGCGAACCGTCTTGCAGGCGGCTGGCCTGCACGATCAGATTGACGGCGCTGGCGATCTGGCTGCGCACGGCTTTCAGCGGCATTTCGATCCCGGCCATGGCCACCATGTTTTCCAGACGGCTGATACCGTCGCGCGGGTTGTTGGCGTGGATCGTGGTCATTGAGCCATCGTGGCCGGTGTTCATTGCCTGAAGCATGTCGATGACCTCCTCGCCGCGGGTTTCGCCCACGATGATGCGGTCGGGACGCATCCGCAGCGCGTTGCGCAAGCAATCGCGCTGGGTCACCGCGCCCTTGCCCTCGACGTTGGCGGGGCGGCTTTCCATCCGGCCGACGTGGATCTGTTGCAGTTGGAGTTCTGCCGTATCCTCGATAGTCAGCACGCGCTCGGTATTGTCGATGAAGGAGGACAGCGCGTTCAGCGTCGTGGTTTTCCCCGAACCCGTCCCGCCCGAGACGATGACGTTCAGCCGGGTCGACACGGCGGCTTCCAGATAAAGCGCCATCTCTTCGGTGAAGGCGCCGAACTTCACCAGATCGTTGATGCCCAGCTTTTCCTTCTTGAACTTCCGGATCGACACCAGCGAGCCGTCGACCGCCACCGGCGGCACCATGCAGTTGAAACGCGAGCCGTCGGCAAGGCGCGCGTCGCAATAGGGGTTCGATTCATCGACGCGGCGGCCCACTGCGCTCACGATCTTGTCGATGATGCGCAGCAGGTGGCGTTCGTCCTTGAAAGTGATGTCGGTCAGGGTCAGCTTGCCGCCGCGTTCCACGAAGATGCGCTGGGGTCCGTTTACGAGGATATCGCTGACCGTTTCGTCTTTCAGCAACGGCTCCAGCGGGCCAAGGCCCATCACCTCGTCATAAAGCTCCTGGTTCAGCGTGGCGCGGTCATGCGCGTTCAGCGCCACTGCCATCTCGTCCAGCGCTTCGGAGGAAATCGCAGCGATCTCGGCCTTGAGGTTGGATTCCGACGCCTTTTCCAGTGCCGCGAGATTGAGGTTTTCCAGAAGCCGCTTGTGCAGTTCGACCTTCAGTTCCTGAAGCCGGTCCTTGCGCTTGCGTTCCTTGTCGGCCGCAGCCGCCTCGGCCGGGGCACGCGGCGCGTTGCGCGCGGGGGCAAGCCCCGGAGCCGCCGGTTTCGCCGGCTGCCCAACGGCTTTGGGCGCGGCGGTTGCCGCGCCTACGGGCGCCAGAGGGGCGGGCTTCGGGCTTGTGCCCTCAGGCTTCTTGAACCTTGAAAACATATCGTTACTCCACTCGGCGACAGCTTAGCCGCGGCTGGTCTCGGCGGCCTTGTTCACCTCGAAAAGCTGCTTGGCCAGCTTGCCGATTTCCTTGCGCAGCGGGTTTTTCGCGGCGGTTTCCGACAACGGCAGGCCGTGATCGTTGGATTGTGTCACCTGTGCGCCCCCGTCAGGCAGTTGCACCTCGATGCTGATATCCAGACTTTCGGCCATCCGCTTCACCCGGCTTTTCGCGGTCAGATCGGTGAACTTGGGCGCGCGGTTCAGCACGAAGCGCAGCTTTTCATGCGGCAGCCCTTCGGCTTTCAGCGCGCGGGTCAGGCGCAGCACATTCTGCGCCGAGCGCAGGTCCAGCTCCATCAGACCGAAATAGACATGGGCGCGCGACAGCACCGTCTCGGTCCAGGCCACGATGGTCTTGGGCATGTCGACGATCACGAAATCGAAATTCGCCATCGCCATGTCCAGCAGGCGCGACACATCCTCGGGGCCGATGATGTCCAGCGGCAGCATGTCGGAAGGCGCGGTGAAGACATGCAGGCGATCATTGAAGGTGATCATCGCCTGCAGGAAGGAATCGCTGTCGGCATGTTCGGTATCCTGAAGGATTTCAAACACCGCCTCGCGGCGCGGCAGGTCCAGATAGGTGGCAATGGCGCCGAATTGCAGGTCGAGGTCCAGCAGGCAGACCCGGGGCGGGTTCTGCTTGTCGATGGTCGCGAGTTCCCAGGCAAGATTCGCGGCAAAGGTCGAGGCGCCGGTGCCCCCGGCCAGGCCATGCACCGGCAACAGCACCGCGTCGCGGTCGCCCTTGGCCTTGAAGCTGGGCGTCTGGTGCGGCTCCTCAGGCTCGGCAGGCTGTTCGGCCGCCGGGGCAGGAGCGGGCTGGCGAATGCGTTCGATTGCTTCGTGCAGGGCACCTTCCGGCAGCGGATAGGGCACGAAGTCATCGGCCCCGAGGCGCAGCAGCTGATGCAGCGCGACCGGGCTGACCTGATCGGCAATCAGGACCACGCGGATCCCGCGCCCCTTGGCGGTGCGGATGATCTCGGTGATCCGGGTCAGATCGGCCTCGTCCTTGTCATCTACGGCGACTGCCACGAATTGCAGGCTGCCCGCATCCGGCTGTTCAAGGAAGATCGCGGCGTCCTCGAATGACAGATCGCCCCAGTTTTCACCCAGCTCCTGCTCCATGTCGTCGATGAGCAGTTCGAAATTCTGAACATCGCGCGAGATCGTGCATGCCACAACGGGCGCAGGATCGGGCTGAAGATTTGCCACACTCGTCATTGCCTCTGTCCTTCCTTGACCGGGCAGGCGGGGAACGGCGCCCCGCGCCGCGAATCCCGTAGCCGTCCCCGGGGCGCGTATGGACCGCGCCATTGGTTCGATTGCCCCGAAACTGGGGGTCAATATTGGCGACAATTGGGCCGAAAAGCCGTCAATCCGGGGCATTTGGACGGGCGAATCCGGCGCGGTGCCCAAAATGGAAACAGGCCCCGAAGGGCCTGTTCCGCATTCCGTTTCAAAGGTCAGCCGCCGGTGCCGACCGGCACCAGAACCGGCGTCATCTCGACGTTTGGCGGATGCTTGCGTTCCGCCAGCTTGACATATTCGCGCATGATCACGGCGGCATATTTGCCGTTCAGCGGCGCGGATTTGCCCTTCTGCACGAAGCCCGCGACCTCGGTCACAGTGCGGCGGTTCCGTTCTTCCGGGCTTTGGGTCATCACGACCGGCCGCGTCTCGCCATAAGAGACAAGCGCATCAAGACGCGACCGCGAGATGCCGCGGCTGCCCAGATAGGCGACAACAGCCTGGGCCCGTTTCTTGCCAAGCGATTTGTTATAGCCCGGCGAGCCCACGAGATCGGTATGACCATAGACCGAGAAGCGCAGTTCGGGGAACTGGCGCATCCAGTTGGCCTGATGATCCAGCACGCTGCGCGCCTCTGGTGTCAGCGCGGCAGAGTTGAACGGGAAGGTGATGGTTGAGGGCACTTCGCTGGCAAAGCGTCGCCCAAGCTGAATCCGGTAGTCGACAGCGCCGGTCTGGATCAGCGAATTGTTCATCGTCGCTTCGCCGAAATGGCCGTTGTCGACCTCGGCGCCCAGTTCCTTGTTCATGTCGCCGCAGGCCGACAGTGCTAGCAGCACTGCCGCCGAAAGGATGATCCGCATATGCCCCCGCATCGCTTACTCCATCACATAGCCGTAGGGGCTGGTGAAATCCTGCCGCGCGACCTCGCCAGCAGGACCTTTGGCCCCCGCGACCTTGCCGAACAGGAACAGCTCTTTCTCGGTCGGAATGCGCACGCGGTCGGTCGGCAACGCCAGTGCTTCGCCGCGGGTGGGCGTTACCAGATGCGGCGTCACGATGATCACCAGCTCCGATTGCTGGCGCTGGTATTCGGCGCTGCGGAACAGCGCGCCAATGATCGGGATGTCGCCCAGCCACGGCACCTGGCCGTTCAGGTCGCGAAAGTCATCTTGCAGCAGACCTGCAATGGCAAAGCTTTCCCCGTCGCGCATCTCGACCGTGGTTGAGGTTTCGCGGCGCCGGAAAGCATTGACGCTGAAGCCTTCGTTTTCCACCGTCACCGTGCTGTCGATGGAGGAAACGGCGGCGTTGATCGTCAGGTTGATGTTGTCCCCGTCGACCACCACGGGGGTGAAGTTCATCTCCACGCCGAAGGGCTTGTATTCGACCGAGATACCATCTTTCGACACCACCGGGATCGGATATTCGCCACCCGCGAGGAACTTTGCTTCCTGTCCCGACAGGGCGGTCAGGTTCGGTTCCGCCAGAGTGCGGACCACCCCTTTGGATTCAAGGGCTTCCAGCAGCACCGCAAATTGCAGCGAACCTGCGGAAAACCCGAGGGCCAGCGCGGAATTCGCGTTTTCCCGCACCGCGATATTGCCGTTGGAGATCCCGTTGTCGCCATTGAGCCAGGTGCCCGTCTCACCCTTGACGCCCACCTTGTTGCCGCCGGAGATGGCCAGAGAGGAAGACAGGTTCTTGGCGACCGAGCGCTGCATCTCGGCGAAGCGGACCTTGAGCATCACCTGCTGCGCCCCGCCGACGGACATCAGGTTCGACACCCGCTCAGGCGCATAGCGTTCCGCGAGGTCCAGCGCGCGATCCAGTTTCGCGGTCGAAGAAACGGTGCCCGACAGCACGATGCCGTCATTGGCGGTGCGGACCTCGATATTCTCGCCCGGCAGGATCTGGCGCAGGCGTTCCTTGAACTCGGCCACATCGGGGGCCACCTGCACCTCGACGTTGGAGATCAGCTTGCCGTCGCCGGTCAGCAGCGTCAGCGTTGTGCGGCCGGGTGCCTTGCCCAGCACATAGATCGATTTGTCCGACAGGGTCGAGATATCGGCAATGCCGGGGTTGGCGATCGAGAGTTCCGCAAAAGGCGTATCACTTTCCACCACCACGGCGCGGTTCATCGGGACGTTCAGCGGCGCCGAGGCGCTGCCGGTCATGACGCGCAGGTTCTGGGCATCTGCCGTACTCGATCCGGCGGCGGCGAGGCACAAGCCTGCCAGAACCGCCGCGATAAACTTGTTCAACTGCATGTGACCTGCCTTTCCGATCACGCCTCGGGAACCGGGTCTTTTCGCCCTTTATTCGCATTCAAGATGCCGCAAGCGACATTTTATTGCAAGAATCAAACGCTTGTGCGGCGTTTCTGCTGTGGATAACCTGCAACAACCCACAAGCCGTAGCCGTAAACACTTACGGCAGCACCATTAATTGTGCTGCCGTCGAAGGTGTGGATGGTCAGTTGGTGCAGGGGATCGGGATTTCCAGCACATCTGCGCCCTTGCGGGTCTTGATGGTGCAGACCTTTTCCTCGACTTTTGGGGCCGCCGCCTCTTTCTGGATGCCCAGAAGCTGATCGTTATTGACCTCGATCGGGCCGGCCAGCGGTGTGTTGTCATCGCTTTTGGCGACCAGTGAGACCGAAAGCTGGCCGGTGGCCTGCCCCTGGGCCAGGCGCGCGACCTGCTGCGGGCTTGCGGCGACCGTCATGGCCTTGGGGGCCGACACGTCGGTTGCACGGGCATCTTCCTTGCCGGATTTGGTCGGCGGGCGGTCCACGGCGATAATCGCCAGCGAAGTTTCGATCATCTGCGTGACCTCACCGCCCATGCTGCTGACGCCGGTCCAGTAGACATCGACGCGGTTGCCCGGTTGCAGATAGCGCGAGGCGCCCGAGGCGTCATCGAATTTGATGGTAAAGGCGCGCTCTCCCGCAGCCAGCATGCCGGTCAGCCCCGCCACTTCGCCGGGTTCGGTGATTTTGACACCCAGAACCGGCTCGAATTTCTCCATCTGGCGCAGCACGAAGCGCGGCCGCGTTTCGCCTTCGGGGAATAGCGGATCGCCCGCCTTGAAGATGCCTTCGGGCAGGGCGCTTTGCGGCCAGTAGATCAGTTGCACGTCGTCGCGGGTCAGCGCGTCACCATAGTTGACCGCCCTGTTCACCACATAGACCTCGACCAGAGGTCCGGTTTTGGCCCGCATCTCGCGCTCTTTCGCAAGCTGGGCCTGGGTATGTCCGATGAAATTCTGGGCCATGTAAACCGCGAACCCGGCGAGAGCCAGCCCGAGCACCAGAACACCGGCAAAAATCATGCGCATTCTCGTTCCTCTCTCATTTTCTGCCTGTTCGGGCAGCAGATCGCCGCAAGACTAGCTGCGCGCCTCCAGAACCTTGTCGCTGATGCTTTCGGCGGCGTTTTCGTAAAGCGCCTGCGTCACGATCATGAAAATACCCATCGTCATGACAATGACTGCCGTGACCAGGACGACCCAGTCGACGGTGGCTGCGGCATCTTCGGCGCGCAGGAAGCCGGTGATCTTGTCCATGTCGGTCCTCGCGGTCCCTGAAGCGTCACGTTGAGCCTTGCAACGAAACAGGCTGCGGCTTGTGACCAAGCCGCAGCCCATGAAGTCTCGAAGTGTCCGAAGACGCCCGGATCAGTACGAGGCTGCGGTGTCCAGCTTGTCCGCGATGTTCGCGGCGGTCGCGTCGAGCGACGGCGAGATGGTTTGCATCACGACGAGGCCCAGGCCCACGATGGCGGCGGTCAGCACGACCCAGTCAACGGTCACGGCGCCCGATTCGTCGTTTTTGAAGGATTTGAAGATGTTCAGCAGTTTCATGGTCTTGGTCCCTTGGTTCAGGTGTTGCTCACTACTCGCCGCCGTTGCGTCTGACCGGCCTCTGTTCCGATCCGCTTCGTTGCGGCATGGGTGTATATAGCCCCCCGAAGGTGGCGGGAGTTGGGAGGCAATTTGACCGCTCGGGAAATCTGTGTAAAACCGAAAATAAAATCGTAATGCATTGAAATTAGAGGATATGTTTTTGAATTTTTCATGCCGAACGAAGGGCCCCACAGCCGCGCCCTGCCAAGTTGGGCAGGATTGCGGCAAAACTGCCACGATCTGACCGGGGGATTCGTCCCTTGCTGGAGCGATTCACGGGTTTCTGCGACAGTAGGGGGGCTAGAAACCGGGAAACGGGCAGGCATCCGCATGAGGCGGGCAGTATTGGTCACGATTCTGACGGGGGCGATTCTGCCCTTTCACTGGCATCCGGCGGGTGCCCAGACGCCTCCGGCGTTCGAGGATTTCACATTCCGGCGAATCAAGGTGCCCGGCTCGGGGGCTGGCAAGCGCATCACCGTGCAGATCGACCCCGAGGAACAGGCGCGCCGCCTCGCCGCCTCGCCCAAGGTCGACCGCGAGAAAGAGGCGCAGTCGGTGGCCGATGCGCCGCCGCCCGCACCGCTGGCTGATCCGGTGGCGAAACCCGCGTCTTCCTATGCATGGTTCTGGGAACAGGTGCCTGCGGACAGGGCGGCCGTGCAGGGGCGTTTCCCGCAGGCTCTGGCGGCGTTGTCGCAGGGGCCGGGCGGCAAGGCTGTCGCCGCGCCGCGTCTGCAAGCGATGCAGAATATCGCCTCGGCCTATGGCACTGACATCCTGAAAGCCACCATCGGCACCGAGGTTTCGCCCGCGCTCGCGCTGGCCGTCATCGGGATCGAAAGCGCGGGCCGCCCGGATGCGGTCAGTTCAGCGGGCGCGCAGGGGCTGATGCAGTTGATCCCCGCAACAGCCGAGCGGTTCGGTGTGACGGATTCCAAGGTGCCCGCGCAGAACATCAAGGGCGGGGTCGCCTATCTCGACTGGCTGATGAAGCGGTTCGACCGCGACCCGTTGATGGTGCTGGCCGCCTATAACGCGGGCGAGGGGGCGGTGGAGGCCAATGGCGGCATCCCGCCCTATGCGGAAACGCGGGATTATGTGCCCAAGGTGCTGGCAGCCTGGCAGGTGGCACAGGGCCTGTGCCTGACCCCGCCAGAGCTGTTTTCGGACCCCTGCGTCTTCAAGGTGATCGCGGCGGGGGGTTAGACCGCGAAGACATCCGCCCATTCGGGGTGGCGCTTGCGCTGTGCATTGACGAAGGGGCAAAGCGGCATGACCTTGAACCCCTCGGCCCGGGCATCCGCGACCAGACGCAGGACCAGCGCCAACCCGGCGCCGGTGCCGCGAAAGCTGTCGGGCACGCCGGTGTGATCGGCGATGACAAGCTGGGGCGAGGTGATGGAATAGGTCAGTTCGGCCTCCTCGCCGCCCTGACGAATGACATAGCGGCCCTTCGAGCCCGTGGTTTCGCGTGTGATCTCGAAGTCGCTCATGCAATCCTCCTGATGGTCGCAGGCGCCCCGCACAGGGCGGGGCAGCCAGATTCTTGCAAGGTCAGCCGACCAGCGTCGCCTCGGTGGCGGCGCGCAGATCGGCCTCGGTCACGCCATCGGCCAGTTCGACGATCTTCAGGCCGCCCGGCACCACGTCCAGCACGCCCAGATTTGTGATGATACGATCCACCACCGCCTTGCCGGTCAGCGGCAGGGTGCAGGCTTTCAGCACCTTCGACTCACCATGCTTCGAGGTGTGGTCCATCACCACCACCACGCGGCCCACGCCCGCCACAAGATCCATTGCGCCGCCCATGCCCTTCACGAGCTTGCCGGGGATCATCCAGTTCGCCAGATCGCCGTTTTCCGCCACTTCCATCGCGCCGAGGATCGCCATGGCGATCTTGCCACCACGGATCATGGCGAAGGAGGTCGCGCTGTCGAAATAGGCGGTCTGCGGCAGTTCGGTGATGGTCTGCTTGCCGGCGTTGATGAGGTCCGCGTCCTCTTCGCCCTCATAGGGGAAGGGGCCCATGCCCAGCATGCCGTTTTCCGATTGCAGCGTGACGTTGACGCCTTCGGGGATGTAGTTCGACACCAGCGTCGGAATGCCGATACCGAGGTTCACATACCAGCCGTCCTGAAGCTCCTGCGCGGCGCGTGCCGCCATCTGATTGCGATCCCAGGGCATCAGGCTTGCTCCTTCTTGCGGGTAGTGCGCTGTTCGATGCGCTTCTCGTGCTGGCCCTGCACGATGCGGTGGACATAGATGCCCGGCAGGTGGATGTGATCGGGGTCAAGGCTGCCCAGCGGCACGATTTCCTCGACCTCGGCCACGCAGACCTTGCCGCAGGTGGCGGCGGGTACGTTGAAGTTGCGCGCGGTCTTGCGGAACACCAAGTTGCCCGAGGGATCGGCCTTCCATGCCTTCACGATGGACACATCCGCCACGATGCCGGTTTCAAGGATGTATTCGCGGCCGTTGAAGACCTTCACATCCTTGCCTTCCGCGATCACGGTGCCGACGCCGGTGGCGGTGTAGAAGCCGGGAATGCCCGCGCCGCCCGCCCGCATCCGTTCGGCCAGCGTGCCTTGCGGGTTGAATTCCAGCTCCAGTTCGCCCGACAGATACTGGCGCATGAATTCGGCATTCTCGCCGACATAGGACGAGATCATCTTCCTGATCTGCCGGGTCTTGAGCAGTACGCCCAGACCGAAATCATCCACGCCACAGTTGTTCGAGGCGATGGTGATGTCCTTCGTTCCCGCTGCCTTGATCGCGTCGATCAGCAGTTCGGGGATGCCGCAAAGGCCGAAGCCTCCCGCCGCCATCGTCATGCCGTCGAACAGCAACCCCTCCAGCGCCGCCCCGGCGCTCGCATATGTCTTGTCCATGCGTCTCTCCCCGCAAACTCTCCGGGGTCAAGTTGTGGCGATTGCAACGGCCCAAGTCAATCGAACCCGTGCCGCATTGCAGCAGGGCCGCACGGAAAGCATGGGGCCGTGCGGGATGTGCCCTTTACCACGCCGCGCCGCCATGTAAGTTGCAGGCCAGTGCGGGTGTGGTGGAATGGTAGACACAGGCGACTTAAAATCGCCAGGGGTATCCCGTGCGGGTTCGAGCCCCGCCACCCGCACCAGACGCGCGCTGGCCTGGCAGTCCGGCCTTTGCGCAAGAACCGGGTCGGTCGGCACATCCCGTTTTCCTAGACAGTTCCGAGCTTCAGGAAAGGAAGACGGAAATGCTACTGGATCGAAAGATCATCATTGTCACCGGCGCAAGCAGCGGGATCGGGGCGGCTGCGGCGCGGATTTTCGCTGCCGAAGGGGCAAGGCTGGTGCTGGGCGCGCGGCGTGGCGATCTGCTGGCCGATCTTGTGGCCGAGATCGCGGAGAAGGGGGGCGAGGCTGCCTTTCTGGCCGGGGATGTCGAAAACGGTGCCTATGCCGCTGATCTGGTGGCGCTGGCGGAAACCCGGTTTGGCGGGCTTGACGGTGCATTCAACAATGCCGGCATGACCGGAGAGCTGGGGCCGGTGCCCGACATGACCGAGGAAAACTGGCACAAGGTCATCGCCGTCAATCTGACCAGCGGCTTTCATGCGGCCAGGGCCCAGATCCCGGCGCTGCGCCGACGTGGCGCTGGCTCCATCGTCTTTACCTCGACCTTTGTCGGGCACACGGTCGGATTGCCGGGTATGGCGGCCTATGCGGCAGCGAAAGCCGGGCTGATCGGCATGACGCAGGTTCTGGCGGCAGAGCACGGAGCCGAGAACATCCGTGTCAACGCGCTGCTGCCCGGCGGGACGATGACGCCCATGGCCGGAGAGGATGCCGGATTCCATGACTTCGTGCGCGGCCTGCACGCGCTGAAGCGGATGGCGGAGCCTGCGGAAATCGCCAATGCGGCGCTGTTCCTGCTGTCTGACAAGGCGTCTTTCGTGACCGGCACGGCGATGCTGGCGGATGGGGGCAATTCGATCAGCAAGCTTTGAGCCTTGCGCGCTGTCCCGATGCGGGGCAGCGCTCAGCCCCGGTCGCGCCACTCGCGCCCCAGCAGGGCATAGATGAACTCGTCGCCCCAGACGCCTTCGAAGAAGTCGTTCTCCACCAGATGCGCCTCCCGGCGCAGGCCAAGACGGTCGGCAAGGCGCCAGGAAGCCTCGTTGCGGCTGGCGATGCGGGCGAAGATGCGATGCAGGCCGCAGGGACCGAAGCCAAGCGCCAGCATGGCCCCGGCGGCCTCGGTCGCGTAGCCCTGTCCGGCGTAATCGGGGTGGAAGATATATCCAAGCTCGCCCTGACGCGCGATGCGGTTGGCATATTTCAGCACCACCTCACCCAGCAGAGCCCCGTCCGTCTGGCGGCAGACCGCCAGCCGGAAGGCATCGCCCTCGTCCTCGAACCGCGGATCGCAGGCGCGGGCGAATTGCTGGGCCAGCGCCTCGCCCTCGGGCGGGGCGGTGTAAAGATGGCGATAAACCTCGGCCCGTCGGTGACAATCGGCATAGGCCGCGAAATCCTCAGGGACAAAACGGCGCAGCGAAAGCCGCGCCGTCTGGTGGGGCAGGGGCGGCAGCCCGCTCATGGCAGCATCTGCGAGGGCAGGAACAGCGTCAGCCCCGGGATCAGCAGCAGAAGCAGCAGGCGCAGGATGTCCATCATCCAGAAGGGCGTCACCCCGCGGAAGATCGTCGCGGTGGACACATTGCCGACCACACCTTTCAGGATGAACACGTTCAGCCCGACCGGCGGGGTGATCAGGCTGATTTCCGTCACCACCACCACGATGATGCCGAACCATACCGGGTTGAAGCCCATGCCGGTGACCAGCGGAAAGAAGATCGGCACCGTCAGCAGCAGCATCGACAGGCTTTCGAACACGCAGCCAAGCGCCACATAGATCAGCACGATCAGCGCCATGACCATCCAGGGGGCGAGGCCCATCTCCATCACGCCATTGGCCAGCGCCTCGGGCAGGCCCGCGATATTGACGAAGTTCGAGAAGATCCACGCCCCGATCAGTACCGCGAACAGCGAAGCGGTGGTCAGCGCGGTTTCCTCCAGCACCTCGCGGATGTCGGCGAGCGTCAGACCGCCGCGCGCCAGCGCGATCAGGAAGGCGCCCATCGCCCCCATGCCCGCCGCTTCGGTCGGCGAGAAGGTCAGATGGATCGGCCAGACATCCAGCGCGCCGTAGAGCCCGCCAATCACCAGCCCGAACAAGAGCAGCACCGACCAGACACCGCGCAGCGCCGCCAGACGTTGCCCCCAGGTCGCGCGCGGTCCCGCCGGACCGGCAGCAGGATTGCGCAGGACCGAGATATAGACGGCAGCCAGGTAAAACAGGATACCCAGTGCGCCGGGGATGATCCCGGCGATGAACAACTGCCCGATAGAGGTTTCGGTCAGCAGCCCGTAGATCACGAGGATGACCGAGGGCGGGATCAGGATGCCCAGCGTGCCGCCGGCCGCGATGGAGGCGGTGGAAAGGCTGTCGGCATAGCCGTATTTCCGCATCTCGGGCATGGCGACCTTCGACATGGTGGCGGCGGTCGCCAGAGACGAGCCGCAGATTGCGGCGAACCCGCCGCAGGCCACGATGGTCGCCATGGCAAGGCCACCCCGGAAATGGCCCAGGAAGGCGTTCGAGACCTGATAAAGCTCGCGGCTGATGCCGCCCTTGTTGACGAACAGCCCCATCAGGATGAACAGTGGCACCACCGACAGGCCATAATCCTGGCTGGTGTCGATCACCAGCCGGGCCGCCATGGAGATGGCGCCGCGAAAGTTGGTTTCCAGCGCATAGCCCACAAGACCGACCAGACCCATGGCAAAGGCGATGGGCATGCGCAGCAACACAAGCACCAGAACGGCAGCGAAGCCGATGAGCGAGTCAGTCATGCCCGGCCTCCCACAGCAGGCGCGGGGCCAGCCAGATCATCAGGCCGCGTACAATCAGCACGGCAGCGGTGAGAAAGGTCATAATTGCGATGAACCATGTGACGGTGGAAACGGGGATGGCGAGGTACTCGGTCACGTCGCCATAGCTGCGGGCGCGTTCGGCCAGATCGACGATGCGCCAGGCAGGCCACAGCAGCATGACCCCCGAAAGGGTGGTGACGATGCCGTCGCGCAGACGTTCAAGATGCAGCCGGGCGAAGATCGGGTCCAGCAGGTCCACCGCGATATGGCCGCCGCGCCCCGAAAGAACGGGCAGCGAGGCGAAGACGATGATGGCGATGGCGATGCGGGTCAGTTCGGTGGCGGCCTCGATGGGCGCGCTGAAGGCCGACCGCAGCACCACATCGCAGAAGGTCAGCACCATGAGCGCGAACAGGGTGACAGAAGCAAGAAGGACAGGCAGCACCGAAAGGCGCCGCATGAGGCGGATCAAGGGTATCATCAGGGGCTCCCGCAGGCGTGGGGCGCGCCGGTCCGGCGCGCCCTTGGGTCGCGTCAGTTGCCGGCGGCGGCGGTCATCTCTGTCATGACCATATCATAGGCTGCCTGTGCGTCGATGCCTGCGGCAGAAATCTGCGCCAGAACCTTTTCGCGCACCCGCGCGGCCATTTCGGCGAAGGCAGCCTGATCTTCCGCGCTGGCCGTGACGATCTTGTTGTCGGCCGCCGCCTCGGTCGCGGCGCGGGCGTCATTGTCGCTCTGGTCCCAGACGGCACCCATCATGCGGCTGGCCGGTTCGCCGAACACCTTTTCGTCCAGCGCCTTCTGCACATCCTCGGGCAGGCTGTCGAAACGTTCCTGGCTCATCAGCACCGCGAAGGAGCCGCGATAGAAGCCGCCGGGCATTTCATAGACGTTCTTCGCCACTTCGTTCAGCTTGAAGCTGACACGTTCGCCCATGTTCATTGCCACCGCGTCCGCGGCGCCGGAGGCCAGCGTCTCATAGACCTTGGGCGCGGGCACCTGAATGCCGACGAGGCCAAGTTCGGCGCCCACTTCGGCCGAAACGCCGCCGCCGAGGCGGGTTTTCAGACCCTTCAGATCGGCCAGCGTATTGATTTCCTTGCTGGAGTGGATCTGGCCCGGACCATGGGTGGTCAGCGCGATCAGCTTGACGCCACGATGTTCGTCCAACTTGTCAAGGAAAGCCTTCTGCACATGCCAGTAGGCAACCGAGGCGGCCTCCGCATTGCCCGGATAGCCCGGCAGTTCAATGAGCTGAGTGCCGATGAACCGGCCCGGCTGGTAGCCGTGGAAGATCACCGTCATGTCGGCAGCACCATCCATCACCAGATCCATCTGGGCGGGCGGCGGGGCGAGGCCAAGCTTGATCTCGCCGGTGACCTGGCCGTCGGTGGCCTCTTCCATCATCTTCACCAGCCCTTCCAGCATGCCGGTGTTGATCGGGTGGGTCGGCGGCAGCCAGCTCGAGATGGTCAGCGTCTCGGTGGCATGGGCGGCGGCGGCGGTGCAGACGGCAACGGCGGCGCTGGCAAGAAGGCGTGCAATCCTGGTCACGGTGGTCTCCCTGTTGTGCGGCCCGACAGCTCCTCTTCCGGCGGGCTCATTATATGCAATTTCATGTATCCACAGAATCAGCCAGTTGTGAACTGATTTTTCATGTGAGGATGCGATGCGCCGCAATTTCTTGTGGCACAGGGATTTTCGGGGGATCTTCGGGGCGGGTCAGGCGTCCAGCGTCTCGGCCGGGGCCAGCCGGTCGATCAGCGCGCGCAGGGCTTGTTTGATTCGGGCGCCGTCGCTGCCTGCGAGGATATTCAGCAGATCAGCTTCGTGCCGACGGGCCTCGATCACCAGCGCCTCGGCCAGCGCGCGGCCTTCGGACGACAGGTAAACCCGCGTGCGGCGGCGATCCTCGGGGTCGCCGCGCCGGGTGACGAGGCCGCGATCCTCCATCTGCGCGATGATCTTGGTCAGGCGCGACTGTTCGATAAGCGCGAATTGCGCCAGTCGGGTCACCATGGCGCCGTCACGGTCATGCAGACACGCCAGCACCCGCCATTCGGGCACGCGAAGACCTTCTTCGCGCACCCGCGCGTGAAACTGCGCGCTGGCGGCCTCGCTCGCGGCGGCCAGCAAATACAGCAGATAGCCCGAAACGAAAGTGTCTTTCAGTCCGGTCTCTGTCTCGGGCGCGGGGGTGGTGTCGGTCATGCAGTCCTCCGGTCTGGCAGAAGAACGCCGGGGCGGGGCGGGTTGTCAATGCGAAGGGCGGTCAGCGTCGCGCCGGGCGGTGAAAAAAACGCTTGACGAAATTTACATGAAATTTCATGTTTTGTGGAGGGGAGGACGAAACGTGCACAGCATCAAAGCCAGAATCACGGCCATCCAGCCACTGACCAACCGTATTCGCGAGTTCCGCCTGACCGGCGTGGCCGAGCGCCCGTTGCCGGGATGGGAGCCGGGCGCCCATGTCCGCGTCTCGCTGCCCGATGGCGACAGCCGGGCCTATTCGCTGATCGCGCTGGCCCCCGTGCCGGAGGCACCGGCGGAGTATCGCATCGCGGTGCAACTGGAACCCGAGGGCAAAGGTGGCTCGCGCTTCATGCACGGGCTGGCGGAAGGGGCGGAGGTCACGCTCAGCCTGCCAAAATGCGATTTTCCGCTGGTGGCCGGGGCGCCTGCTGCTCTGCTGGCGGGTGGCATCGGCGTGACGCCGATGATTTCCATGGCCACCGCGCTGAAGGCGGCGGGCACACCCTTTGAATTCCATTACGCCGGGCGCAGTGCCGGGCTGATGGCCTATGCGTCCGCTCTGGCGGAAACCTTCGGCCCGGCCTTCACCGCGCATTGCGACGACGATCCGGCCACCGCGCTGAATCTGGACGCGCTGCTTGCCGCACTGGGCGACCGGCACATCTATGCCTGCGGACCGCGCGGCATGCTCGACGCGCTGCGCCAGAAGGCCGAGGCGGCGGGCATCCCGGCCAGCCGTGTACATTTCGAACTGTTCGACGCCCCGCAGGCCGAGGCGGGCGACACCGCCTTCGAGGTGGAGCTTGCCTCCACCGGCCAGACCTTCACCATCCCGCCCGACCGCAGCATCATCGAGGTGCTGGAGGAAGGCGGCGTCGATCTGGTCTACGACTGCCAGCGCGGCGATTGCGGCATCTGTCAGTGCGGCGTGATCTCGGGCGAACCCGATCACCGCGACGTGGTGCTGTCCGAGGCCGAGCGCGCGGCCGGGAAGCTCATGCAAATCTGCGTCAGCCGGGCGAAATCGCTGCGGCTGGTGCTTGATCTCTGAGGGAGGAAGCCATGACACGTTATACCGGCGACAAGGCGGCGGTCGCGGCTCTGGTGCAGGGGCATCAGGTGCATCGCGACGTCTATATCGACCCCGAAGTCTACCGGCTGGAGATGAAGCATCTCTTTGCCAATGCCTGGATCTTCGTGGGCCATGACAGCCAGACCCCGAACAAGGGCGATTACTTCACCACCATGGTCGGCGATCAGCCGGTCATCCAGGTGCGGCATACGGATGGCGAGATCTACGTTCTTTACAACCGCTGTCCGCACAAGGGCACCAAGCTGGTGATCGACCGCACCGGCAACACCGGCAAATTCTTCCGCTGCCCCTATCACGCCTGGTCGTTCAAGACCGATGGCTGCCTTCTGGCGATCCCGCTGAAGAAGGGTTACGAAAATACGGGGTTCGAGCAGACCGATGCGGGCCATGGCATGAAATCCGTGGGCGCGGTGATGAACTACCGGGGTTTCATCTTCTGCCGTCTGGCGGAAGAGGGGATTTCCTTCGAGGATTTCTTCGGCGGCTCGTTGTCTTCCATCGACAATATGGTGGACCGCTCGCCCGCACAGCGGCTGGAGGTGGCGGGGCCGCCGCTCCGCTACATGCACAAGTGCAACTGGAAGATGCTGGTCGAGAACCAGACCGACACCTGTCACCCGATGGTCGCGCATGAAAGCTCGGCCGGGACGGCGGTGCGGCTGTGGAAGGAACTCGACATGCCCGAGGGCACGCCGCTGCCCCCGGCGATGGAGATCATCGCCCCCTTCACGTCGCCCTATGAATTCTTTGAGAATATGGGCATCCGTACCTGGCCCAATGGCCATGGCCATACCGGCGTGCATCATTCGATTCATTCGAACTACACCGAGATTCCGGGCTATCTGGACAAGCTGTCGGCCACCCATGGCGAGGAAAAGGCCCGCGCCATTCTGGGCGAGAACCGGCACAACACGGTCTATTTCCCGAACATCATGATCAAGGGCCCGATCCAGCAACTGCGCGTGTTCATTCCGCTCGCCGCTGACAAGACGCTGGTGGAAAGCTATATCTACCGGCTGGTCGATGCACCCGAGGAGCTGACCGCGCGCACCGCCATGTATAACCGCATGATCAACGCCCCCACCTCGATCGTCGGCCATGACGATCTGGAGATGTATGAGCGTGCGCAGGAAGGCTTGCAGGCCGATGGAATGGAATGGGTGAACATCCAGCGCCTTTACGACCCGGACGAGGATTTCGAACAGGAAAGCGTGCTGAACGGCACCACGGAAAAACAGATGCGCAACCAGTTCCATGCCTGGGTGAAGTTCATGACCCATGACATGCCGGCACGGGAGGCCGCGGAATGAGCGTGACGAAGGACGACATCATCGACTTCCTCTATGACGAGGCGCGGATGCTGGACGAGGGGCGCTATGACGACTGGCTGGCGCTCTGGCTGAAGGACGGGCACTACTGGATGCCGCTCGACTACAAGCAGACTGATCCGCTGAACGTGACCTCGCTGATGTATGAGGATATCTTTATGCTCAAGGTCCGGGTGGAGCGTCTGAACGGCGCGCGCACCTTCAGCCAGAAACCGAAAAGCCGCTGTCATCATGTGTTGCAACGCCCCTGGGTGGACGAGATCGATCTTGAGAGCGGGCGCATCCGCACCACGACGCAGATGCACTATATCGAGACGCGGCTGGATGAGCAGATGCTGCTGGCGCTGACCGCGCAGCATGATCTGGCGCTGATTGACGGGCGGTTGCGCATCGCCAACAAACGGGTCGACATCCTCAATTGCGATGCCGCCTTCGGCAATATCCAGTTGCTGCCATGAGCGCGGATTTCACCGCCGTCATCACCGGCGCGAGCAAGGGCATCGGCGCCGATCTGGCCGGGCGTCTGCTGGCGCGCGGCTACCGGGTGATCAACCTGTCGCGCGGCCCGGCCGAATTCAGCCATGACCGGCTGGAGAATATGTCGGTTGATCTGCTGGACAGCGCGGCTGTGACCGAGGCCGCCGCCGCCATCGCCGCCCGGCATGAGGTGACACATGTCATCCACAACGCCGGGCTGGTCTGGCCGAAGCTGGTGGAGGAGGCGCAACCCGCCGACATCACCGGCCTTGCGCAGTTGCACCTTGGCGCGGCGCTGTCGCTGGTGCAGGCCGCCTTGCCCGCGATGAAGGCGCGGCGCTTCGGGCGTATCCTGTTCAATGGCTCGCGCGCGGCGCTGGGCGTGCCGACGCGCACCGCCTATTCCGCCAGCAAGGCGGGGATGATCGGCATGGCGCGAACCTGGGCGCTGGAACTGGCGCCGCATGGCATCACCGTCAATGTGGTGGCGCCCGGACCGATCCAGACCGACAATTTCTGGGGCATCGTGCCCAAGGGCAGCGCACGCGAGGCGGAACTGGCGAAACGCATTCCGGTCGGGCGGCTGGGCACGGTCGAGGATGTCAGCAACGCCTTCCTGTTCTTCTGTGATCCGGCCTCTGGCTTCGTCACCGGCCAGACGCTTTATGTCTGCGGTGGCGCGAGCGTGGGAAGCATGAGCCTGTAGCCATGGCTTGCGCGGGGCAGGGCAGGCGGCTACCAGAGAGCTATGACCACGCTTCCCACCCCGCGCGGCGCGCTGACGCCGGACCGTCCGCTTTCCGATCTGACCTGGCTGCGCGTCGGCGGCCCGGCCGACTGGCTGTTCCAGCCCGCCGACGAGGCCGATCTGGCCGAATTTCTGGCGGTGTTGCCGCCCGGGGTGCCGGTGTTCCCGATGGGGGTCGGGTCGAACCTCATCGTCCGTGATGGCGGTATCCGGGCAGTGGTGATCCGCCTCGGGCGCGGTTTCAACGGTATCACGGTAGAGGGCGGACGCGTCACGGCGGGGGCCGCCGCGCTGGACGCCCATGTTGCGCGGAAAGCCGCCGAGGCCGGGCGCGACCTGACCTTCCTGCGCACTATCCCCGGTTCTATCGGCGGGGCGGTGCGGATGAACGCGGGCTGCTACGGCCACTACGTCGCGGATTTTCTGGAGGAAATCCGCATTGTCACGCGGTCGGGGCAGATTGAAACCCTGCCCGCCGCTGCGCTGAACCTGCGCTATCGCCAATCCGACCTGCCGGATGGCGCCGTGGTGATCGGTGCCACCTTTAACGCGCCTGCGGGCGATCCTGCCGCGCTGGCGGCGCGGATGGAGGATCAGTTGGCCAAACGCGACGCGAGCCAGCCCACCAAGGACCGCAGCGCCGGTTCCACCTTTCGCAACCCGCTGGGGCGCAGCTCCACCGGCGCGGCGGATGACACGCATGAGCTGAAAGCCTGGAAGGTGATTGATGAGGCTGGCATGCGCGGCGCCCGCATCGGCGGCGCGCAAATGAGCGAGATGCATTCCAACTTCCTGATCAACGCCGGAGGGGCGACAGCCGCCGATCTGGAAAATCTGGGTGAGGAAGTACGAAAAAGGGTTTTCCAACACAGCGGGATCACGCTAGAGTGGGAAATCATGCGCGTCGGCGAACCGGCGACAAAATAACGAAGAATATCGGGGCAAAGACCCTGAAGAGGCAGTAAATGGCGGGCAAGTCGGGCAGGACGTGCTCCCGTGTAGCGGTATTGATGGGCGGCCGTTCCGCAGAGCGGGAGGTGTCGCTGTCGTCCGGGCGTGAATGCGCCAACGCTTTGCGGGTAGCCGGGTTTGAGGTGGTCGAGGTCGAGGCTGGCCCCGATCTGGCCGTGCGCCTGCATGAAATCTCTCCTGACGTCGTGTTCAACGCCCTGCATGGCCGCTGGGGCGAGGATGGTTGCGTTCAGGGTCTGCTGGAATGGCTGCGTATCCCCTATACGCATTCGGGTGTGCTGGCCTCGGCGCTGGCCATGGATAAAGAGCGCTCGAAGCAGACCTTCCGGGCCGCCGGGCTGCCGGTGGCGGAAAGCCTGATCGCCCCCCGCGACGAGGTGCGCACGCGCCATGTGATGCAGCCGCCTTATGTGGTGAAACCCTATAACGAAGGCTCTTCGGTCGGGGTCTATCTGGTGCATGAGGCCGCCAACGGCCCGCCGCAGCTTTCCGACAACATGCCCGAGCGGGTTATGGTCGAAACCTATGTGCCTGGGCGCGAATTTACCTGCGCCGTGATGGGCGACCGCGCGCTGGCGGTCACTGATATCATCACCTCTGGCTGGTATGACTATGACGCCAAATACAAGGCGGGCGGGTCGCGGCACGAGGTTCCGGCCAATATCCCGGCCGAAATCGAGGCGGCCTGTCTGGATTACGCGCTTCGCGCACACCGGGCGCTCGGTTGCCGGGGGCTCAGCCGGTCGGATTTCCGCTGGGATGAAAGTCGCGGGATGGCCGGGCTGATCCTGCTGGAAACCAATACCCAGCCGGGGATGACGCCCACGTCGCTCGCGCCCGAGCAGGCAGCCTTCCACGGCATCAGCTTCCCGGATCTCTGCCGCTGGATCGTGGAGGATGCGTCATGCGACCGCTGACTGCTGACCGCCGCTACCCCGATGCGCCGCGCGCCCGCGCGCCGCAGCAGGGCTATGTTCCGCAGGCGGCCTATACGCCCGCGCCGCGCCGGGACCCTGCGCCGACGCGCATGGCCTACCGGATGCAGCGGCTGTGGCTGACGCCCGCGTTCCGGGTGCTTATGCGGGTCGGGGTGCCGGTCCTGTGCGTGGCGGCCGTTGGCGCGATTGCCTTCGGTCCCGAAGCACGGCGCAATGCGATTTTCGCCCAGGTGGGCGAGTGGCGTCAGGCCATCGAGAACCGTCCGGAATTTCGCGTCTCGGTCCTGCAGGTCACCGGCGCCTCGCCTTCGCTGGATGCCGCGATCCGCGAGATGCTGGATGTGAAGCTGCCGGTTTCGCGCTTCGCCATCGACCTTGAGGCCGCGGCGACCCGCATCCGTACTCTGGATGCCGTGGCGCAGGCCGAGGTCAAGGTGGGGTCGGGGGGCGTGCTGTCGGTGCAGATCACCGAACGCAAGCCCGCGCTGATCTGGCGCAAGGAAGCCGAGCTTGACCTGCTCGATGCTTCGGGCCGCCGCGTGGCGCAGGTGCTGGAACGGGCCGACCGTCCCGATCTGCCAGTGGTGACCGGCCTTGGCGCCGACAAGGCCGCCGCAGAGGCGCTGGCCATCGTTGCCGCCGCCAAACCCGTACTGCCGCGTCTGCGCGGTCTTGTTCGGATTGGCGAACGTCGCTGGGATCTGGTGCTGGACCGTGATCAGCGCATCCTGCTGCCCGCCGACAATCCGGTGCGGGCGCTGGAACGCCTTCTGGCGCTCGACAAGGCCGAGGATCTGCTTGGCCGTGACATCATCGCCGTGGACCTGCGCAATCAGGCCCGCCCCACCATTCGCCTTTCAGCCGATGCCCTGCGGAGCCTGCGCCGCGCCAAGGGGCTTGAGACCTTGGAGAACGCCCTGTGACCGATCTCTATCATTCGCAACGTGCCATGCGGAACATGCGCCGCGCCGCCATGCAGCGGGGCGTCGTCGCCATTCTCGACATCGGGTCGAGCAAGATCGCCTGTCTGGTCCTGCGCTTCGACGGGCCGGAGCGGCGGCGCGAAACCGATGGCGTGGGGTCCATGGCCGGTCAGTCGCAGTTCCGCATCATCGGCGCGGCGACAACCCGGTCACGCGGGGTGCGCTTTGGCGAGATCCACGCGATGAACGAAACCGAGCGCGCCATCCGCACCGCCGTTCAGGCGGCACAGAAAATGGCCAATGTTCGGGTCGATCACGTCATCGCCTGTTTTTCGGGCGCAGAGCCGCGCAGCTATGGCCTGGCGGGCGAGATCGAACTGGCGGACAGTGTTGTCACCGAACATGATGTGGCGCGCGCGCTGGCCGCCTGCGACATGCCCGACATCGGGCAGGGGCGCGAGGTGCTGCATGCCCAGCCTGTGAACTTCGCGCTGGATCATCGCACTGGCATGGGCGACCCGCGCGGACAGATCGGCAACCGTCTGGCCTGCGACATGCACCTGCTGTCGGTCGAGGCGAGCGTGGTGCAGAACCTGTTCTATTGCATCAACCGCTGCGATCTGGAGGTCGCGGGCATCGCATCCTCGGCCTATGTCTCGGGCATTTCCAGCCTCGTCGAGGACGAACAGGAGCTGGGTGCCGCCTGCATCGACATGGGGGGCGGGTCGACCGGCATCTCCATCTTCATCAAGAAGCATATGATCTATGCGGATTCGGTCCGCATGGGCGGCGATCACATCACCTCCGACATTGCCAAAGGCCTTCAGGTGCCGATGACGGTGGCCGAGCGGATCAAGACCAAACACGGCGGTGTGCATGCCACCAGCATGGATGACCGCGAGATGATCGAGATCGGCGGCGACAGCGGCGACTGGGAAAAGGATCGCCGTCAGGTCAGCCGGACCGAGCTGATCGGCATTATCCGCCCGCGCGTCGAGGAAATCCTCGAAGAGGCGCGCGTGCGGCTGGATGCGGCCGGGTTCGAGCATCTGCCAAGCCAGCAGATCGTGCTGACCGGCGGCGCGAGCCAGATCCCCGGTCTGGACGGTCTGGCGGCGCGCATCCTGGGGCAGCGGGTCCGTCTGGGACGGCCCCTGCGCATCCAGGGCCTGCCGCAGGCCGTTACCGGACCTGCATTTTCCTCGTCGGTCGGGCTTTGCCTGTTTGCCACCCATCCGCAGGACGAATGGTGGGACTTCGACATTCCGGCCGAACGCTATCCGGCGCGGTCGCTCAAGAGGGCCATCAAATGGTTCCGGGACAACTGGTAACCCGCAACAAATTGCGGTCATGGCGAAATCCCGCTGAAATGGCGGCGTTATCCCCCATATTTTGTGGGTTTTGTGTGTTTTTTAGGTGACGGCGCAAGCCACTGTGGATAGAATTGCGGATAACTCAGGATCAAGGCGTGCGGGACAGGCACGGGCAAAATCCTGATAAAGAACGAGAAAACGGCGGCCCCAAGAAAAGCAGGCGGATTTGCAATGGCACTGAATCTGATGATGACCTCCCAGAGTGAAGAGTTGAAGCCGCGCATCACCGTGTTCGGTGTGGGCGGGGCAGGCGGCAATGCCGTTGACAACATGATCGAGAAGAACCTCGAGGGTGTGGAGTTCGTCGTCGCCAATACCGATGCGCAGGCGCTGCAACAGTCGCGCGCCGGGGCCCGCATCCAGATGGGGCCGCGGGTGACCGAAGGTCTGGGCGCAGGTGCGCGCCCCTCGGTCGGCGCCGCCGCCGCCGAGGAAACGATCGAGGCGATCGTGGATCATCTGGCCGGGGTCCACATGTGCTTCATCACCGCCGGCATGGGTGGCGGCACCGGCACCGGCGCCGCGCCGATCATCGCGCAGGCCGCGCGTGAACTGGGTGTGCTGACGGTCGGCGTTGTGACCAAGCCCTTCCAGTTCGAGGGCAACAAGCGGATGAAGCAGGCCGAGGACGGAATCGAGGCGCTTCAGAAGGTGGTCGACACGCTGATCATCATTCCGAACCAGAACCTGTTCCGCCTGGCCAACGAACGCACCACCTTTACCGAAGCCTTCGCCATGGCCGATGACGTCCTGTATCAGGGCGTCAAGGGCGTGACCGATCTGATGGTGCGGCCCGGCCTGATCAACCTCGACTTTGCGGATGTGCGTGCCGTGATGGACGAGATGGGCAAGGCGATGATGGGCACCGGCGAGGCGACCGGCGAAGACCGCGCCGTGCAGGCCGCCGAGAAAGCGATTGCCAACCCGCTGCTGGACGAGATCAGCCTGAACGGCGCCAAAGGCGTGCTGATCAATATCACGGGCGGCTATGATCTGACCCTGTTCGAACTGGATGAGGCCGCGAACATCATCCGCGAAAAGGTGGACCCCGACGCCAATATCATCGTCGGCTCCACGCTCGACCCGGAAATGGAAGGCGCGATCCGCGTATCGGTCGTGGCGACCGGCATCGACGCTTCGGCTTCGAACCGCGCCGAAACCCCGACCCGTCGCCCGATGGGCAGCGCTGCGCCCAGCTTCGCCCCGGCGCCCGAGCAGAAGCCGGAGCCGCGCGTCGAAGTCCGTGCCGCCGAGGCTCGCCCGGCTGTGACGGTGCAGGTAGTGCCCGCCCAGCAGGCCGCTGCGCCGGTCGCTCCGGCCCCGCAGCCGCAACAGGCCGCGCTGTTCGACACGCCCGCCGCCGGGTTCGAGCCGATGCACGAGGACGAGGCAGTGGACGACATGCCGCCCCCGGCCTACCGTCCGCAGCCTGCTGCGCCGCAACCGGCCCCGCAGTCCCGCAGCTTTGCCGCCCATGATGCCGATGCGGGCAATTTTGTTGCTCCGCGTCCGCGTGCCGCTGGTCAGCCTTCGCCCGAGGCGCTGGCCCGTCTGCAAGCCGCTGTCAGCAAGGCACCGCCCGCTGCACAGCGCCCGGCTGCGCCGCAAGCCCCGGCCGCCCCGGCGCGTGCGCAGGAAAAACCGCGCTTCGGCATCGGCTCGCTGATCAATCGCATGGCAGGCCATGCGGCGGAACCGGCAGCCGAACGTCCGGCGCCGCGTCAGCAGCCGCAGGTGCAGGCCTATGACGACGAGCCCGAGCTTTCGGCCGATCAGGAGCGGATCGAGATCCCGGCTTTCCTGCGCCGTCAGGCAAACTGACCCAGGGGAAGCAGGTCACATTTTTTACACAAAAGGCCCGCGCAAGTGGGCCTTTTGTCTATTTAAAGCATGAGCTTAGTGCCGTGTCGGCGGAATGTCCCGCTGTGTTACGGCCAGTGTTACAACTCGTCACAATGTGTGAGTTGAGGTCTGATCCCATCGGAACTACCTAAACTGAGCGGTTTTGTGCCAGCCTTGGTGCAGTGCCGCGAGTGGAATAATCAAGGGTCACCTGACGTGCAGAACACGTTGAAATCCGCCGCTGTCTTTGATGGTCTTGGCCTGCATTCGGGCCAGCCGGTGCGCATGATCGTGCACCCGGCGGCCGAGGATTCGGGGATTCTGTTCCGCCGGACCGACCTGCCTGCCGCCGAGGCCGACATTCCTGCGCGCTGGGATGCCGTTGTCCCGTCGAAATTGTGCACACTCGTGGCCAATGCGGCCGGGTCCAGCGTTTCGACCATCGAACATATCATGGCCGCTCTTGCGGGATGTGCCATCCACAACGCCGTGATCGAGATTGACGGGCCGGAAGTGCCGATCCTCGACGGTTCGGCCGTGCCCTTTGTTGAAAAATTCCTTGAGGTCGGTCTGGTCGAACAGGCCGCCCGTGTGCGTGCGATCCGCGTCCTGAAGCCGGTCGAAGTGCGCGAGGGGGATGCGGTTGCACGGCTTGAACCCTCGGACATGCTGGAAATCGATTTCCGCATCGACTTTGCTGAAGCCGCGATCGGCAAGCAGACCAAGATGCTGAACATGGCGAACGGGGCCTTCGTGCGCGAATTGTGCGACAGCCGCACCTTCTGCCTTCAGGCCGATGTCGACCGGATGCGCGCCAACGGGCTGGCCCTGGGTGGCACGCTGGAAAATGCCGTGGTGTTTGAAAACGGCCAGGTGCTGAGCCCCGGTGGCCTGCGCCATGCGGATGAACCCGTGCGCCACAAGATGCTGGATGCGCTGGGGGATCTGGCGCTGGCCGGGGGGCCGATTCTTGGCCGCTACACCGGCATCCGGGCCGGTCACGCCATGACGAACCGCCTGCTGCGCGCCCTGTTCGCCGATCCATCGGCCTGGATGCCGGTGGATTGCGGCACGGTAACGGGTTGCAAGCTGCCGGGCATGGGTGTGCATCCGGGCGATCTGCCCGTGCATCACTGACGCTAGGCGGATGCCGCGGGCTGGTGGCAAGAAAGGCGTTTTGCCTCTCCCGTTTTTCATGCTAGGACAAGCCGAACAGCCTTGGCGGGCCGCCGTCAGGGACCAAGCCGCGCGGGACTTTTGCCCGCAAGGGCCGGAAGTGACGAGGCAGATGTGCAAGAGATGACGGGCGGAAAATCGGGCGCGGCTGTTCTGGGCTGCCTGCTTCTGGTAGGTATGCTTGCCGGTTGCGGCGGGGGCGGCGGGGCTGCCAGCAAGGAAGTGCCGCTTGATACGCTCAGCGCGGAGCAGATTTACAAGAAGGGCGAGCTGACGCTGGAAGGCGAACGCAATCCCAAGAATGCCATCCACTATTTCACCGAGGTGGAGCGGCTCTATCCCTATTCCGACTGGGCCCGCCGTGCGCTGATCATGCAGGCCTTCACCTATCACAAGAACCGCGACTACGAAGAGGCGCGGCAGGCGGCACAGCGGTTCCTTGATTTCTATCCGGGTGACGAGGATGCGGCCTATGCCAAATACCTCATGGCGCTCAGCTATTATGACCAGATCGACGAGGTCGGCCGCGATCAGGGCCTGACCTTCCAGGCGCTTCAGGCGCTGCGCGAAGTGATCGAGCAGTATCCCGACAGCGAATATGCCCGTTCGGCGATGCTGAAATTCGATCTGGCCTTCGACCATCTGGCGGCGAAGGAAATGGAAATCGGCCGCTACTATCTGAAGCAGCGCCATTACACTGCTGCCATCAACCGCTTCCGCGTGGTGGTGCAGGATTTCCAGACCACCACCCATACCGCCGAGGCGCTGCATCGTCTGGTTGAAGCCTATCTGGGCCTTGGCCTGACGGACGAGGCGCAGACGGCAGGCGCGATTCTGGGCCATAACTACCAGTCCAGCCCGTTCTATGACGACAGCTACAAGCTGCTGACCAAGCGGGGGCTGGAGCCGAAGGCCAAGGGCAACAGCTGGCTGGCCAAGGTCTATCGCCAGATGATCAAGGGCGAGTGGCTGTAAGGGGGAGGGGGCCCACCCCTCTTCCGGTTCGGGCCTTTCTTTGGAACTGACGATGCTCCGCTCGCTCGACATCCGCGACATGCTTATCATCGACAGGCTCGCGCTGGCGTTCCAGCCGGGCCTGAACGTGCTGACCGGCGAAACCGGCGCGGGCAAGTCGATCCTGCTGGACAGTCTGGGATTCGTGCTTGGCTGGCGAGGCCGGGCCGAACTGGTGCGCGCTGGGGCCGAAAAGGGCGAGGTGACGGCGGTTTTCAATCTGGCGCCGGGCCATCCCGCCCATGCAGTGCTGGAGGAATATGGCATCGAGGCCGAGGACGAGCTGATCTTCCGCCGTGTGAACCATGCGGATGGCCGTAAGACCGCCTGGGTCAATGACCGCCGTGTGTCGGGCGAGGTGCTGCGGGCGCTGTCAGATACGCTGGTGGAACTGCATGGCCAGCATGACGACCGGGGTTTGCTGAACCCGCGGGGGCACCGACAGATGCTGGACGCTTTCGCCGGGCTGGATCTGGCGTCCGCGCGCGCTGCCTGGGGCGCTCTGGGGCGGGCGCGGAAGCGGCTGGACGAGGCGCAGGCGGCGCTTGCCGCCGTGCAGGCGGAAGAGGATTTCCTGCGGCACGCGGTTGCCGAACTTGACAAGCTTGATCCCGAGCCGGGCGAAGAGGCGACGCTGGACGTCCGTCGCCGCACCATGCAGGCGGCCGAGAAAATCCGCTCCGATGTCGCGCGGGCGCATGAAGCACTGTCCGATCAGGGGGCCGAGGGTCTGCTGTTCGATGCGCTGCGCCGTCTGGAAGGGGCCGCCGATCAGGCCGAGGGCGCGCTGGAGGCTCCCTTGGCGGCGCTGAACCGGGCGCTGCATGAGTTGGCCGAAGCGCAGCAGGGTGTGGAACGCTGCCTGTCAGGGCTAGACGTCAACCCTGCCGAGCTTGAGGCGATCGAGGAGCGGCTGTTCGCCATTCGTGCGCTGGCGCGCAAGCATGGCGTGTTGCCCGACGATCTGGGCACCCACGCGATCACCCTGCGCAATCGTCTGGCGGCGCTGGATGGTGGGGCTGAAATCGTGGCGCGGCTGACGCGCGAGGTGACGCTGGCAGAAGATGCCTACGGGGCCGAGGCCGCGCGGCTGACCGAAGCGCGCAAGGCGGCGGCGGGGCGGCTGGATGCCGCCATGGCGGCGGAACTCGCACCGCTGAAGATGGAACGCGCGGTCTTTGCGACTGAGGTCGGACCGGGCGAGGCCGGGCCGGAGGGGCAGGATGCGGTGGCTTTCACCGTCGCCACCAATCCCGGTGCGCCCGCCGGGCCGCTGAACCGCATCGCCAGTGGCGGGGAACTCAGTCGCTTTTTGCTGGCGCTGAAAGTTTGCCTGACCGGCGACGCTCCCGGCATGACGCTGATTTTTGATGAGATCGACAGGGGTGTCGGTGGCGCGACCGCCGACGCGGTAGGGCGGCGCCTGAAGGCGCTGGCCGAGGGGGCTCAGGTTCTGGTCGTCACCCACAGTCCACAGGTGGCGGCTTTGGGGGCGCATCACTGGCGGGTGGAAAAGCGGGTCGAGGGGGACATGACGCTTTCGACCGTCACTCCGCTGGGCGCCGAAGCGCGGGTCGAGGAAATTGGCCGCATGCTCGCGGGCGATACCGTGTCGGATGCCGCGCGGGCTGCGGCGATGGCACTGCTCGACGGGTGATGCTGCGTTGCAGCAAGCGCAGGGCGGCAGGGCGCCGTTTGCAATTGTTCTGTCAGGTGTGCTGACCTATCTTGGGATCAGGGAGGCTGAACCATCAAAAGGGTTTTGCCATGATGAACAAGATGTCCCGCTTCCTGCGGTCTTTCCGTATCCCCAGCACCGAGGAGCTGGAGATGGCCTATCTGGAAGGCGCGCGCGATCGCTACGATCTGGAATACCGGCAGCACGAGATCGACGCCGGTAAGTTCCGCCGCAATTTCGCTTACTATTACTGATCAACCCTCCGCCGCGCAGAATTGCAGCGCGGCGGCCCGCCAGCCTTGCGGGGTGATGATCAGCGTCGCCACCAGAACCACGCCGACGCGGCCCAGATCCGCGCCCTGCGGGTCGATCAGGCCGGACAGCACGAAGCGTTGATGCAGCACGGCAATCTGCGGCCCCAGTTGCCGTAGCTTGGCCCGCCCCGTCACCAGACGGGCGCGGGCCAGCGTTCCGGCAAATTCGGCGGCGAAGGTCGCGGCGATATCCTTGCGGCCCTCCGCCCAGCGGCCGGTCAGGCTGACCAGATCGCCGTCCTCGGCCATCAGATCGGCCAGCGCCTTGGCGTCCTGGGCCGTCCAGGCGCGGGCAAAGGCGCGGGCGAAATCATCGGCAGTGGTCGTTTCAGCCTTGGTCATGCGGCGGCACCAGCTTTCCGGGGTTCATCAGGTTCAGCGGATCGAGCGCGCGTTTCACCGCGCCCATGGCCGCCCAGGCAGGTCCGTGTTCGGCGGGCATGTAATCAAGCTTGCCCATCCCGATCCCGTGTTCGCCGGTGATCGTGCCTCCCAGTCGTAACGCACGATCTGCCATGCGCGCGGCCAGCGCCTTGGCGGTGGCGCGTTCGTCGGCCGAAGCCGGGTCGATCAGGAGGATGGCATGGAAATTACCGTCGCCGACATGGCCCAGAATCGGGCCGGGCAGGCCGCTGGCTTTGATGTCGGCGCGGGTTTCCTCCACGGCCTCGGCCAGACGCGAGATCGGCACGCAGACATCGGTGACGATGGCCGTGGCGCCGGAGCGGGCGGCAAGGCAGGCCGGATAGGCATTGTGCCGCATCTTCCACAGCGCATTGCGATCTTCGGTCTTTTCCGCCCAGCGGAAACCGGCAGAGCCGTGGCTGGCCGCAATCTCGCCAAAGCGCTGCGCCTGTTCGGCAACGCCTGCGGCAGAGCCGTGAAACTCCACCATCAGATGCGGCATCGCAGGCAGATCCTGCCTGGCATGGGCATTGCAGGCGGCAACGGCTGCGGTATCGAGAAACTCGATCCGCGCCATCGGAATGCCACTCTGGATCGTTTCGATCACGCAATCGACAGCGCCGGACATATCGGCAAAGCCGCAGACCGCAGCCGAGACGGCCTCGGGCTGGCCGTGCAGGCGCAGGGTCAGTTCGGTGATCAGCGCCAGCGTGCCTTCTGACCCGACCAGCAGGGCGGTCAGGTCATAGCCCGCGCTGGATTTCGGCGCGGCGCTGCCGGTGCGAATGACAGTGCCATCGGCCAGCACCGCCTCCAGCCCCAGCACGGCTTGTCGCATCGTGCCATAGCGCACCGCAGTGGTGCCCGAGGCACGGGTGGCCGCCATCCCGCCCAGCGTTGCATTGGCGCCGGGATCGACCGGAAAGAACAGCCCCGTCGCGCGGAGTTCGCGGTTCAGATCCTCGCGGGTGATGCCGGGCTGCACGCGCACCAGCATATCCTCGGGGCGCAACTCGACGATGCGGGTCATGCGGGTGAAATCGACGCAGATGCCGCCATGAAGGGCCAGCGCATGCCCCTCCAGCGAGGTGCCAGCACCCCAGCCCACCACGGGCAGGCGGTGGGCGTGGCAGATCCGCAGGATCGCCGCGACCTCCCCGGTGGTTTCCGGCCAGGCCACGCCCTCGGGCGGGCCGGCGCAGACATGGGTTTCGCTGTGCGCATGGGCGTCGCACTCGGCGGCGCTGCGGCTGTAGCGGGGGCCCAGCAGGGCGGACAGTTCGGAATGCGCGTCATTCATGCCGCGACATTAGGCCTGGGCCTCCGCGAGGGGAAGGGGGCGCCACCTCAGCGCGCGGCAATCCGCTCGATTTCCACGGCCAGATCGCCGTATCCGGTGAAGCGCCGTTCATAGGCCAGCCCCAGCCGCTCCGCCGCCTCTTGCGCCCTGGCATCCAGAACCGGGTCGTCTGTCTGCGCCTGATAGACCAGCTTGTCGTAATTGCCGAACATCATCTGGATCAGTTCGGGGTGTTTGTCGAAGCCCATGGGCCGCCAGACGAAGGCATCGAACTGCCGGACAAGGAAATCGGTCAGGTAAAAGGCGGTGATCTCGGTCTCGGCGATTTCGGCGAACCGCGCGTTGCCTTCAAAAAACGAATAACAATGCGGGCCTGCCAGCATCTCAACACCCAGTTGCTTGCACTTTTCCTGCAAGAGACCGCCTGTACCGCAATCGGCGTACAGGATGAAGACCTGCTGGTAGGCGCCCTTTGCTTCGGTGACTGCGCGCTCCACAGCGGCGGGAATGCGGTCGGGCCAGAGATGCAGGTTGGCGGGCAGGCATTGCAGATCCAGATGATCCCAGCCTCCCGCACGTTTCACCGCCAGCACCTCATGCGCCAGTGCGCCACAGGCGATCAGCAGCACGCGGCCCGCGCGCGCCTCGGGCGCAAGCCCGGCCTCGGTCAGGGTGATATCGTCGGGCAGCGTGTCGGTCATCGCGGGCTCCGTATCTGACAGAGATATGGGGACTGGCCCCGAAACGAAAAGGCCCCGGACGTTCGCACGCCGGGGCCTTGATCCGCAGTGACTGCGGGATCAGAGCGTGTTGTGCTTGCGCGCAACCATGGTCTTTGCGGTTTCCACCGCCACGGCCGCGTCGCGGCAATAGGCGTCGGCACCGATCGCCTTGCCGAATTCCTCGTTCAGCGGTGCGCCACCGACCAGAACGATGTAATCCTCGCGCATGCCCTTTTCCTTCATCGTGTCGATCACGACTTTCATGTAGGGCATGGTGGTGGTCAGCAGGGCCGACATGCCGAGGATGTCGGGCTGTTCGGCTTCCAGCGCCTCGAGGTATTTCTCGACCGAGTTGTTGATGCCCAGATCCAGCACCTCGAACCCGGCGCCTTCCATCATCATGCCGACAAGGTTCTTGCCGATGTCGTGGATATCGCCCTTCACGGTGCCGATGACCATCTTGCCCATGCGCGGCGCGCCGGTTTCGGCCAGGAGCGGCTTGAGGATCGCCATGCCCGCTTTCATGGCGTTGGCTGCCAGAAGCACTTCGGGAACGAACAGGATACCGTCGCGGAAGTCGGCGCCGACAATGGTCATGCCAGCGACCAGCGCCTTGGTCAGCACGTCATAGGGGGCCCAGCCGCGTTCCAGCAGGATGTTCACGCCCTCTTCGATCTCTTCCTTCAGACCGTCATAGAGGTCGTCATGCATCTGAAGGACAAGCTCTTCGTCATTCAGTTCGGACAGGATGATATCGTCTTCGTCGGCCATCGGCGCGCTCCTGCGGAAAGTGTTATCGCTTCAATGCGACGGAAGCGACGCGGGGACTTTTCGCTTTGCGACATCGGGCTGAACAAAGACGACAGCGGCCCGAATCGTCGGACGGGGGGTTGCGATTTGTTCGCTTTATGTTCTAATTCGGAAATGACCGGAAAAGACACCACCCTCAGGCCGGAACTGCGTCTGCGTGCGCGTGGCGCCTTGGCGAATGAAAGCGGCCGGTTTGAACCCGGACGCCGCGTGGCGGAAGATGATGGCTGGGATCTGGTCGAGGAGGAGCGGCTGCTGGAAACCGAGGTGCAGGTGGAACGGCCACGTTCGGCGCTGAACTGGAACAAGTCGCCCGATCTGCCCTTTGACCGCAGCGTAAACCCCTATCGTGGCTGCGAGCATGGCTGCATCTATTGTTTCGCCCGTCCGACCCACGCCTATCTGAACCTTTCGCCGGGGCTGGATTTCGAGACCCGGCTGATCGCGCGTCCCGGTATTGGCGCGGTGCTGGAACGCGAGATCGGCCGCAAGGGCTATGTCGTGGCGCCGCTGGCGCTTGGCACCAATACCGACCCTTATCAGCCCGTGGAAAAGACCTATCGCGTCACGCGCGAGGTGGTGCAGGTGATGCATGACTGGCAGCACCCTCTGGCGATCACCACGCGCGGCGCGCTGATCGAACGTGACCTGGACCTGCTGGCGCCCATGGCGGCGCTGGGGCTGGCGCGGGTGGGGATCACCGTCACCACGCTGGATGCAGGCCTGGCCCGCGCGATGGAGCCGCGCGCACCCACACCTGCCCGGCGGCTGGAGGCGATCCGCCGTCTCAGCGTAGCGGGGGTGCCGGTGCGCGTCATGGTGGCGCCGGTTATCCCTGGCCTGACCGACCCGGAGCTTGAGGCGATCCTGTCCGCCGCCCGCGATGCCGGGGCCGTGGCGGCGAGCTGGATCATGCTGCGCCTGCCGCTGGAGGTGGCCCCTCTGGTCGAGGAATGGTTGCGTGCGCGGGTGCCGGGCCGGGCCGAAAAGGTGCTGGCGCGCATCCGCGAATTGCACGGCGGCAAGCTTTACGATGCGCAATGGGGGCGCCGCATGCGGGGCGAGGGGATCTGGTCCGACCTTGTGGCGCAGCGTTTTGACAAGGCGGTGGCGCGGCTGGGGCTGACCGTGCCGCAACCGCCGCTGCGCCGCGACCTGTTTCGCCCGCCACCGCGTGCGGGTGATCAGTTGTCGCTGTTCTGAACGGGACGGGCTTTGCCGATACGCCCCAGATGAGTGAAGCCAAAGCCCCGCGTCTCTTTCAGCCCGTAACCCAGCATCCGGTCGAAGCCGACATGCGCGAGCCAGAGCAGCCTAAGACTTGCCATCAGGTCAGTCTGGAACCAGTTGCCCAGAGCCAGCAGCAGTGCCCCTAACCCATAATTGTGAACGCAGTTATAGCCGAAGGCCCCGATGCGCGGCCCGGCCAGATAGGCAAAAAAGCTCAGGTCCGGGGCAAGGAACAGCGGCAGCAGCGTGACCATGGGCAGCGGCTGTGGCCCTGTGAAATATAACAGAAGGGCGCAGAGGAATACCCCCGCGCCCTCGGCTTTCTGCCAAAGGATCGTGCCCCGGTCGCAGATGCGCCGGTCAGCCACGCCGCCCGCGCCGCTCTCGCCGCGCGCTGCCCGCATCCTCGCCCGTGCCGTCCGACGCGGAGGAGAAGCCGCCCAGATGCGCAGAGATATCCTCCAGCGTCGGGCGCGGGCCCTTGGGGCGGCTTTCCAGCGCGGCACGCATGGCGCGCAGATGCTCGGGCATGGTGCCGCAGCAGCCGCCGATGATGCGCACACCGGCATCGCGCGCCAGCACGGCATATTCGGCCATCAACTCGGGCGTGCCGTCATAGACGATGGCGCCATCCTTGTATTTCGGGATGCCGGCATTGCCTTTGGCGATCACCGGACGCTCGGTGCCCTGGGCGAAGAAACCCAGAACGGTGCGCATGAGGTCGGAGGCCCCCACGCCGCAATTGGCACCGAAGGCCAGCGGCGGGTTCGGCAGCTTTTCCACCAGCGTCGCCAGATCGGCCGAAGTCACGCCCATCATGGTGCGGCCCGCGGTGTCAAAGCTCATGGTGCCGCACCAGGGCATATCGGCACGCGCTGCTGCCTCTGCGGCGGCCTTGAATTCTTCGGGGGCCGAAATGGTTTCCACCCACAGAACATCGGCGCCGCCTTCCTTCAGGCCTTCGGCCTGTTCGTGGAAGATCTCCACCGCCAGCTCATGCGTCAGGCTGCCCATCGGTGCCATGATCTCGCCGGTCGGACCGACCGAACCCGCGACGACAACGGTGCGGCCCGAGGCATCGGCGATCTCGCGGCCAAGGGCGGCACCCACGCGGTTCAGCTCGCGCACGCGGCCCTGCGCCCCGTGCAGCTTCAGACGGCTGGCATTGCCGCCGAACGTATTGGTCAGAAAAATATCGGACCCGGCTTCGACCGCGCCACGATACAGCGCGCGGATGTTCTCGGGCTGATCGGTGTTCCACAATTCGGGGGCATCACCCGAGGACAGCCCCATGTTGAACAGGTTGGTGCCGGTTGCGCCATCGGCCATCAGCCAGTCGCGCGACGCCAGAAGGCGGGAAAGTGCGTCGGTCATATCGCCTCGCAAGGGTAGGCTGCCCGAACGCCGGGCAGCCGGGAAATCGGAGATAGGGAATTACTGTTCCGACATCAGCTGCGCCTTGGCGACCGGCAGCAGCTCGGCGAGCTTGGCGCGGATCGCATCGGCGCTGGCGCGGTCGCCCAGATCTGCGGACAGCTTGCGCACCACATCTTCGGAGCCCGCTTCCTCGAAATCGGCGGCGACGATGGTCATCGCATATTCGGCGGCCTCGTCACCCGATTTGCCCAGCAGCCCGGCAGCCCAGAGGCCGGCCAGCTTGTTGCGGCGGGCTTCGGCCCTGAACTGCATGTCGGCGTCATGGGCGAATTTGGCTTCGAATGCCTGTTCGCGGTCGTCGAAGGTGGTCATGGCAAGGCCCCCTGAATGAATTGGTTCCGGTTTCCTTCCATATGCCCGCCCGTGGCCCCTGCCGCAAGGGCCGAGAGGAGGGACCGGGCGGGCGATGGCGCTAAACCTTGCGGCGGCGCGGCGCTTCCACTATGACGCGCGCAGACGGGCGGGGGTGCAATACCTTCCGCCCCAGCGCGATTCGGGAAAGTTCATGGCACGTCGGAAGAAGGTCTACGAAGGCAAGGCGAAGATCCTTTACGAAGGGCCGGAGCCGGGCACCCTGATCCAGTATTTCAAGGATGATGCCGCCCAGTCCGAACAGGCACCTGCTCAGGGGGCCGAAGGGAAGGGGCTGGAAGGCAAGGGGGTGCTGAACAACCGCCTGTCCGAATTCTTCATGGCCGGGCTCAATGCCATCGGCGTGCCGACGCATTTCATGCGGCGGCTGAACATGCGCGAACAGCTTGTCCGCATGGCGGAAATCCTGCCGGTGGATGTGGTGGTGCGCAACTTCGCCGCAGGCGATATCTCGCAACGCCTTGGCATTCCCGAAGGCACCGCCCTGCCGCGGCCGATCGTGGAATATTACTACAAGGACGAAAAGCTCGGCTCTCCCATGGTCGCCGAAGAACATATCGTCGCCTTCGGCTGGGCCAACCAGCAGGATCTGGACGATATGGTTGCGCTGGCACTGCGGGTGAACGATTTCCTGTCGGGCGTGATGCTGGGTGTCGGCGTTCGGCTGATGGATTTCCGCATCGAAGTCGGCCGGATCTGGGAAGGCGATTACATGCGCCTGATCGTCGCCGATGAGATCAGCCCCGACAATTGCCGCCTGTGGGATCTGCGCGGGCTGGAAACCCCGGACCGCGAAGGGCAGGTGCGCGAGCCCGGTCCGCTGAATGATGTCTATACAGAACTCGCACGGCGGCTGGGCGTTCTGCCCTCCAACGTGACCCATACCACCAAGCCGACCCTCATCAACTGAAAGGCCCTGACGATGAAAGCGCGTGTGACCGTGATGCTGAAAACCGGCGTTCTGGATGTGCAGGGCGAGGCCGTGCGCCGCGCGTTGGGTACGCTCGGCTTCGAAGGGGTCGAGGCGGTGCGTCAGGGCAAGGTGATCGAACTGGACCTGACCGCGACGGATCGCGCCAGGGCCGAGGAAGAGGTGAAGGCCATGTGTGAGAAGCTGCTGGCCAATACCGTGATCGAGAAATATTCGGTCGAATTGATCTGACGCCCGCGCGCCGCAAATCTTTTCGGGAAAAGATTTGCGGCGCGCGGGCGGTCAGCTCGTGCGCCGTTCCAGTTTCAGCCAGATTCCATTGGCAGACCGTACCGTCAGATGCGCGGCGGGCACCGGCACGCGGTCGGGTAGGGCGGTCAGGCGGAAATCGCGCAGCACCATTGCCAGCAGGAGCGGCCCTTCCACCATGGCAAAGCCCGCGCCGGGACAGACGCGCGGCCCGGCTGAGAAGGGGATATAGGCATGGCGCAGCCCCTCGCGCCCGTTTTCCGTCTCAAACCGTGCGGGGTCGAAACCGTCGGGATTGTCCCACAGCCGTTCATGGCGGTGCAGGTGCCATGGTGACAGCACGATCTGCGCGCCAGCCGGGGCCTCGCGGTCACGCAGGCGCACCGGGCAGCGGGTTTGCCGCACCATCATCGGCACCGGCGGGTAAAGTCGCATCGCCTCGCGGAAGACGGCGCGGGCGAGTTTCAGTCGCCCCATCACGGTGAAATCCGCGGTTTCGCCCAGTTGCTCCTGTGCTTCGGCTGCCAGTCTTTCCTGCCAGTCGGGGTGTGTCGCCAGCAGATAAAGAGCCCAGGCGAGGGCAGAGGCCGAGGTCTCATGCCCCGCCAGAAAGAAGATCGCCACCTGATCCACCATTTCGGCGGTATCAAAGCGTGAGCCGGTCTGCGGGTCTGGGAAGGTCATGATCTTGGTTGCCAGATCATCCGGCGCGGTGCCCGTGGCGATTTCGGCGGCGCGGGCCGCGGTGAGGCTTTCGATGAGCTGGCGGATACGGGCGGCCGTTTGGCGGGTGGTACGGCTGTGAAAACGCGGCATCCAGCGCGGCAGCGGCAGGAAGGCCGCGAGGTTCAGGATCGGCTGCTCCTGCTGGTGGCGGCGGAACTCGTGGAACACTGCACTGGCGGTCGCATCCTCGATGGGAATGGAAAACAGCGTGCGGAAAATGACGTCGGCGGCGGCGTGGCTGGCCTCGAACTCCATCTCTACCGGCTTGCCATCGGCGCGGGGGGCGAGCCGGGCCAGCATCGCCTCGGCCGCGGCGCGCATGGCGGGGAAGGTATCGCGCAGGCGGCCGCCTTCGAAGGCGGGGTCGATGATGCGGCGCTGGCGTTCCCATGTCTCGCCATTGGTAACGAAGACAGAATTGCCCAGAAGCGGGGTCAACCCCTCGCGGATGCGGTTGGATTTCGGGAAATCGCGGGGACGCTCTTTCAGCACCAGATCGACCAGTGCCGGGTCGTTGCACATGTAGCTGCGAAAGAACGGGGTGCGGAATTCGGCCATCCATGCCCGGTAAAGCCGGGCGGGCTGGGCCGAGAGGATGTCACGCCGGAACAGCCGCAGATAGCGCCACAGCGACACCCGGTCGGGGCGGGCGGGCGGCTTCGGGGGCAGGGGCGGCGCTGCGGTCATGCCACCGTGGTAAAGCGGTTGGCGGCACGGTCAATGCGGCTTTTCGACTCGGGCCGTCCGGCAAACCTGTCCGCCAGCGTCAGTGGCCCGGCGGTAACGCGGAAATAGTCGTAATCCCATGGGGCGCCGGGCAGGTTGTCGAAGGCGCAGAGGTACTGGAAGTGCAGCCGGAAATAGCGCCGCTTCAACGCCGCCCAGGTTTCGGGCTTCAGGGTCTGCGTGAAAGCCGCGGAATAGATGCGTGGCCAGATCTGTTCTTCGGGTGCCACGCCCGACACCGCCACCGGATCGCAGAGCGCGAAGGCGCAACCGTCGCCGGGGGCCGTCACGTCGATCCATGTGAGTTCGGGGCGCGTGGAAAGAAAGGCAAGATCGCCGCGCAGGCGCTTCGCCTCGGGCAGGTAGCTGACCATGGGCACCACCTGGCCCAGTGACAGGAAAGACAGCACAGGGCGCTGCTCCGGCATCCCCTCGCGGATCAGGTCGGCAAGGATCGACACCGCCAGATGCGCGCCCGAGGAATGGCCGACCACCAGCACCTCGTCATAGGGGCCGGTCAGGGCCTCGGCAATGGTGTGGCGAAAGGCCGTCATACGGGCCTCAAGCTCCGGCGGGTTGGCGCCTTTCGACTGGGCCGAAAAAGCATAGTCGTGCATCAGGTAATAGGCATAGAACTTGCCGTCCTTGCGCTTGAACCAGCGCAGGATCAGCCCGGCCACGGCGAGGCCCAGGGCAAAACCGCCGATCCGCCCCGGCCAGCCGGGCAGCACGCTACGGGTGATCCACCACAGAGCGCCCCCGACGGCCAGCGCCAGCACCAGTTGCAGCAGCAGCGCAACGATGGGGTAAAGTGCCGCGATGATCGGCCCCTTGCGCAGCCGCATCAGCCGGAACAGCGCGCCGGAACCGATATAGGCCCACGCGGTGCGTACAAGCTGCACATAGGTCGCCGGGATCGAATTGCGCATCGAATGCCGCACGATGTCCGACCAGACCAGCACCTCGATATCGGCTTCGACCGGCTGCCCCTCGACCGTGGCCCGCACCTGCCAGCCATAGGGGCCGCGCACGCGTTTGGGCTTCAGTTCCAGCGTATTGCCGGAGAGGGTGGCCTGTGCCGCGCCTTCCTTGCGGTATAATTCGCGGTAGCGGCGCGGGTGGATGGGATCGTAGCCGGGAATATAGAAAACCCGACGGCGGAATGTGCCACCATCCTTCGGGTCGTTCGGCTGATCATCCTGCATATCGCGCATCCGCATCCTCCGGCGGGCAGCCTGCCGGGCCAATCTGGCGAAAATAGGGTAGCGGCTGGGAGAGCAAAGGCCAAGCCCGGCGGGGCAGGCGGGGCAGGCGGAGCAGGCGGGTCAGCCCAGCGTGGCGAGGAAGGGGAAAGTATCCAGCAGCCAGAACGAGAAATCTGACAGCGCGCCTGTCACCAGTGCCAGCCCCACGAGGACCAGCAGCAGGCCCATCATCCGCTCGATGGTCTTCATGTAGGGTTTCAGGCGGGTCATCACGCCCATCGCCCGCTCGATGAAAATGGCGGCCAGCAGGAAGGGCAGGCCCAGACCCAGCGCATAGACCGCCAGCAGCGCAGTGCCGCGCGCCAGATTGGCCTCGTTCGCGGCCAGAGAGAGGATGGCGCCCAGTTGCGGGCCGATGCAGGGGGTCCAGCCGAAGGCGAAGGCAAGACCCAGAAGATAGGCCCCGGCGGCCGAGCCGCCCCGGTCGCCCGCATCCAGCCGTGCCTCGCGGTCAAGGATCGGAATGCGGAACAGGCCAAGGAAATGCAGGCCCAGCACGATGACCACCGCGCCCGAGATGCGGGCGAAGATTTCCTGATTTTTCAGGAAGAAAGCACCGAAGGCCGAGGCGGTGAAGCCCAGAAACAGGAACACGGTCGACAGGCCCAGCACGAAGAACAGCGCGGGCAGGATGATGCGGCGGCGTGCGGCGGCCTGGCCGTCGCGCAGCTCGGGCATGGAAATCCCACCCATATAAGCAAGGTAGGGCGGCACGATAGGCAACACGCAGGGGCTGAGGAAGGACAGAATGCCCCCGGCCAGCGCCACGATCATGGCGGGCAACAGGCCCGCGTCAAATATGTCGATGCCGAACATGAGGTCTCCGTCCTGTCGGGATGGTGATAGACCAAAGCCGCCCGGTCGTCACCGGGGCGACTCGTCGCGGTGCATCACTAAGCCGTCAGATGCGTTTCATCTGGTGCGGATGCGCGCGCGGGTCTATGCCGGGCGCATGGAATATGATGTCGATCTGGATTGCGAAGGGCTGTTGTGCCCGCTGCCGGTCTTGCGGGCGCGCAAGCGGCTGATGGCGCTGCGGCCCGGACAGGTGCTGCGCGTGCGGGCGACCGATGGCATGGCCGCCGTAGACCTGCCGCATTTCTGCACCGGCGCGGGGCATGCCTATCTTGGCGCGGTGCCCGAGGGGGCCGCCACCGCCCATTTCATCCGCCGAGGAGAGAACCGGCCCGAACCGGAATGAAAAACGCCGGGCAGATGCCCGGCGTTCTGGTCTTTTCGGCCGTGTCAGCGGTTCACCGACCACCAGCCGCTGCGCTTGGGCCGGTCGTCGTCGGCTTCGGGCGCCTCTGCCTCGGCCGGGTCCGCCTGAACGGCGGCAGCGGTTTCCAGCGCGCCGGGATCGGCTTGCAGCGCGGGGTGCTCTGGTGCGGCGACCGGCGCCGGTTCGGTTTGAGCCGGTTCGCTCGTCACCGCCACGGCGGCGACGGGGATTGCGGCAGCGGCGGCTTCTGCGACAACCGGAGCTTCGGTCTGCGGCGCTTCGGCAACCACGGGCTCTTCCGCGGTTGCGGCCTTGGCCTTTGCCTTGGCGCTGCTGCTGCGCGAGCCAGTGCTGCGGGGCTTGGCGGCGGGTTTGGTCTTGACGGGTTCGTCCGCCTCGGCCGGTGCCGCAGCCTCGCCCTCTGAGGGCACTTCCGCTTCGGCAGCCTTGGCCTTGGACTTGCTGCGCGAGGTGGTGGTCTTCTTCGCAGCAGGCTTCGCCTCGCCGTCCTTCGCTGGGGCCTTGCGGCTCCGCGTGGTCTTGGGCTTCTGCGGTGCAGCCTCGGCCGGGGTCTCTGCGGCAACGGTTTCGGCAGCTTCGGTTGCCTCTGCGGCCACGGGGGCAGGAGCTTCAGCCGGAGCTTCCGGCGTCTCGGTCAGCGGCTCGGGTTGCGAAGCGGCAGCTTCGTCCTCAGCACCTTCCTCGTCTGCGCCTTCATCGGCGGCGTCGTCCCCGGCTTCTGCCTCGGACCCGCCTTCCTTGTACTTGGAGCCACCCCGACGGCGCGAACGGCGGCGGCGCTTCTTCTTCGAGCCACCCTCGCCATTCCCTGCGCCTTCTTCCCGCGCCTCGGTCTCGGCTTCGGCTTCCGCCTCGTCCAGATCCTCGTCCAGCGGCAGTTCCGGATCGTCCTCGTCCTCATCCACCGGGGCGCCCATCAGTGCGGCATTACCCGAGATCACCGAAGACGGTTCGGGCACCATGCGGGTGGCGGTTTTGAACTTTTCGATGCTGTAATCGGGCGAGATCAGATGCGGGTCGGCCTCCAGCCGGACCGCCATGCCATAGCGCGCCTCGATCAGCGCGATATGTTCGCGCTTGTGGTTGATCAGATAGTTGATCACCGCGACCGGCGCCTTCAGCAGCACCTCGCGGCTGCGCTTGCGGGTGCCTTCTTCCTCCAGCGCGCGCAGGATGGTCAGCGCGAGGCTGTCGTCAGACCGGATCAGGCCGGTGCCGTGGCAATGAGCGCAGGGCTGGGTCGTCGATTCCAGCATGCCGGGGCGCAGGCGCTGGCGGCTCATCTCCATCAGGCCGAAGCCCGAGATGCGACCGACCTGAATGCGCGCGCGGTCGGTTTTCAGCTTGTCTTTCAGGCGCTTCTCGACCGCGACATTGTTGCGCCGCTCTTCCATGTCGATGAAGTCGATCACGATGAGGCCCGCAAGGTCGCGCAGCCGGAGCTGGCGCGCCACTTCGTCCGCCGCCTCAAGGTTGGTCTTGAGCGCCGTATCCTCGATCGAGCCTTCCTTGGTGGCCCGGCCCGAGTTCACGTCGATCGCCACCAGCGCCTCGGTGACGCCAATCACGATATAGCCGCCGGATTTCAGCTGTACGACCGGGTTGAACATGCCCGAAAGGTAGCTTTCCACCTGAAAGCGCGCGAACAGCGGCATCTGATCGGTATAGCGCTGCACCACCCGCGCATGGGCAGGCATGATCATGCGCATGAAATCCTTGGCGGTGCGGTAGCCGGTTTCGCCCTCGACCAGGATTTCCTCGATCTCGCGGTTATAGAGGTCGCGGATCGAGCGTTTGATCAGATCGCCTTCCTCGTAGATCGGGGCGGGGGCGATGGATTTCAGCGTCAACTCGCGGACCTGTTCCCACAGGCGCATGAGATATTCGTAATCGCGGCGGATTTCCGGCTTGGTGCGCTTGGCCCCCGCCGTGCGGATGATCAGGCCGGCGCCTTCCGGCACCTCCATCTCGCCTGCGATTTCCTTCAGCTTCTTGCGGTCGGCGGCATTGGTGATCTTGCGGCTGATGCCACCGCCACGCGCGGTATTGGGCATGAGCACGCAATAGCGGCCCGCGAGGCTGAGGTAGGTGGTCAGCGCGGCGCCCTTGTTGCCGCGTTCTTCCTTCACCACCTGCACCAGCATGATCTGGCGCACCTTGATGACTTCCTGGATCTTGTAGCGGCGCTGGCGCGGTTTACGCGGCGCGCGGATTTCTTCGGTCACGTCTTCTTCGGCAACCGATTCAATCTCGTCATCGACGGGGGCTTCGGCCTCGTCCTCGGCGGCGGTCTCGGTCTCCGCGCTGTCGGTTTCGGGGGCGGTGTCAAAGGTGGGTTGGTCATCCGCTTCGCGGCTTTCAGCGGCAACGGGTTCCGCTGCGCTGAACAGTGCATCCGCGCCGGTTTCCTCGCCCAGATCGACGACATCCATGCCCGTGATCTGCGGGGCCTCGGCATGCACAACGGCATCAGCCACAGCGGCTTCGGCTTTCGGGGCAGGGCGTTTGTGCGAGGACGGCCGCTTGCGGCTGCGGTTCTCTTCCTCTTCCTCGGCGCGGGCGAGGGCGCGCTCTTCCTCGATCAGCGCCTTCCGGTCTGCGACGGGGATCTGATAGTAATCGGGGTGAATTTCGGCGAAAGCCAGAAATCCGTGGCGGTTGCCGCCGTAATCGACGAAAGCCGCCTGAAGCGAGGGTTCCACCCGCGTGACTTTCGCGAGGTAGATGTTTCCCTGAAGCTGACGCTTGTTTACCGTCTCAAAGTCGAATTCCTCGACCTTGTTTCCGTCCACCACGACAACCCGGGTCTCCTCCGGGTGCGTGGCGTCGATGAGCATTTTCTTGGCCATGGTGTTCCATTGCGCCATGGCCCGTCCACCCCTCCGTCGGGGGTACCGTGGAAGATGCGGGCGGGCAGATGGCGGCTTGTAAGGGCGTGGCTGCGGCATGCGCAGGCCGCAGGCAGGCGCGAAAGCCCCCCGTCGGTCATCAGTGCATCAGGCGCGCGGCTCATCGCGGTTCGTAGTCCCGGGTGACGAAGCACCCAAATGATGCGCCGGGCACCAGGGCGACCGGCGAATTGGCGGCCTTTCGGCCAGTGATTTCTGCGGGGATCAGCGCTGTCGGACCCTTGGCCCCACCCGCGCTTCCGGCAGCGAAACTGGTTTGCGGGGCTTCGCATGTAACGAAATGGCACCCGTCGCGTGACAATAAGGGGAGGTGCCCTCAAAATACAATGGCAAAATTGCCGGGGATTCGATCCGGGCGACAGCGGGGGTGGACGATGGTGCAACTGTTCGTGGCGGGGGATCAGGTGGTCGCCAACAATGGCCATTTGCAGATCCTGCGCCGTCTGGCGGGGGAATGGGTGGAAATCGAGGTGCAGCCGCAGGGGTTTCTGGCCTGGGGCAACTGGGATTTCCGGCCGGCAGGACAGCCGCACAACCTGCCGGAAGAGGGCGAGCTTTATGGGCGTTTGCCCTTGCCGTTGCGCCCCGCGCAGGATGGCGCGCATGTCTGGGAACTGCTGGTCAGGCTGCGCGATGCGCTGGCTGAAAGTGGCGCGGGGACCGATTTCATCCTGACCGAACAGAACAGCAATTCCTACATTCGGACGCTGCTATACATCATCGGGGACGGGCGCGACTGGTCGGCGAAGTTCGGGGACGTGGGGCTGACCGCCTTTCCGGGCTTTGCCCGTAACGTGCTGTTCGGGGTGGAGGTTGACGGCGAGTGGCAGCGTGGCCTGTCGCTGGATGTGACCGGGACTGTCGGGAATGATGTGATTCGTGCCGGATTGGCGCGGGACCGGCTGTCAGGCGCGGCGGGGAACGATACGCTGGTCGGCTCGGGCGGGGCCGATACGCTGTCGGGCGGGGCTGGGGCGGATGTGCTGCGTGCCGGGCGCGGAGCGGATGTGGTGACGGGGGGCGCCGGGGCGGATCTGATCGGCCTTGGCCGCGACGTTGCGCGCGATACCGTGGTGCTGCGTGCGGTGTCGGACAGTGCGACAGGGGCGGCGGACAGTCTGAGCGGCTTCGACCCTTCCCGCGACGTCATCGACCTGCGCCGGATCGACGCTGACGCCGACCTGCCAGGCAATCAGCCTTTGCATTTCGGGCCCGGCGCCGTCTGGTTCGATACCGATGGCGCCGATACCCTGCTGCGGGCCGATGTCACTGGCGACGGAGCGGCGGATCTGGAAATCCGCCTGCTTGCCGTCACCGGGCTGAGTGCTGACAATCTTCTGCTGTAACGCTCAGGTATAATCCGAGCGCTGAAGCCCGTATTTCGCCATTTTCTCGTTCAGGGTGCGGCGCGGCAGGCAGAGTTCCTCCATCACCGCGACAATGCTGCCCTTGTGGCGACGCATGGTGTTGTCGATCAGCATCCGCTCGAAAGCATCCACATATTCCTTCAGCGGCTTGCCCTCTGTGGTCATCGCCGGGCCTGCCGCCTCGTTATCCGCCATCAGAAGCGAGGCGATGGAGCCGGAGCCGCGCCGGTTTTGCAGCACCGCCCGTTCTGCGATGTTCACCAGTTGGCGCACATTGCCTGGCCAGGGGGCCTGCAACAGTTGCGCGGCCTCCTGCGCGGTCACCGGCGGGGCGTCACAGCCATATTCCTCGGCGAATTGTTCCGACATGCGGGTGAACAGCGTCAGAATGTCCTCGCCCCGCGCGCGCAAGGGCGGCAGCACGATGGTCATGGCGCCCAGCCGGTAGAACAGATCGCTGCGCAGAAGCTGCTCCAGCGTCTTGTCGGGGGCGTGTTCGTTGCAGATGGCGATGACGCGGGTTTCCGGCGGCGTGCCCTGATCGTTGATCATGGTCAGCAGGCGCGATTGCAGCGCGTGGCTGAGGCTTTCGATATCTTCCAGACACAGCGTCCCTCCGCGCGCCTCTTCCACCAGCGGCACGCCATCTTCGGTCGGGCCGAACAGCTTGGCGGCAAGCTGATCCTCGGACCAGGCCGCGCAGGAGACGGTGACGAATTTCTTCGACGCCCGCGGCCCCACGGCATGCAGCGCATGGGCGACCAGCGTCTTGCCGGTGCCGGTCTCGCCGTCGATCAGCACATGGCTGTCGGCCTGACCTAGATCGAGAATATCCTCGCGCAGCCGTTCGATCGCGGGGGAGGCACCGATCAGCTTCTTCATGATGGTGGAGCCGTCGGACAGTTCCTTGCGCAGTGCCCGGTTGTCCAGCGTCATGCGCCGCGCGTGAGTGGCGCGCTTTGCCAGTTCGGTCATCCGGTCGGGATTGAACGGCTTTTCCAGAAAGTCGAAGGCGCCCAGACGCATCGCCTCTACCGCCATGGGCACGTCGCCATGGCCGGTGATCATGATGACCGGAAGCGCGCTGTCCATCCCCATAAGGCGTTTGAGGAAGGCCATGCCATCCATGCCGGGCATGCGGATGTCTGAGACGATCACGCCCGGAAAATCGCCGGTAATGGCGGCGAGGGCATCCTCGGCGCTGCCATAGGTTTCGGTGTCGAACCCCGAAAGGGCAAGCCACTGGCTGATCGACTGGCGCATGTCCGCCTCGTCATCCACGATGGCGATCTTCATTGCACGGGCCATTTGGTCCTCATTCTGCTGCCCTGGCTTCGCCGGTCAATATGGGAAGCTGCATTTCGAATACAGCCCCCCCGCCGTCCGCATTCCGCGCGGTCAGCCGGCCGCCAAGGTCGGTGACGATCCCCGAGGAGATGGCAAGGCCCAGCCCCACCCCCTCGCCGGGTTTCTTGGTTGTGTAGAAAGGCTCGAACACGTTTTCGAGTTCCTTGATCCCGTGCCCGTTGTCGCGCACGTTCAGGATTGCAGTTTCCCCCGCCGACAGCAGCAGGTCGATCTGCGGCTGCCGGGTTTCCTTCGTGGCGTCCAGCGCATTGCGCAGAAGGTTGATGATGACCTGTTCCAGACGGATCCGGTCGGCCATCACCATGACGGGCGTGCGGGGCAGGGTGCGGGTGATGCGCACGGTGCGCGCCTTCAGTTGCGGTTCCATCATCGCCAGTGCGTTGGAGACAGAGTTGCGCAGGTCCACCGGCTCGAACGCCTCGCCGCCCTTGCGGGCATAGGATTTCAGTTGCCGGGTGATCGCGCCCATGCGGTCGATCAGATCGTCGATGCGCTGGAAGGAAGACAGTGCCTCCTCCGGCCGTTTGCGTTGCAAGAGCAGCCGCGCGCCCGCCAGATAGGTTTTCATCGCCGCAAGCGGCTGGTTGAGCTCGTGGCTGACGGCCGCCGACATCTCGCCCAAGGCGGCGAGTTTCGACGATTGCGCCAGCGTCAGTTCCGCCACGGCAAGGTTCTTCTGCACCTTCTCGCGCTCCGCGATCTCGCGTTGCAGCCGGGCGTTCAGCAGCCGCAGTTCCGCGCTTTCGCGCTGATAGGTGACGCTGCGCGACCAGGCGCGGCGTGAGAGCATGTAGAAGGTCACGGCCAGCAGGATGGCAAAACCCATGATTTCCAGCGCGATGACGCCATTCACCCGCTCGCGCACCGAATCGTAGGCGGTATAGGTGATGATGCGCCAGCCGCGGAAGGCGACGCGGGTTTCGGTCTTCATCACCGCCTCGCCGCTGAGATAGGCGTCCGGCGGTTCCTGCGCCCAGTCGGCGGCGCCCTGGAGCGCGCGGCGGATGGCAGAGGGCGCATCCCGCGCCTCCAGCGCGCGGGCCAGCGGCAGGCCACGCCAGCGGGGTTCGGTGGCCAGAAGCACCGTGCCCTCGCTGTCGGTCACCAGAACCGCATCCTGCAACCCGGCCCAGGCGCGTTCATATTTCATCAGATCGACCGCGACGACGATGACGCCCAGAACCTGATTGTCAGACCGGACGGCGCGGGAATAGGTGAAATCGAAGCCCGGCGTTTCGCGCGGGGCCACGGTGAAGATCGTGTCTTTGGCCCGCTGCGCCTCGATATACTGGGGCGCGCTGCGCAGGTTGGCGCCAAGCTGGTTGCGGTTGGTCGCGCCGACGATCCGTCCCTCGGCATCCAGAAGGATGATCGAGGCGGCGCCGATCTCGCTTTGAAACGAGATGAGGCGGGCGGAGGTGGCGGAATATTCCTTCCGCGTCAGCGCGCCGATCAGTTCGGGGTCGCGCGCCAGCAAGAGCGGCACCACCGAGGTGCGCTGCAACTCCGAAATCATGTTGCCGGAGTAAAGTGCCAGCCGCAGTTCGGCCCGGTTGCGGGTGACTTCGGTAAAGCGTTCCGACAGCCAGCGGTTGGTGACCAGAACCACAACGGCGCCGAAGATGACCAGCAGCAGCACGACAAGCTTCAGGCGCCAGGAAATCCCGGCGTTTTCGGCTTTCATCTCGGGCTCGGGTGCGGCGTCCTGCATGATCGGCGCAGTCTAGGCGCGGCGCCGGGGGGCCTCAAGGCCGCAGCGCGTCAGGCCAGCGCCATCTTGCCGACCAGCGCCGCAAACAGCGCCGCGCCATCGGCCCCGCCCTGCGCGGCCTCGACCGCGCGTTCGGGGTGGGGCATCATGCCCAGCACGCGGCGGTTGGCCGAAAGGATACCTGCGATATCCTCCATCGAGCCGTTGGGATTGGCGGTGTAGCGGAAGGCCACGCGATCCTCGCCCTTCAGGCGCGCCAGCGTTTCGACATCGGCGGTATAGTTGCCATCGTGATGCGCGACCGGGAAGCTGACCTTCTGGCCGGCGCTGTAGCCTGCGGTAAAGGCGCTGTCGGTGGTGGCCACGGTCATCTCTACCGGCTTGCAGATGAATTTCAGCCCCGCATTGCGCATCAGCGCGCCCGGCAGCAGGTGCATTTCGGTCAGCACCTGAAAGCCGTTGCAGATGCCGATAACATAGCCGCCCCGGTCGGCATGGGCCTTGACCGCGGGGGCGATGGGCGATTGCGCGGCAATCGCGCCGCAGCGCAGATAGTCACCAAAGGAAAAGCCACCCGGCACGCCCACGACATCGACGCCCGCAGGCAGTTCGCTGTCCTTGTGCCAGATGCGCACGACCTCGGCCCCTGCCTTTTCGAAGGCGACGGCAAGGTCGCGGTCGCAGTTGGAACCGGGGAAGGTGACGACGGCGGCTTTCATCGGGCGATCCTTTCAGGGGCAGGCCGCAGGGCAGCAAAAGCGCGGCGGCCGAGGATGCGCAGCCCATAACGCAAAGCCCCTGCCGCTTCCAGCCCCTTCGCGGGCGGATGCTGCGGAAATGAGAAGGGAAAGGTGCCGGATTCTGTTGCCAGGCTCCGGCGGGCCCCGCCTTAGGCGGCTAAGCGTAAGGACTTAAGTTTCGGTTACCCGAGCTGCTTACGCAGCCAGAGCGACCGGAGCACGGTTGTCGTTGGCAACTGTACTTTTGGACCGATAACGGTGGTACCTCACCGAGCGAAAGCTGGCCTCTTTAGACGTCCGTCGATCCTGTTTCGGCCCCCGCCACGCCCAACGAGCGGTGAATGGTGGAGCCGCCGGGTACCGCCCCCGGGTCCGATCCGTTTATTACAGGTGCGTTTATCGCCATAGTCCGGGCGAACCCGAACGCGCCAGATATAGGCGGGGCGGGGCGGGGGCGCAAGCGGCGCAATGAAAAAGGCCCGGCGCATGCACCGGGCCTTTCGTTAGGATGGCGTGGATCAGAAGCCCGCCTTGATCGCCTCGAATTCCTCGATCATCTTGGCGCGCATCTCTGCCGGAACCGGGGTCTGAGCCAGAATCGGCCCCTCGACCGGATCGACGTAAGCCGCCTTGAGCTCCTCGGCCGGGATTTCCTTCATCGCAGCGTCGTTCGACAGTGCATAGCCCAGCTCTTCCAGCAGTGCCGGAGCCGACGAGGGCGCCAGCAGGCTGTTGATGAAGTCATAGGCCTTGTCTTCCTTCCCGGGCGCGTCCTTCATGTTGACATAGCCGCAGAACCAGGTCGTCGCGCCCTCAGTGGGGGTGCGCTGGAAGCCGACCGGGAAATCCTCGGCCTTCAGCGTCGCCACGCCGTCGTTCCACGACCAGGCCACCAGAACCTCGCCCGTGGCCATCAGTTGTGCCATTTCGGCCGGGTCGGACCAGTAGGCGCGGACATTCGGATGCACTTCGCGCAGCCAGTCGGCAGCGGCCTTGAACTGCTCGTCCGTCACATTGTCCCACTGGGTCAGGCCGGTGGCGAGGAAGGCCAGAGACCACACATCGTCGGTGCTGTCCGGCAGCGAGATGCGGCCCGCGTATTTCGGGTCCTTGAACACCTGAAGCGAGGCCACATCGGCCTCAGGCACTTCCTTGGTGTTGTAGGCGATGGCGGTGTAAGCGTAATCGGTCGGGATGAACCAGACGCCCGCGTCGTCCTTGAAGATAGGCGAGTTCAGCAGGCGCGGCGCGATATTGCCGAATTCCGGGATCTTGGCCGGGTCCCACGGCTCGATCAGCCCGGCGTCGCGATAGCGCCCGACATGGGCGGCGCAGGGGTGGACCACATCGGTCTTGAACCCGGACGAGGCTTTCTGGAACGCTTCGTCATCATCGGCGAAGAAGCTGTAGGTGGGTTTGTCGCCATTCTTGGCGACATAGCTGGTCAGAACGCCGTCGATTTCCCAGCCGGCCCAGTCGAGCACGGTGAACTCCGGGTCGGCGGCAAGGGCGGGCGCGGCCAGCAGGACGGCGGCACTGGACAGGATAAGGCTGCGAAAGGTCATGGGTGTTCCTCGGCTGTTGGTCACGGCCCACTCCCCCAAGCGGCCATGTCGGGGACGAAGCTAAGCGAGGGGATTCGGTGTCTCAAGCGGAAATTCCGCTTCCGGGGTCTGGGGTTGCGAAAAAATGCGCATTTTGATCAAAAAATCGGCGCAGGCGGTGCCGGGTGAAGGCTGTGGCGCTTGCGGTGTCTGCGGCTCTGGGTCAGGATCGCGCCGGAACATCAGCAAGAGGGTGATATGCCGCTGGATATTGATTTCGTGCGCCGCCAGTTTCCGGCGTTTCAAAGCGCGGCGCTTCAGGGGCAGGCGTTTTTCGAGAATGCGGGCGGTTCCTACACCTGCAAGCCGGTGATCGACCGGCTGTTCCGCTTTTACCATGACCGGAAGGTGCAGCCCTATGCGCCCTACGAAGCCAGTCAACTGGGCGGGGCCGAGATGGATGAAGCCCGTGCGCGGCTTGCCGCGATGATGGGGGTAGAACGGGACGAACTGTCCTTCGGCCCCTCGACCAGCGCCAATACCTTCGTGCTGGCCAATGCAGTACGGCAATGGCTGCGCGGCAAGAAGGCCGCTATCGTCGTGACGAACCAGGATCACGAGGCCAACAGCGGGGTCTGGCGCCGTCTGGCGGACGAGGGCATCGAGGTGCGGGAATGGCGTATCGACCCGCAGACCGGCCATCTGGACCCGGCCGCGCTGGCGCCGCTGCTGGAGGACGGCCGCGTCAAGCTGGTCTGCTTCCCACATTGTTCCAACGTGGTGGCCGAGATCAATCCGGTGGCCGAAATCTGCGCCATGGCGCATGCGGCGGGGGCTTTCACCTGTGTCGATGGCGTCAGCTACGCGCCGCACGGCTTTCCTGACATGGCGGCGCTGGGGGCGGATGTCTACCTGTTTTCCGCCTACAAGACCTATGGCCCGCATCAGGGCATCATGGTGATCCGCCGCAAGTTCGGGGAAACCCTGCCCAATCAGGCCCATTTCTTCAATGGCGGCACGCTTTACAAGCGCTTCACCCCGGCCGGGCCGGATCATGCGCAGGTCGCGGCCTGTGCGGGGATGGCCGATTATATCGACGCACTTTACACCCACCATCATGGCGAGGCGGCGCATGCCACGCCGCTGGCGCGCAACAATGCGGTCCACGCGCTCATGCGCGCACATGAGGAAGAGGTTCTGCAACCGCTGCTGGATCATCTGGCCGCGCGCAACGATCTGCGGCTGATCGGCCCGCGTCAGGCGGCTGGCCGCGCACCTACAGTCGCCGTTGCGCTGGACCGCCCGGCCGAGCCGGTGGCGGCAGCGCTGGCCGCGCATGGCATCATGGCCGGTGGCGGCGATTTCTATGCCGTCCGGCCGCTGGAGGCCCTGGGCGTCGATCTGTCCCGCGGCGTGCTCCGGCTCAGCTTCGTGCACTACACCACCGCCGCAGAGGTGCAGAAACTGATGGGCGCACTGGACCGCGTGCTCTGACCCTTGCGTGGAAAGGGGCGGGTAAGCCCCTTTCCAACCGCGCGACCCGGCCCTATGGTGGGGGCAAGACGAGAGGGGACCGAATGGCGCGCACGATCGACTATGGCAACCTGATGCACCGCGCGATGCGGGGTCTGATCCAGACCGTGCTGGAGGATGTGGCCGAACATGGTCTGCCCGGTGCGCACCATTTCTTTATTACCTTCGACACCAATCATCCGGGCGTCGAGATCGCCGACTGGCTGCGTGCGCGTTACCCCGATGAAATGACCGTTGTTCTCCAGCACTGGTTTGAAAACCTTGTGGTCACGCCCGAAGGGTTTTCCGTCACGCTGAACTTCGGCAACAGCCCCGAACCGCTGATTATCCCCTTCGACGCCGTGCGCACTTTCGTCGATCCTTCGGTCGAATTCGGCCTGCGTTTTGAAACGCATGAGGACGAAGACGACGAAGAGGATGAGGAAGACGGCGAGGAAGAAGCCGCCGCGCCGGAAGAACGCCCGCGCGAGGCCGAGGTTGTCAGCCTCGACAAGTTCCGCAAGTAATCCGGCATTTTGTCGGGTCTTCTTCGGGCCGGAATTTCCGGCCTGTTAGCGGTATACATCCGTATACCAATTGATTTCGCGCGCGGTGCCGCCTAGAAGAAGCCAACCTTTCAAGGAGGCTTGCCCATGACCGCCACCCGCACCGAAACCGACAGCTTTGGCCCGCTGGAAGTTCCTGCCGATAAATACTGGGGCGCACAGACGCAGCGTTCCATCATCAACTTCCCGATCGGCTGGGAACGTCAGCCGGTGCCGATCATCCGGGCGCTGGGCGTTATCAAGAAGGCCTGTGCTCTGGTGAACAAGGCGCAGGGCGACATGCCTGCCGAGCTGGCCGACGCCATTGCCGCCGCCGCGACCGAAGTGATCGAGGGCAAGTTTGACGACAACTTCCCGCTGGTGGTCTGGCAGACCGGCTCGGGTACCCAGTCGAACATGAACGCGAACGAGGTGATCTCGAACCGCGCGATCGAGATGCTGGGCGGCGTGATGGGGTCGAAGAAACCCGTTCACCCGAACGACCATTGCAACATGGGCCAGTCCTCGAACGACACCTTCCCGACCGCGATGCATGTCGCCATCGGGATGCTGGCGCGTGACGTGCTGCTGCCGGGGCTGGAAAAGCTGCATGCTGCGCTGGCTGCCAAGGCCGAGGAATTCAAGGACATCATCAAGATCGGCCGCACCCATACGCAGGATGCGACGCCGCTGACGCTGGGTCAGGAGTTTTCGGGCTATGCCAAGCAGGTGGAGCGCGGGATCGAGCGGGTGAAGATGTGCCTGCCGCATATCTACGAACTGGCGCAGGGCGGCACCGCCGTCGGCACCGGGCTGAACACCCGTGTGGGCTGGGATACCCGTGTGGCCGCGCAGATCGCCGAAATCACCGGGCTGCCCTTTGTCACCGCTCCGAACAAGTTCGAGGCGCTGGCCGCGCATGACGCCATGGTCATGTTCTCCGGCGCGCTGAAGACGGTGGCGGCGAGCCTGTTCAAGATCGCCAACGACCTGCGCCTCCTGGGCTCCGGCCCGCGCTCGGGTCTGGGCGAGCTGATCCTGCCAGAGAACGAGCCGGGCTCCTCGATCATGCCTGGCAAGGTGAACCCGACACAGGCCGAGGCGCTGACCATGGTCTGCGCGCATGTCATGGGCAATGACGCTGCCGTTGGTTTCGCAGGTTCGCAAGGGCATTTCGAGCTGAACGTCTACAACCCGATGATGTCCTACAACGTGCTGCAATCCATGCAGCTTCTGGGCGATTCGGCTTCGGCCTTCACCGACAATATGGTGGTGGGCACGCAGGCGAATGTGGCGCGCATCGACAAGCTGATGAAGGAAAGCCTGATGCTGGTGACGGCGCTGGCGCCGACCATCGGCTATGACAATGCCACCAAGGTCGCCAAGACCGCGCACAAGAACGGCACGACGCTGAAGGAAGAGGCGATCGCGCTGGGCTTCGTGGACGAAGAAACCTTCGACCGCGTGGTGCGCCCCGAAGACATGATCTCGCCGAAGGGGTGAGATGAGGTCGGGCGCGTAAGGCGCCCCCGATGAAACGCTCCTGTGGAGCGTTTCAAGCATCGAATCAAGCATCGAACGCCCGCGCACGCTTGCGCGGGCCGGAAGAGGATCGTCTCGGTATTTGCAGGCCAAGCGCTTGCATTCCACGAGAACCGCGAGAAAATGGAGCCGGGGCCATGCCCCGGTCCCGTCAGGAGGAAAGCCATGGCCGAAGTCGTGAACCTCAATCGTTTCCGCAAGGCAAAGGCGCGGGCAGAGGCGCGCGATGAAGCGGATGCCAATGCCGCGAAGTTCGGTCGCAGCAAGGCGCAGAAGGCGCGCGAGGCGGCGGACGCCGAACGGGCGCGGGCCGAACTGGATGGCAAGAAGCGCGAGACGGATCAGGATTAACCTCGCATTAAGTCAGGTCCGAGAGGATCGGTGGCGGAGGTGCCCGATGATCCCGACCCGTATTGCCCCCGACGCCGACCGATGGATCGTGCAGCTGTTTTCGGCCCGTGCGGTGGCGGAAGGCGGCATCATCCGCCGCAGTGCCGCCGATGTGGACCGGCTGATCGGTCGTGACCGCCTGCTGCACGAGGTGCGACGACGCGGTTACCGGCTGGTGGAAAACGCCGGGCAATTCGTGATCTTCTGCAACCGCGACCCGATCCGGCTCTTGCACTGACCGCGCCACCGGGCGCAAATTTCTTGCTAAGAAATTTGCAAATCTTTTGGCGCAAAAGATTTGTCCCAAGCCCCGAGGTACCCGCGATGTCCGCCCGTCCTGCCAAGCATTCCCTGACGCTGCGGGGCCATCGCACCAGTGTCTCGCTGGAGGCCGAGTTCTGGCACGGGTTCCGCGAACTTGCCGCCGCGCGGGAGATGGGCCTGAACGAGTTGGCGGCGGAAATCGACGAAAGCCGTGAGGGCGATATCGGCCTTGCTTCAGCGATCCGCCTTGCGGTGTTGCGGCATTACCAGCAGCGCGGCTGACGGTTGCGCCTGCCGCGCCATCGGGTAGCCTTCACGACGAAGGAGACCGCCATGACGCAGCAGACCACCGTTTACCTGGCCGACTACCGCCCCTACAGCCATCCACTCGACCGGGTGGAGTTGACCTTCCGGCTGGCGCCGCAGGCGACGCGGGTTGTCGCGCGACTGCATTTCCGCCCTGATCCGGCGCGCAGTCCCGGCGCGGATTTGCGGCTGGATGGCGAAGGTCTGCGGCTGATCCGCCTTGCGCTGGACGGCACCCCGCTGGATTGCCAGCCCGACGACACCGGCCTGACGCTGCCCGCCGCGCTTTTGCCTGCCGATCCTTTCGTTCTGGAAACCGAGGTCGAGATTGCCCCCGTGGGCAATACCGCGCTGGAGGGGCTTTACATGTCGAACGGCATGTATTGCACGCAATGCGAAGCCGAAGGTTTCCGCAAGATCACCTACTACCCCGACCGCCCGGATGTCATGGCGCGGTTTCATGTGCGGATCGAAAGCGATCTGCCGGTGCTGCTGTCAAACGGCAATCCGGCGGGGCAGGGGCCGGGATGGGCCGAATGGGATGACCCCTGGCCGAAGCCAGCCTATCTGTTTGCGCTGGTCGCGGGGGAACTGGTAGCGCTGCCTGATCATTTCCTCACGGCCTCGGGCCGCGAGGTCGCGCTGAATATCTGGGTGCGCGCGGGCGACGAATCGCGTTGTGCCTATGCGATGGATGCGCTGAAACGCTCAATGCGCTGGGATGAGCAGGTCTACGGTCGCGAATACGATCTGGATGTGTTCAACATCGTCGCTGTGGACGATTTCAACATGGGCGCGATGGAGAACAAGGGGCTGAACATCTTCAACTCCAAGCTGGTTCTGGCCTCGCCCGAGACTGCGACCGACACCGATTATGAACGGATCGAGGCGGTGATCGCGCATGAATATTTCCACAACTGGACTGGAAATCGCATCACCTGCCGCGACTGGTTCCAGCTGTGCCTGAAAGAAGGGCTCACCGTATTCCGCGATCAGCAGTTCTCGGGCGACATGCGGTCGCATGCGGTGAAGCGGATCGAGGATGTGCAGGCGCTGCGCGCGCGGCAGTTCCGCGAGGATCAGGGGCCGCTGGCCCATCCGGTGCGGCCTGACAGCTTTGTCGAGATTAACAATTTCTACACCGCCACCGTTTACGAAAAAGGGGCCGAGGTCATCGGCATGCTGAAGCGTCTGGTGGGCGATGCGGAATATGCCCGTGCGCTGAATCTCTACTTCGCGCGCCACGATGGCGAGGCGGCGACGATAGAGGACTGGCTGAAGGTGTTCGAAGATGCGACCGGCCGCGACCTCGGGCAGTTCAAGCGCTGGTATACCGAGGCAGGCACCCCGCGTCTGACGGTGGAGGAGGAGTGGAAGGACGGTATTTATTCACTGACGCTGGAACAGCATCTGCCGCCGACACCGGGGCAGCCGGTGAAAGCGCCGAAGGTGATTCCGGTGGCGGTGGGCCTGCTGAACCCGAACGGTGACGAGGTGCAGCCGACCACCGTTCTGGAGCTGACCGAAACACGGCAGAGCTTCCGCTTCGAGGGGCTTGCCAGTCGTCCCGTTGCCTCGATCCTGCGCGGCTTCTCGGCGCCGGTGGTACTGGACCGCGCCGTCAGTGCGGCGGAGCGCGCCTTCCTGCTGGCGCATGACACCGACCCGTTCAACAGGTGGGAGGCGGGGCGCGCGCTGGCGAAAGAGGTGCTGGCCGATCTGGCAGCAGGCGCCCCGACCGTGGGTCCTGACTGGCTGGAGGCGATGGTGCGGCTGGTGCAGGACGACAGCCTTGATCCCGCATTCCGCGCCCTGGCGCTGCGCCTGCCGGGGGAGGATGACATGGCCGCGACCCTGGCGGCCGCAGGCAAACAGCCCGACCCGGCAGCACTTCATACGGCCCGGCGGCGCATGGCGGCGGCGTTGGCCGGGGCGCTGGCCCCGGCCTTGCCCGGGCTGATGGAGGCGACGCAGATCACTGGCGCCTTCTCGCCCGATGCGGTTCAGGCGGGCAAGCGGGCGCTGCATAATGCCTGTCTTGGGCTGCTCAGCCTGCGCGACGGAGGCGCGGCCGCCGAGGCGGCCTTTGCCGCCGCGACCAACATGACCGACAGCCTTGCCGCGCTTGCGGCGTTGCTGGAGATCGGGCGCGGCCAGCCGCAGCTTGACGCCTTCGAGGCGCGCTGGCGCGGGGACCGTCTGGTCATGGACAAATGGTTCATGGTTCAGGTGCTGCATGCCGCCCCCGACCAGACCGCGCGAACGGTCGAACTCCTGACCGCGCGGGCCGATTTCGACTGGAAGAACCCCAACCGCTTCCGGTCGGTCATCGGCGCGCTCAGCGCCAATCACGCAGGGTTCCATTATCAGGATGGTGCCAGCTACCGGCTGTTGGCCGACTGGCTGCTTCGGCTGGACCCGAAGAACCCGCAGACGGCGGCGCGTATGTCCACCGCTTTCGAAACTTGGCGGCGCTACGATTCGGGGCGTCAGGGGCTGATCCGGGCTGAACTGGCCCGCATCCTCGCCACCTCCGGTCTCAGCCGCGATCTGGGCGAGATGGCGACGCGCATGGCGGGCTGAGCTAAAGGTCCATCCGGGGGGCTGATGCCCCCCGACCGGGTCATCAGCCTTTCTGGCAGTAAATCTGCTGGCTGATCCAGTTGCGCATTTCCGCGCGCGTATTCGACTTGCGGAAGGGCATCCAGTCGCGTCCGATTCCGCGATTGCCGCCGCCGACGGCCATACCGTCCCGCTGCACATGGTAGGCCATCATCTCGACCGCGCAGTCCAGATTGGCAGTCCCGTTCTTCAGCGCCGAGGCCGACGTGGCCTCGCAGCCGTAGTTGCGGGCAGAACGCGGCGAAATCTGCATGATTCCAATATACTTGCCGCCACCGCCGACTGCTGCCGGGTTGTGGCTGCTTTCATATTTCCCGACCGCTGAAATCAGCCCGGCCCAGAAGGCGCGGCGCTGCGGCAGGGGCGCGTCGCTGTAGGCCGGACACCAGCTGTCGATATCTGCGGGAACGCGATCGGCCAGAACCTCATCTTCCTGTGCCACGGCCATCAGGGTATTGGCTGTCCATTCGGCGGCTTCCGGGCGGTGGTCCCAACGCATCGGGGGCGGTTCCGCCGCGCGCGAGACCAATTGTGCGGCCTCGGTCGTGCAGCCTGCCAGAGCCAGTGCGACGAACGCGCCCTGCATACCCCGGATGATCGCAGTTTTCCCCAGCATCCCTTGCCCAAGGTGGCATCGCCCCCAGCGGCGACAGGCGTTATTTGCCTGCGCAACCGCCCTCCGGGCTAGCGTGCTGTACGGACATGCGCGAAAATCCGCCCGCAGCGCCTTGCCGCGCTGCGTGGCGCTGCCTATGAAGGGGGCAAGTTTGCAAGGGGAAACCGATGCTCGACCTGACCTATGAAGCGCCGAAACCGAAGGTGATCGCCGGGGCGAAACACGACTGGGAACTGGTGATCGGGATGGAGATTCACGCCCAGGTTTCCTCGAACGCCAAGCTGTTTTCCGGCGCCTCCACCGCCGTGGGGGCCGAGCCGAACAGCAATGTCAGCTTCGTTGATTGCGCCATGCCGGGCATGCTGCCGGTGATCAATGAATATTGCGTCGAACAGGCGGTGCGTTCGGGGCTGGGGCTGAAGGCCGCGATCAACCTGCGCTCGGCCTTCGACCGCAAGAATTACTTCTACCCGGACCTGCCGCAGGGCTATCAGATCAGCCAGCTTTACCACCCGATCGTGGGCGAGGGCGAGGTGCTGGTGGAGATGGGGCCTGGCGTGGCGCGACTGGTGCGGATCGAACGCATCCATCTGGAACAGGACGCCGGAAAGTCGATTCACGACATGGACCCGAACATGTCCTTCGTCGATTTCAACCGCACCGGCGTCGCCCTGATGGAGATCGTCAGCCGCCCCGACATTCGCGGCCCCGAGGAAGCGGCAGCCTATGTCTCCAAGCTGCGGCAGATCCTGCGCTATCTGGGCACCTGCGACGGCAACATGCAGAACGGCAACCTGCGTGCGGATGTGAACGTGTCGGTCTGCCGCCCCGGCCAATACGAGAAGTATCAGGAAACGCAGGATTTCTCGCATCTGGGTACGCGCTGTGAGATCAAGAACATGAACTCGCTGCGCTTCATTCAGGCGGCGATTGACTACGAGGCGCGGCGCCAGATTGCCATTCTGGAAGATGGCGGTTCGATCACGCAGGAAACCCGGCTTTACGATCCTGACAAGGGCGAAACCCGGTCGATGCGGTCGAAGGAAGAGGCGCATGACTATCGCTATTTCCCCTGCCCGGATCTGCTGCCGCTGGAAATCGAGCAGGCATGGGTCGATGACATCGCCGCGCGGATGCCCGAGCTGCCCGATGCCAAGAAAGCGCGCTTCATGGGCGATTTCGGCCTGACTGACTACGATGCCAGCGTCCTCACCGCCGAGCTGGATTCGGCTGCCTTCTTTGAGGCCGTGGCTCAGGGGCGCGATGGCAAGCTGGCGGCGAACTGGGTCATCAACGAACTGTTCGGCCGGCTGAACAAGGAAGGTCACGCCATCGGCGACAGCCCGGTCACGGCTGCGCAACTGGGTGGCATGCTTGATCTGCTGTCGAAGGGCGAGATCACCTCGAAAATGGCCAAGGATCTGTTTGAAATCCTGTGGACCGAAGGTGGTGACCCCGCCGAGGTGGCGGCGGCGCGCGGCATGAAGGCGGTCACTGATACCGGCGCCATCGAGAAGGCGCTGGACGATCTGATTGCCGCCAATCCGGCGCAGGTGGAAAAGGCCAAGGTCAATGCCAAGCTCGCCGGGTGGTTCACGGGTCAGGTGCTCAAGGCGACCGGGGGCAAGGCTAATCCGGCGGTGGTAAACGAGATGGTGGCCAAAAAGCTCGGGCTCTGACGCAAGGGCTGGTAGACAGGAAGGGGGCGGACACCAGATCCGCCCTTTTTCTATTTCATCCCTGCCCATCGGCCGCTTTGTGCCGGATTATCTTTCAATCGCTTGGACTTGCGCGCGGAATCTGACATTCTGCGCGAAGTTTGCGGGAGGCACGCATGCAGCAGTATGAATTCAAGGTCATTCCGGCGCCGCGCAAGGCCGAAAAGGTCCGGGGTCTGAAATCGGTCGAAGACCGTTTCGCCCATGCGCTGATGCAGCTGATGAACCGGCTGGGCGCCGAGGGCTGGGATTATGTCCGGGCTGATGTCCTGCCCTGTGATGAACGGGTGGGTCTGACGGGTAAGGCCACCAATTTCCACAACATGCTGGTGTTCCGCCGTCCGGTTCGGGCCGAAGCGGTCGCGGCGCTGCCCGAGGTGGCCGAAGTTGCTGCGGCGATGCCCGCGCGTCTGACCACGCATACGGAGGAAGGCCGGGCGCCTGCCGTTGGCCCGGCACGTCCGCAGGAAAAGCCTTCCGACAACCCTGAAATCGCCGCCGAGTGATCAGCCACGCGCGGCGGCCAATGCCTTGGGCAGGGCAGCCGCGAACTTGTCCATCAGTGCGGCGGGGCCGCAGCTGACGCGGATGCAGCGGTCATGTGGCGCAACGAAGGGCATGCGGATGAAGATGCCGCGCGCCGCCAGTTCACGCACGACCGCGCGCGCGAAATCGCCATTGGCACCGCAGTCGATGGTCACGAAATTCGTGGCCGAGGGCAGGGGTGTCAGGCCGTTGTCGTGCGCGATCACGGTGAGACGGTCGCGGGATGTCGCGACTTCGTTCCGCACATGGGCCAGCCAGTCCTGATCGGCCAGCGCGGCGAGTGCCCCGGCCTGCGCGATGCGCCCCATGCCGAAATGATTGCGCACCTTGTTGAAGGCCGAGACCAGCCCCGGCGCCGCGATGGCATAGCCGACACGCAGCCCCGCCATCCCATATCCCTTTGAAAAGGTGCGGAAGCGGATCACGCGCGGGTCGTCTGCGTCGATCCGGGCCTCGGTCCCCGGCGGCGCGAGGTCGATATAGGCCTCGTCCAGCACCATCAGAACGCCCTCGGGCAGCCGGGCCGCCATATCGGCGATCACGGTGCCGGGATGATGCGAGCCCATCGGGTTGTCCGGGTTGGCGACGTACAGCAGTTTCGGCTGAACCTCCGCCGCGCGGGCCAGCAGCGCCTCTGGGTCTTCATGGTTGCCGATATACGGCTCCTTGTGCAGCAGCCCGCCAAAGCCCGCGACGTGAAAGTTGAAGGTCGGATAGGCACCATCCGAGGTGACCACGGCATCGCCCGGTTCCACGACCAGTCGCACCAGATAGCCCAGCAGCCCGTCGATCCCTTCGCCTACCACGATATGATCCGGCGTCACGCCGTGATGCGCCGCCAGCGCGCCCCGCAGATCGTGGTTTTCCGGGTCGCCATACATCCAGACATCCTGCGCTGCTGCCGCCATTGCGGCGATGGCGCGGGGCGAGGGGCCGAAGGTGTTCTCATTCGCGCCAAGCCGCGCGGTGAAATGGTGGCCCGAGGCGCGTTCTGCGGTTTCCGGTCCGACGAAGGGCACGGTGGCGGGCAGCGACTGAACGAGCGGGGTGTAACGCGGGGACTGGGTCATGGCCGCATATCAGCCGGAAACCGGCCGGCCTGCAAGATCAGCCTTTCATGAAGGCGCGCCGCGCCTCTTCGGCCATGGCCTGCCGCATTTGCAGATCGGCCAGAACCCGCATTGCCGCCTTGCGTTCGGCCTCGTCCACCAGCGTGGCAAGATGCGCCTGCTGGGCGAGGACCTGCTTTTTCAGGGTGATTTCCTCGGGCAGCGCACCGGCTTCGGCCATGATGCGAAACCCCACAGCCTCGCCCGCCGAAACGAAGGCATCGCCGGGCCGATCAGGCAAAGGCTGCCCCTCACCCTTCAGGCCCGAAAGCTTCCCCTCGGCGCGGGCTTTCATCATCATCCGTTCGGCAATGCGGTTCAGCCATGTCATGCGCTGATTCTGGGCCTGCCCGGACGTAAAGACAAGACCTGCGACAAAGGGTTGCACCCGGCGGCGAAACGGCGCGATATGGCGGCATCCCCGGAAAACGTGTCGCCCGAGGCCTGACAGTGATCGAACGCAGACCGACTTTCGCCCCTTTCGCCAACCCCGACTTCCGCCTGCTCTGGACTGCAACGGTGATTTCGCAGCTTGGCGGACTGATCCAGACGGTCGGGGCGGGGTGGCTGATGACCTCGCTGACCGACTCGCATCAGCTGATCGCGCTGGTACAGGCCTCGAACACGCTGCCGATCATGGTGCTGTCGCTGATCGCAGGCGCGCTGGCCGACAATTTCCCGCGCCGCATCATCCTGATCTGGGCGCAGGTCTTTCTGTTTACCGCCTCGGTGGCGCTGTCGGTCGTGGCCTTCTGGGGCACGATGACGCCCTGGCTTCTGCTGTCTTTCACCTTCCTGATCGGCTGCGGCACGGCGCTTTACAATCCGTCCTGGCAGGCCAGCATGGGCGATATCGTGGAACGCGAGGATCTGCCGCAGGCCGTCAGCCTGAACTCCATGGGGTTCAATATGATGCGCTCGGTCGGACCGGCGATCGGGGGGGCGGTGGTGGCGGCGTTCGGTGCGGCTGCGGCCTTTGCCATCAATGCGGCGAGCTATCTGCCGCTGCTGGGCGCGCTGATGCGCTGGCGCCCGGCCTATCCCGAACGGCGGCTGCCGCGCGAATCCCTGCGGGCGGCGCTGTCGTCGGGGCTGCGCTATGTGGCGATGTCTCCGAACCTGATGCGGGCCATGGCGCGGGCGGGGCTGTTCGGCTTTGGGGCCTGCGCGGTGCTGGCGCTGCTGCCGATGGTGGCGCGCGATCTGCTGCACGGCACCGCGCTGACCTACGGCATCACGCTGGGCGCCTTCGGCTTTGGCGCCATCGGCGGGGTGATGCTGAACGGACCGCTGCGGGCACGGCTGAAGAATGAAAGCATCGTGCGCGGCGGCTGTCTGGTCTTTGCCGTGGGGCTGGTCGCGCTGGGGTTGAGCCGCAGCCTGTGGATGACCGCGCCTGCGCTGCTGATCTGCGGCGGCGCTTGGGTCATGTCGCTGTCGCTGTTCAACGTGACGGTGCAATTATCCTCGCCGCGCTGGGTGGTCGGGCGGGCGCTGTCGTTCTATCAGACGGCGGCCTTTGGCGGCATGACAGTGGGCGCCTGGGTCTGGGGCGCGGTGGCGGATGCGGGCGGCGTCAGCCTTGCGCTTTACTTCGCCGCAGGCGCGCTGGTGCTGGCCGCGCTGTCGGGGCTGTGGCTGGCGGTGGGCGAGTTCGGCGGCCTCAGCCTTGATCCGGTGGGGCCGTTCAATGCGCCGCCGCTGCGGCTGGATCTGCGGGGGCGGTCGGGGCCGATCATGGTGATGATCGACTATCGCATCGCCGAGGAAGATGTGCCTGCGTTTCTGGAGGTGATGCAGGAACGTCGCCGCATCCGTCGCCGTGATGGCGCGCGGGCCTGGGCGCTGCTGCGCGATCTGGAAGACCCCGATATCTGGGTCGAAAGCTACCACGTCGCGACCTGGGTCGAATATATCCGGCATGTCGAACGGCGGACGAAGGCCGATCTTGCCAATCTGGAGCGGCTGCAAGCCCTGCACCGAGGGCCGGGCAAGCCCGTGGTGCACCGCATGATCGAGCGGCACAGCATCCCGCATCCCGGCGAGATGGTGTTGAAACCTGGGCCTGATCTGCCGTGACGGCGAGGTGAAAAAGGAAGGGGGGCTGTCTGCCCCCCCTTGCGCCTTACGGCACATTCATCCGCTGATGATATTTTCTGACAGAAAATGCCTCAGCCGATTTCTGCCAGACGGGCGACGGCGGCAGCGACTTTGGCTGCCTCCTCCTCCCGCGCTTCCAGATTGGCGCGGGCTTCGTCCACCACCTCTTCCTTGGCGGAGGCGATGAATTTCGGGTTATCGAGCCGCCCTTTCAGCCCCGCAATTTCCTTCCCGAGCTTTTCAAGCGCCTTCACCAGCCGCGCCTTTTCGGCGCCGATGTCGATGATGCCTTCCAGCGGAATGGCAAAGCTGGCCCCTTCCGCCGCGATGGACAGTGCGCCTTTCGGGGCTGTCGCCGCATCCGTCAGGCTTTCGATGCGGGCGAGGCGCTTGATCAGCACTTCGTTGCGATCCCAGGCCGCGCGGGCGGCGGTATCCATGGTCAGCGCCAGCATGTCGAGCTTCAGCCCGACCGGCACATGCATCTGCGTGCGGGCCGAGCGGATATCGTCGATCAGCCCGGTGACCCAGGTCATCTCGCGGTCTGCTTCTGTGTCGATCAGTTCGGCACCGAAGGACGGCCAGTCGGCATGGACCAGCATCCCGTCGCGTTTGCCGGTGGTGGACCAGAGTTCCTCGGTGATGAAGGGCATGAACGGATGGAGCAGGATCATGGACTGATCCAGCACCCAGCCCATTGTCGCGCGCGTCTCGGCCGCCTGATCCCCGTCGAACAGCGGTTTGGCGAATTCGACATACCAGTCGCAGACCTTGCCCCAGACGAATTTGTAAAGCGCGTCCGCCGCCTGATCGAAGCGGAAATCATTCAGCGCAGCGTTGACCTCGGTCAGCGCCTTGGCGGTTTCACCGATGATCCACTTGTTCGCAGTGGCACTGGCCTGCGGGGCGGTGGCCTGGGTCGTGTGACCCTCCCACACGCCGTTCATCTCGGCGAAGCGGCAGGCGTTCCAGAGCTTCGTGCCAAAGTTGCGGTAACCGGCGATGCGCTGGGTATCAAGCTTCAGAACGCCACCAAGCGAGGCCATGGCGGCATTGGCAAAGCGCAGCGCATCGGCGCCGTATTCGTCGATGATTTCCAGCGGGTCAATGACGTTGCCCAGGGATTTGGACATCTTCTTGCCCTTGGCGTCGCGCACGAGGCCATGCAGATAGACGGTGTGGAAAGGGATATCCTCCACCACCGCCAATTGCATCATCATCATGCGGGCGACCCAGAAGAACAGGATGTCCTGCCCGGTGACCAGAACGCTGGTCGGGAAATACCGCGCCAGTTCCGGGGTCTGTTCGGGCCAGCCCAGCGTGCCGATGGGCCAAAGGCCCGAGGAGAACCAGGTGTCGAGCACATCGGCGTCGCGCCACACCGGATACACCAGATGCGTCGGGTCTTGCGTCAGGTTGTAATCGGCCAAAGCCTTCGCCAGTGCCTCGACCGCCGCATCACGGTTTTCCACCTCGACCACGCGGGCATGGTTCAGCGGCGCGGGCAGGGGCGCGAGGTCATCCATGAAGCGTTGGGCCACAGCCTGAAGGTCATGGGCACAGTGGTAGACCGGATCGGCATGGTTAAAGGCGCCATCGGCGAGCAGGCGGAACAGCTCCACCTCGTCCAGCGCATTGTCGCCCTCGTCATCGCGGAAGCCGGTCGGCCAGACATCCAGCCCATACCACACCGGGATCTGGTGACCCCACCAGAGCTGACGCGAGATGCACCAGGGCTCGATATTCTCAAGCCAGTGGTAATAGGTCTTTTCGCCCGATTCCGGGATGATCCTGACCTTGCCCGAGCGCACCGCCTCCAGCGCGGGTTCCACGATCTTCGCGGTATCCACGAACCACTGGTCGGTCAGCATCGGCTCGATCACGACTTTCGAGCGATCCCCGAAAGGCTGCATGATCGGTTTGTTCTCGACCACCGGCTCCAGCCGCAGATGCTCCGATCCCGTCTCCGGGTCGGTTTCCCTGATCATCACGGTGACAGCAAGGCCGATGGCATTAATGTCGGCGATCACCGCCTTGCGGGCCTCGAACCGGTCCATGCCGCGATATTTCTCGGGGACGAGGTTCAGGCTGTCCACTTCGGATTCATTGGTGGGCGAACCGGTGGCGATTTCGCGGGCGCGGATCACCGCCTCGGCATAGGGTGCCCCGTCTGCGCGCATCCGGCCACGGGTATCCATCAGCCGGTAGCAGGGCAGGCCCGCACGCTTTGCGACCTGATAATCGTTGAAATCATGCGCGCCGGTAATCTTCACCGCACCCGAGCCGAAGTTCGGATCGGGGTATTCATCGGTGATGATCGGGATCAGACGGTCGCACAGCGGCAGTTTCACCATCTTGCCGACGATGGGGGCATAGCGCGTATCCGAAGGATGCACCGCCACCGCGCCATCACCCAGCATGGTTTCGGGGCGGGTTGTCGCGATGGAAATGTAGTTCCGCTTCTCGCGGAAGGTCACATTGCCGTCTTCGTCCTTCTCGACATACTCATAGGTTTCGCCGCCCGCGAGTTCGTATTTGAAATGCCACATATGGCCCGCGACCTCGATATTCTCGACCTCAAGGTCGGAAATCGCGGTTTCAAAATGCGGGTCCCAGTTCACGAGGCGTTTGCCGCGATAGATCAGGGCCTTGCGATACATATCGACAAAGACCTTGATCACGGCATCATGGAAATTGCCGGTCTCGCCTTCCGGCGCACCGGGGGCGCCGGACATCGTAAAGGCTTCGCGGTCCCAGTCGCACGAGGCGCCAAGCCGCTGCAACTGGCCGATGATCGTGCCGCGCGATTTGACCTTTTGCTGCCAGACCCGTTCGAGGAACCTCTCGCGCCCCATTTCGGCGCGCGAAGGCTCCTGGTTCTTCGCCATCTCGCGTTCCGTCACCATCTGGGTGGCGATACCAGCGTGATCGGTGCCGGGTTGCCAGAGCGTGTCATCGCCGCGCATGCGGTGCCAGCGGGTCAGGATGTCCTGCAACGTATTGTTGAAGGCATGGCCCATATGCAGGCTGCCGGTCACGTTGGGCGGCGGGATCATGATGGAGAAGGCAGGCGCGCCCGGCTTGGCATTGGCACCGGCCCGCCCGGCCTTGCCGTCGATCCATTGCTTCGAAATGCGCGCTTCGGCCTCGGTGGCGTTGAAGGTCTTTTCCATCGGCATGATCGTTCCCCTTTTCGTTGCCAAGGGATGTAGCCAATGCGCCGCCCGAGGGGAAGGGGCGCGACGGCCGGTTCCGGCCGCCGCGCGTGTTTTCCGGCTGTGGCTCAGGCGCCGCCGACCAGCGCGAAATGCGCGCCGCGGCTGTCCTGCGCCATGCAGATGAAAGCGCCGCCGGGCACTTCTTGCGGGCCATGCAACACCTGGCCGCCCAGTTCGGCAATCTGTGCCATCGCGGCCTTGATCGAGGGCGCACCGAAATAGGGCAGCCAGTGCGAAGGCACCCCCTCGCTTTGCAACCGCATCATGCCGCCAATGTCGCGACCTTCGCGGGCGAAAAGCTGGTAATTGCCCATCTCGCCCATCGGCATGGCCGTTGAAGGGGTCCAGCCCAGCAGCGCGGTATAGAAGGCAAGGCCTGCCTCGGGGTCCGTGCTGTGCAATTCGTGCCAGTTGCCGTGGCCCTGTTTCATCTGGTCAAAGGCCGCGCCCTGCTGCCCCTCCAGCGGTTGAAGCAGGCCGAAGGCGGCGCCCTGCGGATCGACAACAATGGCAAAAATGCCGGTGCCGGGGATCGGCTCGGGCGCGCGGAACACCTTGCCGCCAAGCGCAGTCACCTTGTCGCAGGCAGCGGCGCAATCCCCGACCGCGAAATAGACCATCCAGAACTCTGGCATCGGCGTGTCGGGTTCCATCATGCCCGCCACCATGGCGCCGTCGCGCAGGGCCAGGATGTAGGAAAACCCTTCCATCCCGGCATCCTGAAAATCCCATCCCAGAAGCGGGCCATAAAACGCCTGCGACCGGGCAACAGCGCCGGTGGTCAGCTCATACCAGCAGGGGGCGCCATGTGCGTTCATTTCGCGGCTCCTTCCATCAACAGCGGGGTAAAGCCGCCGAAGATCATGCGCTTGCCATCAAAGGGCATATTGGTGAATTCGGCCGGATCTTCCTCGGCAAGCTTCATCATCTTCTCGTAGGCGCGGCCGCGGGTTTCCTTGTCGGGCCAGATCATCCAGCACAGCACCACGGTTTCATCCTCTTTGGCCTCGACCGCGCGCAGGAAATCGGTGTGCTTGCCGGGTGGGACGTCGTCCCCCCAGCCAACGACCAGCGACAGCGCGCCTTCATCGCGGAAGTAAGGCCACCATTTCGCTTCGTGGTCGCGGTAGATCTCGCGGTCTTCGGTTTTGACCGGAATGACGAAACCGTCAATGTAAGCCATGCGTGCACCCTCCAGACACTTGCAGGGCCAAGGGTGGCGGGTGTAGTTATGAAAAGCAACTAAAAGTTATATAAACTAACCAAGGGGCGCGATGTCATCGGGGCGAAGCTATGAGGAAGGCTGTATCGCGGCCCATGCGCTGGATCTGATCGGGGATCGCTGGGCCTTGCTTGTGGTGCGCGAGATGATGCTGGGCCCGCGCCGTTTCGGCGCTTTGCGCGAGGGGCTGCCGGGGATCAGCGCCAATGTCCTGACGCAGCGGCTTGAAGGGCTGGAGGCGGCTGGCGTGGTCGCGCGCGAACATATGCCGGAACCCGCCAAGGTGCAGCTTTACCGGCTGACAGAAGCGGGGCTGGCCCTCTGGCCGGTGCTGCGGGCGCTGTGCATCTGGGGCGCGCGCCAGCCGGGGCACGACCCGCGACGGTTTATCAGCCCGACCGCGCTGATGCTGTCGATGCGCGCCACCTGCGCAAGGGCGCGGGCAGGCGAGCACCGGGTGGCGATGCGTCTGGGGGAGGAGGGCTTCACCATCCGCACCGGGCCGGGCCGCTTCAAGGTGGAGCGCGGCAATGGCCCCGCCACCTTGCAGTTCAGCGGCGGCACCAATGCGATGGCGGCGGCGATCTATGGCCCGCAGCCACTGACTGCCACGGCGCAGGGTATGATCGGGTTCGAAGGTGACCCGGAGGAAGGGCAGGCCTTCGTCGACCTGTTCACACTCCGCTGAAGCCGCGCGCAAAAGTTTTCAGGAAAACTTTTGCAAATTTCTTTGGAAAGAAATTTGCGCCAGGCGCAGCCGGGGTCACACCGCCCGGTCGAATTTCGTCGACAGATGGATCAGGCTTTCGGAACTGACCACGCCGGTCAGCGCCCCGATCTGGTCCAGCACCTGATCAAGCACTTGCGTCGAAGGCGCGGCCACCTGTAAAAGCAGGTCATAGCGGCCCGAGGTGGTAAAGACCCGCTCGATCTCGGCAATCGACTTCAGCCGCGTCAGAATCGCCGCTTGGGCGCGGGGTTCTATGGTCAGCAGCACGCTGGCCCGCAACCGGCCCTGCCGCGCCGCCTCGCCCAGTTTCAGCGTGTATCCGGCGATGACGCCGGTGGTCTCCAGCCGCTCCAGCCGCGCTTGCACGGTGGAGCGGGCGACCTTCATGCGTCGGGCCAGTGTGGCCACTGACATGCGGGCATCCGCCCCCAGCAGCCCGATTATGTTGCGATCCAGTTCGTCCATGCAATTCGCCCGGCTATTTCGTCATTCTGTCACCGATACACTAAGTTTTTGTGGTTTTCATCGGTGAAGTTGTGTCCCATATGCGCATTCCACGTTTTCAGGAAAAGGGCGGCTCATACGCACCTGGCCTGGTTGTAATGACCGCGCAGGTGCTGGCTCCCGGTGGGAACCGGGCAATGGCCGCTTGCGTTCTGTTGGCAGAAGGGACACGCCGATGGGACTTTCCAAAACGATCTGGTCCAACCCGACCGAATATATCCGTACCGTGCAGCCGGAGAATCCGGTGCTGTTCTTCTCGCCTGCCGTGTTGCAGGCGGCAGCGCGCCGCTTCATCGACGGCTTTCCGGGCATGGTGACCTATGCGGTCAAGACCAACCCCGCTGATGTGGTAATCGAGAATCTCTCGGCCGCCGGGGTGCGTGGCTTTGACGTGGCCAGCCCGAATGAGATGCGGCTGGTGCGGCGTATCGCGCCGGATGCGGCGATGCATTACAACAACCCCGTGCGCGCCCGCGCCGAAATCGCGGTGGCGGTCGAGATGGGGGTGAAAAGCTATTCCGTCGATTCGGCCTCGGAGCTGGAAAAGCTGATCGAGATGGTTCCGGCTGAGGGCTGTGAAATCTCGGTGCGTTTCAAACTGCCGGTGGCGGGCGCGGCCTATAACTTCGGCGCGAAGTTCGGTGCGACGGTGGAACTGGCGGCGGAACTGCTGAAACGCGCGGCCGAGGCGGGGTTCATTCCCTCGCTGACTTTCCATCCCGGCACGCAATGCACCGACCCGCATGCCTGGGAGGCTTACATCCGCGCGGCCGCTGACATCGCGCAGGAGGCGGGCGTGACCGTGGCGCGGCTGAACGTCGGCGGCGGTTTTCCGAACCACCGCCTGCAAGCCGTGGTGCCGCAGATCGAGGAAACCTTTGACCTGATCGACCGCGTGGCGACCGAAGCCTTTGGTGACCAGCGTCCGATGCTGGTGTGCGAGCCGGGCCGGGGCCTTTGCGGCGATGCCTTCACACATATCGCCAAGGTCAAGGCGGTGCGCGACGGGCAGCATGTGTTCCTCAACGATGGCGTCTATGGCGCGCTGGCCGAGTTGCCGCTGGTGGGCGTGATAGACCGGATCGAGGTGGTGGATGCCGTCGGCAAGCGCCGTGACAGTGAACTGGCCTCGCGCATCGTCTTTGGCCCGACCTGCGATTCGGTAGACCGGATTCCCGGCGAGCTGATGCTGGCCGAGGACATTGCCGAGGGCGATTATCTGGTAATTCACGGCATGGGTGCCTATTCGCTGGCCACCAACACCCGCTTCAACGGCTTTGGCGAACTGACCATCGCGACGGTGCTGTCGCTGAAGGTCTGAGTGCGGCCTCTGTCTTTCAGGACAGTCTTTCAAAACATCGCGCGCCCGGCTGGACTTGTCCCGCCGGGCGTTTACCATTCCGTTGACAGGACAAGGGGATGGCGATGTTTGGCAAAGCGCAGGGGCGGCTGGAGGATCAACGGTTTCTGACTGGCAAGGGGCGCTATGTGGAGGACATCGTGCCGGAAGGCGCTTTGTGGGTGGCCTTCCTGCGCAGCCCGGTGGTGCATGCCGAAATCCGGTCGCTGGATGTAACGGCGGCAGAGGCGGCACCGGGCGTTCAGCTGGTCCTGACGGCAGAGCGTCTGGCCGGGGCGGGGGTCGTTCTGGGCATGCGCGGCTATCGCGTGACGCAGCCTGACGGCAGCAAGGGCGCCGGACCGGAGCGGCCCGTTCTGGCGCTGGGACGGGTGCGGCATGTCGGCGAGGCGCTGGCCATGGTGGTTGCGGAAACCCCCGATCAGGCGCGCGACGCAGTGGAGATGATCGAGGCCGACCTGCGCGATCTGCCGGTTGCGCTTTTCCCCGAGGGCGGGCCGACCATCCACCCCGAGGCACCGGGCAATCATGCCTTCACCCATGAGCAGGGCGATGGCGGGGCGGTGGAGGCGGCGCTGGCTGCCGCCGCGCATCGCATCCGGTTTACCACCCGCCACAACCGCATTGCCCCGGCGTCGATGGAGCCGCGCGGTGCCTGGGCGGAATGGGATGGCACCCGGTTGCATCTGGCGGTGAACGGGCAGGGTGTCTGGGGCCAGAAGGCGGAACTTGCCCGCCAGCTTGGCCTGCCGGCGGATGCGGTGCGGGTGACCAACCCCGATGTCGGCGGCGGCTTCGGCATGAAGGCCATGCCCTACCCGGAATATATCTGCCTTGGTGCCGCCGCGCGGATGCTGGGCCGTCCTCTGCGCTGGATGGCGGATCGTGGCGAATCCATGTTTTCCGACAATGCGGGCCGCGATCTGGAGGCGACCTCGGAACTGGGGTTCGACGCCGATTTCCGGCTGGTGGCCTGCCGCGTCAATCTTGTGTCAAACCTTGGCGCCTATAACTCGCAATTCGGGCAGGGCGTTCAATCGGAGATGTTTGCCAAGGTGCTGAGCGGGGTCTACGACGTGCAGGCGGTGCATTTGCGGGCGGAGGGGGTCTATACCAACACCACCCCGGTTGATGCCTATCGCGGCGCGGGGCGGCCCGAGGCGATCCTGACGCTGGAACGCGCCATGGATGCCGCCGCGCGGGAGCTTGGCCTGCCGCCCGAGGACCTGCGCGCACGCAATGTGATCAGGCAGTTCCCTTACAGCTTCTGGAATGGCGAGGTGATCGACAGCGGCGATTTCCCGCGTCTGCTGGCGCGGCTGGCGGCGGAATCGGATGCGGCAGGGTTTGCCGCCCGGCGGGCGGATTCGGCGGCGCGCGGCTTGCTGCGTGGGCGGGGCATGGCGCTTTATGTCGAGGCGATCATGGGCGCGCCCGAGGAAACCGCCACGGTGGAATTTACCGAAACCGGGGTGATCCTTTACGTTGGCACACAGTCGAACGGGCAGGGGCATGAGACGGTCTATACCCGCATGCTGGCCGACCTGACCGGCCTGCCGGAAAGTGCCATTACCGTGGTGCAGGGTGACAGCGACCGCATCGCACGCGGGGGCGGCACTGGCGGCTCCCGCTCGGTCACCGTGCAGGGCACGACGATGCGGGCTACGGTCACCACCATGACCGATGCCTTTGCATCCTGGCTGGCGGAACGCGAAGGCGTGCCTTTCCGCTATGCTGATGGTGTGCTGAAGGCCGAGGGGCGTAATCTTGCCTTCACTCTGATCGAAGTTGCCGATCAGGCGCGCGCCGCAGGTCGGGCCGACCTGCTGCGCCATTCCGCGACGACCAGGCTGGAGGGGCGCAGCTTCCCCAATGGCGCCCATGCCGCCGAGGTGGAGATCGACCCCGAAACCGGCGCGTTGCGGCTGGATCGTTATACGGCGGTTGATGATTTCGGCACGCTGATCGCGCCGGAACTGGTGCAGGGGCAGGTGCAGGGCGGGGTGGCGCAGGGCTTCGGTCAGGCGGTGATGGAAGAGACGGTTTTCGACGCACAGGGGCAGTTGCTGACCGGCAGTTTCATGGATTACGCGCTGCCGCGCGCTTCGGACCTGCCGTTCATCCGCTTCGCCTCGGAACCTTCGCCAACCGCCACCAACCCCCTGGGCATGAAAGGCTGTGGCGAGGCGGGAACGGTGGGTGCCCTGCCGGTGATCGCCAATGCGGTGGCCGATGCGCTGGCGCCGCTGGGCGCGCGGGTGGAAATGCCCTTCACCCCGGCGCGGATCTGGGCCGCGCTGGCGGAGGCGCGCGATGCGTCTGATTGACCGTCTGCGCCACTGGCTGCGCCGTCATCCGGTGGTGCAGACTGATCCGCCCGACCCGCCGCCGCCCGGTGCGCGACGCGGCGTGGTGGATCATGTGATCATCCTTGACGGTACGCTTGCCTCGCTGGAGCCGGACAGCCACACCAACGCGGGCTTTGCCTACCTGTTGCTGCGCGAACCGGCGCCGGGCAATCGCCGATCAGTCTATTATGAACCCGGCCTGCAATGGCAGAACTGGCGGCAGACGCTGGATGTGATGCAGGGGCGCGGCATCAACCGGCAGATCCGCCGCGCCTATGGCTATCTGGCGAGCCACTATCGCCCCGGCGACCGCATCTTCCTGATGGGCTATTCCCGTGGCGCCTATGCGGTGCGCAGCCTTGCCGGGGTGATCGACCGGGTGGGCCTGCTGACCCATGACAACGCGACCGAGCGCAATGTGACGCTGGCCTATCGCCACTATGAACGCGGACCGGACAGCGCGGCGTCACGCGCCTTTGTGACCCGCTTCTGCCATCCGGCGGCTCCGATCCAGATGGTCGGGGTCTGGGATACGGTGAAGGCGCTGGGCCTGCGGCTGCCGGGCCTCTGGATGCTGACCGAACGCCGCCACGCCTTCCACAACCATCAGCTCGGGGCCTCTGTCCGCCATGGCTTTCACGCACTGGCGCTGCATGAAACGCGCGAGGTGTTTGAGCCGGTGCTCTGGACCTGTCCGCCGGGATGGGAGGGCAATGTCGAACAGGTCTGGTTTCGCGGCAGCCATGGCGATATCGGCGGCCAGATCGGCGATTTCGAGGCCGCGCGCCCACTGGCCAATATCCCGCTGGTCTGGATGCTGGAAAGGGCGGAGGCCTGCGGGCTGAGCCTGCCGCCCGGCTGGCGCGCGCGGTTTCCCTGTGATCCGGCAGCACCGATGGTGGGCACATGGCGTGGCTTCGGCGGGGCCTTCCTGTTGCGCCGCCCCCGGATCATCGGGCGCGACAGATCGGAAAGGGTTCACCCGACGGCGCTGTCATCGGTGCCAAAGCGCGCGGGCTTCTGGCGCCGCGCCTTCACGCCATGATGATGCAGGTGGTCGAGCCGGTGGCATAAACCTTCCCGTCCTCCAGACCCCGGATGGTGCCATGCGCCACGGCGGTGGACCGGCCTGCGTGATCTAGCAGCGCCTCAGCCTCGACCTCCATCCCGACGGGCAGGGCACGGGTGATATTCACCTTGTATTCCAGCGTTGTATACCAGCGCCCCTGCGGCACGCCGGTCATCACCGCGCAGCCCAGAACGGTATCCAGCACCGTGCCATACCAGCCGCCATGTACGGCACCGAACGGATTGGTGTGCTGAAAACCCGGCGTGCCACGCACCAGCACGCGGCCCGGCTCCACCTCGGTGATCCGGCAGCCCATCACCCCCGCGATGGCGGGATGTGGCAGATCGCCTGCCAGCACCTTCTGCATGAACTCCAGCCCCGACATCGACAGCAACGTGTCGCGGCTGGGCAGATCGGCGGGGGTGCGGGCGATGGGGGGCATGTCGGTCATAGCCGGTTTCTTGCAAGCCGCACGCCGCCTGTCGAGAGGGCTTGCGTGCTGCGAGACGCTGCGTCACTTTGATATGGCAATTTGATCGAAGAGGCTGTCATGTCCGCGCTGACCCTAGCCGCCACGCAATTCGCCTGTTCCTGGGATCTGCCTGCCAATGCCGACCGGGCCGAGGCGCTGGTGCGGCAGGCCGCCGGGCAGGGCGCCGGCGTCGTGCTGATTCAGGAGCTGTTCGCCGTCCCATATTTCTGCATCACGGAGCGGCCGGAATATTTTGCCCTCGCCGCCGAGGCTGAGGGGCATCCGCTGATCGCGCGGTTTTCGGACCTTGCGCGCGAGCTGGGCGTGGTGCTGCCGGTGTCGTTTTTTGAACGCGCAGGGCAGGCCTTCTTCAATTCGCTGGCGCTGATCGACGCCGATGGCAGGGTGCTGGGCATCTATCGCAAAAGCCATATTCCGCAGGGTCCGGGCTATGAGGAGAAGTTCTATTTCTCTCCCGGCGATACCGGCTTCCGGGTGTGGGAGACGGCGGCGGGGCGGCTGGGCGTCGGCATCTGCTGGGACCAGTGGTTCCCTGAATGTGCCCGCGCCATGGCACTGATGGGGGCCGAGGTGCTGCTTTACCCGACCGCCATCGGCTCTGAGCCGCCGGCGCCGGGCTATGACAGCCAGCCGCATTGGGAAATGGTCATGCGCGGCCATGCGGCGGCCAATATCCTGCCGCTGGTCGCCTCTAACCGCATCGGCACGGAAACGGCGCCGGAAGGCGTGGATGTGACCTTCTATGGATCGAGCTTCATTTCCGATCATCGTGGGCAATTGCTGGCGAAGGCCAGCCGTGACACCGAGGAAATCCTGACGGCCACGGTAGATCTGGCGGAAATCGCCGCACTGCGGGCGAGCTGGGGGCTGTTCCGGGATCGCAGGCCCGGGCTTTACGCGCCGCTGATGTCGCTGGACGGACGCAGCTAGCGCAGGATCTGCGCCGCCAGCCAGACAAGGCTGATCAGCACCGGCTGATGGATCAGGTAGACCGCCAGACTGTGCCGCCCCGGCCAGGCAAGCCAGCCCAACCCTTCGGGTGAAATCTGTGCCAGCCGGGGCAGGACGGGGGCGATCAGCCGGGCAATACCCATTCCGGCCAGGAACGGGCCGAACCACGGCACCAGCGGCTCGAAATCCATCGTATAGGTCGGCAATGTCGTCAGGCCCAGAAACCGAAGGGCGGGCGCCTGCCATTCCAGCAGCGGCGGCAAGGGCCATGCGGCCCAGACCACGGCGAGGCCAAGCGCAAGGTTGACCAGCCCCGGCAGGCGCAGGAACACGAGGCCCAGCAGGCTGGCCACCGCGATGCTGTGCAGAATGCCGAAGAAGATCCAGAAATCAGGCATGGCGATACGGGTGGCCAGCGATACCAGCGCCGCTGCCGCCGCGATCTTGCCCCAGCGGCGCCAGAAGGCGGGCCATCGGATGCCCTGCCCATGCGCCAGCCACAGTCCCATTCCGGCGAGGAACAGGAATGACCCCGCCACGATCCGTGCGTGATAGTAGAAAAAGCCGCTGACCGCCGTGCCGGGCGGCACGAAGCCAAACATTTGCAGGTCGAACACCAGATGGAAGGCCGCCATCCCCAGCAGGGCGAGCGTGCGGGCGCTGTCGATCAGCCAGAGGCGGGGTGTCTGCGTCATGCCCTCTTTTCACCTGCTGTGTCGCCGCCTGCAAGCGAAAGGGCGGCCCGAAGGCCGCCCCTGTTTCGCGTTTCGCCGGTCTCAGCGGTGATGCACATCCACATAGTCGCGGAAGGTCGGCCCGGTATAGAGCTGACGCGGGCGGCCGATCTTCTGCGTCGGGTCGCCGATCATCTCTTTCCACTGGCTGATCCAGCCGACGGTGCGGCTCAGCGCGAAGATCGGGGTGAACATCGAGGTCGGGAAACCCATCGCATCGAGGATGATGCCCGAATAGAAGTCGACGTTCGGGTAAAGCTTCTTCTCGATGAAGTAGGGGTCTTCCAGCGCGATGCGCTCCAGTTCCTTGGCGACTTGCAGGGTCGGGTTGTTCTCGATCCCCAGCAGGCCCAGCACCTCGTCGGCGGATTCCTTCATCACTTTGGCGCGCGGGTCAAAGTTCTTGTAAACCCGGTGGCCGAAGCCCATCAGACGGAACGGATCGTTCTTGTCCTTGGCGCGGGCCACATATTCCGGGATGCGATCCACGGTGCCGATCTCGCGCAGCATTTCCAGGCACGCCTGGTTGGCGCCGCCATGGGCCGGTCCCCACAGACAGGCGATGCCGGCTGCGATGCAGGCAAAGGGGTTGGCGCCCGACGACCCGGCCAGACGCACCGTCGAGGTCGAGGCGTTCTGTTCGTGATCGGCATGCAGCATCATGATCCGGTCCATCGCCTTCGACAGCACCGGGTTCACCACATAATCCTCGCAGGGCACAGCGAAGCACATGTGCAGGAAGTTCGCGGCGTAATCGAGGCTGTTCTTCGGATAGACGAAGGGCTGACCCACCGAGTATTTGTAGGCCATTGCGGCGATGGTCGGCAGTTTGGCGATAAGCCGCATCGCGGCCACTTCGCGCTGCCACGGGTCATTGATGTCGGTCGAGTCGTGGTAGAAGGCCGACATCGCGCCGACCACACCCACCATGGTCGCCATCGGGTGACTGTCGCGGCGGAAACCCCGGAAGAAATAGTGCATCTGCTCGTGCACCATGGTGTGCCGGGTGATGCGGGTCTCGAAGTCCTTCATCTGTGCGGCATTCGGCAGTTCGCCGTTCAGCAGCAGATAGCAGACTTCAAGGTAATGCGATTTCTCGGCCAGCTGGTCGATCGGATAGCCGCGATGCAGCAGCTCGCCCTTGTCGCCGTCGATATAGGTGATGGCGCTGTCACAGGCGGCGGTCGAGGTGAAGCCCGGATCGTAGGTGAACACGTCACCTTCACCGTACAGCTTGCGGATGTCGATGACATCGGGGCCAATCGTGCCCGAATGGATCGGCAGGTCGATGACCTTGTCGTCGAATGTCAGCGTCGCGGTCCTGTTGGTCTCTGCCATCTCTACATCCCTCTGCGTTGCTGCCCGGCGCCGTGAGGGCGCCGTGGCCAAATCTTCGGGCAGGGAGGGTGCGGCAATCAGGCCGCGGCATCCTCCAGCCGCGCAATCGTTTCGTCCTGACCGATGACAAGCATCATGTCATAGACGCTGGGGCTGACCGTGCGTCCGGCAAGGGCGGCACGCAGCGGAGCAGCCAGCTTGCCGAAGCCCAGCCCGTGTTCGGCTGCGGTCCCGGTCAGAATGGCTTCAAGATCTTCCTTCGTCCAGCTAGCATTTCGCAGGCGCGGCGTCAATGAAGCCAGTATACCACGGGATACCGGATCAAGCGCCTTCTCGGCGGCCTCGTCGCGCGCCACAGGGCGGGTGGTCAGAATATACCGCGCCTTTTCAAGAAGTTCCGGGAAGGTCTTGGCACGTTCTTTCAGGCTGGACATACCCGCCAGCATCAGGCCGCGTTGGTGTTCGGACAGCGCCGGAAGGTTTGCGACGGCCAGATAGGCCTCCAGTTCATGCAGCAATGCAGCATCGTCGCTGGCCGCGATATGCTGGCCGCACAGATTCTCCAGCTTCTTGAAATCCAGCCGGGCGGGCGCGCGGCCGATTCCCTTCAGGTCAAACCATTCCATCGCCTGTTCGCTGGTAAAGAACTCGGCATCGCCATGTGCCCAACCCAGTCGGGTCAGGTAATTGCGCATGCCCGCGGCGGGGTAACCCATGACCTGATATTCCTCGACGCCAAGTGCGCCGTGACGTTTTGACAGTTTCTTGCCATCTGGTCCGTGGATCAGCGGAATATGCGCCCAGACCGGAACGGACCAGTCCATCGCGTCATAGATCATCTGCTGGCGGGCCGCGTTCACAAGGTGGTCATCGCCCCGGATCACATGGGTCACACCCATGTCGTGATCGTCGACCACCACCGCCAGCATATAGGTCGGCGTCCCGTCCGAGCGCAGGACGATCATGTCATCCAGCGTCTCGTTCTTGATGACGACGCGGCCCTGCACCTGATCATCAATCACCGTCTCGCCTTCGCGCGGTGCTTTCATGCGGATGGCGAAGGGCCGGTCTGGATACGTCGCCGGATCGGCGTCACGCCAGGGGCTTTGAAACACCGCATAGCTGCCCTTGGCTTCGGCTTCGGCGCGGAAGGCCTCAATTTCTTCCCTCGTGCTGAAGCATTTGTAGGCTGTGCCGCGCGCAAGCATGGCATGCGCCACCTCGGCATGGCGGTCGCGCCGCTCGAACTGGCTGATGACGTCGCCGTCCCAGTCGAGGCCAAGCCATTCCAGCCCGCGCAGGATCGCCGCCGTCGCCTCGGGGGTCGAGCGTTCGCGGTCAGTATCCTCGATCCGCAGCAGGAACTTGCCTCCCCGGCCACGGGCAAACAGCCAGTTGAACAGCGCCGTCCTGCCGCCGCCGATGTGCAGATAACCCGTGGGCGAGGGGGCAAAGCGGGTGACGACGTGTCCGGTCATGCGACTTAACCTTTCGGAAACCATTGGCGCGCTAGCGTTGGGCATCTGATAGGCGAGCGGAGGCCCGGAAACAAGGTGGCGGTGCGCGGGGGCATCCTGGGGCGGCTGGCGGGGGCGGTGGCCGATGCGCGGGGTATCCTGTTTCCCTGGGTGCCGGTCTTTCTTGGCGCCGGGATCGGCTTCTGGTTCGCGCTGCCGGTGGAGCCGGGGCTTGCAACTTATCTCGTGGCAGGCGGTCTGGTTCTGCTCATGGCCGGTCTGTGGCGCTTCGGGCCGGAGGCGGCGCAACCGCTCTGGGTGGCCGTGGCCTGCCTGACACTTGGCGGCATCGTGGCTGGCGTGCGCGCGCATCTCGTTGCCGCGCCGGTGCTGGAGTTCCGGTATTATGGTCCGATCGAGGGGCGTATCGTCGCGCTGGACCGCTCGCAATCCGATGCGCTGCGGCTGACGCTGGACAATGTGCAGCTTTCAGAGGTGGCGCCGCGCCGCATACCGGCGCGCGTACGCATCGCCTTGCAGGTGGCGCCCCGGTTTGCCCCCGCACCCGGGCAATGGGTGCAGATCACCGCTCATCTTGCCCCGCCGGGCGATCCGGTCGAACCCGGCGGCTTCGATTTCCGCCGCGTGGCGTGGTTTCAGCGGCTTGGCGCAATTGGCTATTCTCGTCATCCGCTGCTGATGCTGGCCCCGCCGGGCCGAGGCGAGCAGGGGCTGAACCGGCTGCGCGCGGCGCTGTCAGCAGGCATTCAGGCGCGAATCCGGGGCGATCCGGGGGCTTTTGCCGCCGGGGTGATGACAGGTGATCGCTCCGGCTTCAGCCGCGCGGCGATCGAGGATCTGCGCGCCTCCAGCCTTGCGCATCTTCTGGCGATCTCGGGCATGCATATGGCCTTTCTGATCGGATTTGTCTTTGCGCTGATCCGGGGCGGGCTTGCGCTGGTGCCGCACATTGCCCTGCGGCTGAACACAAAGAAGGTTGCCGCAGCCCTGTCGCTGCCGGTGGCGATCTTCTACCTGCTTTTGTCGGGCGCCAATGTGGCAACCGAGCGGGCCTGCATCATGATCTGCGTCATGCTGGGCGCCGTGCTGCTGGATCGGCAGGCCCTGTCGCTCCGCTCGGTGGCGATCTCGGCAACGATCCTGCTGTGCCTTCGCCCGGAAACCCTGCTGACGCCGGGGTTCCAGATGTCCTTCGCCGCGACCACCGCACTGGTGGCGGGGTTTGGCGCCCTGCACAGCGCGCTGACAGGTGGTCTGGTCCCGCGATGGGCGCTGCCAGTCCTTACACTGGTCCTGTCTTCGGCGCTGGCTGGGATCGCAACGGCCCCCTTTGCCGCCGCTCACTTTAACAGAATCGCAGATTATGGGCTGCTGGCCAATGTGTTGACCGTGCCGGTCATGGGCATGGTGGTGATGCCCGCCGGTGCGATTGCGGCCCTGCTTGCCCCCTTCGGTCTGGCAGATCTGCCGCTGATGGTCATGGGGTGGGGGGCGCGCTGGATTTTATATGTATCCCATATGGTTGCCGGCCTGGATGGGGCCGTGACGCCAGTTCCGGCACCGGGGCCGCTGGCCCTGCCGCTCATCGCTCTGGGCGGCATCGGGATGGCGGTGGGGCGGCGCTGGTTCCGGCTGCCCGGCGTTCTTGCCATCGCGCTCGGCCTGGGCGTCTGGACGCAGGCAGAGCGTCCGGCGCTGTTGATTTCACCGGATGGATTGCTTGTTGGCCTCTATGGGCCGCAGGGCAGGGCCCTTTCCGCTGCGCGCGGGGCGGGCTTCGCCGCGCAGAACTGGCTGGAGAATGATGGCGATCTTGTCTCGCAGCCAATCGCGGCGAAACGGGAGGGTTTTACCGGCCCTGCGTCAGAGCGGCGATTTTATCTGGGCGAATGGAGCGGGGTTCATCTGCGCGGCAAGGGCGCGGAAGAAAAGCTGCCCGCTGCCTGCGCAGCCAATAATCTGGTTATCACTGCCGCGCAGATCGCCACACCGCCAGAGGGATGCATCGTGATCGACCTCGGGCAGCTGCGCCGCAGCGGAGGCATTGCGCTTTCGCCTGATGGCGACCGGCTGCGCCTGCAACCGGCCCGCGATACCACCCGCATCTGGCACGGGAAACACGCGCAGACGATGGCGGCGCGCTGGTTGGACCGGCCGGTGCGCCTGCTGGCGAAGGGTCAGTAGCTGCGGATCAGCCCGACAAGGCGGCCCTGCACCTTGACCATGTGATCGGGAAACACACGCGTTTCATAAAGCGGGTTTGCCGCTTCTAGCGCGATCATGTTTCCCTTGCGGCGGAAGCGTTTCAGCGTCGCCTCGCTGTCTTCAACCAGCGCCACCACGATATCGCCATTCTCGGCCGTGCCCTGTTCGCGGATGACAACGATATCACCATCGTTGATCCCGGCCTCAATCATCGAATCGCCCTTGACCTCAAGCGCGTAATGCTGGGCGCTGCCGGAGAGCATCCCTCCGGGCACAGCAACGTGATGCGAGATTTCAGAGATCGCCTCGATCGGAACGCCCGCCGCGATGCGGCCCATCACGGGCAGCTCCACGGCGTGCACCTGCACCGGAATGGCCGTGGCGGGTTGCGGGGCAGCAGGCCGGTCACCCGCAATCACGCGGGGGGTGAAACCCGGCTTCTCCATCGCCTCGGGCAGTTTGACAATTTCGATGGCGCGGGCGCGATGGGCAAGGCGGCGGATGAAGCCCCGTTCCTCCAGCGCGGTGATCAGGCGGTGAATGCCGGACTTGGACCGCAGGTCCAGCGCCTCCTTCATTTCATCGAAGGAGGGCGGAACGCCATCCCGATCCATGCGGACGCGAATGAAATCCAGCAATTCCAGTTGCTTGCGCGTGAGCATCGGGCAAATCCTTCCACCAGGGTCAAGGGTGTTTGCCTTATGTTCTGCCCGCGTTCCCGATTTGTGTCAAGGCCTTCCGTCAGATTGGCAGGTAATCGGCAGCCTCTCCCGCCTTGCGGGCGCCGTCTCCCAGGGGCCTGATCAGCAGCGCATTCGCTTCGGCCAGTACGCTCAGCAAAGCGGAATCCTGACGGTCGAAGGCGGTGACGACCCCATCTTCGATGCGGGCACGCATGTAATGGGTGCGCGGCCCGGTCGGGGCGACATCCGCGCCCAGCACGGCGCGGCGCGGCGCGGGGGCCGGTGCCGGCTCGCCCTGCATGGCCCGCAACAAGGGCAGCAGGAAGAGATGCGCGCAGACGATGGCAGAGACCGGATTGCCGGGCAGCCCGAGCATCGGCATGCCGTTCAGCCGCCCGGCCATCAGCGGTTTTCCGGGGCGCATGCTGATCTTGTAGAAGGCGCGTTTCATGCCAAGATCGGTGGCAACCTTCGCCACAAGGTCATGGTCCCCGACCGAGGCACCGCCGATGGTCACCACCAGATCTGCGCCTTCCGCCAGCGCGAAAACCGCCCGCAGGCTGGCCTCGGTATCGCGGGCGATGGGCAGAAGCCGTGCCTCGGCGCCAACACCTTCGGCCAAGGCTTTGATCGCAAAGGAGTTCGAGGCAATGATCTGATCAGGGCCGGGGGTGTCACCGGGCATGACCAACTCGTCCCCGGTGGCGATAATCGCCACCACTGGCCGTCGGTGGGCAGGCACTTCGGCCAAGTTCATTGCGGCCAGAAGCGCCACGTCAGAGGCAGAAATCCGGCGCGGTTGCAGCCGGAAACCCGCCGCGAAATCATCGCCTGTCTGCCGGATATTCCCATTGGCGGAGGCTGTGGCGATTACAATGTCATTGCCGTCGCGGGTGACATCCTCTTGCAGCACCACCTGCGTGGCTCCTTCCGGCACCGGGGCGCCGGTGAAGATGCGCGCCGCCTCACCCGGCCCCACCGATCCCGCAAACCCGTGACCAGCGGCGGATTCGCCGATCACACGGAAACGCGCGCCTGTTGCGGCCGGACCCTGCACTGCATAGCCATCCATGGCTGAGGACGCGAAAGGCGGCTGGGTGCGTCGGGCCTCGGCAGCTTTGGCCATCCAGCGACCTGCCGCTGCTGCCAGCGGCACGGTTTCCACCGGCATCGGGGTGGCAAGGGCCAGAACGCGGGCCAGCGCTTCCTCGACCGAAATCATGGCGTGGCCTCGAAGCGGCCGGATTTTCCGCCTTCCTTGAGGATCAGGCGTATGCCTTCAATCTGCATGGACTTTTCGACTGCCTTCACCATGTCATAGACGGTCAGGCAGGCGACAGAAACGGCGGTCAGCGCCTCCATCTCCACCCCGGTCTGGCCGGTGGTCTTGACCGTCGCCTCGACCTGAATGCCGGGCAGCGCGGGGTCGGGGGTCAGGTCGACCGCGACCTTGGTGACGGGCAGAGGATGGCACAGCGGGATCAGATCGGCAGTTTTCTTCGCCCCCATGATGCCCGCCAGCCGCGCCACGGCCAGAACATCGCCCTTGGCGGCGCGGCCCTCGGTGATCAGTGTCAGTGTTTCGGCCGTCATCCGCACCGCGCCGCGGGCCACCGCAAGGCGCGAGGTCACCGCCTTGTCGGAGACGTCGACCATATGCGCATCGCCCTTGGCGTCGAAATGCGTCAGGCCGGACATGTCACATCCCCCCTTCGGATTTCAGCGGATTGGCAAGGATCGCGCGTGTCGCGGCGGTTACGTCTTGCTGTCGCATCAGCGCCTCGCCGATCAGGAAGCAACGCGCGCCATAGCGGGCCATGTCGGCCAGATCCTCGGCGGTATAAAGCCCGCTTTCCGACACGATCAGCCGGTCGGCCGGAACGCGCCGCGCCAGATCGCGCGTGGTGTCCAGCGTGGTTTCGAACGTGTGCAGGTTGCGGTTGTTGATACCCAGCAGCGGCGATTTCAGCCGCGTGGCACGTTCAAGCTCCGTCCGGTCATGCACCTCGATCAGCACATCCATGCCAAGGTCGAAAGCGGTCTGTTCCAGATCCGCCGCTTCGGCATCCTCCAGCGAGGCCATGATGATCAGAATGCAATCGGCCCCCAGCGCGCGGGATTCGACGACGCTGTAGGGGTCATAAAGGAAATCCTTGCGCAGACAGGGCAGCTTTACTGCCTCGCGCGCGGCGGCGAGATAGCTGTCGTCGCCCTGGAAGGACGGGCCGTCGGTCAGCACCGAAAGGCAGGTGGCGCCACCCTCTTCATAGGCGCGGGCAAGGGCGGGCGGGTCGAAATCGGCGCGGATCAGACCCTTGGAAGGGCTGGCCTTCTTGATTTCGGCGATCAGGCCATAGCCCGAAGTCGCGGCATCGCGCAGGGCGCGGGCAAAGCCGCGCGGGGCCGGGGCGGCCTTGGCGGCGGCTTCCACCTCGGCCAGAGGCTGCGCGATCTTGCGGGCGGCAACATCTTCCAGCTTGTAGGCTTTGATGCGGTCGAGAATGGTGGTCATGGCGATCTCCTTCCCAGTGACTTAGCGCGCCGTGGCGGCGTTGAAAACCCGGCTCAGGCCGACCAGTCGACCGGCGTGCCGCCGGTGGACGCCAGCCAGCGGTTTACCTGACTGAACGGTTTCGAGCCGAAAAAGCCGCGATAGGCCGACAGGGGCGAGGGGTGCGCGCTTTCAAGAAACAGGTGCCCGTCTCGCGGCAGCTTTGCACAAAGTTTTTGCGCAGGCCCACCCCAAAGGACAAAGGCGCGCGGCCCGTCGGCAGTGGTGGTGGCCAGCACCTGCTGCACCAGCGCTTCCCAGCCCCAGCCTTTGTGGCCATTCGCCTGCCCCTGCGGCACGGTCAGCACGGCGTTCAGCAGAAGCACGCCCTGCTCTGCCCAGCCGGTCAGATCGCCGTCGCATTTTGCGACGCCCAGATCGTCGTGCAACTCGGTCAGGATGTTCTTCAGCGAATGTTGCGGGGCCGCGCCGGGCGGAAAGCTGAAAGCAAGGCCGGTGGCGCGGCCCGGTGTGGGGTAGGGGTCTTGCCCGAGGATCACCACACGCACCCTGTCACGCGGCGTCAGATCCAGGGCGCGGAACGGTGATTGCGGCTGCCAACCGGGCGTGACGCTGAGCCGTGCGGCCAAGGCGGGCCAGTCGTCCCGAAAGAACGGAAGATCCGCCCAGCTTGCAGGGATGTCGAGGCCGCTCACCCGTTGGTCAGCGCCACCAGCGCCTCGACCTTTTGCAGTGCGCGGCCGCTGTCGATGGCTTCGCGCGCCATTTCCACGCCTGCGGGCAGGCCGGTCGCGCGCCCAGCCACCACCAGCGCAGCGGCAGAGTTCAGCAGAACAGCATCACGATACGCACCTTCCTCGCCCTCCAGCAGGCGGCGGAAGGCCGCGCCGTTTTCCTGCGGCGTGCCCCCGAGGATCGCCTCGAACGGATGGACCGGCAGGCCCGCATCCTCGGGGCTGACCTCGAATTCGCGGATTGCGCCGTTTTCCAGCGCGGCCACAGAGGTCGGCCCGGCAATGGAGATTTCATCGGTCCCGTCGGAACCGTGGACCAGCCAGGCCGCCTCTGACCCCAGTGTCAGCAGGGTTTCCGCCATCGGGCGCAAGAGCGTGGCGCTGAACGTGCCCGTCAACTGCCGCTTCACCCCGGCGGGGTTGGTCAGCGGCCCGAGGATGTTGAAGATGGTGCGCGTGCCAAGTTCGGCGCGCACCGGCCCGACATGGCGCATCGCCGGATGATGCATCGGCGCCATCATGAAGCCGATCCCGGCCTCGTGCAGGCAGCGTTCCACCACATCGGGGCCGATCATCACGTTGAGGCCCATTTCCGAAAGTGCATCCGCCGCGCCGGATTTGGAGGAAAGGTTGCGGTTGCCGTGCTTGGCCACGACGACCCCCGCCGCCGCCGCGACAAAGGCCGTCGCGGTGGAGATGTTCAGCGTGCCCTTGCCATCGCCGCCGGTGCCCACGATATCCATGGCGCCCGTGGGCGCGCTCACCTTGTGGCATTTGGCACGCATCACGCTGGCGGCGGCGGCATATTCATCCACCGTCTCGCCCCGCGTGCGCAGCGCCATCAGGAAGCCGCCCATCTGTGCGGGCGTCGCCTCGCCCTCGAACAGCGCGGCGAAGGCGGTTTCGGCCTCGGCGCGGGTCAGGGCGCGGGTGGCGGCGGTGCCGATCAGCGGCTTCAGCCGGTCGCTCATGCCGACACCTGCGCGCGGTCAAGGAAGTTCTTCAGCAACTGGTGCCCGTGCTCGCTGGCGATGCTTTCGGGGTGGAACTGCACGCCTTCGATAGGCAGTGTCTTGTGACGCAGGCCCATGATGGTGCCATCCTCCAGCCAGGCCGTGACCTCCAGACAATCCGGCAGGCTCTCGCGTTCCACCACCAGCGAGTGATAGCGGGTGGCAAGGAAGGGGGAGGGCAGGCCGCTGAACACGCCTTGCCCGCTGTGATGCATGGTGCCCATCTTGCCATGCACGATCTCGTGGCAGCGCACGACCTTGCCGCCGAACGCCTCGCCAATGGTCTGGTGTCCAAGGCAGACACCCAGCAGCGGGATCTTCGCCTCGGCGGCGGCGGCGGTCAGCGCAAGGCAGATGCCCGCCTGTGCCGGGTCGCAGGGACCGGGGCTCAGCACAATCAGATCAGGGCGCAGCGCCATGGCGGCCTGCACATCCAGCGCATCGTTGCGCCTGACCACCACATCGGCACCAAGCTCGCCCAGATAATGCACGAGATTGTAGGTAAAGCTGTCGTAGTTGTCGATCAGAAGCAGCATCCGGCCGTAACCCATGTATCGCGTTGGGTTCCTTCCATGGTCGTCTGCCGCGATACCCGCAAAATATCTGCCTGCCTGGCCCATACCCTGCCGTCCCGACTTCGGCCCCGAGGAACGTCAGGGAAGCTTATCGTTCATCAGAAGGCGCGGGGCAACCGTGTTCGCGCCCGTCGCGGGCTGGCAGAAAGTCTGCACGGTGACAGCAGCGCAGGGGCCTGTGCGCCTGGCCACCCGGGATTGCGGTGGTGGTGGCTGCAAGACGCTTGCCAGCCGTCCGGCCTTGCGCTATCGCAACGGCATGAATGCACGGATTCGCCCTTTCCAGCTTCCCCGACGCCGACGCAACCGCGTCTGACGTCGCTTTCGCGCGTTCTGCTTCCGGGTGTGACCCGGAAAATCCGGCCCCCCTCTCCCTACATGACACCCTTGCGTTGACATGGGCATGCGCCTTTGGCACCCCTATGGCCTCGCATCCGCCTGAGGATTATCCATGATTACCTCCGTCCTGCCGACCTACAACCGCGCGCCGCTTGCCTTCGTGAAGGGCGAGGGAAGCTGGCTTTTCACCGAGGACGGGGGGCGTTACCTCGATCTGGGCTCGGGGATTGCCGTCAATGCGCTGGGCCATGCCCATCCCGAGCTGGTAAAAACCATCAGCGAACAGGCGGCAAAGCTCTGGCATGTGTCGAACGTCTATCGCATCCCGGAACAGGAGGCGCTGGCCGACCAACTGGTCGAGCACACCTTTGCCGACACCGTTTTCTTCACCAATTCCGGCACCGAGGCGGCGGAACTGGCGATCAAGATGGTCCGCAAATACTGGTACGAGAAGGGGCAGCCCGATCGGATCGAGATCCTGAGCTTTGATGGCGCCTTCCACGGCCGGTCGACGGGCGCCATTGCGGCGGCGGGGTCGGAAAAGATGGTCAAGGGCTTTGGCCCGCTGATGCCGGGCTTCCGGCAATTGCCCTTCGGCGATCACGAGGCGCTGCGGGCGGCGATTTCAGACCGCACGGCAGCGGTGATGATCGAGCCGGTTCAGGGCGAGGGCGGCATCCGCACGCTGCCTGACAGCTGCCTGAAAGGACTGCGTGACCTCTGCGACGAGACCGGCGCGCTTCTGGTCTTTGATGAGGTGCAATGTGGCATGGGCCGCACCGGCAAGCTGTTCGCGCATGAATGGGCAGGCGTCACCCCCGATATCATGATGGTCGCCAAGGGTATCGGCGGCGGCTTCCCGCTGGGCGCGGTACTGGCGACCGAAAACGCCGCTTCCGGCATGGTCGCGGGCACCCATGGGTCCACCTATGGCGGCAACCCGCTGGCCTGCGCGGTGGGCGGGGCTGTCATGCGCATCGTCTCGGCCCCGGCGTTCCTGGCCGAGGTCAACCGCAAGGCGGGCCTGTTCCGTCAGGGGCTTGAGGCGCTGGTGGCGGAACATCCCGACGTGTTCGAAAGCGTGCGCGGGCAGGGGCTGATGCTTGGCCTGAAATGCAGGGCGCCGGTCGCGGATCTGGTGAAGGCGGGCATGGCGGAACATCTGCTGACCGTCGCCGCATCTGACAATGTGGTGCGGCTGCTGCCTGCGCTGAACATCCCCGACGCCGATATTGCCGAGGCGCTGAAGCGGCTGGATGCGGCCGCGGCCGCGCTGTCCGGTCATGCAAGCTGAGGCGGATTACAGCTTTCCGCCGCTGACGCGGTCGGATTACGCGCGGATGCGCGGCTGGCTGGACCAGCCGCATGTCCGCGCCTGGTGGGGCGACCCCGACACTGAAATCGCGCTGATCGACGCCGAAATCGACGGCGACACCGCCGATCTGCTGCTGGTGGCCTATCAGGGCAGGCCCTTCGCCTATGTGCAGGATTACCCCGCCCATCACGACCCGATGCCGCAATATGCGGAATTCCCGCCGGGCACCCGTGCGATGGATACCTTTCTGGGGGAGCCCGACATGCTGGGGCAGGGCCATGCGGCGCGCTATCTGAACCTGCGCGCGGCTGACCTGCGGCGTCGCTATCCGGCGGTGGTGATCGACCCCGACCCGTCGAACGAACGCGCCGTGCGGGCGTATCGACGAGCGGGCTTCCGAGCCATCCGCACCACGACGGGCGAGACGGGCAAGCCCGTGCTTGTCATGGCATTCGATCCGACATTCCCTTCCCTTTGGTAAGATACGCAAGCGGGCGGAAGCCCGTCAGAAAGACCGACAGATGAACCACTTCCTTGATATTCACACCACCTCCGCCACCGATCTGCGCGCGATGATCGACAATGCGCGTGCCATGAAGATCGCCCGCGCCGGGCGTCCCAAGGGTACGCCGGACGATGACCAGCCGCTGAAGGGCCGCATGGTCGCGCTGATCTTCGAAAAGCCCTCGACCCGCACCCGCGTCAGCTTTGACGTCGGTGTGCGCCAGATGGGTGGCGAGACGATGGTGCTGTCGGGCAAGGAAATGCAGCTTGGCCATGGCGAGACCATCGCCGATACCGCGCGGGTGCTGTCACGCTATGTCGATCTCATCATGATCCGCACCTTTGAAGAGGCGACGCTGCAGGAGATGGCGGAACATGCCACGGTTCCGGTCATCAACGGGCTGACCAACCGCACCCACCCCTGTCAGATCATGGCCGATGTGATGACCTATGAGGAACATCGCGGCCCGATCGCCGGCAAGAAGGTCGTGTGGTGCGGCGACGGCAACAATGTCTTTGCCAGCTTTGCCCATGCCGCCGGGCAGTTCGGCTTCGATCTGGCCTTCACCGGGCCTGAAACACTCGACCCCGAGCGGGTCTGGCTGGATTTCGCCGCCTCGAAAGGTCATCCGGTCACGGTGGAGCGTGACCCCTACAAGGCGGTCTCGGGCGCCGATCTGGTGGTCACCGATACCTGGGTCAGCATGCATGACCCCGAAAGCGCGAAAGAGCGCCGCCACAACCAGTTGCGCCCCTATCAGGTGAATGAGGATCTGATGGCGAAGGCCAAACCGGATGCACTGTTCATGCATTGCCTGCCCGCGCACCGCAATGACGAGGCGACCAGCGCCGTAATGGACGGCCCGCATTCGGTGATTTTCGACGAGGCGGAAAACCGGCTGCATGCGCAGAAGGCGGTCATGCGCTGGTGCCTGGGCGTCTGACCGGCGCCATTGTCCCCCCGTTTGCGCCAGTGACCGGGGGGATTGTTTCCGGGTCGCAACAATTCCTGCCATTGGCTGCGGATTATGATGGCTTGGCGCAAAATTGCCCCGAATGCGCCGCATCCGATCCGTGAGGCCGCCCGATTTCGGCTGTCCTGTCGTTTCTGAGGCAGAAACGGACGGAGGCCGAAAATGGCCACGATCAATACAGGTTTGGGCGGGCCGCAGGGCGTGGGTGAAGGCAGTTTTCGCGGCAGCGCCCTGACGGCGGGAAATTATGATGACGGCTCGATCCAGGTGAACATCACCTCGGTTTTCGGTGCGTCGGGCATCAACTATTTCGGGACCAATTATACGTCCCTTTATATCAACACCAACGGTCTGATCACCTTTCAGGCGCCGGTCACTGCCTATACGCCTTCGGCGCTGTCCGCGCTGCCCTATCCGGCCATCGCGCCGTTCTGGAGTGATGTGAACATCACCAGCGGCACGGCCAACGGCACCAACAACATCTATTGGGACCTGGACCCGTCCAGCGGCCGCGTCACGATCACATGGCTGGATGTGCGGGCCTACAGCGGTTCCACCTCGGCGCGGAACACCTTTCAGGTGGTGCTGCAACATACTCACGACGGCAATTTCGAGATCGACATGATCTACCAGAAGGTCCAGTGGACCAACGGGTATACCGGCGTGGCGCAGGTGGGCATGACGGATGGCGGGTCGCGCGATTACATCGTTCCCGGCTCGGGCAATTCCTCGGCTTTGACGAACTATCCGAATGCCGGGCTGGACCCGGGCGAACCGAACGGTGTCTGGTCGACACGTTTCCTGAACGGCAATCCGGTGTGTTTCGAAGCGGGCACCCGCATCCACACGCCCGATGGGCTGCGGCGGATCGAGAATCTGCGCGCCGGGGATCGCGTGATGACGCTGGATGACGGGCCGCAGATCTTGCGCTGGACCGGCGGCGGCATGGTCTGTGCCGAGGGCGAGGCGCTGCCGGTGCGCATCGAGGCCGGGGCGCTGGACAATGAGGGTGACCTGAGCGTTTCGGGGCAGCATCTGCTGTTGCTGCACGGGGCCGATTGCGAATTACTGTTCGGCGAATATGAGGTGCTGGCAGCGGCGCGCGATCTGGTGGGCCTGCCCGGTGTCAGCCGCGAAACCCTGCCACGCCGCTTGCGCTATTGTCATCTGCTGCTGGACCGTCATCAGGTGCTGCTGGCGGAAGGCACCGGGGCGGAAAGCCTGCATCCGGGTCCGCAGGCCATGGCCGCATTGCCAGAACGGGCGCGGGCGGCCCTGCATGAAACTTTCCTTCCGTGGGAGCTGGAGCGTCTGGCACGCCAGCCCGCCGCGCGGCGGGTGCTGCGCCGGCACGAGGCCCGGCTGCTGGTGATGCAGCGGGCAGGGTTGCGCGGGCCGGGCCTCAGGCCGGTGCCGGTTCCTGCGCCCTGGCTGGCGGCCTGACGGCTCAGGTGCCGCGCGGTTTTGCCCGTGTTGTCGGATCGGCCTCGCGCGGGTTTTCGGGCCAGGGGTGGCGCGGGTAACGGCCGCGCATGTCGCGCCGCACATCGGCATAGGAATTGGTCCAGAACCCCGGCAGATCCGCCGTCACCTGCACCGGCTTGCCACCGGGCGACAGCAATGTGATCTTCAGCGGCAGCCGTTTTGGCCCCACCGTCGGATGCACCGTCACCCCGAACAATTCCTGCAAGCGCACCTCGATCCCGGGTGCCTCGCCGTCATAGTCGATGGGCACCCGCCGCCCCAGCGGCGTCTCGAAATGCGGCGGGGCGAGGCGGTCGAGCATCTGCACCCCCTCCCATCCCAGCGCGCTGCGGATCGGCTCCACCAGATCGAGGCCGCGCAGATCGGCCTCTGTGCGCTTGCCGGTCAGATAGGGCAACAGCGCCTCCTCCGCCAGCAGTGCAGGTTCCGAGGCATCGGGCAGGTCTGCCCCGTCGCGGCGACAGAGCGCCGCCCGCACCATCAGCCGCCGTGCGGCGGGAGAGGGCGTGAGGCCGATCAGCCGCAAACCGTCGAGCGCCGCACGCGCCAGCGCCTCCGGCGGCGCGTCGGTCCAGTGCCGGTCGTCCAGCACGCAGGCGCCGAAACACTCCTGCCGCCGCGCCACCACGCGGCCCTCGCGTCTGGACCATTCGCAGATGTCGCGCCACACGATCTGATCGCCATGCACCGCGCGCAACTCCGCCTCGGTCAACGCGACCGCCTGCCGGATCGTCGCCTCGCGCAGGTCGCCGTCCAGATCGGTGGCGACCAGAAGCCGTGCGCCCGACAGCGGCTGACCGGCAGCCATGGCCGCCCCCTTGCCGCCTGACAGCACCCAGCGCGGCGCCTCGCCCTTGCGGCGCAGGCCCACCCGGTCGGGATAGGCCAGTGATGCCATCTGGCCAAGGCTCAGGCCCTTCGGTGCCTCGGGGACGGCACGGGCCAGCCGCTTCGCCTCGGTGCGGATGCGCTCCACCGTGCCGCGATGCACGGTGCGGCCCTCACGCTCCATCCGGGCCGGGTCTTTCACCGCAGCCATGCGCAACGCCAGATCGGCGGGGGCATCGCGCAGCGGGTCGCGTTCGGCCAGCAGGGCGGCCAGTGTTGCGACCTCAATCCCGCCGCCCGCGCGGATCAGCATGTGGGCCAGACGCGGGTGCAAGGGCAGTGCGGCGATCTGGCGGCCGTGGTCGGTGATGCGCCCGTCCTTCAGTGCCTCCAGCCCGGTCAGAAGCGCCTGGGCCTCTCCCAGCACGCCCGGATGCGGCGGGGTGAGGAAGGGCAGGTCGGTCGATCCCCAGACCGCAAGCTCCAGCGCGAGGCCGGTCAGGTCGCCCGCCGCGATTTCGGGCGGGGGGAAGGGCAGCAGCCCGCCTTCCTCGCCCTTCGACCACAGCCGGTAGCAGACCCCCTCCGCCACCCGGCCAGCGCGGCCCCGGCGCTGTTCGGCCTCAGCCCGCGTCAACCGTTCGGTGACCAGCCGCGCCATGCCCGAAGGCGCATCGAACCGCGCCCGCCGCGCCCGCCCGCCATCGACCACCACGCGGATGTCGGGGATGGTCAGCGAGGTTTCCGCGATCGAGGTCGCCAGTACCACCTTGCGCAGACCCGCCGCCGCCGGAGCCAGTGCCGCGCGCTGGGCCGCGAACTCCATCGCGCCGAACAGCGGGCGGATGTCGCAGCCCTTCAGGCCCGTCAGGCCCTTCAGCAGGGCCTCGACCCGCCGGATTTCGCCCTCGCCGGGCAGAAAGACCAGCACGCCGCCCTCGGGGCATTCCTCCACCGCCTGCACGACCAGTGCGGCCAGCGCCTGATCGGAGCGCGCGCGCGCGTCCAGCGGCCGGGGCAGCCAGCGGGTTTCCACCGGAAAAGCGCGGCCTTCGCTGGTGATCATCGGCGCATCGCCCATCAGCGCGGCGACAGGAGCGGCATCCAGCGTCGCCGACATGACCACCAGATGCAGGTCGTCGCGCAGCGCGCCCCGCACCTCCAGCACCAGCGCAAGGCCCAGATCGGCATTCAGGCTGCGTTCGTGAAACTCGTCGAAGATCACCGCACCGATACCATCAAGCCCCGGATCGGTTTGCAGCATCCGGGTCAGGATACCTTCGGTCACCACCTCGATCCGGGTGGTTTTCGAAACCTTCGCCTCGCCCCGGATACGGTAGCCGACGGTCTGGCCCACCGGCTCGCCCAGCGTTTCGGCCATGCGCTCTGCCGCGGCGCGTGCGGCAAGGCGGCGGGGTTCCAGCATGACGATGCGACCGGGGCAAAGGCCGGAGGCCAGCATAGCCAGCGGAACCCGCGTGGTCTTGCCCGCACCGGGCGGTGCCTGCACCACCGCCATGCCGCGCGCGGTCAGCGCCGCGACCAGATCGGGCAGAACGGCATCAATCGGCAGGGCGGGGGGCAGCAGGATGGGCATGGCCCCAAGGACCAGATCACCGCGCGCGATGCAAGGGGCGTCAGGGCCGGGGGCATCAGGGCTGGAGGCTTCAGCACTGGGCAAGGATGATCCGCTACCCTAGGTCATACCGTATGACAAGGGAAACGGAGTAGCCTGACCTGCCATGACCGATACCCCCCTGATCCTGTGGTTCCGCCGCGACCTGCGGCTGGCCGATCACCCGATGCTGACCGCAGCGCTGGCCAACGGGCGACCGCTGATCCCGGTCTTCCTGCTGGACCCCGAGACCGAGGCCATTGGTGCTGCGGCGAAATGGCGGCTGGGCCTGTCGCTCGCCGATTTTGCGACGCGACTGGAGGGCGTGGGCAGCCGGCTGATCCTGCGGCGCGGGGCGGCGCCCGAGGCGCTGGCGCGGCTGATCGCGGACACCGGCGCCACGGGAGTGATGTGGAGCCGCGCCTATGATCCGGCCTCCATAGCCCGCGATACGGCGGTGAAAACCGCGCTGAGGGCGGCGGGGTACGGTGCCGAAAGCCATCCGGGTTTCCTGCTGGCCGAGCCCTGGCAGGTGGAGACCGGGCAGGGCGGCCCCTACCGCGTTTATACCCCATTCTGGAAGGCGCTGCGCCAGCGCGACATCGCACCCCTGCTGCCCGCGCCGAAGCAACTGCCGCCGCCCGAAAGCTGGCCCACTTCGGACCGGCTGGAGGATTGGCAGATGGGGGCCGCCATGCGGCGCGGCGCGGCAGTCTGCCTGCCGCATCAGGCCGTGGGGGAGGCGGCAGCTCTGACCCGGTTGGACGACTTTCTGGACCAGCGCCTTGCCCGCTATGCCGAGGCGCGGGATTTTCCGGCTACGCCCGCCACCTCGCGCCTGTCGGAAAACCTGACCTATGGCGAAATCGCCCCCGCCCGCATCTGGCATGCCGCCATGCACCGGCTGGATGCGGGAGACAGTGGCGCAGGCAAGTTCCTGTCGGAACTGGGCTGGCGCGATTTTGCCTGGCATCTGATCTATCACTTCCCGGCGCTTGCGACCGAGAACTGGCGCGAGGAGTGGGATGGCTTCCCCTGGCGCGGCGACAGTGCCGATGCCGAACGCTGGCGCCGGGGCCTGACCGGCGAGCCCTTCGTCGATGCCGCGATGCGCGAGATGTATGTGACCGGCACCATGCACAACCGAGCCCGGATGATTGCGGCCTCTTACCTGACCAAACATCTGATGACCGACTGGCGGGTGGGGCTGGCGTGGTTTGCCGATTGCCTGACCGACTGGGACCCGGCCTCCAACGCGATGGGCTGGCAATGGGTGGCGGGGTCAGGGCCGGATGCCGCGCCGTATTTCCGCATCTTCAACCCGGCGACGCAGGCGGAAAAGTTTGACCCGAATGCCGTCTATCGGCGCCGGTTTATCGCCGAACTCAGCCGCACACCCCCGGCTGACGCGCTGTCCTATTTCGATGCGGTGCCGCGAGCATGGGCGCTTTCACCCGATTCTGCCTATCCGAAGCCCTTGATTGCGCTGGATAAAGGCCGTCAGCGCGCGCTGGATGCCTATGCCGCACGAAAGGCTTGAGTGACAGCCGCGCTTGGGGAATCATCGGCACTGTATGATCCGGGGAGATGTAAGGATGACCACCTTGCTGACGACCGAAGGCCAGCCCGACCTGCCGCGCTATTTCGGTCAGGTAATGAAGGTGCTGGAAAAGCTGCGCGTGGGGCGGATGGAGTTTGTCCTGCCCGATGGCCGCCGCTTTCGGGCAGAAGGCGCCGCGCCCGGCCCGGTGGCCGAGGTGCAGGTGAAGAACCCGGATGTTTTCGCCCGGCTGATCCGCGAGGGGGATCTGGGCTTTTGCGACGCCTATCTGGACGGCGACTGGGATACGCCCGATCTGCAAGCCTTCATGGATCTGGTGCAGGCGCCACCGAACAACGGGGTGAATGACGGTTTTCCAGGCATGGGCCTCGTGCGGTCCTATGAGCGGATGCGGCACTGGCTGCGCGGAAATTCGAAACGGCAGGCCAAACGTAACATCGCCTATCACTACGATCTGGGGAATGATTTCTACCGGCTATGGCTCGACGATACGATGACCTATTCCAGCGCCCTGTTCCGCAGCGGGCAGGAAAGCCTTGAGGCGGCGCAGGAGGCCAAATACGCCTCGATGTTGCAGCAGATGGGCGCAAGGCGCGGCGATCACCTGCTGGAAATCGGCTGCGGCTGGGGCGGATTTGCCGAACATGCGGCGCGGGCGGGCATGCGGCTGACCTGCCTGACCATTTCAAAGGAACAGCACGATTTCGCGCAGGCCCGGATTGCCCGCGCGGGCCTCTCTGACCGGGTGGAGATCCGGCTTCAGGATTACCGCGATGAACGCGGCCAATATGACGGTATCGCCTCGATCGAGATGTTCGAGGCGGTGGGCGAGAAATACTGGCCTGTCTATTTTGGTGCGGTGCGCGACCGGCTGAAACCGGGGCGCAATGCCACGCTGCAAATCATCACCGTGCCCGATGCCCGCTTTGCGGCCTATCGCAAGACCGTGGATTTCATCCAGAAATACATCTTCCCCGGCGGCATGCTGCCTTCGCCCGCCGCGCTGGCGCAAGAGGTCGCGGCGGCGGGGCTGGTGCTGAAGGGCCATATCGAATTCGGCGAAAGCTACAGCCAGACGCTGCGGCGCTGGCATGACACGTTCAATGCCCACTGGCCCGAGGTGCGGGCGCTGGGCTTCGATGACCGCTTTCGCCGCATGTGGAACTTCTACCTGACCTCTTGCGCTGGCGCCTTTCACGGCGGAAACTGCGACGTGACGCAGATCACGGTGACGCGGCCCGGCTAGAGGCCGCGCGGAAAGGGACAGATGCCGACGGCAGGCAAGCTTCTGGGCGCGATATTCTTTGCGGCGCTGGCCTATCTGACGGCCGAACTGTTCAAACCCTCGGTGCCAGAAGGCACCTCTTTCGGTAATTTCAGCCTGTATGTCGCGGCAATCGGGCTTGGCAGTGGCTGGTTTGTTATGGGGCCGCGCGCGCCGGAGGGGGGCATGGCACAGGCGATCAGCGCGGGTTTGCAGGCGGCGCTGACGACGGCTTTCTTTGCGCTGCTGGGCTTCGGCATCTACCTCATGCTCGGCAAGGCGCTGCGCAAGATGTACAAGGGCCCCTTCGAGGCGATTACCGGCGTGTTCGAACTGATGGTGGAAAACCTGTTTCTGGTGCTGACGTCGCCGCAGGTCATGGCGGCCCTGCTGGTGGGTGGCCCGCTGTGCGGCATTGCAGTGCATAAGCTGGTACGGCGGCGCTGATGGATTTGTTCTTTTACGGCACGCTGTGCCACCCGCCACTGCTGGAGGCGGTTCTGGGCCGCGCTGTGGTTACTGAACCTGCCACCCTGCCGGGGTATGAGGTGCTCTGGTCCGCCGAGGGGGCGTGGCCGGTGATCCGGCGCGGCGCAGGCGCGGCGCAGGGGCGGCTGATGCGCAATGCCACGGCCGAAGATGTGGCGCGGCTGGATTTCTACGAAGGCGGCTTCGGCTATCGCACCGCTGCGCTGCCGGTCGCGGCGGCGGGGGCCTCGACCGCGCTGGTCTATCTGCCACCCGATGCGGCGCCCGTGGCGGGGCCGTGGTCGCTGGCGGACTGGGTGCGCGACTGGGGCGCGGTGGCGGTGGTGACCGCGCGTGACGTGATGGCGCTGATGGGCCAGCGCGAGGCGGCCGAGGTGGTGCGGCGTTACCGGCTGATGCTGGTGCGGGGCGCCAGCCGGTTGCGGGCCGTCGAGGCGCCGCCGGTCACGCGGCGGCATCGGGCGACGGCGGGCGATGTGGTGGTCGACCGCTTTCGCCAGCCCTATGCCAATTTCTTCGCCATCGAAGAATACGATCTGCGTTATCGCCGCTTTGACGGTCGCATGAGTGAACAGATCAACCGCGCGGTCTTTGTCTCGGGCGATGCGGTGACGGTGCTGCCCTATGATCCCGTGCGCGACCGGGTGCTGCTGATCGAACAGTTCCGCGCCGGTCCCTACGGGCGGGGCGATCCGCAGCCCTGGCTGCTGGAGGCCATCGCAGGACGCATCGACCCGGACGAGACGCCGGAACAGGCCGCCCGGCGTGAGGCGGTGGAAGAAGCGGGCCTGCATCTGGGCGCGCTGGAGAAAGTGGGCGCCTATTACCCTTCGCCGGGGGCAAAAAGCGAATACCTCTATTCCTATGTTGCGCTTTGCGATCTGCCCGACGGGGTGGAGGGCGTGTTTGGCGTCGAGGGCGAGGCGGAAGATATCCGCGGGCATCTGGTCAGCTTCAAGGAATTCATGGCGTTGATCACCTCGGGTGAGGTGGACAACGGGCCGCTGCTGGTGACGGCGCTTTGGTTGCAGCGCGAAAGGGCGCGGCTGCGCGGGGCTTAGCCCGGTGGCGGATCAGGGGCCGTAGATGCGCTGCTCGGGTGGGGTTTCCGCCAGAAGTGTATCGAGGATGGCCAGAAACGCCGCCTCGGCCCGGTTCCGTCGTGCGCGCGGGTTGCGGGCCAGATAGACGTCGATGGCGGGCGGATCGTCCTGCGGCGGCAGGCGCCACAGGCGCCCGGCGCGCAGATCCTCCTCCACCACATGCAACGGCAAAGGCCCGATCCCGAGGCCCGCAAGGATCATCCGCCGCACCTCCTCCAGATGGGTGGACTGGCCGACCGGGCCGGAAAGCCCGGCCCGCTGGCGCAGTTCAGTCACGGCGGCCAGCGCATCGCCCATGCGATCGGTCTGGAAACTGACGGCGGTGTGTCCCGCGAGGTCCTCCAGTGTCAGGCCGGACCGGGCATAAAGCGGGTGCGGCGGCCCGCAGAACAGACCGAAGAACTCGCGATAGAACACTTCGGTTTGCAGATCGCTGCGCGGATCGGTCATCAGACAGATGGCAAGGCTGGCCTGGCCCTCGGCCAGTCGTGTCAGCGCCTCGCGTGAGGGCAGGATGTCGATGGACAGCGTGGCCTTGGGGTGAGCCGCGTGAAACCGGCGCAAAGCCGCGTCCAGCAGGGGCGAGACAACATGCGAGGCCAGTGCCAGCGTGACCTCGCCCGCCACTGCGCCCGAGGCTTCTGCCATCGCCTCGGCCCCGCGCAGGATGGCGGCCCGCACCGCCTGCGCCTCTGCCAGCAGGGCCATGCCCTCGGGTGTCAGGGTGAAACTGCCCGCGCTGCGGTCGATCAGCCGGTGGCCGGTGCGTTCCTCCAGCCGTTTCAGCGCCTGGCTGACCGAGGGTTGCTTCAGCCCCAGCCTTTCGCCCGCCCGCGTTACCGACCCGGCCTCTGCCAGCGCGAGAAAGACCCGCAGCAGGTTCCAATCGAGGTCACGGGCGAGCTTTTCGGCGGGGCTGAGACGCATGTCATTCACTGTATCAATGATGCAGATTAAAACAATCCATTTGGAGAATGCGGCGCCATGCGCCATCCTCAGGGTGAACCTCGCCCGGAGACTGATGATGAGCCACCTGTTCTACCTTTCCACTGCTGCGCGGCCCGTGCTGGACCGTGCCGAAGGGATCTACATGTGGGATACTTCGGGGCGGCGGTTCATCGACGGATCGTCGGGCGCGATGGTCAGCAATATCGGCCATTCCAACCCTGCCGTTCTGGCTGCGATGCGGGCGCAGATGGATAGATCCACCTTCGGCTACCGGCTGCATTTCGAAACCGAACCGGGTGAGCAACTGGCCGCAAAGGTTGCCGCGCTCAGCCCGGAGGGGATGGAGAAGGTATTCTTCGTCTCCGGCGGGTCGGAGGCTGTGGAAAGCGCGATGAAGCTCGCCCGGCAATATGCGGTGGTCACCGGGCAGGCAAGCCGGTGGAAAGTGATCTCGCGTTTCCCGTCCTATCACGGATCGACGCTGGGGGCGCTGTCGGTGACGGGTTACGATCCGCTGACCGATCCTTTCCGCCCGATGATGGTGGAGATGCCGAAGATCCCCGCGCCGCGCGCCTATCTTGACGGTCTGGACATGGATAACCCCGCCACCGGCGCGCATTACGCGGCGATGCTGGAGGACCGCATTCTGTCCGAGGGGCCAGAGACAGTGCTGGCCTTCATCCACGAACCCGTCGGCGGCGCCTCGACCGGCGCGCTGGTGCCGCCCGCGGGCTATATGCAGGCGGTGCGCGCGATCTGCGACAAATACGGTGTGCTGCTGATCCATGACGAGGTGATGAGCGGCGGCGGCCGCGTCGGCACCTTCCTTGGCGGCGACCTTTGGGGCGTGGCCCCGGATATCATTGCGATTTCAAAGGGTTTCGGTGCGGGCTATGCGCCGCTTGGTGCCATGATCGCGCAGGATCGCATCGTGCAGGCGGTGCAGGATGCGGGCGGTTTCCTGCACGGCCATACCTATGCCGGCAATCCGCTGGCCTGCACGGCGGGCCTTGCCGTGCTGACCGAGATTGAGCGGCAGGATATGATGGGCAACGCGCGCAAGGTGGGGGCTGTTCTGAAACAACGCCTGAAGAACCTGATGCAACGCTATGGCTTCATTGGTGATGTGCGGGGTGAGGGCCTGTTGCTGGCCTTCGAGTTTGTTGCCGGTCGCGAAACAATGGCGCCACTGCCGCGCGAAATGAAGGCCTTCGATGATCTGGTCGAACGTGCCTATGCCGAGGGGCTGATCATCTATTCCCGCCGCACGCGCGGTGGTTATGAGGGTGACCATTTCCTCGTCTGCCCGCCGATGATCACGACCGAGGCACAGGTGGACGAGATCATGGAGAAACTGACCCGTGCGCTGGATGGGTTCGCGGATGCTCATGCGGGAGCATTGGCATGAAGATCATCATCTCCTGCGCTATCACTGGCTCGATCCACACACCCAGCATGTCGCCCTATCTGCCGTTCCGGGCCGAGGATATTGCGGCGGAGGCAATCGGCGCGGCCAAGGCGGGTGCTGCGATCCTGCACCTGCACGCCCGCGACCCCGAGACGGGCCGCCCCTCTGCCTCCCCGGCGCATTGGAAGGGATTTCTGCCTGCGATTTCAAGTTCCTGCGATGCGGTCCTCAACATGACCACCGGCGGATCGGCGGTGATGACGCTGGATCAGCGGCTGGAGGCGCCGCTGACTTTTGCACCGGAGATGTGCAGCCTTAACATGGGGTCGATGAATTTCGCGCTCTATCCCATGGCTGCGAAACCCCGCGACTGGCGGTTCGACTGGGAAGAGCCGTTCCTGCGCGACTCCGACGATCTGGTGTTCAAGAATACCCCGCGCGACATCGCAGGCGTCTTGCAGCGCATGGGCACCGAACGCGGTGCGCGGTTCGAGTTCGAATGCTATGACGTGAGCCACCTTCACATGCTGCGCCACTTCGTTGACCGCGGGCTGGTTGACGGGCCGATCTTCCTGCAGTTCGTCATGGGCGTGCTGGGCGGTATCGCGGCAGAACCGGAGCATCTGATCCATCTGCACCAGACAGCGCAGAAACTGTTTCCGAAGTTCGAATGGTCGGTGCTGGCGGCGGGACGGCGGCAGATGGAATTCGCCGCTATCGCGGCGGCGATGGGCGGGCATGTCCGCGTCGGGTTGGAGGACAACCTTTACCTCTCGAAAGGCGTACTGGCGAAATCCAACGCCGAACAGGTTGAAAAGGTGCGCGGCATTGTCGAGGCGCTGGGCGGCAGTCCCGCCACGCCCGACGAGGCGCGCGCACTGCTGGGCCTGAAGGGACGGCAGGTCTACGCATGATCCGCGCCGCGACGGTTGAAGATGCCGCAAGGGTCATGGCGGGTCTGCAAGCTCTGGCCGCCGACATGGGTGATCCGTTCCGCACGACCGGGGCGCAGGTGGCTACCGCCCTTGCCAGCGGTGCGATCCGTGCCGAGCTGGCCGATCACGGCCTAGCGCTCTGGTCGCCGTTCCTTTCCACCACGCGGGGGCGGATCGGGGCCTATGTCTCAGACCTCTGGGTCGGGGCAGAGGCGCGCGGGCAGGGGCTGGGCCGCCAGTTGCTTGCCGCCGTTCGTAACCGGGCCGAGGCAGAATTCGGGGCCAGCTTCCTGCGCCTTGCCGTCTATGACGATAATCCGCGTGCGCGGGTCTTCTATGACCGGCTGGGGTTCACCCCGAAAGCCGATGAAATCTGGCTGACGCTGGAAGGCGCGGCCCTGGAGGCAGTATGAAAGCGTTTCTCGATGACCGGCAGGCCGGGCATGACCCGCAGATGTTCATGGCAAACGGCACGCGCCTGCCGAACCCGGAAAAGCCCGAACGCATCGCAGTGCTGAAAGCCGGGGCCGAAGCGGCAGGCGCCCGCTTCGCGCCACCGCGCGATTTCGGCATGGGGCCGCTGGCGGCGGTGCATACGGCCGAATACCTCGCCTTCCTGCAAACCATCCACCCGCGCTGGAAACGGATCGAGGGTGCGGCGGACGAGGTCATTCCGAATATCCACCCTGACCGCCGCAGCGCCAATTATCCGAAATCCGCCGTGGGGCAAGCTGGATGGCATCAGGCCGATACCGCCTGTCCCATCGCCGCTGGCACATGGGAGGCGGCCTATTGGTCGGCCCAGACCGCGCTGAGCGGTGCTGAATCCGTGCTCGCAGGTGAAACCACCTATGCGCTCTGCCGCCCGCCGGGGCATCACGCCTTTGCCGATCTGGCGGGGGGCTTTTGTTTCCTCAACAATTCCGGCATTGCCGCTGAATGGCTGCTGCGCAAGGGCCTGCGCCCGGCGATCCTTGATGTTGACGTGCACCACGGCAATGGCACCCAGGGCATGTTCTATCACCGCCGCGACGTGCTGACCGTCAGCCTGCACGCCGACCCTGACCGCTTCTATCCGTTCTTCTGGGGCGCCGCGCAGGAACGCGGCGAAGGCGAGGGGCTGGGCTACAATCTCAACCTTCCGCTTCCGCGCGGCACGGGCGACGCCGATTACCGCGCGGCTCTTGCCACGGCGCTGGCCCGCATCCACGCTTTCGGCGCGGATGTCATCGTTATTGCCCTGGGCCTCGACGGCCATGAGGATGACCCTTTTCAGGGCCTGAAGATCACCACCGAAGGCTTCACCCGCATCGCGGCCGACATCGCCGCCACCGGCCTGCGCCTCCTCGTGGTGCAGGAAGGCGGCTACCTGCAACCGAAGCTGGGCGCCAATCTGACCGCCTTCCTCAAGGGCCTTGCCTGAGCTTTCATCCTGGCGAAAATGTCTCGGGTGTGAGCCTCGCAGGCGGGAGGGGACGGGCAGTCCCCCTGGGCATATTGACACGGTCGTCGGTGCCAGATCCGCGGCAGCCGGCACGAGGGGGCTCGATGCCCCCGAGGGCCGGGCCCCTTGCCGGCAGCGGTCAAATATTGCCGAAAACTTGGGCGATGCGACAGATTTGAATTTCCTGACAGGAAGAATATTTGACACATAGGGCAGAATCTCTTTAGCTATCAGGCAACGAGGGCCAGAGCGGCCCCGCGCACCAGCAAGGAGAGCCATATGTCCAAACGTGTCGCCGTGATCGGAGCCGGGCCTTCGGGTCTTGCCATGCTCCGCGCCTTCCAGTCCGCCAAGGCCAAAGGAGCGGATATCCCCGAAGTCGTCTGTTTCGAGAAGCAGGGCAACTGGGGCGGGCTGTGGAACTACACCTGGCGCACGGGACTTGATGAGCATGGCGAGCCGGTGCATTGCTCGATGTATCGCTACCTCTGGTCGAACGGCCCGAAAGAGGGTCTCGAATTCGCCGACTATTCCTTTGAGGAACATTTCGGCAAGCAGATCGCCAGCTATCCGCCGCGCGCCGTGCTGTTCGACTATATCGAGGGCCGGGTGAAGAAGGCTGGCGTGCGCGACTGGATCCGCTTCAACACCACGATCCGCATGGTGCGCTATGACGAGGCGAAGGGCACCTTCACCGTCACCGCGCATGATCTGGAAAACGACCGGATGTATGACGAGGAATTCGACAATGTGGTCGTGGCCTCAGGCCATTTCTCGGTGCCGAATGTGCCGGAATATCCGGGGTTCGACAAGTTCAACGGCCGCGTTCTGCATGCCCATGACTTCCGCGACGCGCGCGAATTCGCGGGCAAGGATCTTCTGCTGCTGGGGTCGAGCTATTCGGCCGAGGATATCGGTTCGCAATGCTGGAAATATGGTGCGAAGTCGATCACGGTCGCCTATCGCAACGCGCCGATGGGCTTCAAATGGCCCGAAAACTGGAAGGAAGTGCCGAAGCTGGAGCGGGTGGATGAAACCACCGCCTATTTCGCCGATGGCACATCCAGGAAAGTCGATGCGATCATCCTCTGCACCGGCTACAAGCACCACTTCCCGTTCCTGCCGGATGACCTGCGCCTGAAAACCGCGAACCGGCTGGCGGCGGCTGACCTCTACAAGGGCGTGGTCTGGGTGAACAATCCGAAGATGTTCTACGTCGGCATGCAGGACCAGTGGTTCACCTTCAATATGTTCGACGCCCAGGCCTGGTGGGTGCGCGATGCCATCATGGGCCGCATCGCCGTGCCGACCGACAAGGCCACGATGCTGAAGGATGTCGAGGCGCGCGTGGCCGGCGAGGATGCCGGTCAGGATGCGCATGACGCGATCCATTATCAGGGCGATTACGTCAAGGAACTGATCGCCGAGACCGATTACCCGTCCTTTGATGTGGACGGCGCCTGCGAGGCCTTCTTCGAGTGGAAGGACCACAAGAAGGAAGATATCATGGGCTTCCGCAATCACGCCTATCGCTCGGTCATCACCGGCTCCATGGCGCCTGTCCACCATACGCCCTGGAAGGATGCGCTGGAGGACAGCATGGAAAGTTATCTGCGGAACTGAACCCCCTTTCACCCGCAGAACTGGACCCCGGAGGCAGCTCCGGGGTTTTCTTTTGCGCTGTCCTGAAACCGGGTGCCGGCCCACGGGGCATCGAGCCCCGTGGGCCGGCATTGCCATGGCCTGCGGATCCGGCGGTGCGGTAATCCGGCCGGTGCGGTGGTGGGGAGGGAGGCGTTTTGAGTATTTGGGCAAGAAGTAAGGGGCGGGGGCGTCTGGCGGGGCGTTTGGCTGGGCTGTGGAAATGACTGCGGCCCCGGCAGGGCGCCGGGGCCGGAGACAGGTTTTGCGCGGGATCAGACGTCCAGCGTGTTCTCGTGTTCCCAGCGCGAGAAATGGGAGACGAAGCTGTTCCATTCCTGCTGCTTCAGCTTCAGATAGGCGGAAGAAAACTCCTCGCCCATCATCGATTTCAGCGTCTTGTCCTTGTCGTATTCGCGCAGCGCATCGAGCAGGTTCAGTGGCAGTTTCGGCGCGCCTTTCACGGTATGGCCCTGCTGATACATGTCGATGTCGTAGCGACGCCCCGGATCGGCATTGGTGCGCACACCGTCCAGACCGGCGGCAAGGATGATCGCCTGCATCAGATAGGGGTTGGCGGCGCCATCGGGCAGGCGCAACTCGAACCGGCCGGGGCCGGGGACACGCACCATATGGGTGCGGTTGTTGCCGGTCCAGGTGACGGTGTTCGGCGCCCAGGTCGCGCCCGAGGAGGTGCGCGGCGCGTTGATGCGTTTGTAGCTGTTCACCGTCGGGTTGCAGATCGCGGCCAGCGCCGAGGCGTGCTTCATGATGCCGCCGAGGAAGTGGCGGCCCTGATCGCTGAGGCCCAGTTCCTTGCTGTTATCAGCGAAGGCGTTCTTCTTGCCGTCGAGGCTCCAGACCGAGATATGGGCATGGCAGCCCGAGCCGGTCAGGCCCTTGAAGGGTTTCGGCATGAAGGTGGCGCGCAGACCGTGCTTTTCGGCCACCGACTTCAGCATGAACTTGAAGAAGCTGTGCTTGTCGGCGGTGGCGAGCACGTCATCGTATTTCCAGTTCATCTCGAACTGGCCGATCGCATCCTCGTGGTCGTTCTGGTACGCTTCCCAGCCGAGTTCCAGCATGTAGTCGCAGACTTCGGCGATCACATCGTAGCGGCGCATGACAGCCTGCTGGTCGTAGCAGGGCTTTTCCGCGGTATCCCACGGGTCCGAGATCTGGTCGCCTTCCGGGGTTAGCAGGAAGAACTCCGGCTCGACCCCGGTCTTGACGCGCAGGCCTTCCTTGGCGGCCTCGTCGACCAGACGGCGCAGCACGTTGCGCGGGGCCTGGGCAAGCGGCTTGCCTTCCATCACGCAATTGGCGGGAACCCAGGCGACTTCGCGCCGCCAGGGCAACTGGATGACCGCCTCGGGGTCGGGGACCGCCATCATGTCGGGATGGGCGGGGGTCAGGTCCAGCCAAGTGGCGAAGCCGGCAAAGCCGGCTCCGTCTTCAGCCATGTCATTGATCGCCTGCGCCGGAACGAGCTTGGCCCGTTGCCCTCCGAAGAGGTCGGTGTAGGAGATCATGAAATACTTGACGCCCTTGTCCTTTGCCCATTTGGCAAGGTCTTTCACCATCATTTAACTCCCTGTTCTATCTTTTTATTCTCAGAAGCCGCCGTTGCGGCCGGGGATCCAGCTGGTCCCGGCCAGCGGCACGCCTGCCATGGCGGCGGATTCGATCGTCAGTGCACAGAGATCCTCGGGTTCGAGGTTGTGCAGATGGTTCTTGCCGCAGGCGCGGGCGATGGTCTGGGCTTCCAGCGTCATCACCTTGAGATAGTTCTTCAGTCGGCGCCCCCCGAGGATCGGGTCGAACCGCTTGAAGAGGTCCGGGTCCTGGGTGGTGATCCCGGCGGGGTCCTTGCCCTCGTGCCAGTCGTCATAGGCACCGGCGGTGGTGCCGAGCTTCTGGTACTCGGCCTCCAGCGCCGGGTCGTTGTCGCCCAGGGCCACAAGGGCCGCGGTGCCGATGGCGACGGCATCAGCGCCCAGCGCCATGGCCTTGGCCACATCGGCGCCGGTGCGGATGCCGCCGGAGACGATGAGCTGCACCTTGCGGTGCATACCGAGGTCTTGCAGGGCCTTCACCGCCTGCGGGATGCAGGCGAGGATCGGCATGCCGACGTTTTCGATGAACACGTCCTGCGTGGCGGCGGTGCCGCCCTGCATGCCGTCCAGCACCACGACATCGGCCCCGGCCTTCACGGCCAGCGCGGTGTCATAATAGGGGCGGGCGCCGCCGACCTTCACATAGATCGGTTTCTCCCATTCGGTGATCTCGCGGATTTCAAGGATCTTGATCTCCAGATCATCCGGCCCGGTCCAGTCGGGGTGGCGGCAGGCCGAGCGCTGGTCGATGCCCTTGGGCAGGTTGCGCATCATGGCCACGCGGTCGGAGATTTTCTGGCCCAGCAGCATGCCGCCGCCGCCGGGCTTCGCGCCCTGACCCACCACGACCTCGATCGCATCGGCGCGGCGCAGGTCGTCGGGGTTCATGCCATAGCGCGAGGGCAGGTATTGATAAACCAGCGTTTTCGAATGCCCGCGCTCTTCCTCCGTCATGCCACCGTCGCCGGTGGTGGTCGAGGTGCCGGCCTCGCTGGCGCCACGGCCAAGCGCCTCTTTCGCCGGACCCGACAGGGCGCCGAAGCTCATGCCCGCAATGGTGATCGGGATGTCGAGGTGAATCGGCTTCTTGGCGAAACGGGTGCCGAGCCAGATGTCGGTGGCGCATTTCTCGCGGTAGCCTTCCAGCGGATAGCGCGAGATCGAAGCGCCGAGGAACAGCAGGTCGTCGAAATGCGGCAGGCGCCGTTTGGAGCCGCCGCCCCGGATGTCATAGATGCCGGTGGCCGCGGCGCGGCGGATTTCGGCGTTCACATCGTTGGAGAAGGTCCAGCTCTGCTTGGGCGGGGTATGCGGAAAATCGGTCATTCTGGCGCCTCAGTAGGCCGACGCATTGTCGACGTTGAAATTGTAGAGCTTGCGGGCAGAGCCGTAGCGCTTGAACTCTTCGGGTTTGGCCAGATGATCGGCCTCGCCGCGCTTCAGCAGGTCGGCCAGAAGCTCCAGATGTTCGGGGCGCATCTCTTTCTCGATGCAGTCGGCGCCCAGCGATTTCACACTGCCGCGCACGAAAAGACGGGCCTCGTAGAGCGAGTCTCCCAGCGCGTCCCCGGCATCGCCCAGCACGACCAGATTGCCCGATTGCGCCATGAAGCAGGACATGTGGCCGATGTTGCCATGCACCACGATGTCGATGCCTTTCATCGAGATGCCGCAGCGCGAGGCCGCATTGCCCTTGATGACCAGCAGGCCGCCGCGGCCGGTGGCCCCGGCATATTGCGAGGCGTCGCCATCCACGATCACGGTGCCCGACATCATGTTTTCGGCAACGCCGGGGCCGACAGAGCCCTTCACCCGCACGGTCGCCTGCTTGTTCATACCGGCACAGTAATAGCCGGTCGAACCTTTCACCGTCACGTCGATGGGGGCATCCAGCCCCACCGCGATGGCATGTGAACCCTTGGGGTTCACGATTTCCCACGCGGTCTGGTTGGTGGTGCCGTTCAGGCCGTGAAGCGTCTGGTTCAGCGCGCGCAGGCCCTGCGCGGCGAGGTCGAATGTCTGCATGTTCAGCGTTCCCAGAAGTAGACGGTGGCGGGCTCCGGTTCCCAGACACGGGCATTGTCGATGCCCGGCAGGTTGACCAGCGCGCGATATTCGGAACCGAAAGCGACATACTGATCGGTTTCGGCCATGACGGCGGGTTTGCAGGCAATCGGGTCGCGCACGACGCCGAAACCGTCCTTGGTGCCCACGACGAAGGTGAAGAAGCCGTCCAGATCGTCGAGACCCGATTCCAGCGCCTGACCGAGGTTCTGGCCTTCCTTCAGCTTGTGGCTGACATAGGCGGCGGCGACTTCGGTGTCGTTCTGCGTCTCGAAGGTCATGCCCTGGCGGATCAGCTCGCGGCGCAGGCCGTTGTGGTTGGACAGCGAGCCATTGTGCACGAGGCACTGGTCAGACCCGGTCGAGAACGGGTGCGCGCCCATGGTGGTCACGGCCGATTCGGTGGCCATGCGGGTGTGCCCGATGCCATGGGTGCCCTGCATGTGGGCCACGTCGAAGCGGGCGGCCACATCCTTGGGCAGGCCGACTTCCTTGTAGATTTCAATGCCTTCACCGGCGCTCATCACCTTCACGTTCGGGGCGATGTCGCGGATTGCATGGCGCGCCGCTTCCAGCCGGTCGGAGGGCAGATCCAGCACCGCATGGGTGTCTTTCTGCGCAAGCCGGACATGGCTTCCGATGGCCTTGCCCAGCTTGTCGGCCAGATCCGCGAAATCGCGGTCGGGATCGGCCGATTGCACGGTGAGTTTGGCATGGCCATCCTTCCCGCGCGAATAGATCGCGATGCCGGCGCTGTCAGGCCCGCGATCCGTCATGGTGATGAGCATATCCGTCAGGAGTTCGCCAAGCCGGGGCTCCAGCTTGGGGTCCTTCAGGAACAGTCCGACAATACCGCACATGGTGTCGACTCCTTGATGGGCGAATTTCCATCACGCTAGCACCGGATTTTTCACATTTCAACTGGTAAGAAACAAATTTTCATCCGGGGGAATGAAGGGCGGAAATGGCAAGATTGTCGTCGCATTCACCGCCCTGAAATCCATTGATTGATCAATTTTTGGGCGTTGTTCGCATCTGTCGATGGTTTTCTTGACAGAATGTCGCAGGGAGTGTTTCCTCGTGGAAAAAATAATTGCCGGACAGAAAAGCTCGCCCCGCGCGACCGGCGCTTGAAAGGGGAAAAACAGGGAGGAATTGACGTGTCTGATCTGACGAGACGGATCGAGACCATGCACCGTCGCGACGTGATGGTTGCCTGGGCTTTCGTTCTGGGACTTTGGTTCTCCATCATCTTTGTGGCGCTGGCCACCTGGGCGCTGGCCCCCACGGGCGGTGCGCGTATCACTCTTCTGATCGGCGGTGCCATCGTGCTGCTGTTCAATACCGCTGCCATCCTCGCCATGCTGCGCCATTACCGCGAGGACCGCGATTTCATGTACGGGCTGGACATCAAGTTCCTTGATGCCGCCCGCGATGCGAAGGGGCGTTAAGACATGGCGCGTTATACCCCCCCGACGCAGGGCAAGCTTGGCCAGATCATCGACGTGATCGTGCTGCTGATCATGGCCATCGGTGCGCTTTACATTCCGCTGTGGATGGGGCTGGCCGGATCTGCCGTGACCTCGACGGCAGTCGAGAATCCGACCTGGGAAAGCCTTGGCCAGAACGAGACCATGGTGGCGCAGTGGGAAAAGCTCGGCTTCGCCGATGCCGCCTCTGCCGCCGAGATGATCACCGCACGATTCGACTACAGCTTCTCCGTCGGGGCGCTGCTGGCGATGATCGTGGTCATCGTGGGCTATTACGCGATCCTGCTGCGGTTTTCCGAAAAGGAATACCGCGAGGTGATCGCCGAGAAGTTCGAGGAATAAGCGATGGATCTTTGGGACGTTCTTGAACTTGCAGCCTGGGGCGCCTCGGCGCTGTTCGGGCTGTTCATCGTGATCGACTGGATCAGGACCGACAGCACCTATTCGGAAGACATGCTGACTTCCTCCCGCGAAGGCGAGCTGGAGGCCATGACCGAAGAAAGCCACCGGGGGTAACATGGCACAGACGGATACAACCGAACACGTTGGCCTTGCCCGGGTGCTGGGCCCGGCCCATGTCTGGGCGCTGGGGGTCGGCATCGTTCTCGTCGGCGAATACATGGGCTGGAACTTTGCCGTCGGCAAAGGCGGGGCCTATGCGGCGCTGATGGCCTGCTGGTTCGCGGGCATTCTTTATACCTGTGTCGCCATGATCGATTCGGAGGTGACATCGACCGTCGCCGCCGCTGGCGGGCAGTATACTCAGGCGAAACACATCGTCGGGCCGCTGATGGCCTTCAACGTCGGCCTTTACCTCGTCTTCGCCTATACGATGCTGGAAGCCGCAAATGCGATCACGGTGGGTTTCCTCGTCGATACCGTCGCCACGATGAGCGGGCACGAGGGCGGGCTGGATCAGCGGCCCTTCATCATTCTCGCGATCATGTTCCTTGCATGGCTGAACTATCGCGGCGTGCTTGCGACGCTGACCTTCAACCTTGTCATCACCGCCATCGCTTTCACCGCCATTATCATCCTCTTCCTCAGCACCTCGGGCATTCTGGGTGTGGGCGAGATGAATCACGCGGCGCTGATGTCGGGGCAGGCGGCCATGCCCTATGGCTGGCTTGGCGTGCTGGCGGCGATGCACTTCGGCCTGTGGTATTACCTCGGGATCGAGGGCACCACCCAGGCCGCCGAGGAAGTGCGCAGCCCCGCACGTGCGCTGCCCTTCGGCACGCTGGCGGGGGTGATGACGCTGGCCATCGCCGCCACGCTGACATGGTATGTCTGCGCGGGTCTGATGCCGTGGGAATACCTTGGCCAGTCGGGCGTGCCGCTGTTCGACGCGGCGCGACTGTCGGGGTCGACCTTCCTGATGGTGCTTCTGGGAATCGGCACGCTGTTTGCCACGCTGGCCTCGGCCAACGGCTGCATCAATGATGCCAGCCGCGCATGGTTCGCCATGGGGCGCGACAAGTATCTGCCGGGCTGGTTCGGCGCGGTGCATCCGAAATACCGCACGCCCTATCGCGCGATCATCTTCCTTGTGCCCATCGCGCTGATCTTCGCGCTGGGGGCACCGCTGGATCAGGTGATCACCTTCTCGATCCTGTCGGGGCTGCTGGAATACACCTTCATGCCGCTGAACATCATCCTGTTCCGCCGCAAATGGCCGCTCGACACCATCAAGCGGGGCTATGAACATCCGTTCCACCCGCTGCCTGCCATGGTGCTGCTGGGGCTTTGCGGTCTGGCCTTCTTCGCGGTGTTCCTTGGCTATGGTACGCAGCTGGTGGCGATGATCGTGTTCTATATCGTCGTGTCGCTGTGGTTCCACTTCTGGCGCTACCGCTTCGTCAACCGGGGGGCGCAGTTCACCATGCCCTGGCCGAAGCCGCGGGGGTACTGATGGCGCTGGGACTTCTGGTTCTGGCACTGGGCGGGGGGCTGGTCTGGTTGGCCCTCCGTCTGTGCGCCGCCGCCCCTGTCCGCGCAGCCACGCGGGCAGGGTATTTCGATGCCGTCCTGCCGGGGCTTGAGGGCGCGCGGCGGGGCAGGGCACCCACCGGCTTTCCCCGTTTGGCGGGCCGGATGGGCGGGCTTGAGCTGGACCTGCAAGTCGTGCCCGACAGCCTGACCTTCCGCAAACTGCCCGCGCTGTGGCTTCTGGTTACCGCGCTGGAGCCGCTGCCGCTGTCGCAACGCATCCAGCTGATGACCCGTCCGCGCGGGGTGGAGCCTTTCTCCAACATCGCGCGCCTTCCGGTGCAGACGGCTCTGCCGCCCGGATTTCCGGCCGATGCCATGCTGAAAAGCGAGGCACCGCTGACCGCGGACGAGGCCGCCCTGCTGCGCCTGCATCTGGATCTGTTCGATGATCCGCGTGTGAAGGAACTGGTTCTCGCGCCGGAGGGGCTGCGGATCGTCTGGTTGGCTGACGAGGCGGAGCGTGGGCGCTATCTGCTGTTCCGCGAGGCCGAACTGGGGCAGGAGCAGCTGGCGCCGCACGCCCTCTCGCCCCTTGTGGCGCGGCTGCGGGCAATCCGGGCCGATATCCTGCGCGAAGGGATGCGGAAATGCGCCTGACCCCGCCGCCGCCCGATCCGCGCAAGGTGCTGGCCGCCGCCATCATGCTTCCGGGCGCGGGGCAGGTCTGGAACGGCGAGCCGCAGCGCGGGCTGATTTTTCTGTTCTTCATCTTTCTTCTGGGCGGCTTCACGGCCTTCACCGCCGGACCCGACATCTCCTTTGTCGGCCGTTTTGCCGGCGGGTTTTTCGTCTGGGCCATGGCGATCATGGATGCCTATCGCCGCGCGCGGATTCGATTCGAGATCTGGCGCCATGCCAACCGGCAGGCTACCGCCGCGCGCGCAGGTGCCGAAACCGCATCGTAGGACAATCCCGCTGCCGTTTTTTCGGGCGTGCCATTGCTGCGCGCCTCACGCGCTTGGCGAGTCGAAGAAAAAAATTTTCATCTAAAGCAAAAAACGCTTTGTGCGGCGGTCGGGGTGCGACAATCTGTGCAAACCGCGCGGCCGGGCAGGGAGCTGCCCGCCGGATCGGACGAAAGTCGATACCGCCCCGCATCGGGGCGGCTGCTTACAGGAACCGGCCGAAGGATCGCACGCAAGATGCGAGGCGCCGGGGCGAAACAGGGAACAGGGAGTATTCTCATGGCTCAGGAGAAAGGCTCGGGCGAACTCGTTCGGGCACTTGACTGGAAAGGCGCCTTCTGGGTGGCGGCAGGTGTGCCGCCGCTGGTGCTGTTTTCCATCGGCGGGATTGCAGGCGTGGCCGGTAAGGCGGCTTTCGTCGTCTGGATGATCTCGATGGTGATGGGCTTTCTGCAAAGCTTCACCTACGCGGAAATGGCCGGCATGTTCGGCAACAAATCGGGCGGGGCCTCCGTCTATGGGGCAACGGCCTGGCTGCGCTATTCCAAGCTGATTGCGCCCTTGTCGGTGTGGTGCAACTGGTTTGCATGGTCGCCGGTGCTGTCGCTGGGCTGTGCCATCGCGGCGGGCTACATCCTCAACGCGCTGTTCCCCATTCCTGCGGCGGACAGTCAGGTCGTGCTGGACTGGATGGCCGCGAATGCGGGCAAGACGGCGGAGGATGCGGTTGCCGCACTGACGCCTGCGCTCCGCAACTGGGAAGCCTTCAGCATCGGCATTCCGGGGCTGGGCAATCTGCACTTCAACTCGACCTTCGTGATCGGTGTGATCCTCATGCTGATCATCTTCGCGATCCAGCACAAGGGCATCGCCTCGACTGCGAAATCGCAGAAGGTGATGGCGCTGATCGTGCTGATCCCGCTTCTGCTGGTGGGCCTTGTGCCGATCCTGACCGGCGCGATCGACAGCATGAACGTCACCAACATCGTGCCGCCGACCGCCGCCTATTCGGGCGAGGATGGCGCCTGGGATATCGGTGGCTGGACGCTGTTCCTGGGGGCCATGTATATCGCCGCCTGGTCGACCTACGGCTTTGAAACCGCCGTCTGCTACACGGCCGAGTTCAAGGACCCGAGGACCGATACCTTCCGCGCGATCTTCTATTCCGGTCTGCTGTGCATCGTGTTCTTCTTCATGATCCCCTTCGCCTTCCAGGGCGTCCTGGGCACTAGTGGCATGCTGGCACCGGGGATCGTGGATGGCACCGGCATCGGCGAGGCGCTGGGGGGCATGGTCGGCGGGGGCCGCGTGGTGACGCAGATCTTCGTGATCCTGATGATCCTCGCGCTGTTCCTGGCCATCATGACCGCCATGGCGGGGTCTTCGCGGACGCTCTATCAGGGCTCGCGCGATGGCTGGCTGCCGCGCTATCTGGGGCATGTGAACGAGCACGGCGCGCCGACCAGCGCGATGTGGACCGACCTTGGCTTCAACGTCTTCCTTCTGGCGCTGGCCTCGGATGCGACGGGCTATTTCTATGTCCTCGCCATCTCGAACGTGGGCTACATCACCTTCAACTTCCTGAACCTGAACGCGGGCTGGATTCACCGGATCGACTCGGGCCACATGGAACGCCCGTGGAAGGCGCCGACCCTGCTGATCGGGGTGAACACCTGCCTTGCCTTCGTGAACGCGCTGTTCCTTGGGGCCGGGGCGAAGGTCTGGGGTTACTCCAACGCCCTGATCTCGGGTGCCATCTTCGCGGCGCTGATTCTGCCGGTGTTCTGGTTCCGCCATTACGTTCAGGACGGCGGCAAGTTCCCGAAGGAAGCCTACGAGGATCTGGGTCTGGCCGAGGGCGAACTGGGCGAACGCAAGGCGGGGATACTGCCCTATGTCGCCCTGATCGCCGGGGTCTGCGTGGTGCTGTGGGCCAACTGGTTCTTCCAGCTGCCTGAATAAGCGGCAGGCATGTCTGCGGGAAGGCGGGGCGGTTGCCCCGCCTTTTCCATTTCCGACCTGTTCAGGGGCAGCCGACAGGAAAATTACCTAGCAGGAAAGTTTTTTGCACAAGATTGTTGATTTTGGGGGCGAGTCGGTTTCAACTGTTGCCAACCATCAAGAACAGGCTCTGACAGGAGGACTGCATGACCAATTCGTGGCGTTTCTCGACGCTCGCCGACCGGCACCGCGCGCTCGGCTCCAACCTTGAAGACTGGAGCGGGATGGGCACCGCCTGGTCCTATGAAAAAGGCGACCCGGATGCCGAATACATGGCCATCCGCACCAAGGCCGGACTCATGGATGTGTCGGGCCTGAAGAAGGTCCATATCACCGGCTCGGCAGCCAGCCATGTGATCGAACGCGCGACCACCCGGAACGTCGAAAAGATCATGCCCGGCCGGTCCGTCTATGCGACCATGCTGAACGACGGCGGCAAGTTCGTCGACGACTGCGTGATCTACCGCACCGGCCCGAATGCCTTCATGGTGGTGCATGGCTCCGGTCAGGGGCATGAACAGCTGACCATGGCCGCCACCGGCCGCGATGTCGCGATCCGCTTTGATGACAACCTGCACGACCTGTCGCTGCAGGGCCCGCTGGCGGTGGACTATCTGGAAAAGCATGTGCCGGGTATTCGCCAGCTTGGCTACTTCAGCCATATGCAGACCTCGCTGTTCGGCAAGCCCGCGATGATCTCGCGCACCGGCTACACCGGCGAGCGCGGGTATGAGCTGTTCGTGCGCGGGCAGGATGCGCCGATGGTCTGGGATCGCATTCTGGAAGAAGGCGCCGACATGGGGATTATCCCCTGCCGGTTCACCACGCTGGATATGCTGCGGACCGAAAGCTACCTGCTGTTCTTCCCCTATGACAATTCCGAGATGTATCCGTTCGACGACCAGCCGGGCGGTGATACACTGTGGGAACTGGGGCTGGACTTCACCGTCTCGCCGGGCAAGCAGGGCTTCCGGGGGGCGGAAGAACATTACCGCCTGAAGGGCAAGGAGCGCTTCAAGATCTGGGGTCTGAAGCTGGAAGGCAAGAACGTCCCCGGCAATGGTGCGCCGGTCTATCGTGGCAGCCAGAAGGTTGGTGTCGTGACGCAGGCGATGTATTCGCCGCTGAACGACTGGACGGTGGCCATCGCCCGTCTGCCGGTCGATTGCGCCAATGAAGGGACGAAGCTGACCGTCAACTGCGCCACCCATGGCGAGATCGGGGCGACGACCCATTCGATGCCGTTCTTCGATCCCGACAAGAAGCGCCGCACCGCGAAGGGCTGAACCCCGGTATCCCCCCGGCTCCTCCGGCGTCAGGCGCGAACGGCGCCGGCGGAGCCTCCGGCGGGGATATTTGGCCCAAGGTAAAAGCAGCAGGTGAAGACACACATGAGCAAGACCGATTTCGGACCTTCGATCAAGTCACGCCCCGTCTATGGCGTGCTGACGCCGCGTCCCGGCTCCAGCCATCTGATCGTGGCGGACGGCGAGGGCGGTGCGGCGGTGGAGGCGCTGTTCGCGCAGGCGCCCGAGATGAAAGCGAAAGCGCATCTGATCTATATCCCCGGCGCCAATGGCACCGACATGAGCACGGCGATGGCCGCCCTGGGCGCCGGACAGTATAACCGCGCGCCGACCTATGCCTCGGTCCGTTCCCGCATCGTCAAGGTGCTGGGCGACGGCCATATGGGCCTGCAGGTCTATGCGACCGGCACCGAAAGCCTGATGGGGCAGGTGCAGCGCGACGCGATGGAGGCCGGGCTGCCGCATGACGCGGTGCAGACCGAACATCGCGGCTCGCTGGCCCGGCGGGTGCAATGCGTGCATTGCAAGGGCATCACCGAGAATGTGACGACCGATCCCTTCGTCTGTTCGCATTGCGGGCTGAACCTTTTCGTGCGCGACCATTACTCGCGCCGTCTGGCCGCCTTTCAGGGCGTGAACATCGACGCGGAAGACCCCGGTGAGGTTCCGCCTGCCGAGGAGCGTTTCAAATGAGTGTGGGGGCAGCGAAAATTCCGGTCGTCGTGACCGAGGTGGTCGAGGTCAACAGCCTGATCAAACGCTTCCGCTTCGTGCGCGAGGACGGCGGGCAGATGCCCGGCTTTTCCGGCGGCGCGCATACGGTGGTGGAAATGGACGATGCCGGAACCCGGCGTCTGAACCCCTATTCGCTGATGTCCGATCCGGGCGACCGTTCGGGCTATGAAATCTCGGTCCGGCGCGACGATACGGGGCGGGGCGGTTCGGCCTATATGCACCGCGAGGTGCGGCCGGGGATGAAGATGCTGATTTCCCCGCCGGTGAACCTGTTCGGGCTGGATCTGCGGGCGAAGAAACATCTGATGATCGCGGGCGGCATCGGTATCACGCCGTTCCTCGCGCAGATGGCGCAGCTTGATGCGATGGGCGCGCGGTTCGAACTGCATTACGCCGCCCGCGACCGCGAGCTGGGCGCCTATATGCCGGAGCTTTCGGCGCGCTATGGCGACCGGGTGCACCGCTATTATGATGCCGAGGGGCAGGCGATTGACCTGACCACATTGCTGGCCGGGCAGCCGCTGGGCACGCATCTTTACGTCTGCGGCCCGAAGGGCATGATCGGCTGGGTTCTGAAAACCGCCGCCGATCTGGGCTGGCCTGCCGGGGCGGTGCATTCCGAGGAATTCCTCGCCCCGCCCGTCGGCGTGCCTTTCACCGTGGAATTGGCGGCCAGCGGCAAGACCATCACCGTCGGCGCCGCGCAATCGCTGCTGGAAGCCATCGAGGCGGCCGGGGTCGATGCACCCTATCTGTGCCGGGGCGGGGCCTGTGGCCAGTGTGAAACCCATGTCATCGCCTGCGAGGGCGAGATCGAGCACAACGACCATTGGCTGACCGATGACCAGAAGGCGGGCTGCCGCCATATCATGCCCTGCGTCTCGCGCTTCAAGGGCGCGAAGCTTGTGCTGGAACGCTAGGAGACCGCGATGAGCCTCGACGATTTCTTCCACGATGAGACCTTCTTCGGCGATTACACCTTCAAGAACTCGCCGCGCGCCATCAAGCGCTTTCCCTTCCCGTTCCCCGAAGACGACTACATGTATTCGGTGAACATGGAGCCGCATGTGCCGGGCCGTCCCGGCTCGGTCTTCGAACATACGTTCGATGTCGACGAGCATTATGTGGCCGAGATGCGCGACCGCGCCCGCGTGCTGCGCGACGATCCGCTGCGCTGCCAGTCGCTGCCGCATATGACGCTGGCGGGCTGGGATCTGCTGGAGCTGATCATGGAAAGCTTCGCGCGGGATTATCCGCAGTGGTTTTCGCTGACGAAGAACGGCAATCAGTGGCACTGGATCAACCGGCCGCTGAACATCGACCAGAAGTTCACCTTCCTCGACGAATCCACGCTGCCCTATGGGCCGATGGAATACATCACCCGGCAGGCGCAGGGCGATTTCACGCTTCAGGACCAGCGCAACGACAATCTGTGGATCGAGGCGGGCATGGTGACGACCCAGGCCGACTGGAGCCTGGATTTCGACATCGGGATGAGCTTTCACGAATGGCACGCGCCGGTTCCGAAGGCGCATGAGATGGGCGTGTTCGACCGGGCGCTGAAATTCCTGCTGCAACTTCAGCATGGCGCGCCGGTGCGGCGCTTCAACTGGACCATGACGGTCGATCCGCTGCTGGACACCAGCCCCGAGAATTATCCCAAATGGGGGCCGGGCAAGACGACGCTGACGAAGGAAAACATCGGCCAGCGTCAGCATCTGCGGGTGGAATTGCAGACGCTGTTCCGGCTGCCGCGCTCGAATGCCATTGCCTTCCCGATCCGCTGCTATCTGTGCAGCTTCGAGGATCTGGTGACGCAGCCGAAATGGGCGCGCCGCCTGCACCGCGTCGTGCGTGACCTGCCGGATGAGCTGGCGACCTACAAGGGCTTCATCCGCAACCGGCCGCTGATGGTGGATTACCTGTCGCAGTTCGACGACGGCGCGCCGACCTCGCCGGGCTGGTGGCCCGACGAGTAAGGCTGCCTCAGGGCTGCGGGTAAGAGATGACCGACAGATAGCGGGCCGGCAGTTTCACCAGAACCTCCGGCCCGTGTGGGGCATCGGCATCGAAGAACAGACTGTCGCCGGGCTGCATGTGGAACAGCTGGTCGCCGTGGCGATACATCACCTCGCCTTCCAGCATGTACAGCAGCTCCACGCCGTCATGCTGGAAAGTGGGGAAGGTGTCGGATTCCTCGGTCAGCGTGATCAGATAGGGTTCGACCAGAACCCCCGAGGAATTGGAGCCGATATGGCCGAGGAGATTGTACTGATGCCCCGCACGGGTGCCGCGCCGCTCGATCTCGATATGGTCGCCGGCCTTCACATGCTGGACCTCGCGGCGTTCCTCGAACCGGCGGAAGAAGCTGGTGATCGGGGTGGAAAAGGCGTGGCTGAGAATTTGCAGCGTGGTCAGAGAGGGCGAGGTGATGCCATTCTCGATCTTCGACAGCATGCCGATGGACAACCCGGTGACCTGAGCCAGATCGGCGACGGTCATCCCCTGCTGGCGGCGGAAGGCGCGGACCTCGCGGCCGATGGCGGCCTCAAGGTTGCGGTCGGCCACTTCGCGCAGACGGTGCGGGTCTTGTTCGAAGGCGGGCTTGAGCCGGGCCAGGGCCGCGGCACCGTTGCTGTCAGGCAGGGCGTGTTCGTCGGGGGTTTCCGTGGAACTGTCAGTCATCAGGCACCTTCTACGAATAACGGCTGGTTTCACTATAGTGAAAAAATCATGGGTTCAACGAAAATAATGAGGGCATGATGGCACAAGCTGCGGTTCCGGCCCGACTGGGCTTTCTGCTGATGGAGGGCTTTCCGATGGCCTGCCTGACCTCGGCCATTGAACCCCTGCGCGCGGCGAATGAAATCACCGGGCGGCGCGAGTTCCAGTGGCGGCTGGTGGGCGAGGACGGCACGCCCGTCCGGTCATCGGCCGAGGTGCGGTTTGATCCCGACATGGCGCTGGCCGATGCCGAGGGCTTAGATTACCTGATGGTGCTGGCAAGCCCCACTTCGCGGTTTGAAAATCCGCGCCGGGCCTACGGGCAACTGCGCTGGCTGGATCGGTCGGGGATCGTGCTGGGTGGCTTTTCCGGCGGGATCTTTCCGCTGGCAAGATCCGGGTTGATGGAGGGCTACCGCTGTTCGGTCCACTGGTGCTACGAGGCGGCGTTCAAGGCGGAATTCCCCGAGATCACAGCCAGCGGCAGCGCCATCCTGCGCGACCGGCGCCGCTATACCGTATCGGGCGCGGGGGCGGTGTTCGACCTGATGCTGCGGCTGATCGAGGAGCGGCTGGGCCGTGACGCGATGACCGAGGTGGCTTGCTGGTTCCAGCATCCCTTCGTGCGGGACGAGGACGCCAGCCAGAAGGTGCCGGTGGCAAAGCTTGGCGGCACCGATGACATGCTGCCCGGCCCGATCCGCGAGGCGATCCGCATCTTCGCGGAACATATCGAAGATCCGATCCAGATTTCCGATGTGGCTTCGGCGGTGGATCTGTCGGAACGGCATCTGGAACGTTGCTTCAAACAGGCGACGGGGCAAAGCCCGCTGAAATACTATCGCCTGATGCGGTTGAAGAAGGCGCGGCAGCGGGTGCTTTATTCTACCGATACCATCACCGAGATTGCGCAGAGTGTGGGCTACGCCAGTTCCACCCCCATGGCGCGGCATTATGCGGAGGCTTTCGGGGTGAACCCGCATGACGAGCGGCGGCGGCTGAACGGGCTGCGCGGTCTGGCAGGGGCCATGCCGCCGCGCGACTGAACGTTGTTAAATTGAGCGCGGCCCGGTGGGCCGCGCGCGCCTGCGTCTCGCCGACCGGGCTGCGCCCGGATCGGCTCGGGCGTGCCTCCGGCGGGGATATTTATGCCAGGATAAAGGTCACTCTGGGGTGCGGTTGACCAGCGCCGTGGCCGCGCGGCGCAAGGCTGCGCGGATACGGTCCACACCTGCGCCGCTATGGCCGCAATCGGCAAGGGCGCGGTCCATCAGCGCCAGCCAGTCTTCGGCATCGCCCGCCGTGATCGGCACATGGTCGTGCAAAAGCCGCAGGTTCATGTGGCCGTGCTTTTCCATGTAATGTTTCCGGCCCCCGAGGAAGCCGGACAGGAAGTTCACCTGTTCCTCGCGCACATGTGCAAGGCCATGGCCCTGAAAGTGCATCGACATGATGCGCGCGCCCTGGGGATCGGTTTCGATCAGATCGTAGAAGCGGTTGACGAGGCGCTTGAGCGCCTCCTCTCCGCCAAGATCATCCAGGGGCGTGCGCATCGCCGTCAGCTTTGCGGGCGGGTTTTCTTGGGGTCGTAATGGCTCAGCGGCACGATGACTGCGGGCAGGCGCTTCTGCTGCCCGTCGAGCTTGCCGACCTCGACCTCGGTGCCGGCAGCCGCATGGGCGACATCGACGCGGGCGAGGGCGATGTTCTTGCCCAAGAGTGGTGAACGCATGGACGAGGTGACGACACCGACCTGCGCGCGGCCAACATGGATGCAGTCGCCATGGCCGACATCGACATTCGAGTCGATGTCGAGACCGACGAATTTGTGGATCGGGTGCTCCTTGCGGCGGATCAGCGCCTCGCGGCCGATGAAATCATCCTGCTTGGATTTCAGCGGCACGGTGAAGCCGATCCCGGCTTCGAACGGGTCCGTCTGGTCGCTGAAATCATAGCCGGCGAAGATCAGTCCGGCCTCGATGCGCACCATATCCAGCGCGCCAAGGCCCATGGGACGCAGGCCGAGATCGGCGCCATGTTCCCAGACCGCATCCCAGACGGCGGCGCCGTCTTTCGGGTGGCAGAAGATTTCAAAGCCGAGCTCGCCCGTATAGCCGGTACGCGAAACCACGACCGGGGCGCCGTCGGGGCCGCCGATCCGGGCGACGGTGAAGCGGAACCAGCCGAGTTCCTGCACCGTCGGCTGATGCGGGGGGGTCCAGATGAAGCGGCTGAGGATTTCGCGGCTGTTTGGGCCCTGAACGGCGAGGTTGTGCAACTGGTCGGTTGAGGACCGGATCATGACCTGAAGGCCCAGCTTTTCGGCCTGTTCGCGCAGCCAGACCCCACCGTAATCATCGCCGCCGATCCAGCGGAACTGATCGCGGCCCAGACGGAACAGGGTGCCGTCGTCGATCATGCCGCCATGTTCATAGCACATGGCGGAATAGACCACCTGACCGACGCTGAGTTTCTTCACGTCGCGCGTCAGCGTCCATTGCATCAGCGCCTCGGCGTCGGGGCCGGTGACCTCAAACTTGCGGAGCGGCGACAGATCCAGCACCACCGCCTTTTCGCGGCAGGCCCAGTATTCTTCCAGCGTGCCGTTGGACGAGAATACCTGCGGCAGCCAGTAGCCCTTGTATTCGATCATGTGCCGGGTTTTCGCCTCGGTGCGGGCGTGGAAGGCGGTTTCCTTGGTCATGCGCGGCTCCGCGTCGGGGGTCGGTCGATAGGCGATGGCGCGGCTGAACTTTTCCTTGCCGTCATAGGTACGGACATGGATGTCGGTCAGGTTCCAGCCATTTGCGGGGGAGGTATCATCGGGGCAGGCGGACGAGACGCAGACGATATCGGTCAGCGCCCGGAACAGGACGTAGTCGCCCGGACGGCTCCACGGTTCGTCCGAGATCAGCACGCCATGGGCGTCGATCGCGGTGTTGAAGAACAGGTTCACCGCCATCCAGCCGGGGCGCGCCGTCACGCCATAGGGCGAAAGCGCGCCGTTGAAATTGTCAGAGCAGTTCACATGGCCCGGATAGCCGATGTCGTCATAGTATTTCGAGGCGCAGGCCATGGCGAAGGCATCGTGGCGGCCGCAGGTATCCTGCACCACCTCGATCAGCGGCAGCCAGTCCTGATCGTAGTATTTGGCATGCAGGCCGGGCATCGAATAGGCATGGCCCATCAGCGTGCGCGAGGTAGTCACGTCCAGCGCATGTTCCAGCCCCTTGTCGAGCTTGCGGGCAGAAAAGCACTGGAAATCCGTGCATTGGCGGCCATCGACATCAAGGATCTGGATATAGTCGCCTGCCTTCACGAAATAGGCCTGCGCGGTGGCGGATTTCACCCGAAGGTCCAGCACCGGATCGGCCAGCGGATCGGGCAGGTCAAATCCCGGTGCACGTTTCAGGCTGCTGCGGCGCAGGGTGACGACAATGGGCGTCGCGGTATCCTGTTCGCCCGGAACCATCGCGGTGCCAGGGGCTGCGACGATCAGCACACCGTCGGCCTGTGCCGTAAAGGTTTCCTCGGTTCCTGCCGGGGTTTCGGTGCCGAAAAGTTGCACGGCACCGGCTTTCGTCAGGTCGATGCCACGGCGTTCGATCCCCAGACGCAACCCGCCCATACCCGAGCCGCGGCCTGTCAGCAGCGCCTTCAGCCCGCGTGCATCAGAATTGGCGGTCGCGCCAATCAGGCCGGCGTCTATGCGGCCCCGGCTGTCAGCGGCCACCAGTTCGGCCACCTGACCGCCCTCGGGGTTCTGAACCGTGATCCTGTCGCCGGTGACGACGGGGATGAGCCAGGCACCCATGCCCGGAATTTCGTGCCGTTCCTCGCCACTTTGCGCCCGCACGTTCAGGGGCGTCAGGATGCGCGAGGGGCGCGGCGGGCCGGGGCGGACTTGCGGATAGGTGTCGAGCATGAGAGCCTCCTGTCTCGCGGGGGCGATTGCCGTTCTGGAAAATAAGTTTATCCTGAGGAAATCTTTTCGCAAGCCTGCAATCTGCCGGTTCGCAGCTTTTTCCACCATAGCCGGAGGCGGGGATGGCGTCACTTCTGTTCGGTCTGGTCGCGGCCCTGTGCTGGGGCCTGCATGATTTTCTGGTCCGCAAGGTCAGCCAGACCGCCCCGGCCACCACGCTTCTGGTGCTGGTTCTGCTGTTTGGCACGCTGTTTCTGGCGCCTTTCGCCATGATCGAGTCGCATCCGGCGGGGGCGATGCGCGGAATGGGCTTTGCCATCGGGTCGGGGGCAGCTTTCGTCATGGCCTCGCTGGGGCTGTATCGTGCCTTTGCCATCGGGCCGGTCGGGCTCGTGGCGCCGATCTGTGGTGCCTATCCTTTGGGCAGTCTGGCGCTGGCCATGGCCGGGGGGCGCACGGTTTCGGGGTCGGAATGGCTGGCGGTGCTGCTGGTGGTGGCGGGAATCGCACTGGTGGCAGGGCAGGGCGGCAGCCATGGCGCGGCTGCGGCAGGCGGGCGGAGGCAGGCGATTCTCTGGGCGCTGATGGGGGCGGCCGGATTCGCGCTGACCTTTCATCTGGGCCAGACCGCCGCGCGCGTGATGGGGGAACTGAGTGCGACGCTGATCGCGCGTATCGTGGCGCTGGTGCTGGTGTCGGCGGCGCTGGTCGTACAACGCCAGAGCCTCGCGCCCGCCTTGCCGAAATGGCCTGTCCTGGCCCTGATGGGCGCGCTGGATGTGGCGGCGCTGGGGCTGGTGCTGGCGTCGGGCGGCCTGACGCATCCTGAATATGCGGCGGTGTCCTCGTCGCTGTTCGGGGTGGTCACCATCCTGCTGGCCTGGCGCTTCCTCGGGGAAAGGCTTGGCCCGGTGCAGGGCGCAGGGGTGGCGGTGGTCTTCGCCGGAATAGCCCTTTTGGGGGCGGGGTGATCGCCTGTCTATTCTGAAAGGGCCGATGTCGGAAACGGATGAGGTATTCGGCGCGTGCGGCGCGATAGTTGCGGCAGGCACCAAGGAGATCCCAATGTTCGGAACAGGGCGCTATTCGGGCTGGCGCGTGGTGAAAGAAGCCTTGACGGGTCACAAGGGTTGGGGGCCGGCATGGCGCGACCCGGAACCGCAGGCCGCATATGACTACATCATCATCGGCGGCGGCGGGCATGGCCTTGCCACAGCCTATTATCTGGCCAAGGAGTTCCGGCAGGCGCGCATTGCCGTGCTGGAAAAGGGCTATCTGGGCGGCGGCAACGTCGGGCGGAACACCACGATCATCCGGTCGAATTATCTGCTGGACGGCAACGAACCCTTCTACGAGTTCAGCCTGAAACTGTGGGAGGGGCTGGAGCAGGACTTCAACTTCAACGCCATGGTCAGCCAGCGCGGGATCATCAACCTGATCCACACCGATGCGCAGCGCGATGCCTTCACCCGGCGCGGCAATGCGATGATCCTGAACGGCGCCGATGCGGAGCTGCTGGACCGCGAACAGGTCCGCGCCATGTATCCGTTCCTGAATTTCAACAATGCCCGCTTCCCCATCAAGGGTGCGCTGATGCAGCGCCGGGGCGGCACGGTGCGCCATGACGCGGTCGCCTGGGGCTATGCCCGCGGGGCGGATTCACGCGGCGTCGACCTCATCCAGAACTGCGAGGTCACCGGCATCCGCACCGAACATGGCCGCGTCACCGGCGTCGACACCACCCGCGGCTTCATTGGCGCGAAAAAGGTGGGTGTGGCGGTTGCCGGCAATTCCTCGCGCGTGATGGCGCATGTGGGGATGCGGCTGCCGATGGAAAGCCATGTGCTGCAAGCCTTCGTGTCAGAGGGGCTGAAGCCGCTCATCGACGGGGTGATGACCTATGGCGCCGGGCATTTCTATGTCAGCCAGTCCGACAAGGGTGGTCTTGTTTTCGGCGGCGACATCGACGGCTACAACACCTATGCGCAGCGCGGCAACATGCCCGTGGTGGAGGATGTGGCCGAAGGCGGCATGAGCCTGATCCCGATGATCGGCCGGGCGCGGCTGCTGCGCACCTGGGGTGGCATCATGGACATGTCGATGGACGGCTCGCCCATCATCGACAAGACCGACATCGAGGGGCTCTATTTCAACGGTGGCTGGTGCTACGGCGGCTTCAAGGCCACCCCGGCCTCGGGCTGGTGCTTCGCGCATCTGCTGGCAACCGACCGCCCGCATGAAACTGCCACGGCCTATCGGTTTGATCGCTTCCGCAAGGGGCTGATGATCGACGAAAAGGGCCAGGGCGCCCAGCCGAACCTGCACTGAGGACCGATCCATGATCATCAACCATCCGATCCTCGGGCCACGCGACTCGCAGGAATTTGTTTATCTGGGGGATGCGGCGCTGATCGACCGGCCTGATGGGCTGGCCGAAGGCGCGCTGGATACCTTCCACGACTATCTTTACCTGCGCGACAACCCGGCAGGGCTGCATCGTGAGCTCTGGTATCACGAACAGGGCGACCGTTCGTGGCTTGTGGTCACGCGCAACACGCTGACGCATGAGATCACGCAAGTGGAACTGGCCCGCGATGTGGCCCGCGCGCGGGGGCGCAGCAAATGACCCAATCGAACCGCATTCCCGGCGGTCAGATCGACCGCTCGCGCAGCCTGAGCTTCACCTTCGACGGCGTGACCTATCAGGGCCACCCCGGCGACACGCTGGCCTCGGCCCTGCTGGCCAATGGCCAGCGCCTCATGGGGCGCAGCTTCAAATATCACCGTCCGCGCGGTCCCATCTCGGCCGGTTCCGAAGAACCCAACGCGCTGGTGGAACTGCGCGGCGGTGCCCGTCGCGAGCCGAACACCCGTGCCACGGTGGTGGAACTGTTCGACGGCCTGAGTGCCGAGAGCCAGAACCGCTGGCCCAGCCTGAAATTCGACGCCATGGCGGTGAATGACCGGCTGTCGAATTTCTTCACCGCCGGGTTCTATTACAAGACCTTCATGTGGCCCAAGGCGTTCTGGGAAAAGCTTTACGAGCCGATCATCCGCCGTGCCGCCGGTCTGGGCAGTCTGTCGCGTGAGGAAGACCCTGATCAATATGACAAGGGCTTCCTGCATTGCGATCTGCTGATCATCGGTGCCGGGCCTGCCGGTCTGATGGCCGCGCTGACCGCCGGTCGCGCAGGCGCGCGGGTTATCCTTGCGGATGAGGATTTCCGCATGGGCGGCCGCCTGAATGCCGAAACGCATGAGGTTGGCGGGCTTACGGGTGCCGACTGGGCCGCGCAGGCGGTGGCGGAACTGCGCAGCATGGCGAATGTGCGCATGATGCCGCGCACCACGATCATCGGCGCCATGGACCACGGTATCTATGCGGCTGTGGAACGCGTGTCGGATCACCTGCCCGTGCCGCTGCCGGGCAAGCCGCGCCAGATCCTTTGGCGGATCTATTCGCATCGCGCCATTCTTGCGGGCGGCGCCACCGAACGCCCCATCGCGTTTGAGAACAACGACCGCCCCGGCATCCTGCTGGCCGGATCGCTGCGCGCTTATGCGAACCGCTGGGGTGTCGCCGTCGGGCGCCGGGTCGCTGTCTTCACCAACAATGATGACGGGCTGCGCACGGCCTCTGACCTCAAGGCCAAGGGGATGGAGGTCCGCGTGATCGACGCCCGCAAGGGCGAAGAGGTGGTCGATACCGCCGGTCGTCTGGGGCTTTCCTCGGTCACTATCCGCAGCGGCGGGCGGACCGAAACCTTCGCCTGCGAGGCGCTGGCGGTTTCGGGGGGCTGGAACCCCAACGTCAACATCGCTTCGCACCATCGCGGTCGTCCGGTCTGGAATGACACCATCGCGGCCTTCGTGCCGGGGCAGGGCGATATTCCGGGGCTGGAGGCGGCAGGCGCCGCCGCAGGCCGCTTCTCGACCCGCGCGGCGCTGGAAACCGGCGCAGCGGCGGCCGAAGGCGCGCTGGCCGATCTGGGCCGCAGCGCCCCCGCCCGTGATTTGCCGACGGCCGAGGACGGCCCCTATGCCATCACGCCGAAATGGTATGTCGGCGGTGGCAAGGGCCGGGCCTGGATCGACCAGCAGAACGATGTGACGCTGAAAGATGTGAAGCTCGCGCATCAGGAAAACTACACCTCGGTCGAGCATCTGAAGCGCTATACCACGCTGGGCATGGCGACCGATCAGGGTAAGACCGGCAATGTGCTGGGCCTTGCGGTGATGGCGAGCCTCACCGGCAAGTCGATCCCGCAGACCGGGACCACGGTCTATCGCCCACCCTATACGCCGGTTGCCATGGGCACGCTGGCGGGCCGCTCTCGCGGGCAGGAGTTCAAGCCCAAGCGTCTGACCCCCAGCCACAAATGGGCCAGCGAACAGGGCGCGGTCTTTGTCGAGGTCGGCCAATGGCTGCGCACGCAATGGCTGCCGCGCGCAGGCGAAACCCAATGGCGCGAAAGCGTGGACCGCGAGGTTCTGGCGACGCGCAAATCGGTCGGCATCTGCGACGTGACCACGCTCGGCAAGATCGACATTCAGGGCACCGATGCCGGGGCCTTTCTCGACAAGGTCTATGCCAATACCTTCAGCACGCTGGCCGTCGGCAAATGTCGCTATGGTCTGATGCTGCGCGAGGATGGCATCGTCTATGACGACGGCACCACGGCGCGGCTGGGGCAGAATGAATATGTGATGACCACCACCACCGCCAATGCGGTTCTGGTGTTCCGCAATCTCGAATATGCCCGGCAGTGCCTCTATCCCGACATGGATGTGCAGCTGATTTCCACAACCGAGGCCTGGGCGCAGTTCTCGGTCGCCGGGCCGAATGCGCGCAAGCTGCTGCAAAAGCTGGTGGATCAGGACATCTCGGATGCTGAACTGCCCTATATGGGGTGCCGCGAGATCACGGTTTGCGGCGGGCTGCGGGCGCGGATCTTCCGCATCAGCTTCTCCGGGGAACTGGCCTATGAAATCGCGGTGCCGACCCGTTATGGCGATGCGCTGATCCGCGAGCTGGTGGAACAGGGCCGCGAATTCGACGCCGTGGTCTATGGCACCGAGGCGCTCGGTGTCATGCGAGTCGAAAAGGGCCACGTCGCAGGGAACGAGCTGAACGGCCAGTCCACCGCGCTGAACATGGGTCTGGGCAAGATGGTGTCGAAGAAGAAAGACAGCATCGGCATGGTGCTGAGCCAGCGCGAGGGCATGAATGACCCGAACGGCTATCGTCTGGTTGGTGTGAAGCCCGTCGATCCGGCACAGAAGCTGACCGCTGGCAGCCATTTCCTTGAGAAAGGCGCGGCGCCGGTGATTGCCAATGATCTGGGCTGGCTCACCTCGGTGGTCCATTCGCCGCACTTGGGCTGTTCCATCGCGCTTGGCTACCTGAAGAAGGGCGACGAGCGGCGCGGCCAGCGCCTGCGCTCGGCCAACCTGCTGGCGGGGGCCGAGGTCGAGGTCGAAATCGTGAGCCCGCATTTCTTTGACCCGGAAGGAGAGCGTCTCCGTGGCTGAGCATCGTCTGAAACCCCTCTGCCCGCTGGGGGGCACCAGCCCGGCGCGGGCCAGCATCGGCCCGGTCACGCTGACCGAGGTTGTTGATGTGGCGCTGGCCTCCGTCTCGGCCCGCCTGGGGCGCACGGCGGAAGTGGCGGCGTCTGCTGCTGCGGCCGGCATCCCGCTGCCCGGTCCGGGCCGGTTCGAGGCCCGCGCGCCTTTCGCGGCTTTCTGGCTGTCGCCCGACAGCTGGATGGTCGAGGCACCCTTTGCCACGCATGAAGACAGCCGCGCGGCGCTGCTGCCGGTGTTCGGTGATGCGGCCTCGATAACCGAACAGACCGACGCCTGGGTGCGGATCGACGTCACCGGCGAAGGGCTGCCCGCGCTGTTCGAGCGGCTGTGCAACGTCGATCTGGCCACCGCGCAGGAAGGTGCCGCGACCCGCACCATTCTGGAGCATATGGGCGTCTATGTGGTGAAGCGGGGCGCCGCGCAGGTCAGCGTGATCGGGGCGCGCTCTTCGGCCGCCGCCCTGTGGCACGCGCTGGACACCGCTGCGCATTCGGTGTTCTGAACGGTTTCGCGGCCCCTCCGGGGGCCGCGCGCAAATCTTTTGAGGAAAAGATTTGCAAATTTCTTCAGGAAGAAATTTGCGCCTGGCCCCGGCGGCGCAGCAGGTAAATATCCATGATCCAGCCATGTGCGGCGCGGGCTTCGGCGCGGGCGGCAATGATGCGTTGGCCAGCGTCAGCCAGCGGGCCGCTGTCGGTGATCTGGATGTGCATACCCGCATAGCCCGCCCACCAGATCTGTATGCCTTCCGGCGGCAGGCTCTGGAAGGAACATTCGCCGTCCAGCATCACCACACAGGTATCGACGCCAGCCGGAAAGCCGGTTTCGCGCAATTGGCGCCCGGTGGTGATGGTGACGGGGCCGTCGATCTCGTTCAGCGGGATGGCATGGGCGGCGGTCAGCGCCTGGATTGAGGTAATGCCGGGGATGACCTCGATGTCCGGGCGCGGGTTCAGCCGGGTGGCGATGCGCAGGGTGCTGTCGTAAAGCGAGGGGTCACCCCAGACCAGCAGCGCGACGCGCGTCGCGCCGGGGTGGGCCGCGATACTGTCCACCCAGCGGGCGGCGATGGCATCATGCCAGTCTTCGACCCTTTGGCGGTAATCGGCAGTTGCGGCGTCTCGCGTCGGATAGTCGAATTCGGCAATGCGGGTCGCGGGGTTTTCCAGCACCTCGGCGAGGATCTCGCGCCGGAGGTCGGCCAGATCGGCCTTCGCGCTGCCCTTGCGCGGCAAGAGGATCAGATCAGCGCGGTTCAGCGCGCGGATGGCTTGGCGCGTCAGGTGGTCGGGATTGCCGCTGCCAATTCCGACGAGGCTGAGGTGAAGGGTCATGGTCGCTCGGTCAAAGAGGCCGCCGCCCGGCTTTGGGCGGCGGCAGAAAGATCAGGCGGCGGCGTGCAGGCGTTGGGTCACAAGGCCGGAACCCGCAAGGCCCTTGATGGCCTTGGCGGCTGCCAGAACAGCCAGATCCACCAGCGGTTCCACCGCGACGACCAGCATGTAGGCGGCCCCGAAGGTCGAGACCTGCGCCATGGCCTCGGCGCTGAAGCCCATGCCGTAGAAAGCCCAGAAGGCGACCCAGGCGACGATGCCCGCCTGATAGGCGGTCGACAGCGCCAGCGCCTGCCCGTAGCGCAGATCGACATAGGCGGTGCCGGGGGCGATGACGCGCCGCGCCAGTGCCTGAAGGCCGAACAGTGGCACCAGCAGGGTGGTGACGTTCATCCCGTATTGCGGCAGGTCGAAGGGGGCGAAGAACATCCCCTGGATCAGCAGGCCAAGCGCCAGCCCGATGGCCGCCGGAGCGGCGCCGAACAGCAGGAACAGGGTCGAGCCAAGGATGAGATGCACCTCGGATACGCCGACGGGCACATGGGGAAGCACCTCGAAGAAGGTGAAGGTGGCGGCGGTGGCCAGCACGCTGCGCGCCAGCAGCGACACTGCACCCTGTTCGCGGATCGCGGCAAAGGCGGTTTTCAGCGTGTAAAGCCCGGCGGTGGCGGCGGTGGCGGCACCAAGCATCAGCTTGGCCCCGGAAACGAGGCCCGGTTCGATATGCATGATCTGTCTCCTCTGGCCGTCACACCCGACGGCCGTGGTTTCGGTTCATGCAAGGCCGGTCTCCTGGCTTGCGGGTCGTGGCGCGTCCCGGCCTTCCCGGTGCCTTTGGGGCACCAGTGGCGGATGGGGGCGCTCTCCGCTCACAGTCGCGGGGGCGGCCGGGGCTTCGGGCGCCTGACTGGGTTCGCCCTTCCCCGTTCCCGATTGAGTCCGGTGCTTGGCACCTGATGGACACCTTGCCGCCTCGTTCTGTGGCGAAAGGGCGCTTGCGTCAAGCGGGCTTTGCGACGGTCTGGTGCGCTTTGCGACGGGCGGGCGGGGCCGGGGCGGTTGCGGGCCGCGCGGGCTTGGGGCAAAACGGTGTCATGGACCTGTTCGAAGACCCCCAGCCCCAGCAGGGCAACCAGCCCGAATATACCGTGTCGGAGCTTTCCGGCGCAGTGAAACGCATGATTGAAGGCGAATTCGGCCTTGTCCGCGTGCGGGGCGAGATCGGGCGAGTCTCGCGCCCGTCCTCGGGGCATATGTATTTCGACCTGAAGGATGACCGTTCGGTCATTGCCGCCGTCTCCTGGAAGGGGCAGGTGGCACGGATGCAGGTGCGCCCTGAAGAGGGGATGGAGGTCGTGGCCACCGGCCGGATGACCACCTTTCCGGGCCAGTCGAAATACCAGCTGATTGTCGAGGATGTGGCCCCCGCAGGGGCCGGTGCCCTGATGGCCATGCTGGAAAAGCGCCGCGCCGCCTTGCAGGCCGAGGGGCTGTTTGACCCCGCGCGCAAAAAGCCTGTCCCTTATCTGCCCGGCGTGATCGGGGTGGTCACATCGCCCTCGGGTGCGGTGATCCGCGACATCCTGCACCGGCTGCGCGACCGCTTTCCCCGCCATGTCCTGATCTGGCCGGTGGCGGTCCAGGGGGAGAAATGCGCAGCCGAGGTGGCGGCGGCCATTCTTGGCTTCAACGCGATCGAACCCGGCGGCCCAGTGCCGCGGCCCGATCTGCTGATCGTGGCGCGGGGCGGTGGCTCTCTGGAGGATCTGTGGGGATTCAACGAGGAAATCGTGGTGCGGGCGGCGGCGGCCAGCCGCATTCCGCTGATTTCCGCCGTGGGGCACGAAACCGACACCACGCTGATCGACTTCGCGGCTGACCGCCGGGCGCCAACGCCGACCGCCGCCGCCGAGATGGCGGTGCCGGTGCGGCTGGACCTGCTCGCCGCGGTCGATGGCTTCGGGGCGCGTCTCAGCCGGGCGATGGCGCAGGGGGCCGAGCGGCGGCGGGTGCGGTTGTCCGATCTGGGCCGGGCGCTGCCCCGGCTCGACATGCTGCTGGGCGGGCCGGGCCAGCGATTCGACGCGGCGGTGCAACGGCTGGGCGGCGCGTTGGGGCTGATGGTCACCCGCAAGCGTGGCGCCTACGAGGCGCGTGCCGGGCGCCTGCGTCCCGAGGCGCTGCGCGCCCTGATCGCGGGCCGGGCCGAGCGGCTGCAGGTGCTGACCGCCCGCGCGGATACGGGAATGGAGCGGCGGCAGGAGCGCAGCCATGCGGGCCTCGATAAATGGGCCTCACGGCTCGCGCCCGCGCTGGCGCGTCTGCTGTCCGGAGCCAAAACCCAGATTGCCCGCGACCGGGATCGTCTGGGCGTTCTGGCAAGCCGACTGGAAACCGCACCTGCACAACGGTTGGCCCGCGCCACAGAACGGCTGGACGGGCTGGAGCGGATGCGGAAGACGCTGGGCTATCAGGCGACACTGGCGCGGGGCTATGCCGTCGTACGGGCCGGAGGCGCCGTCATCACCAGTGCCGAACTTGCCCGCGAGGCCGCCGCGCTGGAGATCGAGTTCCGCGACGGCCGCGTCACGACCGGCCCCGGCACCTCCGTGGCGCCATCCGCCGAAGGCCCCCTGCGCACCCCCCGCAAGCCCCGTCCCCGCGAGGAGGGGCCGGATCAGGGCAGCCTGTTCTGACGCACAGCTCGCCGGACTGCCCCGGCAACCCCGTGGGCCGATGGGCGCAGGGAGTCCTCCGGGGCATCTTGCGCGAGGGGCCGGAGGCTGGAGGCGCGTACAGCCGCATCGGACGGCGCAGATGATGTGATCGCGCCCGACGGCATCAATCCTGCTGGCCTGGCACCGCAGGCCCTTAAGCCTAACTTCCGCAGCCTTCAGAACCACAAAAGCCTCCTTGCGGGGGCTTTGTATGTAGCTGAAATCCTAGGGATTTTTGGCTCCGGCGGTAGGGATCGAACCTACGACCAATTGATTAACAGTATCCAGCAGCGCGACCCGACGCAGCCCTATGCAGCCCGAAGCAACCCTATAGCATACGGAAAACATAGCGATTTCAGTTGCTTGGCCGATGTGATAAGCCCTATGCAGCATTTCGCAGCATGACCGCTGGTGCTGTTGATCTGCTTATGAGGAGCTGCCGACATGCCCGACCCGACCCGCAAACACCCGCCCCTGAAACTCACGAAGGGGTACATCGACAAAGTGACCCCCGGACCCGCTGACGAACTGCACTGGGATACGGACGTGAAGGGCTTCGGCCTGCGCGTGACCCCCACACGCAAGCTGACGTTCATCGTGCAGGGTCGCGTCGGCGGGGTTGGCACCGCTGCCCGTATCACCATCGGGCCTTACGGCGTGTTCACCGTGGACCAAGCCCGCGAGGTGGCGCGCGAACACTTGCGGTCGATGCGCATGGGGGTTGACCCGCGCGAGGTGAAGAAACAGCAGGAGGCAGAGCGCCAGCAGAAGGTGACCGAGGGGGTCACGTTGATGCAGGTCTATGAAAGCTATGTCAGCCGACCCGGCGCGCTCAAGCCGTCCACCCGCAAGTGGTATGAGTTCTACGTCACGAAGGTTTTTGCTGACTGGCAGGATAAGCCCGTAGTCAGCATCACCCGCGACATGGTCAAGGATCGGCACGCCCAGCTTGCCCGCGACGGGTTGCCGGGGAAGAAGGTCCGCAAGGGCGGGGCACCAGCCAGCGCCAACTCGGCGATGGTCGTCTTGCGTATCCTGCTGAACTACGCCGCCGACGAGCACCAGCTTGCCGACGGGTCGCCGCTCATTGCCAGCAACCCCGTGGCCGCGATGAAGCGTCACTGGGCACCAGCGGGAGATCGCACCGACCGCTACATTCCCTTCGAGAAGGTGGGCGAGGTCTGGAATGCGCTGCATGAGGCGCGGACCACAGCACGGAACGGCGACATTCTGGCCGGGATCAACTTCGTACTGTTCTTGATGACCACAGGTGCCCGCCGCTCCGAGGTCGCCAGCCTGCGCTGGTCGGATGTGTGCATCGACCGCGACGACCCCGCCAAAAGCTACTGGTTCGCGGATGACCGGAAAGTCGGCAAGCCGACGCGGTTCCCCTTGTCGTCCGCAGCGGCCGTAATCCTTGACGCCTGCAAGCGGGTTGACGGGAACGACCATATCTTCCCGAGCCGTGGGAAGGGTGGGCACATCGTTGACCCGCGCGGCGCGCTGGAACTGGTGGACAAGGTGGCCGGGCGCGTCGTGGGTGCGCATGGGCTTCGAAAGTCGTTCAGCAACATTTCTCAGCGCGAGCTTCGCATCGAGAAGTTCCGCACCGACCTGTTGATCGGGCACAAGCCAGCCCAAGAGGACGTGACGAGCCGCGCCTACCTTGATCTGACGGACCTTCGTTGGCTTTACCCCGAGGTGGAGGCTATCGGGGCTTGGATTGTGCAGAAGGGGGCGGTTGCCGCAGGGCGCAACGTGGTCCCGCTGGTGCGGCCAGCGTGATCGCCCCGTATCCCCCGAAAATCGCCGGCAGCAGCCGGGGTGCGCTACCCGCCGCCGTGTGGGTGGCGCGAAACGGGATCGCGGCTGTAGCCCGGCGCTGCGCGGCGGTTTCATCTAGTAAGCGGTCGTTAACTTGTCTCGCAAAAACAAAGTCTTGACCGAATCGGCGGGCGATGCCATGAGGTTTCTATCCCGTGGGGTATCCAATCCCAAGCGACAGGTGTCGCGAGCCACCGGCGATAGGCGGACGTAACAGCCGCAAGGCAGGCGTTTGATGAGCCCCGCTCGTCCGCTTGCCCTTTATGCATTTGCGGCGATGGGCATTGGCATGAAAGGCTGATGAACATGACGTTTGACTATTCTGAATCCGAGATCCAAGAGGCGCTCGACGAACTGGTGGCCACTGGTCAGGTCGTTAGAGAGGGCGATGGCTACTACGTTCCTGAGGAAGCAAAAGACTTCGGACCGACCACCACGGAAGAGAAATTGGCGATTGAAACCCTGATCGCGGCCTTCGATCTTGCGCAGGGCGATTTCGTCTCGATGTCGTGCTTTGATGATCGGGTGGAGATTCAGGTGAACCGCGCCGTTCGGTAGTTTGTCGCCACATAAACCCGCCCCTGCGGTTGCCGGGGCGGGTTTCATCCGAGTGCATTTGTCGTTTGCCCGACGCATTACGGCTGTGCAATGCTGCCCCTTGCACCCTATCCGGGTGCCGTGCCGAGCGGGGCCGTAAGCCGCTACATCAGCCGTTGGAGTAAGGCGCAAGCCCCAGGACACGGACACTCTGCCGGAGGAACCCCTTCGGTGCTGGTGACCACAGCTCAACCGTCCGTCAGCCGCGACATGCGGCATCGGCAAGCTGCGGAGTCGCCATATGGCACATCCTGACGACCTTCTCACCAGCACGGAGACCGCCGCCCTTCTGGGCATCAAGCGGGGCACGCTGGAACTGTGGCGGCAGAAGGGGCAAGGCCCCAAGTTCGCCAAGCTGGGCACCGCGTCCCAAGCCCATATCCGCTATCGCCGCTCTGACGTGGCCGCGTTCATTGAACAGCGCCTCTATGCCAGCACCAGCCATTACACGGCCGCGCTGGCGACCCTTAGACCCGATGTCAAACGGGCCGGGGGCGCATCGGAATGAAAATGCTGGACCATTTCAGCGGCTATCCCCGAAGGCACCGCAATCCCCGAACTGACCGCACCCCCGATGGGCAAGGCGGAGGTGATCGACTTCGCAGCAGTCGTGAGCCGCCGCGCTGAGAAGTTCGGCCAGACCATTGACACCCTCTCCGCTGGCATCGCCATGCGGGGCCGTGAGGCTGCCGACAGCCTCGCCCGGGCGGACTTCCCGCCGGAGGCGCAGGCAGAGGCCGCGCGGAAGGCGGAGGCCAAGGCCCGCAAGGAGGTCGTGACCAACAGCACCGACCGCCGGTGGGACATGCTGAAGGAGCTGAAGGCGGCGGAGGACACCACCCGCACCACCGCCGCGCTCTTTGCCTCGCCGCAGGCCGTCCTCGCCCGGGCCGGTCTGGGCACCACCGAACGCACCAACTTTGAGGCGCAGCTCGCGGGCTCCGGCCCAGCGCAGCTGATGAACCTCGCCACCTTCGCCATCGCCACCAAGAACGCGGTCCTCGGAGCCGCCCTCTGTGCGGTGTGCGAGCGGATGCCCCGGCGTGACCGGCCCTTCTCCCCTGCCGACTTGGCCGACCGCCTCGTGGGCGAGGAGACCCGGGCCGTGCAAGCCGCCATCGAGACCATCCGCGCCGCTGCCCAGCGGGCAATCGTCGCCAACCGCGAGTTTGAGCGCGGGCGGGTGAGCCCGCTTGACCGCGTGAAGGTCGCACTCAAGAGCCAGAAGGAGGCCAACTGATGCCGCTCTACCTTGTAAGCCGCCCGAAGGGTGCGGACCACCTGAAGAACCCCGCCGGGATGCACGGCGCTCTGGTCGAGGCCGCAGACGCAGCCGCCGCCATCGCCGCAGCCAACGCCCTTGCGCCCCGCCTGAACACGCCCTTCGCCGGGTACGATGCGACCGAGGTGGCGACCGCTGCCGCCGGTGGCTTTGCCCCGGCCCTAATCCAAGGGACTGTCGTGGGCGATGCCTACAGCGGCCCGGCACGGGGGGCGTGATGCAGCCGGAGGTGATCGCAAGCGCATATCCGGACCTGTTCCCCCGCCGGGTCCAGCAGGCGCACATGGCGCTGCTGACTTGGGCGGAGGAGACGAACCCCGACCGCTGGCCGACCCCGCCTGACGTGTGCCGGTTCGCCCGGCTCTACGGGGTATCCCGTGCCACCTTGGGCGCGTTGGTGGGGATGCTCTCCATTCGGCACGACAGCCAGACCCCGGAGACGTGGGTGGACGCGGTGCGCCACCCGGAAGACGCCCCGCCGCACCTGATCCAGCGCCACTCCCGGGACGTGATCCGGGCCTTTGGCTGGTTCTGCGCAACCACGGACCTCGGGTGGGTGAACCTCCCGAGTCCCACCATTCATTGAACAATAGGAGGCGGCGGGCGTCAGCCGCCTCCGAGCAGCTTTAGAAGACCGCCCACCAGCGCGATAGCCCCCTCTGCCGTGAGATTGCCGGCAGCCCCGGTCAAAGCAGTACGCACATCCTGAACCAGCCCCCTAAGGGCAGTCCTGTTGGGCGCTGGTTTCTCTGTTTCAACAATTACTGCGTCGATAGTCTCCGCAAGGTCCGAGCGAGCCCCGGCATCCACTAATTGTGGGGCGGCATCGCGCAGCTGTTGCATCGTATTGCGCACTTCGCAAATACTCGCATCTGTCAATGCGATATCACCGGAGGTGTTGCCCTCACCCATGTTGCCAGCGAAGTTACCGATATTGCCGATAGAGGTGGCTGCGGGAACCTGAACAGCCGGGATAAGTGGATTTTCCGCGTAACAGCAGCATGATGCTGCGAGCGAGGAGAAGACCATGGCAAGAC